>NZ_JARUXP010000004.1:1207730-1378911 GCF_031451315.1 Caballeronia sp. LZ032
ATACGGCATGGTGGGCATCAACACCGGACTGATCTCGAACGAAGTCGCACCGTTCGGCGGCGTCAAGCAATCCGGCCTCGGCCGCGAAGGCTCGCACTATGGCATCGATGACTACGTCGTCATCAAGTACCTGTGCATGGCGGTCTGATCACACGCTGAACGTTTCGATGCAGGCAAGCCTCGGCATTCCGGTGCCGAGGCTTTTTTTCGCATCGCGCAGATGGTCCTTCCTGCCATGCCGGACGGCGTCCCGCGCACCGAACCGGTAGAATTGGTTCCCTATCCGGCGCGGGCACTCGTGCCCGGCAGCGCGGGCGCTCATAGCCCACGCCCGCCGCTTCATCGATCTTCCAGGAGCGCTATGCGACGCTCGGCTTTCTTCATCCGCTTTATCGGTATCGGCATTCTGTTTCACATTTATGTCGGCGTGCGGCTCATCCCGGACGCGCCGGTGGGCCTGCCGCTCAAGGTGCTGGCCGCGGCGCTGCTGGTGGCGTCCGTGATCCTGATTCCCATCGGCATGGCCGCGCGCTCGCTCGAAACCCAGCCGCTCGCGGATCGTCTCGCCTGGTTCGGCCTGACCGCGCTCGGCTTCTTTTCCTCGCTGTTGCTGCTGACGTTCGCACGCGACGTCATGTTGTTCTGTGTCCACCTCATCGACTGGGTGCGCGGCGTGCCGGTGGGCTCGCCCACGCTGGTGGCCCGCAGCGCGCTGATCGTTCCGCTGCTGGCCGTGCTGTCTTCGGCAATCGGCTTCTACAATGCGCGCCGCCGCGCGCCGGTGGTGGACGTGGACGTGCCCATCGAGAATCTGCCCGCCGCGCTCGATGGCTTCACCATCGTGCAGATCAGCGACATCCACGTCGGGCCGACGATCAAGCGGCACTACGTGGAACGCATTGTCGCCGCCGTGAACGGACTCGAGCCGGACCTGATTGCGGTGACCGGAGACGTGGTGGATGGCTCGGTGCCCCATCTCGCCGACCACACTCGCCCGCTGGCCAAGCTGAGCGCGCGCCATGGCGCGTTTCTCGTCACCGGCAATCACGAGTACTACTCCGGCGCCGACAAGTGGATTGCGGAGTTCCGACGCCTCGGCCTCAACGTGCTGCTCAATCAGCACGTGGTGCTGGACCACGACGGCGCCCAGGCCGTGGTAGCCGGCGTGACGGACTACGGCGCGGGCAGCTTCGATCCCGCGCACCGCAGCGATCCGGCCCAGGCGATCAGCGGCGCCCCGCCCGACGCCGCCGTACGCGTGCTGCTGGCGCATCAGCCGCGCAGCGCGCCAGCCGCAGCCGACGCAGGTTTTACGCTGCAACTTTCCGGCCACACGCACGGCGGACAGTTCCTCCCGTGGAACTTCTTCGTGCGCTTGCAGCAGCCCTTCGTTGCCGGGCTGGTCAAGTTCAATGGACTGTGGGTCTATACGAGCCGAGGAACCGGCTACTGGGGACCGCCGAAGCGTCTGGGCGCACCTTCGGAAATTACACGGATAAGACTGATTCCCTCGGCAGCAACGTAGGCTGCTTGACGCTCGAAAGACGTGACACGTTAATCAATGGAAAGGTGGACACGCGCCGCGATGTGCGACGCGCGTCCTGCGCTCGGGGAAAGCGCTGCATTCGAACAGGGGTAGAACGAATGCGCCGGGACTGACAGGCGGGGTCCCGTCAACCGGTTATAACAAGTTACGGGAACGTCGCGGCCGAGGCCATACGAATAATCCTAAAAACAGCCAGCCCTGTTCTCTCGCGCCGCCGACTTCAGGCCAGCGCCGCCAGCACTTGCTGCGTCGAGCGGATCCGCCCCATGCGCGGAAAGATGAAACGACAGGTCGATTCATGCGTGGCCGCGTTCAGATCGCTCATCGCGTCTTCGACGAAAATCTGCTGATAGCCACGTTCGTGCGCGCCGCGCGCGGTCGAATCGACACCGATGGCCGTCGCGATCCCGCCCAGCACGATCGTCTCGATGCCGCGTCGCCGCAGATGCGAATCCAGATCCGTGTTGTAGAAGGCGCCCCACTGCCGCTTGGTGACGATGATGTCGGACGGCTGCACGGCGAGTTCCGGACACAGGTCGCTCCAGCCGGCCGGCTCGGGCGTCTCCTGCGCCTGGCCCGCGTCGGTGATCGGGCGCAGGCCGCCGGGCCCGTTCGGAAACGCTACCCTGACGAGCACGACCGGCGCGCCGAGCGCGCGAAAACGGTCCGCGAGCGCGCGCGCATTGGCCAGCACGCTGGCGGAATCGTGCGGCTGCACGGGCAAGGCGGCGATGCCCGCCTGGAGATCAATCAGCACGAGTGCGCTTTGCGCGGCGGCAAGCTTGAGTTCGGGAGCGTTCATGAAAAGTAGCAAGAAGGAAACATGGATATGAACCCGCGCTTTCAGGCGTCTTCCTGCCTGAAATCGAGCGCCGCGCCGTTCATGCAATAGCGCAGACCGGTGGGCTTCGGGCCGTCGTCGAACACGTGGCCGAGGTGGCCGCCGCAGCGCCGGCAATGCACTTCGTTGCGCATGTGGCCGGCGGCGTCGGCGTGCGTCGCGACCGAGCCGTCGAGTGGCTTCCAGAAGCTCAGCCAGCCGGTGCCGCTGTCGAACTTGGTCGCCGATGAAAACAGTTCGAGCGCACAGCCCGCGCACCGGTAGATGCCCTCGCGCCGCTCCTTGAGCAGCGGACTGGCGAACGGCGCCTCGGTGCCGCCGCGCCGCAGCACGCGGAATTGCTCGGCCGAAAGACGGCGGCGCCAGCCGGCCGCGCCGTGATCGATCTCGTAGGCCAGCGCGGGCGCGGAACGCGCGGCGCCGCTCGCGAAGAAGCCGGTCATTGCGCCGAAAACATGCCGCTTCGTGCGTCTCATGATTTTCATCCGGTGAACGCCCTCTTTGCTGGCCAGAACCTCCGTCGGGTCAGGTCTTGATCCGGTAACCCGTCTTGAAGATCCACGCGACGATCGTGATGAACACTGCAAGGAATACTAGCGTCATGCCGAAACTCACGCCCACCTGGACATCGGCGAGCCCGTAAAAACTCCAGCGAAAGCCGCTGATCAGATACACGACCGGATTGAACAACGCGACGGTCTTCCAGAACGGCGGCAGTATGTTGATCGAGTAGAAGCTGCCGCCGAGGAACGTGAGCGGCGTGACGATGAGCAGCGGAATGATCTGCAGCTTTTCGAAGCCGTCCGCCCAGATGCCGATGATGAACCCGAGCAGGCTGAACGTCACCGACGTCAGCAGCAGGAACACGATCATCCAGAACGGATGGTCGATCCTGAGCGGCACGAACAGGCGCGCGGTCAGCAGGATGATGAGGCCCAGGATGATGGACTTGGTCGCGGCCGCGCCCACGTAGCTCACCACCAGCTCGAAGTACGAGACCGGCGCGGACAGCAGTTCGTAGATGGTCCCGGTGAACTTTGGAAAGTAGATGCCGAAGGACGCATTCGCGATGCTCTGCGTCAACAGCGACAGCATGACGAGGCCCGGCACGATGAACGCGCCGTAGCTGATGCCGTCCACTTCCGGGATGCGCGAGCCGATGGCCGCGCCGAACACGACGAAGTAAAGCGACGTGGAGATCACCGGCGACACGATGCTCTGCATCAGCGTGCGTCCGGCGCGCGCCATCTCGAAACGGTAGATTGCGCGAACGGCATGAAGATTCATTTGGCTTCCCTGACGAGGCTCACGAAGATGTCTTCGAGCGAGCTTTGCGTCGTTTGCAGGTCCTTGAAACGCACGCCGGCTTCGTCCACATGACGCAACAGCGCGATGATGCGGCCCGGTTCGTCGTGGGCGTCGTAGGTGTAGGTGAGTTCGCTGCCGTCCGCCGAACGCGCGAGGCCGTACGGCGCGAGCGGCGCGGGAATGGCGTCGAGCGGGGTTTCGAGTTGCAGCGTGAGCTTCTTCTGGCCGAGCTTGCGCATGAGTTCGCGCTTCTCTTCCACCAGCACGATCTCGCCGCGGTTGATGACGCCGATGCGGTCCGCCATCTCCTCCGCTTCCTCGATGTAGTGCGTCGTCAGGATGATCGTGACGCCGTTCTGCTGCAGCTCGCGCACGAGGTTCCACATGTCGCGGCGCAGTTCGACGTCGACGCCGGCGGTGGGTTCGTCGAGAAACAGGATCTCGGGTTCGTGCGCCAGCGCCTTCGCGATCAACACGCGCCGTTTCATGCCGCCCGAGAGCGTCATGATCTTGTTGTCCTTCTTCGCCCACAGCGACAGCGACTTCAGCACCTTCTCGACATAGGCCGGATTCTTCGGCCGGCCGAACAGCCCGCGGCTGAAGGACACGGTGGCCCAGACGGTTTCGAAGGCGTCCGTGGTGAGTTCCTGCGGCACGAGGCCGATCATGGCGCGCGCGGCGCGGTAGTCCGTGACGATGTCGTGACCGGCCACGGTGACCTGGCCTTCGCTCGGATTCACGATGCCGCAGACCGTGCTGATGAGCGTGGTCTTGCCGGCGCCGTTCGGCCCAAGCAGCGCGAAGATTTCGCCGCGCCGGATCTCGAGATTGACGTGCTTGAGCGCGTGAAAGCCCGACCCGTAGGTCTTGGACAGATTGGAAACGGTGATGATGGTTGGCATGGCACGGACGATAGCAGATCGGGCGCGATCCGGCTTGGTCGGCCGGGGTCGGCCCGGGTCGTCCGTTCGGCCGATGTTCAGCGGGAGTCACACTGCCTACAATGCACTGCTGATTGCACGGAGCCGACATCATGCTGTTCGAACAGATTCACACCACCTGCCTCAATGACGCGGACCTGCCCTGGGTGCCGTTCACGCCCTACAGCGAGCGCGTCCTGGTCAAGTACTTCAAGCTCGACCCGATCCGCGGCGAGGTCATCGCGCTGATGAAGGCGCCGCCGCGGGGCGAGATGCCGCGGCATCGCCATACGGGTACGGTGATCGTCCATACGGTGCAGGGGCGCTGGAAGTATCGCGAGCACGACTGGATCGCAGCGCCGGGCAGCATCGTGTACGAGACCGCCGGATCGAGCCATACGCCCGAGGCGCTTGCCGATGACGCCGCGCAGGACGACATCGTCACGCTCAACATCATCCAGGGCGAACTGCTCTTCGTGAACGAACGCGGCCAGGTGCTCGCCAGCGAGAACTGGAAGACCGGCTGGGATCGGTATGCGGCTTACTGTCAGGCGAATGGCATCGAAGCCAGGGACCTGACGGCGTTCGGCTAGAACCGCCCGCTTTCTCGCTGGTTAGAATCGAACCCTCGTCGAACCTTCCGGCGCGCGCCGCGCCATCGACCATTCAGGCTTGCCGGCTGCCCGAGCCGGCGCACACACAGGGAGCAGCAGCATGAAGATTCAGACCGTCGGCATCGTCGGTGCGGGAACCATGGGCAACGGCATTGCGCAGGTCGCGGCCGTCGCGGGCTTCGAAGTCGTGCTGATCGACGTCACCGAGGCCGCGCTCGCCAAAGGCGTCGCCACGCTCACCGGCAGCCTGGAGCGGCTCGTGTCGAAGGACAAGCTGGAGGCCGGCGCGCGCGATGCCGCGCTCAAGCGCATTGCCACGTCCACCGACTACGGGCGTCTGACTGACGCCGACATCGTGATCGAAGCCGCGACCGAGAACACGGAACTGAAGAACCGCATCCTGAAGCAGATCGAGGAAGCGGCACGCCCGGACGCGATCATCGCGTCGAACACCTCGTCCATCTCCATCACCGCGCTCGGCGCCACGCTTGCCACGCCGGAGCGTTTCATCGGCATGCACTTCTTCAATCCGGTGCCCTTGCTGCAACTGGTCGAGGTGATCCGCGGCGTGCAGACCAGCGACGCCACCGCCGCCGCCGTGCGCGAACTCACGGAGAAGCTCGGCAAGTCGCCTATCGGCGTGCGTAATTCGCCGGGCTTCGTCGTCAACCGCATCCTCGTGCCGATGATCAATGAAGCCTTTTTCGTGCTGTATGAAGGCGTGGCGAGCGCCGAGGAAATCGACGCCGGCATGAAGCTCGGCGCCAATCATCCTATCGGCCCGCTTGCGCTGGCCGACCTGATCGGCCTCGACGTGTGCCTCTCCGTGATGGACGTGTTCCTCAAGGACTTCGGCGATTCGAAATATCGCGCGTGTCCGCTGTTGCGCGAACTGGTCGCGGCGGGCCGGCTCGGCCGCAAGACGAAGCACGGCGTATACCGGTACGACTGAGTCCAACTGAGTCAGGTCGCAGCGGGCAGCCGCGCGCGGTCGTGCGCCGCGGTGAAATCGAGCAGCGGTCCGGCGGGCACGATGCCTGTCGGATTGATCGTCCGATGGCTCTCGTAGTAATGCCGCTTGATGTGCACGAAATTCACCGTGTCTGCCACGCCCGGCATCTGGTAGATCTCACGCGCATAGTTCGACAGGTTCGGATAGTCGGCAATACGCCGCAGATTGCACTTGAAGTGCCCGACATACACCGCGTCGAAGCGCACCAGCGTCGTGAACAGGCGGATGTCGGCTTCGGTGAAGCGCGGGCCCGTCAGATAGCGGCGCGACTGCAAGCGTGCTTCGAGGAAATCGAGCGTGTCGAAGAGCGGCAGCACGGCTTCTTCGTACGCGGCCTGCGTGGTCGCGAAACCGGCCTTGTAGACGCCGTTGTTGACCGTGTCGTAGATGCGCGCGTTGAGTGCGTCGATGTCCTCGCGGAGTTCGTGCGGGGTGTAATCGCCGGGCAGTGCGCCGATGCCGTCGAACGCGGAATTCAGCATGCGGATGACTTCCGACGACTCGTTGTTGACGATCGTCCCGCGCGCTTTGTCCCACAGAACTGGCACTGTCACGCGGCCGCTGTAGTTCGGATCTGCGGCGGTGTAGACCTGATGCATGAAGCGCGCGCCGTTGATCGCGTCGGGCACGACGCCCGGCCCGTCCGCGAAGGTCCAGCCGTTCTCGAGCATCAGCCAGTGGACGACCGAAACGTCGATCATCCCCTGCAAGCCCTTGAGCGCCCGCATGATCAACGCGCGGTGCGCCCACGGACACGCGAGGCTCACGTACAGGTGGTACCGGCCCGCTTCGGCGCGAAACCCGCCCGCGCCGCTCGGACCGGGCGCACCGTCGGCCGTGACCCAGTTGCGAAAGGCCGCTTCCTTGCGCACGAAGCGCCCGCCCGTGGATGCCGTGTCGTACCACGCGTCCTGCCATTTGCCATCGACCAGAAGTCCCATTTCACACGCTCCCTGTAGTGTTCCCGCAGCGCGGTGCAAGACGCGCGCCGCGGCAATCGGGTGGATCAGTTGGACGCAGGCGTGTCGATGAAACGCACGAGTTGCGCCATGGTCACGTCCGGTGCTTCTTCCATCAGCCAGTGTCCGCTGCCGGGCACGACCACGCCCTGCACGTCCGTCGCAACGAGCTTCGCCTGGTCGAGCAGGAACGTGCCCGAAGCCCGCTCGCCGGCGAGAACGATCATCGGCATCGGCAGCGGCGTCCGGGCGAACGCGGCGAAGTCCTCCGCGTCTTGCGGGAACGTGTGGAAATACTCGAATCCCGCGCGCATGCGGCCGTGGCGTGCGTATTGTGCCGAGTAATAACGGCGGTCGGCTTCGCTCAGGGAATGCGCGGAATCAGCGGCGAAGTCGTTCCAGAAGTGTTCGAAATACACGCGCTCACGCCCGCGCACGAGTTTTTCCGGCGTGTCGCCGTAGAAATTGAAGTGCCATTTGTCGCGCAGCAGCCAGACCTTCTGCCAGTCGCCGACGCCGGGCAGGAAAGCGTCCATCAGCACGATGCTGTCCACTTCGTCCGGATACTGCGCCGCGTAGGCATAGGCGACCATCAGTCCGATGTCATGCCCCACCAGCTTCACCTTGCGATAGCCGAGCGCACGCACCATCGCATGGATATCCTGCGCGAGCGTCTTCTTGTCGTAGCCCGTGGCGGGCATCGCGGACTCGCCCGCACCCGGTAAATCGGGCGCCAGGACCAGGCGGTCGGCGGCCAGCCGCGTCATCAGCGGCCGCCACATGTGGCTGGTTTCGGTGTAGCCGTGCAGCAGCACGACCGGCGTCGTCGCGTCGCCGCTCCCCGCTTGCAAGTAGTGAAGTTCCATACCGTTCGCATCGATCATGCGCGACTGGATCGCCGTCGAGGCGGATGCAGCCTGCGCGACCGGCAGCAACGCGGCCGCCGCGAGCAGTGCGCCGACCATAGGGCGCAGGAAAGGCAGCAATGAGTTCATCGTTCAGTTCCGCCGAAAGAGTGTTATCCGATGGCTCCAATCTTCGGCGCACCGCCTGCTTTTGCCGTACGATGCCGCGGATGAACTCGTTCGATGGAGTCGAACATGTTGTCGGAGGACGAACTCGCACTGCTCGACGCCATCCGCGAAACCGGCAGCCTGTCGCGCGCGGCGGCACGGCTGGGACGGGCGCCGTCGACGGTCTCCCACGCGGCGCGGCAACTGGAAACGCGCTTCGATGCCCTGCTCTTCGACCGGCGCCGCTACCGCCTGCAACTGACGCCCGCCGGCCATCTGCTCGCCGATGAAGCCGCGCGCCTGATGCTCGACGTCGGCCGGCTCGCGCAGCGCGTCAAGCAGATCGCGAGCGGCTGGGAAGACCGGCTGTGGATCGTGTGCGACGAGATCCTCGAATTCGAGACGATGCTCCCCGTCGTGCAGGCGTTCGACGCGCTCGGGTCCGGCGTCACGCTGCGCCTGACGCACGAGGTGCTGAGCGGCACCTGGGAAGCCCTGCGCGACGGCCGCGCCGATCTGATCGTCGGCGCCACGAACGAGCCGCCCGCCATCCCGGGCCTGCGCTGGTTCGAACTGGGCGTGATGGAGTGGGTGTTCGCCGTCGCGTCGCGCCATCCGCTCGCCCAGACCTCCGGTCCGCTCCGGCGCGAAGAGATCGCGGCGCATCGGGCGGTGGTGGTGGCGGATTCGTCGCGCGCCACAGGACGCGCCTATGGCGTGCTCGGCGGCCAGGCGGCGCTCGCGGTGCCCAGCATGCGGGCGAAGATTCTCGCGCAGCGTCAGGGGCTCGGCACGGGCTGGCTGCCGCGCCATCGCATCGCGTCGCTGCTGGCGCGCGGCGAACTGATCGAGAAACCTACCGCCGATCCGCGCGAGCCCAACGTGCTGTACGTGGCATGGCGCGGCGATCACGAAGGACGTGCGCTGCAATGGTGGATCGAACAATTGCGTCAGCCGCGTCTCGCGAAGCATCTCGTCGACGGGCTCGACGCCTTCGCCTGATCTTTCGCCGTAAAACATCGTTACATTTGCCGGGCGCAAACCGCGACGGATTTTCGGCGCCGCTGCGTTCAAGTTCTCGTCACCACTCTGAAAAGACGAGACCTTCATGACCCACCGATCCCTGCCCCTGCGCACCGCCCTGCTAGCACCGGTCCTGGCCGTTTCGTTCGGCGCGTTGCACAGCGTCGCCGCGCATGCACAAGCCGTTGTCGTTGCACCGGCGGTCGTTGCAGCGCCGGTCGCCCCGCCGCCGCCGCCCCGGGTCGAACCCCCGCCGCCGCCCCGCGCGGGCTATGCGTGGGATCCGGGCCACTGGCGCTGGGGACCCGGCCGCTATGTCTGGGTACCTGGCCACTGGAAGGCGGTACGCGTGGGCCACCACTGGGCCCCGGGACACTGGGCACGGCGCGGGCCGAATTATTTCTGGGTCGAAGGACATTGGGCCTGAGTCCGGCGCCCTGCTTCCCACGCCGCGACACATCTCGCGGCAGCACGTCAACCGTCGCCGCCGTGAGCACCTATCATCTGATTGAAGGACTGCATCATGCTGAAAGCACTGCTGGCCGCGGCGCTCGCCGCGGTGACGCTCGCCGGGTGCGTCGTGTATCCGGCGCACGCCGCCTACTATCGCGGACCGGTCGTCGTCTATTGACGATGTCAACAACCATGACATTCCGGCCGCTCACCGCGTGCAACAGGAACCGACACGACCTTGAACGAACCAGATCCGGATACCCGCCTCATCGCCCGCGTCGGCAAGCGGGAATCGGGCGCCGTTCGCGAGATCGTCGAGAAGAAGCTGCCGCGCATCGTTGCGCTTGCAACGCGCATGCTCGGCGATCGCGACGAGGCGGACGACGTGGCCCAGGAAGCCTTCATGCGCATCTGGAAAGCCGCGCCGGACTGGGTGCCCGGCGCGGCGCGCTTCGATACCTGGCTGCATCGCGTCACGCTGAACCTGTGCTACGACCGGCTGCGGCGCCATCGGGAGACATCCATGTCGGACGAACTTCCGGAACAGGAAGATGCCGCGCCGCTGCCCGACGAGCGCATCGAAGCAAGCGACACCAACCAGCGTCTCACGTCTGCGCTCGCACGCTTGCCGGCGCGCCAGCGCGAGGCTCTGGTGCTGCAGTACTACCAGGAACTGTCGAACGCGGAGACCGCCGATCTGATGGGCGTGAGCGTCGAAGCGCTCGAAAGTCTGCTGGTCCGTGCGCGCCGCAATCTCAGGACCGCTCTCGAGGACCTGGCCCGCGGTCAGGGCGGATCTGATGACAGAGCCCCCAAGGAGCAACGATGACCCCCGACCGATTTCGTTACCTCACTGAAGCTTATGGGGCGTCCCCGGAACGCTGGCCCGCCGGCGAACGCAACGCCGCCCTCGCCCTCCTCGCCGACGGCAACGCCGACGCACACGCGGCACTGGCCCTGGCACGCACGCTCGACGGCATGCTCGACGCCCACGCCGTTGCCCGACCTGCGCCGGCACTCGCGCGGCGCATCATCGCTTCCGCACCGCCGCGGCCTGCGCGCGCGCCGTGGCTCAATCCGCGCCTGTGGTTTTCGGGCGTGGGTTTTGTCGGCGTGGGCGCAGCCGGCATCGCGGCGGGCGCGTTGTTGGTGACGCTGCTTGCACCCGCATCCGTAACGTATGAACACCTACACGGCGGATTTGAACAAACCCTTTCGGGCACCGCGTTCGGCGGCGCTTCGGACTGGAGCGATGAATGAGTTCACGCGCGCTGAAGGCGCTGACTGGCGTGTCGATCGTGCTCAACGTGTTCCTGCTCGGCTTGCTGGCGGGCGGCGTGTACTACCTGTCCGGTCCGCTCAAGGAACAGTTCTGCAAGCCGGCGGCGGCGCCGCGCGGCATCGGCTTCGCGGCGGCGGACCTTTCCCCGGACCGGCGCAAACAGCTGCGCCAAGCCTTGCGCGAGATGCGCCTCGCGAACCAGCCGCTGATACGGGAATCGCGCGAAGGGCGGATCGAGATCGCGCACATTCTCGCCGCGCCGACCTTCGACCGCCAGGCGCTCGACAACGCCCTCGCCCGCACCCGTCAGGCCGATGTCACCATGCGCGCGCTGACCGAAGGCACGGTGGCCGCGTTTGCCTCGACGCTCACCTTCGACGAACGCCTGAAGCTGGTCGGCGCGATGGAGCGCAACGGCCCGCTGCGCGCCGTGCCGCCCGAGGACCGGCCGCAGCTTCAGCCGCAGCCGCAGCCCCCACGGCAGCCCTGACGGCTGCACGCTGCCGATAGCATCCTGCCTCCGGAGACGACCATGAGCCTTGCGCCGCCGCTCACGCCTGCCGCCATCGCGGTGAACCGCTTCGGCCTGGGCGCGCGTCCGGGCGAACCGCTGCCCGCCGACCCGCACGGCTGGCTCACGCAGCAGCTCGATCCTGCCCGCGGCGGGTACGTTCCGATGCCTGCCGCGCTGGCCACTCAGCCGGCCAGCGCGGCGCTCGCCGAACGTTTCGCGGAACGCCAGCGGGCCTTGCGCGATGCCAGCGACGCCGACCGGCCCGTGCTGCGCAAGCAATACGGCGACATGATCCGCGAGGTGTATGTCAGCGCCGTCGATGCCCGCGTGACGAGCGCGCTCGGCACCGGGACGCCGTTCGTGGAACGCCTGGTGCATTTCTGGGCGAACCACTTCGCGGTGTCGATCGAAAAGCCGCCGGTCGCGCTGCTGGCCGGCTCGTTCGAGAACGAAGCGATCCGCCCGCACGTGCTCGGCCGCTTCGAGGACATGCTGGTGGCCGCGGAGCGCCATCCGGCGATGCAGATCTTCCTGGACCAGCCGCGTTCGATCGGCCCTGACAGCCCCGCCGCCGAACGCGCCGAAATGCGCGATCCCGCCCGCAAGCGCGGCCTGAACGAAAACCTCGCGCGCGAGATCATGGAATTGCATACGCTCGGCGCGCGCACCGGCTATACGCAGGGCGACGTGACCGAATTCGCCCGCGCGCTCACCGGCTGGAGTCTCGGCGCGATGTCCGCGCGGGCTGCGCAGGCTGCAAGCAATCCCGCCGATCCGACGCCGCCCGGCCAGTACACATTCCGCCCGCGCCTGCACGAACCGGGCGTGCGCACGGTGATGGGCCGTCAGTACGCACAGGACGGCGAAGCGCAGCCGCTCGCGGTGCTGCACGATCTGGCCGCGTCGCCCGCGACGGCGCGGCACATCGCCGACAAGCTCGCGCGTCACTTCGTCGCCGATACGCCGCCGCCCGCGCTGGTCGAACGGCTCGCGAAGGTTTTTGGCGATAGCGGCGGCGATCTGCCCGCGGTCTATCGCGCGCTGGTCGAAGCGCCGGAGGCGTGGCCCGCGACGCCGACCAAGTTCAAGTCGCCATGGGACTGGACGCTTTCCTCGTTACGCGGACTCGGCCGCACCGGCCTGGAAAACATGCACGCCGCGCCATTGCTGCGGCAGCTAGGGCAGCCGGTATGGCGACCCGGCTCGCCCGCCGGCTACGACGATGCCGCCGCAAGCTGGGCCGCGCCGGATGCGCTGGTGCGCCGCGTCGAGATCGCGCAGCGCTTCGCCGCGCACAGCAGCGCAACGCTCGACGCCCGCGCGCTCGGTCCGCAACTGCTGGCGGGCTCGCTGTCGGAACCGACAGGCAGCGCGGTGGCGCGCGCCGAAAGCGCGCAGACCGCGCTGGCGCTGCTGCTGGTATCGCCCGATTTTCTGAGGAGATGAACGCATGCTGACCCGTCGCCGATTTCTCCGCTGCGCAGGCGCAAGCGCCGGCGCGATGCTGATTGCGCCGCAACTCGTGCTGGCGTCCGCCGAAACCGAACGCCGCTTCGTCTTCGTGATCCAGCGCGGCGCGGCGGATGGCCTGAACATCGTCGTGCCCTATGGCGATCCGGCCTACGCGGCGCTGCGCGGACCGCTCGCCATCGACGCCGCGACGGCCACCAAGCTCGACGGCACGTTCGCGCTTCATCCGTCCTTGCAGACGGCCGCGCAGATGTATCGCGACAAGCAGGCGCTGTTCGTCCACGCGGTGGCGTCGCCGTATCGCGAGCGTTCGCACTTCGACGGCCAGAACGTGCTCGAAACCGGCGGCAGCGCGCCGTATCAGTTGAAGGACGGCTGGCTTAACCGTCTTCTGTCGATGCTGCCCGCACCGCGCGCCGACGCCGTCGCCCTCGCGCCGACCGTGCCGCTCGCGCTGCGCGGCCGCGCCGATGTCACTTCCTATGCGCCGTCCGGACTGCCGCAGGCTCCGGACGATCTGATCACGCGCGTCTCGCAGCTCTATGCCGGCGACGCGCAACTGCACCCGTTATGGGACGCCGCGATGCAGGCGCGCGGCCTCGCCGCCGACGCCGGCGCGCGGCAGGATCCGGCCAGCCTCGGCAAGCTTGCGGCGACCTTCCTGAGCAAGCCCGACGGCCCGCGCATCGCGATGATCGAAACCGGCGGCTGGGACACGCACAGCGCGCAGAACCCGCGTCTTGCCACGCAGCTGAAAGCGCTCGACGCGATGCTCGGCGCCCTGCGCGATGGACTCGGCACACACTGGGCCGACACGACCGTGCTGGTGGCGACCGAATTCGGCCGCACCGCCGCGGCCAACGGCACGGGCGGCACGGACCACGGGACGGCGTCGGCGGCGCTGCTGCTGGGCGGCGCGGTGGCGGGCGGACGCGTGCTCGCGGACTGGCCGGGACTGGCGAACGCATCGCTGTATCAGGCGCGCGACCTGAAGCCGACCCTCGGACTCGATGCCGTGATCGCGCACGCGGCGGGCGAAAGCTTCGGCATCGATCCGCAACGCGTGGCGGCCTCGCTGTTTCCTGAAGGCGGCACGGCAATGTTGCGCGAACGCTTGCTGAGAAGCTGAACTACTCTGGTTCCATCGCGCGCGCCACGAACCTGACGTCCGGCAAGGCTGCGACACATTTTTAGTAGTATGGATTGAGCTGCCGTTATGATGGCGGCGGTTTTTCTGCGCTCAGGCTTGCCGGATCGCCGGCTTTCGCTTATCGCTGATTCAATTCAGGCGCGCACGTTCGAGGCTTCGTCCGCACGCCTCGCGCCCCCGTCCACTTCCCTCCATACCATCATGTCCACCACGCCCAATCCCGCCAACACTCCCCCGCCGCGTCAGCCCGTGGACATCGCCCGCATCCTGCTCGTCATCACGATACTCGCGGCGCTGACCGTCGGCAGTCTCTATGTGCTGCGCCCCTTCCTGCCGGGGCTCATCTGGGCCACCACGATTGTCGTGGCGACCTGGCCGCTGATGGTCGCGGTGCAGCGCCGCGCCGGCAACCGCCGTTGGGTAGCGACGAGCGTGATGCTGCTCGGGCTCCTGATCGTCATCGTGCTGCCGCTCTATGAAGCCATCTCGACGCTCGCGCTGCACGGCGGCGAAATCATGGCGGCCATCAAGACCCTGCCTTCCTACGCGCTGCCTCCGCCGCCCGGCTGGATCCACGACGTGCCGCTCGCCGGCGAACGCATCGCCAAGGAGTGGCAGATGCTGTCCGACGCCGGCCCCGGCGGCCTGCTCGCCAAGCTCGAACCCTATGTGACCGTCGCCGCGCGCTGGATGCTTTCACACGCGGCCGTGGTCGGCGTGTTCGTCGTGCATATGGTCATCACCGTGATCATCTCGGGCATTCTGTACATGAACGGCGAAGCGGCGGGACGCTTCATCACGCGCTTCGCGACGCGCATCGCCGCGCAGCGCGGCGCCGAAGCCGTCAAGCTCGCCGGCCTTGCGATTCGCGCGGTGGCGCTCGGCATCGTGGTCACGGCCGTCACGCAATCGGCGCTGGGCGGCATCGGCCTCGCGCTCGCGGGCGTGCCCGCCGCGGGCATCATCACGGCCGTCATGCTGATGCTGTGTCTCGCGCAGATCGGGCCGCTGCTGCCGCTGCTCGGCGGCGTCGCCTGGCTGTTCTGGCATGGCGCGCATGTCGCGTCGATCCTGTTGCTCGTGTGGTCGATCATGATCGCGATGCTCGACAACTTCCTGCGCCCCATCCTGATCCGGCGCGGCGTGAACCTTTCCATGCTGCTGATTCTGTCCGGCGTGCTCGGCGGCATGTTTGCGTTCGGCATCGTCGGTTTGTTCATTGGCCCGGTGATTCTCGCCGTGACGTCGACCATCCTCAACGCGTGGATCAACGAGCAACCGCCGCTGCCGCAAGTCGAAGCGATGCGCGGCGCGGCGCCCGCTGGTGATCTCGCGGACGTAGCGAGACGGCAGCCCTGACGCCGATACAAAAAAAGCGGCGAAGCCTGAAAGCTCCGCCGCTCTGCTTCACCATGCTGCACGCCGCGCGCGCTTATTTCACGCCGCTCAACGCCGAAGTCGCGATCGAAGGCACCGAGATGTTATTGGCCTTCGCGTACTGCACGGCCTGCGTGAGCGTCTGCACCAGCGACTGCAACTGCCCCGGCGCGGACTGCGCGATATAGCTCGCGGCCTGTGCCGTACCCGGGTTCGAGCCGGCCTGCAGCAGCGACGACATGTTCATCGAGTTCTTGACCGAGCCGAGATCGGATTGCAGGCCCGCGTACTGTTTCACGCCTTGACCGAGTGACGCGAGGCCGTCGCTGAAGGTCTGCTTGCTGGCGGCGGTGGGCGGCGTGGCCGAGCCGTTCGAGAACGCCTGCAGCAGCGATTGCGACACGCTCTGTTGCGTGCCGCCGAGTTGCGACAACACGCTCGTGCTCGGCGCGCTGCCGGCCGTTGCACCCGACAGCAATCCCGCCGCCGACTGTGCCTGACTCGCGGCGCTCGACATGCCCATCGCCGATGCAAGGCTCGACTGCCCTGTCAGCACTTGCTGATTCGCGCCGAGATAGTTCTGCACGAGCGAGCCCAGCGCCGAAGGCTGCGCGGCCTGATTCGACGCCACGCCGGCGACATCCGACTTGGCGCTGCCGAAGCCGAACTGCTGCAGATTGAGTTGCGCGTACGATGCGGCCGGAGCCAGCAACGAGAATGCAATGCCCGATGCAATGATTGCGCGGCGCGCTGCGGGTTTCGACATGATCCGTCCTCCTGTTCGATGGGTCCGATGCTGAATCAGGGCGATTCGACCATCGGCCCGGAGGACGGTTCGGCGCGGAAACATTTGCTTGCGAAAATCGTCGGGGGAATGCGTTTTGCGCGGGTTATCCCGCGAGCGCGCCGCGTCATGCCGATACGGCGCTTCCGAACGTTTCAACCTGCCTTGCTGGTCTGACGCAACTCCGGGAAATCCTCTTCCCAGAACTCGAATTCGCCGCGCGCGCCGTCTTCCGTACGCGCCGCTTCCTGGCGACGCAGATCGACACGGCGGATCTTGCCGGAGATGGTCTTCGGCAACTCGGCGAATTCGAGCCTGCGGATGCGCTTGTAGGGCGCCAGGCGCTCGCGCGAAAACGCGAACACGCTGCGCGCCAGATCCGGGCCGATGGCATAGCCATGACGCAGCGTGACAAAGGCCTTCGGCACCGCGAGGCGCAGCGGGTCGGGACTGGGCACGACCGCAGCTTCGGCGATCGCCTCATGCTCGATCAGCACGCTCTCGAGTTCGAACGGGCTCAGCCGGTAGTCCGACGACTTGAACACATCGTCCGCCCGGCCGACATAGACGAAATAGCCGTCGCTGCCGCGTAACGCCACATCCGAAGTGCGATAGAAACCGCCGCGCATTGCGGTCTCCGTGGCCTTCGGATTGTCCGCATAGCCGGTCATCAGGCCGAGCGGCGGCGGGTCGAGCGCCAGCGCGATTTCGCCCTCTTCCGTCTCCATGCCGTCCGGATCGAGCAGCGCGACGCGATAGCCCGGCAGCGGCCGGCCCATCGAGCCAGGTACGAGCCGTTGTCCCGGCGTGTTGGCAATCTGCGCGGTGGTTTCGGTCTGACCGTAGCCGTCGCGGATCGACAGGCCCCACGCCGTCTGCACGCGCTCGATGATCTCCGGATTCAGCGGCTCGCCCGCGCCGACGATCTCGCGCAGCTTCACCGCATACGACGCCAGCGGCTCCTGCACGAGCATGCGCCAGACGGTCGGCGGCGCGCACAGCGTGGTGACTTCGTGCTCGACGAGCACTTCCAGCGCGCGAGCGGCGTCGAAGCGGCTGAAGTTGTAGATGAACACGCAGGCCCGTGCGTTCCACGGCGCGAAAAAGCAGCTCCATGCGTGCTTCGCCCAGCCGGGCGAGCTGATGTTCCAGTGCACGTCGCCGGGTTGCAGGCCGATCCAGTACATCGTCGACAGATGTCCCACCGGATAACTCTGGTGCGTATGCGCGACGAGTTTCGGCTTCGAGGTCGTGCCCGACGTGAAATACAGCAGGTAAGGATCAGCGGCATTCGTTTCGGCATCCGGAGCAAACTCCGGCGACGTTTCGTAAGCGGCGCCGTGATCCAGCCATCCCTCGCGCGCGCCGCCCACCGCGATGCGCAGCCCCGGCACGTCGATGCCGTCGAATTTCGGCGTATCGGCGGCATCGACGATCACATGCTGCACGCGACCGAGCGCGATGCGATCGCGCAAGTCGGCGGGCGCGAGCTGCGTCGTCGCGGGCAGGACGATGGCGCCGAGCTTCATCGCGGCAAGCATCACGTCCCACAGTTCGACGCGGTTCGGCAACATCAGCAGGATGCGTTCGCCACGCGCGACACCCAGGCCGCGCAGATGATTCGCCACGCGCGCCGAACGCTCGCTCATCTGCGCGAACGAAAGGCGTGTCGCGCCGCCGCTTTCATCGACGATATGCAAGGCCGGCGCGTGATTGTCGCGGGCCATCGGATCGAAGTAATCGAGCGCCCAGTTGAAGCGGTCGAGCACGGGCCATTTGAAGTCGCGATAGGCCGTGTCGTAATCCGTGCGATGCGCAAACAGAAAATCTCGTGCTTCGATGAAAGCTGTGGCGTCGTTCATTGCGTCTCCGTGATTTTTATAGGGGCACCGCTCAGACGTTGCGCGCGATCACCATCCGCTGCACTTCGCTCGTGCCTTCGTAGATCTGCGTGATGCGTGCATCGCGATAATGCCGCTCCACCGGGTAATCCTCCAGATAGCCATAGCCGCCGTGGATCTGGATGGCATCGGAACACACGCGCTCCGCCATTTCCGAGGCGAACAGCTTTGCCTGCGACGCCTCCGACAGGCACGGCACGCCTTCCGTGCGCATGCGCGCCGCGTGATGGATCAGGAGGCGCGCGGCGTTGATCTGCGTCTGCATGTCGGCCAGCTTGTTGGCGACCGATTGATGTTCATGGATCGGCCGGCCGAACTGCACGCGTTCGCGGGCATAGGCGCGGGCCGCGTCGAAGGCCGCGCGGGCGATGCCCAGCGCCTGCGCCGCAATGCCGATGCGCCCGCCCTCCAGATTCGAAAGCGCGATCTTCAAACCCTCGCCGCGCTGGCCGAGCAGATTGGCGGCGGGAATCGCGCAGTCGTCGAAGGTGATCGGGCAGGTGTCGGACGCGCGGATGCCGAGCTTGTGCTCCGGCGCGCCGACGTTGAAGCCCGGCGTGTCCTTCGGCACGATGAACGCCGAGATGCCGCGCTTGCCCTGTTCCGGGTCCGTGACCGCGAAGACGATCGCCACGCCCGAGCGCGCGCCGTTGGTCACGAACTGCTTGCTGCCCGACAGGACCCACTGGCCGTCGCGTTCCACGGCGCGCACGCGCAGGTTGTTGGCCTCGGAGCCGGCCTGCGGTTCGGTCAGGCAGAACGCGCCGATGACTTCGCCGCTCGCGAGCTTCGGCAGCCACTCGGCCTTTTGCGCGTCGGTGCCGTAGGCGAGGATCGGTCCGCAGCCGACCGAGTTGTGCACGCTCATCAGCGTCGCGCACGAGGCGCAGCCGGCGGCGATCTCTTCCATCGCGAGGGCGTAGGCGGTGTAGTCGCTGAAGGTGCCGCCCAGCTCGGCGGGCACGATCATGCCGAGCAGGCCGAGTTCGCCCAGTTGCCGGATGACGCTGTCAGGCAGCGCGCCTTCGCGGTCCCATTGGCCCGCATTGGGCGCGAGGACTTCGGTCGCGAACTGGCGCGCCGCGTCGCGGATCATGCGCTGCTCTTCGGTGAGGAATGGGTCGATCATGGTCCTGGTCTGAAAGGTCTTGAGGTCGGCGCCGTGTCGCGCGGCATCGATCGTGTAAGCTTGCTGGCCGCCCATGCTGGTGGACGTCGGCGGTCATCCGTTCGAGTCTAGGCAATCGCCGGACCCTGGCCGATGCCCGAAACGATCACGCTAACTGAGCGCTTTGGCCACCTAGTGACAACCCCAAGTCCTGACAAGCACCTCGAGCACGTCGAGCACGTCGAGCACGTCGAGCACGTCGAGCACGTCGAGCACGTCGAACGCGATTCGATCGCCGTGAGTCTCGTCGAAGCCGCGCTGCGCTGCGCCGAAGCGCGCGGGGTCGCGCGCGACGGCTTGCTGGCCGCGGCGGGCATCGCCCCGACGATGCTGGCCTCTCCGCGTGCACGCGTGTCGCCGCTGCAGTACGGCAAGTTGTGGCACGCAGTAGCCGACGCCCTCGACGACGAGTTCTTCGGCCAGGACGCCCATCCGATGCGACGCGGCAGCTTCGTCCTGATGTGTCACGCGGCGCTCTCGTCGCGCGACGGCACGCAGGCGCTGACGCGCATCGCGGACTTCATGCGCCTGGTGCTCGACGAACTGCGCTTCACGCCCGACATCGACGCTACACGCGTGCGCATCTGGCTCGACGACCGTGGCGATGCCCGCACGATGTTCGCCTACGCGACCGGCTTCATTCTCGTGTACGGGCTGCTGTGCTGGCTGGTCGGCCGGCGCATTCCGGTGCTGGCCGCGCATTTGCGCTGCCCTGAACCCGAGGCCGGCGACGAGTACCGCCTGATGTTCTGCGACGACATGCGTTTCCGCGCGGCGCGTTCGTTCGTCGATCTCGATGCCGGATGCGCGACGCTGCCGGTCGTGCAGACGCGCGCGACGCTCAAACGCTTCCTGCGCGCGGCGCCGGCCAACTTCATCGTGAAGTATCGCAATCCGGATTCATTGACGGCGCGCATCCGACGGCACCTCAGGGAGACGCCGCCCGCCGACTGGCCGGAAGCGGAGCCGCTGGCCGCCGCGCTCAACATGGCGGAGGCGACGCTGCGCCGGCGGCTGAAGCAGGAAGGCTCGACCTACCGGGCGATCCGGGACGCGCTGAAGCGCGATCTCGCCATCGCGCGTCTTGCGCATACGCGGGAAACGATTCCGCAGATCGCCGACGCACTCGGCTTTGCCGAGCCGAGCGCATTCCGGCGCGCCTTCAGGAAGTGGACGGGCGTGCGCCCCGCCGATTACCGTCGGGGGCGCTGACTGCGGGGGCGCAGCGGGGCTGCTATATTGAACTTTCGCCTCGCCTCACCGGCATGAACCGACGACCCGCACGGAGCGCACCATGACGAAGCCCAGCCGCGACGACCCTGCCAAGCAGGACCTCCCCGACGAAGATGCCTTGCTCGACGAGGCGCTGGAAGAAAGTTTTCCGGCCAGTGATCCGATCGCCGTGCATCCCGAGCGGGAACGGCGCGACGAGGACAAGAAGCAGTAGAAAATCAATCGCCCGTTTCGGGTTCGTCGGGCGCCGTGAGCAGCGTCACGAGCTTCTCGACATGCTGATGCAGCAGCTTGACGTGCTTGTCGATCTGCTCCAGGCGTCCGGTGAGATCCGCCTTGGCCGCTTCGCTCATGCGGTCAGAGGCGATCAGTTCATCCACTTTCGGCTGCATCGCATCGACCTGCAACAGCCCGAGCTGCCGTTCGAGGCGGCGCAGGTCCTGAGACAGCAGTTCGCGATTCTTGCGGAACAGCAAGTCACGCCGGTTGTTCTCCGCCTGCTGCTGCGCGAGGTCGGCGACCCGTCGCGTCGCCTCGGTCTGGGACAGCAGGGGCTCCGGGCCGCGCAGCACCGAGCGCTTCGGCGCCGGATGCGCGGTGCCGCGGAATACGGCCATCGGGGTTTCTTCATCGAGCGCGCGCTGCACTTCCGGCGGCACTTCGGCCGGGCTGTGGCGCTCATCCATCCAGTGCGGCGGCAGACCCGCCACCAGCTCGATGCCGCGCACGAATTCCTCATTGAAGTCGCGCTGACCCGCGACGATGAGCTTCATGAACGACGGCGAGAAGTTCATCATGCGCGCGAGGCGTCCGGCGCCTCCCGGCGAGCCGACCAGCACGCTCAGATTGGCGCGCCAGACGACAAACAGCGTTTCGTCGAAATCTTCCATGAACAGGCTCCAGGCAGACCGAGGCTCGACCCCGCCATCGGTGTAGCGCGCGGAGTGCGCGCGCATGCAACTCCGGTTCCCGATTACGCTGGCGCGCTGCACATGGCGCGCCGTCACAACCCGCATCAAACACCATACTGGCGCCATCGGCAAGCCCGGCGGTGTGCGCGGCCCGTCCGGACGCGGCGCGGCTGCCACACCGTGATTCGTGGCAGCCGGCCCGCGACGCTTACGGTTCGTTGCGCAGATAGCCTTCCTTGCTCGGCTCGAGCATGCGGAAGGACACGACGAACGAGATGAAGCACATCACCGTGACATACCAGAAGAAAGCGGATTCGTTGCCCGCCGACTTGAGCCACAACGCAACGTATTCCGCCGAGCCGCCGAAGATCGCATTCGCGACCGCATACGAAAGGCCCACGCCCAGCGCACGCACTTCCGGCGGGAACATCTCCGCCTTGATGAGACCGCTGATCGACGTATAGAAGCTCACGATCGCCAGCGCCACCACCACCAGCACGAAGGCCATCACCGGACTCGTGACACCCGACAGCGCATGCAGCAGCGGCACGGTGCCGAGCGTGGCGAGGCCGCCGAACCAGAGCATCGAGGTGCGCCGGCCGATCCGGTCCGACAGCGCGCCGAACACCGGCTGCAACAACATGTAGACCAGCAGCGCGGCGGTCATCACGTTGCTGGCCGTCTTCGCATGCATGCCGGCCGTGTTGACCAGGTACTTCTGCATGTAGGTCGTGAACGTGTAGAAAATCAGCGAGCCGCCCGCCGTGAAGCCCACCACGGTCATGAACGCGGCCTTGTGCTGCATCAGGCCGGCCAGCGTGCCGGCTTCCTTGCGATCCCGCGTTTCGGCGGTCGAGGTTTCATCGAGCGAACGGCGCAGGTACAGGGAAATCAGCGCCGCGCACGCACCGATGAAGAACGGAATGCGCCAGCCCCAGGCCTTGAGTTCGTCGGTCGAGAGGAAGAACTGCAGCACCACGAGCACCAGCAGCGCCCCGAGCTGGCCGCCGATCAGCGTCACATACTGGAACGACGCGAAGAAGCCGCGCCGGCCGCGCAGGGCCACTTCACTCATGTAGGTGGCGCTGGTGCCGTACTCGCCGCCCACCGACAGGCCCTGGAACAGCCGGGCGATCAGCAGCAGGAACGGCGCCCACGCGCCGATGCTCGCGTAGGTCGGCAGGAAGGTGATGACGAGCGAACCGCCGCACATCATCAGGACCGAGATCATCATGGCGTTGCGGCGGCCATGCTTGTCGGCGATACGGCCGAACATCCAGCCGCCGATGGGACGCATCAGGAAGCCCGCCGCGAACACGCCTGCGGTGTTGAGCAGCTGCACGGTCGGATTGCCGCCGGGGAAGAACGCCGCCGAGAAGTACAGCGCGAGGAACGAGTAGATATAGAAGTCGAACCACTCGACGAGGTTGCCCGACGAAGCGCCGACGATCGCAAAAACGCGGCGCCGCGTGTCCTCCGCGGTGTAGGCAGGAAAGTCATTCATGTCGTGTCTTGATCTCTTGGTCGTTGTGCAAATGACGCGTCCCGGGGCTCGTGACCCCGGTGCGGAATGCTCCTGGCGGCATTCGGGCGCCAGTTTATACGACGATCCGCGCGGCGGCGCGTGCCGGACAGGCGGGCAAACGCCCATTGCGGGCGGGTCGGGCGGCGGGTTTGGGCACTTCGCATGACCCGCACGACAGCTCCGGAAAGTCCCCCCAGGCTTGTGGCAAAGGCATTCGCGCGGCTTGCAGAAGTTTGATTCGCGGCTTTCAGGCAATGACCTGACCGCGTCCCACATGTCGACTTAGGTAATTACCCTTATTCGAGACTTTATCCATCATTTATCGATAAAGTCTCGGAATCCAGAGACAGCCCACGTGAGGTCCGCATGAATCCACACGCTCCGATCCTCGACGCCGCGCTGGCGTCGAAATTCGCCCAGGTCGCGCTTGGCCACCTGACCCGCGAGTATCCCAACAAGCTCGATCACGTCATGGCCGACGCCGCCGACGTGCAAAGTCCGCGCGCGCTGCATCCGATCTTCTACGGCAGCTTCGACTGGCATTCCTGCGTGCACGGCTACTGGCTGATCGCGCGGCTGCTCGAGCGCTTTCCCGATCTGCCCGAGGCGCCGCGCATTCGCGCCGTGATCGACGAACATTTCACTGAGGCGAACGTCGCGGCTGAGGTCGCCTATCTGCGGCGCCCCGCTGCGCGCGGCTTCGAGCGGCCCTACGGCTGGGCGTGGCTGCTCGCGCTCGCGGGCCAGCTGCGTTCGATGACTTCCGACGATGGCCGGCGCTGGGCCCGGACGCTGCAACCGCTCGCCGATGCGTTCGTCGCGCGCTTTACGGAGTTCCTGCCGAAATCGACCTATCCGCTCAGGGTCGGCACGCACTTCAACATGGCGTTCGCGCTGACGCTCTCGCTGGGCTATGCACGCGTGGCACAGGACGCGGACTTCGAACGTTTGCTGAACGCGACCGCGCTGCGCTGGTTCGAGAAGGACGCAGCCTGCCAGGCATGGGAACCCGCCGGCGACGAATTCCTCTCGCCCTCGCTGATGGAAGCCGTGCTGATGCGGCATGTGCTGACGGACGGGCACTTCGTCGGTTGGTTCGACGGCTTTCTGCCGCACATCGCGGCGCGCGAGCCCGCGACGCTGTTTACGCCGGCTACCGTCACGGACCGGAGCGACGGCAAGCTCGCGCATCTCGACGGCCTGAATCTGAGCCGTGCGTGGTGCCAGCGGACCATCGCACGCGCCTTGCCTGCCGGCGATGCGCGCATCGCCGTGCTTGATGCGAGCGCGGACGAGCATCTTGCGTCGGGGATTGCGCATGTCGCGGGGGACTATATGGGCGAGCACTGGCTCGCTACGTTTGCGCTGCTGGCGCTCGAGGCCTGAGCGGGTTGACTTGTTCCGGGCGCGTCACGGTTCAAACGCGCGGCTGGAATGCGATCACGCTCATGCCCGCGAGCGCGATCGCCGCGCCCGCGAGATCCCACGCGGTGGGCCGGATGCGATCGACGGCCCATAGCCACATGATCGCCACGCCGATATAGACACCGCCGTACGCCGCGTACACGCGTCCCGCCGCCGCGGCGTGCAGCGTCAGCAGCCACGCGAACAACGCCAGCGACAGCGCGCCAGGCATGAGCAGCCAGGGCGAGCCGCCCTGCTTGAGCCATCGATACGGGAAGTAGCAGCCGGCGATCTCGGCGACCGCCGTGATGACATAGAGCGCGAAGGTTTTCATGACGCGCATTATCCGTGCTGAAGCAAGGTTGCGTCGCGGGCTTGCGCTCCGGACAATGACGCCTTCCCCACGAATCCACGAAACGCGCGCATGAACGCGCGTTCGACCGCTGTGCAGACAACTTCGCAAGATCCACCCGGCAAGCCGGCCGCGTTGCCCGTGCATTGGCACAGACGCGTGCTGACGCTGGCGTTTCCCATCGTCCTCGCGAATCTGACGCAACCGATCCTTGGCGCTGTCGATACGGCCGTCGCCGGTCATCTCGACGGGCCGCAGTATCTTGGCGGCGTCGCGCTCGGCGGGCTGGTGTTCAGTTTCGTCTTCTGGGGTTTCGGCTTCCTGCGCATGGGCACGACAGGTTTGGTCGCGCAGGCCTTCGGCGCGCACGATGACGCGGCCCTGCGCGCCAGCGTCCTGCGCGCGATGTTGCTGGCGTTCGCGATCGGCATGGCGGTGCTCGCGTTGCAGCTGCCGGTCATCCGCTATGCGCTCGCGGCGCTGGGTGGCAGTGCGGCGGTCCAGGACACAGCGAGCGCCTACAGTCACGCGCGCATCTGGGCCGCGCCGTTCGCGCTCGGCAACTACGTCGTGCTCGGCGCGCTGCTCGGCTGTCAGCGAGTGCGGCTCGCGCTCGTGACGCAGATCTTCATCAATCTGGTGAACATCGTTGCCGTGCTGCTGTTCGTGTATCGCTTCGGCTGGGGCATCGCGGGCATCGGCGCGGCCACGGCATTCGCCGACTTCTGCGGCTTCGTGCTCGGTGTCGCGATCCTGTGGCGCCTGCGTCCGCGCGGGCTCGAAGCGCCCGCCTGGGGCATGCTGCTCGACGGGCATGCGTTGCAGCGGCTGGTGGCGATCAATCGGGACATCTTCGTTCGCACGATCTGCCTGCTGGGTTCTTACGCGTGGTTCGCGCATCTCGGCGCGCGGCAGGGCGATGCGGTGCTCGCGGCCAACGCCGTGCTGCTGAATTTTCAGACCTTCATGGCGTTCGGCCTCGATGGCTTCGCGCATGCGGCAGAGGCGCTCGTCGGCGCGGCGGCGGGGGCGCGTGACCGGCATGCGTTTCGTCAGGCCGTGAAGGTCACGATGTTGTGGTCGGTCATCGGCGCGGCGGGATTTTCGGTCGTGTATGCGCTGGGCGGGGAATGGATCATCGGCAGGCTGACGGATCAGGCCGTCGTGCATGCGGCCGCCGTGCGTTATCTGCCGTGGGCGGCGGTGCTGCCGGTGGTATCGGTGGCGGGGTTTCTGCTCGATGGCGTGTTCATCGGTGCTACTCGGACGCGGGAACTCATGCAGGCGATGGCGGTGTCGCTCGGGGTGTTCCTGCTCGCCGCGTGGGGGCTGGCAGGGACGCTGGGAAATCACGGGTTGTGGCTCGCGCTTGCTATCTTCATGGTCGCGCGAGGGGTCACGTTGGCAGTGCAGGTGCCCGGGGTGGAGCGGAGAGTGGGCGGGGCCGCGCCGGATTGAACGCGCTGTTCGGAATGACGGCAACGAGGCTTCCAACCTCTCCCGAAACGGCTAGGTTACCGTCCAGTTCAAACCCCGCAAATTGCTCTTGGATACGACCTTCGGATGGGCATCGACTGCGCGCAGCAAGCGACGCAGTTTCTGCTGGATATCGGCGGGATCCACGACAGGACGGTGGTTCTGCGGTTGTTCGAGATGGGCAATCACGCTGAGCGAGTCACACGCCAGGATAGCTGACGCCAGTTGCCGTTCCGAATCGACATTGGCACGAAGCTTTGCCGGAAGCATGGCAGCCAAAGTGTGCAGTACCTTGCTTGCGATTGCTTCAGGCAGGTGAGAGGGCTTCTCCGTATCCGGATGCCGATAGTCCTTGACTTCAATGAAGAACGCCACATTCGTTTCGGTTATCGCCAACACATCGATGGCCTTGATGCCCTCTCCTTGCCTGGCGAAACTCGAACGGTAGAACGACCACTCGTCATACTTGCTGACCTGCCACGTTTGCGGAAAAGTAAATGTCAAACCATCGACGTTCAAAGTCGGCATGCATGATCCCTACAACGCCAGATATCGATCTGATTGCTGCAAACTCTCTTCCAGCGCCGTGATGTCGCCGATGTCATCGAGCGATGTCCCTTGCACGACCTCGACGCCTTCCGCCCGCGATTGCAAACCGAAGTAGCGAGCGTCCAAAGCAGGCTGTTGCTTGTCTGCCAGAAGGATTTCGAGTTCGCGCAGCAGGAACAGGCTGTGAGTCGCAATGAAGACCTGGATGCCGTTTGCGCTCAGTGCCACGATCGTGCGCGCCACCTGTTTGATCAAGCGCGGATTCAGGTTGGCTTCCGGCTCATCCCAGTACAGATAACCCTGATCGAGCAAAGCGCCTGTAGCAATCAGACGTGCCAGCATGCCCAACTTGCGCAGGCCCTCGGCGACCAGCGGCATTTCCATGCGCCCATTGGGCGTGCGCAGATAGAAGCGCCCGTTCTTGTCGAGTTCGATGGAGCCGTCCATTGCTTTTTCGAGCGGATCAAGCAGGCGTTGTATTTGCGTTTCCTTCGGACCTCGCTGCAACAACGCGCCCAGCAAGACGCAGGTATCAAACCATGTTTCCTCGAATTCCAGATAGTGGTTTTGATAGACCGAAACGAAATTCGGATAAATCGTCAGCAATTCCCGCGTCGGCAGATAGATGGGAGCAGTGCCCAGCCAGTGCTTCGGCAGTTGGGTGACGCTGACTTCCGATTTGCTGTTCGTCGCGAAACCAAAGTCGATGTCCAGCCCGGTATCGGCAAAACTCATTTGGACATCGCAACGTTCCCTACCTTGCTTCCGGCGCGTCAGCCGGCCGAGCGACTCTGGACGAAACACGTTGACCAGTTTGTCGGCCAGACGCGTCTGCAGGATGGTCTTGGTGGGCGCCGATGCCGCTTGCCCCTTGATGCCCTCCTGCCAGCTGGCCGCGAGCACTGAATACGCCAGCTTCAGGAGATGCGTTTTGCCCGCACCGTTCTCGCCGACAAACACATTGAGATGCTTCCCGAACTCCAGATCGGCCTGAGGCAGTACTGTGAAATTTTGAATTTTCAGTCGTTTCAGCATGAACGGTCTCGCATGGATCCGGGCACGGTTGATCCATCACCGGCACGGGACGGCCCGCAGTCGGTCCGCAAAGGCTTCGTCAGCCAACGTTGAAGCGGACGGGTACGTCAGGACTCAGGCCGCATTGTATCTGCGGCAGTCAGAGCCAATATGACTGAGGGAGCCTACTCCACGCAACACGCGAACCCTGTTCACGCTTAGCGATGAGACAGTTTCCCAGCCAACCCCTCCAGCAACGCCCGATGAAACCCCTCCGGATCCTGCATCTGCGGCGCGTGCCCGGCATCCGGGAACTCGACAAGTGTGGCATTCGGAATCCGCTCCTTCGCGAGCTTCGCCAGTTCCGGATACCGCCCCAGCGTCGGCCGCACCTCCGCAGGCGCGAACTCCTTGCCAATCGCCGTCGTGTCCTTGTCGCCGATCATCAGCAGCGTCGGCGTCTTCAGCTTGTCGAACTCATACACCACCGGCTGCGTATAAATCATGTCGTACAGCAGCGCCGAATTCCACGCGACAATCTCCTTCCCCGGCCCGCGATACATCCCCGCGAGCATCTGCACCCACGGCTCGTAGGCATCGCGCCATTGCCCCGCGTAATACGTGTTCTGCTCATAGCGGCGAATGCCATCGGCGCTCGTCTTGAGCTCACGCGCATACCACTCGTCGATGGACACCGACGGCACGCCCTTCGCCTTCCAGTCCTCGAGCCCGATCGGATTGACCAGCACGAGCTGCTCCGTCTCCTGCGGATACATGAGCGCATAGCGCACCGCGAGCATGCCGCCGGTCGAATGCGCGATGAGCGTCGCACGCGGCACGCCGAGCGCGGTCAGCAACGCGTGCGTATTGCGTGCGAGCTGCTGGAAGCTGTACTGGTAACGCTCGGGCTTGGTGGACTTGCAGAAGCCGATCTGATCCGGCGCGATCACGCGATAACCCGCACCCGTCAGCACGTCGATGGTCTGCTTCCACGTCGCCGAGCAGAAGTTCTTCCCATGCAGAAGAACCGCGGTGCGGCCGTTCGGATGCGGCGGATGCACGTCCATATAAGCCATGCGCACCACCTGCCGCTGCGACGTGAACGCGAAGCGCGCCACCGGATACGGATAATCGAAGCCTTGCAGTTCCGGACCGTAGGCCGGGCCGTCGCTACTGCCGGACGGCGGGACCGGCGTTTCATCGGCATGGGCGTGAACAGGAACGACGCACGACAGCGCGGCACACGCCATGAACGACACCAACACAGAGCGGAAGACGGACGAATTCATGTTCGTGGGATGACCTGATGACCTGACGGGTTGATTTCAAATTTCGAGGCCGACGCATTCTAGCGCGCCACTTCTGCGCACGCCGGATGCACCCCGCGCAGCGCGTCCTGCGCTTATACTTTGCGGCCCGCTTTCCGCACCCGTCCGCGGTGCATCAACCCGGCACACTACCCGCATGCAATTCCGCTTCAAGGCACTCGCCGCCGCGCTCGGCCTCGTATGTATCAGCGCCGCCGCGAGCGACTGTCCGCAGTTCAGTCCCGGCGGGCGCGAGCCCGTCGTCGTCAACGCGAAGATGCGCGCGGCGACCCAGGAAGTCTGCTACACCGATTTTGCGCTGCTCCACTCCGGGGTCACGCACGGACCGCTGTGGTCGGCAGAACATCTGACGGCGCAAGGCATCGACCAGGCGAAGAACAACACGCGCACCAACCGCTTCTTCGTCGAGAAACGTCTGCCGCCCGGCGCCAGCGCGCAACTCTCCGACTACAAGAAAAGCGGCTTCGATCGCGGCCACATGAGCCCGGCCGGCGACCGCGCCAGCAAGAAAGGCATGGCCGAGTCCTTCTCGCTCGCCAACATCGTGCCGCAGGACCCGTCGAACAACCGGCGCATCTGGGCGCGCATCGAGGAAGCCGTGCGCCGCCTGACCGAGCAATCCGGCGAAGCCTTCGTGGTCACCGGGCCGCTGTTCTCGGGACGCCAGTTGCAGACGATCGGCGAATCACGCGTCATCGTGCCGACGCAACTCTACAAGGTGGTCTATCTGCCGCAGCGGCAGATCGCCGTCGCGGTCCTGGTGGACAAGGCCTCCACCGAGACCGACACGATGAAAACCGTCCGCGAGCTCGAAGCCATGAGCGGCCTCGCGTTTCCCGGCATCCCGGACGGCCTGAAAGACAAGCGAATCGGAGGACTGAAAGGTGTTTAAGCCATTTGCGAACGATACCGACGCCCTGAACATCGCCGGCGATGCCATCAACATCGTCAACGACACCACCCGCGTCACCGTCAGCGGTGACCTGACCATCACGCGCGACAAGGCCGGTCTCGCCAACGCGCTCGCGCTCTACAAGGCGCTGGGCGCCATCGTCGCGACGCTGCAAGGCGACGCATCCTTGCCCGCGAAACTTCAAGACGAGCCGGACAAGCTCGCCGGCAAGACCGACAATCCGTTCATCTGAGCCCCAGGCGCCGGAAGCATGCGGCGCGGAGAACCGAAGTGATCGAATGTCATGTCGGCCCGAGTCCGCTCGGGCACATCCTCTACCGCGCGGAGCACGACGCACTGACGGGCCTGTTCTTCATCGGGCAAAAGCACTTTCCCGCCCATGTGCAAGAGCAAACGCTGTCCGACTCCCCGCCGGTCTCGCGCGCCATCGCGGCAGCCCAGGAACAGATCGCCGACTATTTCGCAGGCCAGCGGGCCAGCTTCGACGTGCCGATACGGCTCGGCGGCACCGAATTCCAGCGGCGCGTCTGGGAACTGCTCCAGCAAATTCCCTTCGGCGACGCCTGGACCTACGGCGATCTCGCCCGCCGGCTCGGCCTGCCGCCCGGCGCCGCGCGCGCGGTCGGCGGGGCGAACGGCCGCAATCCCGTCGCGATCATCGTGCCGTGCCATCGCGTGATCGGCGGCGACGGGGAATTGACCGGCTATGCCGGCGGCGTCGAACGCAAGCGCCATCTGCTCACGCTCGAAGGCGGACCGGGACGCGAGCAGCTCGCGCTGTTCTGAACCAATCGCAGCCAGGTCCGAAACCCATGCCTTGCATCGAGCCATGCACTTCGGACATCGGGCGCGGAAAATGCGGCACACGACCATCCCTGTCCGGGACATTCTCGCGCGCTGGTTGCGTCAGCACGGTGAGCGAATTGCCCGCGACGCCCGCAAGTCCGCGCCACAGCAGGATCGTCGCGCAGATGCGAGCGACGCGCTTGTCCTGGCCAGCGGACATTTCCCCGACAAGAGTCAGCCATAATCGCGTTCGCCCAACGCCGATGCCCAAGTAAAAACGACACTCCATGACTCAAGACGACCACCAGCCCGCCGACTCCTCCGCACCCGCGCCCGAATCCGACCGCAACGGCAACGTCACGACCGGCGTCACGGGGCTGGACGATATCCTTGGTGGCGGGCTCGTCGAAGGCGGCCTGTACCTGATCGAAGGGATGGCCGGCGCAGGCAAGACGATCCTGTCGTCGCAGATCGGCTTTCACCGGGTCGCGCAGGGCGACATGGTGCTGTACATCACGCTGATCGCCGAGTCGCACACCAAGCTGCTGTCGCATCTGAAGCCGCTGTCGTTCTACGACGCCAACGCGATCTCCGACCGCATGCTGTTCGTTTCCGGCTATCACGAGCTGATGCGCGACGGCCTGTCCGGCTTTCTGTCGCTGATCGCCGCGACGATCAAGACCAGCCGGCCGCGCTTCATGGTGATCGACGGTTTCCGCAGCGCCCGCGAGTTCAGCTCGACGGAGCTCGAACTGTCGCAGTTCATCCACGAGTTGTCCGCCTTCGTCAGCGCCGCGCGCTGCACCACGCTGATTCTCGCGCCGCTCTCCGGCAACGAGCCGCATCCCGAACACACGCTGGTGGACGGTCTCATCGAACTGAACCGCTACAACACCGGCATGCGGCGCGCGCGCGAGATCGAGGTGCACAAGCTGCGCGCCCGCGATCATCTGCTCGGCAAGCACTTCTTCAAGATCACGGACCAGGGCCTCGTGACGTTCCCGCGCATCGAGGCGACCGCCGCCGAAGACGGCGACATCCCGGACTTCACGAGCCGGCTCAGCTTTGCCTTCCCCGACTTCGACCAGATGCTCGGCGGCGGCGTGGTGCGCGGGTCGACCACGACGCTCGTCGGTCCTTCGGGGGTCGGCAAGACGCTGATGTCGCTCAAGTTCCTGCAATCGGGCATCGAGCGTGGCGAGCGCTGCGTCTACTTCGGCTTCTATGAATCGCCGTCGCGGCTGATCGCCAAGGCGCGCGCGGTCGGTGTCGATCTCGAGCCCGCCTTGCAGGACGGCCGGCTCACGATCCACTGGCATCCGGCCGTGGAACTGGCCATCGACGAACTCGCCAACGAGTTGCTGAGCGCCGTGAAGAACGCCAAGGCATCGCGCCTCGTGGTGGACGGCATCGACGGTTTTCATCAGTCGGCCAACCGCGTGGAGCGCTTCGGGCTGTTCCTGAACGCGTTGTCGCACCGCCTGCGCGAAGCCGGTGTGACCACGGTCCTGACCGAGGAAATGCCGCTCTACGGCGAGGCAAGGCAGCCGTCCACGCTGCGCGCCTCCGCGATGACCGAGAACATCGTGCTGCTGCGTTACATCGAGGCGAATTCGTCGCTGTACCGCATGGTGTCGATCATCAAGCAGCGCGAAGGCGCGCACGATTCCGCCATTCGCAGGCTCACCATCGACGCACGCGGCCTGCACATCAGCGACGGCTTCATCGGCCCGACAGGTCTCCTGTCCGGTCATCCTTCGGCCGGGCCCGCGCTCTCCGTGTCCGATCCCGGCGCGCGGTCATGAAAAAGATCCTCGTCGTCGACGACGAATTCGACATCCTCACCACGTGGCGGCTCGTGCTCGAAATGGAGGGCTACGAGGTGTCGACCGCGTCGAACGGACGCACGGCGCTCGATGCCGCGCGCTCCAGCGCGCCCGCACTCATCATCACCGACTGGATGATGCCGCACATGGACGGCGTCGAGTTCATCAACGCGCTCGCCGCCAGCGACGGCCTGGCCCACGTGCCCGTCATCCTCATGAGCGCGGCGGCCCACGCGCCCCAGATCGAACATCCGCACGCGCAGTTCCGCCGCAAGCCGTTTTCCATCGACGACCTGCTCGACACGGTCCGGGGGCTCATCGGTCCGGCGTGACGACGCTGGGCACGAACCGTGCTGCTGACATGCGTTCCCTCGTTGCGGAATGCACGAGGGTTTTCTTGGAACCGCTCAACCGAAATGGAGGCACCATGGTGCAGGATCAGGTAGAAGGCGCGGCGCAAAAGGTCGCCGGCAAGGTGCAGGACGCGGTCGGCGCGCTGACGGGCGATGAACAGTTGCAGGCCGAAGGCAAGGTGCGTCAGGCCTTCGGCAATCTTCAGGAAAGCTACGGGCAGACGGTGGACCACGTGCGCGTGGCCGTCGCCAGCCAGCCCATTCAGGGCGTGCTGATTGCCGCCGCCGTGGGCTTCGTGCTCGGCGCGTTGTGGAATCGCGATCGCTGATGCGTTCGGCGCGCTCGCCCCGCGCCGAAGAGATGGACCCGCAAGCCGGTGCCTCGTTGCACCGGCTTCGTTTTTTACGGCGCCTCGCGCGCGAAGCCTGCAAACGACACAGCCCGCGCGCAACCGATGCCGAGCACGGCGCAGGCGCTCGCGAGCACGCCGTGCGTACCGTCGATGGTCAATGCCGTGGCGAGTCCCGCCGCCGCCAGCGCGCTCAACAGGCTCGCCACGGGTACGCCGAACGCGAGCGCCAGATGCGCGCCGATCAGCATGAGCATCGCGACGGCCATCAGCACCGCGAGCCCGCCCGGCTGCGCGCCGAGCGCATAAGCGAGCGCCGCGCAGACGCCGGCCATCGCGAGATGCAGCGACCCGCGCCAGCGCGTCCAGTCCTGCACACGAAAGCACGCCGCGAGTGCCGAGCCGACGGCGCCAATTACAAGCGCATCACCGGGCCATTGCGCGGCGACGAAAGCGAGCGTGACCAGCACGCTTTGCAGCGAGACCTGCGGCCGCCGCCAGCCGATGACCGCCAGCACGAGCAACCCTGCGCCCGGAAGATCCGACATGCCGCGCTCCCTCAGGCCGCCAGCACGTTCGACAACGTGCCGATGCCCGCAATCGACACCTCCACGCGCGCACCGTCCTTGATCGAGCCGACGCCGATCGACGTGCCGCACGCGATGACATCGCCCGGCACGAGGGTCATGTCCTGAGACAACAGGCTCACCTGCTCGGCGGGCGAAAAGATCATGTCGTCGAGCGGATAGTTCTGCCGTTCGACGCCTTCGAGCGTCGTCACCACGTTCGCGGTGCGCCAGTCGAAGCCGTTGCCCGGCGTGACGATCGCGGGACCGAGACAGGTGAACGTGTCGAAGCCTTTCGAGCGGCACCATTGCGCGAAGTTGGGATCTTCCTGAAGCAATTCGATGGCCGTCACGTCGTTCACGCAGGTATAGCCGAAGATCGCCGCCTCGGCCTCCTCCACCGATGCCCCGCTCACCGTCCTGCCGATCACGATGCCCAGCTCGCCTTCATACGCGATCTTGCCGTGATAGCTGCGCGGCCGACGGATCGACTCGTGCGGCCCGATGACCGACATCGGCGGCTTGATGAGAAACAGCGGATGCTGCGGCGGCGCCTTGTCGAGCTTGCGCGACAGCGCGTAATAGTTGTTCCACAGCGCGATCACCTTGCTCGGCTGGCACGGCGCGAGCAGCGCGAGATCATCGACGGCCCAGGTGATGTCGGTGGGGCGCGGCGCGTCGAACATCGCACCGTCATGCTGCACCACGCGGCCCGAATGCGGGTCGAGCATGCCGAAGCCGATGCGATCGTCGGCGTCGCGGAAACGAATCCAGTGTGTCATCTCTGTCTCCCTTTGGAAAAAAAGGAGCGCGGGCATGCGTGGCCCGCGCTCTCTCGTCCCCTCCTCCATGCTCTTCAGATCAGACCCGCGCCGCGCGCCCACTTGTACTTCGCGCCGAGCACCGCGACGGGCAGCTCGGTGGAATACGCATAGGCCGGCACGCCGTGCTGGTACAGGTACTCGGCGGCTTCCTCGACCTGCACGTCGCCCGCAAGCGACGCGACGATCGGCTTCTCGATGCCGCGCGCCTTCATCTCCTCCTTCACCTCGATGACCAGCTTCGCGAAGACCATCGGCGGCGTGATGATGGTGTGCCAGTAGCCGAGGATGATCGAATGGATGCGCTCGTCTTCCAGGCCGAGGCGGATCGTGTTCTGGTAGGTCGCCGGAGGCTCGCCGCCGGTGATGTCGACTGGATTGCCCGCCGCGCCGAACGGCGGAATGAACTTGCGGAAGGCGGCGTCGAGATCGTCGGGCATGGTCATCAGCGAGAGACCGTTGTCGACGCACGCATCCGACAGCAGCACACCCGAGCCGCCCGCGCCGGTGATGATGACCGTGTTCTCGCCCTTGGGCGTCGGCAGCTTCGGAATGCCGCGCGCGAATTCGAGCAGGTCGCGCAGCGAACGCGCGCGGATCACGCCGCATTGCGCGAACACGTCTTCGTAGATCTTGTCGTTGCCCGCGAGCGCGCCAGTGTGCGAACTCGCCGCGCGCGCGCCGAGGCTCGTGCGGCCAGCCTTCAGCACCACCACCGGCTTCTTCTTCGACACGCGCCGCGCGGCTTCGGCGAAGGACCGTCCGTCTTTCAGATCCTCGCAATGCTGCGCGATGATCTCGGTGTTGTCGTCCTGCTCGAAGAAGGTGAGCAGATCGTCTTCGTCGATGTCGCTCTTGTTGCCGAGCCCGACGATCGCACTCACGCCCATCTTCGCCGAGCGCGAGAAGCCGATGATCGCCATGCCGATGCCGCCCGACTGCGACGACAGCGCCGCCTTGCCCTTCACGTCATAGGGCGTGCAGAAGGTCGCGCAGAGGTTCTTGGGCGTGTAGTAGAAGCCGTAGATGTTCGGGCCCATCATGCGGATGTCGTACTGGCGCGCGATTTTGACGATCTCTTCCTGCCCTTCGTGATTGCCGGTCTCCGCGAAGCCCGACGGAATCAGCACGGCGCCCGGGATCTGCTTCTCGCCCACTTCCACCAGCGCCTGCGCGACGAACTTCGCGGGAATCGCGAACACGGCGACATCGATCACGCCGGGCACGTCCTTCACGCTGCGGTACGCCTTGCGGCCCATGATCTCGTCGGCTTTCGGATGGATCGGGTAGATGGCGCCCTGATAGCCGCCGTTGATCAGGTTCTTCATCACCGAGTTGCCGATCTTGCCGTCCTCGTTCGACGCGCCGATCACCGCGACCGCATCCGGCTTCATGATGCGGTTCATCTGCGTGACGATCTGTTCCTGCGTGGGACGGTAACGCGGCGCGGCGGGCTCGAAGTCCATCACGATGCGCACGTCCGCCGCGACCGCACCGCTCGGGCTCGCGAACACCGGATTCAGGTCCATTTCCGAGATCTGCGGAAAGTCGTCGACGAGTTGCGAGACGCGCTGGATCAAGGTGACGAGCGCCTCGCGCTGCACCGGCTCCGCGCCGCGCACGCCGCGCAGGACATCGGCGGCCTGGATGCCGTCGAGCATCGATGCGGCTTCTTCATGCGTGACCGGCGCGAGGCGGAACGTGACGTCCTTCAGCACTTCGACCAGCACGCCGCCGAGGCCAAACGCGATCAGCTTGCCGAAGGACGGATCCGTCACCGCGCCGATGATCACTTCCTGCCCCGCGCCGACCATCTGCTGGACCTGCACGCCGATGAGCGTCGCGTCGGGCGCGTACTTGCGTGCGTTCGAAATGATCGTGTCGAAGCCCGCTTTTGCTTCGGCCTCGTTCTTCACGCCGACCAGCACGCCGCCCGCCTCGGTCTTGTGGAGAATCTCCGGTGATACGATCTTGAGCACCACCGGAAAGCCGATGAACGATGCGAGCTTCGCCGCATCGTCCGCGGATTTTGCCTTGCCTTCCTGCGGCACGGCGATGCCGTATGCATCGCAGACGAGCTTCCCTTCGGGCGCCGTGAGCGAGGTGCGGCCTTCGGCCTTCACGCGCTCGAACACTTCGGCGACGCGGCGTTTCGCATCGGGCGCATGGAGCGGCGCGACGTAGGGCTTCTGCGAAGAAGAATGAGCTGCTGCGCTGGGTTCGTGGACCACCGTGCTGTTCATGTCGAGTGTCTCCGTTTTTTCTGGGCGTGCAGAGCCTGCGCCACCTTCTTTCGAAGGCGGGCGTCATTGCAGTTGAAAGGAGTTCAGATCGCGCCGAGGCTCTTCAGCGTGGCGATCTGGTCAGGCGTATAGCCGAGTTCGGCCATGACTTCGTCGGTATGTTCGCCGAGCAGCGGCGAGCGCACGACTTCGGTCGGGCTGTCCGAGAGCTTGATCGGGTTGCCGACCGTGAGGTACTTGCCGCGCACCGGATGATCCACTTCCACCACGGTGCCGGTCTTGCGCAACGACGGCTCTTCGGCGATTTCCTTCATCGAGAGGATCGGGCCGCAGGGAATGTCGTGCTTGTTGAGAATTTCCATGGCCTGGAACTTGGTCTTCGACATGGTCCAGCGCTCGATCTCGTCGAAGATATCCTTCAGGTGCGGCAGGCGTGCATTGGGTGTCTTGTAGTCCGGATGATCGATCCATTCCTCGCGGCCGATCACCTTGCAAATCTCCCCCCACACCGGCGCCTGCGTGATGAAGTAGATGTACGCGTTCGGATCCGTTTCCCAGCCCTTGCACTTCAAAATCCAGCCCGGCTGGCCGCCGCCCGATGCATTGCCCGCGCGCGGCACCGCCTCGCCGAAGCTGCCGTTCGGATACTGCGGATATTCCTTCATGACGCCCGTGCGTTCGAGCCGTTGCTGATCGCGCAGCTTCACGCGGCAGAGGTTCAGCACGCCGTCCTGCATCGCGGCGAGCACGCGCTGGCCGCGCCCGCTCGTGTTGCGCTGATACAGCGCCGTGACGATGCCGAGCGCCAGATGCAGCCCCGTGCCCGAATCGCCGATCTGCGCGCCGGTGACGGTGGGCGGGCCGTCGTCGAAACCGGTGGTCGAGGCCGCGCCGCCCGCGCATTGCGCGACGTTCTCGTAGACCTTGCAGTCTTCATACGGTCCCGGTCCGAAGCCTTTCACCGACGCCACGATCATGCGCGGATTCAGTTCCTGGATACGCTCCCACGTGAAGCCCATGCGGTCGAGCGCGCCCGGCGCAAAGTTCTCGACCAGCACGTCGCATTGCTTGACGAGCGTCTCCAGCACCTTCTTGCCTTCGGGATTCTTCGTGTCGATGGTGATCGAACGCTTGTTGTGGTTCAGCATCGTGAAGTAGAGGCTGTCGGCGTCGGGGATGTCGCGCAATTGCTCGCGCGTGATGTCGCCGGCGCCCGCGCGCTCCACCTTGATGACGTCCGCGCCGAACCACGCGAGCAGCTGCGTGCAGGTCGGTCCCGACTGGACGTGCGTGAAGTCGAGAATCTTCACGCCGTCCAGCGCCTTGCCCGATGTGTTCACTTTCACCGTCATGGCTTGTCTCCGAAACTCAATCGATGTTTGTAGGTTCGACGTTTATTTGTACATCGTCTGCGCCATCGTGCCGGGCGCGTACACGGTCGGATCGACCCAGATGTTGATGACCGCGCTCTTGCCCGTCTTCGCGACCGCTTCGCGCGCCCGTTGCAGCGCGCCGGCAATCTTCGACGCTTCCCGCACTTCCTCGCCGTAGCCGCCGAGCATCTCCGCGAAGCGGCCATACGGCACGTCCGAGAGCAAATTGCCCACGTTGCCGCGCTCGTCGCCGTACTTCGCGAGCTGGCCGTAGCGGATCTGGTTCATCGCGGAGTTGTTGCCGATCACCGCGATATACGGCACGCCGAAACGGTTCGCGGTTTCCATGTCGAAGGACGTCATGGAGAACGCGCCGTCGCCGTAATAACAGAGTACTTCTTTCTCCGGATTGGCCAAGCCCGCCGCGATCGCGAAGCCCGTGCCGACGCCCAGCGATCCCAGCGCCCCCGGATCCATCCACTGGCCCGGACGGCGCGGCCGCACGGCCTGCGCGGAAATCGTCACGACATCGCCGCCGTCGCCGATGTAGATGGTGTCGTCGGAGAGGAACTGGTTGATTTCATGCGCGACGCGGTACGGATGGATCGGGCTCGCGTCCGAGGTGAACAGCGGCATCAGCTTGGCCGTCGCGGCTTCTTCCAGCGTCGAGAGTTCGCGCATCCAGGCCTGGCGCGCCTGGCGCTTGTCGTTCTTCAGGCGTCCGCTCGCTGCTTGCAGCGCGGCGCCGAGAATCGCGCCCGGATCGCCGACCAGACCGAGATCGATGTCGCGATTCTTGCCGACCGTGCGGTAGTCCATGTCGATCTGCACCAGCTTGAGATCCTTGCTGATGCGCTTGCCGTAACCCATGCGGAAATCGAATGGCGTGCCGACGATCACGATCAGATCCGCCTTCGCGAAAGCCTGCGAGCGCGTGCGGTCGAAGTGATGCGGGTCGCCCGGCGGCAGCAGGCCGCGGCTCGCGCCGTTGAAGTAGCCGGGAACGTCGAGCCCGCGCAGCAACGCGATGGCTTCCTCATGACCGCGCGCGGTCCACACTTGCTGGCCGTAGAGGATGGCAGGCCGCTCCGAGTTCACCAGCAAGTCGGCGAGTTGCTCGATCGATGCCGGATCGCCGACGGATTTCGTCGACGCCCGATAGCGGCCGGGTTGCGGAATCACGGCTTTGGTCTGGTCGATTTCGCGGTCGAGCACGTCGCGCGGAATCTCGAGATACGCCGGGCCGGGCGCGCCGTTGAAGGCTTCGCGCGCGGCCATCGAGATCATGTCGGCGACGCGTTCGGTGCTCGGCACGGTCGCGGCGAACTTGGTGATGGGCGCCATCATGTCGACGTGCGGCAAGTCCTGCAGCGAACCCATCTTGTGCTGCGTCAGCGCGCCCTGCCCGCCGATGTGGATGATCGGGCTTTCGGAGCGGAACGCCGTGGCCACGCCGGTGACGGCGTTCGTGCAGCCGGGACCGGCCGTCGTCACGACGCAGCCGAGCTTGCCGGTCTGGCGCGCATACCCGTCGGCCGCGTGCGCCGCCACCTGCTCGTGACGCACGTCGATGATGCGGATGCCTTCGTCGACGCAACCATCGTAAATGTCGATGATGTGGCCGCCGCACAGCGTGAAAATCGTATCGACACCTTCGTTCTTCAGCGCGCGGGCGACCAGATGGCCGCCCGAAATCACGCCGGCGCCGCGCGTCTTCGCCTTCAGGGTGTCATCGGCGGTGGTGGTGGCGGGAGCGATTTCGGGGCGGCTGCTGACGACTTCGGACATTGTTGTCTCCTCCTCGATGGGGGTGGTGTGCGGTTCCGTCGACCTCGATCGGGTCGCCGTTGCTGTGATATACAATATTCCACACACAGTATTAGTCAACTGTATCCCGCTCGGCGAAAACCCTGTGATGCGGTGCGTCAATGGTCGACGAGGCCGTCCCGCATGACTCTGCGTCTCACACGTGCCGCAGCGCGGCAAATCTGTGCCCCTTTCCATGACTTCAAAACGAGCCAGCAATTTCAACTGTCACGTCTTGATATGTGATATATCGTATTTCAGCGCGAATCGAGAGGCTCAGTGCTTTATGCCCGCGCCATTCCCATCAGAGGATTCCGGAGACGAAATGAACATTCACGAATATCAGGCGAAGGCACTGCTGCGCCAGTACGGCGTCGCGGTGCCGGAGGGTCGCGTCGCCTTCACCGCGCAGGAAGCCGCCGATGCCGCCAGCGCCCTGGGCGGGCCGGTCTGGGTCGTCAAGTCGCAGATTCACGCGGGCGGACGCGGTGCGGGCCGCTTCTCGAACGACCCCGAGGGCAAGGGCGGCGTGCGTGTCGTGAAGTCGGTGGAAGACGTGCGCGAGAACGCGCGGAAGATGCTGTCGTCGGTGCTCGTGACCAAGCAGACCGGCCCCGCCGGCCGCCAGGTGAAGCGCCTGTATGTCGAGGAAGGCTGCGACATTGCGCGCGAACTCTATCTCGGCATGCTCGTGGATCGCGCGACGTCGCGCATCACCATCATGGCGTCCACCGAAGGCGGCATGGAGATCGAGGAAGTCGCGCAGCGTACGCCCGAAAAGATCCTCAAGGTCGCGATCGATCCGGCCACCGGCCTGCAACCGTTCCACACGCGACAGATCGCTTTCGGCCTGGGGCTCGCGGGCAAGCAGGTGAGCGCGGCGTCGACATTCATCGCGGCGTTGTACCGCGCGTTCGTCGATCTGGATGCGTCGATCGTCGAGGTGAATCCGCTGGTCGTCACCGGTTCGGGCGACGTGATCGCGCTCGATGCCAAGCTCAACTTCGACGACAACGCGCTCTATCGTCATCCGGACATCGAAAAGCTGCGCGACGAAGACGAGGAAGATCCCGCCGAAATCGAAGCGGCGAAACACGGGCTGAACTACGTGAAGCTCGACGGCAATATCGGCTGCATGGTGAACGGCGCCGGACTGGCAATGGCCACGATGGACATCATCAAGCTCTATGGCGGCGAGCCGGCCAATTTCCTCGATGTCGGCGGCGGCGCGACGCAGGAGCGCGTCGCGACGGCGTTCAAGCTGATCCTGCGCGATCCCAAGGTGCGCGGCATCCTCGTCAACATCTTTGGCGGCATCATGCGCTGCGACGTGATCGCCCAAGGCGTGGTCGCGGCCGCGCGCGACATCGACCTGCGCGTGCCGCTCGTCGTGCGCCTGGCCGGCACGAACGTCGATGCCGGCCGCGAGATTCTGCGCACGTCCGGACTCACCATCATTCCCGCCGACAACCTCGCCGATGCCGCCGACAAGATCGTCAGCGCCGTCGCTGGCGCACGTCACTGAGGAGCACACCGACATGAGCGTTCTGATCGACAGGAACACCAAAGTGATTTGCCAGGGCTTTACCGGCGCGCAGGGCACCTTCCATTCCGAGCAGGCGCTGGCCTACGGCACGCGCATGGTCGGCGGCGTGACCCCGGGCAAGGGCGGCACGACGCATCTGGATCTGCCCGTATTCGACACGGTTGCGGAAGCCGTCGCCCGCACCGGCGCCGATGCCTCCGTGATCTACGTGCCGCCGCCCTTCGCCGCCGATGCTATCCTCGAAGCCATCGATGCGCGCGTGCCGTTCATCGTCTGCATCACGGAAGGCATTCCCGTGCTCGACATGCTGCGCGTCAAGCGCGCGCTGAGCGGCTCGGACAGCCGGCTCGTCGGTCCGAACTGTCCGGGCGTCATCACGCCGGGACAATGCAAGATCGGCATCATGCCGGGCTATATCCATCAGCCGGGGAAGATCGGCGTGGTGTCGCGGTCGGGCACGCTCACTTATGAAGCCGTCGCGCAGACCACCGCGGCCGGGCTCGGGCAGACGACGTGCATCGGCATCGGCGGCGATCCGGTGAACGGGACGAATTTCATCGACTGCCTGACGCTCTTTCTCGAAGACGACGCCACCGAGGGCATCATCATGATCGGTGAAATCGGCGGATCGGCGGAAGAAGAAGCCGCGCAGTTCCTCAAGGACGCGCGCACGAAGAAGCCGGTGGTCGGCTTCATCGCCGGGACGAGCGCGCCGCCGGGACGCCGCATGGGCCATGCGGGCGCGATCATTTCGGGCGGCTCGGGCACAGCAGGCGCGAAGATGGACGCGATGAAATCGGCGGGAATACGCGTGGCGGATTCGCCCGCGGCGCTCGGCGAAACGATGCTGCGCGCGATGCGTTAGGCATTCCGGAAGCGCGGCGGGGTCGGCCCAACCCCGCCGTCACAGATTGTGTCAGTCGATGCGAGCCGAAGTCGTAACGTACGGATCTCGTCCGACGATCCCCGCTTCGACATGACCCGCTTCTTCCCTGTCGCAATCGCCGCCGCGTTGGCCCTTTCGGCATTCAGCCAGGAGGCGCCGGCGGTTTCGCTCAGTCCTTCCTTTGCTGACAGCGCTTCGTCCGCGCGCTTCCAGAGCAACAGCAACGCCAACGTCACTCGTCCGCCCGAAGCCACCCCGGCGTCGCGCACGGGCATGAGCACCCGTTGCAAGGAACTGGCGTCGTCGATTGCCGCCGCGACGGCATCGCCCGATAGACAAGTCGCGGTGAACGTCAGCAAGCTCGACGATCAACGCATCGTGACCCAGTCCATTCGCGACAAGCGCGGCGATCTCGAAGCGCAATCGAAGAGTTCCGGCTGTCCGACGCCTTGACGGCGACGCAGATCAAAAACAAAGGCCGCCTGACGTTTGTCAGGCGGCCTTCCGTCACAACTGAACCACGTAGTCCGACGATCAATCCAGAAAGTCGCAATTCGCCTCGACGAACGCGGCCAGATCGAGCGAATGCTGCTTCACGAGCCGCTCGACGAGTTCGGTATCGCGCTTCTCCAGCGCCTCGATGATCCGCATGTGATCGACGATCGAACGCGATGCGCGGTCGCTCTGCGCAATCGTCATTTTTCGAATGGCGCGCACGTGCACGAAGATGTTCTTGATGGTGTCGAAGATGATCTCCGACTTCGACAGCCGCACGATGGCCGAGTGAAACGCGATATTCGCTTCCGAATATTCGTCGATATGTTCGGCCGGCGTGGAATCGCGGAAGTTGTCGAACATATGGCGCAACTGGGCGATTTCCTCGTCCGACGCCCGCTGCGTGGCGAGCCGCGCCGCCATGCTTTCCAGCGCCGCCCACATGTGGATCATCTCGACGATCTCGCGCTTCGTCTTGCGCAGGATATACACCCCGCGACGCGGCACGGTGCGCAGAAAACCTTCCTGCTCCAGCAGCGTCATGGCCTCGCGAATGGGCGTGCGGGACACGCCCAGTGCTTCGGTCAGTTCTTTCTCGTCGAGACGGATCTCTTCCCGCGAGCGGTAGATGTCCGCCTCGGCGATGGCCTGCCGCAGCTTGGCATACGCCTGGTCGCGCAGCGACACGGTGGCGTTGATCGGCTCCAACGAGAGCGTGAGCCCCGAGGTGCGGACTTCCGGCCGTTCTACGGATTGAGTATCAGATGGCATTGATGGCTTGATTTCCCAAGTGCGGACGGCCAGCGTCGATACGCTTGCCCGAACCGCCGTTCTGGTCGTCCGCCGCGAGACCGGCAAAGCGACCGTGATCCTGCGCGCGCTGCAGCATGCTCTGCGGCACCGCCGATGCAATCATAAACGTAACACCCATACCCACGGCAATCAGCGCGAAACCAACGACAACCAACAGGGCGATGCTCATTTCAGGCTCCAGTCGAATCACTCAAGAGCCCTGAGTATATGCTGCGTCGCAACAGGACGCAACATATTTTGCATCTTGTATATCAGAAACAAAGCTGACGCCATGGATTCAGTTTAGGCCGCTTTCTGCGACTGCGGAGGCGACACGGGCTGCGCGGTGCCCTGGTTCACGCCTTCGCGCAGCTTGATCAATGCGAGAACGGCATCGAGCATCGGCGTTTCGACGTGCACCAGACGGCCGATTTCCTGCACGACGGTCATCAGCGGATCGATTTCCATCGGCCGTCTGGCCTCGCAGTCCATCAGCATCGAGGTCCTATGCGCGCCCACCGCGCCCGCGCCGTTGATGCGCCGTTCCACGTCCACCCTGAAATTCACGCCGATCCTGTCGCCGATGGCCTTCGCCTCGAGCATCATCGCCTTCGACAGCGCGCGCGTGCCGGGATCGCTGGTGAGGACGTCGAGCGTCGCGCCGGTGAGCGCGCTGATCGGATTGAAGCAGAGATTGCCCCACAGCTTGAGCCAGATTTCGTCACGGATGTTGTCGCGCATCGGCGCTTCCATGTCCGCCTTCGCCATCAGATCGTGCAGCGCCTGCAGACGCGGCGTGATCTCCCCGCTCGGCTCGCCGATCGGAAACTTCTTGCCGTAGTGATGCTCGATGACGCCCGGCTCCGCGATTTCCGCCGCCGGCAGCAGCACGCAGCCGATCGCACGTTCCGGCCCGAATACGTCCCATTGCCGTCCGCCGGGATCGACGCTCTGCAGCTTCGTGCCTTCGAGTTCGTTGCCGTGCTTGTAGAAATACCAGTAAGGCAGGCCGTTGACCGCGGTGACGATCGCGGTGTCCGGACCGAGCAGCGGCGGAATCAGGTCGACGACGCCGGGAATCGAGTGCGCCTTGAGCGCGATGATGACGAAGTCCTGCGGGCCGAGCTCAGCGGGATTGTTCGTGCAGCGCACCTTGACGGTGTGCTCCTCGCCGTCGATCCGCAGTTTCACGCCGTGCGCCTGCATGGCCGCGAGGTGCGGCCCGCGCGCGACAAAACTGACATCGGCTCCTGCGCGCGCCAGTTGCGCGCCCATATAGCCGCCAATTGCACCGGCGCCGTACACGCAGATCTTCATGGTTCGTCTCCTGTTTTATAGCCTGATATCCATCTGATATACAAGATACTACATTCCGTATAGACCAAGGACAAGGCGAAAGGCGTCTGGGCGTACAGGCAAAAACCCGCATGCGCCGATGACGCTGCGAGTAAAAGTGAATCGGTGAGTGCGACGCTCAGACTTCGGCGATCTGGCTGCTGCCGACAGTATGCGACGACGATGCCACGGCGTGTGACCACACGCTCGCCGCGCTGGCGCGCAGCGCGTGGCCGCGACGGCGCACCAGCATCAGCGCGCGCGCGGTGGCGGGGTTGAGGGGAAGGAGATGGAGCGCGGCGGGATTGCAGGCCGTGCGCGTGTGCATCGGCAGGACGCCGACGCCCAAGCCGGCCTGGGTCATGTGCGCGATCGCCGCCGCCTGGGTGAAGCGCTGCCGTACCGCGCCGCTCACGCCATGCAGCGCCAGCGCGGCCTCGATGGCAGCGAGACTGCCGGTGTCGTCGTCGAGCAGCAGCAAGGACGTGCCGCGCAACTGGCGCCAGTCGAGCGCGGCGGCCCCGGCCCATCGATGCGATACCGGGACCACCGCCGCCAATGCGTCGGGATAAAGCGGTTCGGCGGAGAGTTCGTCCAATGTGTCGGGCGCGATGACGAGGCCCATATCGGCTTCACCCGAACGCACGAGTTGCAGCACGGCATTCTGCGGCCGATCCAGCACGACCACGGTGACATCCGGCAGACGCGCACGGCACGAAGCGAGCAGCGCGGGCAGCACGCCCGCCGCCAGGCCGCCGCCGCACGCGAGATTCACCACGCCCGGCTCGGCGCCGGATTTGCCGTGCGGCCGCAGCGTCGCTTCCAATTCCTCGACGAGCGGCGCGACCCGCGCGAGCAGCTTGCGACCCGTATCGGTGAGCGTGACGTGACGCGTGGTGCGATCGAAGAGCCGCAGCGCGATTTCTTCTTCGAGCTCACGAATGCCCCGGCTGACCGCCGATTGCGTGACGCCGGATGCATCGCCCGCGCGCGTGAAACTGCGATGCCGCGCCAGTGTCACGAACAACCTCAGTTGATGCAGCGAGACACTGAGCGCAGGCGCGGCGTGATCGCTCGAATGGTCCGGATCGCTCATGCCCGCGCCGCCCCGCTTACTGCACCGTCTTGTGCGATCCGTCCCAGCCGGCCTGGAAAGATGCATTCACCGACGATTCACTCGACGCCTGCGCGACCGTGTTGTCGATCCAGCGCTTTCTCATCGGCGCGAGCACGAACTTGGCGCACAGCCCCGCCGCGATCGACGTCACCGCTGCCGCAGTGAACACCGCGTTCCACGACCCGATCGACGCGAGCACCGACGCCAGCGGCACCAGCATCGACGCCGTGCCTTTCGCGGTGTATAGCGTGCCGGCATTGGCGGCGGCGTACTTGCTGCCGAAGGTATCGGCACAGGTTGCCGGGAAGATCGAGAAGATCTCGCCCCAGCACAGGAACGTCAGCGCCGCGAACAGCATGAAGAGATACGGGTTGTGGCCGAACTCCATCAGCCCGAGCAGCGCAATGCCCTCGCCCAGGAAGATGATGAACATCGTGTTTTCACGGCCGATCTTGTCGGAGATGAAGCCGCACAGCGGACGCGTGAAGCCGTTGCACAGATTGTCGATCGACAAGGTCATCGCGAGCAGCGGCAACGTGATGCCGAACAGGTTGACCGGCATTTTCGCGAAGCCGTATTCCTTCGCGATCGGCCCGAACTGCGCGGTCGCGATCACGCCGCCCGCCGCAACGAACACGAACATCAGGTACAGCACCCAGAAGATCGGCGCGCGCACCATCTGGCCTGTCGTGTAGTCGATCTTCGTCGCGACGATGCGCTTCGCCGGAACGATGCCCGCCGGCGGCTTCGGCCGCACCAGCATCAGCGCAAGCACGAAGATGCAGACGCCCTGCAGGATGCCGAAGAACATGAACGCATGCTCGTAGCCCGAGCGCTGGATCATGTTCGAGATCGGTATCACCGTGACCGCCGCGCCCGCGCCGAAGCCGGCCGCGGTCAATCCCGCCGCGAGGCCGCGCTTGTCCGGGAACCACTTGAGCGCCGTGCCCACGCAGGTGCCGTACACGCATCCCGCGCCCACGCCCGCCACGACCGCCGCGATGTAGAGATGCACGAGGCTGGTCGCGTGGGCGTCGATGATCCAGCCGAGCGCCGCGCAAATCGAGCCGCCGATGACCACCGGCCGCGGTCCGAACTTGTCGACGAGCCAGCCTTCCACAGGCACGAGCCAGGTTTCGGTGACGATGAAGATGGTGAAGGCGGTCTGGATCGCCGCCTGACCCCAATGGTGCTTGGCGTCCATTGGCACGACGAACAGCGTCCATGCGTACTGCAGGTTGGCGACCAGTCCCATGCAGATGATGCCGATCACCAGCTGGAACCATCTGTTGTGATGACGCCCGTGCGATTGCCCGGACACAACCGTGTCTGCGCTTGCCATGTCTGTCTCCGTTGTGTTTCTCAGCGCTCGTACGGCGCTTGATGTGCTGCGAGAAGCCGGCGCGCTGCGTCGGCGGCGGGCGGTCGGTCAGGAGAAGGGCTCGGTCCAGGCGGCATGGGCGGGAGGCCGCCGGTTGGCGTGCGTGCGGCGCACGGCGCGCGCGATGCAGCGGGCGATCGATTCGCACATGGGGCAAACATCCGCGTCAGGCGATCGAAGAATCATGTCAAGCGATTCCCAGTTGAGTCCGGATGATTCGAACCAGCCTTTGCAGGCTTCGCATGCTGCTGATCGTGCTGATTGATGCGTGGTGCGGTGAGGCGGGGTGCTTCTGGTATGCCGCGCGAAATCCGGTCGATGCCTGGGGCCAGCATGGCCGTTCGCGCCTGGTGGGACTGTCCGGCTTACAACTGATGGGACGTGAAAGCATCGTGGGGGAGAAAAACGATTAAGGAAAGTTAGAAAAAATTATTGTATAAATTCAGTATCGTTAATGGATGAGGGATTGCCGTGCTCCGCAACGCCACCCTGCGTCAATTGAAGATCTTCGAAACCGTCGCACGGCGACTGAGTTTTTCCCGCGCCGCCGAAGAGCTGTACCTCACGCAGCCAGCGGTTTCCACACAGGTGAAGCAACTCGAAGAACACGCAGGACTGCCGCTGTTCGAGCAGTTGGGCAAGAAGATTTTCCTGACGCCGGCGGGCAACGAAATGCTCCATCACAGCCGCGCCATCCTGGAGCAATTCCGCGAAGCCGACGACGCCATGGCCCGCCTCAAGGGTATTTCCGGAGGCACGCTGAATGTCGCGGTCATCAGCGCCGGCGATTACTTCTTTCCGCGGCTGCTCGCCGCCTTCACGCTGCGCAATACCGACGTGCGGCTCAACCTCGCCGTGCACAATCGCGAGGAACTGCTGCATCAGCTATCCGACAATCTCACCGACCTGGCCGTCATGGTGCGTCCGCCGCGCGACATGGATACCGTGAACGTGTCGTTCGCGCCGCATCCGTATGTGATCGTCGCGCCGCCGGATCATCCGCTCGTCGGGCGCCGCGATCTTCCGCTGGAAGCGCTGGCCGACGAGCCGTTCATCGTCCGCGAGCGCGGCTCCGATACCTGGAATTCGATGGAGGAAGGCTTCGCCGGACGCCTGACGAACCTCAACGTGGCGATGGAAATCACAAGCACGGAGACCATCAAGCAGGCGGTGATCGCCGGCATGGGGCTCAGCTTTCTTTCTGCTCATACCATCAGCATGGAATTGCAGATGGGCAAGCTGGCCGTGCTAGATATCGAGGACTTTCCGGTGATGCTCAACTGGTTCGTCGTGCATCGCAACAACAAACGTCTGCCGCCGGTCGCGCTTGCATTCAAGGACTTCCTGATCCAGGAAGGCGCTGCGCAAATCGAGTCGATCACGCAGATCGTCGCGACAACGGGCAAGCCGAACACATAAGGCTTTATCAATACATACTCGAAGAAAGTTTAACTGTCGTGTATGGATTGATTTTCCTATCCTGCGATGGAGCCCCCCGGCCAACAGGAGACGATCATGATCCAGGCAATTCACGGCGATGACCGCGAAGTTCAGGCGCAGGTCTGCGCATTCAATACGGCTTTCGAAGAACTCGACCTGATGTTCCGCTGGGACGCGCAGACGTACCGCTCGCTTGCATCAGCGGACAGCGACTACGGCAGGATCGCGTTGTACATCGAGACGCATTGTCCGCATCTGCTGAAAGCGTACAGCGCCGAGTTCCTTTGCCAGGCTATCGTGGAGCGGAAGAATTCGATGGTCGAAGCGTGCCGGCAGAACACCGTCCAGTATGAGGACAGCACGCAGCGCGCACGGCTCTGGCGAGCGCGCGATCGGGAAGCGATGCAGTTCTGAGCTTCTCTGCCAATGAAAGCGGGCGGCCCGGACACTCCGGGCCGCCCGCTTTGCGTTCATCCCTTCAGGGCGCCAGCGCCACCCACACGGCCTTCGGCTCCGTGAAGTTTTCGATCGCGACATCGCCATGCTCGCGGCCAAAACCGGAATCGCCGCTGCCGCCCCACGGCAGCCGGACGTCGGTGTAGCCGTAGGTATTGACCCAGACGGTGCCCGCCTTCAATCCGGCCGCCATCCGGTGCACCCGGCCGATATCCGCGCTCCACACGCCCGCTGCAAGGCTGTACGCGGTGCCGTTGGCGATGCGCAGCGCGTCCGCTTCGTCGTCGAACGGAATCACGCTGGCCACCGGCCCGAAGATCTCTTCCTGCGAGATGCGCATCTCGTGCTCGACGTTGGCGAACACCGTCGGCTCGATGAAATAGCCGCGCTCGCCGACACGTCGTCCGCCGGTCACGAGCGATGCGCCCTCGCCCTTGCCAATGTCGACGTATTCCAGAATCGTCTTCATCTGTTTGGCGGAGATGACGGGGCCCATGTTGGTCTCGCGCTGCGTGGGATCGCCGAGCTTGATGGTGCGGGCACGTTGCGCGAGCCGCTCGACCACCTCGTCGTACACGGCACGCTGGGCCAGGATGCGCGAGCCCGCCGAACAGACCTGCCCCGCGTTGAAGAAGATGCCCGATGCCGCCGCGCGCACGGCGCCGTCGAGGTTGGCGTCGGCGAAGATGACATTGGCCGACTTGCCGCCCAGTTCGAGCGTGACGCGCTTGAAGTTGCCCGCGGCGCCCTGCAGGATGCCGCGTCCGACCGACGGCGATCCGGTGAACGTCACCTTGTCGACGCCCGGATGCGCGACCAGCGAATCACCGACCACCGAGCCCTTTCCGGTCACGATGTTGAGCACCCCGGGCGGCACGCCGGCTTCGAGGGCCAGGCGACCGAGCATCAGTGCGGACAGCGGCGTGATCTCGGCGGGCTTCACGATCAGCGTGCAACCGCAGGCAAGCGCCGGCGCGATCTTCCACATGCCGATCATCAGCGGGAAGTTCCATGGCACGATCGCCGCAACCACGCCGACCGGTTCGCGCACCGTGTACGTCAGCGCGTCGGGCCGCGCGGGCACGACCTGACCGTTGATCTTGTCGCACCAGCCGGCGTAGTACGCGAGCGTATCGATGGCGGCGGGAACGTCCTGACGCTGCACCGCCGCAATGGGCTTGCCGCCGTCGAGACTTTCGAGCGCGGCAAGCTCATCCTGATTCTGGCGCAGCAGATCGGCGAACTTCATCAGGATGCGGCCGCGCTCGGCTGCGCGGATCGCGTTCCAGGGTTTCAACGCGGCGCGAGCGGCCTGTACCGCGCGGTCGACATCGGCGGAGGTGCCTTGCGCGACATGGGCAATGGGGTTTTCGGTGGCGGGATCGAGGTTGGTGGAATAGTCGCCGCCGCTTGGCGGCATCCACTCGCCGTTGATCAGCAATTCATAGCGCTTCAAGTCCGTCGTGCTTTCCATGTCTCGCTCCATGTGCTTTTCCAGACTCCGTCATGGTGAGCCAGAAAGATCATTCTTGAAACCAAGACATTCTTATCGTTCATATAGGGCGGGATGAATGGATGATCGGCAAGGCGGGGCCGAAGACATCAGTAGAGGGAACGGTAATCCCATGCGAGCGAATCCAGCTCTCCGTTCATGAAATTCTCGTACCTGGCGAAGAAACTTTGCAGGCTGTCCGGATCTTTCCTGAGATAGGCCAGGCCCAGTACGACGAAGCTCACGCTATCCGGATTGAAAGGCAGCTTGGGCGTGAAATTGTCGATGACATCCTGTAGCTGGCGCTTGACCGCGCTCTTGTCGGCGTAGAGCGCTTCCAGCGCCTGGGGTCCGAGTGGCTGATCGGTCCCGGGCATACGATTACGCAGCCTCCATTTCCGCCGGGTCGGATCCTTTTCTATCGCGAACCTGAGCGTCTGCAAGACGACGCTCTTGAACTTCGGATCGGTTGCCAGATCTTCCACTGGAATTCCCCTGAGCTTTTCGCCGCTGTTCACCACGAGTCTTTCCACGGTATTCCGCGTTCCGGTCCGTGACGCATAAACGTCCAGCAAGTCTTCCGCCGACATGTGATAACTCTCGTGAATCAACATCCGTGACATCACCTGATCGAACTGCGAGCCCATGATCGCCACTTCGTCGAAACCTTTCTCGAATGCGGTCAACAGGAACGTCACCTCCTTTGATGTCACTTTCAGGGGATAGTAATCCTGATGGGGCTGATAAAGAGGCGGCGCGTTGGATGGATACGTGGTGACCAGGACATCGCTCTGATATCCCTGCTTCGCATAGCGTGTTGTGGTGGAAACGTTCAGCTTGTCCAGTGAAGCGCCGCACAGCGGGAGGCGTGTCTCCAAGAAATGTTCGAGCACTTCCTCCACGGAATCGCCGAAGAATATCTCGAACAATCTCGCAATTCGCAGTTCCTCACGGTTCTCCCGCAACGCGAAGCTGGCATCCTCAAGCAGGCTCATCGCTTCATTCTTCGCTCTGGCCAACACGTCGCGCATTTCCCTGGCGGTTTGCAGGCTCAGGCCTTCATCGATGTGCGTGATGGCAAATCTGCGTATCGGTGTGCACGGCGGTGTCGGCTCCGGCACGACCTTCCATTCTCCTCCGGAAAACCTCACCGACGGGCCATCCAGACGGCTCATCGGATGAACGGCGTTATAGGTGTTGGTTCTCCAGTTGAATCTGACCTCGCAGAATTTCTCGCCAGCCTTGATATATTCCGCGTACCTCGGGACGGGCGAGGCTCCGCGCAGCGTATAGGTATTGCTTGGGGCATTGAATTGCAGGCCGGGCTCGGATACCACGGAGGTCAGATATTGATCGTCGACCCTCATGGCGCGCACACTCCAGTCGTCCGGGAAATACAGTTCCGCCTTTCAGTCGCGCGGGCCGGATGATTCCAGCCTTCGATGCCCGCCCGATATCCGCTATATCGATTGGAAGCGGAACGAGAATGTCCAGCAAAGCGGCCGCAATGGTTTTGGCGATCCTGGATACATCCGCCCCCACTGCGCTCGCCTGGATGACGCGCAGGACGTGATTGGCCAATGCCGTTCCGGACAATCCAAGCGCCCTGCCCGAACGTACGCTTTCCCGCAAGGAGCCTCGGGAAATCGCCGCACCGATTCCTCTGCCCGCCGGATACAGGGACAACATGACCGTGAGCGTATCGACAAGGGCATCAAGCGGACTGACCTTATAGTCCTTGTCGAACGAGATCATGTATCCCATCTTGTAGAACGGCACGAGATTGAACAGCAATCGTTGAGCGAAGCTCGGCCTATAGAGCTTGTCTTTGTACTGTGGGACCCGGGCTTTGATCAGCTTTGCCATTTCAAGCGACAGGTAGTCCGCGATGCTTGCGTGCTTCGTCTTGTCCAGATACTCGGCACTGTTCCGTTTCAATGAAGTCTGCTTGATCCCATTCGGGCAATTTCTGGGAATCCCGGGGTCGAGGCAGATGAATACTTCCTCGAACGTGTATTCGAATATCTGCTTGCCGGAATCACTCAGCACACGAACATCCTTCCAGAATCGATATTGCGGAGCAGCCCGCGCGTTTCTGGCATCTTTCGCCGCGATCCTGAGACTGCTCCTGTCAGCGCTGTCCGCGCCAAGTTTCGCCAGAATCCAGTCGCCACCTGCAAGCTTGATGAAGTACTCGTCGGACTTGTCGATTTCGTTGCTGACGTGAATCGCCTTTGTGATCGAGTAGTACTCACGCATTGAAATCCGAAGCGGCAGTAACAGCGTCGCTGCAGTCCACATCGCATCGTAGGGCAGGCTGTACGCCTCATAACTTTCGAATTGGGCGAAGAACTCCGTGTCGTTCGCACAGAGTGAACTCGGCTTCAGATTCATCAAGGTCCGGTAGCCTTCAGGCGCGCGGCCGATGCCGCTCAATGGATGCAATGCTTGCGAGCGTTCAGAGAAGTGATCTGCAATGAGGGCGTGATCCAGCGGCCTGATGGACGCAATCGACACGCCTTTCTCACCGGTCCAGAGCACGATCGCGGCAATGATCGTCCGGTGCGATGCATTCAGTCCGGATGACTGCGGTGATGATGCGATGATCCAGTCCGCCTTCTCCAGCGAGGCAAGGATATCCAGATAGTTTCCGGCGAGGCTGATCGCAAGCTGCTTGGCGTCGAAGCGATTCAGTTCGAACAGAATTTCGGAAAAGTTATCGGCTTGCTGCCACTGCCGGGAAATGTAGAGGCGTGCATTGAGGAGATCGCCAATCCTGACCATCGCCGGATCGCTCAGATTTTCGCCGCCCTTGTTCTGGTTCCAGAACCTGAAGATCTCCCATTCGATGTCCGCAAGAATGCGCGAATAGGCGATTCCCTGACGTAGCTTCTTGCCGAAGTCGTCACTGATCCATTGCCTGGACAGTTCCTCCTTCTCCTTGCCTCGAGCAAGCCTGAAGCCTGCAACGTAATCGTTCGCTCTGATTCCGTCCTGCAGGGCGAAGAGGTCCGCTCTCCGGCACTTCAACTTCTCGCTCACGCGTAGCAGACGTTTGTACTCGCCGATCCACCACTCGGCCTTGGCATCCATGTCAGCGCCCAGTTCATGGATCTCATTGAGCAGGATAAAAACGAGCGGCTCGGCCTTCGGTCCATCCGAGCATGCATTCGGATCGGGCCTGGCCCGATTCTCCGCGAGAACATGATATTCAGCCTGCTTGAGCGCCGCTTCCGTTGCCGTTATCTTCGCGGTCAGATCATTCAATTCGCTCTGGATCTGCTGGTCGGTCGAATCACATACGGAAACAGCAAAAGCGATATTCGGTTCGTTGACTGGCTCGTGGCGTCCCAATTCCAGACCAATCTGCTGCATCAGATCATTGCTCGGCGACCTGCCTGCCGCGATGGCCAGCGACCACTGTTTATCAGGAGGCGTCAGCCTTTGAAGAAACCATACAAGGGACTTCCTGAGCAAGGCGATCCTGAATGCCTCCGTGTCCGGCGTATCGACATTCTCAAGAAGCGACTTCGTGGCGAGATCATCCAGTCCGATCAACATCTGCGACCAGGTCATGGGCCCCGCACGCGTCAGCAGTGAATCCGACCATTCAAGAAGCTCCGACATCCGCGAGCCCTGCAAAAGCTGGTAGATGTTTCGCATCGCCACGCCGGCATCGAGGGGAAACCATGCGCCCTTGATGCAGACGAGCGTCCGGGACTGCGTCATCTTCTTTCCGGTGAATAGAATGCCCAGCACCGGCGTGAGCATGACGAACGGCCAGAACTTTTCGAGAAGGTGCATGTATAGCTTTCGATCAGACTCGTAAATCCCACCTTGCACAGGAGGTTGAGCTACGTCCGGGTTATCCAGTGCGGCCGTATCGTCCAGATCGGAAAGCTGCGTCAGCAGTTCGGCTCCGGCCGTCGTGTTGGCGCGCGTGAATTGACCATGCGACGCAAGTTCATTTGCGTCGAATCCGGGCGTGCAGGCTGTCTTGCCGTCGAAGCTGATTTTTTGCCATTGTCCGAGGCTTGCGTCCCACGCCGCGTGGATCGTCGGTCTGGCCCGTTCTTTTGGCGCAAGCGACACTGCCTCGACGGAATCCCCGCCCTGGGTATTGACACAGATGACCAGAAGCTTCTCGGCGCATCGGTAGAATTCGGCTTCCAGTTTGAGATACCAGCCTTCGCTTTTCCGCGAAGTCGGGCTGACCGACGTCGAATAAAGGCCTGGATGACCTTTCACGCTGTGCAACGGGTAGGCAGGATCCTCCGGCGCGACCTGTTCCACAATCGCCCTCTTCAGTTCATCTGTATAGATGCGGTCTGGCAAGGGCGACGGACTCGCGACTTGCGCAAGATTCCACCGGGACTCTTCGGTCGACCATGCGAGATAAGCGGTGTCCGGACGCGCCTCCGTTCCCCCCATTACTTCGATCAGGTTTGGATGGAACAATACGCATCGCCAGAACCGTCGATTCAGGCAGATGAGTCGGTTTCCCTGGGGGTCCGCATACAGCCGTCCTTCGACGCCGGCGCCCCTGGTGTAGGGATAAACCGATTGCTCGCTCCACTGCCCGATTTCGGATATCACCTCTTTGGCAAAAGGCTCCGGCACGGACTTGCTCGTTGTATTGACACCGGTGTTGGCGCCGGCCTTCAGCTTCCAGTTGTGCCCGTCGAATGCGATGTAGAGTTGCTTGCCGCCTGCGGAGAGGATGGCGTCACGATTCGTCGATCCCTTTTCCCCCGCAGCCGTGGATTTCGCCGCGTCCTGATTCTCCGCTCCGGTAATCGGCGAAAAATCAACGAACTTGTGGCAGGCCCAGAAGCGCCCGCTTGCGAAAAGAAGCTTGCGCGTGCCGGCCTTGTTGGAATACAGCTTGTCTTCGATCTGCGAGAAGTATTCGACTTCCGGCGGATAAGCGTTCGCAGCGGAAAACATGTTGGTCACGGCGGCTTCGAGTTGGGCATCGACTGCCGAGTCACCCGGCATCGGCCAGAACTCAGGACTTGCTGCCGTGGCGTCTGCGAATCGCCGCGAGCGGTGAGCTCTCGCCTCGACTGCGTCACCTTTTCCGTCGTCTTCCAGATGTGCCGCGCGAAGCAGACGCAGGTCGATCGAAGCGTCGATGACAATCTGATGCGACGGCACTGAAGGCGACTCGATGCCGCACAGGTATTCACTCGCAAGAAGATCGGACCTACCGGCCGTGTCGCCGTCGGGCGTTGCGTCGTCTTCGACAGGGGGTTCGTCGAGTGGCGTCACGAGGGCCCATACCGATCCTGCCGCCATCACCGCCGCCAGCGCGCCAATCAAAACGAAGTACTTATTGCGTCTCGAAGCGCTATTGCTGCTGCCGTTGATGCTGACTTCGATCTCGCTGACGTCACGAGGCAGCGACTGAAACTCCATGGACAATGGCGCGCTTTCAGAGGGCTCGACGCTCGACGACTCGCTTCCACGTCGTTCCGACGCATGCGCCTCAGCGCCACGCGCCGCGCGCCAGACAAAGAACAGCGTCAGCATCACGGAGAGACTGGCGGCAAGCCCAGCGGCGCCGACTATTCGCGTCCAGTTGAGGCCGGTGGCTTCCTTCGAGCCGGCGTCCGTGACGAGGAAGTCATGGATTGTCAGGCCGTCGCTCTCGATCTGCTGTACCGAAGTCGAAGAATGCTCATCGGCTGATGCAGCATCGCTTGCCGCGCCCCCGGGAAGCTTGACGGTGCGTGGCTTGACCCACCAATGCCCGCCTCTGAATTCGAGCGGATGCCAGGCCATCCGATCATGCTCCCGACCATTCGACAATACGCACAAAACGCCTTCTTCGCGGCTGTAACGCACGCGATAGACATGGGTCTGCTCTTCAATGTACCTCTTGCCCTGTATCGTATGGACGCCCTGCTCGGCGATGAGATCGCGCACCGACACATCAACGGCCCATGCCCTGTTGAGCGGCATCAGTTCGGCAAGTGTCGAAGGCGCAGCTTCACGCTGTGCAGGAGACCGGTTCAACAGCGCATTCGTCGCCTGATGCAATTTCCCGAGTATCCACGCCTCGGTCTGCTGCTCCAGGTTATGCCTGAGCCGCCTGATGACGGGCGCCTCGCTCGCGGCCAGCGCACCCGTCAGCCTGGACGCCCACTCGAGCCAGGAACCGGCTTGCGGCAATTCAATATGCTCGCGCGCCGCCAGCAGATCGGGCAACAGCGGCAGCATGTGCCGCAAGCCGGCGATGGCGTCGCTTCCCTCGAAGGACGCATCGGCGATGTGACTCAATTCGCGTGTGAGTTCATCGAGCCCACATGCGCGCTCGGCGGGATCCGCCGTGGCCAGCCGGGCCGTCAGCCACGTGAGCCTGACCACGATGAACGCGCGATAGAGCGGTCTGGTCTGCTCAAACCCCTGGAATCCGCTCAACATGGCTTGCCAGTCGCCCGCTTCCGGCTTTGCCGGGAAGCGCCGGATCGCCGTCAATGCGTGACTGAAGTGGGTCTCGCTGAACGACTCCAGCATCAGCGGGCAGAGGTCCTTGGTCGCCTCGATGAGCAGCTTGATGTCGTCCGCGACTTCCACATCGCGTGCGATCTGCCTGATCTCGCCGAACGTCTCCCGAATGACGACGAGGTTGCTTCTCAGGTCGGTGAGATTCGGGTTGTCGCCGAGCGCTTCCACGCGTTCGCGGATGCGTCGACGAAGCTCGCCGACGCGTTCTGCGAGACGCTTGTCTTCGGTACGCGCGACGTCGGTTCTGTCGGCGTGTGACAGCATGCGCGGCAGGCGCGCGGATATCTCCTTGCCGATGCCGTGTATCTCGTCGATGATCCCTTTGACCGATGCGACATCCTGAGCCATGCCCGATAGCAGCTTGTTGACCGTGGCCTGCCATGAGTCTTCTATCGTCACCTGGCCGAGCAAGCCTTGCAGGACCCGCTCCACCCCGAACAATGGCGCGTATCCCAGCGCGTGCCAGACAGCGGTTGCGCCCGCGCTTGCCATTACCTTGAAGTTGGCCAGAGGCATCAGCGCGACTTGAGCGCTGGCAAGAACCGAATCTGCTCGCGTCGCCTCGATGAAGCCCTTGAACAGTTCCTGGGCCAGCGCCGTATCGACGAAGCCATTCATCCACTCGTCTTGCGACACACCGCCGAGCGCAAGAAGCTCGCGCATTTCGGCGCTTTGTATCAGGCTCAGGAGCCATTGCGCCTGCGCGGGTAGCGCGTCGCTTTGCGGACCTGCCAAGGTGCGTTGCAGCAGCACAGAACCGGTCCGCAACATGCTGCGCGTTTCCGGCGCCACATGCTTCAGCAAGACTTCGATCCGGTCCGGGTTCTGCAGTGCATGCGCAAGCCAGCCGAGTTGTTCGGGCACGCCTGCCTGCGCGGGATACGCGGGGAGATCCGAGGTATCGGATTGCTCTGCGACATGCGAGAGCATTCGCGCCCATTCCAGTACGGGCTGAAGCACTTGGGGAAGCCATGCCGCGGGTCCGTCTTCCCTCAACAAGGTTTGCAGGAATTCGGCGAAGCTGCCGTGTCCGTGCGCTTTGAGAAGCGCGCCGAGTTGTCCCGTCAGCATCTGGCAGGAGCGCAGGACGTGCTGCACGCCTGTGCGCGCGGATTCGGGCAGCACGCGTGCCAGGCCCGGATCACGCGCCGCGCGTTCCAGTTGCGTGATGGCGCGTTCGATCGACCTGACACGCGACTCCGCCGATGATCCGTCGCTGCCCCTCCACGATGCGAGCAGACCATCGAGCAATTCGGCGATGGCCATGAGGGGCGTGCGCGCGGCTTCAGGCAGAAGCCGGCCCGCTTGACTTCTGATGAGACTCGACGATGCGCCGAGCTTCGCGGTCAACGTGTCAGCGCTGTTGTGGATCTCGTGGAACGCACCATGGAGACGCTCGGCCGTCTGATATTGCTGCATCAGCACGTTGGCCGTGTCGATGACGATCAATACGGGTTCCGGTATGTGGCTTCTCAATGGTGCGCCTGCCGGTCCCCCGAGGAAGCCGACGAGCGCCGCAAGCCGGTGATGGAGCGAGCCCGCTGCGCTGGGTTCATCGGCGGAGCCGTCTCCGCCGAGGCGATTGCTCACCACCAGATAGGCCTCGCTGAGCGCCCTGCAATAGGTAATGAAGCGGTCGAAGGAGGCGAAGCCCGTTCTCCCTTCGTCCCCGAGCAAGGTGAGCAGGGCTTGAGCGAGACCCGTGAGATTGCCCGCACGCTCGAAGATGGCGCGGGCGTCGTCCATACGACGCATGCACGCTCTAAGCGTCGCCCACGACCGCAGCGCGGCGCGCAGCGATGCGTTCCAGGTCTCCGGCAACCGGTCCGCTTGCAGTTCGATCAGATGACTGGCCTGCGCGAGCTTGTCGGCCATCGAGAGGCTGTCGTTCGTCTGCGTGGCCTTGAGGCGTTGAGTGAGATCATCGAAGGCGGCGTAGCAGGCCAGTCCTCGCTTGAGCCAATCAATGGCAGTTCGTGCGACGTCGCGCATGTTATCCGGCAGCACCGCGATGCATTGATCGAAAAGCGCGAGGCACGCGGCGAAGCTTTCGAGCCAGGATGCGTCGGCCCGGGCATCACTTCGCATGGTTCGATAGAAGCTGTCGGCTGCGCGCCAGAGGGTCAGGGCGTCGTTCAGCTTTGCGGCGGCGCGGGTTGCTTGCGGCCCGCAGGTTTCAGGAAGGTAAGCGGCGTAGGCCGGCAGCAACTCGCCGAGTTGGAGGAGCGTTGTGAGCCAGTCTTCGCGTCGAGTGTAGAGGCGCTGGAGATCGTGAAAGGCCGTTTCGCCGGCGCAGCAGTGTTGAACGACGTCCTGGCTGAAGCGCAGCGCGATACGCGTCACCAGATCTTGCACCGTGCGGATGAAGACGCTGTCTGGCGAAGCGGAGGAGTCGAAGCTCGGGGGCGTGTCATCCTGATCCGGCATTGGATTGTGTTCAAGCCTCCCGCGCGACGCGTGCGGACTCGTGTCCGTGAAGAGGTTGAACGAAGCATCGGGCGAACTTGTGCCTCTGCGGCGTGGCTGACTTTCGTCGCGCCTCTCCCATTCCCACATCGCGTGCTCCTTCGCTTTGTACGGGCATCGGTAAATCGATGTCAGAGAAAAGCAGCTCGAGTGATGCCCAGCGCAAAATGCGAAAGCGACTGGGAAACGGATATCAGGCCTGGAAAACACGTCGCATCACTGCGGGCATGCTACAGATTGACCGATCGATTCCCGGCTCGGCCGGTGCGATCAATGTCATCGATGCTACGCACACGACTTCTTCATGTTTAAATCAGGACACTAATTCACAAAGCGGAGCATCGTGTTGAAAACGCGAGACGATTTAATGTATTGATGAGAAACCGGATGAACGAATTTTCGTCTGGATGCCTGAGCGTTGCTTTGAGTGAAGCGGTGAGGCGTTTGGGAGGAGGTGCTTGCGGCGACGCGTACGAGCGGGGCTCGGGCGTCAATTGGGGAGATCAGAGGGACTGGTGGGCCGGGTGGGATTCGAACCCACTATCGGTCGATTATGAGTCGACAGCTTATACCAATTAAGCTTCCGGCCCCAGGCGCTACTGGCCTTCAAACGCGACGGGCAAAAAGAAAGCGCCGCGATCGGCGCTTTCCTGACGTCTGAACCGTGCGCTGGGCGTTTCCGAAGGCTAGCGAGTGTGCCTCACTACGCCTCTCAATACAAGCCCGCCGTGCCCGTTCAGTTGCCTTCGAGGAACGACTTCAGCTTGTCCGAGCGGCTCGGATGACGCAGCTTGCGCAGCGCCTTCGCCTCGATCTGACGGATGCGCTCGCGCGTCACGTCGAACTGCTTGCCGACTTCTTCCAGCGTGTGATCCGTGCTCATTTCGATACCGAAACGCATGCGCAGCACTTTCGCCTCACGCGGCGTCAGCGAGTCGAGCACGTCCTTTACGACATCGCGCATGGAGGCATGCAGCGCGGCATCCGACGGCGCCACCGTGTTCGTATCCTCGATGAAATCGCCGAGATGGGAATCGTCGTCGTCGCCGATCGGCGTTTCCATGGAGATCGGTTCCTTCGCGATCTTCATGATCTTGCGGATCTTGTCCTCCGGCATTTCCATCTTCTCGGCGAGCGTTGCCGGATCCGGCTCGAGACCGGTTTCCTGCAGGATCTGGCGCGAGATGCGGTTCATCTTGTTGATCGTTTCGATCATGTGAACCGGAATGCGGATGGTGCGCGCCTGGTCCGCGATGGAACGCGTAATGGCCTGCCGGATCCACCACGTGGCGTAAGTCGAAAACTTGTAGCCGCGACGGTATTCAAACTTGTCCACCGCCTTCATCAGGCCGATGTTGCCTTCCTGAATGAGATCGAGGAACTGCAAACCGCGGTTCGTGTACTTCTTCGCGATGGAAATCACGAGGCGCAGATTGGCCTCGGTCATCTCGCGCTTCGCCTGACGCGCCTTCAGTTCGCCCGCCGCCATCTGGCGGTTGGTTTCCTTGAGATCCTTCAGCGGCAATACGACACGCGCCTGCAAGTCCAGCAGACGCTGCTGCTGCTCGCGAATGGCGGGAATGTTCCGCTCCAGCACGGCGCTGTAATCGTGCCCTTCGGCAACTACTTTCTCGGACCAGTCGAGATCCGTCTCGCTGCCCGGGAAACGCGTGATGAACTCGGCGCGCGGCATGCCGCACTTGTCCACGACCGTATGGAGGATCTGCCGTTCGACCTGGCGCACTTCATCGACCTGCGCGCGCAGCGTGTCGCACAGGCGCTCGACGGTGCGCGCCGTGAAGCGGATGTTCATCAGCTCCGTCTGGATGGCTTCCTGCGCCTTCAGATACGCCTTCGACTTGTAGCCTTCCTTCTCGTAGGCACGGCGCATCTTGTCGAACCATTCGCTGATGAGCGCGAACTTCTCGAGCGACTGGAGCTTCAGGGCTTCGAGCTGGGCGGCGTTGGCGCTGGCCTGGGCGGCGCCGTCGTCCTCTTCTTCCTCTTCCTCGTCGCCGTCCTTCTCTTCCTCGGCTTCCTCGTCTTCCGATTCGATCGCCTCGTCTTCCTGTTCGGAAAAACCGTCCGTGTCCTGGGCGTTCGGATCGATCAGGCCGTCGACGAGTTCGTCAACGCGAATCTCCTCGTTCTGCACGCGCTCGGCCATGGCCAGGATGTCGGCGATGGTCGTCGGGCAGGCGGAGATCGCCATGACCATGTGCTTGAGGCCGTCCTCGATGCGCTTCGCAATCTCGATTTCGCCTTCGCGCGTCAGCAGTTCGACCGTGCCCATCTCGCGCATGTACATGCGGACGGGGTCGGTCGTGCGGCCGAATTCGGAATCGACGGTGGAAAGCGCGACTTCGGCTTCTTCCTCGACTTCGTCGTCGGAAGAGGCATTCGGCGCGTTGTCGTTCAGGAGCAGCGTTTCGGCGTCGGGCGCTTGTTCGTACACCGCCACGCCCATGTCATTGAACGTGCTGATGATGCCTTCGATCGCCTCGGTTTCCGTGAAGTTGTCCGGAAGGTGATCGTTGATCTCGCCATAGGTGAGAAAGCCGCGCTCCTTGCCGAGCTTGATGAGCGCGCGCAGCTTGCCGCGCCGCTCCTCGAGTTCCTCGACCGTGCCCGGCGCGCTCGACGAGAACGCATCCTTCAGAAGTGCCTTCTCCTTCGCGCGGCGATCGCGAGCCCTGGCCTTTTCGACCTTCGCCGCGGGAGCGGCGGCGCCAGACTCTGCGTTTTGCATTGCGTCGTCTTCGACGGATACATCGTTCAGCTTTTTCGTCATGGAGTTCGCCATACCGGCTTTAGTCTCGACTCGCGGCTGCTGGACAACAGCCGATGGAACCGTGAATACCCAATATGCGCACGCTGCTTCGTCCTGCGTGCCCTGCCCGGAGCGCTATTGCCGATCCGACAAGAATCAACTGCCTGTCTCGCCCTACCCGCAATAGCAGCCGCTTCCCTTCCGCCCGTCTGTACGCCGGCGTGCGTTTCACTCGTTTTCGTATGACTTATGCGGCCTGCGCCACGCAAATCGACGAACTTCGCAACAGAAGTTGCCGTGAAAGCGCACGTTCAGCCTGCGCCGTCGCGGGCTCCGCGTGCCGCCTGCTTCTTCCATGGCCTGCAGAAAGCCCTTTGAATGCCCTTTTTCAACCACTCCGCCGATGTTGCGCCGTGGACGTTAAACAACAGTTCGGCGACACAAGCAGTTGACAAAAAGCACTTCCGTTTGAACTTTTAATTATAGCATTTCACTTTCCGCTATCCGGACTGGCAAGGCGCCCGGCCTTGATCTGCGCGACCCGCGCCGACAGATCCGAAAACTCCGCCACTTCCTCCGCCGAAAGGTTGGCTTGCCGCGCCAGTTGATCCAGCCGCGCGCGATAGCTGTCATGCCTCAGCTTCACGACCGTGGCCTGCAGCTCCTCGGCAAGCAAACGCTTCTGTTCCTCGACCCGCTGCGCCGCATCCTCGTCGGATGGATCGCGCAACAGCAAATCGCGAACGTTTTCATCATAGGCGAGAATTTCCTGGAAGATATCTTCGTACGTGGGCGCATTTGCTGCATTTCTCAAGACGTCCGACAGCATTTGGAACTCGGCTTCACCACCCAGTTCACGCGCGTGCCCGATCACCTCGCTGAACAACTCGCCGTGTTCGGTCATGGTGACGAGCGTGCGCTCGGCTTCCTGATCCAGCGCCACGCCAATGCCCGGATACATCACCAGGTTCCGTAACGCCCGCTGTTCCTGGCCGGTCACCCGGCGACGCTCGCTCTTCGGCACGTTCGCGCGGGCCACGGCGGCCGCGCGCGAATCGATGTCGCACAGCGCGGCGATCTCCGTGAACGGCGTGCTCAGCCGGTCCGCCAGCATGTGCAGGATCTGCACGCGCAACGCGTTCGCGGGCAAGGCCTGAAGCAGCGGCTTGGCGTCGAACAGCGCTTTCGCGCGGCCTTCCGGCTGCTCCAGTTCCTTGTCGTTCAGCACCTCGTTCAGCAGGAACTGCGACAGCGGCATCGCGCGATCGACCTGTTCGCCGAAACCATCCGTCCCGAACTCGCGAACATAGCTGTCCGGGTCGTGCTCCTTCGGCAGGAACAGGAACTTGATCGTGCGGTTGTCCGCCGCGTGCGGCAGCGCCGCTTCCAGCGCGCGACGCGCGGCGCGGCGCCCCGCCGAATCGCCATCGAAGCTGAACACCACCGTGTCCGTCTGGCGAAACAGTTTTTGCACGTGAACCGGCGTGCACGCGGTGCCGAGCGTCGCGACCGCGTTGGCAAAGCCAAGCTGCGCCAGCGCGACGACATCCATATACCCTTCGACGACCAGCACGTAGCCCAGTTCACGCACGGCGAGCCGCGCCTCGAACAATCCGTACAGCTCGCTGCCCTTGCTGAAGAGCGGCGTCTCGGGCGAGTTCAGGTACTTGGGCTCGCCGCCGTCGAGCACGCGCCCGCCGAAGCCGATCACGTTGCCCTTCACATTGCGGATCGGGAACATCACGCGTTCGCGGAAACGGTCGTAGCGGCGCGCCTGCCCTTGCGCATCGGTCTTCTCGCTGACGATCACGAGCCCCGCTTCGACCAGGTTCTCATCCCGATAATCGGTAAACGCGGTTTCGAGGTTCTGCCATCCATCCGGCGCATAACCGAGCCCGAAGCGCGCAGCCACCTCGCCCGTCAGCCCACGCTTTTTGAGATAGGCGATCGCATTCGGCGCTCCCCGCAACTGCTTGCGATAGAAATCGCAGGCGGTCTGCATGACGTCGGTCAGCGCGACGCTGACGGCCCGGCTCGGCGCACTCTCGCCGCCGGATCCGCCGCCGCGAAACGACGGCTCTTGCGGCACGGTGAGTCCGGCGCCTTGCGCGAGATCCTTGACGGCTTCCGGGAAGGTCAGGCCGGTATGCTCCATCAGGAAGCCGATGGCCGTGCCGTGCGCCCCGCAGCCGAAGCAGTGATAAAACTGTTTGGTCGGGCTGACCGTGAACGACGGGCTCTTCTCGTTATGGAACGGACAGAGGCCCATGAAGTTCGCGCCGCCCTTCTTCAGCTGGACGTAGCGGCCCACCACGTCGACGATGTCGACGCGGTTGAGCAGGTCTTGCAGGAAAGCGTGAGGAATCACCGGGCAGTCGGCAGCAGATTTACTTGGAGAGCGCCGCCTTCACCTGTGCCGAAACGGCCGTCATGTCGGCCTTGCCGGCGAGCTTTGGCTTCAGCACGCCCATCACCTTGCCCATGTCCTGCGGACCGGCCGCGCCGCTCGCCGCGATGGCGGCCTGTACTTCGGCGGCGATGGCGTCGGCGGAAAGCTGCTCCGGCATGTAGGCGGACAGGATGGCGAGTTCCGCCTTTTCCTTGTCGGCGAGATCGGTGCGGCCCGCGCCTTCGAACTGGCTGATGGAATCCTTGCGCTGCTTGATCATCTTGTCGATGACGGCCGTGATGGCGGCGTCGTCGAGTGTGACGCGATCGTCGACTTCACGCTGCTTGATTGCCGCGAGCAGCAGCCGAATCGTGCCGAGGCGCTCGGTTTCGCGCGCGCGCATGGCAGTCTTCATGTCGTCGTTGATCTGGTCCTTGAGGCTCATCGTTCACCCGGTGCAATTGCGATAAATGGCGATAACTGGATTCCGGCTGGCCCGGCGGTGGCGTGATCGTGAAAGCAAAAACCCACTTGGGAACGCATCCTCAAGCGGGACTTTTCTGCGGGCCATTCCGGGCCGCGGCAAGGCGTGCCACAACGACGCTCCCGCGTGCCAGCCAGAGCGGAGGGCTTCCTCCGATGACCGGTTGAGTATAGCAAACGGGTTCGCGTTTCGAGACTCGCCAAAACCCCCGTTCCGGAACAATTGACCGGCGACCGGAGCAGCTTTCAGGCGATTCTCAACCGGTCGTCGCCTCGCTCCGCACGTGCTCCGCCGCCGCCTTGCCCGCCGCGACGCCCGAGGCCCACGCCCACTGGAAGTTATAGCCACCAAGCCAGCCGGTCACATCGACCACCTCGCCGATGAAGTACAGCCCGGCGACGCGCGCACTCATCATCGTCGCTGACGACAGTTCGCGCGTATTCACGCCGCCGCGCGTCACTTCCGCCTTGCGATAGCCCTCGGTGCCGCTCGGCGTCAGCGTCCAGTTCGACAGCGATGCGCCGAGCGCGCGCAGCGTGCGGTCGGGGAGATCGGCGAGACGGGCATCGAGGGCGACCTTGTGCGCCGCGAGCCACGCCTGCGCCAGGCGCGCGGGCACATGCGCGGCCAGCAAGTTGCCGATCTGCTTCCTCGAGCCCGCCTTGGCCTCGAGCAGCATGGCGGTGGCGTCGATGCCGGGCAGCAGGTCGATCTCGACCGGCTCAGAGGTATTCCAGTAGCTCGACACCTGCAGCACGCCCGGCCCGGACACGCCGCGATGCGTGAGCAGCAGGTCTTCGTCGAACTCCCCGCGCGTCTTGCCCTTGCCCGCACCGATGCGCACCGGCAACGACAGCCCCGATAGCGCCGCGAACGGCTCCCAGTCGGTCGACGTGAAGGTGAGCGGCACGAGCGCCGGCCGGGTGTCGACGAGCGTGTGGCCGAATTGTTTCGCCACCCGATAGCCGAAGTCCGTCGCGCCGATCTTCGGTATCGAGAGCCCGCCCGTCGCGATCACGAGCGCCGCCGCGCCGAGCGCGCCCGCGTTCGTATCCAGCGTGAAGCGCGCGCCGTCGTGGCGAATCTCGTGAACCGTAACCGGACGCCGCCAGGTCACGCCGCCCGCGTCGCACTCGCGCTTGAGCACGTCGATGATCGTTTCGCTGGAATCGTCGCAAAAAAGCTGGCCCTTGTGCTTCTCGTGCCATTTCACGCGGTGCTGCTTGAGCAATGCGAGAAAGTCGCGCGGCGTATAGCGCGCCAGCGCGGAGCGGCAGAAGTGCGAATTCTCCGAGAGAAAGTTGGCCGGCTGCGCGTGGCTGTTGGTGAAGTTGCAGCGCCCGCCGCCGGAGATGCGGATTTTTTCGGCGAGACGCGCGGCGTGGTCGATCAGCACGACGCGGCGCCCGGACTGGGCGGCCACGGCCGCGCACATCATGCCGGCCGCGCCCGCGCCGATGACGGCGATATCGAAGGATTCCATGGCGCGCATTCTAACCGCTGCGCCGGGACGGCTCGGGGCCACGGAACGCGCACGGGCCGCCGCTGCTATACTTTTTTGTTCCCTCCGAAGTTTCACTCCCATGCTCGTTCTCGGCATCGAAAGCTCCTGCGACGAAACCGGCCTCGCCCTCTACGACACCGAACGCGGCCTGCTGTCGCACGCCCTTCATTCGCAGATCGCGATGCATCGCGATTACGGCGGCGTCGTGCCGGAACTGGCATCGCGCGATCACATCCGGCGCGCGTTGCCGTTGCTCGAAGAGGTGCTGGAGCAATCGGGCGCGGCGCGCGGCGACATCGACGCCATCGCGTTCACTCAAGGGCCGGGGCTCGCGGGCGCGCTGCTGGTGGGCGCGAGCGTCGCCAACGCGCTCGCGATGGCCTGGGACAAGCCGACCGTCGGCATTCACCATCTGGAAGGGCATCTGCTGTCGCCGCTGCTGGTGTCGGAGCCGCCGCCGTTTCCGTTCGTCGCGCTGCTGGTCTCGGGCGGGCACACGCAGTTGATGCGCGTGACCGATGTCGGCGTCTACGAAACCCTCGGTGAAACGCTCGACGATGCCGCCGGCGAAGCCTTCGACAAGACTGCCAAGCTGCTCGGCCTCGGTTATCCGGGCGGCCCGGAAGTGTCGCGGCTGGCCGAGTTCGGCACGCCGGGCGCGGTGGTGCTGCCGCGTCCGATGCTCCACTCCGGCGACCTCGACTTCAGCTTCAGCGGGCTCAAGACAGCCGTGCTGACGCAGAGCCGCAAGCTCGGCGCCAATGTGTGCGAACAGGGCAAGGCGGATCTGGCGCGCGGTTTCGTCGATGCCGCTGTCGACGTGCTGGTCGCCAAGTCGCTCGCCGCGCTGAAGCAGACGGGCCTCAAACGGCTGGTGGTGGCGGGTGGCGTCGGCGCGAACCGGCAACTACGCGAAGCGTTGTCGGCGGCGGCGAAGAAGCGCCGCTTCGACGTCCATTACCCCGATCTCTCGCTCTGCACCGACAACGGCGCGATGATCGCGCTCGCCGGCGCGTTGCGCCTGTCGCGCTGGCCGGAGCAGGCCGTGCGCGACTACGCGTTCACCGTGAAGCCGCGCTGGGACTTGTCCTCGCTGGCGCGCGCCTGATCGGTTTATCTCGGCGGGTTGAACGGCTGCACGATCGACGCAAACGCCGGCAGCATCTCGCACCGGTCGCTGTGGGCGATCAGCGCGGGCCATCGGGTCGATGTGAAAATCTCCGGATGCGCCTCGCGCGCGAAGCGCAGCGCACAGGCCACGGCAATATCCGCGTGGCCGATTGCATCGCCGAACCAGAATGCCGCCGGACGCGCGGCGCGATCCGTTTCCAGTGCATTCAGCACGCGCTCGACCTGACCCGTGCAGCGGTCGAGCCAGGTCTGCGACCGCTCCTTGTGCAACGCGCGTTCATAGACCAGCGCGACGGCCTTGTCAGCGAGACCCGTGGCCAGCGCGCAGATCTTGAGCGCGTGACGCCGTTCCGGCCCCTCCGCCGCGATCAGCGCGTGCGCCGCGCCGGCCTGCTCGTCGAGGTAATCGAGGATCATCGCGCTTTCGATCAGCACGTCGCCGGAATCCAGCACCAAGGTTGGCACGCGGATCAGCGGATTGAACGGCGCGATCTTGTCGGCATCGCCGAAGACGGACCACGGACGATGCTCGACCGCCATGCCATAAAGACTCGCCGCGATGGCGACGCGCCGCACGAACGGGGAATCGTATTGGCCGATCAGGATCAAGATGCTCTCCACGGGTGTTGTGTCGGACGGCCAGTTTAAGCGCGTGCGGGCTTCGGAAACAACGGCCACGCGAGCGACGCGCACACGCCCGCCGCCAGCCAGACCAGCGGCCAGGAGCCCAGCGCGAGCACATGCGGAATGGCGAGCGGCGTCAGGAAGAAGCCGACGAACACCGCCGTGTTCGCCATGCCGAGGGCAGTGCCGGCGCGTGCGGTGCCCGCGAGCGTCGCGAGCTCGGTATAGGCCACGCCGTGCCATGCGGACACGCATACGCCTGCCAGGATCAGCATCGCGGCCAGCAATACCGGCAGATGGACCGCGCCGAGCGCCGTCGCGAGACCCAGCACGACGAACGACGCACAGGCGACAACCGTGGACATCTTCAGGTAAGCGCGGCGATTCCCGTGGCGGTCCGTATGCCGACCGCTCCAGACACGCATCCCGATGGCGCCGAGTTGCAGCGCGCCCATCGTCGCGCTGATCGCGGTCACGCCGAAACGCGCGGCGTCGTGCAGGAAAATCGTCGCGAAACTCAGCACCGCGAACTGCGGCACGCACAGCACGCCGATGCCGAACACGACGCGCCACACCTGCACGTCGCGCAAGGGCGTGCCTTGCGCCGGCCGGACCTTGCCCGGCGCCGGCTTGTGCTGCGCGAGCGGCGGTTCGTGAAGCCAGCGCCACGCGAACGCGCCCGACAAAAGGCACATCGCGGCCAGCACGCCGAAGACGGCCGAGAACCCGTGCGTCGACGCCAGCCACGGCAACAACGCCGCCCCGATGCCGCCGCCGAGCGGCACGGCGGTCTGGCGAATGCTCATGGCAAGGCCGCGCTCGCCTTCGCCGAACCAGGCCATCACCGCGCGCCCGCTCGAACCGTTCACGCTGCCGCCGAGCAGCCCGAGGCCGCACATCGCAGCGACCAGCCCCGCAAAACTCGCCGTGGCGGGCGTGGCGAACAGGGCCATCGCGATGAGCGCCGCAGCGGTCGTCAGCAGGCCGGTCAGCAGCACCGGCCGCTCGCCCCAGCGGTCCGTCAGCACGCCCCACGGCAGTTCGGACAATGCGACGCCCAGCCCCAGCGCGCCCAGCACAACGCCCAATTGGCCGTTACTGAGGTGATACGCCGAGCGAACCCAGACGGCGGTCGTCGGAAAGCCGGTCGCCGCCGCCGACACGCTCGCGTTCGCCGCGACGCCCACGCCCAGCACTTTCCAGCGATGCCGGCTGTCGAGCGCGGGCGACTTGATCGAGTTCGATACCCAGGAAATATCCATGACGCAGTCCGGATGAAGTTTGACTGCGACCAGTCTGAAGGCTTAGGATCATCCTGAAAATCGCAAAGTTTTTCACCATCCGTTCAGATAAACAGGATGATTCCATGAGCCAGACGACTTTCGACCTTGCCGTGCTGCGCAGTTTCGTCGCGGGCATGGATCTGGGGAGTTTTGCGAGGGCGGCGGACCGTGTCGGCCGCTCGACTTCGGCAGTGAGCGCACAGATTCGCAAGCTGGAAGAACAGGCCGGCACGCCGCTGTTTCGCAAGGCCGGCCGCGGACTGGCGCTCACGGATGCCGGCGAAGTGATGCTCAACTACGCGCGGCGTCTCGTCGAACTGAACGATGAAGCGGCTGTCGCGGTGCGCGGCGTCGATCTGGAAGGCTGGATCCGGCTCGGGCTGCAGGAAGACTTCGGCGAAGTGGTGTTGCCCGACGTACTCGGACGTTTCGCGCGCGCGCATCCGAAAGTGCGCATCGAGGCGCGTGTCGCACGGAATACCGAACTGTTGGAGCGCATCGACGGCGCGCAGCTCGATCTCGCGCTCGTCTGGGGCGCGGCAGGCGTCAGCGACGAAAGCCAGGCGGCCAATCTGCCGCAAGCAATCGCCGCCCCGCCGATGCGCTGGATCGCATCATCGAGCGTGCCGTGGCATTTCGACCTCGACGAACCGTTGCCGCTGATCGCCTTCGACCGGCCGTGCCTGTTCCACAGCGCAGCCGCCGCGGCGCTCGACCGCGCCGGCATCCGCTGGCGCGTGGCGTTCACGAGCCCGAGCCTGTCGGGATTATGGGCGGCTGCGGCTGCCGGACTGGGCGTGACGGTGCGCACGAGCTACGGCCTGCCCGCGACCGTCCGTCCGCTCGACGCCGACGAAGGCGGCTTGCCCGCGCTGCCGTCCATTCCGCTGGCGCTGCATCGCGCGTCGGGTGTCGGCTCGCCGCTGGTCGAGCGGCTGGCCTCGCTGGTGGTGGAATCGGTGCGGGAAGCGCATGTTTCGTCGGAAACCGCGTTCGCATAAGCAAAGAGCCGGTGCGAAGACCGGCTCTCTGGAAGACGCGGCGCGAAGGATCAGGCGTCGCGGCGCTTGTCCCGCTCGATCACCGCATACGCGCTGTGGTTGTGAATCGATTCGAAATTCTCGGCTTCGAGCGTGTACGCGACGATGCGTTCATCTGCGTTCAGGCGCGTGGCGACATCGCGCACGAGGTCTTCGACGAACTTCGGATTCTCGTACGCCCGCTCGGTGACGAATTTCTCGTCCGGCCGCTTGAGCAGTCCCCACAGTTCGCACGACGCCTCTTCCTCGGCGATGCGGATCAGTTCTTCCACCGCCACTTCGCCCGCCAGTTCGGCCGTGATGGTCACGTGCGATCGCTGGTTATGCGCGCCGTATTGCGAGATCTTCTTCGAGCACGGGCACAGGCTCGTCACGGGCACGAGCACTTTCATCGACAGGCGGGTTTCGCCGTCGCGCCGTTCGGCGAGGCAGGTCACCTCGTAGTCGAGCAGGCTCTGCACGCCGGACACCGGCGCGGTCTTCATCACGAAGTAAGGCAGGCTCACTTCGATACGTCCCGAATGCGCTTCGAGCCGGGTCAGCATGTCGGCGAGCAGCGCACGCAGCGCGGGCTGGTCGAGCGGCTCGCGATTGTCTTCGAGCAGCGCGACGAAGCGCGACATGTGCGTGCCTTTCTGGTCGGCGGGCAGGTGCACGTCGAGATTCCATACGCCGACGCTCGGCTGCACGCCATTCGCCGTACGCACCGACAACGTATGCCGCACGCCCATCACGACGACGAGCTGTATGACTATCTGACGCGTGTCCGGCGTGCTCTGGACGTCCGGCATCACGAAGGCGGGATTCATCTGGTTCATTTGTTATGTCCTTATGCGCCGCGCGTCATGACGATGCGGGCGGTTCAATGCTTGAAGCGCACACGGCGCGGATTGGAGCCCGCGCCGTGTGTGAAGCGAATCACTTGAGTCATTCCATACGGTGCGCCCCGAGCGCGCCGTACTGTTTCAGGCCACGCGCTTGGTCAGCTTGCCTGCCTGCTCGCTCTCAACGGCATCGAGAAAGCGTTCGCGAATCGAGCGCGCGATGCCGGCCGCGTCGAGGCCCACGCTCGCGAGCAGCTTCGCGGGATCGCCGTGATCGATGAACACGTCCGGCAGACCGAGTTGCAGCACCGGCTTCAGCACGCCGCCCGCAAGCAGCGCTTCCACGCAGGCCGAGCCCGCGCCGCCCATGATCGTGCCTTCCTCGATGGTGACGATGGCATCGTGCGTGGCGGCCAGTTCGCGCAGCAGGTCGGCGTCGACCGGCTTCACGAAGCGCATGTTCGCGACGGTGAGATCGAGTTCCCCGGCCGCGGCCAGCGACGGCGCGACCATCGTGCCGAACGCGCAGATGGCAATGCGCTTGCCGGAGCCGAGCTTCTGCGACGACTCGCGGCGAATCTCGCCCTTGCCCACCGGCAGCGCGGTCATCTGCTTGACGGTCGCGACACCGGCGCCCGCGCCGCGCGGGTAACGCACGGCCGTCGGGTTGGATTGCTGCAACGCCGTGTAGAGCATCTGGCGGCATTCGTTCTCGTCCGATGCCGCCATCACCGTCATGTTCGGGATGCAGCGCAGGAACGCGAGGTCATAGTTGCCCGCGTGCGTGGCGCCGTCCGCCCCGACGAGGCCCGCGCGGTCGATGGCGAACACGACCGGCAGGTTCTGCAGCGCGACGTCGTGGATCAGCTGGTCATACGCGCGTTGCAGGAAGGTGGAATAGATCGCGACGACCGGCTTCATGCCGTCCGCCGCCAGGCCGCCCGCGAAGGTCACCGCGTGCTGCTCGGCGATGCCGACGTCGAAGTAACGCTCCGGGAAACGCTGTTCAAACTCGACCATGCCCGAGCCTTCGCGCATCGCCGGCGTGATGCCGACCACGCGCGAATCCTGCGCGGCGGCGTCGCACAGCCATTCGCCGAACACCTGCGTGTAGGTCTTCTTCGAAGGCGCCGTCGACGGCTTGATGCCTTCGGCCGGATTGAACTTGCCCGGGCCGTGATAAAGCACCGGATCGGCTTCGGCGAGCTTGTAGCCCTGGCCTTTCTTTGTCACCACGTGCAGGAATTGCGGACCGCGCAGTTCCTTGATGTTCTGCAACGTGGGGACCAGCGAATCGAGGTCGTGACCGTCGATCGGGCCGATGTAGTTGAAGCCGAACTCCTCGAACAGCGTGGCCGGCACGATCATGCCCTTCGCGTGTTCTTCGAGCTTGCGCGCGAGGTCCAGCATGGGCGGCGCGGCGCGCAGCACGCGCTCGACGCCCGCGCGCGCGGCGGCGTAGAAACGCCCCGACATCAGACGCGCGAGATGCCGGTTCAGCGCGCCGACCGGCGGCGAGATCGACATGTCGTTATCGTTGAGGATGACGAGCAGCGGCAGGTCGTCGGCGACGCCCGCGTTGTTCATCGCCTCGAAGGCCATGCCGGCGGTCATCGCGCCGTCGCCGATCACGGCGATGGAGTAGCGGTTGTCGCCCTGCAGCTTGTTCGCGACCGCCATGCCGAGCGCCGCCGAAATCGACGTGCTCGAATGCGCGGTGCCGAAGGTGTCGTACTCGGACTCGGAGCGGCGCGGGAAGCCGGAGATGCCGCCCAGCTGGCGGAGTCCGGACATCCGGTCGCGGCGGCCGGTGAGGATCTTATGCGGATAGGTCTGATGGCCGACATCCCAGACGATGCGGTCAGCAGGGGTATCGAACACATAGTGCAGCGCGATTGTCAGCTCGACAGTGCCCAGATTGGACGACAGATGCCCGCCCGTCTGCGAGACGCTGTCGAGCACGTAGGCTCGCAGCTCGTCGGCTAGCGGTTGCAGTTGGCGTCGATCGAGGGCACGCAAGTCGGCCGGATCGTCGATGGATTTCAGCAGGTCGTACATCGTCGTCCCATTTTAGGAAAACTGGCGTGATTCGTTCAGCGCGATGCTTCCGGGTCGGACCGCTCGCGCCGTGGGGTTCGTCACGCGTTCAACAATCAATTCACCCGGTTCACGACCAGGTCTGCAAGCTCGGCCAGCCGCTGGCCGCGCGGGCCGAACGGCTGGATGGCGCCGTGCGCGTCGCGGCCCAGCTGCGCCGCGAGTTCGCGCGACGCGTCGAGACCGATGATCGACACGTAAGTGGGCTTGTCATGCTGCGCGTCCTTGCCCGCCGTCTTGCCGAGCGTGGCGGAGTCGGCGGTGACATCGAGGATGTCGTCGACCACCTGGAACGCAAGTCCGACCGCGGCGGCGTATTGATCCAGCGCCGCGAGCGCCTCTGCGTCCGGCGTTGCGCCCGCCAGCGCGCCCATGCGCACCGACGCGCGCAACAACGCGCCTGTCTTCTTGCGATGCATGGTCTCGAGCTCGGGACGCGAGAGCTTGCGTCCGACGCTTTCGAGGTCGATGGCCTGCCCGCCCGCCATGCCGAGCGAACCGCTCGCGACCGCCAGCTCGCGCACGAGCGCGGCCTGCTGGGTATCGTTCAGACCGTTGCCGGCCGCGGTCAGCGCAACGAAGGCCTGCGATTGCAGCGCATCGCCGACGAGCAATGCCGTCGCTTCGTCATATTGGATATGTACCGTGGGCTTGCCGCGACGCAATGCGTCGTCATCCATGGCGGGCATGTCGTCATGCACCAGCGAATACACGTGAATCATTTCGAGCGCCGCGCTGGCCGCTTCCACCGCCTGCGCGCTCGCGCCGGTCAGTTCGCCGGCCGCATGGACCAGCAGCGGACGCACACGCTTGCCGCCGCCGAGCACGGCATAGCGCATGGCTTCGTGCAGACGCGCCGGCGCGACATCGGTACCCGGCAGATAGTGCTCCAGCGCTGTCTCGACGCGGTCGAGCGTGGCACGCATCCATTGTTCGAAGGTCATAGGTCGTCGTCCCCGTTGTCTTCCGTTGCACCCTGGGTGGCGCGCTGTACCTCGGCGGGCAGCGGCTTGAGCGTCTCGCCATCGAGGACGCGTACCTGCTGCTCGACTTTTTCGAGCTGTTGTTGGCAAAACCCTACAAGCGCGGCGCCGCGACGGTACGCCGCAAGCGATTCCTCGAGACTCAGCGCGCCCTCTTCCATGCGCGCCACGAGCAATTCGAGTTCGCCCAGCGCCGCTTCGTAATTCTCCGGAAGCTGCGCGGCGTCCGCGCCGGGCGCTTCGGCGCTGCTCGCGCCGGTGACCTCACCTGTGTCCTGAACAGCGGTTTTCGCCATGAATCGTGGATGTGCAATTTAATTTTTGGAGCCAAGTCGCACATTCTACGGCAAAAGACAAAATTTCGACCCGCATCCGGGCTATCCGGAAGTGCTAACAGTGCGTTGCCGCATCGTTCGTGAATTCGCCGGCGGAATGCGAAACGTGTCTGCCCGCGACGCGAATGCGCGGAACTCCCGACACAATTTATACCCAAATCAAGACCTTAAGCTCCCCAAAGAGGGGGATTTCGGTATAATCGCGGGCTCCCTAAATCGAATCCATCGATGGTTGGGTTGTTCACTGCTTTCACGTTTTCATCGGGAGTGGGAATGTCCAATCTGAGCAATGCATTGCAGCTCAAGGCTGTTCATAGCCAACTGCCAGTCACGGCTTACTTTGACGAAGCGCTTCTTACGCGCGAACTCGACATACTTTTCAAGCAGGGTCCACGCTATATCGGGCACGAACTCATGGTGCCGGAAGCGGGAAACTATTTCGCGCTTCCGGGTGAAGGCGAAGGGCGCGTGCTCGTTCGTAATCAGCAGAACAATATCGAATTGCTGTCGAACGTGTGCCGCCATCGTCAGGCCATCATGCTCAATGGCCGCGGCAGCGCGGACAACATCGTCTGCCCGCTGCACCGCTGGACCTATGACCTCGACGGTCAGCTGCTCGGCGCACCGCATTTCGCGGACAAGCCCTGCCTCAACCTCGGCAAGACCCCGCTGCAGAACTGGCAGGGGCTGCTGTTCGAATCGGAGGGCCGCAACGTCGCTGCGGATCTCGCCAGGCTTGGCACCGCCCGGCATTTCAACTTCTCGAATTTCATGTTCGATCACGTTGAAGTGCATGAGTGCAACTACAACTGGAAGAGCTTCATCGAGGTCTATCTCGAGGACTATCACGTCGCGCCGTTCCATCCGGGACTCGGCAGCTTCGTGTCGTGCGACAACCTCGAATGGGAATTCGGCGACTGGTACAGCGTCCAGACGGTCGGCGTCCACAAGAATCTCGAGAAGCCGGGCAGCCCGACGTATCGCAAGTGGCACGACGAAGTCCTGCGCTTCCGCAACGGCACGCCGCCCGAGTTCGGCGCGATCTGGATGGTGTATTACCCCGGCCTGATGATCGAGTGGTATCCGCACGTGCTGGTCGTGTCGTGGCTGATCCCGGAGGGCACGCAGAAGACGCGGAACATCGTCGAGTTCTATTACCCCGAGGAAATCGCGCTGTTCGAACGCGAGTTCATCGAGGCCGAGCGCGCCGCCTACATGGAAACCGCGCGCGAGGACGACGAGATCGCCGAACGCATGGACGCCGGCCGCCGCGCACTCATGTCACGCGGGGAGAACCAGGTCGGTCCGTACCAGAGCCCGATGGAATCCGGCATGCAGCATTTCCACGAATTCCTGCGGCATCAGCTCGGGACGATCTGAAGGTCGCGACGCAAGCTTCAGAATGACGAATGGCCCGACCGGTGCAAGCCGGTCGGGCCATTTGCTTCCTGCGCGGACTATGGGCAGCCGCGCGGTCTGGCGTCAGTGCTTCGGTTCGCTCTTCGTGATTGCACCTGAATGGGGATCGACGTGCAGTTCGTAGATCCGCCCGCCCTTGGTGGCCTCGCCTTCCCAATGACCGTCATCGGCCTTCAGATAGGCGTTGGCATAGCCCTGTTGGCTCAGCTTCTGAATGGCCTGTTCCTTCGGCATCCAGTCCGCGCCGGGGGTATCGGCGAATGCGGTGTGAGCGGCCAGTACGGTCGCCGTCGCCAGCAGAACCCGCAGTTTGGTTGTTTTCATTGAAGCCTCCGTCGTATGAATACCGGACGCAGCCGCAAGATCCGCGCCGCTTTGTCCCTGGACCGGTGACGACCCACCCCTTGTGTGTTTAGACTGACAACTCCCCTCGCCAAACGAGCGTCGCTCCAGGAGCCGCCATGCAGCACACCCACTACACCACGCTCATCTCCGCCGCGAACCTCGCCGACCGGCACGCGGCCGCGCCCGGCAGCGTGCTGGTCTTCGACTGCCGCTTCGACCTCGCCGCGCCCGAAGCAGGCGCGGCCGCCTACGCCGCCGGTCACATTCCCGGCGCGCATTACCTGCATCTCGATCGCGACCTGTCGGGCGCGAAAACCGGCTCGAACGGACGGCACCCGTTACCCGAGCGCGCGGCGCTCGTCGAAAAACTGGCGAGCTTCGGACTGGACGAAGGACGCCAGGTCGTCGCCTATGACGCGCAGGGCGGCATGTATGCGGCGCGTCTCTGGTGGCTGCTGCGCTGGCTGGGACACGATTCCGTCGCGCTGCTCGACGGCGGGCTGAACGCCTGGGAAGCCGCCGGACAGCCGCTGGAGACCGCCGTGCCGGCGCGCACGCAGGGTACGTTCAAGGCGGCGGCGCCGCTGCAGGTGACCATCGATGCCGCGGCGATCGAGCGCAGCATCGGCACGCGTGATCACCTGCTGATCGATGCCCGCGCCGCCGACCGCTATCGCGGCGAGAACGAAACGCTCGATCCCGTCGGCGGCCACATTCCGGGCGCGCTGAATCACTTCTTCAAGGACAACCTGAACGCCGATGGCCGCTTCAAGACCGCGCACGACCTTCGCGAGGCCTTCGGCACGCTGATCGGCGCGACCTCGCCCGACCGCATCGTGCTGCAATGCGGCTCGGGCGTGACGGCGTGTCACAACGCCATTGCAATGGAAATCGCCGGGCTGCACGGCGCCGCGCTCTATCCCGGCTCGTGGAGCGAGTGGAGCGCCGATCCGGGCAGGCCCGTCGCGACCGGCGCGAAGCCCTGAGACGCCTTACCGGACGCCGTGCTCGCGGAACCACGCGAGCGCGCGCTTCCAGGCGTCTTCCGCGTCCGCCTTGCGATAGCTCGGCCGGTAATCGGCAAAGAACGCGTGCGGGGCGTCGTCGTACACGACGAACTGCGAGTTGCGGGCGGGCGGCGGATCGTTGGCGAGCGCCTGCTTCATCTGCTCGATGGTGTCCTGCGGAATGCTCTGGTCCAGCCGGCCATACAGCCCGAGCACCGGCACCTTGAGCCCGCTGGCGAGATCGAGCGGATTGCTCGGCGTGTTCTCCGTCTTGTTGCCGACGAGCCGTCCATAGAAAGCGACCGCCGCCTTGAGCGACGGATTGTGCTCCGCATACAGCCACGAGATGCGTCCGCCCCAGCAGAAGCCCACAATGCCCACACGCTTCGGATCGCCGCCATGCTCGCCCGCCCACTTGACGGTCTGGTCGATGTCCGAGATTACCTGCGCGTCCGGTACCTTCGACACGAGTTGTTCGTTGAGCTGCTGCATCGACTGGTAGGCCGAGGCGTCGCCCTGGCGCGTGTAGAGGTCCGGCGCGATCGCCAGATAACCCTGCTTCGCGAAGCGCCGGCACAAGTCGGCGATGTGCTCGTGCACGCCGAAGATCTCATGAATGACGATGATGACCGGCAGATGCGTCTTGCCCTTCGGCTGAGCGCGATACGCCGGCACGAGCGTGCCGTCCGCGCCGCGCACGCCGATTGCGCCGGCTTCGAGGCCGTCGCTGTCGGTATGGATGGTTTGCGCGGAGACCGGCAGCACCGCGGCCGCGAAGCCGGTGCCGATGCTTGCCTTGATGAAGTTACGGCGATTGAACGGGACGTGCGGAATGAGGCTGTCGACTTCTGGGTCTAGCATACGTGGCTCCCGCGGCGAGGCCGTCGCATTGCGCTTGCAGTGTCAATGCGCGGCACGGATCCTTGAAACCGCGCGACGTGCTCAAGGCTGCACGCGGCGCGGCGCTGCACGACGACGAACGTGCGCTTCGGAAAAAGCGCGCCGCTCATTCTAAACAGCTTTGAACGAACGACGCAGCGCTTCTATTCCAAACCCGTGCACATCAATGCAGCTTCACACGCGGCGCAGTGGAGCGGCGCAGCCAGTGCGCGATGGTATCGAGCACCATGCGTGCATAGCCGTGCAGCGCGGCGACATGCAGCCGGTACAGCGACATGTACATGAAACGCGCGAACAGCCCCTCGATCAGCATGTTGCCGCCGATCAGCCCGCCCATCAGGTTGCCGACCGCGCTGTAATGCCCGAGCGACACCAGCGAGCCGAAGTCACGATAGGTGTACTCCGGCAGCGGCTTGCCCTGCAGCAGCCGCTCGAACGACTTGAACAGAAAGCTCGCCTGCTGATGCGCGGCCTGCGCGCGCGGCGGGACATTGCGCTCGTTGCCGGGCCACGGGCACGCGGCGCAGTCGCCGAGGGCGAAGATGTTGTCGTCGATTTCGGTTTGCAGCGTGCGGCGCACGTTCAGCTGGCCGAGGCGGTTGGTCGGCAGGCCGTCCAGGTTGGCAAGGATGGCCGGCGCCTTGATGCCCGCCGCCCACACCGTGAGGTCCGCGCGAATCATCTTGCCGCTCGCCGTGTGGATCGAGTCGCGGCCCACCTGCGCGACGGTTTCGCCGGTCAGAAGCTTCACGCCGAGCTTGGTGAGCAGTTCGGCGGTCGCGGTGGAGACGCGCTCCTGCAGCGCAGGCAGGATGCGCGGCCCGGCCTCGATCAACACGATGCCGATGTCATGTTTCGGGTCGAGCTTGTGCAGCCCGTAGGCGGACAGCACCTGCGCCGTGTTGCGCAGTTCCGCCGACAATTCCACCCCGGTCGCGCCGGCGCCGACGATCGCCACCTGGATGCGCGGCACCGGATCGACGCCCGGCGGATCTTCGGCTTCGGCTTCGTCGATGCCGGCGGCCACCGGCTCGGGCGCGACGTGCTCGGCGCGAATGCACGCCGCGATCAGCCGCTTGCGGAAAAGCTCGGCCTGGCCGACGGTATCGAGCGCGATGGAATTGGCTTGTGCGCCCTCGACGCCGAAGAAATGCGTCGTGCTGCCGATGGCGATGACCAGCGTGTCGTACTCCAGGTCGCGTTCCGGCAGCAGTTCGCCGGCTTCCTCGTCGCGCAGCGCGCTGATCCTGATGCGCCGGTTCGCGCGGTCCAGTCCGATCAGATCGCCCTGCTGGAACTCGAAGCCATGCCACAGGGCTTGCGCCGCGTATTCGAGTTCCTGCGTGAACGGGTCCATGCTGCCGCCGGCGACTTCATGCAGCAGCGGCTTCCAGATGTGCGTCGGATTGCGGTCGACCAGTGTGATCTGCGCTTTTGGCGGCGTCTTGCTGTCCGTGCTGCCGAAGCGGTCGCCGAGACGCGTCGCGAGTTCGAGGCCGCCGGCCCCTCCGCCGACGATGATGAAGCGATGCATGGAACTCTCCCTGTGCTTTTATAACCGGTCCGCCGTCGTGCCCGTTGTGTTCGTTCGTGCTTGTTTCCTCGATGAACGGATTGTGCGCGAGGCCCGAAGACAGTCACAAGCGCGTCGATGACATGCCGGGCATATGCATCCGAAGCAGCATAGGCCTTCGCGCGGCGTGTGTCAGCAGGCCTCGATGAAGCTCAGGGCGTCAGTGCGCCTCTTCCCAGTTGTTGCCGACGCCCACTTCCGCGACGAGCGGCACCCTCAGCTGCGCGACGCCGCACATGAGTTCAGGCAAGCGCTTCCTGACTTCGGGGAGCGCTTCCTCCGGGACTTCGAGCACGAGTTCATCGTGTACCTGCATGATCATCTTCGCACCTGTGCCCGAGGTTTCGAGCCAGTCCTGCACGGCGATCATCGAGAGCTTGATGAGGTCGGCGGCGGTGCCCTGCATCGGCGCATTGATGGCCGCGCGTTCCGCTGCCTGCCGGCGCGGACCGCTGCCGCCGTTGATCTCGGGCAGCCACAGACGCCGGCCGAAGACCGTCTCGACGAAGCCATGCGCCTTCGCGGCGAGACGCGTGTTCTCCATGTAGGCGGCGACGCCCGGGTAGCGCGCGAAGTACCGGTCGATATACAGCTTCGCCGCATCGCGCGTGATGCCGAGATTCGACGCCAGACCGAACGAGCTCATCCCGTAGATCAGGCCGAAGTTGATGACCTTGGCGATGCGGCGCTGATCGTTGTCGACTTCAAGCGGCGTCACGCTGAACACTTCCGAGGCGGTCGCGCGATGCACGTCCTCGCCTTCCTTGAACGCGCGCATCAACGAGGCGTCGCCGGAAATGTGCGCCATGATGCGCAGTTCGATCTGCGAATAATCCGCGGACACGATCTTGCGGCCCGGCGGCGCGATGAACGCTTCACGAATGCGGCGTCCTTCGCCGGTGCGCACCGGGATGTTCTGCAGGTTCGGTTCGTTCGACGACAGCCGCCCCGTCACCGCGACCGCCTGTGCATAGTTCGTATGCACGCGGCCGGTGTTGGCGTTGACCATGCGCGGCAGTTTGTCCGTGTAGGTGGACTTTAGCTTCGACAGACCGCGATGTTCGAGCAGCACCTTCGGCAGCGGAAAGTCTTCGGCGAGCTTCTGCAGCACTTCTTCGTCGGTGGAAGGCGCGCCGCTCGGCGTCTTCTTCACGATCGGCAGTTGCAGCTTTTCGAAGAAGATCTGGCCGATCTGCTTCGGCGAGCCGAGATTGAACTCGCCGCCCGCAAGCTCATACGCCTGCGCCTGCAAATCGATGAGGCGCTTCGCGATCTCGTTGCTCTGCGCATCGAGCCGCTCGCGGTCGATCAGCACGCCGTTGCGTTCCATCTTGCGCAGCACGCGCGACGTGGGCAATTCGATGTCGCGATACACCCGCAGCAGCCCTTCTTCCTGCGCCACTTGCGGATACAGCGCGCGATGCAGGCGCAGCGTGATGTCGGCGTCTTCGGCGGCGTAGGCCGCGGCCTGTTCGAGCGGGACTTCGTCGAAGCCGATCTGCGCCGCGCCCTTGCCCGCGACGTCCTCGTACTTGATGGTCTTCACGCCGAGATGGCGCAGCGCGAGGTTGTCCATGTCGTGTGGACGATGCGACTCCAGCACGTACGATTGCAGCAGCGTGTCGTGCTCGACGCCGCGCATCTCGATGCCATAGTTCGCGAGCACCTGCTCGTCGTACTTCAGATGCTGGCCGACCTTCTTCTTCGATGCATCTTCGAACCACGGCTTGAGCTTCGCGAGCACTTCGTCGCGCGGCAACTGCTCGGGCGCATCCGGCCCGCGATGCGCAACCGGGACATAAGCCGCATGACCCGGCTCGACCGAGAACGACATGCCGACGATCTGCGCAGTCAGCGGATCGAGCGACGTGGTCTCGCTGTCGAACGACGTGAGCTCGGCTTCGTTGATGCGCTTGAGCCAGGCATCGAACTGTTCCCACGTCTGCACGGTCTCGTAGTGATGCTCGATCTCCGTGACTTCGGCGGGCGGCGTGTCGCTCGGCCCTTCGACGGCATCGGCGATTTCGATCTCGCGCAGCCAGGTCTTGAAGCCATGACGCAGGAACACGTCGCGCAGTTCGTCGCGTGATTCGGGACGGCTGGCGAGCGTGGCATCGATTGATTCGATCTGCGAGGCAAGGTCGCATTCCGTGTGCACGGTAACGAGCTTGCGGGCCATGGGCAGGAAGTCCAGAGCCTTGCGCAGATTGTCTCCTACCGCACCTTTGATCTCGCCCGCATGTTCTACGATGCCATCAAGGGTGTCGTATTGCGTGAGCCATTTGAGCGCGGTCTTGGGTCCGCATTTCTCGACGCCCGGCACGTTGTCGACCGTATCGCCGATGAGAGAAAGATAGTCGACGATGCGCTCCGGCGGCACGCCGAACTTGGCCTGCACGCCGGCGCGGTCGAGCGTTTCGTTGGTCATCGTATTGATGAGGGTGACATGATCCGTCACAAGCTGAGCCAGATCCTTGTCGCCCGTCGAGACGATCACCTTCATGCCGCGCTTCTCGGCCTGCACGGCGAGCGTGCCGATGACGTCGTCGGCCTCGACGCCTTCGATCATGACGAGCGGCCAGCCAAGCGCGCGCACGGCAACGTGAATGGGTTCGATCTGCCTGGAGAGGTCTTCCGGCATCGAGGGCCGGTTGGCCTTGTACTCGGCGTACCAGTCGTCGCGGAAGGTCTTGCCCTTGGCGTCGAAAATGCACGCGCTATACTCTGCATTGATTTCGCGCCGCAAGCGCCGCAGCATGTTGATCATTCCATACAGTGCGCCAGTGGGACCGCCGTCGGGGCCTCGCAGGTCAGGCATCGCATGGTAGGCCCGGTACAAGTAACTAGAACCGTCGACCAATAGCAGGGTCTTACCTTCAAGACTGAGTTCTTCAGGCATTATGAACAAGAGAAAAGTGATTCCGAGTCTGCGATCGCTCGCAGATCAAGAGCGCGCGACAGCCAAGAAGGCTCGCGCATCGTGGCAGATGTTCACGATTATGGCAGAGTTTATCGAGGCGACCGAGTACCTCTCGGAGATCCGTCCTGCCATCAGTATCTATGGTTCGGCCCGTCTCAAACCCGAGTCGCCGTACTATCAGCGCACCATTGAAATCGCGCAGAAGTTCTCCGATGCGGGCTTCGCCGTGATCTCGGGCGGCGGCCCGGGCATCATGGAAGCGGCCAACAAGGGCGCGCACGCGGGCAAGTCGCCTTCGGTCGGTCTCAACATCGAATTGCCGCATGAACAGTCCGGCAATCAATGGCAGGACATCTCGCTGCGCTTCCGTCACTTCTTCACGCGCAAGGTCACGTTCGTGAAGAACTCGGACGCGGTCGTGGTGATGCCGGGCGGCTTCGGCACACTCGACGAACTCGCCGAAGTCCTCACGCTCATCCAGACGAAGAAGTCGCGCCATGTGCCCATCGTGCTGGTCGGTGCGGAGTTCTGGGCCGGCCTGCTCGACTGGTTCAAGAAGACGCTGCTGACCAATGGCGTGATCGGCGAGAAGGATCTCGACCTGATGCAGGTCATCGACGATCCCGATCAGGTGCTCGACGCGGTGCTGCGCTTCTATGAAGACCGCGAGGACGCGCCCGAACAGCCCGCCGAAGGCAAGTCGGACGAAGACCGGATGTTCTATCTGTGAGATGGGTGGCGGGGCGAGCGCCGCTCGCCCCGATGCAACGCTTCTGACTTACTGGAACGCCACTTCGGCGAAGCTGCGCAGCTTGCGGCTGTGCAATTGCGACAGCCCGTTCATGCGCAGCAACTCCATCGCCTTCACGCCGATCTGCAGATGCTGATCCACTTGCGCGCGATAGAACTGGTCGGCCATACCGGGCAGCTTCAGTTCGCCATGCAGCGGCTTGTCCGACACGCATAACAGCGTCCCGTACGGCACGCGGAAGCGGAAGCCGTTGGCGGCGATCGTCGCGCTTTCCATGTCGAGCGCAACCGCCCGGCTCTGCGACAGCCGCCGTACCGGCTCGCGATGATCGCGCAGTTCCCAGTTGCGGTTATCCACGCTCGCCACCGTGCCCGTGCGCATCACGCGCTTCAGGTCGGTGCCTTCGAGCCGCGTCACCTGCGCGACCGCCTTCTCCAGCGCCACCTGCACTTCCGCCAGCGCCGGCACCGGCACCCACAGCGGCAGGTCGTCATCGAGCACGTGATCTTCACGCACGTAACCGTGGGCGAGCACGTAGTCGCCGAGCCGCTGCGTATTGCGCAGCCCCGCGCAATGTCCAAGCATGATCCACGCATGCGGGCGCAGCACCGCGATATGGTCCGTGATCGTCTTCGCGTTCGACGGTCCCACGCCGATGTTCACCATCGTGATGCCGCTGCCGTCCGCGCGCTTCAGGTGATACGCGGGCATCTGCGGCAGGCGCGCGGGGGCCGAGCCCTCCTCGGGCTGTTCGCCGAGGTTCGCGTTATACGTGACGACGTCGCCGGGTTCGACGAACGATGAATACTCGCTGCGATAGGCGCGCGTGGCTTCGTCGTCGGCACGCGACATCATCGTGCGGCCGAGCTTCACGAATTCGTCGATATAGAACTGGTAGTTCGTGTACAGCACGTAGTTCTGGAAATGCGTCGGCGAGGTCGCGGTGTAGTGGCGCAGCCGGTGCAACGAGAAGTCCACGCGCGCCGCCGTGAACAACGCGAGCGGATGCGGCTCGCCAGGACCGGGCTCGAAGGTGCCGTTGACGATGCGGTCGTCGAGCAGCGCGAGGTCCGGCGTATCGAAGATATTGCGCATCGCGAGCAGACGGTCGCGGTCCAGATCGCCTTCGAGATGAATGCCTTCGGCGAATGCGAAGTGAATCGGAATCGGCTGCGCCGACACGCCCACTTCAATGCCTACATGATGATTCTTCGCGAGCAGGCGCAACTGCTCGCGATAATAATCGCCGAACAGGTCGGGGCGCGTGAGCGTCGTTTCATAAATGCCCGGCCCGGCGACGAAACCATACGAGCGGCGTGAATCGATCTGCGTATTCCACTCGGTTCGCACGCGCACGAACGGATAACACGCACGCACACGATGCGTGAACTGCTCATTGCGTCGATAGCGCGCGAACGCATCGCGCAGGAATGCGGTGTTGGCTTCGTAGATGGCGGAAAGCCGCGTGACGGCCGCGACGGGATCTTCGAAGGATTCGGTCGGGAAGTCGTTGGCAGGCGTGCCCTGGGTGCTTTGAGTCCGGTCGTTTGTCATGATCTTGTGTCTTTTTTTGATGCCTTCGATGAATCGACATTAACACGGAAGAATGCCCGATCCATGAAGCCCCTGATCACGTGAGTGCGTGCAATCACACCGTGCAACAGTGTTTTTTCGGCGCCACGTCGAAATGCTGAAAACCGGCGCACAATAAGGCGTTCCACTGATTCGGCAAGGCTTTTTGCTAGAATCCGGCCATCGCCTGGAGAACCATCATGAAGCTGCACCTTTGCGCCGCCGTCGCGGCAGTCCTCGCCGCCGCAAGCCTCGGCGCAGTCGCGCAGCCGGCGCCGCAAGCCGCTCAAATCGAGCCGCAACCCGCCACGCAGAAAATGTCGCCGGAAGAAGCAGCGGGACTTCCGGATCTGAAAGCCATCAACCGCCCGCCGGCCAATGTCAGCTCGAAAGTCGAAATCTCGCCGCCGCGCACGCCGAGCTTTCACGAACTGAGCACGAACGGCACTGAAATCACCGAGTTCCGCGACAAGGGCAAGCCGGTCGAGATCGACGTGCGTTCCAACTTCGGCACGCGTTACCAGATGAGCTCGCCCGCCGATACCTCGCCGCAAGTACGCGACAACGGCAAGGCCAGCACCCGCCTGCCATCGATCAACCTGCGTTACTGATCTTTCCTGATCGCGCCGGACTCGCTACGAATGCGAGTCGCGGTCTCGCGGCGCGGCGTCCGACAGGCCGCGCCGATCTTCACAGGCCCGCTCCGGGCCGTCCAACCTGACCGACGCTTCCCTGCATGGCCGTCTTTACCCCCGTCACCCACGCCGAGCTCGGCGACTGGCTGCAAGACTACGATCTCGGCGATGTCGTCGAATTGCGCGGTATCCAGTCCGGTATCGAAAACAGCAACTTCTTTCTCACGACCACGCGCGGCGAATTCGTGCTGACGATCTTCGAGAATCTGAGCGCCACGCAGTTGCCGTTCTATCTCGATCTGATGCGTCATCTGGCCTCGCATCGCGTGCCCGTGCCCGATCCGATGCCGCGCCGTGACGGCACGCTGTTCGGCATGCTGCATGGCAAGCCCGCTTCGGTGGTCACGAAACTGGACGGCGCGCCTGAACTTGCGCCGTCGCCCGCGCATTGCATCGAGGTCGGGCAGATGCTTGCGCGCCTGCATCTTGCCGGAAGCGATTTCCCGCAGCATCAGCCGAATTTGCGCAGCCTGTCGTGGTGGCAGGAGAAGGCGCCGTCGATCGTTGAATTCCTGAGCCATGAGCAGCGCGAGTTGTTCGAGGGCGAACTGGCCTGGCAGGCGGCGTTCTTCGGCTCCGCGGATTACGCGGCGTTGCCCGGCGGCCCGTGTCATTGCGACTTGTTCCGCGACAATGTGCTGTTCGCGCCGGGGCTCGAACATGCGCGTCTCGGCGGCTTCTTCGACTTCTATTTCGCGGGCGTCGACAAATGGCTGTTCGACGTTGCCGTGACCGTCAACGACTGGTGCACGGATCTCGCCACGGGCGCGCTGGATGCCGCGCGTGTCGATGCGTTGCTGCGCGCGTATCAGACCGTGCGGCCGTTCACGCCCGCCGAGGAGCGTCACTGGAACGACATGCTGCGCGCAGGCGCGATGCGGTTTTGGGTGTCGCGCCTGCATGATTTTCATCGGCCGCGTGAAGCGCAGATGCTGAACGCGCACGATCCGGGTCATTTCGAACGCATCCTGCGCGCGCGCGTCCAGGCTGCTGCTCCATCCGCACAAGGCTAATCCTCTCTATGCGACTCATCGAAGTCCCCGCCAAGACCGGCTACGTGTGGTTCCGCCAGGGAATCTGGCTGTTTCGCCGCAATCCCTTTGCGTTTCTCACGGTGTTCTTCGCCTATTTGTTCGTGATGACGCTGATTTCGCGCGTGCCGCTGATCGGGCCGGTGCTGCCGCTCCTGTTCATTCCGGGCGTGGCGGTCGGCTTCATGGCGGCATGCCGCAACACGATTGCCGGCAAACCCGTCTGGCCGACCGTGCTCGTCGACGGCTTCCGCTCGTACGGGAGCGTCGTTGCGCGCCGGTTGCTCGCGCTCGGCGCGTTGTATGTCGTGGCGATGGCCGTGATCTTCGCGGTGTCGGCGCTGGTGGACGGCGGCACGCTGCTGAACCTCATGATGGGCGACGCGCCCGCCGGCGACCCCGAAACTGTCGCGGCGAGTTTCAGTCCGCTAGCGGTGCTCGTTGCGCTGGTGTGCTACATCCCGTTCGCGATGCTGTTCTGGTTCGCACCGATTCTTGTCGCATGGCACGACGTGCCGCCCGCCAAGGCGTTGTTCTTCAGCCTGGTGTCGTGCTGGCGCAACCGTGGTGCCTTCGTCTATTACGGCGTGTTGTGGATTTGCATTGCGCTTGCGGTGTCGTTCGGCCTCACCGCATTGATGCAGGCGCTCGGCGCCGGGCAGGAGATGGCATTGGCGGTGCTGATGCCGGCGTCGATTCTTGTCACTACCGCACTGTATTGCTCGTTCTACGCCACGTATCGCGGCTGCTTCGGCGTGCAGTCGCCGGATACGCCGGATATCCCGGACACCTCCGACGCCCCGAAGGTCTAGAACGACACGCGCAAAAATTCGGGACGAGAAAAAGCCGGCTCAAGCAAATGAGCCGGCTTCTTTATGCGTTTCTGCCGGAAGATAATCCGGCGAACAACTCAAGTCAGAAACTTAGTTCGACATCCACTGCGGATGACGTGTCTTGACTCGCTGGTCCAGCTTCTTCATACGATATTCGAGATCGTAGACGTCCGTGGCTTCGGCGAGATAGGCGTCGTCGCGCTCGCGGTCACGCTGGTCGGCAGACTTGGTCAGGAACAGGAAAATGCGGCTGAGCAGGAACATGGTGGGCCTCGCTGGGATACTAGGGTTACTACCTATGAAGCGATTATAGGGTAATCCCTGATCCAGCGCCAGCCCCGACAAAATAAATCTCTGATCTCAAACACAATTTTGCGACACTTCGACGCCCGTTACGCCACGCGGGCCTTGCTGGCAGCCCCGCCGGAGCGTCGCTGGTGCTTAAAAAATTCCCACATCACGGCGGCTGAATCTGGCCCTTTCGATGAATGGAAGGCCACGGTGTCATCGCCGCCGGCCCATGCATGGCCGAGTCCGCGCACAATCGACGTCTTCACGACCCGACGGCCGTTCTTGACGTAATCGCTGATCACGCCGTCGGCGAGTTTCTCTTCGCGGACTTCGCCCGCACGGCGGTTGCCTTCAGCATCAATGAAACCGTTCAGCCGCAAGAACTGCCGGGTCAACTGTTCGGCATTCGCGGCCGTGACGACAGAATCCAGCTCGCCATGCACGATGATCGCCGGCATGCCGGGGTACTCGCGAACGTCGACGGCGGCATCGATCAAGGCGACCGGATCCGTGCGGCTGCCGCGGCGCATGACATCCATCGCGCCGATGGCCGAATGCGCCTCGCCGAATACCACGCCGGAATGCAGCCCGACCGCCGCGAACGTCTGCGGATGGCGGATCGCGAGCAGCGCGGCAAGTCCCGCCCCGGCCGACATCCCGGCAACGTAGACGCGCTCTTCGTCGAGATCGTGCTCCGCGACGATGGCGTCAATGAGCGAGATCACGGAAGCCGCCTCGCCGCCACCGCCGCCGCCCGAGTCGTCGTACCAATGCCAGCAGCGATGCGCATGCTCGTGCTTCGACTGCTCCGGATACAGCACCGCGAAGCCGTATTTATCGGCGAGGAGATTGATGCGCGTGCCTTGGGCGAACTCGTCTGCGTTCTGCTTACAGCCGTGCAACATGACGACGAGCGGCATCCGCTCGGCGCTTTCGTTCGGCGGCAGATAGAGCGCGTACGACAAGTGATTCACCAGCCGGCCAGCCGATGTCGGCGGCGCCGAATGGTAGGAGCGCGCCCACTTCCCACGCGCCCAGGCCGACGCACGCGGCCGCACCCGCGACTCGCGCGCGGCCGGGCGCGTGCCGGTACGCGGCGACGACGCCTTGGCGGCCGCGCCCGACTGAAGTTTCGACTTGACGGTCTTGGCCCGCGTGGGCGTGGGCTTGGCCTTGGGTTTGGTCCGTGGCTTGGGAGCGTGAACCGCTTCAACGTGGCTGGCGACCAGGCGTCTCAAGCCGCGCAGCCAGAGCTTGGTAAGGCTTTTCGACATTCGGCTGGGTCCTCTGGAAACTGGCAATCGAACGGCGCGAGCAGGAGTTCCACGCCGGGTTGTGCAATGCACAATAACATCTTTTGCCCGAGCGATCGCTCGTCCGCGCATGACATATCGGGACGAATTAACAGCAATTCAACAAAATAGCGAAAAATAAACGAAAGTTACGCGATGTAACCCGTAAACGCGGCCTACGTTGTCACATAATTGCGTACGGCAGCAGGCAGTTATACTGCTGAGGATTAGCCTGCCAAAACAGGAGATGGCAGTGCAAGCCGTCGGCTACCGCGCTGCAGCAACCCCTATTCCCAAGCCATCAATGTCCATGGAGCTTCCCGTTTCCGTCTGGTACTGGATCACCGCGCTCGGCAGTGTCGGCGTGATGGGTCCGGTCGCGCTCATCATTGCCGCGTGGCTCGCGCTCGGCTATCGCTGGAAATACGCGGGCGCATGGCTCGCGCTGCTTGGCACCGCAAGCGGCCTGGTCGCACTGAGCAAGATCGCATTCATCGGCTGGGGAATCGGCATGCGCAATCTCGATTTCACCGGCATCAGCGGACATGCGCTCATGTCGACGTCGGTGCTGCCGGTGGCCGTTTTCGTCGCGCTGCTGCCCGCGCGGAATTCGCTGCGGGCGCTCGGCGTCGCAGCCGGATTGCTGCTGGGGCTGGCCGTGGGCGTATCGCGCGTGGTGCTCGATGCTCATTCGGTGTCGGAGGTCGTCGCGGGGTGCGCGCTCGGCGCCGTGGTCGCGCTGGCTTTCGTGCGCTTCGCGTGGCGCGCCGAGCCCGGAAAGCTCGCGCCGATGCCCGTGGCCGCGAGCTTCGCCGCGGTCGTCATCGCGTTGCACGGCGTGCCGGTGCCGACGCAGCACTGGATCACCGAGATCGCCCTCGGTTTGTCGGGCCATGCACGGCCCTATGTGCGAGCCAGCTGGAAGGTGAAACGCCCGCGTGCGCCGGAGCATCGGACGGAGGTTCAGGCGACGGATCCAGACGCCGCCTGAGATTCAGTCGAAATCAGAGGCTCAGTCGTTCACGCCGATGATCACGCTCGACGCCTTGATCACCGCCACCGCCTTCTGACCTTGCGCGAGTCCCAGCGTGTCGGCGCTCTGGTTGGTGATGATCGCCGTCACGGTGGTGCCGCCGTCGAGCGTCAGTGACACTTCCGCATTCACCGCGCCTTTCGTCACGTTGCTGACCGTGCCGTGCAGCTGATTGCGCGCCGAGAGCCTGGCGTTCGTGTCTTCCATCAGCATCACCCACGATGCCTTGATCAGCGCGAAGGCGTCGCTGCCTTCCTTCAGGCCAAGCGCCTGCGTGCTTTCATGGGTCACGACCGCGACGATGGTCTGGCCGCCCGGCAGGCCGAGTTCGATTTCATCGTTGACGGCACCGCGCGTGACCTTGGTCACCTTGCCTGCCAGTTGATTGCGTGCGCTTGTTCTCATCCCCAGTCTCCCGATCAGTTGCCAGTCATGGGCAAAGTCGGCGATCGCCGCGCCCGCCCGTTGCAGAAATTTGCGATGCTCGCGCTCCACCACGCGATAAGTCTCGATGAGCCGCAGCGCTGCCGGCGTGAGCGTCGTGCCGCCACCACCGCGGCCGCCGCTTGACGTGGTCACGAGCGGCTCGCCGGCGAGGTTGTTCATCGTGTCGACGGCGTCCCATGCGGCCTTGTAGCTCATGCCGATCCGCTTGGCGGCGGCCGTGATCGACCCGGCGTCGCGGATCGCGGCAAGCAGCGCAATGCGCGATGCGCCGCCCAACGTTTCCGCCCCGTTCGTCAGCCACACGGAACCGCCGATTTCGAGCGGCTCGCGTCGTGCGAGCGGTTCGTCACCGTTCATGCATCGTCTCCAGAGGTCGCGCCGTTACTGAAATCGAAACAATCCGGCGTGCCGCATTATAACGACGCCTTCAGACGCGGACGACGCAGCGCGCGCAACACGCGCTCGCCTTCCTGCGCGCCCGTGCGCGACGTAGCCGCGCTCCACGCGCGCGCGAAACCGCGCTGATAGTCGGTGGCTTCGGGCAGCGCGACGAGGCGGTCGGCGGCGACGGCGGCATCGTTGGCTTCGCCCAGCGCGGACTGGAGTTGCCCGAGCAGCGCGCCGGCGTGCTTGCGGGTTCGGGACGACAGGATCGAGCGGAAGAATTCCAGCGCGTAGCACAGCCGCTTGGCCTGAATGCGCACGCGATGCCGCTCCTGCGCCGGAAGCCGGACGAGATCGGGCACGCCGGCGATCCGGCGATAGTCCTTGTGGATCCGCCTCGCCCCGAACGCGACGAAACTCGTCGGGGCGGCATCCTCCTGCACCGCGAAGCGCGCGAGCCATTCGATGAAGGCCAGCGCGAGCCGCGCATGCCGTTTCGACGCGAGCGCCTCGCGCAGCCTTACGCGCGCGTCCTGCCGCCGCGCTTCCGCCGCCGCGATGAGCGCTTGCCAGCGGGTGGCGTCATCGTCGGAAGCGGCGTAGGCCGGCAGCGTCGTGCCGGCGAAGACGTCCCAGTCGCGCGCCTCGGCGAGAAAGCCGCCGAACCAGGCAAGTTCAGGAGCGATGTGCGTGTGCCAGGTCTCGTCGATATCGTCGCGAAACAGCTTCAGAAGCGTCTTCAGACGCCTCTGCACGACCCGCAACTGATGTACGTGCTCGTCGCCGAGACCGTCGCGCGCGGCAGCTTCGTTGCCGAACCACTGCCCGGCCACCGACGCCGCCATCGCGACGAAGGCCGCTCGCCGCGTCGCTGAAGGAGGCACATCGAGGCTCGTTGCGCAAACGGGATCGGCACTCGGCGCGGAAGCCGCGCCGGACGCGATGACGAAAGGCGTCGCGTCGATGACCGCGCCGGCGAGACTGAACAGCGCATCCATCGAACCATCGACGGCGGGCGCGGCGAGGCGCAGTTCCGGATGACCATCGGCAGCGGTTTCAAGCAACGCGCGCAGGAATACGCCCTCGATGTCGATGCGCCATGCGATACGCTCGATTTCACGACCGTCTGCGGCCGCCGGCACCGCCTGGGCAGCAAAGCCGATCACCCGATGCGCCTTGGCCAGCGGCACGCGCAAACCGGCCTCGGCTTCGGCGAATTCGCGCAGCGATGCGGCGAGATCATCGCCCGCCGGTCGCGCGAAGCTCCGGTAGCGCGCAAAGCCGGGAACGGGCGGCTGTTCCGTCAGGACGGCGCGCAGGGTGCGCGCGCCGTTCTGGGTTTCGACCGTCAGCCGCCAGTCCGGCGCTTTCAGCGGAATCTCGCGTACATGGAGCAACCCACGCGTGGGTGGATGCCCGACAAACGCGGCGATCCGCTCGAGCGCCGCGATCAGCGTGGCCCGCCCCTCCTCTCGCTGCACCGCCCGCAACGCGATTTCGATCCATATCGTCATGCTTCCTCCCGAACGCGCCTGCGCCGCGGTTCAGATCATATGAATTCATGATTGATCCGCGATTGATGCGTGTTTCACGAAATCGACACACGGCGGGTGAAACATCAGCGATTGTGCTTCGCAACGCACCCATCCGCCGTTTCCCTATTTGCCGCCCACGCGCGCAACGCGCACAAGCCCAGCCTCAAGGACGCGACATGAATCAAGTTGTCTTTCCTCAAACCGAGAGCGGCCGCTCTCCCGGCCAGCGCTACGCCCTGCTGATCTTTCTGCTGGTGATCGCGGCCGGCGTCGTCTATTGCGTGATGCATCTGCTCGAAGATCTCGCGCCGGTGCGGGAATCGTCGGTACTTCCGTATGTGCTGCTTGGCGTCGCGCTGCTGATCGCGCTCGGCTTCGAATTTGTCAACGGCTTTCATGACACGGCCAACGCCGTCGCCACCGTCATCTACACCCATTCGCTGACGCCCAATCTGGCGGTCGTCTGGTCCGGCATGTGGAACTTCATCGGCGTGCTGATTTCCAGCGGCGCGGTGGCCTTCGGCATCCTGCAACTGCTGCCGGTCGAACTGATCATCGGCGTCGGCAGTTCGCAGGGCTTCGCCATGGTGTTCGCGCTGCTGATCGCGGCGATCATCTGGAACCTCGGCACCTGGGCGCTCGGCCTGCCGTCGTCCAGCTCGCATACGCTGATCGGTTCCGTGATCGGCGTCGGCCTGATGAACCAGATGCTGCATGGTTCGAACGGCACGTCGGGCGTCGACTGGAGCCAGGCGGTGTCGGTCGGCAAGTCGCTGCTGTTTTCGCCGATCGTCGGCTTCATTCTCGCGGGCTTCCTGCTGTATGTGCTGAAGCTCGTCGTGCGCGTGCCGGCGCTCTACAAGGAGCCGGAAAAGAACGCGCCGCCGCCGTTCTGGATCCGCTGCCTGCTGATCCTGACCTGCACGGGCGTCTCGTTTGCGCACGGCTCCAACGACGGCCAGAAGGGCATGGGCCTCATCATGCTGATCCTGATCGGCACCGTGCCGACTGCCTATGCGCTCAACAAGGCCGTGACGGCCAACGAAACGCAGACCTTCCTCGCCGTGAGCCACAGCGCGGCCGAAGCGTTGCAGCGCTACAGCAACGGCGTCGCGCCCGCCGCCGATGCCCGCGCCCAGGTCGAGAAGTTCGTCCAGACGAAAACCTTGGCACCGGACTCGGTGGCCTCGTTGAACAGCCTCGTCGACTCGATCGAATCGCAGGTTCGCCCGAGTCAGACCATGGCTGAACTGCCGCAAGGCAACGTACGCAACGTGCGCAACGAGATGTATGTCGCGTCCGAGGCGCTGCGCATCATGGAGAAGCAGAAGACGCCCGCGTTCTCGCAACCCGACCTCGCGACCCTCGACAACTACAAGAAGCAGCTCGATCACGCGACCAAGTTCATCCCGACGTGGGTGAAGGTAGCCGTGGCGGTAGCGCTGGGACTTGGCACGATGGTCGGCTGGAAGCGCATCGTCGTGACGGTGGGTGAGCGCATCGGCAAGACGCATCTGACGTATGGACAAGGCGCATCGGCTGAACTCGTCGCGATGCTGACCATCGGCGCCGCCGATGCCTACGGCCTTCCGGTCAGCACGACGCACGTGCTTTCGTCGGGCATTGCCGGCACGATGGCCGCGAACGGTTCCGGCCTGCAATGGCGCACGGTGCGCAGCCTGGCGCTGGCGTGGATCCTGACGCTGCCGGTTTCGATCGCGCTCGCGGGCTTCCTGTTCTGGGTGTTCCGCGGCATCTTCTGAATCGCCGCCTGAACGCGTGCGTGGCGGGAGCGCGGCGATCCGCGCTCCCGCCGGTTGCAAATTTTGCGCTTCCCCTATCGTTCGCTCGTCATTTTTGACAATCCGCCTGTTCCGACGTCTGTCCGGGAAACGCCCGAAGCCTTGTGCCGCCTGGGTTTCAGGCTGACTGGCACAGCCATTGCTCTACTCTTCTCGTCGATCGCACCTCGGACCGGACGGCAGCAAGTTCCGCCGCCCCGGCGCACTGTGTTGCAGGCAGTTGGGAGGCCGCGCCGGGTGTCGATTCGTCAATCGCGATCAATTAACAAGGAGACGTCAAAATGACGATCGGAACCATCCTGCTGATCATCCTGATCCTGATCCTGATCGGCGCCATTCCGTCCTGGCCGCATAGCCGCAGTTGGGGTTATGGGCCGAGCGGTATTGTCGGCGTCGTGTTGATCGTGGTGATCGTGCTTTTGCTGATGGGACGGCTGTGACGTCCCGCGCGCCCGCGCTGCATTGAGCGGGTAGCGACTTGCGCAAATGAAAAGGGGCGCCCGACCGGGCGCCCCTTTTCATTTTCTTGACCCGTCCGGCGCTATCAGACGCGCATGACCTGCCCGTTCGGTTCGATCTTGCGCGGAATCATGGGTTCGGATTGTTTCGGCGACGATGCCTTCGGCCGTGCCGTGACGACAGGCGCTTCGATCGCGGCCTTGTCGGCCACCTGCTTCACCGCCGTCGCGCTCTTGCGCTTTTTCTTCGCGGCGACCTGGCTGCCCGTGTGGGACTTCGGCTTGCCCTTCACGGCTTGCGCCTCGGGCGGATTCCAGACTTCCGTGTAACGCTCGGCCGCGAACAATGACGACGAGCCGAAGACCAGCAGAAGAATGAGCAATGCGCGCTTCAAAGGTTTCGCTCCAACGGTGAGTGGCCCGCTCTGCGCGAGAGGATGGCGTCGAGCGAGCGCTCGGAGGTGTCGAGTTCGTGTAACGCGGCGTCGAGTCGCCCGAGTGAACACGCGGCGGACTGACCGCTTGCTTCTAATCCAGGCTCGCTTCGCGTGGCGTCGAACGCTGCGTGGACGGCTCGCGTCGCGCGCATGAAACGTTCGAGCGCGGCGGCTTCGAGCGAATCGCTGTGTCGATTCATCGGCAAGCTCCTGTGACGAACAAGCTGTACGAATATACAGTAATCGACCGCCCCGGCAAACCTGCTGATTTCAGCGTGGTGAAAATGCAGCAACCCCTCTTGACCCGCGCGCCAACGCCATTTTTCCCCGTCCCGGTGACATTTCGACGCGCCTTGTCTTCAGCCATCTCGAAATTAAGGCGCGCTTAATTCTGGGCCGACACACTCCAAGCGCGATCCGGCTCCGCTGGCGCCGTCAGATGACGGTCCGAGCCGCCCACGATGAGGAATGTGCCATGCCTGCCAACACCACTGCGCGCCCGTCTTTCGCCAATCTCGCTCCGACGCTGCGCAAGAAGCACGCGCTCGCGCTGCGCCGCTGCCGTCTGTCGGCGCCGGTCGAGCCGTTGTTCGGTCTGGCCTACCGGATGGTCGAATGGGAAAGCAAGAACGATCCGCGCGTCCAGTGCCGCATCTTCCCCGCCGACTGCACGTCCAAGCAGATCGCTGAAGCGTTGCGGGCGCATGTGCCGGGCCGCCGTTACGGACCCGTCGATGAAGACGCGTGATCCGTCGCGCCGAGCACGAAAGTTCATGCATCGCTTGAATTAATCCACATATGGACTAATATGGTCATCAAGTTCCTTTCGAGACTTGATGACATGTCCCATGCCGCACGCGCCCATTCAGCGGCGACAGGCCACACGCCGCCGCCCCCGGCACTGCGTACAGGCGACCTTTCCGCCGCCGGCCTGCGCGCCTTCATCAACATCGCCCGGGACTGGTCGCTAACGGCCGAAGAGCAGATCATCCTGCTGGGTTCGCCCGGGCGTTCCACATATTTCAAATGGAAGAACGCGCCTGAATCGGCGCGGCTCGAACGCGACAAGCTCGAGCGCCTGTCGCTCATTCTCGGCATCTACAAGGCGTTGCAGATCCTGCTGCCGGACCCCGGCGCCGCCGACACCTGGATCCGCCGCCCCAACACCGCGCCGCCCTTCGGCGGCAAGCCGGCGCTCGACCGCATGCTGGCAGGCAATATCAGCGACCTGCTCGCCGTTCGGCAGTACCTCGATGCGATGCGAGGCGGATGGGCGTGATGGGTATCGAATTCGGCAAGAACCCGTCCGACTGGCGGGAGCGCTGGCCGCATGGCCTGCTCGACTGGTCGCCCGCGTATCGCGTGATTCCCACTCGCTTTCCCGCTGTGAACCTGTTCGACCGCGTGGCGTCGCCGCACGATTTCGAAGCGTTGTACGCGCTGGAGGCGATGACCAACGACCGCCTGCGGACCGAACTCGGCGAACTGGATCTCGTGCCGCAGGACGAGCGCTGCTTCGGGCCGGGCTGCGGGCCGATCATGGCCGCGTTCACGCATCTGAATCCGAACGGCAGCCGTTTCTCCGACGGACACTACGGCGTGTTCTATTGCGCGCGTGATCGTCAGACGGCCATCGAGGAAACGCGTTATCACTCGAGCCTGTTTCTGCGCGCCACCAACGAAGCGCCGCTGCGGCAGCAGATGCGCCTCTATTCGGTGACGGCGTACGGTGAAGTGGTGGATTTGCGCGGGGACGCCATCGCACGGAATGGCCTGGATGCGCGTCTGCTCGATCCCGTCGATTACGGCGCGGGCCGCGCGCTCGGCCGTGCGGCGCGTGAGGCCGGCGCGGCGGGGATTGCGTATCCGTCGGTGCGCGACCCGCAGGGCGAGTGCCTCGCGGCCCTCCGCACGACGATGCTGCGCGACTGCCACCACGCGGCCTATCTCGAATACGACTGGAACGGCCACGCGATCGACTACGTGTTCGAGCTGAACCAGGTCGGCTGAATGCACCGCACGTCAACGCACGTCACGTCAGCGGATAGCCAACGCCGTGGACGAACGCGTCCGCGCGATCTTCTTCGACGCCGGCCGCGCTGCCTTCGGCGCCGGCTTCTTCGCGACGCGCTCCAGCGCCTGCGCCGCCGCGCGCTTGCCGCTGGTCTTCAGCGCACCGGCGCGCGCCTTGCGGCTGGAGGCGTCGAGCAGGTTGGTGAGACGCGCATCGCTCGGGTCGGCGCCCTTGCGATGCTTGCGCGCCGCTTCGCGGGCACGGCGCTTCGCGTCCAGTTCGAGAAAGATCGCGAGCGCGGCTTCGTCGGTCTTGAGTCCGTGACGGCGGCTCGCCGGCATCGATTCGGCCAGTCCGCCCGCCTCGAAAGCCTCGATCACGGCGGGATGCACATAGCATTTGCGGCACACCGCCGGCGTGTTGCGCAGCAACTGGGACACTTCCTTGATGGTCCCGACAATATGCTTGCGCGCCTCCGTCACCGTGTCCCACTTGAGCCTGCGCAGCGCCGCGAGCGCGAACACGCTGCCGGCCCAGGTGCGATAGTCCTTCGCGGTGAAGTCGGCGCCGGTGATCTCGTGCAGATAGTCGTTGATGTCGGATGAGCTGACGGAGTGACGCTCGCCATCGGCATCGAGATACTGGAACAGGTCCTGCCCCGGCAGATCCATGCAGCGCTTGATGATGCGTGCAAGCCGCGCGTCGCTCACCGAGACATCGTGCTCGATGCCGCTCTTGCCGCGAAACTTGAAGCGCAGCGTGCCCGCCGAGACCTTCAGGTGCCGCTTGCGCAGCGTCGTCAGCCCATACGAGCGGTTCTCACGCGCATATTCCTCGCTGCCGACACGGATCAGCGTCGTGTCCAGCAAGCGCACCACCGTCGCGAGCACCTTGTTGCGCGGCATACCGTCCAGCGACAGATCGCGCGTCACGCGCGCCCGCAGCTTCGGCAGCACCGCGCTGAAGGCCAGCATGCGTTCGTATTTGGTGGCGTCGCGAGTCTCGCGCCATTGCGGGTGATAGCGATACTGCTTGCGTCCGCGCGCATCGCGGCCGGTGGCCTGCAAGTGACCGCGGGCATCGGGGCAGATCCAGACATCGGTATAGGCAGGCGGAATCGCGAGCGCCTTGATGCGGCGCACCTCGGCTTCGTCGTCGATACGCTTGCCCAGCGTGTTGAAGAACGCGAACGCGCCATCGATCCATTCGCGCGTATAGCCGCGCCGGGAGTCGTCCATGTAGCGCAGGCCCGGCGGCAGATCTTCCGGGCAACCCTGCACGCCGCCGGCCGGCACGTCGCTCGCGCCGCCGCCCGCTTCATTGTTTCGTCCGATTCTCGCCACCGTGTGCCTCGCCTGATTCTTGTTCGACTGATGGCAAGACATCGAGCAACGGCCGTGCCGGGCGCGCCGGCCGCCGCGCGGGAGTCAGGGCAGCGCGAGTGTGCGGGCGCCTTCGGAGGCGGCCCAGCGTTCCTTCACCGACCAGCGTTCGTCCGTGCCGGCCTGCACGATGGTCAGCCGCCCTTCCGACGCGAACGCGCCCGTGTCGATGAAAATCTGCGAGCCGATCTGCTTGATGGCGCGCATCGGCGTGTGGCCGCAGTAGGTGGGCGACAGCCCGCGCTGCTGCCCGGGGTCCGCCTGACCAAGCGCGAGACCGCGTCCCCACAGCATCTGGTTGCGGACGTCGTCGGAATAATCGGCGGTGTCGAGGTCGGCGTCGCTGCCGAAGAACTCCGCATGCAGCACGTTGAAGCGCCGCGCGCCCTCGCCGACGATGCGCACCAGCGGCAGTTTCGCGAGCCGCACCGCGAGGTCGCCGAGCTGATCGTCGGCGAGCGTCTCGGCCCAGGCACCGCCGATCGCATACCACGCCTGTCTGCGCATCGCGCCGGTAGCCACGGCGATCAGCGAATCCTCGTGATTGCCGAGCACCGGATAGAACCACGGCTTGTCGATCAGATCGACCGCCGCGAGCGAGTCCGTGCCGCGATCGACCAGATCGCCGACGGAGAACAGCCGGTCCCGCGCGCCATCGAAGTGGATTTCGTGCAGCAGGTAGCGCAGCGCATCGACGCAGCCGTGCAGGTCGCCGACCACGAAATCGCGGCCCGCGTCGTTGGCGGGATGTCGGCAGACGACAGGATAGGTAGGACCATTCATGCGTCGATCTTAGCGCCGGTGGATGACAGCGTGTGCGGGCTTGCTCGCTTTCGGAGCCGAATGGTGCACGCCCGGGTGACGCCAAGCACGCGCTGCGCAGTTTGAAAGGCTCATAGGCAATAATTGCGGCATCGCGCGCATCCGTCAGGACTTAGTGCATGCCGAATAACAAGCAAAAAAACTTCCTCCCGTCCGTGCTGCGCAACCGCCCGCGGATGTTGATCGGCCTGATGGTCGGCTGCGTGGTGGCCGCACTGGTGCCCGCGCATTTCCGTCCGACCGCGCGCGCCTTGATCGGCTGGGATACGGCCGTGTGGCTGTATCTCGTGTTGATCTGGCTGCAGATGGCCACGGCCGGCCAGAGCGACGTGCAGGCGCTGGCCGAGCGCGAGGACGAGAACGCGGCGATGGTCCTGATGATCGTCAGCGTGGCGGCGCTGGCGAGCATCGTGGCGATCGTCGTCGAGCTGGCGTCCGCGAAGAGCCTCGGCGTCAAGGCCGTGCCGAACTACCTGCTCACCGGCGCGACCATGCTCGGCGCCTGGTTCCTGATCCCGACGATGTTCACCCTGCATTACGCGCGGCACTATTATCAGTCGCCCGACAACGAACCCGCGCTGCGCTTCCCCGACAAGCACCTGAAGCCCGACTACTGGGACTTCCTGTACTTCTCCTTCACCATCGCGGTCGCCTCGCAGACCGCCGATATCGCGCTTGGCTCGACCGCCGCGCGCCGCAGCGCGCTTGCCCAGTCGGTGCTGTCGTTCTTCTTCAATCTCGCGGTGCTGGGACTCTCGATCAACATCGCGGCGAGCCTGGTCGGCGGCTGAAGACGGCTGAGGCGGCTGAAGGCGAAACGCAGCCTTCATCACGCCGCTGTCACGCGGCTTCCCCACACTCACTGAACACGCGTGTAAAAACGCGGCGCGCGCCGCTGTCAGTTTTACACGCGCCGCCGACGCCGTTGCGCGCCGCGTCGGACGAGTGCGGTCGGACGCTCTTGTCGAACGAAAGGCGGACGACGCCGTGCTGCACCGCACATAAGCCAGGCAGCGGTGGCACGGCGATTGCTGCATTGCGCCAGCCATTCCCAAATGCACAACTCCAATCAGCTTCGCCGGCGCGGCGCATCGACCGCGCGTTCCTCTCGCTCAGGAGCCCATTTTGCCTTTGAACGTTCTGCTGGTCGCCTCTGAAGCCGTCCCGCTCGCCAAGACCGGCGGACTCGGCGACATGGTCAGCGCCTATGCCGCCGCGCTGCGCCAGGCCGGCGTCGATGCCACCATCCTGCTGCCCGCCTATCCAAACGCGGTAGCGCAGACGGAAGGACTCACCAAGGTCGGCACGCTTGCCGGCCTGCCTGGCGGCGACGCCGACTTGCTGCGGGGCCGCATGCCCGGCACCGGCGTCCCCGTGCTTCTGCTGCGCTGCGACAAGCTGTACGCACGCACTGGCCTCTACCAGGACGCTCAGGGTCGCGACTACACGGACAACGCCGTACGTTTCGCGACGCTTTCGGCAGCCGCAGTGCGGATTGCGCAAGGCGTCCGCAACGTGAAGCGTCCGGACATCGTGCATGCGCATGACTGGCATACCGGCCTTACGCCGCTGCTGATGAAGGCGGCGGGCGTGCACGCAAAGAGCGTTTTCACGATCCACAACCTCGCATTCCAGGGCAACTACGCGCTCTCGCTTGGTGCGTCGCTCGGCGTGCCGGAGAAGTGGCTCGTGCATGCGCTGAGTGATCCGCAGAGCATCGAGTTCTACGGCGCGTTGAGTCTGATGAAAGCGGGCATCGTCCACGCGGATCGCGTGACGACCGTCTCCGAAAACTATGCGCGCGAAATCCTGACGCCGCGCTTTGGTCATCTGATGGAAGGCGTGCTGCAAAGCTGCGCGGACAAGCTGTCGGGCGTGGTGAACGGCATCGATGAAGACGTGTGGAATCCCGCCACGGATCCGACCATCGAGCGCAACTATTCCTTCGACGACATGCGCGGCAAGCATGCCTGCAAGCGCGCGCTGCAACGCAAGTTCGGCTTGCCCGTCGATCCGTTCGCGCCGGTGATGGCGATCGGCAGCCGCATGACCAGCCAGAAGCTCGCCGATGTCGTGCTCGAAGCGCTGCCGCGTCTGCTGGCCCAGCATCCGCGTCTGCAACTGGCCGTGATCGGCAAGGGCGAGGCGCACATCGAAGCAGGCTTCCGCAAGCTGGCGCAGGAATGGCCGGATCGCGTCGGCGTGACGATCGGCTATGACGAACGGCGCGCGCACTTGCTGCATGCCGGCGCCGACATCCTGTTGCACGGCAGCCGTTTCGAGCCATGCGGACTGACGCAGATGTATGCGATGCGCTATGGCACGCTGCCGATCGCATCGCGCGTGGGCGGTCTCGCCGACACAATCGTCGATGCAGCGCAGAACGCCGATGTCATCGCCTCCAACGTGCTGCGTCCGTCCGTGTATCTGCGCGACGGCACGCACGACCAGCCCGTCGCACACGCCCCCGTGCAGCGGACCGCTGATGCGCCCACGGGCTTCCTCTTCGACGGCGAACGCGCCGACGACATTCTCCACGCCGCCGCCCGCGCGCTCGACGCCTATATGCGTCCGCAAGTGTGGCGCGCGCTGCAGCGCAACGCGATGTCATGCGATTTCGGATGGAACGAAGCCGTCGCGAAGATGGTCGCACTGTACGCCGGCGTGAGCGATGCCCGGCCGAGCCGGACGGCCCTGCGGCCGCGCCGTGCCGCCGAGGCCGTGAACGCGCCGGTATCGGTGCCGACACCGGACGCGCATGCACGCACAACCGACAAAACGCTGGTCGCGCGCAGTGCGTGAGCGCGACGCCTGCACTTGCTCCATAGTAGTGCCCTGATGCAGAGCTGACCCGGCCGGCGTGCCGGGCGCGGCACGCAACGTGCTCCCTCCCCGTGCGATGTTCCTGGGGCATCCGTCGGGATCGACTGCCGGGAACGCGTGGCGCGCCGCGAGCGCGAATTGCGCCCGGCGCACCGTGTAACGCGTGACGCAAGCAGGGCGAACAGGCCGATGTCGACACCCGACCGGTTGCGCGCCTGTCGTCCGCACGCGAGCAGCAGTGCGCCATGCGCCGGAACGTGCGGACCGGCTCTTCAGCCGTTTGGTCCGTGAGCGCGATCGCGATCGAAGTCCGCATCCCCGCCACCGCAGGACGACTCTGGAAAATACGAACGATGGAAAACCATCAAGCTCATCATGCGTACGCGCCGCGTATCTACTTCATCGATCCCCTGCTCGTCGGCCCTCTTGCGAACTGGGCAGCCCAGTTCGAGCACGCGGCCTCGCTGGGCTTCGATCACATCCTGATCGGCTCGCCGTTCGTGCCCGGCAGCAACGGGCATCGCGAGGCCGTCGCCGATCATCACCGTCTGCATCCCGTATTCGAGTTCGACGGCAGCGCCGCCGAAGGCCTGGGCCAGCTCGCCGCCGCCGCAAGGAAGCACGAACTCACGCTGCTGGTCGATATCGTGATCGATCGCGTCAGCGCCGAAGGCGGCCTTTATCAGGACAACCAGCACTGGTTCCAGCCGTTCGAAAGCGCCGATGCGCGCCTCGATCCGCGCATGCCGCCGCGCAAGCGCGATGTCGCCTGGGCCGACTTCACGAATGGTGAAGCCGCGGACCGCCTGACCGAATGGTGGGCGCGCGAGCTGAACCAGATGTCCGACGCGGGCGTCGGCGGCTTTCGTTTCGATTCACCGCACGCGGTGCCCGCGCACGTGTGGCGGCGCCTCGGCGCGGCGGTGCGCGAGAAGCATCCGGAGTCGCGCTGGCTCGCGTGGACCGTCGGCGTCACGCGTCATGACCTGCACGGCCTTTCCGATGCCGCCTTCGACGCCGTCTTCACCTCCACCCGCTGGTGGGACTTCAAGAGCGCCTGGCTGTGCGACGAGCACGCGGCACTGGCGCGCATTGCGTCGCCGGTGGCGTTTCCGGAAGATCCGTTCGGCACGCGCTTCATCGGCGACCTGACCGACACCAGCGACACCGCGCTGCTCGAGCGCGCCTATACGCGCGTGCTCGACACCGCCGCCGCGCTCGGCACCGGCTGGATGGTGCCGATGGGCTTCGAATACGGCATCGGCCTGCCGCTGTCGCCGCAGTATGGCGTCGCGGCCGAATACGCGCGCGCGACGAGCGAGAAGCGCATCGACCTGACGGCGCGCATCCGCCGCGCCAATGACCTGCAACGCAATGTGGCGACGCTGTCGAGCGTCGGTGAACTGCGCTCGCTGACTGGCGCGGGCACGCCCTACGCCGCACTGATCCGCGCCGACGGCGGCGATCTGCGGCGCAGCGAAGGCGCCGTGCTGGCCGTCTTCAATCCCGATCTCGTCGCGCCGGTGCATGTGGACACGCTGCATCTGCTCGAATCGGTGCCGGGCAACTACACGCGTTTCGCACCCATCGATGACACCCTCGGCCAGGCCCAACGGCTCGCGCCGTTCACGCTGCATGCGGGCGAAGTGCGGCTGTTCCGCGCGGAAGCCGAGCCGTTCATCCTGCTCGCGCAGCCGCAGGTCAAGCGCGGCGCGAAGGCGGCCGACAAGAAATCGGTGGCCGAGGCGATCGCTGCGCCGCGCGTGTCGATTGAAAGCGTCACGCCTTCGGTGGATCACGGACGCTTCCCGGCGAAACGCATCGTTGGGGAGGCGCTGGAAGTGCAGGCCGCGATCTTCGCCGAAGGTCACGACAAGATCGCCGCCGCGGTGCAATGGCGCGCCGCCGATGAAACCGACTGGCACGAAGCGCCGATGACCGCCGTGCAGCCCGCCGGCCTCGACCTGTGGAGCGCGCGCATTCCGCTGGAACGCGTGGGGCGTCACGAGTTCGTCGTATTGGCGTGGCGCGACGACTACGCGTCGCTGGTCGATCACATGCAGAAGAAGCTGAAGGCCGGGCAGACGGTAGAACTGGAAGTGGAGGAAGCGAAGCATCTGTTCGCGCTGATCCTCGCTGAAGTCAAGACCGCCGGCGACGCCGGTTCCGACAGCGCCTCGCTCGACGCCATCGTCAAGGAATTCACCAAGGCCAACGACGCGCGCAAGCTGGAACTGGTGCTGGCGCCCACGACCGCCAAAGCGGTGGCGGCGGCGCGGCACCGGCCGTTCCTGTCGCGCGATCCGGTCGTGTACCGTGTGGACGCCGAACGCGCCGCCGCGCGCTTCGCGAGCTGGTACGAGATCTTCCCGCGTTCGATGAGCGACGACGTGAACCGTCACGGCACCTTCATCGACGTGATCGGCAAGCTGCCGCGCATCCGCGAGATGGGCTTCGACGTGCTGTACTTTCCGCCGATCCACCCGATCGGCGTTGCGAACCGCAAGGGCAAGAACAACACGCTGACGGCCCAGCCGGGCGACGTGGGCAGTCCGTATGCCATCGGCGGCAAGGAAGGCGGCCATACGGCGGTGCATCCCGAACTCGGCAATCTCGATGACTTCAAGCGCATGCTCGAAGCCGCGCATGAACATGGCCTGGAGATCGCGCTCGACTTCGCGGTGCAGTGCTCGCCGGATCACCCTTGGCTCAAGGAGCACCCGACGTGGTTTGCATGGCGTCCGGACGGCACGCTGCGTTACGCGGAAAACCCGCCGAAGAAGTATCAGGACATCGTCAACCCGGACTTCTATGCGCAGGATGCGAAGCCTGAACTGTGGACTTCGTTGCGCGACGTGTTCCTGCACTGGATCGATGCGGGCGTGCGCATTTTCCGGATCGACAACCCGCACACCAAGCCTTTCCCGTTCTGGGAATGGGTCATCAGCGACGTGCGCGCGCGTCACCCCGACGTGATCTTCCTCGCCGAAGCGTTCACGCGCCCGCGCGTGATGAACCGGCTGGCGAAGCTCGGCTTCTCGCAGTCGTACACGTACTTCACGTGGCGCGAGAGCAAGCGCGACTTCATCGAGTACATGCACGATCTCACGCAGACCGACGCGAAGGAATTCTTCCGTCCGAATTTCTTCGTGAATACGCCGGACATCAATCCGCGCTTCCTGCAAAGCTCGGGACGGCCGGGCTTCGTGATCCGCGCGGCGCTGGCCGCGACGCTTTCGGGCCTGTGGGGCGTGTACAGCGGCTTCGAATTGTGCGAGTCGGCTGCGCTGCCGAACAGCGAGGAGTATCTGAACTCCGAGAAGTACGAACTGCGCGCATGGGACTGGAACCGGCCCGGCAATATCGTCACCGAGATCACCGCGCTGAACCGCATCCGCCGCGCGAACCCGGCATTGCAGTCGCATCTTGGCATCAACTTTCTGCCCGCGCATAACGACCACATCCTGTTTTTCGAGAAGGCGAACGCCGCGCGCGACAACGTCGTGCTGGTTGCGATCAATCTCGATCCGTTCAACGAACAGGGCGCGGATATCGAATTGCCGTGGCAGACCCTCGAAGCCTGGGGCGTGCACGAATGGGACGCGGTGAGCGTCGAAGACCAGGTGACGGGCGAGCGTTTCGAATGGCGCGGACGGCGTCAGCACGTGCGGCTCAATCCGCATTCGCTGCCGTTCGCGATCTGGCGCATCGCGCCGCCCTGGGGCTTGCCGAAGCCTCAGCCGGACACGGCGGCATGAATCGATAAAGCATAAAAAAGCAGCGGCGAACGAGAGCACACCAGAACAGGGGCGAACCGCCATTGGCGAGCCCGACAGGACATTGGAGCGAAACCGTGGATACAAGGGTGAAGCGCAACAAGAAGGCGTCGATTCTCAGCGACGATCCGCTCTGGTACAAGGACGCGATCATCTACCAGGTTCACATCAAGTCATTCTTCGATGCGAACAACGACGGCATCGGCGATTTTCCCGGCCTGCTCGCGAAGCTGGACTACATCGCGGAGCTGGGCGTCGATGCGATCTGGCTGCTGCCGTTCTATCCGTCGCCGCGTCGCGACGATGGCTACGACATCGCCGACTACCGCAACGTGCATCCCGACTACGGCACGATCGCAGACGTCAAGCGCTTCATCCAGGAAGCGCACGCACGCGGCATTCGCGTGATTACCGAACTGGTCATCAATCACACGTCGGACCAGCATCCGTGGTTTCAGCGCGCGCGCCATGCGAAGCCCGGCTCGGCGCACCGCAATTACTACGTATGGTCCGACACGGACAAGAAATACGAAGAGACGCGCATCATCTTCATCGATTCGGAGCCGTCCAACTGGACGCATGATCCGGTCGCGGGCCAGTACTACTGGCACCGCTTCTATGCGCACCAGCCGGACCTCAACTTCGATAACCCGGCGGTCCTGAAGGAAGTGCTGTCGGTGATGCGCTTCTGGCTGGACATGGGTATCGACGGTCTGCGGCTGGACGCGGTGCCGTATCTGGTCGAGCGCGAAGGCACGAACAACGAGAATCTGCCGGAAACGCACGACATCCTGAAGAAGATCCGCGCGACCATCGACGCCGAGTATCCGAACCGCATGCTGCTCGCGGAAGCGAACCAGTGGCCGGAGGACGTGAAGGAATATTTCGGCGACGAAGACGAATGCCACATGGCGTTCCACTTTCCGCTGATGCCGCGCATCTACATGTCGATTGCGAGCGAAGACCGCTTTCCGATCACCGACATCATGCGGCAGACGCCGGACCTCGCCGAAACCAATCAATGGGCGATCTTCCTGCGCAATCACGATGAACTCACGCTCGAAATGGTCACGGACTCCGAGCGCGATTACCTGTGGAACACCTATGCGAGCGACCGCCGCGCGCGCCTGAACCTGGGCATTCGCCGGCGGCTCGCGCCGCTGATGGAACGCGACCGTCGGCGTATCGAACTGATCAACTCGCTGCTGCTCTCGATGCCGGGCACGCCGGTCATCTACTACGGCGACGAGCTCGGCATGGGCGACAACATCCACCTCGGCGACCGCGACGGCGTGCGCACGCCGATGCAGTGGTCGTCGGACCGCAATGGCGGCTTCTCGCGCGCCGATCCCGAGCAGCTGGTGCTGCCGCCCGTGATGGGCTCGCTGTACGGCTATGACGCGGTCAATGTGGAATCGCAAAGCCGCGATCCGCATTCGCTCCTGAACTGGACGCGCAAGATGCTCGCGGTGCGCCGTTCGAAGCATGCGTTCGGGCGCGGCGCGATCCGCTTCCTGCGGCCGGCGAACCGCAAGATCCTCGCTTATGTGCGCGAACTCGAAGGCGAGCCGCCCATCCTGTGCGTGGCGAACCTCTCGCGTGCGCCGCAGGCGGTGGAGCTGGACCTGTCGGAGTTCGCCGGCTCGGTGCCGCTGGAAATGACCGCCGATTCGCCGTTCCCGCCGATCGGCCAGCTGACCTATCTGCTGACGTTCCCGCCGTATGGCTTCCTGTGGTTCCAGCTGTGCCCGGGCAACATGCGGCCCGCGTGGGCGCAGGCGCCGTCCGAACAGTTGCCGGAATTCGTCACGATGGTGATCCGCGCCGGCCAGACCGGACCGACTCCCGAGAACGTGCGCCTGCTCGAGTCCGAAGTGCTGCCGAACTACCTGAGCAAGCGCCGCTGGTTTGCATCGAAGGATCAGAAGCTGCATGCGGTGCGCCTCGCCGCGCTGACGACGATCGAGAACGCGGGCTTCGCGTTCACCGAAATCGAAGCCGATGTCGGCGATCACTGCGAGCGCTACGTGCTGCCGCTGTCGATTGCATGGGGCACGGAGACCACCTCGCCGCTGTACATGCAGCTGGCGCTGGCGCGTGTGCGCCGCAACCGCAACATCGGGCATCTGACCGATGCGTTCGCGGTGCCGCAATTCGCTTATGGCGTGCTGCGCAAGCTCAAGGAGCGCGCGGCCGTGCCGACCGTACAGAAGAGCGAAATCCGCTTCCTGCCGACGGAACGCCTCGACCAGCTCGACTTCAATCCGGCCCAGCCGCCGGAAATCCGCTGGCTTGCGGCCGAGCAGAGCAACAGCTCGCTCGTGATTGCCGATACCGTCGTGCTCAAGCTCGTGCGGCGCGTGGTCGGCGGCATTCATCCGGAAGCGGAGATGAGCCGCTATCTGACGAGCCTCGGCTACGCGAACACCGGTCCGCTGTATGGCGAAGTGGTGCGCGTCGATCCGGAGGGCGTACCGCATACGCTCGTGATCCTGCAGGGCTTCATCGACAACCAGGGCGATGCGTGGAACTACGCGCTCGATTACCTGCGCCGCACGGTCGATGAACTGGCAGTGGTGGTCGAAGTCGACGAGAACACGCAGGAACGCGATGCACAGGCCGAGGGCTTCACGGGCTACGCGAACATTGCGGGCGTGATCGGCAAGCGGCTGGGCGAATTGCACGTCGCGCTCGCGAGCCCCACGGATGACGCCGCGTTCGCGCCGCAGCGCGCGAGCAAGGAAGACGTGAAGAACTGGATGGACGGCACGCTGAAGCTGCTCGAATCGGCGCTGGATATCGTGGCGCAGAAGATCGGCGAGTTCAATGAACACGACAAGTTCCTCGCACAGAGCCTGCTGGACCGGCGCGACATGCTGGTCGATGCCGTGAAGAAGCTGGTTGCGCCGTCCGCTGATGCCCTGTGCATCCGCATCCATGGCGACTTCCATCTGGGTCAGGTGCTGATGGCGCAGGGCGATGCGTATCTGATCGACTTCGAGGGCGAACCGGCGCGCGCGCTGGACGAGCGCCGCAGGAAGACGAGCCCGCTGCGCGATGTCGCGGGGCTGCTGCGTTCGCTGTCGTACGCAAGCGCCGCGGCGCAGTCCACTACCGAAGTGGCGCCCGCGCTGACCGCCGACCGCAAGCGCGCGCTGTTCGAACGGCTGCGGACGATTGCCGAGGAAAGCTTCTTGCGCGAGTACACGGCAGCCATCGCTGCATCGCCTGAACAGATTGCGGCTGAAGATGTGTTCGAGCCCTTGCTCGATCTTTTTCTGATCGAGAAGGCCGCTTACGAAATCCGCTACGAAGCAGCGAACCGGCCGACCTGGATCGGCCTTCCGTTGCGGGGTCTCGCGTCGCTCGCGAGCCGCCTGCTGGGCGACACGGGCGAGCCGCCCGCACCCGGCACGCGACCCGTGTACGGAGCAACCAAGGACAATCCGGATGGAACCCACCATGAACAATCGTAGCGATCCGGCGGATACCAGAAATCCGGCTCACGGCCTCAATCCGCTCGATATCGATGCGCTCGTCGACGCGCGCCATCCCGACCCGTTCTCGATGCTCGGCATGCATCAGACGGATGTCGGCCACGTCGTGCGCGCCTACTTGCCGGGCGCATCCGGTGCGAACGTCATCGATGCGGCGAGCGGCGAGCATCTCGGCGCGCTGACGCGGATTCACGACGCCGGGCTCTATGCGGGCTTCGTCGAACGGCCTGCGGCTTATCGGTTGAAGATCGACTGGCACGGCACGCCGCAGGAAACACACGACACGTATTCGTTCGGTCCCGTGCTCTCCGATGAGTCGCTGACGCGTCTCTCGCATGCCGATCCCTACGCGGTGCTCGAATGCCTCGGTTCACGGCCGGTCACGCATGGCAATGTGGCGGGTGCGCGCTTCGCCGTGTGGGCGCCGAATGCACGCCGTGTGTCGGTGGTCGGCGACTTCAACACGTGGGATGGCCGACGTCATCCGATGCGCCTGCGTCACGGCTCGGGCGTGTGGGAGCTGTTCATTCCGGGCATCGGTGCAGGCACGCGCTACAAGTACGAGATCGTCACGCGCGATGGCCACACGCTGCCGCTCAAGGCCGACCCGTGCGCCATGCAGAGCGAGAAGCCGCCGTCGACGGCCTCGGTGGTCGCGGATGCGGATGCCATCGATCATTACGCGTGGACCGACTCCGACTGGATGGCCTCACGCGGCGGCAAGCAGACGGCGCAGTCGCCGATTGCCATTTACGAGGCGCATGCCGAGTCGTGGCTGCGCGTGCCCGAGGAAGCCAATCGCGGCATGAACTGGCATGAGCTGGCGGAGCGGCTGATTCCTTATGCGAAGGGCATGGGCTTCACGCACCTCGAATTCATGCCGATCGCCGAGCATCCTTTTGGCGGTTCATGGGGTTATCAGCCGCTCGGGCAGTTCGCGCCTTCCGCGCGCTTCGGCACCCCGGAGCAGTTTGCCGAGTTCGTGAACCGGGCGCACGAGGCGGGACTGGGCGTCATCATCGACTGGGTGCCCGCGCACTTCCCGAACGATGCGCATGGACTGGTGCAGTTCGACGGCACGCCGCTCTATGAGCATGCGGATCCGCGCGAGGGCTATCACCAGGACTGGAACACGATGATCTACAACCTCGGACGCAACGAGGTGAGCGCGTTCCTGATTGCATCGGGTCTGGCGTGGCTGAAGCGTTATCACGTCGATGGACTGCGTGTGGACGCGGTGGCGTCGATGCTGTATCGCGACTATTCGCGCAAGGCCGGCGAATGGGTGCCTAACATTTATGGCGGGCGCGAGAATCTCGAATCCATTGCGTTTCTCAAGCGCCTCAATCATGAAGTGCGGCAGATTCCGGGCGCGATCACGGTGGCGGAGGAATCGACGGCCTGGCCTGGCGTGACGGCAAGCGTGGAAAGCGGCGGACTGGGTTTCGACTTCAAGTGGAACATGGGGTGGATGCACGACACGTTGCATTACATGGAGGAAGACCCGGTCTATCGCCAGTATCACCATCATCTTTATACGTTCGGGATGGTGTATGCGTATTCCGAGCGCTTTGTGCTGCCCTTGTCGCACGATGAGGTAGTGCATGGGAAGGGCTCGTTGATCGGCAAGATGCCGGGGGACCGTTGGCAGAAGTTCGCCAATCTGCGGGCTTACTTCGGTTTCATGTGGACGCATCCGGGGAAGAAGCTCTTGTTCATGGGCGGCGAGTTCGGGCAGGTTGCAGAGTTCAATCACGACGAATCGCCGCATTGGCATCTGCTCGACGATGCGCTGCATGGCGGGTTGCAGAAGTGCGTGCGTGATCTGAATTTTCTTTATACCGGTGAGCCGGCGTTGCACAAGCTGGATAGCGATCCGCGCGGGTTTGAATGGATCGTCGGGGATGACAACGGGAATAGCGTGTATGCGTATCGGCGGACGGACGCCGAAGGGCGTGATCTGGTTGTTGTTTGCAACATGACGCCGGTGCCGAGGCTGGCTTATCGGATCGGCATGCCACGGGCCGGGCGCTGGAGTGAAGTGTTCAATTCTGACGCCTCCGTGTACGGCGGATCGAACATGGGCAATGGCGGTGTCATTCATACGGATGACTATCCGAGTCATGGGAAGGGGCAGTCAGCAGCGTTGACATTGCCGCCGTTGGCGACGGTGGTGTTGCGGGCGGACTGAGCGCCGTGGACCGCCGCTGAGAGTTCAGCGGCGGTCCACGGGTAATGTGCCCTTCGATTGGCCTTGCGGAAGCACGATCCTGGCGAGACTGGATTCAAGCCCACTCAATCTGGCAGCCGGTTGAAGTATTCGTCGTTGGCGTGCCAAGACGCATGGCGACGCATGCTGAACTCGTGCTTCTGATACGCGCAAGAGCTCTTGTGAGCGTTCGATGCTGCTCGTGAGTTTACATCAACATGTAGTTCGCTCAACGACCGCTAAGCCTCCTGAACGTCCTTCGTTTTGAGTCATATGCGGCCTGACGCAATTCGCGCAACAACTGCATCGAAGCCGGCAGCGTCGTAGTTCTTATCCGCACCGACCGTGATGCCGCTTGGTGAAACTCTCGCAGCATCGGCAAGCATCTGCGCCGTGCAGCCTCGCTCGGCGGCGCCGTCGCCAGCGTTACCTGCGCGTTGACCACCAGTCCATGTCGGTTATCAGTCAGTACATGACCCATATAACAGAGCATCGCTCCTGTTCTCTTGCCTTTGCGAAACAGGCGCGCTTGTTCGTCCGTCGCGGATTGGTGCGCTTCTATACAGCGTTTTTGTCAAGCCAATTGTCATTCGGTGTGGGCGGCTCGTCCATTGACTCGACAATCCTTCGCTGCCACGCACCCGTTCCATCTCGCTGGCGTCAATGACTTTAAATTCAACGTTCAACCTTTTGATCCAGCATGACTGTTTGGCGAGCGATTTGAACGACCTGCTAGTAGTATTTCCAGACCAAGATGTTCGAGTCGTCCGTCAAGAATTGATCGTAATCCTTGAAGAAACGATTGAGCGAGGAGCGATTCTTTTCAAGCATGGACTATCCGTCTATCACTAACTTGTAGGAATCAGGGTTGTCAGCCATGTAAGGAGAAAAATTGTCCAAAATGTCGCGGAGCACCTTTTCTCGTGTTCCAAAATCATGCCATGCGCATTCGATCCGTGCCTGTTCGCTGCGCCCGCCTCTGGGGTGAAAGCTTCGTTCAAGGGTACGATTCTCTGTCATGGTCTGGTGCTGAAGAAACGTTTTCCTCAGTAGAGACTCAGGAACTTCTTTAATTCCCTTACTCTTGATTTCGTGGGCTGCATGCAAGACTACTGAACTTACTACCAAACCTGCGCGGTCATGACGAGCATATAAGTCGAAAGGATCGCGATTCGTCACATGGAAGCTCTCGTGCAGCAACGTATTGCGTAGCGCTTCTGGATAAGAAGACTTCGTCAGGGCTTCAAGCGACTTGATTCCAGAAGCGAAGGCTAACATCAGATACGGTAGGTCATACTTCTCCCACGGACTGGGATGAAGTTGCAGTTCTTCGTTCTCCTCGGTCACGTAGCGCGGGGGTTCATCATCTACGGAACATGTTCCCATGATCATGCCAGGCTCACCCACAGCATATCGAATATCCTTCGACGGCCGCAGACTCTCCAAGACAAGCTTGGAGGTGCGGATTCGGCTTTTCAGTTTGGCAATAGTCAGATCACCGTGGTCTCCAAAAAAGATGTCCAAAAGACGATCTCGCGGGGCGCGCAAGGACAGATCGTCAATTGCCTCCAATGCTGCTTGCGATGAGGTGGTGCATGGGAAGGCCTCGTTGATCGGCAAGATGCCAGGAGACCGGTGGCAGAAGTTCGCCAATCGGCGGGCTTACTTCGGCTTCATGTGGACGCATCCGGGGAAAAGCTTTTGTTCATGGGCGGCGAGTTCGGGCAGGTTGCGGAGTTCAATCACGATGAATCGCCGCATCGGCATCTGCTCGACGATGCACTGCATGGCGGGTTGCAGAAGTGCGTGCGCGACTGGTTTTGCGGGCGGATTGAGAGAGTCTTCCGGTGCAGCCATACTTTCGCGTGCTGGCCGCTTCACGGCTGGCACGCGGCTCTCTGCCAGGCGCTAGCTTCGACTCCAGTCGAGAACCAGCCGATCGTCATGCAGGAACGCCTCGTAATCTGCGAAGAAGTCATCGAGCGCGGCCGGGTTCCTGTTCAGCATCGCCAGTCCGTCCACCACGCGCATGAAGGAGTCGGGGTTATCGAACATATAGGGCGCAAAGTTGTCCAGTATGTCGGCAAGCATGGCCTTGCGCTCCGATTCATTCGACCACACTCGTTCAAGCCTCGCTTCATCCAGTCCATCGTCTTCGGCCAGGAAGGTGGGCACGGGTTCGTGGATGGAGTCCTTCGTCCGATGCATGAGCAAGGTCTTCTTCAAAAGCAACTCGTGCACGTTTTCCGCGCCTTTCGTCAGGACTTCATGCGCGGCGTGCGTGATCAGTGGCGCGACGTCCGGCTTTCCATCGACCCTGTCTTCGTAAATATCGAACTCGATGGGATTGGTGACATGAAAGCTCTCGTGCAGCAGTGTCTCGCGCATCGCACCAGCATAGCGGGTCCCTTCCTGCTCTTGCATATCCCGCATGCCGGCGTCGTACGCATACATCAAATACGGCCCCCTCCCGGCGTCACCCTCGCTGCGATGCAAATGCAGGCTGCTTCCTGAGCCCGACGTGAAACGGGGAGGTCGGCCGCCATAGACCGTGGACATGAATGCCCTCCCTTCGGCGGCACGATAGCGGATCTCCAGCGACGGACGAATGCTCTCGAGGACGCGCCGCGATACACGTATTCGCCGTCCGAGTTCATGAACTAGCGCTTCAGAACTGCCACCGAAGAATATGTCCAGCAAGCGCTTGCTTGCCCCGCTCAGCGCCGGAGCGTCGAGCGCCTCCAGTGCCTGGCTTGTCGACCGCGCTGCGGCATCCCGCGCCTTGCGCAGATCCGAACGCATCTCGCGAGCGCGTGCTTCCGGAACATCCGGGTCCCGAAAGCCAAAAGGCTTCGAGTCGTATTGCCAACCCTTGATGCGCCATCGGGGACTCAACGCCCAGCCGGATCCCCGCCAGAACACAGTTGCGCGATGCCTCGCCTGAGCGTTGGAATCGGACAATCTGAACCATTCGGTTTCGCTCACATACTCCACCTCGTGGAGTTTGCCGCTCATCGTGATGAAATATCGCGTCTCGTCGTCCTCGATCAACTCCTGAACGCCAAAGAAGGTCGCGGAGGGTTTGAGTTCGAACGTTCCGGCAGCGGACGGCGGCAGGGACCCTTGTCCCTCGTCGCGCTGATATTCCGCCGGACGACGCCAGGACACGGCATCTTCATCCTCGTCGATCTCATGCAGCGCCTGTGCATGCTGCGACCATCGCTTGAGTTCACCGGAAGCTTTTTGCCGTGGCCTGGAAACGGTCTTTCGGGGCGCAAGCGCTTTCACATGATTGGGCATGGCTTGGAGCGGGCTATGTGGGTCAGTACGGCGCAGGGAACGAGTCGGCCCCTTTTCGGGACTGGTATCGGCGTCGACATTTCAACGTGTTCGGGATTGCCAATGTAGCCCTGTCGCATTCATTCGGCACGCGCTTCTCACGGACGAGCGGTAATTTTTGTTTGCAGGCGGAGCGTCGTTTCTTCGATCGCGCTAGTTCCACCAGAGATTCTCCAGATGCGCGATGCAAATTCGGTCATCATGCACACGATCACGCTCGATCTCGTCAATGCACAACTCGATGCGATCATGCAGGCATGTCCTTAGCGTCTTCGTTCTGGAAATGCTGCCAGAACAAGTTTTCAGAGGGATCGGACAGATATCTGTTGTAGGCGGCGAAGAAGCGGTCGAGGGCTCCGGAATCGCGACTCAACATCGACAACCCCTCTACCACGCACATGAAAGATTCCGCGTCTGCCTGAGCAAATCCGCGCTGACTCTTCTGGAACCCTTGCTTCTTATCTCGTGCGCCGCTCAGGACCCGTCCAAGTACCGTGCGTCCCTCACGATTCATTGCTTGATATACCTCGAAACGGCACTTATCCGTTGCGTGTACGCTCTCATGAATCAAAGCGGCACTCAAGCTATGAGCGAAATGCGCTGCGGAATCAGCATTCACTTCTCCCATTCCGTGTTGACAGGCCTTCATCAAATAAGCAGCGTCGAAAAGCCCGACCGGATGACGATGAAGCGTCAGGTCATCGCCTGCGCCCGTCTTGAAACAAGATGGGCGGTCATCCAATGCGACCGTCGACATGATGGAGTCTCCAAACTGTTGTTCATAGCGAAGATCCTTCGACGGCCTGAGACTTTCCAGCACAAGCGGCGACGTACGGATCCGCGTTCTGAGTTTTAGCGTCGTTGCGCGCGCTGTTTCATGAAACGCACGACGCGGCATGAGCAGTTCCCGAAGGGTCCCATTGACGTCGCGAGCCGGCACAGGAACGGGATGACTCAATGTGTCCCGTCCAACGGACAAATTCCTTCGGTCAGGCGAAAATCGCTGTGGCGCGTTTTTTGCCTATCGTTACGCCACGTTGTAAAGCCGCACGACAACCAAAAGGACAGGCCCCATGGCAAATGCACTCCCCGACAAGTTGCTCCCCGGCGCGCCCTACCCGCTGGGAGCCAACTGGGACGGACTGGGCGTGAACTTCGCAGTGTTTTCCTCCAACGCACATCGCATCGAGCTGTGCCTGTTCGACAGCACGGGCCGCAAGGAACTCATGCGCTTCGACCTGCCCGAATGCACGGACGAGGTCTGGCACGGCTACCTTCCCGGCGCACACCCGGGCACCGTCTACGGCTTCCGCGCCCACGGCCCGTATCAACCGCAGCAGGGCCATCGCTTCAATCCCCACAAGCTGTTGCTCGATCCCTACGCGAAGAAGCTCGTCGGCCCCTGGCGCTGGTCGGACGCGCTGTTCGGCTATCGCGTCCATTCGAACCGGCTCGACATGTCGATGGACCGCCGCGATTCCGCGCCCGCCATGCCCAAATGCATCGTCACCGACGACGCTTTCGACTGGTCGCGCGACGTGCGCCCCGACACGCCCTGGGGCGAAACCATCGTCTATGAAACGCATGTGCGCGGCACCTCCATGCTCCGCGACGACATCCGCCAGCACGAACGCGGTTCGTTCGCGGCCCTCTCCTCGCCATGGTTCATCGAACATCTGCAGAAGCTCGGCATCACGGCCGTCGAATTCCTGCCCGTGCACGCGTTCCTCAACGACCGCTTCCTCGTCGAACGCGGTCTCAAGAATTACTGGGGCTACAACACCGCGGCGTTCTTCGCGCCGGAGCCGTCGTATCTGTCCACGCACCGGCTCAACGAAATGCGCATCGCCGTGCGCCAATTGCACGCGGCAGGCATCGAAGTGATCCTCGACGTGGTCTACAACCACACCTGCGAAGGCAATGAACTCGGCCCGACCGTGTCATGGCGCGGCCTCGACAACGCCAGCTATTACCGCCTGATTCCAGGCGATGAACGCCATTACATCAACGAGACCGGCTGCGGCAACACCGTGAACCTGTCGCACCCGCGCGTGCTGCAAATGGTCATGGACTCGCTGCGCTATTGGAGCACGGCGTTCAACATCGACGGCTTTCGTTTCGATCTCGGCGTCACCCTCGGCCGCGAAGGTCATGGCTTCGATCCCGGTTCGGGTTTTTTCGACGCCATCCGCCAGGACCCGATCCTCTCCACCCGCAAGCTGATCTCGGAGCCGTGGGACATCGGACCGGACGGCTATCAGGTCGGCAATCATCCGCCCGGTTTCGCGGAGTGGAACGACAAGTATCGCGACGGCGTGCGGCGCTTCTGGCGCGGCGACGCCGGCATGCGCCCGGATCTCGCCGCGCGGCTCACGGGCTCGGCGGAACTGTTCAACCGGCGCTTCCGCAAGCCTTGGGCATCGGTCAATTTCGTGGCGTCGCACGACGGCTTTACGCTCGCCGATGTCACCGCCTACTCGCACAAGCACAACGAAGCCAACCAGGAAGGCAACAACGACGGCCATAACGAGAACTGCAGCGCGAACTGGGGCGTGGAAGGCGCCAGCGACGACCCCGCCCTGCTCGATGTCCGCGCCCGTCTCGCGCGTTCGATGATCGCGACGACCATGCTCTCGCTCGGCACGCCGATGATGCTCGGCGGCGACGAATTCGGCCGCACCCAGCGCGGCAACAACAACGCCTACTGCCAGGACAACGAGATCTCCTGGATCGACTGGGATGCGGCGGCTCGCCCGGAAGGCGTCGTGATGACGGAGTTCGTCGCGCGCGTTATTGCACTGCGAAAAAACTACCCGGTCCTGCGCGAAACGCGCTTTCTCTACGGCGATCGCGAGGTGCTCCCGGGTCTCTACGACGTCAGCTGGTTCGACGAACGCGGCAACGCGCTTGCCATCGAGGCGTGGCAGGATCCCGAAGGACGCGCCCTCACGCTGCGGCGCGCCGGGCCGGGCGTCGACGGCGAGATCGACGTGCTGCTGATCATGTTCAATGCATCGGCCCAAACGCTCACGTTCACCCCGCCCGCGCCGCACTTGGAATGGAATGTGCTCCTCGATAGCGCGGAACCTGACGCGATCACAAAACCGCTCGTCGGCAGTGAACTGGAGGTGGCCGCACACAGCATCGTCGTGCTGCTGGCCGAGCCTACCGGCGAGGCGGACTGGCAAGCGGTATGGATGGCAGGCGCCCACCAGGGGCCGCGTCTCCTGACCGCGCTGCCGCCCGATCCCGGCACGATGTCCCCGCAACGCGCGCCAGACTCCGATCCGTCCCAGTGACAAGCGGACCGTGCTGGAGCGCGGAACTTCGTCGAAACACAACTGCATTGCAGTCACGAGAACCAGGCAGGCCACCATGTCCGAACGTCCGATCGATCCGCACAAGCATCAACATGCGTATTGCCTTCCTTTCGGCGCTCATCTGACGGGCGCCGCGCGCGAACATCCGCGCACGCGCTTTCGTTTCTGGGCGCCGTCGCGCGAGTCCGTGCAAGTCGAAATCGAGCGCGCCGGCGGCGTGCCGGAGCAGATCGCCATGCAGCCCACCGGCGACGGCTGGTTCGAAGCGGAAGCCGATGGCGGCGCGGGCACGCTGTATCGCTACCGGCTCGACGAGAATCTGGCCGTCCCCGATCCCGCGTCGCGCTTTCAGCCTCAGGACGTACACGGGCCGAGCGAAGTGATCGACCCGCGCGCGTACCGCTGGACCCACACGAACTGGCATGGCCGTCCCTGGGAAGAGACGGTGCTGTATGAACTGCACGTCGGTGCGATGGGCGGCTATGCAGGCGTCACCGCGCGCCTTCCCGAACTCGCGCAACTGGGCGTGACGGCCATCGAACTGATGCCGCTCAACGACTTCTCCGGCAGCCGCAACTGGGGCTATGACGGCGTGCTGCCGTATGCGCCCGACTCGTCGTATGGCCGTCCGGACGAACTGAAGCAACTGGTCGATACCGCGCACGGACTGGGACTGATGGTGTTTCTCGACGTGGTCTACAACCACTTCGGCCCGGACGGCAATTACCTGGATGCCTACGCGAAGACCTTCTTCCGCGAGGGCGTGCATACGCCGTGGGGACCGGCCATCGACTTCGAACGGCCGCAGGTGCGCGACCTGTTCTTCGACAATGCCCTGTACTGGCTCAACGAATATCGCTTCGACGGCCTGCGCCTCGATGCGGTGCATGCGATCAACGACGACGAATGGCTGCGCGAGTTGTCGCAACGCATCCGCAGTTCGGTGGAGGCCGGCCGGCACGTGCATCTCGTGCTCGAAAACGAACACAACACCGCGAACCTGCTGGAAACGCACTTCGAAGCCCAATGGAACGATGACGCGCACAACACGCTGCACGTGCTGTTGACGGGCGAGAGCGAAAGCTATTACGGCGCCTATACCGACCATCCCATCGAGAAGCTGGCGCGAATTCTCACCGAAGGCTTCGCGTATCAGGGCGATCCCTCGCCGATCCACGACGGCAAGCCGCGCGGCGAGAAGAGCGCGCACCTGCCGCCGACCCGCTTCGTGATGTTCCTGCAGAACCACGATCAGGTGGGCAATCGTGCGATGGGCGACCGCCTGCGCGCGCTGACCAATGACGAAGCGCTCCATGCGGCAACGGGCCTGTTGCTGCTTTCGCCGCAGATTCCGCTGCTGTTCATGGAGGAGCAATACGGCTCGACGCAGCCGTTCCTGTTCTTCACCGACTATCACGACCAGCTCGCCGACGCGGTGCGCGAAGGGCGTCGGAAGGAGTTCGCGAAGTTCTCCGCGTTCACCGATGAAAAGCGCCGCGCGCAGATTCCCGATCCGAACGACGTCAAGACCTTCGAGATGTCGTCGCCTCATGCGGTCAGCAACATCGCCAGTTCGGCGCACAAACAGGACGAGGAAGACCGGCTCGCCTGGCTGCACTTCTATCGGTCGGCACTGACGGTGCGCGCGAAGCTCATCACGCCACGCCTGAAGGGTGCCAAGGCGCTGGGCGCGACAGTGCTCGGCGAAAAGGCGCTGGTCGCGCGCTGGAAACTCGGCGACGGCGAAACGCTCACGGTCGCTTTGAACCTCGATGAAGCGCCCGTCGCGCTCGGCGAGACGCCGCAGGGAAAGGTGATCTTCGAGACGCCCGCGCGTGCGCAGGATCGCAGCCGCGACGGCGAACTCGGCGGCCGCACCTTCCTCGCGTGGCTGACCGGCGATGTGAACGAGTACGCGATCGCGCACGATGCGCGCCATTTCGAACCGGCGTCGGCCGAAGGAAAGAAGCTGTGAGCGCCGCCGATAAATCCGCTGCCGGTGCGTCGAGCAGCATCGAAACCCTCGCGGCACGGGCCGGCTTCGAAGTCGAATGGCAGGACGCGCACAAGCAAATGCGGCGCGTTCCCGAAACCACGCTGCGCATCCTGCTGGAGAAGCTGGGCCTGCCCTGCGGGAATGCCACGCAGATCAAGCAGAGCATGGCCGCCATCGACGCCGAAACCAGCGGCCGCAAGCTGCCGCCGCTCATCACGGCCGAAGTGGACCGCGCCATCGCGCTGCCGGTGTCGGCGGCGAAGTCGGGGGCACGTTATCGGATCGAGCTTGAAAGCGGCGAAGTGATCGACGGGCGCTTCACGTCGCCGAAGGGCGAGACCGCACTGCTCTCGCCCATCGCCGAGCCGGGATATCACACGCTCGTCATCAACGACCATCGCACGACACTGGCCGTCGCGCCCGCGCGCTGCTACACGATCGACGACGCCTGGCGCGCGCTCGACGATGACGCTGGAAGCGCGCCGCCGCTGTGGGGCGTCGCGGCCCAGGTCTACGGACTGCGCCGCAATGGCGACGGCGGCATCGGCGATTTCACCGCTCTCGCCTCGCTCGCCACGCAGACGGCGCGGCGCGGCGGCCATGCGGTCGCCATCAGCCCGATGCACGCGATGTTCAGCGCCGAGCCGAACAAGTTCAGCCCCTATTCGCCGTCGTCGCGGCTGTTCCTCAATGTCGCGCATGTCGATCCCGCCGCGGTGCTCGGCGCGCCCGCCGTGCGCGCAGTCGTCGAACGACTCGGTCTCGCCGACGAACTCCGCGCGCTGGAAGAACTGACGCTGATCGACTGGCCACGCGCCAGCCAGGCGCGCCTCGCGATTCTCCGCGCGTTGTTCGACACCTTCTCGCAGGACCACGATTCCGCCTTCGCGAAGGACTTTGCCGCATTCGTCGAGGATGGCGGACGCCCGCTCGAAGATCACGCGCGTTTCGAGGCCTTGCAGGCCGTGCAACTCGCCGAGAACGGCGAAGGCCACTGGCGCAACTGGTCCGAAGCGTTGCGCGATCCGCGCAGCGAGGCGGTCGCCGAATTCGCCAGCGCCAATCGCCGGGAAGTGGACTTTTATCTCTTTACCCAATGGCTCGCGGCGAAAGGACTGCTGCATGCCCAGCACGCCGCGCGCGATGCAGGCATGGCCGTGGGACTGGTCGCCGATCTCGCCGTGGGCTGCGACAGCGCCGGCAGTCATGCGTGGTCGTATCGCGATGAAATGCTGACCGGCGTCTCCGTGGGCGCGCCGCCCGACCTGTTCAACCAGGCAGGTCAGTCGTGGGGGCTCACCACCTTCTCGCCGCGCGCGATGCGCACGCAAGGCTTCTCCGCGTTCATTGACATGCTGCGCTGTGCGTTCAAATGCGCCGGCGGCATCCGTATCGATCACATTCTCGGCTTGCGCCGCCTGTGGCTCGTGCCGGAAGGCGAAAGCGCCAAGGACGGCGCGTATCTGCGCTATCCGCTGGAAGACCTGCTGCGTCTGATCGCGCTGGAATCCTGGCGGCATCGCGCGATCGTGGTCGGCGAAGATCTCGGCACGGTGCCGCCCGGTTTCACCGAGCGTCTCCAGGAACACGGCCTGCTGGGCATTCGCGTGCTGTGGTTCGAGCGCGAAGTGGACGGCCCCGGTTTCAAGCCGCCGCGCGAATGGGACAGCGGCGTCACGGCGACGACCACGACGCACGATCTGCCGACGGTCGCCGGATGGTGGCGCGGCGAGGACATCGTGTGGCGCTCGAAGATCGGCCAGACGATGGCGCGCGCCGACGGACGCGATGCGGTGGAAGTAGCGCTGGAAGAACGTGGCGATGATCGCGAACATCTGTGGCGCGCGTTTCAGGAGGCAGGCATCGCGCCCGCCGACGTCGAAGCGCCCGGCGTGGACAATCCGCCCGTGGACGAGGCGCTGGCCTTCGTTGCCGCGACGCCCGCACCGCTCGTCACCTATCCGCTCGAAGACCTGCTGGCGCTGGTGGATCAGCCCAACCTGCCCGGCTCCATCGACGAGCATCCGAACTGGCGCCGGCGGCTGGCCCTGCCCGTGGATGAACTGTTTCTGGACGACACCTTCGCCGACCGGCTGCTTGCCGCCGACACCGCGCGCAAGCGTTCTGCCCAACCGAACGAACCCACTTCGAATCCGACCGACTCACCATGACCGTTCCGCGCTCCACGCTCAGGCTCCAGCTGCACAAGGACTTCACTCTCGACGACGCCGCCGCGCTCGTGGACTACTTCGCGTCGCTCGGCGTGAGCCATGCGTACGTCTCGCCGATCACGACCGCCACCGCCGGCTCCACGCATGGCTATGACGTCGTCGATTACACGCGGATCAATCCCGAACTCGGCGGCGAAGACGCGCTGCGCCGTTTTGTCGAGAAGCTCCGGGCGCATGACATGGGCCTCATCGTCGATATCGTGCCGAATCACATGGGCGTAGGCGGCTCGGAGAACGCGTGGTGGCAGGACATTCTCGAATGGGGCCGGCACGCGGCGCACGCGCGCTTCTTCGATGTGGACTGGCACTCGCCGGACCCGGCGCTGCGCGGCAAGGTGCTCGCGCCGTTCCTCGGCGCCTCCTATGGCGACGAGTTGCAGGGCGGCAAGATCAAGCTCGAATATCGCGCGGATGAAGGGCGCTTCGTGATCGCGTATTACTCGCACGCGTTTCCGGTGTGTCCCGTCGACTATCCTGCCGTGTTCCAGGAAGCGCCTGAACTGGCGCAGCGATTCGCCGGCCTCACGACGCAACCCGCCGACCAGCCGCGCGCCGCCGATGCGCGTACGGCGCTCATTACGATCGCGGGGACCGAAGGCGGTCAGGCCGCGATCGAGGCGATCCTCGCCGCGCATTCGTCCGATACACCGGCAGGCCGCGACCGTCTGCATCGCCTGCTGGAGCGCCAGCATTATCGGCTCGCGTGGTGGCGCACTGCCGCCGACGAAGTGAACTGGCGGCGCTTCTTCGATGTAAGCACGCTGGGCGGCGTGCGCGTCGAGCGTCCCGAAGTGTTCGAGGCTTCGCACGCGCTGATCTTCCGGCTCTTCACCGAAGGGCAGATCGACGGCGTTCGCGTCGATCACGTGGACGGGCTCGCCGAACCGCGTGAATACTGCCAACGTCTGCGCGCGCGGCTCGAAGAGTTGTCGGCGGCGCGGCCCGAAGCGTTGAGACACGGCAACGGCCATACGTACTTCGTGGTCGAGAAGATTCTCGGACGCGGCGAACCGTTGCGGCGTGACTGGCAGGTGGACGGCACAACCGGCTATGACTTCATGAACGACGTCGGCGCGCTGCTGCACGATCCGGCCGGCGCCGAACCGCTTGCCGCACTGTGGGCCGAGCTCACGGGCAAGAGCGCGAACTTCGCGGATGAAGCGCTCAGCGCGCGCCGCAAGATTCTCGCCGAGAACCTCGCAGCGGAATTGGATCGCGTGACGCGCGCGTTGCACCGTATCGCGCGCGATGCACAGAACACGCGCGATTTCACCTTTACGTCGATTCGCCGCGTGGTCGCGGAACTGGTCGTGCACTTTCCGGTGTATCGCATCTACCCGCTGGGCAGCGTGCGCAGCGCCGAGGACGAGCGCTTCTTTTCGCAAGCGCTGGACGCCGCGCGCGCGACGCTTCCGCGCGCGGATCATGTCGTGCTCGATCAGGTCGCGCAATGGCTCGGCGGCAAGCTGCCCGACGAAGCGCCGCAGGAGGCGCGCGTCGAACGGGGACGAGACCGCGCGGCGGAGCGCAGTCGTGATCGCGACCGGAATCATGCTCAAGCGCAAGGCCAGGCGCAGGCCGGACAGAATGCACAGCAGCCGTCGAGCGGCTCACAACGCCGCGCCGCCCAGACCTTGTTCTCGCAACTGACCTCGCCCGTGGCGGCGAAGGCGGTCGAGGATACGGCGTGCTATCGCTATGGCCGGCTCATCTCGCGCAACGAAGTCGGCGCGGACCCGGGCGAGTTCGCGTTGTCGGTCGCGGATTTTCATGCGGGCAACCAGGAACGATTCGCCGCGTTCCCCCACGCGATGCTGTGCACGGCCACGCACGATCACAAACGCGGTGAGGACGTGCGCGCCCGCATTGCGGCGCTGAGCGAGATTCCGGATGAATGGGCGGCGACGCTGCGGCAATGGTCCACGCTGAACACGCCGCTGCGGCGCGGCGCGAATGGAGGTCTGGCCGAAACCGGCGACATCAATGATTGGGCCCCCGGTCCCGCCGCGGAAGCGATGCTGTATCAGACGCTCGTCGGTTGCTGGCCGCTCACGCTTGCGCCGGACGATGAAGCAGGCGTTCACGAACTGGCCGAGCGCGTTGCACAGTGGCAATTGAAGGCATTGCGCGAAGCCAAGCTGCGCACCAGCTGGTTCGCGCCGGATGAAGCCTATGAACAGGCGTGCAAGGACTTCCTGTTCGATATCGTCTCGCCGCAAAGGCGCAATGGCTTCCTGCAGGAACTGTCGGCGTTCGTCGCACGGCTTGGGCCGCTGGGCGCGGTGAACAGCTTCCAGCAAACGCTCTTGCGGCTGACGGCGCCCGGCGTGCCGGATCTGTATCAGGGCACGGAGCTATGGGACTTCAGCCTCGTGGATCCCGACAATCGCCGGCCCGTCGATTTCGATCTGCGGCGCAAATGGCTTGCGGAGATCGAGGAGAAAGGCGCGCCGTCCGAGCAGATCGGCAACTGGCGCGACGGGCGTGTGAAGCTGGCGGTCGTGCGACGCGCGCTGGCATTGCGCAAGCATTGCGAGTCGCTGTTTGCACAAGGCGAGTACATTCCGCTCGAAGTAACGGGTGAGCAAGCCGGACATGTGATTGCCTATGCGCGGCATGCGGGCAGTGCGTTTGCAGTTGTTGTCGCGACGCGGCTCGCAGCGCCTCTGCTCGACGCAGACGCGGACCTGCCGCTGGTTGCAGCGGAGCGCTGGGGCGATACGGCTATCGTGCTGCCGGAAGCGCTGCACTCGCGTGCGCTGTTCGACTGGCTGAGCCCGAATGCCCCGAAGGCCGAAGGCGCGCAACTCCTCGTACGCGATGCATTGGGCGCGATGCCGGTGGCATTGCTCGTGGAAGAAGGGGTGCCCCGGCCTTGAGCGTGCGGTTCGGCGGGCAATTCGGCTTGCGGTGTCTCATTGGAACCACTTCCATAGCAAGGGATCGTTGACCCCCGCCTGTGAGAACCGCGTGGTGAAATCGGCGAATCTCGCCGGATCCGCCTTGATGTCGCTCAGCACGATGACGAGGTAGGAAAACAGATCGGGGTCCGCCGCCCTTGCGGCCGTCGCGCTCTCTCCGGGAGACAGCGTGCGATCTGTTCTGAGCAGGCTGGAGATATCCACGCCCACCTCGTCGCCCGTCGCATTCCATCCCCGCGAACCCGCTTCGACGAACGCCGCTGAAGGTCTTGCGCTTCGCGGCTGTCCCTCGAACAAAAAGATTCCATATGTCTGCGACAGTTGATCGATGAACAACTGTCTGTCTGCATCCGAAAGCGTTGCCAGACGCAGCGGCTCCGACGCCAACAGTGCATCCCACTTTCGAAGGGATCTTCTGTTGCTCGTCGTCGCGACGAATCCTTCCCGGATCACGTTCCGACAGAGCTCGTTCGCTCGCACGAGATACGCTGTGACGTCGTATTGATAGGCCGATACATCAAAGTTATCGTCCCGTATTGCCATCGGTATGATCTCTGACCGCGCAATGAATCGAGTGGGCTCGGTAATCCTGTTTTCGCTGACGAATCCCGGACCTGTTATGGCACCAGCCTGTTGATTGTGATCAGCGTCCACGTCGTTCCCGTTGATCGAAGCGGCCACATCGCGCGTCTGCGCAAGATCGAAAGCCGAGCCCGGCATGGCGGACAGCCACGCTCCTTCCTGATTGTTCAAGTAGGCTACATCGTTTGAAACGCTGACCTGTGCCAGGTATTCCGCCTTGTCGTCTACCTTATACTTGACTTCACCAAAATATACGCTTTGCCCTTTTCCATGGGCCGTGAGATTGGAGAGTGCTTCACCAAGATAAGACTGCATGGCCTTGAGTGCCTCGCCATAGTCTCGTACATCGTTAGCCGACATCGGCATTGCCGGCATCCATTCCATGCCGGTTTTCCACTCGGTAACACTCTTCTCAATCCTGGTGCTCCAACGCTCGGGCAATCCTTCTGTTGTCACGCTTTTTGAAATGAAATAGAACAGACATGAGTTGTCTCTCAGCTTGATGAAATGCGCCCGACTCTTCGCACCGACCCAATCGATGTCCAGATTCACTAAGCGTCCCCATCCCCAGCTTCCCAGGATCACGAGCCCGCCCGATACGAGAAGTGCGACGCCCGCATACTTCGCGACGCGATCACATGCTGCCGGAGTCGACGCGGATCCCGAAAGGACGAGAGGCATTTCAACAATCTGGGATGCGTCTGTTGCCAACGGTCTCAGCGAGACCGCATCGGCATGGCCTGTCTGAACTCGATCTTTTCTATTGCAGACTTGCGACACGACGTTCAGTGGCAGGTTGAACATCCGATTGAAACCCTGCCTCCGGTTCACGGATACGTCCTGTCGAGGCAGACCCGGCTCCTCGAACGGTGACCGGGACGTGTACCAGTAATAGGTAAGTGACAGCAGGCCAAGCACCGACAGTCCGACACCCATGCCGATTGCCGTCCAGGGTAATGTGGGCTGCGAAAGTGCCCGTACCGCCGCTTCGAGCTGCTCGCAAGTCAGCTGGAAGTCTGGGAGTGCATTCCTCAAAGCGTCGGCATCTTCGTATTCGCAGGTGCCTGACTCAATGACGTCCAACAGCGCTTGAACTTCTCGCAGGAGGGACTCGGCTTCGATGCGTGCCAGTTCCTCGGTTGCGTCATCGTCCGCACCCCCACGCATTTTGTGGATAGCTGTGATGAGCCAGTGCCCATCACGGAAAACAATGGCGGGGCCGGTAGAGTGTCCAGCTTCCATCGAGTCATCGGGCTTCACGAGACGGATGATCGAGAAGTGGTTATCGAATGCAATGCCGAACGTTTTGCCTTCTACCCGGATATAACGTCTGACCTCCTTGTAATAGAGGCCCCGAGGGTCCGGCTCGCCCTCCGCTGTGATTACCCTCTCCTCTTCCGACAACGCAACATCGCGATGCTCGTATTCAGTTGCCAAGCCCCATTCCGACAACCTGGTTTCATTCGGCTGCGCACCGTGTAGTCGCGCGATTGCGCTGCTGATCAAGGGTAACTGGAGCCTCTCTGCTGCCCGTTTGAGTAGAGGGCCAGCCACGCGCCCCTATTTTGGAGCCAGCGCGATCCACGCCGCGTACTGTGAATCCGCCCGGGGAAAAAGGAAATCAGCCTTGACGCCATGTCCTGTTTCTCCAATCAAGCGAGGTTCGACAAGACGGTTAAATCCGTTCCGAAGCGAAGTCGCCACCTGGTTTGCAAGCGCTTTTCTCAACCGAAAGACAGGCGGCGCATTGCTCTCCGCCAGCATCGAACTCAGCTTGGCGCTCCATTCGAACCACGTATCCGCCTCCGGCAGTTCACGCTTCACGAGCATTCTTGCTTCGTAGAGATCGGAGAGCAACGGAGCGAGCGTGGCAAGCGGTCCGGCCCATTCATGACCGTGTGCCCGCAGTGTCTCCAGCGTGGCGGCAAGCGTCCGCTGTCGCTCTACGCGCTCTGCTTCGCCGGCGAACAGCAGCAGATACACGTCCAGGGCGAGATGAACCTCCCAGATGCGTTGACCCATCCCCTCCAGGATGTTCATACCCGCGCGTATCGATCCCTCCAGCGCCGGAGACGTCGAGGCGAATCGCTTGAGACGCTCCTTGATTTCCATGGCGTTCGGGCGACCGTTGAGAAAATCTCGAGCAAGCGTCGTTGCGAGGTCTTTGTATGACTGTTGTTCCCGTCCCGACGGCGCATTCGCATCGTCAGTCAGAAGCGTCCATAGCATTGGCCTGAAAATGATCGAATACAAGGCGTCTGCAAGTAGCGCCATGCCTGGATTCGCCGCGATGAGCGATCTCGCCATCGCGCTCCGGACCATGCTCTCGAGTGCCTGAAGGACCGCCTCCACGGTGCGTTGGCGAGTCGCCGCATCCGGGTCGCTCAATGCCATACCCAGGCCAATGCCCTGCTCCACCACGGTTCCGACACCGTAGAGCACCGTGTTGTCGACGTAGAACAAGCCAGCGGACAGCGCTTGCCGTGCAACGCCAACGGCTTCGCGAGAACACAATGCCGAATGGACACTGGACACCGTCAGGTTGTTGCTGTTGATCAACGGCAGGAGGCGCTTCAACAGCATGAGTGCAGCATCGTTCTGGATCAAAGCGCTTTGCCAGCGCTTCATTCTGTCTCCGTCGGCACCCATCAGCAGTTGCAGCGTATCCGCTTTGACGAGGTGTTCCCGCACCCATACACGCTGACTATCCCAGGACCCCAAGGCCGGAAAGCGAACGATCTCGCGGTACAGCTTGATGGCGTTCTGCGCAGCCTCCTTATGTCGAGCAGGCACGCCTGACAGAATCAGTTTCCCGGCATCGGGATGACCGAGCCATCTCACCAGCGCGCCGAGCTTCCCGACCTTCGAGACCGCGTCCGCCGAATCGAGCCTGTGCGCGCTTCGGTCCGGCTCCAGCGATTGCAGGATCGAGTCGGCCAGGCCCGAGACCTCTTCAAGCGACTCGGAGAGCGCAGTCCCGGTGCCCCTCATGTTCATGAAGTCGCGCAAGAATGTTTCGAACGTGGCTTCGTGATGAAGCTGCTTCTCCAGCAGACCTGCAATGTCCAGCGCCTGTGAAATCGTTTCGATCACGCGTGCAATGTGCCTGCTCGCTTCGACACCCATCGACTTCCGCACTAAGGGACGTTCCACAAGCTCCTTCAATGCGTCCAGCCCTTTCGCGATCCGTTCCATCATCTGCTGTTGCGTGTCCATGGAACCGAAAGACAGCGCGGTTGCAAGTGTGTCAAGCGTCTGGGGCACATCGACGAGATCCGGGCGGATATCCTCCGGGATCAGCGTCGACTGCGATATCAGGCGAGCAAGGCGCTTGAGCTTCTTCAGTAGCGGCACGTCGCGGTCGACCTCCGCGACCAGGCGCCCATGGATTCCCCGACGGTAGCCGAAGCTTTCGCCCAGCCCAGCAAGCACTTGTGTGGCCAGCCCAAGCGATCCGGCGAGCCGTTCGCCGAGCAACTGCCTCATGGTGGACAGGTCAAGCGCCGCACTGACCTGCGCCAGCGCATCCATCGCAGTTTCGGCTGTCAGCGTGCCGCTCAGAACGACACGAAGGTTGGTCAAGTCTTTGCACCATTGGCTGATCTGGATGGCGACATCAGGACCCGGATCGCATGAAGGGGAAGACCCTTGAATGTCGATCAAGCCCTCCGCAATCAGCGCTTTAATGCCCGGCAACGCCTCGGAAACGCTGCGTACCGTGCCCAATTTCTCGAAGTGCTCGCGTAGCCGACCCATCTTGTCGCGATAGGCCGGCCAAAACTCGCTCTCAACCGGCAAGTCGTGGAGAAAGTTCTGCAGCGGCCTGGGCAATCCGGATGCGCTCCTTGCAATCTCGGACCGGAGTGCGTCAATCGCGTCGGGACCGCCGCTTTCCGCCGCTTTGCACCGGCTTTCGAAACACTGGATAGCTTGCAAGGATGTCGTGAACTGTTTCTGAGCCTCGGCTGCATAAGCAATCCACCTGCTGGCAGCATCCGGTAGCGCAAAGGCCGTGTTCTCGTCTCGAGCGAGCGCGGACCAGAGCAGTCCAGCCTTGTCGTGCCACGCGAGATCGGGATTGTCGATCGTCTGCCGAAGCGACAGGCAAAGATGCCAGAGCCGATCCACCTGATCGAGCGCGTCGCATGTCGCGGCGACTTTCGAGCGCATTGCTTCAGGGAGCAATGGCGCGCACCTGCGCATGAAAGCACTCAGGTCTTCGAGAATCCGGGTCCAGTCTTCTTCTTCGGATGAGCGGAGCCGCGCGTACATGCGTTGCAGGTCGCCATAGGCACCTTCCATGTCGCGATAGCCTGCAAAGAGCGCCGTCACGATTTCGAACGCCATTTGCCCCGCCAACGGCATCAGAATTTCGATGAAGCCGCCCTGCGCGCCGACAGGTAGATCAGCACTGCCCTCGTCCGCGTCCTGATCCGATTCGTGGCTTTCAGTCGAGGCATGACCGAACACACCATGCGTTGCACTTTCGGGAACAGTTCGACGCCTGCTGCGCCGAGCTCCAAGCGATGCTGCATTTTTCGGGCGTGTCTCTTCATCGACTTTGGCTTGCGGCATGAATTGCGCTCCCACGCAGCTAACAGACGGCAGGTCCCGAGCGAGCATCACGTCAAGCGCGCCAAGGAGATTCCGGGGGCGCAAGGCAGCCATGGCCGACGTCAGATCGATGGCGCTCGCGTGCGGAAGCATCCTGAGTCGCGCATGCGAATCACGCTTGGACAAGAGATGAGAGACTCGTGCTGAGCCGCGAAGACTGAGCGATGCCGGTCAGGGTATTTCTCGTTCTTATCGTATCCGGACCCTGTCGCATGACTTAACCAGCGACACTATTCGACAATTCGCAGACAAGCACCTGACGGGAAGTACTCTGCGTGCGTGCAGGCGTCAACCGGTCGATGAATCCATCAACCGGCGTGACCGTCGAATGATGTTGAGACCGGATTCAACGGCAAGCGTGCCTATGCGCCATGTCAGAACCTTGCACGCTCACTCCGTTTCTTCGAGCGCTTCTTCTCGTGGATAGACCCGCACCAGCACGATGCGCGGCCCCTTCATCTTCTTCACCACGATATCGAACTGGTCGAACGCCACGCGTTGCCCTTCGCCAGGCAGATCGCCCAGCGCATTGATGACAAGACCCCCGACCGACTCCGCGCGCCCTTCATCGATATCGATACCCAGCGCCCGTTCCAGCGACACGACAGGCAAGCTGCCCTTGCCCATCAGCGTGCCGTCGTCCATGCGCGACCAGTCCGCATCGCCTTGACGGAACTCGTCGTGGATCTGACCGACGAGCGCGCCGAGCAGGTTGTCGAGCGTGATGAAGCCGATCGGCTTCGCGCCCTTGCGTCCCACGATGGCCAGATGCGGCGCGCCCTTGCGGAAGCGGCGGAACAGTTCGAGCGCCGAGAGGTTCGGCGCCACATACTGCACCGGCCGCACATGACGGGCGAGTTGATCGAGCTTATCGGCGTGCTTCGTGAGATGGAAGTTGAAGCCGCGCCCCTGGCCGTCGCCTGCGAGAAGCAAATCCTTCAAATGAATCATGCCGATCACGCGTTCACCCGACGCATCCGCGAACAGCGGATAGCGCGAGAAGCGATGCCGCGAAATCACGGCGAGGTTATCGCGCATCGGCAGGTCGTTGCGCAAGCCGACCAGTTCGTGCGCGGGGCGCATCAGGTCGGACACGGTCATGCGGCTGAAATCGAGCGAGTGCGCGATGGTATTCCACTCGTCCTCGTTATACGAGGAAGCGCCGCCGTGCCGCCGGCCGCGCAGGATCAGCTTGAGTTCATCCGTCGAGTAATGCGTGTCGTGACCGTGTTCCTCCGACATGCCGAAGAGACGCAAAACGAAGTTGGCACTCGAGTTCAGCACCCAGATGAACGGATACATCAGCCAGTAGAATCCGTACAGCGGCATGGCGAGCCACAGCCCCACCTGTTCCGAGCGGCGGATGGCCCACGACTTCGGCGCGAGTTCGCCCACGACGATGTGCAGGAATGAAATGACCGTGAAGGCGAAGAACAGCGAGATGGAATCGATGAGCTTTTCCGACTCCACGCCAATCAGCGCGAAGAGCGGATGCAGCAAGGTCGCGAAGGCCGGTTCGCCGATCCAGCCGAGACCGAGAGAAGCCAGCGTGATGCCGAGCTGGCAGGCGGACAGATAGGCGTCGAGCTGCCCGTGAACCTTCGCGAGCAGACGGCCCGGCAGGCCGTTGGTCCGCGCGATTGCCTTGACGCGCGTGGGCCGCAGTTTGACGAGCCCGAACTCCGCCGCGACGAAAAAACCATTCAACGCGACGAGCAACAATGCGCCGATCAGCGCAACGACCTGAGCCAAGGCAACTCTCTTCGAAAGTGGAAAGCGTCAGTATAGAGGCGACAGCAAATCGAAAGTAAATTCACATCCCTGCGACAGGAATGCGCACCGACAACGTAACCTCGGCGTTATCCGCGATGTCGCTCTGCTCGAAGCCGCCGCCATGCGCCTCGGACACGCGCTTGCACAAAGCGAGCCCCCACGCGATGCGCCCGCCTTCACGCGGTTCCAGCGCCTGGCGGCGCGCGAACGCTTCGAGCACATGAGGGGAAGCTGTATCGCTGAGCGCCTGCGCCGACGCGGTGAAGCGCACATCGGTCCGCCACATGCTGCCTTCGATGTTGCTGGCCGCCCGTACGGCCGCGCCGGCCGGGCTTGCCTCGGCGGCAAACGCCAGCATCAGCCAGAGCGTTTGCAGAAGGCGCTCTGCATCGCCCTCCACTTGTTCTTCGGCGAGCGGCGTATCCAGTTCGATGGTCACGCCGCGCGCGTTTGCCACACTCGCACGCGCCAACGCCGCGCTTTGCTCCAGCAACGGACGCAAGGCGACCGGCGCGAGCGCGACCTGCAGGGCCTTGGTTTCGGCGCGCGTCGTATCGACGGACCGCTCGATCAGCTTCACCTGCTGCTCGACGCCCGAGCGAATGCCGGCCAGCGCGCGTTGCGCGGCGGGATCGTTCGCGTCGACCTTGCGCTCGAGTACATAACCCCAGCTGTGGATGGCGTTCAGCGGACCACGCAGATCATGCGACACGATGGACAGCACATGATCGCGCATGAAGAGCGCGGCCTCGGCGCGCAGATGCGCCACACGGTCAACGTGTTCTTCACCCCGTTCCGACGCCGACGGCGACACGATCAGCGTGACGCAATCCTGACCCGGCAGCGCGATGATCGCGAAGGAACGCGTCCCGGCGTCCGCGCCGATGCTCACCTGCGCGCGACGCGTGCCGTTGCCGGCCAGCGCGGCGTCGGCGACTTCGCCGAGCACGGCGGCAAGCGGACCGGGCAACGGCGTTTCCGCCAGCGTACGGCCGTTCAGTGAAGCGGAATCCAGATCGAAGAGATGAGCAAAGACGGCGTCGGCCGACAGGCACCGCTGAGCGGCGTCGAGCACCAGCACGCCGTCGTTACCTGCAACGGCCGCGTCGAAGGTCCGGGCGCCGCCCGGTTCGACCGTACTGGAAAAAGACGTTGTCACGGTTAGGGTCCTTGCTATTGGGCTGATGCGGTTGATGTCAAGGGAAGGCAACGCTTCGCAACGACGCTGAAGACATGCGGATCATGAAGGCAGACGGCTTTCATGAATGGATTCTGCAAGTCATTATATGTGAGTGCCTCCTGTGCATGCTGCCGCCCTCCGTGCTCGTTTCCCGTCTGAAGCCAACGCGCAAACGTTACACGTCATCACGTTGTGCGCTGCACCGGTTTCAGCGGACAAGCTTCCAGTCCGTAAGAACCGGACGCTTCGGGCTCGCAGCATGTTTCGCTCCTGACATAAAGCGGCGTTACTCGTCTTGCAAATTTTTAAACACGCGTTACAAATTCGTGGGTTATCTGTTTTGATATAACCACAGCAGGCAATTAATCAATGCGCGTATGCGGATCTCGAGCGGCGCCCGCAAACGCAATGGCGACGGGGCATTGCGCGTATCGATGAGTGAACGGAACTGTTTTGAACGGGATAAGCGCTTGAACCGGCTTGGCGTCCGCTTTCAAATATGCGCCGTCGCGCAAATAAAAAAATAAATCGGCAGCCGCGAATTTCCATGCGTGCGTACGCGAACATTCCCGGCTTACAACTCCCTATAGCATTCCACCTGACCAATGACGCATTGGACAGCCGGCGCGCATGAACCGGCCTCTGCCACGGTGGCCTCAATACCAACACTAACCGGTGACACGAGCTATGACACGCGTCCACAACGGTACTCGCAAGACCCTGCTGTCGGTGATCATTCCCGCGTATAACGTGGAGCATTTCATCGCCGCCTCGCTGGCGTCCGCGCTCTCGCAACCGCGCTCGGAGGAGATCGAGCTCATCGTCATCGACGACGGTTCCACCGATCACACGCTCGAACGCATTCTCGACGTGCAGCGCACGGAGCTGGGCCGCAACATCCGCGTGATCCATCAGGAGAACCGCGGCGTGTCCGCCGCGCGCAATCGCGCGATCGCCGAAGCAACGTCGCCCTACATCGGCTTCCTCGATTCGGACGATGTCTGGTCCGAGGACTTCACGCAGAAGATCATGCCGCTGCTGGACCAGAACGTCGCCGACATCATCGAGTTCAATGTCGGGATCATCAATTCGGCAGGCAAGGTGATCGACAAGGTGCAGCTGATCGATCCCGCGACCGTCGGCACGCGTCCGTGCAATCTCGACGCGCTGCTCGACTTCGCCCGCGTGTATCAGGTCTTCCCGGCGGCACGCGTGTACCGGCGTGCGCTGTGGGACGGCATCGAGTTTCCCGCAGGCCGCGTGTATGAAGATGCCGCGGCCATCCCGCTCGTCTATGCGCGCGCCAGCACGCTGTTCCGTCTCGCGGACAATCTCTACTTCTATCGGCGCCGCGCCGGCAGCATCACGACGAGAGCGACGCCCTATACGGTCACGTCGCTCACGATCTGCGCGGAAGAGACCATGGAACGCTGCAATGGCGGCCCGCTCGATGCCTTCTGGCTCGCGATGTTCCACAAGGTCTTCTCGTACGCGTGCCATCAGGCGGCGCGTGTCGATGCAAGTGCGTTCGCCGAAGCCATCCGGACCGTCGAGGCCACCGCTGCGCACTATCGCGCGTTTGCGGCGAATCGGCGGGATACGCCCAGTGAGTTGTTGTTCCACAAGAAGATCGTCGCGGATCGCCGCTGGTTTCAGGCCAAGCGCGTGGTCAAGCGGGTACTCGGACTCGAACTGCGTCCGCCTGCCGCGCCGGCGCGCGCCGTGCCGTCCGCCAATCTGCGCGGGCGTCCGTCCGCGGGCAGCCAACAATGATAAAAATGCCGTAAGGGGCCTTCAGCATGCAGATCTACCCGAAGAGGCCCGGCTTCACCGCGGGCGAGTCGTTCGAACTCGCGGTGCAGCCGGGTTCGCGTTTTTCTGTCGCGATCTATCACCAGGGCAATGACGAAACGCTGACCAGCATGGGCGGCATCGTCGTGCAGCCGGGCGGCGCCGTGCAGGCGCAGTTGCAGAACGGCAGATACGTGTTCCAGTCGCCGGGCCGCACGGGACGGCCGCGTCACGATGAAGACTGGAACTGGCCGACCATCTCAATCAGGCCGAATGCCGACGACATCGAAAGCGGCGCGTACGTTGCGATCGCCTATGAAGTGGGCGCGAACGGCGAGCCGCGCGACGAACTCGGCCGGCGCGCGGCCGCGCACAAGCCGATCTTCGCGGGACCGCCCGCTTCGGACAGCATGGCGCTCGTCATCGCGCGGCCACGCAAGCCGTCGGCGGAGATTGCGTACATCGTGCCGATCAACACGTACCACGCCTATAACTCGATGGGCGGCGGCTGTTATTACGGCGACCCGATCCACCGCACGCATCCGCAGACCACCGTGAGCGTCCAGCGCCCCGGCGGCGGGTTTGGCGCGCAACTGGGCGAGCCGACCGATCCTTATGATCCGCGCTCGCCGCGCCAGCAGTTCACACACTGGGATGCGAAGTTCATTCGCTGGCTGCGCGCGGAAGGCATCGCATGCGACTTCTATACCGATCACGATCTGCATCGCGGCACGGATCTGAAGCTCGAGAACTATCGCTGCATGTTGAGCGTCGGGCATCACGAATACTGGTCGACGCAGATGCGCGAGCGCGTGGCGCAATTCATCGCGCAAGGCGGCAATCTCGCGATCTTCAGCGGCAATACCTGCTTCCGTCCCATCGACTTCGGCGACGCGCCGATCGACGGCGACTATACGGTGATGAACCGGCTCGGCGAGAAATGGCCGGGCTATGACGAGTCCAACCTGATCGGCCTGAGCTACGCCTATGGCGGCGGCAAGTACGGCGTGTGGAAGCGTTTGCGCGGCGGCTGGATCAAGCGCGAACGCGAGGCGATCGGATATACCGTGCGGCAGGCGGACCATTGGATCTTCGCGGGTACGGGCCTCGTCGATGGGCAGACCTTCGGCGCGCAGGACCGCCTGGTGGGCTATGAGGTGGATGGCGTGCCGCCCGAGCCGAATGGCTTCGTGACGCTTGCGGACACGGTGCAGTTGACCGGATGGGACATGGGCGGCGTCGGCGCGATGGGCGTGTTCCAGCCGGATCGCAACGGAGGTCCGCAACAAGGCCTCGTCTTCAACGGCGGCACGACCGACTGGCCGCGCGTGCTGATGGACCCGGAAGCGGAGAGCCGTGTCATCGTCGATCAGATCACGCGCAACGTCGTGCGCCGCTTCATCGGTTTGCAGCCACGCGTGATTGCGCGCATGGACGTGGGAGCGGATGAGCCGTCGAAAGGGGTTGCAGCGTTGGCAAGAGACGGTGCCCTCAACGGCGCCCTCGCCTGAGCGGAAGCCCCCAGACTTCGCTGGTTTGCTGCCCGCACCCTGACAGTCCTAACAGGGGTGTGCCGGATTTTCAATCGCTCAAAATCGTTGCGACTCCGGCATTGCGTGGGCCAACCCACTGATGATTGCGGCCGCGGCCTGTCAAATGCATACGGTAGTACAAGTCGCGTCGTCACCGGGCAAGCGAGTGCTCGGAACCGGTGCGTTTCGTGCTGTACCCGTCCATCGACCTGAACAGCGTGCGGGCATGCAGACATGCTTTCGCTGCATGCTGCATTGACGGCGCGGCGTACAAGCGAAACTATTCGCCTGTGGCGCTGTCATGTTTAGGCCCACCGCTCAGGCGCAAACGCACGACGTTTGCAGCCTTTGCCCCTCAGTCATCAAGATCACGCACAGCTCCAAGCCGGGAAAACCGTTCAATGGCTTCATTCAAGAAGAACTTTACGATTTTGATGACGCTGCAGGTATCCACCTACCTTGCACCGCTCTTGACGTTGCCGTGGCTCGCACGCGTGCTGGGGCCAAGCGAATATGGACGCCTTTCGTTCGGCCTCGCATTTACCGCATATTTCATTTCACTCACGAATTACAGCTTCTCTCTTACCGCTACGCCGAAGGTCTCGATCAATCGTGGAGACCGCGCGTTGCGTTCGCAGGTCTTCTGGGAAACAATCCTCACGCAGGCTGCACTGGCCGTCGCCGGCCTGGTCGTCCTGATCGTGCTGACCTCCGTCATTCCTTATCTCGAAGAGAATCGCGAGCTACTGTTGCTCGGCTACGGCCAGGCCATCGGCGCCATGCTGATTCCGACGTGGTACTTCCAGGGCATCGAAGACCTGGGGATGCTGAGCGGCTTCGTCTTCGTAGGCCGCGCGCTCAGCATTCCGGCGATGTATCTGTTCGTGCGCCAGCACGACGATGTCTATATCGCGATGGCCGTGAATGCGCTTGTCCCACTTTTGTCGGGTGTCGCAATTTGCATTTATTTGTATTTTCGACACGAGCTCGATTTCGTCAGAGTGTCGTTCAAGACCATTGTCGAACGTCTGAAGGAAGGCTGGAGCGTGTTCATTGCGACGTCGCTGGTGGATATCTACGCCTCGAGCAACATCGTGCTGCTGACCTTCATCTCCGGTAACGTGGCGGCCGGCTACTTCGCTGCCGGCGACAAATTGATCCGCGCGGCATTGAATATGCTTCAGCCGCTCAAGACCGCTGCTTATCCCCGTGTCAGCTTCCTCATGCACCACGCAAAGGATGATGCGTTTGCGTTCTTGCGCAAGATGTTCGTGTTGCAAGGCTCGATCGTCTCGCTCATATCAGTCTGCATCTTCTTCGCGGCTCCGCTTGCAGTAAAGCTCTTGTATGGTCCGCAGTTCTTGCCTACGGTAGAAGTGCTGCGCTGGATGGCGTTCGTGCCGCTCATGGCCGGACTGTCGGATCTCTTCGGCGTTCAGACGATGCTTCCGCTCGGCATGAAGAGCCACTTCAGCCGTGTGCTGATCGGTTCGGCGGTGCTGAACTTCGCGTTGCTTGCCGTGCTGGCGAAGCTTTTCGGCGAGCAGGGCGCCGCAGCCACGGTGCTGATTGTCGAGACCTGCGTAGCAGGCGCGATGGCCCTGACGCTGCATCTGCAGAAGGTGCCGTTCCTGCGCCGGCCCATCACCGAAGGCGCGGGATCGGGCACGTGATCGCGTTATGTGACCTGCCTCTCCTAAGCCGCCGAGTTACACGGTCGAGCGCACGTAATGGCTAAAACAGTGCGTGCTATAAAAGCATCAAGTGTGTCGTGCAGGTTATGGAAGGCATTGGGCCAGCAGTGTGAATGACTGCCCCTCAATGAAGAATCCGTGCGCGGCGTTGGTGCGGCGCAGCGCTTTCGATAGCGACCTACTCCAAAAGTTGCATGCTTGTATGTGGAGCAGCGCACGGACCAGAGCGAGTCGAGTCGATATCGTATTGGTACGAACAGTTATTTAATTAAGTGAGCGGTCCGACATGGAATCAGAGGATACGTCGATCGAGCGTGTGCAGAAGCTGGTCGAACAGGCGCAGAGCCTGCGCATGCAATCGGTCGCGGTCCCGCTAAAGGATCTGCGCATGCTTCTGCAGGTCTGTGAAGCGGTGATCGCTCAGCAGAATTCTTCCACCGCCAAATAACGGCGATGAAGAAAGTAATGAAACAGCCATATCAGCAGAGTAAAGCTTTGTGTTGATGGGTCCTGAGCACGGGCTCAAGGAAAGTGCTCAGGCCGTTCCGAAAGGCACGGCTTCGAGAAGTCAAAAATATGATTGATCAATCGGGCTTTACGTCTCGCGGCAGGTGGTCGTAATCAGACGGCCGACCTGCGCCTTATCGGCGCGACGCGAAACAATTTTCGCAAAGACCGGTATCAAGGCGTCTTCCGGGCCTGCTCAGGCTGGCCCAGAGGCTCCTGGAATCCAGGCTTGGGGAGCAAGCTCGACGGGGTTTCTCGCGGAGGTCGTCGCGAGGAACGAGTAATGCTTGGGTCGGAGCGCGTGGCACGAATGGATCGGTTTGTTTTACGGTCCATTAGTACTCCAACGCGCACATTACCGGATTCTTTAATGTGCTCTTTGCAGGTGGGCTAGCGCCCGCCCACCTTGCATGCATTCGGCGTGCTTGAAAGTGTGATGTCCTTAACTGATAACGATTAGGCCGCTTCCTTCTCATGCGGTCGCCGCGGGCGCTCGGCGACACGCCAAACGATGAGTTCAATATGAAAGAGATCGTACATATAACCGAGGCTTTCGGAGGCGGAGTTCTGTCAATGCTGACGCAGCTTTCCAATCGCGCAGCGGCCGCTGGAGTCGGCGTAACGATCCTTCATTCGATCCGGCAGGAAACACCGATTAACTTTTCCAAGCTCTTTCATCCGGCCGTCAAGCTTACCTACGTCAGCATGTTCCGCGAAGTAAGCGTCAAGAACGACTGGACCAGCTTGTGGAACCTGGTGCGCAAGCTCAAGGAACTCGATCCTTCGGTCGTGCATCTGCATTCGTCGAAGGCCGGCGTGCTGGGCCGCGCCGCCGCACGCATTGCCGCGCCGCGTGCCCGCGTGTTCTATTCGCCGCATGGCCTGGCGTTCCTGCGGCGCGATGTCTCGCCCGTCAAGCAGTTTGCCTATCTGAGCTTCGAGCGCATCGCCGCTCGCATGGGCGGCACCATCGTCGCGTGTTCGAAGAGCGAGCTGAGCGAGATCGAAACTCGAATGGGTGCGCGCGAGGCGCGCATGATCGAGAACGGCGTGAACGTTCCTGAGATTCCGCCGCGCATCGAGCGCAATCCCGGCGATGTCGTCGTCGGCATGAGCGGTCGCGCTTCTTATCAAAAGAACCATCAGGCATTCGTGAAGCTCGCCACCGACCTGAGCGGTCCGTCGGTCAAGTTCCTGTGGATCGGCGGCAATCTCGAGGAGCTGCCGGGTCAGATGCCGAGCGGCGCCGTCACGTGCAGCGGCTGGGTCACGCGCGAACGCGCACTCGAACTGACCTCCGAACTCGACATCTACGTGCAGACCTCGCGCTGGGAAGGCATGCCGATCGCGCTGATCGAAGCACAGGTCGCGGGCATTCCCGCCGTCGTGACCGACGTGGTCGGCAACCGCGATGTCGTGCAACACGGCGTGACGGGCTTCGTTGCATCGAGCGTGGAGGACATGGCCAGGTACGTTGCCATGCTGCGCGACGACCCCGCATTGCGCGCCCGCATGGGCGCTGCAGCGAGGGAATCCGCCAGCAAGCGCTTCTCGATGGACGCCATCTTCCGTCAGTGGCTCTCGGTCTACCAGCTCGGCTCCGACCGGCCCACGCGCGAGCCGCTCGCCTCCAAAGAGGCAGCCTCGTATGAAACCAGCTCCGACTCCCAGTTCTGACGCCTCTCCCATGGACACTTCCATCGCTACGAACAAGCTTGTCTATAACGGACGCTTCACGAGCCAGAAAACCACCGGCGTCCAGCGCGTCGCGCGCGAACTCGTCGCCGCGCTCGGACAACTGCCGCAGGGTTCGCATGTGACGCTCGCCGTGCCGCCGCAAACCGGTCTGGATCCCGTCGATGGCGTCGAGACCGTCAAGCTCGGCTTCGGCAAGGGCGTCTTCTGGGAGCAGCTCGTATTGCCGCTGTTCGCAGGACGTTCGCGCATCGTGAATCTGTCGAATTCCGGCTCGATCTTTCGAGCGAACCAGATCATCTACATGCACGATGCCGCGGTGTTCGACACCCCGTCGCATTTCTCGTGGAAGTTTCGCACCTGGTATCACGTGATGTTCTGGATCCTCGCGCGTACCTCGAGTTGCGTGCTGACCAATTCGAAGTTCTCGCGCGATCGCCTGGCGCATCATGTGGGCGTGCCCGCGGAGCGCATCGGCGTCGTGCCGCTCGCGGCGGATCATCTCGATCACATCACGCCGGATACGTCGGTGCTCGACGAACTCAAGCTCACGAAGAACCGCTATGTGCTAGCCGTGAGCAGCATGAATCCGACCAAGAATTTCAAGCGGCTGGTCGAGGCTTTCATGCGCCTGAACGATCCGTCGATCGATCTCGTGATCGTCGGCATGAAGAACGCCACGATCTTCGGCAAGGCCCAGGACCTGTCGAGCGCGCCCAACATCAAGCAGGCGGGCTATGTGAGCGACGAACGACTCCGGGCGCTTTATCAACATGCCGCATGCTTCCTCTATCCTTCCATCTATGAAGGCTTCGGCATTCCGCCGCTGGAAGCCATGCGCAACGGCTGCCCGACGCTCGTCGGCCGTGCCGCTGCCCTGCCGGAAACCTGCGGCGATGCCTCGGTGTACTGCGATCCCTATTCGGTCGATGACATCGCGGGCAAGCTGCGCGAACTGCTCGACTCACCCACGCTGAGCGAAGAGTTGCGCCGGCGTGGTCTCGCGCACGCCGAACGTTTCCGCTGGACGGAGAGCGCGCGTCTGCTCAAGCAGTTCATCGACAAGCCGCAATGACGGGCGCACGCGCGCTGCAAGGGAGAAAGCCGGTGAAGTTGGGAATCTATTGCGACTCGGGCGTCAACGGCGGCCATGAGGAAATGCTGAAGCGTTTCATGCTGGCGCTGGTCGCGAGCGCGCAGGTCGAGACCTTGCACGTCCTCGTGCCGGCTGCTAACGAAGCGTTGTCGCGTCATGTGCGCGAACTCGCGGCCCAGCATCCGAAGGTCAAGGTCATCGCGCTGACCTACACGGCCGAGTCCATCCGCGGCAACATCTTCGCGCTGCTGCGCATGATTCGCTCGACCGCGGCCACGCTGCGCACGCTGCATCTCGACAAGCTCATGATCGCGCAAGGCACGATCGCCTCGGGGCTCGCAGGACTGATCGCCGCGCGCCGCGCGCGCACGACGGCGGTGAGCTATCTGCCGCTGGTGGATGACGCGCCCGTGAAGGCCGGCCGCGCGGAACAGGTCAAATGGCTCGTGAAGCGCGTGCTGTACCGCATGCCGGACGAATACGTGACGCTCAACGATCATCTGCGCGACAAGCTGCGCAAGCTCGCGCCCAAGGCGCGCACGATGATCCTGGAGAACTACGTCGACGACCGTTTCAGCCGTTCGACGCTCTCGAAGGAAGCCGCGCGCGAGTCGCTCGGGCTGCCTGATGACGGCACGACCATCGTCGCGCAGATCGGCCGGCTGAATTTCCAGCAGAAGCGTCAGGACTTCTTCATGGAGGCCATCGAGCGCAATGCGAAGGCTTTCAGTCATACGCTCGTGCTGATCGTTGGAGAAGGTCCGGATGACCCGCGCCTGCGCGAGCGCATCGCGGCCAGTCCCGCGCTGTCCGCGTGCGTGCGCATGGTCGGACCGCAGAAGGACGTGCTGCCCTATATCGTCGCAAGCGATGCCCTCGTGCTGCCATCGGCCTATGAAGGCGTGCCGCTCGTGATGATCGAGGCCGTGCTCGCTGAGCGGCCGATTGTCGTATCGCGGGTCTCGGGACTCGATTCGTACTTGCCCGACGCACTGCTGTTCCCTGCCGATGACCGCGAAGCCTTCGTCGAGCGCATTTTCACCGCACGCGACTTCTCCATGGCCTCGCTGCGCGGCGAATTCAGGCGTCGCTTCTCGCGTGAAGCCTTCGACGCGCAAGCGCAACAGGTGCTGCTGCACACCAGCGCTCCGCGCGATGCAGGCGCTCATTCCGCGCCCAACCATACCGACGTGCTGGCCAAGTAACCGCGCGCACCTTTTCAGAGGTCAACGCCGATGCGTACCTTCCTGGTCGCCGTATCCGTATTGGGCGCATTGTCTTGCGCGGCCCTTCTGATGTCCTCGCGCAGCGGCTCGCCTGATGCGCATCACAGCAACCGCTCGATCATCGCCGATGCCGAAGCCGCCGAGCCGCCCCCGCCGAAGCTCGCTTGCGGCAAGGGCACGACCGGCGTGTTCTATGGCATTGCGGGTCATCTCGAACATCGCGGCGCGTATCGCATGAGCGATTACGATCTGCAGATCTCGCAGTTGCGCGACCTGGGCATCACCATGTATGCGCAGGATGTCTCCAGCGAAGGCAGCGCGCACATGGTCGCGGATTTCGCGCGCGCGGCCGCGAAGCAATGCATCGGCGTACTCGCGCTCGTCACGCCCTTTGAACAGGAGAAGCGCGCGAACGAGCAGGAGACATACGAACGCGCCTATGCGCTCGGGAAGACCGCGGGCCGCGTGCTCAAGGGGCTGGTTACGTACTACCAGGTGGGCAACGAGTACGACAACTGGACCATCAAGGGCGCCGACCGCAGCGGCGAGCATCCGTCAGACTATGACAATGCGATGTTCATGAAGGCGCGCGGCTCGATTCTCGGGCTCATCAAGGGCATTCGTGAGAGCAATCCGGATGCGAAGATCCTGCTGACGTCGTTCAGCTGGCTTCACTACGGCTTCACAGACATGCTCTTTGCGGGCACGCAGCCGGACGGTTCGAGCGGTCACCCCATTCCTCAATGGGACATCACCGCGTGGCACTGGTATTCGAACATGGGTTCCATCACGGCGGCTGGCCAGAACAAGGTCAACGTGCTGGAACGTCTGCGCGACAGCTATGGCAAGCCCATCTGGATCACCGAGTATGGCGTGCGTCCGAATCATCAGGATCCGGGCGGCTATCTCGTGGGCAAGGATGCATTGAAGGGTTTCGTGTCGCTTGCGAAGACCTACAATGTTCAGAACGTGACGCTCTATGAGCTCTATGACGATCAGCGCTATGGCGGCGACGGCAACTACGGCGTGATCGGCGACGATGGAAAAACACGCAAGCCCCGCTTCAATACCGTGCGCGATTTCATCAAGGCTAATCCAATGCCTTAAATTTTTAACGCTTTGATGCTACCAATACTGTCGCAGCGGAACCGCCGATTATCGCGCGAAACAGGCCGTGCGCAAGTGCCGTTCCCGACCTTGCAAGGCATCGAACGTTCGCTACTTAACAGACGCGCCCACCTCGTGACCGGAAGATGGCCTTGATGCTAATTGCTTCAAGGCCTTTCGTGTCGTTGCGCAAGCGAATCGTCGCAATGAAGGTGCGGTGACGCGCACGAGGCGGCAGCCACGGTGTCGAGGCACGAAGTGTGCTTCCATTCACCAGCGATCGTACTCCGACGGGCCCACGTGTTCCGTCAATGCGAACCAGAAGCGCCACGCGCTTCGCTCGTTCTACCTGCCTCTCGCGTCTCTGGTCTTGAAGTTCCAACGGCCATGCGCCGGATCAACAACAACGTAAGTCGCAACGCGGACATGCCGCGCGGATCTTCGCTTTTTCAATGGTCCGGGAATAACTGCTCAACTTATCGAACTGAGGACGGCGCCTTTGAACACCCTCTATGTCAACTCAGCATCTTCGCGGCACGGCAAGGAAGACGGTGAATTTACCGCGGGCGACATGCTCCGGCTGCTGCGCGATCACCTCGGCATGCTGCTCCTGTTCGTCGGGGTCGCGGCTGCCCTCGCGTCCGCCTATGCATTTCTTGCCAAGCCCATCTATTCATCGGATGTAGTCGTGCGGGTCGATCCGCCGGATCCGAATGCGCTCGGCATCGCGCCGCAAAACCAGCAGCAGATGCAGCAGCAAGGGCAAACCGTCAACCAGATTGCGCCCGCCGAGATCTCGGTGATGCAGAGCCGCTCGGTGCTCGAGCCGGTCGTCAAGCAGTTCCACTTCGACATCCGGGTCAAGCCCAACACGTTCCCGATCCTCGGCCAGCTTGCGAACATGTTCGCCAAGAAGGGGCATCTTGCACCGGCGTGGTTCGGTCTCGACTCGTACGCTTGGGGCGGTGAAGACCTGCAGATCGGCCGCCTCGATGTTCCGCCCGCACTGGAAGACCAGAAGCTCGACTTCGTTCTCCTCGACAACAACCAGTACGAGCTGCGCGATCCGGACGGCGAAGTGATCCTGCACGGCACGGTGGGCCGCCCGGCGTCGGCGAACGGCGTATCGATGCTGGTCAATCATGTCGTGGGCCACCCTGGCGTGCATTTCGACGTGACCCGTCTCAACACGCTCGACGCCATCGCGCTGATGAAAAAGACGACGAAGGTCGCGGAATCGTCGAAGGATACGGGCGTCGTGCAGATCACCTTCAACGCCGACGATCCGCAACTCACCGCCGACGTCGCCGACGCGCTGGCTCAGGCGTATCTCGGCGCCGCCGTGCAGGCGCGCCAGGCCAACGATACGAAGACGCTCGAATTCATCCGCGGAGAACTGCCGCGTCTCGAATCCGATCTGAAGAAAGCCGAAGGCAACCTGAGCGCCTATCGCGCGAAGTCGCAATCGGTCCAGCCGATCAACGAAGCGCAAGCCTATTTGCAAGGCAGCATCGTGTCGATGCAGCAGCTCGCCACGCTCAAGCTGCAACGTACGCAGATGCTGCAACGCTTCCAGCCGAGCAGCCCGCAGGTGCAGAATCTCGATCAGCAGATCGCGCAGCTCGAGTCGTCGAACCAGCAGATCCAGTCGCGCTTCGACAGCATGCCGGCATCCGAGCGCCAGAACGCTGAACTGACGCGCGATGCGCGCGTGGCCGAGACCATCTATATGGGCATGGTCAACAAGGCCGAGGAGCTCTCGGTGCGCCGTGCGAGCACGAGCGGCGGCGCGCATATCGTCGATACCGCGCTGCGTCCGTATCGTCCGGTGAAGCCTAACAAGCCGCTCGTGATTCTCGCGGGCACGGGCCTGGGCTTTTTCGTCGGCACGTTCTTCATCTTCCTGCGCCGTCACGCAATGATCGGCGTCACGGATCCGATGTTCGTGGAGCGCCGCTTGTCCGTACCGGTGCTGGGCGAAGTGCTGTACAGCCGCCAGCAGGCAATGCTGGATCACGAGATCGCAGTGTCGCCGGTCGAGCATGCGCCGCTCACCTATGCGGGTGCGCAAGGGCATGCCGCGCCCAAGGCGCTGGCCTACACCGAGGCGCCGCGGCATGATGCCTTCGCGATGCCGCACGTGCCCGAGTCTCATCGCGACGCCCGCGTGCTTGCCTCGCGCTATCCGCACGATCCTGCCGTGGAAGCCCTGCGCGCAGTGCGAACCGAGCTGTATCGCGACCTGGCCAACGCGCCGAACAACATCGTGATGCTGACCGGCCCGATTCCTTCAGCGGGCAAGAGCTTCGTCGCGGCGAACCTGGCCGTGCTGCTCGCGGAAATCGGCCTGCGCGTGTTGCTGATCGACGCCGACATGCGTCGTGGTCATATCGCCTCGTTCTTCAAGCAGTCGAATCCGGGCGGTCTCTCCGAAGTGCTGAAGGGCGAGATGCCGCTCGGCGACGCGCTGCGCTATGTGGGCGTGCCGGGGCTGTCGTTCCTGTCGTGCGGCGGCTATCCGGAGAATCCGTCCGAGCTGCTGATGATGCCCGGCTTCCGCGATACGCTTGCGCGCATGAGCGATCAGTTCGATCTCGTGCTGGTGGATACGCCGCCGTTCCTCGTCGTCACCGACGCGGCGATCGTGGCAAGCGATGCCGGCTCCACGGTGCTCGTGCTGCGCTCCGGCATCCAGAGCGAGGAAGAGATCGAAGAGACGGTGAAGAAGGTGCAGCGTGCGGGCGGCAGGCTCGTGGGATCGGTATTCAACGCGATTCCGCGTCGTCCGAGCAATCGCCGCAGTTACGGTTATGCGGCGGCTTATACGAGCACCTTCAAGGCACAGAACTGACGTCTGCATTCCGATGTCGAACACAGCGCCGCGTGACATGTCACGCGGCGTTTCAAGTTGTAGGGCGACAAAAGGCTGAAGGGGTTGCGGCGCGGATGCCGACGTGTGGCGCGCAGCCGACCGGATCGGGGAAGAGTACGCACAAGGTGACCCAATGGGCGCGCGTTTTTCCTTCAGGCATCGGCTCAAGCAGTGTCCGCGTTGTCGCAGGCCGGTCGGGGCCGATGTTCCGGTCTGTCCGCATTGCGACTTCCATCGGCTGCCGGAGCGCGCCTTCGTACCGAGGCTGCCCGCGCCGGCGAATTCGACGCCGCAGCCACGCGTCGTGAAAGCCGCCCGCAGGCGACCGCCGTTGCGGGCACTACTGGTTCTCGTGATGGCGCTGCTGTCCATCAGCGGTTACATCTCGCTGCGCGAATCAGGCATCGAAACTCGCCTGAAGTCGCTCAGTTCGCATCACTGGCTCGGCTCCGTCGATGAACAGCCGAACCATGCACCCGAAAACGAAGCTGCAAGCAGTGCGCCGGTTCCGATCGGATCACTGAATTTTGAAGAAGCCCGTTCCACGCGGGTATAACCATTCGACGATGAAAGAAAAAGCGGCGCTGACCGACCTCTACTACAGGATCTGGGCCTTCGCGATGCCGGTGACGTCGTTTTTGCTCGTCCCGTCCATCCAGGGCACGACCATCGGCTACATGATGTGCTTCCTCTCGGTGCCGCTCGTGCTGCTGTTCGGCGGCCGGGCGCGCAAGAGCTGGATGCACTTCGTGGGCGCGGCGCTCGTGGTATGGCTGCTGATGCTCTGCACGACGCAGGTCGCGGACGTCATGGCCCCCTACGATCCCGACTTCTCCAGAATCGTGCTGGTCGAGGAAACCGATCCGTTCACGTTCATCCTGCGCAAGAGCATGTTCACGCAGTCGGTCTATGTGGCCGCCGTCGTGCTCTACGCGGCCTACGTGTACCACTACTACAAGCCGACCTGGGACCAGTGGCTGCTCGCCGCCATCACGCTCTTCGCGCTCTACGGGATGTTCGAAGTCGCGTACTTCGTCATCACGGGCCAGCCGGGCGACTTCATCTCCAACCGTGCATTCGGCGACCAGTTCGGCAAGGGTATCGTGCGCTCGGACGGCACGGTGAACGGCAGTTCGTTCCAGCAGATGGACATCGGCGGCATGCGCTTCCAGCGCCTCAAGGCGCTGACCGGCGAACCCTCGATGTACGCCATGTCCATGTTCCCGTTCTGGGTGTATTTCAACGCCACCTCGCGGGTGCGCTGGCCGGTCTGGATCATCGGCATCTCGCTGCTGATGAGCACCTCGTCCACCGTGCTGATCGGTTATGCGGTGTTCGCGCTGATCCGCATGCGCAAGCTCGGCATCAACCCGGTCAAGGCGCTCATCGGGCTGTTCGTGCTGTGCGTGATCGCGTATATCGCGCAGGACTACATCGCCGATCTCTTCAAGCAGATGGTGACGAACAAGCTCGAACAGAAGGACGAGTCGGGCTCTGACCGTGCGCTGCTGTTCGTCGAGTCGATGCGCCTCTGGTTCCACGGGACGCCGATGAACCAGCTGTTCGGCATCGGTTTCGGCTACGTCCGCTCGACCGACCTGTTCTCCACGTTGATGGTCAACACCGGCATTATCGGCACGATCTTCATCAGCGGGCTGATGCTCTATCCGGCATTCAAGCTCGACTGGGATGCGCGCGGCATGGCGTTGCGCCAGTGCTGCGTGGCTACCTGGACGATGATGATGGTCTCGGTGCCGGAGTTCGCCTATCTCGCGCCGTGGACCCTGGTCGCGATGGCCTATGTCCGGGTGCGTGCGCTCAAGCTCGCGAGACAACAGCGCGGCGACGAAGCCGCTGCCTCGGCCATGGAAGACGCGCAACTGGGCGCGAACATCGGCACGTCGATTGGCCGGCATGTCGCGCCGGAACTCGGGCCGCGCATCGGCTCGCGTTTCGGGCCGCGCGGCCGGCATCTCTGAGGACTTTCAACCCTTCCACGCATGAGGTTCGCGCGCCGCCTGCTTCCGGCGGCGTTCTACAATGGCGGTTTCGACCACCGACAACCTGGGAGCAACCATGTCGACTGTCACGACCGATTCCGGTCTCAAATACGAAGATCTCACTGTCGGCGAAGGCGCCGAAGCTGTCGCCGGCAAGACGGTCAGCGTGCATTACACGGGCTGGCTCACGGATGGCCAGAAGTTCGATTCGAGCAAGGACCGTAACGACCCGTTCGCCTTCGTGCTGGGCGGCGGCATGGTCATTCGCGGCTGGGACGAAGGCGTCCAGGGCATGAAGGTCGGCGGCGTGCGCCGTCTCACCATTCCGCCGCAACTCGGCTATGGTGCACGCGGCGCGGGCGGCGTGATTCCGCCGAACGCCACGCTGGTGTTCGAAGTCGAACTGCTCGACGTCTGAGCCAGGTTTGCGTGAACGCGCCGCGGCCCCGCCCCGCCGTTGCACTGCGCCGCTATGCCGCGACGCAGGCGTCCGAGGTCCACGACTTCCATCAGATCGTGCTGGGTGTAGAGGGATCGATGGAGATGGCCGTGGACGGACGCGGCGCGCGTATCGACCGAAGCGGCGCGTGGATCATTCCAGCGGGCGCGCGCCACGATTACTGGGCCGCCGGCGACAACCGCCAGCTCGTGCTCGATCTTCCGCTGGCGTCGCTCGCCGTGCCCGAGCGCTTCTTCGAGCAGGCGCGTTGCATCACGCTTCATCCTTCCATCACGCGGCTGGTCGCCGGGTTCGCACCTGGCGCGGGCGTCGGTCAATCGCATGAGTGTCATCGCTTTGCCTGGCAAGCGGCCGCGCATCTGTGCGGCGCGCTCATGCACGATGCCGGCAATGCCGCATTCCCTTCGAAAGGCCTCGATTTCGCCCGCATCGACGCGTGGCTGCGCCGGCATCTCGCCGAGCCGCTGCGCATCGCCGATCTCGCGGCGCATTGCGGCTTCGGCATGCGGCGGTTCCACCAGCTGTTCAACGATGCCTTCGGCGAGACGCCGCATCGCTATGTGCAACGTCTGCGGCTCGATACCGCGCTGACACGATTGGCCGATCCGCTCGCCGCGCTCACGGACATCGCGCTCGATTGCGGCTTCGCCGATCAGAGCACGTTCACGCATGCCTTCACGAAACGTTTCGGCATGGCGCCGGGACAATGGCGTGCGGGCAGCACGCGCACGCACTGATTCTGCAAAAAGCCCGCTCGTCCTCACAGACGAAGCGGGCTCCCAAGATCACGCCGTAAAGCGCGTTACTCGACCGATAGTTGCAGATGCAACTGTGAGCGCGCCATGCCGCCATCCATCGCTTCGCTCGCAGCATCGCGATCCGATTGCGACTGCGGCGCCAGACGCGCCGACTCGATGCGATCCAGATAATCGGTCGTCACGTCGCCGGTGATGTAGTTGCCGTCGAAGCACGAGGCCTCGAAGTCCTTCAGTTCCGGATTGATGTCACGGATCGCGTTCTTCAGGTCTTCCACGTCCTGATACACGAGATAGTCCGCGCCGATCATGCGCGCCACTTCCTCATCCGTGCGGCCGTGCGCCACGAGTTCGCCGCGCGTCGGCATGTCGATGCCGTACACGTTCGGGTACTTCACCGGCGGCGCCGCCGAAGCGAAGATCACCTTGTTTGCGCCCGCGTCACGCGCCATCTGCACGATCTCGTGGGACGTCGTGCCGCGCACAATCGAATCATCGACGATCAGCACATTCTTGCCCTTGAACTCGATGCCCATCGCATTGAGCTTCTGGCGCACCGACTTCTTGCGCACTGCCTGGCCCGGCATGATGAAGGTGCGGCCCACGTAGCGGTTCTTGAAGAAGCCCTCGCGATACTCGACGCCCAGCTTCGCGGCGACCTGCATCGCGGCGGGACGCGAGGAATCGGGAATCGGCATGACGACGTCGATGGCCACGTCCGGCAGCACGCGCTTGATCTTCTCGGCGAGGTAATCGCCCATGCGCAGGCGCGCGTTGTAGACCGGCACGCCGTCGAGGCACGAGTCCGGACGCGCGAGATAGACGAGCTCGAAGATGCACGGATTCAGCGCGGGCTTCTCGGCGCACTGGTGGCTGTGCAGGTTGCCGTCGCTGTCGATGAAGATCGCTTCGCCCGGTTCCACGTCACGCACGAATTCGAAACCGATACCTTCGATCGCCACCGATTCCGATGCCACCATCCACTCGACGCCCGTCGTCGTTTCCAGCTTGCCGAGCACCAGCGGACGAATGCCGAACGGATCGCGGAAGGCCACGAGTCCATAGCCCGCGATCAGCGACACGATCGCATACGAGCCCTTCACCCGGCGATGCACGCCGGCCACGGCCTTCCACAGCGCGGCGGCGTCGAGCTGCAGGCCGGAGCTGGCGAGCTGCAGTTCGTGGGCGAAGACGTTGAGCAGAACTTCGGTGTCGGATGCGGTGTTGATGTGCCGGCGGTCGATGCGGAACATCTCGTCCTTTAACTGCGGCCAGTTCGTCAGATTGCCGTTGTGCGCGAGGATGATCCCGAACGGCGCATTCACGTAGAACGGCTGCGCTTCTTCCTCGCTCGCGGCGGAACCGGCGGTCGGATAACGCACCTGGCCGATGCCGACGTTGCCCGGCAGGCTGCGCATGTTGCGCGTGCGGAACACGTCGCGCACCATGCCGTTGGCCTTGTGCATGTGGAAGTTGTTGCCGTTCGCCGTGGCAATGCCCGCTGCGTCCTGGCCGCGATGTTGCAGCAGGAGCAGGCTGTCATAGATCAGCTGGTTGACGGGGCTTTGGGAAACTACACCTACGATGCCGCACATGGCATGGTCCTTCAAAGAGTCGAAACGGGGTGAGAAGGCGTTGCTGGTCCAGCGGACGCATTCACGCGTCCGGCTGCACGAAGCTGCCCTTACCGGGTCGAGGTGGGTCTTCGAGCCGTCGCGCGCCCCATGTAGCCGGCCGTTCGTCTATTGTGCGGCGTTTGGCGCCATGCCGCTGGAGCCAACAGCGGGGGCGACGTGCACATACGCGGCGAGCGTATCGGGGAGCAGCAGTTTCAGTTCACGCACGCCCTGCTCGGCCGTCGGCCTCAGCAGCGCATTGCGCCAGAAATCTTTCTGAGGTAGTTCGGTCAAGCCCGCCAGGCCGACCAGAATGACTACCAATATAGCGCCTCTGACGAGGCCGAAAAGCAAGCCCAGCGAGCGGTCCACGCCGCGCAGGCCGGTCACTTCCGTGACGCGCGTCAGCAATGCGGACAGTACGCTTGACAGCAACAGCACCGCCGCCACGACCAGCAGGAACGCCACCAGCCATTGCGTGAGAGCGCCGCCCGGCCAGGTGTCCGGAATATACGGAACGACGAGCCCGACAAAACGCCCCGCGATCAGGATGGCGGCGATCCACCCGACCAACCCGAAGGCCTCGGCCAGCAGGCCGCGCCACATGCCGCGCAGGGCGGACAGGCCGATCACGGCCATCACGCCATAGTCGAAAGCGGTGAACATCGGAGGCGCTTAGTTCGATGTCGACCGGGTGCCGCCGCCGAGACCGGCCTGGCGCACCTTGACCAGCGCCGCCTGCGCCGCCGCGCGATCCGCGAACGGCCCGGCGCGCAGCAGCGAACGGGTCGAGCCGTCCGATTGCTTGCGATGTTCGAGATATGCGGGCACACCCGCGGACTTCAACTTGCTGACCCAGTTCTGAGCGGCGGTTTCGTCGTCGAACTGGCCGATCTGCAGCACGAAGCGGCTGCCGGCCGGCGATGCCGGCGTGTTCGCGGCGCTCGCAGCGGCGTTGGCCGCGGTGGTCGCGTTGGCGTCTTCGGAAGGTGTCGTGGCCTGCGGCTTGGCTGCGGGGGGCTTGGCAGCCTGAGTAGCGGTGGCGGCAGGCTTCGATGCCTGCGGCTTCGCTTCGGGCTTGGGTGCTTCCTTGGCGTCCGGCTTGGCCTGCGCCACCGCCGCCGACGACGCGGCCTGCGGCGGCGTCATGCCGCCGGTGACACTACCCGACGCGTTCACCGGGCCATCGTGGGCCACGCCCGCTTGCGTGTCGGCGTCGTTCGCGTCGCGCGACGGCTTCATGGCCGGCGCGGGGCGATTCGGAATGTCGATGGAGATGTCGTCGGTGACGGGCTTCGGGCGGGAGTCGAGCACCATCGGCAGGATGATGACCGCCGCCAGCACCAGCGCAATGGCGCCCACCAGCCGGCGGCGCGCGCGCTGCTTTTCCGGCAGCGTGGGGTCGAGCATCATGGCGTCGGCGTCGGTGCGCTCGGATCTGCGCGTGCGGCGTTCCGTGCGGACGGTTTGACGCGAACCGCGTCCGGAGTCCGAATATGCGTCGCGACCGGAGTCGTCTTTCTTGCCGAACGAGAAGAGTCCCATGTATCGCTTGGTGCAGATGGGTGCCCGCGAGTGCTGATCCTGCGAATGCTGCCGATCAGCGCCGACGGCCGCCCGTCTCAGTGATGCCGCTCAATGATGTTGCGACTTGCGGAAGGCCATGACGCCGGCCACCGTGTAGAAACTGCCGAAAACCAAAATTCTATCATTTTCGGAGGCCCTGCTTAATGCGTCTTGAAAGGCGGCGGCAGGGTTTTCAAAACGGGAAACGCTGCTGTCGGGTCCGTCGTTGACCCCGGCATCGCGCAAAGCGCTCTCCAGCAGCTCCGCCGATGCACCCCGCGGCGTTGGCAGCGCGGTCACGTTCCAGTGATCGATCTCGCCTTTCAGATGCGTCAGCACACCTTCGATGTCCTTGTCGCGCATGGCGCCGAACACCGCGTAAGTGTACGGAAAGTAGCCCATGTTGCCGAGATTTTGCGCCAGTACCGCGGCTGCATGCGGATTGTGCGCGACATCGAGAATGACTTGCGGCTTGCCGGGCAACACCTGGAAGCGGCCTGCCAGCTCCACGTTGGCAAGTCCGAGCCGGATGTCCTGCGCCGACACCGGCACGCGGTCGCGCAAGGATTCCAGCGCCGCCAGCGCCGCCGACGTGTTGATCAGCTGGTTCGCGCCGCGCAGCGCCGGATAGGCGAGCGCCGAACGACGCTGCTCACGGCCGAGATAGCTCCACTGCTGGCGCTCGTTGCCCGGCTGCGCTTCGTAACGGAAGTCGCGGCCGACCAGCCAGAGATCCGCACCGACTGCTTCGGCATGATCGATCAGGCTTTGCGGCGGCGACGGATCGCCGCAGATCGCGGGCTTGCCCGAGCGGAAGATGCCTGCCTTCTCGAAGCCGATCTTCTCGCGCGTGTCACCGAGAAAGTCCGTATGGTCGATGTCGATGCTCGTGATCACCGCGCAATCCGTATCGACGATATTCACCGCGTCCAGACGTCCGCCGAGCCCGACTTCGAGCACCACCGCGTCCAGCCCGCGCGACGCGAACAGATGCAGGATGGCCAGGGTCGTGAATTCGAAGTACGTCAGCGACACCGGCTCAGGCAGGCTCGCGCGCGCCTTTTCCACGGCCTCGAAGTGCTCGAGCAGGTCGGCATCGCTGGCCTCGGCGCCATCGATGCGCGCCCTTTCGTTGAAGGTCAGCAGATGCGGCGACGTGTGGCAGCCCACGCGATAACCCGCGCGCAGCAGGATGGTTTCGAGGATCGCGCAGGTCGAGCCCTTGCCGTTCGTGCCGCCGACCGTGATCACCGGGCAGTCGAAGTGCAGGCCGAGCGCGTCCTTGACCCGGCCGATGCGCGTCAGCCCCATGTCGATGCCGACCGGATGCGCGGCTTCCAGATGGGTAAGCCAGGCGTCGAGGGAGGGAAAAGTGTTCATATGCGGAATGATGAAAGCAAAAACGCCGCGCGGAACCTTGAGGGTTCACGCGCGGCGCGGCGCTGCGTGGGGCACGCTCAGGCGACGGCGTCGGCCGGCTGCCGGGTCATCAGCGCCATCAACTGGGCGATTTCCTCGCGCAGCTTGCGGCGGTCCACGATCATGTCGACCGCGCCCTTCGTCAGCAGGAATTCGGCACGCTGGAAGCCTTCCGGCAATTTCTCGCGCACGGTCTGCTCGATCACGCGCGGACCGGCGAAGCCGATCAGCGCCTTCGGCTCGGCGATGACCACGTCGCCCAGGAACGCAAAGCTCGCCGACACGCCGCCCATCGTCGGATCCGTCAGGACGGAGATGAAAGGCAGCTTGGCGTCAGCCAGCTTGGTCAGCAAGGCAGTGGTCTTGGCCATCTGCATCAGCGAAAGCAGGCTTTCCTGCATGCGGGCGCCGCCCGAAGCCGTGAAGCAGATGAACGGCACGTTTTGTTCGAGCGCATTGCGCGCGCCGCGGGCGAAGCGTTCGCCGACCACCGAACCCATCGAGCCGCCCATGAAGGAGAACTCGAAGCAGGCGACCACGCAGGGAATCGTATGGATGGCGCCGCCCATGACGACCATGGCGTCGGTTTCGCCGGTGTCGTCCATTGCTTCCTTGATGCGGTCCGGGTACTTGCGGCTGTCCTTGAACTTGAGCGCATCGACCGGCACGACTTCCTGGCCGATTTCATAACGGCCTTCCGGATCCAGCAGGCGGTCGAGCCGCTCGCGCGCGCCGATGCGCATGTGATGGCTGCACTTCGGGCAGACATGCAGGTTCGCCTCGACGTCGTTGCGATACAGCACGGCCTCGCACGACGGGCACTTCACCCACAGGCCTTCGGGAATGCCCTTGCGGCTTTTGGGATCGGTTTGCTTGATCTTGGGCGGCAGCAGTTTGTCGAGCCAGCTCATCGTTTTTCCTTGACTATTCAGTCGCCGCACGGCGCGCCCAGAATCGGGCGGGCCGCGGCGGCGCGTATTTTACTCAGGCATCGAGCGCCTGACGAATTTCCGCGATGAAACTCGTCAGCGACGCGGCAGCGGTGTCGGGCTTGGCTTCCTCGAGCAGTTGCACGAGGCGGCTGCCGATCACGACGGCATCCGCGACTTCGGCGACGGCGCGGGCGGTTTGCGCGTCGCGAATGCCGAAACCGACGCCGATCGGCAGGGGCACATGCGACTTGATGGCCGGGATTTTACTCGCGATGCTGGAAACGTCCAGATTTGCCGAGCCGGTCACGCCCTTGAGGGAGACGTAATAGACATAGCCGCTCGCAATTTTGCCGACCGCCGCCACGCGCGCGTCGGTGGACGTGGGCGCGAGCAGGAAGATCGGATCGATGCCGGCCGCGGTCATGGCCTGACCGAAGTCCGCAGCTTCCTCGGGCGGGTAGTCCACCACCAGCACGCCGTCCACGCCAGCTTCCTGGGCGGCTTTCGCGAAGTGCTGGGCGCCCATGCGTTCGATCGGATTGGCATAGCCCATCAGGACAACGGGCGTCGTGTCGTTGGTTTCGCGGAAGCGCGCCACGTCGGCGAGCACGCGCTTCAGCGTAACGCCGCGCGCCAGCGCCCGTTCCGAGGAACGCTGGATGACGGGACCGTCCGCCATCGGGTCGGAAAACGGCACGCCCAGTTCGATGACGTCCGCGCCGCCCTTGGCCAGCGCATGCATGAATTCGACCGTCTGTTCCGGGTTCGGGTCGCCGGCGGTAATGAACGGGATCAATCCCTTCCGGCCTTGCGTGGCCAGCGCCGCAAAAGTGTTCTTGATACGGGACATGAGAATTCTCGATTCGGATTCGTTGGCCTCTGAAGTCGTGCGAACATCGGAGGCGATCTGCGACGAAAATGCGTGCTACGGGCGTTATTCGGCCGTTTCAGTCGCGGCGTCGATCACGAGCGGCGGTCGGCGGCGGGTCTCCGGCAGTTTCGGCTTGCGATCCTCGGCCAGCCGGTTTTCCGCAATTGCACAGTAATCCGCGTTGATCTCGTAGCCGGTAAAAGCTCGGCCGTGACGGGCACAGGCCACTGCGGTCGTGCCGCTGCCCATGAACGGATCGAGCACGCGCCCGCCCGGCGGACAGCTCGCCAGCACCATGCGTTCGACGATCTCCAGAGGCTTTTGCGTCGGATGATCGACCCGCTCCGCGTGCTGCCGATGCAGCCGCGATACGGACCAGACATCCTTCGGGTTATAGCCGAGCTCCAGCCACTTGCTGCCTTCGAAGATCTTGCGCGAGCGCGCCTTTTTCGTCTCTGCGTCGTAGGGGATGCGCACCGGATCGAGATCGAAGTAATAATCCTTCGATACCGCGAAATAACCGATGTTGTCATGCACTGACGTGAATTTACGCGTCGTTCCCCCCATGCTCGGCACACGGCGGTCCCAGACGATCTCGTTGATCATCAGCAGGCGCCGCTTCAGGAACACGAAGAGTTCGGGCGAGTATTGCCACGTGCAGAAGATGTACAGCGAGCCGCTGGGCTTCAGCTTCGGTATCGCCAGGTCAAGCCATCGATACGTCCACTCCAGGAAAGCCTCGCCGGACAACATGTCCGAGTCGTTCCCGTAATCCTTGCCCAGACCATAAGGCGGATCGGCGACGACCAGATCAATCGACGCATTGGGGATGTTCTCGGCATCGGCCAGAAAGTCACGGTTGCGAATGTCGCTGCCGGCGCTGGTGAGAGCGCCGGCGGACAAGGGCTCGTCGATGACGGTGCGCATCTATCGGGGGCTCAGAACTGGATGCCCGATCGCTCGGCGACCGTATGCATGTCCTTGTCACCCCGGCCCGACAGATTGACGAGCAGCACCTTGTCGCGCGGCAGCGTCTGCGCGAGCTTCGCGCCGTAGGCGAGCGCGTGGCTCGATTCAAGCGCAGGGATGATGCCCTCGATGCGGCAGCAGTCGTGGAAGGCCTTGAGCGCTTCGTCGTCGGTGATGCCGACGTATTCGGCACGACCCTCGTCCTTCAGCCATGCGTGCTCGGGGCCCACGCCCGGGTAGTCCAGGCCCGCCGAGATCGAATGCGTCTCGATGATCTGCCCGTCCGCGTCCTGCAGCAGATAAGTACGATTGCCGTGCAACACGCCGGGGCTTCCGCCCATCAGCGAGGCAGCGTGACGGCCGGTGTCGATGCCGTCTCCCGCCGCTTCGACGCCGATCAGCCGCACGTCCTTGTCGTCGATGTAAGGATAAAAGATGCCCATCGCATTCGATCCGCCGCCAACGCACGCGATCACCGCGTCCGGCTGACGACCGGCCATCTCAGGCATCTGCACGCGGCATTCGTCGCCGATCACGCGCTGGAAGTCGCGCACCATCATCGGATAGGGATGCGGACCCGCTACCGTGCCGATGATGTAGAACGTGTTCTCGACATTCGTGACCCAGTCGCGCATCGCTTCGTTGAGGGCGTCCTTCAACGTCTTCGAGCCGGATTCCACCGGCACGACCGTCGCACCGAGCAACTTCATTCGATAGACATTCGCGGCCTGCCGGCGCACGTCTTCCGCACCCATGTAGACCACGCATTCCATGCCGAAACGCGCCGCGATGGTCGCCGTCGCCACGCCGTGCTGGCCCGCGCCGGTTTCCGCGATCACACGCGGCTTGCCCATCTTGCGGGCGAGCAGCGCCTGACCGATCACGTTGTTGACCTTGTGCGCGCCCGTGTGATTCAGGTCCTCGCGCTTCAGATAAAGCTGCGCGCCGCCCAGCATCTCGCTCCAGCGCCGCGCATGATAAATGGGCGACGGACGGCCCACGTAGTGCTTGAGCTCGTACTCGTACTCAGCGATGAATTCGGGATCTTTTTGAGCCGCTTCATACGCGACGCGCAATTCGTCGAGCGCGTGGATGAGCGTTTCGGAGACGAAAACGCCTCCAAACTGGCCGAAATGGCCTCTTTCGTCTGGCAAGTTGTACATTTGCGTCACTCTCGGTTACGCAGACCGGCTGTGCGTTCCGCGTTCGATTTACCCAGCATCCGCTGCGCGCACCGCGCGCACGAATGCCGCCATTCGGGCGGGATCTTTCACGCCCTTGGCGCCCGGTACTTCGATGCCGCTGGAGACATCGACCGCGTACGGGCGCACACGCCGAATGGCGTCATGGACGTTTTGCGCGTTCAAGCCACCACTCAAAACGGCCTGATGCCCGAGATCTGTTGGGATAAGTGACCAATCGAATACCTTTCCACCGCCGCCGAAGCCCTCGACGAGGGCGTCGAGCAGAAGGCCGCCTGCGGCTTTGAACTGATTTGACGATTCTATCAAATGGCCTGGGGACGCATCAGGCCCAATTCGCAGTGCGCGCCAATAGGACAAACCCGCAATGCGCGCCAGTTCCTCGCATTGTTCGGGGGTTTCATCGCCGTGGAATTGCAGCAGCGAGAGCGGCACATTCGACGTGACTTCGCGGATCCAGTCGGGCGTCGCATTCACGAACAGGCCGACGATCGAGACCAGCGGCGGCACATGCCGGGCCAGTTCGGCCGCCTGCGCGACGCTCACCGAGCGCGGGCTGGGCGGATAGAACACAAAGCCGACGGCGTCCGCGCCAAGCGCCACGGCATGCTGCACGTCCTCGACGCGCGACAGTCCGCACAGTTTGATGCGGGTTCGATGCAGATCGGTTTCGTTCATGTCGGCTCGGCCCAGACGGCGCTCCAGGGCATGGCAGCGAGGTGCGGCGGCGGCACCGCAAAGTGTTCAGGATAGCCGACCTCGGCAAGATACAGCCCGTCCGGCATGAAAGTGGGCGCGGCGATGCGCCGGTCGCGCGCGGCGAGCACGTCGGCCATCCATGACGCCGGATGACGCCCCCGGCCGATCGCCACGAAACATCCCATCAGGTTGCGCACCATGTGATGCAGGAACGCATTGGCGCGCAAGCGGAAGTGGATGAAGTCGCCCTGTTCCCGCACATCGATCTGATGGAGATGCTTGACCGGCGTCTTCGACTGGCAATCGGCGGCGCGGAACGACGAAAAATCATGCTCGCCGATCAGGCAGGCAGCCGCGTCGCGCATCGCGGCGACATCGAGCGGCGTATGGACCCAGCCCGCGCGCCTCGCCAGCATCGGCGAGCGCACCGGATTCACATACAGCACGTAATAGTAAGTGCGCTCGAACGCCGCGAAACGCGCGTGGAAATCGTCGGGCATCGGCCGGGCCCATTGCACGGCGACGGTCTCCGGCAGAAAGGCGTTGGTGCCGCGCACCCAGGAGAACTCGGCGCGGTCCAGGTCGGTGTCGAAGTGCACGACTTGTCCCAGACCGTGAACCCCGGTATCCGTGCGGCCAGCGACGATCGTCGGCAGCGGCGTCTGCGCAAACTCCGCGAGCGCGCGCTCCAGCGCGTTCTGCACGGTCTTGCCGTGCGGCTGGGACTGCCAGCCGCAAAACGCCGAGCCGTCGTACTGAATGCCTAAAGCAATGCGCATTTCAGGAGTGCGGCGCGAGCGTCGAGAGCAGCGTGGCGGCCTGCTGGCGCGTGGCGGAATCGTTCGATTCGATCACTTCCTGCAACAAGGTGCGCGCGCCCTGAAGATCGCCCAGTTCGATGTACTCGGCAGCCAGTTCGAGCTTGTTGCGGGCGATGGTCGCGAGCTGCGCGGGCGTCAGCGCGGGCAGCGGCTCGGTCGCGCTCGACGACGGCCCCAGATCGAAATCGAGACTCAGCGGCCCGAAGCGCGTTGCGCCGAGCCCCGCCACGGATGCCGCGCCTGCTGTGCCCGCTTCGATCTGCGACGCCACGGACGGTTGCTCCGAAGCCTGCGCCGGAGGATTCGCTACCGGCTGCGGCACGAAAGGCGCCTGCTCGATCGGCGTCTGGTCGATCTCGTGTTCACCGGCGGACCGCGCGCTGACCGGCGGCGTGTCCGGCAGTGCCTCGCGCGGAGGCGGTTCCAGCGCCGCTGTCGGCGCGGGTTCGACCGGCGCCGCGGGTGACGGCTCTGCCTTCAGTTCCATGCGTGGCGGCAACGCCATGTCGAGCGAATCGAGCGCCTGGATAGCCTCCTGCGGGAACTTCGGCATCGGGAAGCTGTGCCTGAGCACGGGTTCTTCATCAGGCGCGAGATCAGGCGAGTGCGCCGGCTCATCGGCCGTACGGGCCTGCAAGTCACGCAGTTCCGCTTCCCGCCCGACGATCTCCTTCTCCGCCGCTTCCCGTGCCTGTTCTTCGCGCTCCGTCATCTTGCGCAGTTCGGCTTCGCGGGACTCGGCTTCGCGAGCGACGGCTTCGCGCACGCTCCTCTCGTGCTCCAGCGCCTCTTGTGCTTGCTGCTCCGTGGCGTCGCCGCCTGCCAGCGTACCAGGCATCGGCGGAACGAAATCGGGGTGATGCGCGGCCGGCGCGACGGGTGTGAACGCTTCGGTAACGGGGACTTCGCGCGGCGCTTCCGGCGTCGCGCGGGCGGACGTCGAAGGGTGTGCCTCGGTCGTCGGGGGCAAGTCGGATTCGGAGCGTGCCGCCGGAATCTGCGGCGCCTCGGCACGTTCGAGATTCGCCGCGGCTGCGTCGATTTCAGGCTGGCTTTCCTCGACAGGCTCATCAGCACGCGCAAGCGCCGCAGCAGCCGCGCCAGCTTCAGGTCCACGCTCTGAGCGAGCGTCGTCCGCGGCCTCGGTCGGACGCTGCTTGCCTCGCCGCATCCGCATCACCACCATCAGCACGACGATGACCGCGATCACGAGGCCGATCAGCATCGGCGACATGCCGCCGCTTTTGGCGGGCGCGGTGCTGGCGGAGGCGCTGGCGGTGACGGCAGGTGCGGGCGCCGGTTCGGTCGTCTGTGTGGGCGTCGATGCCGTGTCCGCCGGCGCGCTCGCGGCGGGTGCAACCGACGACGCGGGCGCCGCGCTCGCAGCCATGGCCGGCGCGCTTTCCGAAGCTGGCGCGACCGGCGCGGAAGCGGCAGTGGCCGCCTCCACCGGCGCTGAAGCTGAGGCAGAAGCCGAAGCCGCTGCCGGCGCCGACGCGCCGCTCAGATCGGCGGGCACGTTCAGCACGGCGCCGAGCTTCAGCTTGTTGATGTCGTGATTACCGAACGAGGTCGGATTCGCGTCGAACAGTGCGCGCGCCGCACGTGCCTTGACGTCACGATCCTTCGATCCCGTCAGCTCGCCGGCAATGTCATTGAGCGACTGCCCCGGCTTGACCGCATAGGTCTGACCCGGCGCGGCGGCAGAGGCCGCATCGCTGGCCTGGGCGAACGCGTCGCCGGGATGCGCCCAGAACATCGCGCATACAGTGAGGCTGACCGCGGCCAACGCTGCACGCGACGTCGAAACGAGAGACCGGCGAGGTCGTTGGATCATTGAGGCTCCGGAATACGGCGAGATTGACGCGACGCGGGCACGGCCCGCCCGCTCGAAAACGGTTGTGCCCCGATACGGCACGCGATCGCCCAAAACAAAAGGCGCCGCGTGAAACGCGACGCCTTCCTGTTTCAGCTACACGCTTCAGGCGCGTAGTTTACTTTACTTGTCCAACAGAATGCGCAGCATCCGGCGCAGCGGTTCTGCGGCGCCCCACAGCAGCTGGTCGCCGACCGTGAACGCCGACAGATACTCGCCGCCCATGGCCAGCTTGCGCAGGCGGCCCACCGGCACCGTGAGCGTGCCCGTGACGACCGAAGGCGACAGATCGCGCATCGACGCTTCACGTTCGTTCGGCACCACGTTCACCCAGTCGTTGGCCGAAGCCAGGATGTCGTTCACTTCGTCGAGCGGCACATCCTGGTTGAGCTTGATGGTCAGCGCCTGCGAATGGCAGCGCATGGCGCCGATACGCACGCACAGGCCATCGACGGGAATCGAGCCCGGCTGGCCCATCGCCGGCTTGCCGAGAATCTTGTTGGTTTCCGCGCCGCCCTTCCATTCTTCCTTCGACATGCCGTTGCCGAGATCCTTGTCGATCCACGGAATCAGCGAGCCGGCGAGCGGCACGCCGAAGTTGTCGACCGGCATGCGTTCGCCGTTCATCGCGGCGAGCACGCGGCGGTCGATGTCGAGAATGGCCGAGGCTGGATCCGCCAGATCTTCCTTGGCCGCGCCGTAGAGCACGCCCATTTGCTGGAGCAGTTCGCGCATGTTCTGCGCGCCCGCGCCCGATGCGGCCTGGTACGTCATGGCCGTCATCCAGTCGACAAGGTTTTCGCGGAACAGGCCGCCCAGCGCCATCAGCATCAGGCTGACCGTGCAGTTGCCGCCGACGAAATCACGGCCGCCCTTGACCAGCGAATCCTTGATGACGTCGAGATTGACCGGATCGAGGATGATGACTGCGTCGTCCTTCATGCGCAGCGCCGACGCCGCGTCGATCCAGTAGCCCTTCCAGCCCGCCGCGCGCAGCTTCGGATACACCTCGTTGGTGTAGTCGCCGCCCTGGCACGTGATGATGGCGTCGCACTTCTTCAGGTCGTCGATGCTCGTTGCATCCTTGAGTTTCGTCTCGTTTTTGGCGAACGACGGCGCGTTGCCGCCCGCATTGCTGGTGCTGAAGAACACCGGTTCGATCAAGTCGAAATCGCCTTCCTGCTGCATGCGTTGCATCAGGACGCTGCCGACCATGCCGCGCCAACCAACGAGACCTACGTTCATGACTCACTACCCTTGAAGTGGACGCTTCCCCGCATCTTTACCCGGCGTGGCCGCGCGGGGAAGACGCTCGGACACGAGGGACGATCAGCGAATCGTGATCGCTTTGATGGAGATTTTCGTAATGCGCGTGGTTTTGGAGAACCCGGACGCAACTTGAATGGCGTCGATACGCGTGCCGATGGCGAGTTCCGTGGCGACGGCATGTGCGCCGCGTCCGATGGAAACCAGAGAGAATTGAGAGTTCTTCGCCATGACGAAAGAATATACACGATAAGCCGCTGTTTTCGTCGGTGCGATGCGTCTTCCGGGTGAAATTCGTATCGATCGTGCAGGAACAGCGGTAAAAAGAGACGATCGGCCGCTTTATCCGCGATGCGGCCAATCGCCTCCCGCGATTACAGCGCCTTCAGCACCGCATCGCCCATTTCCTTCGTGCCGACGATCTTGCCGTCCGGCGTGGCGATATCACCCGTCCGGTAGCCCTGCTCCAGCACCTTCTTCACCGCGCTTTCCACGCGCTCCGCCTGTTCGGTCTTGCCGAGCGAATAGCGCAGCATCATCGCGGCCGAGAGGATGGTGGCAAGCGGATTGGCGACGCCCTTGCCCGCGATATCCGGCGCGGAGCCATGCGACGGCTCGTACAGGCCCTTGTTGTCCTTGTCGAGCGAAGCCGACGGCAACATGCCGATGGAGCCCGTCAGCATGGCCGCTTCGTCGGACAGGATGTCGCCGAACATGTTGCCGGTCACGACCACGTCGAATGCCTTCGGCGCCTTGACCAGCTGCATCGCGGCGTTGTCGACGTACATGTGCGACAGCTCGACGTCCGCGTATTCCTTCGCCACGTCGATCATCGTGTCGCGCCACAGCTGCGAGGTTTCGAGCACGTTGGCCTTGTCGACGCTGGTCAGCTTCTTCTGGCGCTTCTGCGCTGCCTGGAAAGCGACGTGCGCGATGCGGCGCACTTCGGGTTCCGAATAGCGCATCGTGTCGAAGCCTTCCTGCGCGCCTTCGAACGGACCATCCGGCGCCTGACGCACGCCGCGCGGCGCGCCGAAGTAGATGTCGCCGTTCAGTTCGCGCACGATCAGGATGTCCAGACCCGACACGATTTCCGGCTTCAGCGACGACGCGCCCGTCAGCTGCGCATAGCAGATCGCCGGACGGAAGTTCGCGAACAGCTGCAAGTGCTTGCGCAGGCCGAGGATGGCTTGCTCGGGACGCAGCGCGCGTTCGAGCTTGTCGTACTTCCAGTCGCCTACTGCGCCGAACAGGATGGCATCGGCTTCCTTCGCCAGCTTGAGCGTGGACTCGGGCAGCGGATGACCGTGCGCCTCGTAGCCCGCGCCGCCGACCGGCGCTTCTTCCAGCTCGAACTTCTCGCCGAGCGCGTTCAGCACCTTGACCGCTTCGGCCATGATTTCCGGACCGATCCCGTCGCCGGGCAGCACTGCAATCTTCATCGTGTGTTCCTTTCCTGATCGTGATGGATTTAGCCGGCGAGCCGGTGATTCAGCCACGGCTGCTTCGCAAGACGCTCGGCTTCGTACTGGCGGATCTTGTCGGCGTGGCGCAGCGTGAGGCCGATATCGTCGAAACCGTTCAGCAGACAGTACTTGCGGAAGCCCGGCACGTCGAAGGTGTACTCGGTGCCGTCGCCGGTGCGCACGACCTGCGCTTCGAGATCGATGGTCAGCTTGAAGCCGACGAACGCATTCGTCTCGTTGATGAGCTTGTCGACATCCTGTTCCGACAGCACCACCGGCAGCAAGCCGTTCTTGAAGCAGTTGTTATAGAAAATATCCGCGAAGCTCGGCGCGATGATCGCGCGGAAGCCGTACTGGTCCAGCGCCCACGGCGCGTGCTCGCGCGAACTGCCGCAGCCGAAGTTCTTGCGCGTCAGCAGGATGGACGCGCCCTGATAGCGCGGCTGGTTCAGCACGAAGTCCGGGTTCAGCGGACGCTTGCTGTTGTCCTGGCCGGGCTCGCCGACATCGAGATAACGCCATTCGTCGAACGCGTTCGGGCCAAAGCCGGTGCGCTTGATCGACTTCAGGAACTGCTTCGGGATGATCGCGTCGGTGTCCACGTTCTCGCGATCGAGCGGCACTACGAGGCCGCTATGCACATTGAATTTTTCCATGACGTTCGGACCTTTTCGAAATGTTTAAGCGAGCTTGCGGACGTCGACGAAGTGACCTTCGATCGCCGCGGCAGCAGCCATGGCCGGGCTCACGAGGTGCGTGCGCCCGCCCGCGCCCTGACGGCCTTCGAAGTTGCGGTTCGACGTCGACGCGCAGCGTTCGCCGGCATCGAGCCGGTCGGCGTTCATTGCGAGGCACATCGAGCAGCCCGGTTCGCGCCATTCGAAACCGGCGTTCGTGAAGATCTTGTCGAGGCCCTCGCGCTCGGCTTGCGCCTTCACGAGTCCGGAGCCCGGCACGACCATCGCCAGACGGATGTTCGACGCCACGCGCTTGCCCAGCGACTTCACGACGTAGGCGGCAGCGCGCAGATCCTCGATGCGCGCATTGGTGCACGAGCCGATGAAAATCTTGTCCGGCTTGATCGATTCGATCGGCGTATTCGGCTGGAGCGCCATGTAGGTCAGCGCGCGTTCCATTGCGTCGCGTTTGACCGGATCCTTTTCCTTGTCGGGATCGGGCACGCGGCCGTCGATGGACGTCACCATTTCCGGCGACGTGCCCCACGTCACCTGCGGCACGATCTCGGCGGCATTGAGTTCGACGACGCGGTCGAACTGCGCGTCCGGGTCCGACTTGAACTGGCGCCAGTACTCGACCGCATGGTTCCACTCGACACCCTGCGGCGAGTACGGACGGTCCTTCAGGTAACTGATGGTGGTGTCGTCCACGGCGACCATGCCGGCGCGCGCGCCCGCTTCGATGGCCATGTTGCAGACGGTCATGCGGCCTTCCATCGACAGCGCGCGGATAGTCGAGCCGCCGAATTCGATGGCGTAGCCTGTTCCGCCCGCCGTGCCGATCTTGCCGATGATGGCCAGTACGATGTCCTTCGCGGTGCAGCCGCGCGGCAACTGCCCTTCCACCTTGACGAGCATGTTCTTGCTCTTCTTCTGCAGCAGCGTTTGCGTGGCGAGCACGTGCTCGACTTCCGACGTGCCGATACCGTGCGCCAGCGCGCCGAATGCGCCGTGCGTGGACGTGTGCGAGTCGCCGCAGACGATGGTCATGCCGGGCAGTGTCGCGCCCTGCTCAGGTCCGATGATGTGCACGATGCCCTGACGCAGGTCGTTCATCTTGAACTGCGTGATGCCGAAGCTATCGCAGTTCTGGTCGAGCGTGTCGACCTGCAATTTCGAGACGGGATCGGCGATGCCGTGCGTACGGTCCGTGGTCGGGACGTTGTGATCGGACACCGCCAGATTCGCGCTGATGCGCCATACCGGGCGCTGTTCGAGCTTGAGGCCTTCGAAGGCCTGCGGACTCGTCACTTCGTGCAGCAGATGACGGTCGATGTAGAGGATCGAGGTGCCGTCCTCTTCCGTGTGGATCACGTGTGTGTTCCACAGTTTGTCGTAGAGAGTCTGTGCCATGGTGAGCGCTTTCGTATGTGACTGCGGGGAATGTGCCGCCGTGTAGCGACGGCTTGTTAACCGATTATGCCACCTCTGCGCGCGTCCCGGGTACTAGGATGAGGGAAAAACCTATTAAAAACAATGCTTTATGCTAGTGGTGCCAGTACCCGGATCAGCACTACCAGCCTGCTTTGTTTCTCGCGGCGGATCGGCCATCTGGCTGAATGGCGGTGTGGCCGCCGCGTCGGTAGCCTGTGTTGAAGCGCGGGGTTTCGCGCGCGTACCAACATTGTATTGAGCGCATGCCCATGGAGTTATAACATCGTGCTTCCTGTTCAGATCACGAGCGATTCCATGAAAACCACTATCCGGAAGATGGGCAACTCCCAGGGCGTTCTGATTCCGAAACCGTTGCTCGCCCAGCTGGGCCTGGAGAAGGAGGTCGAAATGGAAGTCGAAAATGACGCAATCGTCTTGCGTCGTCCGCGCAACAAGGCGCGCCACGGCTGGGCGGAAGCCAGCAAATCCATCTCGCAGAGCGGCGGCGACCGTCTCGTCGTGGGCGAGTTTGCAAATGGCGAAGATGCGGAGCTGGAATGGTAGCCCGCGGCGATATCTGGCTGACCGCGCTCGACCCAACCCTGGGCAGTGAGATCCAGAAAACGCGACCTTGCGTCGTCGTTTCACCGCCTGAGTTGCACGATCATCTGCGCACGGCCATCGTCGCGCCGATGACCACCGAGGGCAGGCCGGCGCCCTTCCGCATTCCGGTCACGTTGAACCGCAAGCAGGGGTTCATCCTGCTGGATCAGATCCGTATGGTGGACAAGGTACGGCTGGTCAAGCTGGAAGGATCGATCGATGCCAGCACGCTGGGATCCGCGCTGGGCGCGTTGCAGGAAGTGTTTGCGGACTAGGGGCTCGCCGCTGCCCCGTCGCTTCATGCTGCGCGTAGCCCGGCATCAGCCCGTCGCGCGGACATGAAAAAACCCCGGCGGTTGCCCGCCGGGGTTCTCTTGCAGCGTTCCGGAACGTACGCGCCTTAGCGCTTCGACACCGGCTTTGCTTCGCGCGGCGTCTGGCCGATGAACAGCTGACGCGGACGGCCAATCTTCTGCTCCGAGTCCGCAATCATCTCGTTCCATTGCGCGATCCAGCCCACCGTACGCGCCATCGCGAAGATGCACGTGAACATCGAGGTCGGGATGCCCAGTGCGCGCTGCACGATGCCCGAGTAGAAGTCGACGTTCGGGTACAGCTTGCGCGACACGAAGTATTCGTCTTCCAGCGCGATCTTTTCGAGTTCCATCGCGAGCTTGAAGAGCGGGTCGTCATGCAGGCCGAGCTCGTTCAGCACTTCGTGGCACGTCTCGCGCATCAGCTTTGCGCGCGGATCGTAGTTCTTGTAGACGCGGTGACCGAAGCCCATCAGCTTCACGCCCGAGTTCTTGTCCTTCACTTGCTTGATGAACTCAGGAATGTTGTCGACCGAGCCGATCTCTTCCAGCATGTTCAGCGCGGCTTCGTTGGCGCCGCCGTGCGCCGGGCCCCACAGGCAGGCGATACCGGCCGCGATACACGCGAACGGATTCGCGCCCGACGAACCCGCCAGACGCACGGTGGACGTCGAAGCGTTCTGCTCGTGGTCCGCGTGCAGGATCAGGATGCGGTCGAGGGCGCGCACGAGCACGTCGTTGACCTTGTACTCTTCGCACGGGTTCGAGAACATCATGTACATGAAGTTCGCGCTGTACGAAAGTTCGTTCTTCGGATAGACGAACGGCTGGCCCACGCTGAACTTGTAGGCCATCGCGACGAGCGTCGGCAGCTTCGCGATCATGCGGATCGCGGAGACTTCGCGGTGACGCGGATCGTTGATGTTCAGCGAGTCGTGATAGAACGCCGACAGTGCGCCCACCGCTGCCGTCAGCACCGCCATCGGGTGCGCGTCACGGCGGAAGCCGCGGAAGAAGAAGTGCATCTGCTCGTGCACCATCGTGTGACGCGTGACCGTGTCCACGAACTCCTTGGCTTGCGCTTCATTGGGCAGTTCGCCCTTCAGCAGCAGGTAGCAGGTCTCGAGGAAGTCGGCGTTGACGGCCAGTTGCTCGATCGGGTAGCCGCGGTACAGCAGCTCGCCCTTGTCGCCGTCGATGTAGGTGATCGCGGAATTGCACGCAGCCGTCGACATGAAGCCCGGGTCATACGTGAACTTGCCGGTCTGACCGTACAACTTGCGGATGTCGATCACGTCCGGGCCCATCGTGCCCTTGTAGATCGGCATTTCGACGCTCGGCGAGTTGTCGCTGAACGATAGCGTGGCTTTAACATCTGACGGGGTCATAGCACATCCTCAATCGAAGTATGGATACAGGTTTTCGATAATTTGCACGACGGAAGCTGCGCGGCAAAAACTGTACTGTCGGCCGTTGGTCTCAGTACGGCCTTGTCATTTCAGCCGAAGCGTTGCAAATCGCAACCATCGGCCTATTTTGCAAAACTCCGCGCATTCCTGCTGAAGTCACACGGTGCGCAGCATGCCAAGCAAGCGGATCACATCCGGCGTTGCCAGGTCGCCTTCCGGCTCCGTGCGGGCCAGCAGCAGGTCCATCAGTTCGTTGTCGCTCAGCTCGAGCAGACGGGTCAGTGCGGCCACGTCGGCGTCACTGAGCTCTTGCTCATATCGGCTGAAGAAACGATCGAAGATCAGATCGTTTTCCAGCAGGCCGCGCCGGGCACGCCAGCGAAGGCGTGCGCGACGAAGGGGGTCGGACTGATGCGGAGAATCGTCTTGGGTATCGACCATCACATTGCCCATCCTCAGACCGCCCGGCGCACCATCAATTCCTTGATCTTGCCGATCGCCTTGGTCGGGTTGAGCCCCTTCGGGCACACGTCGACGCAATTCATGATCGTATGGCAG
>NZ_JARUXP010000004.1:1381973-1386321 GCF_031451315.1 Caballeronia sp. LZ032
CAGACACACGAAGAGCAGCAGGCCGCTCACGCGATGCAGGATGGAGACCTTCCCCGCCAGCGGCAAGCGATACTTCGCGAGTTGGCCGATCCCGATGTTCCGGTACTCGGGCCTTGGTTTTTTTACGGCTTCAGCCATGCTAGACCCCAACTTGTTAACACACTAATCCGCAATTTTAGCGCCTTTTTATTTCGCGCTGCAGCGCGAAACCGTCCAATAGACTGTTGCTCCGCGCGTGAAGAAAGCGCCTGGCGCGGCCATTCGGCGCGTACCCACGACCCCGCTTCCGATCGATCAACTCAAGATCAACTCAGGTCGTTCTGATAGTAATAGCCGGTCGTGACATACCAACCACGCCGCACTTCGACGGGGCGATCGCCATAGGTATAGGACACGCGTTCCACCGACAGTAACGGAAAACCCTGCGCGACCTGGAGATGCTGCGCAACGGCTTCATCGGCGGGAACGGCGCGGATTTTCTCCGACGCACGAATCATGCGCGTGCCGAACTCCGTTTCGAACATCGCGTAGAGCGGGCCCTTGTACTCGGACAGCCGTTCCGCCGTCAGTCCGCGAAACACCACGCCCGGCAACCAGATTTCATCGAAGACGGTGGTCACGCCATCAAACTGCAACAGGCGCCTGATAAGAACGACGGGGTCGGCCGGCTTCAGGTCGAGCTGGCGGGCAATCTCCGCCGGCGCGCGCAGGCGCTTGCACTCGAGCAGGCGGCTTACGTGGGGATGGGCGTCGCCGTCATCGGGCAACAGGCGCAGGAAGCGAAACTGCACGCGGTCTTCGCTGTGAGTCGCAACGAACGTGCCTTTGCCCTGACGGCGTACCAGCAAGTTGTCGGCAGCGAGTTCGTCGATGGCCTTGCGAACGGTGCCCTGGCTCACCTTGTAGCGCGCAGCGAGTTCGACCTCGCTCGGGATAATTTCACCAGGCTTCCATTCGCCGGATTCGAGGCCCTGCGTAATGAGCGCCTTGATCTGCTGATACAGCGGGCTGAACGTCGGCGACGGCACACCGGCGGCCTCAGCCGCAGGCGCGGTGCCGTTGGGGGTCGTCGAGCTCGCCGGGTTGGAATTCATGCCGCGCATTTCAACACAAAGGCCCGCCGTGCGTCCAGACCTTTCCCATAGAATCCTATGTCTTATATAAGACATAAGATAGTGTTGACTTTACTATGGCACGCTCCTACACTCCTTGACGAGCAAGGGTTTGCGGGTTGTCGCCTGTGCGCACGAAACGCCGGTTTCCGGTCTCACTGCACGCGACACACCGCCAGGCACGCCCCTTTCGCTTTCGCCTCACGCCGACCGCCCCACTCGTTCGCGCACCGCTGCCTGCCCACCGTCTCGCAACGTCAAGCGCCGCCTCGAATGGGCGCCTTGCCGTCAGACCCAAGCGAATTCCTCGCGTCCTCGCAGAACATCCCGCCGGCCTCGCGCTCGAAGAGAAAGATTCATCGGCATGACAGTCACGCCGCTCACGCATTCATGCGGCGCGAAACCAGACGCAAACGTGCGCAACGCCTGCTGCGCCGGTGCTTTTCGGGGGTCGCGCGGGGCCAGGGCCGCATGTCTTCATCAACGCTTGGCGTATCGCGCATAAAATGGCGCTTTTCCCTTGCGTTCCACGCACCGTCCAGGAGAGTTATCAATGGCTAAGTCCGCAAAGCGCGTTGCCGTCACCGGCGCCGCAGGTCAAATCGGCTACTCGCTGCTGTTCCGCATCGCCAACGGCGATCTGCTCGGCAAAGACCAGCCCGTGATTCTTCAGTTGCTCGATCTGCCGCAAGCGCAAGCCGCCGTGAAGGGCGTCGTGATGGAACTGGAAGACTGCGCGTTCCCGCTGCTCGCGGGCGTCGTCGTCACGGACGATCCCAAGGTTGCCTTCAAGGATGCCGACGTCGCGCTGCTCGTGGGCGCCCGCCCGCGTTCGAAGGGCATGGAGCGCAAGGACCTGCTGTCGGCGAACGCCGAGATCTTCACGGTTCAGGGCAAGGCGTTGAACGACGTCGCCAGCCGCGACGTGAAGGTGCTGGTCGTCGGCAACCCGGCGAACACGAACGCGTACATCGCGATGAAGTCGGCGCCCGATCTGCCGAAGAAGAACTTCACCGCCATGCTGCGCCTCGACCACAACCGCGCGCTGTCGCAACTGGCCGCCAAGTCGGGCAAGCCGGTCGCGTCCATCGAAAAGCTCGCCGTCTGGGGCAATCACTCGCCGACCATGTACCCGGACTTCCGCTTCGCAAGCGCCGAAGGCCAGGACCTGACCAAGCTGATCAACGACGACGAATGGAACCGCAACACGTTCATCCCGACCGTCGGCAAGCGCGGCGCGGCGATCATCGAAGCGCGCGGCCTGTCGTCGGCGGCGTCGGCGGCCAATGCGGCGATCGACCACGTGCGTGACTGGGTGCTCGGCACGAACGGCAAGTGGGTCACGATGGGCATTCCGTCGGACGGCTCGTACGGCATCCCGGAAGACATCATCTACGGCGTTCCGGTCACGTGCGAAAACGGCGAGTACAAGCGTGTCGAAGGCCTGGAAATCGACGCGTTCTCGCGCGAAAAGATGGACGGCACGCTGAACGAGCTGCTCGAAGAGCGTGACGGCGTCGCGCATCTGCTGGGCAAGTAAGCACACGTCGTCGGTCGGAAGCCCTCGGGAAGCTCCGGGGGCCTGTCTTCACGTCCGTCACGTCAGCGCAAGCGCCTGTGCGTCTCGCGCCTGATCCGCCCGCGCTTGAGCAAGCAGAACCCCGTTCGAGCGCGGCCGAATCGGAATCAGAGCACCTGAGCAAGCCGGACTTCACTCCCCACATCGGACCCCACGCCGAGTATGCGCGCCCTCACTCCCGCCGAAGTGCTGTTTGACGGCGAACCGCAGCCCGCGGTTCTTCCTCCTTGCGATCACTACGCCGGCAGCGAAAAGCTGATTCGCAAATCGCTGGCCTTGCAGGCGCAACTGGGACCCGTGTTCGACATCACGCTCGATTGCGAAGACGGCGCCCAGGTCGGCCACGAGGCGGAACACGCGGAGATGGTCGCGTCGTTCGTGGGCGGCGAGGATGACCGCTTCGGCCGCGTCGGCGTGCGCATCCACGACTTCAATCACCGCGCGTGGCGCGACGACGTGCGCATCATTCTGCGCAACGCCCGCAAGGCGCCCGCCTTCGTCATGCTGCCGAAGATCCGCAGCGTCTTCGACGCCGCCGAGATGGTGGCCTTCATCGAGGCCTCGCGCTGCGAGTTCGGCATTCCAGAGCCGGTTCCCTGTCATCTGCTGATCGAAACCCACGGCGCGCTCGCCGAAGCTTTTGAACTGGCGGCGCTGCCGGGCGTCGAATCGCTGAGCTTCGGCCTGATGGACTTCGTATCCGCGCACAATGGCGCGATTCCCGATACCGCGATGCGCTCGCCCGGCCAGTCCGATCACCCGCTGGTGCGGCGCGCGAAACTCGAAATCGCAGCGGCGTGTCACGCGCATGGCAAGGTGCCGTCGCACAATGTGTCGACGGAAGTGCGCGACATGAGCGTCGTCGCGAACGATGCCGCGCGCGCCCGCAACGAGTTCGGCTACACGCGCATGTGGAGCATTCATCCGGACCAGATCCGGCCGATCGTCGAGGCCTTCTCGCCGCGCGCGGACGAGATCACGCTGGCCGCGGAGATTCTGCTGGCCGCGCAGCATGCGCAGTGGGGCCCGACGCGCCATGGCGACACGCTGCATGATCGCGCGAGCTATCGCTATTACTGGTCGGTGCTGCGGCGCGCGCATGCCACCGGACAAAGCGTGCCCGAGGCCAGCGCGCCGCTGTTTGCAGCAACCTGAATCATCGATTAGCAGTTCAGCACCACGCCGGGACCGGGTCCGGGCGCATTCTTCAAGCACAACGAGTCACGCCGCGTCGCGGGCGTGCGAAAGGAGACTGGAGAGCATGACTGACACCGCATCGACCGAAGCACCCGCAACCTCCACCGCAGGCGGTTTCAAGCCGAAGAAGTCCGTTGCGCTGTCCGGCGTGACGGCGGGCAATACCGCGTTGTGCACGGTCGGCCGCACCGGCAACGATCTGCACTATCGCGGCTACGACATTCTCGATCTCGCCAACACGTCCGAGTTCGAAGAGATCGCCTATCTGCTCGTGCACGGCAAGCTGCCGAATGCCGCCGAACTCAAGGCTTACAAGACCAAGCTGAAGGCCATGCGCGGCCTGCCCGCGAACCTCAAGGCGGCGCTCGAATGGATTCCCGCTTCGGCGCATCCGATGGACGTCATGCGCACCGGCGTCTCCGTGCTCGGCACGATCCTGCCCGAGAAGGACGATCACAAC
>NZ_JARUXP010000004.1:1386825-1470502 GCF_031451315.1 Caballeronia sp. LZ032
AGCGGGCGACACCAAGCTTTTCAGCATCGCCGAGCGCCTCGAAACGGTCATGTGGGACGCGAAGAAGATGTTCCCCAATCTCGACTGGTTCAGCGCCGTGTCGTACCACATGATGGGCGTGCCCACGGCCATGTTTACGCCGCTGTTCGTGATCTCGCGCACGTCGGGATGGAGCGCGCACATCATCGAGCAACGCATCGACAACAAGATCATCCGGCCGAGCGCGAATTACACGGGACCGGAGAATTTGAAGTTCGTGTCGCTAAATAAGCGAAAATAGCGGGCTGCGTGGGTCAGATCCTGCGAGGACAGGGTCACCCCGCGCGGCAGAACCGCCATTCAACCCAATGTTTTTGAAAGGTTTTATCGATGAATAAAATTTTGATCGCTGCAATCGCCGGCACGCTGGCTACGACGAGCCTCTTCGTCAGCGCCGGCGCTTTCGCCGCGACCGCGACCACCACCGAATCGGGCAAGGCCAAGGCCACGGCCAAGACGACCGCCAAGCGTCCCGCCCCCGCACGACGTCTCATCAAGCGCAGCCCGAAGGCCGAAGCCGCCGCGGCAGCGAAAGTCGATCCGATTCCGGACGGCGCAGTGAAATGGTCCTGCAAGGACGGCAATTCTTTCTATCTGAAAGGCGACATGAAGCGTGACACCATCGTCACGGTGAACTGGGCGAAGAAGGACTACCGCCTGCCGCGTCAGGACACGACGACCGGCGCCGACCGTTTCCACGATTCGGCATCGGGCATGGATCTTGTGGTGATCCCGACGAAGGCAATGCTTTTCTCCGACAAGGATTCGTCGCGTCTCGCCGATGAATGCATGACGGCCGAAATGGCCGCCGGCGGCGCCGCACCCACGCAGTCGAACGCGCTGATCAAGCCTGCGCAGTAAGGCGGCTGAGCGCGCATCAACAGGAAAATCTTCGATGTCCGCACCGATCTCCACGGTCCGGCCCGATCCGGACAAGGTACTGGTCGACATGGTCGACTATGTCCTCAACACTCGTATCGACAGCACGCTTGCGCTTGAGACCGCGCGCAACTGCCTGATCGACACGCTCGGTTGCGGACTCGAAGCCCTTTCCTACCCCGCCTGCACCAAGCTACTGGGACCCATCGTGCCGGGCACGATCGTCCCGCACGGCGCAAAGGTGCCCGGCACGCAGTTCCAGCTCGACCCAGTTCAGGCCGCGTTCAACATCGGCGCGATGATCCGCTGGCTCGACTTCAACGACACCTGGCTGGCCGCCGAATGGGGCCATCCGTCGGACAATCTGGGCGGCATCCTCGCCACCGCCGACTGGCTCTCGCGCAGCGCGATCGCCGCCGGCAAGCCGCCGCTCAGCATGAAAGACGTCCTGATCGCGATGATCAAGGCGCACGAGATCCAGGGCTGCATCGCGCTGGAGAATTCGTTCAACAAGGTCGGTCTCGATCACGTGCTGCTCGTGAAGGTCGCTTCCACCGTCGTGGTTGGCCAGATGATCGGCCTCACGCGCGACGAGCTCATCAATGCCGTCTCGCTCGCTTTCGTCGATGGTCATGCGCTGCGCACCTATCGGCACGCGCCGAACACCGGTTCGCGCAAGTCATGGGCGGCCGGCGACGCCACCTCGCGCGCCGTGCGTCTCGCGCTGATCGCGAAGACCGGCGAGATGGGCTATCCGTCGGTGCTGACGGCGAAGACCTGGGGCTTCTACGACGTGCTCTTCAAGGGCAACGCATTCAGCTTCCAGCGTCCGTATGGCTCGTACGTGATGGAGAACGTCCTCTTCAAGATCTCGTTCCCGGCCGAGTTCCACGCGCAGACCGCGGTGGAAGCGGCCATGACGCTGCACGGCATGCTGAAGGATGCCGGCAAGTCCGTGGACGACATCAGCCGCATCACCATTCGCACGCACGAAGCGGCGCTGCGCATCATCGACAAGCAGGGTCCGCTGAACAATCCGGCCGACCGCGATCACTGCATCCAGTACATGATCGCCGTGCCGCTGATCTTCGGCCGTCTCACCGCCGCCGATTACGAAGACACCATCGCGCAGGATCCGCGCATCGACGTATTGCGCGGCAAGATGACCTGCGTGGAAGACCCGCAGTACACGAAGGACTATCACGACCCGGACAAGCGCTCGATTGCCAATGCGCTCACTGTCGAGTTCAATGACGGCTCGCGGCTGAACGAGATTGCAGTCGAGTATCCGATCGGTCACAAACGCCGCCGCGCGGAAGGCATTCCGCTGCTCGTCGAGAAGTTCAGGACGAACCTGGCGCGCCGCTTTCCGCAGAAGCAACAACAGGCGATCCTCGCGGCATCGCTCGACCAGGCACGGCTCGAAGCCATGCCGGTGCATGAATATGTCGATTTGTACGTGATTTAAGCAGCGCAATTTCCTCGTCCAGCCCAAGGAAAACAACATGGCCCACAATCTCCACAACACGCTCAAGGAATTCGACAGCGGTTCCGGCAAAGCCAGGTTCTACTCGCTGCCGCAACTCGGCGACGCGCTGAAGATCAAGATCCAGCGCCTGCCGGTTTCGATTCGTCTGGTGCTCGAATCGGTGCTGCGCAACTACGACGGCAAGAAGATCTCGGAAGAGCACATCGAGCAACTCGCGAACTGGAAGCCGAACGCTTCGCGCGTCGATGAAATTCCGTTCGTCGTCGCGCGCGTCGTGCTGCAGGATTTCACCGGCGTGCCGCTGCTCGCCGACATCGCCGCCATGCGTGGCGTCGCCCAGCGCGCGGGCAAGGATCCGAAGGCCATCGAGCCGCTCGTGCCGGTGGATCTCGTCGTCGATCACTCGGTGCAGATCGATCACTTCCGCGAACCCAACGCGCTCGACCTGAACATGAAGCTGGAATTCCAGCGCAACAACGAGCGCTACCAGTTCATGAAGTGGGGCATGCAGGCGTTCGATACCTTCAAGGTCGTGCCGCCGGGCATCGGCATCGTGCACCAGGTGAACCTCGAATACCTCGCGCGCGGCGTCCACAAGAAGGGCGAAGGCAAGGACACGGTCTACTACCCGGACACGCTCGTCGGCACCGACTCGCACACGACGATGATCAACGGCATCGGCGTGGTGGGCTGGGGCGTGGGCGGCATCGAGGCGGAAGCGGGCATGCTCGGCCAGCCGGTCTACTTCCTGACGCCGGACGTGGTCGGCGTCGAGCTGAAGGGCAAGCTGCGCGAAGGCTGCACGGCAACGGACCTCGTGCTGACCATCACCGAAATGCTGCGCAAGGAGAAGGTCGTCGGCAAGTTCGTCGAGTTCTTCGGCGAAGGCACGGCGTCGATCGGCGTGCCGGATCGCGCGACCATCGGCAACATGGCGCCCGAGTACGGCGCGACCATGGGCTTCTTCCCGGTCGATGAAAAAACCATCGACTACTTCAAGGGCACGGGCCGCACCGACGCCGAAATCTCCGCGTTCGAGAAGTACTTCAAGGCGCAGAAGCTGTGGGGCGTGCCGAAGGCCGGCGACATCGACTACACCAAGACGCTGACGCTCGATCTGAGCACGGTGGCGCCGTCACTCGCGGGTCCGAAGCGTCCGCAGGACCGCATCGAAATCGGCAACGTGAAGAGCAACTTCGTCGATCTGTTCTCGAAGCCGGTCGGTGAAAACGGCTTCAACAAGAAGGCCGCCGAACTCGACACGCAATACACGACCACCGACGGCGTCGACGTCAAGAACGGCGACGTGCTGATCGCCGCGATTACCTCGTGCACGAACACGTCGAACCCGAGCGTGCTGCTCGCCGCCGGCCTGCTCGCGAAGAAGGCCGTCGAAGCCGGCCTGACGGTGGCGCCGCACATCAAGACGTCGCTGGCGCCGGGATCGCGCATCGTCACCGAATACCTGACGAAGACCGGCCTGCTGACCTATCTCGACCAGCTCGGCTTCACGCTCGCCGCGTATGGCTGCACGACGTGTATCGGCAACGCGGGCGACCTGACGCCGGAACTGAATGACGCCATCGTGAAGAACGATATCGTCGCGGCGGCCGTGCTGTCGGGCAACCGCAACTTCGAGGCGCGCATTCACCCGAACATCCGCGCCAACTTCCTGGCTTCGCCGCCGCTGGTCGTGGCGTATGCCATCGCGGGCAACATCACGCGCGATCTGATGACGGAGCCGGTCGGCAAAGGCAAGGACGGCCGCGACATCTATCTCGGCGACATCTGGCCGACCAGCGACGAAGTCCACGCGCTGCTGAAGTTCGCGCTCGACGCGAAGGCGTTCCGCGAGAACTACTCGCAGCTCACGAAGGACGGCGACCTGTGGAGCAAGATCGCGGGCGAAAGCGGGCAGGTCTATGACTGGCCGAAGTCGACGTACATTGCCGAGCCGCCGTTCTTCGGCAGCGACTTCTCGATGAAGCCGGCCGACTCGATTCCCGCCGTGAAGGGCGCGCGTGCGCTCGGCATCTTCGGCGACTCGGTGACGACCGACCACATCAGCCCGGCGGGTTCGATCAAGGAAACGTCGCCGGCGGGCGTGTGGCTGAAGGCGAACGGCGTGCAGAAGGCCGACTTCAACAGCTACGGCTCGCGCCGCGGCAATCACGACGTGATGATGCGCGGCACCTTCGCGAACGTGCGCATCAAGAACCTGATGATCCCGGCCAAGCCGGACGGCACGCGCGTGGAAGGCGGCCTGACGCTGCATCAGCCGAGCGGCGAACAGCTGTCAATCTACGACGCGGCGATGAAGTACATCGAAGCCGATACGCCGACCATCGTCTTCGCGGGCGAGGAATACGGCACGGGCTCGTCGCGCGACTGGGCCGCGAAGGGCACGCAACTGCTCGGCGTAAAGGCCGTGGTGGCGCGCAGCTTCGAACGGATCCACCGCTCGAACCTGGTGGGCATGGGCGTGCTGCCGCTGCAGTTCAAGGGCTCGGACAGCATCCAGTCGCTGAACATCACGGGCGAGGAAACCTATGACGTCGAAGGGCTCGGCGACGACTTCAAGCCGCAGCAGGAAGTCACGCTGGTGATCCATCGCAAGGACGGCAAGGAAGATCGCGTGCAGGTTCTGCTGCGTATCGACACGCCGATCGAGGTCGACTACTACAAGCACGGCGGCATTCTGCCGTTTGTGCTGCGTTCGCTGCTCGCAGCGTAGACTACGCTTGTTTTGCAGGTGACCGCGCTCGAAAGAGCGCGGGAACATTGGACCCGGCCTCGGCCGGGTTTTTTTTCGCCTTCGTGGCTGCTGTCGCGTTCGCTGCCGTGCTCGCCGTCATGTCTTGATCGCGGCAAGCCTCGCCGGCTGCGCACGACGACCGAACCACGCCCGCATCATGTCGCCGGGACCGCGCGTGCGCACAGGCGCGGAAGTCGAAGCCAGCGAGAACCAGCTCGCCTCCCGGTTGCCGCTGACCCAGATCGTCGTATAAGGCGGCAACTCGACCGAGTCGCCCGCGCCCAGCCAGTGATCGTCCGTCTGGCCTTCGATGGTCAGCCAGATCTGGCCGCGCGTGACACGCAGCGTTTGAGGCCGGTCGATGACCCAGCGCGCAGCCGCTTCGCGCCCGTCCAGTTCGAATGTCCGAATTTCACGCATGATGCCGCTCCTTCTGTTCACGTTTCGGAAGGCCACCTCCGTTCATGCAGTTCGAGCAGGAAGCAACCGTTGATGCCATTATTCGACCGATTCCGAACAGCTTGAATGTACAGTTATGAACAGTTGCAGCGGAACTGTTAAGCTAATTTGGCCGAACAGTTTGAAAACGTTTTGACAATTGAAAAGTGCGTCATCATCCGTCTGGCCAGTCTTGACGGCGGTTTTAGGATGCGTTCGAATGGCGCAATGACACGGCTGAACAGCAAAATCACAACTGTTCACTCAGACTCACTGAACACTTTGGAACACCATGAACGCGCTTCCGCTTCATATCGACGGCGGCACCGGCGTGCCGCTCACCGAGCAGATCGTCAGCCAGATCGAGACGATGATCCGCTCGCGCCGCGTACTGGCCGGCGCCAAGCTGCCGTCCATCCGCCAGCTCGCGGCGGAGCAGCACATCAGCCGCTTTCCGGTGATCGAGGCATATGACCGGCTCGCCTCGCGAGGATTGATCCAGCCGAAGCACGGCTCGGGCTTCTACGTGGCGAATCACGTCGAGGAGCGCGACAGCAGCGCCGGCAACTGCAATCCGCGTCTGGCGGAAGAGGAATCCACCCAGATCCTTCAGCAGTTCAACTACCCCGGCGAGACGCTGAAGCTGTCGAGCGGCTTCATTCCGGAAGCATGGCGCGAGGTGGACGGTCTCACGCAGGCCATCCGGCAGGCCTCGCGCAGCGACGTATCGAGCGTGATCGACTATGCCCTGCCCCACGGCGACACGGGTCTGCGGCAACAGATCGTGATGCGCATCAACGCGCTCGGCATCGACGCGGACCTGCCCAACGTGATGCTGACGAGCGGCGCGAGCCAGGCGCTCGACCTGGTCGTGCGCTACATGCTGAAGCCCGGCGACACCGTGTTCGTCGAGGATCCGGGCTACTACAACCTCTTCGGTCTCTTGAAGCTGCAAGGCGTGCGGCTGGTCGGCGTGCCGCGGCTCGCGAACGGCCCGGACATCGACGCCGCCGAGGCGCTCCTCAAGCAGCATCAGCCGAAGCTCTTCTTCGTCAACACGGTCTTCCAGAACCCGACCGCGACCAACATCGCACCGCAGGTGGCGTTCAAGCTGCTGCAACTGGCGACCCAGCATGGCTTCTCAATCGTCGAGGACGACATCTACGCCGACTTCCAGGCCGTGCCGACGCAACGGCTCGCCTCGCTCGACCAGCTCGATCGCGTGATCTATGTGGGCGGCCTGTCGAAGACGCTGTCGTCGTCGCTGCGTATCGGCTATCTCGCGGCGAATCGCGAACTGGTGAAGAATCTCGTCGACGTCAAGGTGCTGACGAGCCTCGGCGGCTCGCGCTTTGCGGAAAGCGTCGCGGCCAGCCTGCTCGAACGCGGCACCTATCGCAAGTATCTGGAGCGCCTGAGGAAGCGCGTGCGCGATTCGCTGTCGAGCGCGGTGCAGACGCTCGAAAGCCATGGCTGGGATGTGTTCGATGAACCAAGCGGCGGCAATTTCGTCTGGGCGAAAGTGCCGGGCATCGAGGATTCGACGGTTCTCGTGAAAGCCGCCCTCGAGTTCGGGGTGACGCTTGCGCCCGGCAGCTACTATCGGCCGAACGGCGAAGTGAGTCCGTGGGTGCGCATCAATTCGGCCTATGCCGGCGATCGCCGCGCGGGACGCTTCTTCGCGGCGATGACGGAGCAGGCCATCGCCGGGAACTAGGCTGTCATTTGTCCCGCTCGGCGAAGAAGCGTTCGAGCGCATCGGTGGCGTCGCGATCCTTCGCGAGCCGCGCGTAAAGTCCGGCGGCGCCTTCATATACGCGATGCTCGGCGAACTCCTCGCCGATGAACTGCGCAATCTCTTCCATCTCCGCCACCCAGCGATACGCCTTCGGCGGCATGCGCGGCACATTGCGCGAAAGCCATGCGGCGAGCGCGGGCTGGCTCTCGGTCAGTTCGGCGAAGAGCGCGTCGCCGGCGCCGTTGCGCATCGCGGCCAGCGACATCGCCGAACCGATTGCCGTCAGTCCCTTCGTGATGCCCGCGTACGACATCTTGAGCGCCGATGCCGCACCGATCGGACCATCGAGCACGTGTATGACGAGGCCCGCTTCGCCAAGCGGCTGTGCGTCCGGCGCATGCGGGCCGGACAGGTAGAACTTCGGCGCGGCAGGCAGACCGATGATCGCGCCATCGACGAACGGCGTGCCCGACGGATCGAGCACCTGAGCCACCGTCCGGACCGTGTCGGGATTGATCGCGTTGCAATCGACGTAGACGGGTTTGCGCGAGGCGCGTTCGAGCGCCGGTGCAAGACGCTGCGCAGTCTCCACGGCCACCGCCGGCGGCACGACCGACAGGATGAAGTCGCACGTGGCGAGTTCGTCCAGGCTGGCGTCGCGCATGCCGGCTTCCTGTGCCCGCTTCGCACTCGCGGCGCTGCGGCCTTCGAGCGACGTGAAGACCTGCGCGCCGCCCTGCGTCAGCGCATGTCCCACCGCGGATCCCATATTGCCCGCGCCGAGCAGCGCGACAGTCGGTTTCTTCGCATCAGTCACTTGCATGCTCCATGTGTCGGGGTCGAACCACAGCATACCCTCGCCGCTTTGGGACCGCTCGCGCTACCTGGTCTCATCGTGATCGTAAGGCGCCTGACCGCGCAGTGCGCCGAGCCGCAGCAGCATGTCCCGGCCTTTTGGTGTCAGCGAGGGCAGCGCGTGACCGCTCGGCAGACGCGTCATCTCGATCAACGCCTCCTGACGCAGACGCACCGTATGAAAGCCGGCCGCCTCGACCAGATGAGGTGAGCGCTGGATCAGCAGCAGCGTGGATAGTTCGTGAGGGCTCAGCATGCGATTCTCCAGGAACAGGACGGGCAGATCAGGCGTGTCCCGATGTCATCCTAAAGAGTGAAGCTGGCAATTCGGCTACGCATATTTTTCCGTGCGTTACGTGGTTACACTTCTGAAACCAACTCGTATTGCATGGACCTTGCGAAGCCGCTTACAACGCACGAGCCATAAAAAAAGCGGCCTCGACGAGGCCGCTTCCATGCAGCACATTCGCTGCAATTTAACGATTCAACGATGTTCCGTGACGAACTTCGTGACGAGATACGCTTCCATCGCTTCGCTGCCGCCTTCCGAACCGTAGCCGGAATCCTTCACGCCGCCGAACGGCGTCTCGGGCATGCCGAGGCCATGATGGTTGATCGACACCATGCCGCTTTCGATATCGTCGGCGAACGCAGCGGACGTGGCCGCCGAGCTCGTATAGCCATAGGCAGCAAGACCGTAAGGCAGGCGGTTCGCCTCGGCGATCACTTCGTCATACGAGCTGAACGAAGCGATCGGCGCGATCGGGCCGAACGGCTCTTCGGTCATGATGCGGGCGCTCATCGGTACGTCGGTGAGCACGGTCGGCGCGAAGAAGTAACCTTCACGGCCGACGCGCTCGCCGCCCGTCAGCACCTTCGCGCCGTGTTCGCGCGCATCGGCGACCAGCCGCTCCATGGCCTCCAGACGACGGCCATTGGCAAGCGGGCCCATCTGCACGCCGTCTTCCAGACCGTTGCCGACCTTCACGGCGCTGGCCGTGGCGACGAAGTGATGCACGAACTCTTCATAGACGGCTTCTTCGACGAGAAATCGCGTCGGCGAGATGCACACCTGCCCCGCGTTGCGGAACTTTGCGCCGGCCAGCATCTTCGCGGCACGCGGAATGTCGGCGTCCTTGAACACGATGGCCGGCGCATGACCGCCGAGTTCCATCGTCACGCGCTTCATGTGCTCGCCCGCCATCGATGCGAGCAGCTTGCCCACCGGCGTGGAGCCGGTGAACGAGATCTTGCGGATGACCGGATGCGCGATCAGGTACTTCGAGACATCGGCGGGCACGCCGAACACGAGGTTGACGACGCCGGCGGGCACGCCTGCATCGGCATAGGCCTGAACGAGCGCTGCGCAGCTCGCGGGGGTTTCCTCCGGGCCTTTCAGCACGACCGAGCAGCCTGCCGCGAGCGCCGCCGATACCTTGCGCACTGCCTGATTGATCGGGAAGTTCCACGGCGTGAACGCGGCCACCGGACCGACCGGCTCGCGCGTGACGATCTGACGCACCGCATCCGCGCGCGACGGAATCACGCGGCCATAGGTGCGGCGCCCTTCCTCGGCGAACCATTCGATGATGTCGGCGGCCGAAAGCGTCTCGATGCGCGCTTCGCCCAGGGGCTTGCCCTGTTCCATCGTCATGATCGCGGCGATGTCGGCCGCGCGTTCACGAATGATCTGCGCGGCGCGGCGCATGATCTTGCTGCGCTCGTAAGGCGAAACCTTGCGCCATTCCTTGAAGCCGCGCGCGGCTGCGTCCGCCGCGAGCGCCAGTTCTGACTCTCCGGCCAGCGCCAGGCGGCCAATCTCGGCTTCGCTTGCCGGATTGATCACGGCCGTGTCGCGCGAGCCGTTGCGCCACGCGCCATCGATATACAGCTGGACGTTCGGATAAGCAGGAAGGTCGGAACGAGTGTTGCTCATGCATGTCTCCTTGAGAGTGGAGCGGCGCAACGCAAAGTTGCCCAGGATCAAAAACGCAGGCGGCCATCTTATCGCGAACGCGTAAAATCTGCCGATGAACCCCGCCCCACTGATAGTTGCAGAGCGAATCACATGACTTCACGGTGAACCGTATGTTCGACCAATGCCTTTATTTCAACACGACCGCGCTGGCCCGCTCGCTCGAACGCGAGTGGGCAAAAGCATTCAAGCCCTTCGGACTCACGCCGTCGCAGGCTTTCATGCTGCGCGCCGTCGTCGATCATCCCGGTCTGTTGCAAAGCAATCTCGCCGATGCCCTTGCTATCTCGCGCCCCACGGCCACACGCACGCTCGACGGACTACAGCAGCTCGGACTCGTCGAGCGCTGGTCCACTGAAAGCGACGGCCGCGAATCCGCGATCCATCCCACCGATGCCGCGCATGCCGTGATGAAGCGCATCGGCACGGCGAGCGCCGAAGTGACGCGCCGCATCAAGCGCAAGCTCGGCACATCGCAGTTCGACGACACGGTGACGAGCGTCCGTCATCTGCGTGCATCGCTGGAATGAGCCGTTGAAAAAAATGCCCGCCGGATGGCTCCAGCGGGCATTCATGGGGCATTCGAAGCACAAACCGCTTACATCGGCGGCACGACACCATCCTTCTCGACCACGATACGCTGCGCCGCGAAGTCCGAGCCCGCCGGGCTCGCCACGACGAACACCTTCTTGCCCGGCTTGAGGTCGTCATGCGTTGCAGGCGAGAAGGTCACGACCGGCACGTTCTCCGGCACCGTCACCGAGTTCGAACCGCCCTTGTACGAGAGCTTCAGGTCGCGGCCGCTCGTGCCCTGCACCACCTGGTCGACGTTCGCGTTGGTCATCGAGCTCTTCGGGCCGAGATCCCAGTCATAGTGACCTTCGCCGGTGCCGCGCGCCGCTTCCGGGAACACCAGCACTTCGGTGGCGGTGAGCTTGCCGTCCGTGCCGGTCATCGCCGCCGTGCCGACGAACGAACCCGGCTTGATGTCCTGCAGCTTGATGTTCTTCAGCGCGGTGACGGGCGTGTCCGACTTCACCGCGATCTTCACGGTGTCGCCGCTCTTGCGATGCACAGTCAGCGTATCGCCCGACAGCGACACGATATCGCCGCGAATGCGCGTGGGTTTGGCGGCGGGCGCCTGGGCAAAGGCGGCGGAAGCGAGTGCGAGCGTCACGATGCTGACGCCGAGTTTCATGCGGATCGACATGCAATCTCCTTGGGTTAATCGAAGCTGAAGCGTTGAGCGGAACACGGCGATCAGGACCCGCCGAACCAGTTGTAGCCCTGGTTCTCCCAATAGCCGCCGGGGTAATCGTTGGTCACGGTGATCGCGACAATATGCTTCGGATTCTTGTAGCCGAGCTTGGTCGGCATGCGCAGCTTCATCGGAAAACCATACTTGGGCGGCAGGATCTGCCCGTCATAGGTCAGCGTCAGCAGCGTCTGCGCATGCAGCGCAGTGGGCATGTCGATGCTCGTCGAATAGTTGTCGGCGCAATGGAAGGCCACGTACTTCGCGCTGATATCCGCACCGGCGCGAGCGAGGACGTTCGCGAAGCGCACGCCGCCCCACTTGCCGATCGCGCTCCAGCCCTCGATGCAGATATGCCGCGTCACCTGGCTTTCCTGCGGCAGCGCGTGCAGTTCGTCGAGCGTCCAGACGCGCTTGCCCTTCACCCTGCCGCCGATCTCGAGCTTGTACGCGGCCGGATCGACTTCGGGCACTTCGTCGATGTCATAGAACGCGTTGAACGGAAACGGCCGCGTGATCATCGACTCGGGATACGTGGGCGCGAGCGCGTTCGGATCGAACAGCAGCGCCTGCACGTCATCGTTGAAGGACGAGATGCGCCGCAGCATGGCGTTGACGGACTTGTCGTCGGTGATGTTGCAACCGGAGAGCATCGCCAGGCCGCCGAGCGAAAGAATGCGCTTGCCGAACAGACGGCGCGCGGGCGCCTTCAGTTCCTTCGCCGCGTCCTTGATGATGAGGTCGGCGTCGGGTCTCGATTTGAACAGTTTCAGCGACATGGATCAGCGGCCTCGAATCATCAGCACGAGCGAGCGCGGCACGAGCGCGACCATCGCGACGTGCACCACGAAGAACGCCACCAGGAAGCTCATGCCAAAGAAATGCACGATGCGGGCGTTGTCATAGCCGCCCATCAACGCACGCAACAACGGGAACTGCACGGACTTCCACACCGCCAGCCCCGACAGAATCACGATCACGATGTCCACGATGACCGCGAGATAAGCGAACTTCTGCACGGCGTTGTAATGCGTGAGGTCGTCATGGCCGAGCTTGCCGCGTACGGCGGCCAGCGCGTCCGTGAAGATGCTCCTGATCGACAGCGGGAACATGCGGCGGCGCAGACGGCCCGTGAAGAGGTTCATCGCGAGATAGACGATGAAGTTCGCGACCAGCAGCCACATCGCCGCGAAATGCCATTGCAGCGCACCGCCGAGCCAGCCGCCCAGCGTGATGGCCGGAGCAAAGGTGAGCGACTTGAAGATCGGCGAGGCGTTGTAGATCTGCCAGCCGCTCGTCACCATGATCAAGACGGCGAAGGCGTTGAGCCAGTGCGTGATGCGCAGCCAGAGCGGTTGTACTTGCACGGGTTTCCTCGCGAATGGCGAAACAATGTGCAGGCATGTTAGCCACGCCGCGCTGAATGATCGATGACCCTTCAATGACTTTTTTGTCATTCTTGGCGGTCAGCGGACGGGCTCTGGCTAGAATGTCGTCAATTCATCCGAACCCGAACCCCGCGCAGCGCGAGCATGACCATCCTCGTTATCGAAGACGACCGCAAGACCGGCGACTACCTGAAAAAAGGGCTCATCGAGTCCGGTTATCAGGTCGAGCTCGTGCGCAACGGCACGGACGGGCTGCATCAGGCGCTCGCGAACCCGTACGAGCTGATCGTGCTCGACGTGATGCTGCCCGGCATCGACGGCTGGCAGGTCATGGCCGCGTTGCGTGCGAAACGTGACCTGCCTGTCATTTTTCTGACTGCGCGCGATCACGTGACGGACCGCATCCACGGACTCGAACTCGGCGCGGACGACTACCTCGTCAAGCCGTTCTCCTTCACGGAACTGGTGCTGCGCATCCGCACGCTGCTGCGGCGAGGCGTGATGCGCGAGTCGGATACCTTCCAGATCGCGGACCTGCACGTGGATGTCCTGCGCCGCAAGGTGACGCGCCAGGGCGCCGACATCGCGTTGACCAACAAGGAATTCGCGCTGCTGCATCTGTTCTGCAAGCATCAGGGCGAAGCGCTCTCGCGCACGCTGATCGCCTCCGAAGTGTGGGACATGAACTTCGACAGCGACACCAACGTGGTCGATGTCGCCATCAAGCGCCTGCGCGCGAAGCTCGACAACCCGTTCGAGCTCAAGCTGATCCACACGGTGCGCAGCATCGGCTATTCGTTCGGGGAGAATCCTTGAAGCGGCAGTCGCGTTCACTCGCGGTACGCATCGCGCTGTCGTTCGTCGTGATCGTGTGCATCGTGCTGGCCATGGTCTCGGCGGCGCTCTATCACGCGACGAACCAGGCGCTCTCCACGCGCGCGGATTATCAGTTGATCGGGCGGGTCGAGCATTTCCGCTCGCTGCTGCACGATCTCTATACGATCAAGGAAATCGAGGCGCGGCCACGGCTCTTCGAAACCATGCTGGGCGACCGGCAGGACGTGATCCTGTTCAGGCGCGCGGGATCGGCGCCGTTCATCAACGTCAATCCGGAACAGATGTCCTTGCCGCCTCTGCACGTCGTGCCGGTGACAAGGCCTATCGGCCTGGACGATCTTTACGAAGGAACCCGCGCCGACGGCGTGCGCATGCGCTGGGTCGGCGCGCAGGCGCGCATCGGCGATAACGGCGAAGTCGTGGAGATCATCGCGGCGCACGTGATGACGCAGGAAGCGCGCGTGCTGTCGGTCTATCTGGAGCGTGTTTGGCTCAACGTGATCGGCGCGGCGCTCGTCACGATGCTGCTCGCCTGGTGGGTCACGAGTCGCGGTCTCCAACCGCTCAAGCTGATGGCGGACAAGGCCGCGGAAATCGCGCCGGACCGGCTGTCCGCGCGGCTCGACGTGGCGCATGCGCCCGCCGAGTTGCAGAGTCTCGCCGCGTCGTTCAATGCCATGCTGGACAGGCTCGAACATGGCTATGAGCGCCTGCTGCAGTTCTCCGCCGATCTCGCGCACGAACTGCGCACGCCTATCGGCGTGCTGATCGGCGAGACGCAGGTTACGCTCGCGCACGAGCGCAACGTTGCCGAATATCGCAACGTGCTCGAATCGAATCTCGAAGAACTCGAACGGCTCGCGCGCATCGCGCAGAACATCCTGTTCCTTGCGCAGGCGGATCATGGGGAACAACGCATCGAGCGCGAGCGGCTGCACATTTACGACGAGCTCGACACGATCTGCACCTACTTCGAAGGCATTGCGGACGAGCGGCGTATTCGCTTCGATATCGACGCGAGCGGCGAAATGGTTGCGAACGCAATCATGTGCCGCCGGGCGGTGGGCAATGTGGTCGTGAATGCGGTGCGCTACGCGACGGCGGGTTCCGTCGTGCGTCTGCATGGACACGCGGACGCGGCCGGCGCGGTGCTGAAAGTGCGCAATCAGGTGGATGGCGATATCGGCCCGGAAGAACTCGGCAAGCTGTTCGACCGGTTCTATCGCGGGGATGCGGCGCGCAGCGAGTTCACGGAATCGAGCGGGCTGGGGCTTTCGATCGTGCAGGCGATCATGCGGCTGCACGGCGGCAGCGCGTCCGTCGAATCCCCCGGCGACGGGTGGATCGAGTTCACGCTGCGCTTTCCGTCGGCCAACTAGAAGCGCCTGTCACACCGGCACGGCCAGCGCCTGGCGCTTCGCCAGCAAGCCGTGGATCTGCGAAACGACCGCCGCGCCTTCTCCCACCGCCGCCGCGACGCGCTTGGTGGAACTGGACCGCACGTCGCCGATGGCAAACACGCCCGGCACGCTCGTCTCCAGCGCCATCACGCCCTCGGTGCGGCCTTCATGCGCTTCCGGCCCGGTCAGCACGAAACCCTTGCCATCGACGTTCACATTGCAGTTGCGCAGCCAGTCCGTGTTGGGATCCGCGCCGGTGAACAGGAAGAGATGCCGCGAGTCGAGCGTGAGCGGGCCGTCCGGCGTCTTGCAATGGATCGCGTTCAACGCGCGGCCATCGCCCTCGAGCGACGTGATCTGCGTATGCGTACGCACCGTCACGTTCGGCAGCGAGCGGATGCGCTCCACCAGATAGTGCGACATGCTCGCCGCCAGCCCCGCGCCGCGAATCAGCACGTGCACGTGCTTCGCGTGCGTTGCCAGGTACACCACGGCCTGTCCCGCCGAATTGCCGCCGCCGACCAGCACCACCTCCGAGTTCTTGCACAGCTTCGCCTCGACCGGCGACGCCCAGTAATACGTGCCATGCCCTTCGTAGCGTTCTAGCCCGTCGATATCGGGCCGCCGATACGCCGCGCCCGACGCAATCACCACCGTTTGCGACGTGACGCGCGTGCCGTTCTCCAGTTCGATCTGGATCGGCGCGCAATCGCAGTGCAGCGACTTGATCTTCGTCGGGATCGCAATGTGGGCGCCGAACTTCTGCGCCTGCACGAAGGCACGCCCGGCCAGCGCCTGGCCGGAGATGCCGGTGGGAAAGCCGAGATAGTTCTCGATGCGCGAACTCGCGCCCGCCTGGCCGCCCGGCGCGCGGCAATCGAATACCGCCACCGACAAGCCCTCGGACGCCGCATACACCGCCGTCGCCAGGCCCGCCGGTCCCGCGCCGACGATCGCCACATCGTAAACATGCGCCGAATCGAATTCCGGCAGCCAGCCGAGTTGCGTCGCCACCTGGTTCTCGCTGGGCGCGCGCAGCACGGTGCCGTCCGGACAGATCACGAGCGGGAAATCCGCCGTGGAGGCCGAGATGCGTTCCAGCAAGGCGATCGCGTCCGGATCGGCGCAGGCGTCGATCACGGTATGCGGATAACCGTTGCGGCGCAGGAAGCCTTGCAGGGACACGAGGCGCCCGTCGTCGGACTGGCCCAGCAGCACCGGACCGCTGCCCTTCTCGATCAGACCCACGCGGCGCAGGATCAGCGCCCGCATGATGCGCTCGCCGAGTTCCGCCTCCGCCACCAACAGCGCCCGCAGCCGCTCCGGCGCAATCACGATGCCCTCGACATCCTCGGCCGCCATGCCGTCGACGAGACAGGGCTTGCCCGACAATTGCGCCACTTCAGCCAGGAAGTGCCCCGGCCCGTGCTCGACCACCAGATGCTCCTTGCCGAGCGCATTGCGCCGCGTCACCCGCACGAGCCCCTTCAGCACGATCACCATGCCGCGCCCGGTCTCGCCCATGCGGAACATCCAGTCGCCCTTACGCCACCGCGACGTCTCGCCGAAGCGGCTCATGCGCTCGATCTCGCCGTCGGTCAGACGCGGGAACATCTGATGCGCGCGGCTTTCGAGCGGCGAGAACGGCGCGTTGTCGTCGCTGACGGACGGCGCGGCGGCGGGCGTCGGCACGACATTCGGGTTCTCGGGCGATTCGCGCGCGCTCCAGGCGACGACGTTCGGCATGCTCTGACGGGAATGGTCGAACGGGGTGGTGCTCATGCGCGATCTCCGTGTGGCAAACCAGCTTCATGAAGGGATGAGGCGCTAGATGGTGTCGCCGCCGATGCCGCCGACTTCACCGACCATGGGCACATCGCGGCCATCTCCGCGACTTCTTCCGGCGTCGTCGCGACGAGCTCGCCGAATTCGGTCAGCGTCGCGACTTCGAAACCGGCGAGGCGCCATGCATCGAGACCGCCGGTGAGCGGCACGACGTCGCGGAAACCGGCGTTGCGCATCGTCTTCGCCATCCATGCCGCCGAGACTTCGTTGGGACACGAGCAGTAGATGACGACCTTGCGCGACTTGTCGTAGTTCTCGATGATCGTCGCGAGATCGCGCTCGTCGGCGAACAGCGAACCGGGAATCGCGGCGGGATCGAGCATGCGTTTCTCGGGCGAGCGGATATCGAAGATCACCGGCAGCGGCTGGTCGTTCATCAGCGCATAGAGTTCGTCGACGCTGATGCGCGCCTTCTCGAGCGTCGCCATGAGCGCGCGGCGCCGCCACCAGCGATAGGCGACATAGACGGCCAGCAACACCGCGACCACCATCACCGCCTGGCGCCCGAGCTGCGAGATCAGCGCGAAGACCATTTCGAGCTGCGCGGCAAAGACGACGCCGACCGTCAGTCCGACCATGCCCCACAAGGCCACGCCCGCGCCGTCATGCACGATGAAACTGCGCAGCTTGACGCCCATGGCGCCGGCGAGCGGCACCGACACCAGCGAGAGGCCCGGAATGAATTTCGCGACCAGCAGGACGCGGACGCCCCAGCGGCCGAAGAAGCGTTCGGTCTTCTTCACGCAGGTATCGCGCGAGAGGGACAGCTTGCAGATGGTCTTGAGGGTCTTGTCGCCGTACTTGCGCCCGCCCTGGAACCAGACGAGATCGCCGATCACGCCGCCGGCCACGGCCACGCACAGTACGCCCGCGAGCGGCGGCCAGAACGCGCCGCCGTTTACCGCCATGAGCGCGATGGACGCGCCGACGATGATCATGGTCGGCATCGCGGGGACGGGCAGCCCAAGCGCCGAGCCCATTACGTTGAGAAACACGATCGCCGGGCCGAATCGATCGACGAGATGATGCAACGACATGGAAGACTCCCGCGCGGGAAGGATGCGTAATCACCGGGCGACGAGACGGCGCGGCTCGGGCGCAATCCAGCCGCAGAGGAGCCGCAAAACAAGCGCAGGAAGCATGAAAACGACGGAGAAACGAGCGTGCGGACGCTCGTGATTCAACGCGGTGCATGCAGCGCCGGGCCGACGTTCGTCACATATAAGCGAACAGTGTAGCCCGGAAATGCGAGCGAAAGCATGACGGCTGTCGCGCTGCCCCCGAACGCCGGGGCAGCGCAAGAAGACGCGGCGCGGGATCAGGAATCCGCGATATGGGCGCGGATCACGTCGGCGAAGGCGGCGTCCCCTTCGAGCCCCAGCGCTTCGGCGCGCGCGGTGTCCCATGCACCCGGCCAGCTGTACACGATCTTCTCGATGCGCTCGTCGCGCTGGAAGTCGATGCGCGCCGCCGCGTCCTCGCCGGCCACTTCGCGCAGCGCCGCGATCATCTCGTCCACGCTGACCGAAAGCCCCGGCAGATTGATCACCGGCCGGTCGCCGAGCCTGTCGCGCCCGATCTCGCAGCCCGCAATCAGCGCTTCCACCGCGCGCCGCGGCGACAGCAGCCAGACACGCGTATCGCCGCTGACGGGACACGCCGAGCGTTCGCCGTTAAGCGGCTCGCGAATGATGCCGCTCGCGAAGGACGAAGCCGCCGCATTTGGCTTGCCCGGGCGCACGCTGATGGTCGGCAGCCGCAGCACCCGGCCATCCACGAAGCCACGCCGGGTGTAGTCGCACAGCAGCAATTCGGCAATCGCCTTTTGCGTTCCATATGACGATTGGGGATTGAGCGCGGTGTCGTCCTGAACGATGTCGGGCAATGTGCCGCCGTAGACCGCCACCGAACTCGTGAACACGACGCGCGGCCGGTGCCCCGCCGCGCGGCACACTTCGAGCAGGGCGCGCGAGGCGTCGAGGTTGATCTTCATGCCGAGGTCGAAGTCCGCCTCGGCCTGGCCGCTGACGATGGCCGCGAGATGGAATACGGCTTCCGTCTGCGGGTCGAGATGGCGCCGCAGCACCGCCGGATCCGAGATGTCGCCGGTTTCGGCGCGCACGCGCGGGTCGTTCAGCAGGCGCTCGTCGTGCGGCCGCGCGATATCGAGCAACACCAGTTCGGTGACCGGCTGGCCGTCGAGCGTGCCGCGTTCGAGCAGACGCCTGGCGAGCCGCTGGCCCAGAAAGCCCGCGCCGCCTGTGATCAGGATCTTCATGAGCGTCGTCTCCTCACAGATAGGGCTTGAGCCAGCCGAGGCCGGCGGACGTGCCGCCCTTCGGCTTGTACTCGCAGCCGATGAAGCCCGCGTAGCCGAGCGTGTCGATCAGCTCGAACAGATACGGATAGTTGAGTTCGCCCAGGTCCGGCTCGTGACGCTCCGGGACGCCCGCGATCTGGATATGCCCGATGCCCGCGTTTGCGCGCTGCATGTCGCGCTTGAGCTTGATCGCGATGTCGCCTTCGACAATCTGGCAGTGATAGATGTCGAACTGCACCTGCAAATTCGGCGCGCCGATTTCCTCGCAGATGGCCTGCGCGTCGTCCTGACGATTCAGGAAGAAGCCGGGAATGTCGCGCGTGTTGATGGGTTCGATCACGATACCGATGCCCGCCTTGCGCGCTTCCTCGGCCGCATGGGCCAGATTGGCCAGATAGACCGCGCGATGCCGTTCGCGCGATTCCTCAGGCTTGATGAGGCCGGCCATCACGTGCAGTTTCTCGTTGCCGAGCACCGCCGCGTATTCCAGTCCCTTCGCGACGCTTTGCCGGAACTCCGCCTCGCGTCCCGGCAGCGAGGCGATGCCGCGCTCGCCCGCGGCCCAGTCGCCGGGCGGCGCGTTGAACAGCGCCTGCGTGAGACCGTGGTCGGTCAGGCGTTGCCGGATGTCCTCGGCCGGATAGTCGTACGGAAACAGGAACTCGACCGCCTTGAAGCCATCCTTCGCGGCGGCGGCAAAGCGGTCGAGGAACGCGTGTTCCGTGTACATCATCGTGAGATTCGCGGCAAAACGTGGCATGGGTTCGTGTCTCCGTTGCGAAGGTGCGAAGTTGCGAAGTTGCGAAGTTGCGAAAGGGTCGTGAGGTCGTGAGGTCGCGCGGTTCGTCGATGGGCGCTTCAGCTAGCGGCCTGCGACGCGGCGACGTCGATAGCTACAGTTTCGAAGTGCTCTCCACTTCTTCAGAAAATCTCATCACAGCGCCCGCAGCGCTTTCTCGAAGAAATCGGCGGTGCCGAAATTGCCGGATTTGAGCGCGAGGCCGAGCGCATCGTCGCCTTGCGTGCCGATGGACTGCGTCGCCGGCACGCCCGGATCGATCTGCGGGCCGATCCGCAGGCTGCGCACGTCCAGCGCCTGCACGACCGCGCCGGAAGTCTCGCCGCCCGCGACGACGAACTTGCGCACGCCTTCATCCCGCAAGCGCCGCGCGATCCCGGCGAGCGCCGCTTCCACCAGTTGCCCCGCCTGCTCGACGCCCAGCTGGCTCTGCACCGCCTTGACTTCGTCGGGCGACGAGGTTGCGTAGATCAGCACGGTTTCGTTCTTGCCGAAGTGCTCGCGCGCGAACGCGACCGCCTGATCGACCACCGGCTCGCCGCGCGCGAGCGCCAGCGGATCCACGCGAAAGCTCGGCCTCGACGCGCGCCACGCCGCCACCTGCGCGTTCGTCGCTTTTGATGCGCTGCCCGCCAGCACGACCGCCTTGCCTTCAATCGACGGCAGCGCCGCCGCCTGTTCCGCATGCGCGAGCCGGTTTGCCGCGCCGAAGTTGCGCGGCAAGCCCAGCGCGACGCCGGAGCCGCCGGTGATCAGCGCGAGATCGCGGCATGCTTCGCCGAGCGTGTAGAGATCGGCGTCGGAGACGGCATCGGCGATCGCCAGGCGCACGCCTTCCTGGCGCAGTCCGGCGATGCGCGCGCGCACCGCGTCCGCGCCTTGCGCGATCGTGTCGTAGCGCAGCAGCCCGACTTTCGATTGCGTCTGCCGCTGCAGGACGCGCACGAGATTCGGATCGGTCATCGGCGTGAGCGGATGATGCTCCATGCCCGATTCGCTCAGCAGCACGTCGCCGACGAACAGATGGCCGCGAAACAGCGTCCGGCCGTTCTCCGGGAACGCCGGGCAGGCAATCGCGAAATCGTCGCCGAGCGCATCGAGCAGCGCATCCGCGACGGGGCCGATGTTGCCGCGGTCGGTGGAATCGAAGGTCGAGCAATATTTGAAGAAGAACTGCGTGCAGCCTTGCGCGCGCAGCCAGGCGAGCGCGTCGAGCGACTGGCGCACGGCCTCCTTTGCGTCGATGGTGCGCGACTTGAGCGCAACCACCAGCGCATCCGCCTCGATGCGCGCGCCCGCCTCCGGAACGCCGATGGTCTGCACCGTACGCATGCCGCCGCGCACCAGCATGTTGGCGAGATCGGTGGCGCCGGTGAAATCGTCGGCGATGCAGCCGAGCAGCGCTTGCGGCGCTTGCGCTTCTTGCATGGTGCCCGTCATGCCTTTGCTCCCTTCGGCACCTCGATGCCCGGAAAGATCTTGATGACCGCGGAATCGTCCTCGCCGCCATGGCCGGCGGTGGACGCCATCATGAACATCTGATGCGCCGCCGCCGACAGCGGCAGCGGAAACTTCGAGGTGCGCGCGGTATCCAGTACGAGGCCGAGATCCTTGACGAAGATATCGACGGCGGACAGCGGCGTGTAGTCGCCAGTGAGAATGTGCGGCACGCGGTTCTCGAACATCCACGAGTTGCCCGCGCTGTGCGTGATGACTTCATAGAGCGCATCGGGATCGACGCCTTCCCGCAAGCCCAGCGCCATCGCCTCGGCCGCCGCCGCGATATGCACGCCCGCCAGCAGCTGATTGATGATCTTGACCTTCGATCCCGCGCCGTGCGCTTCGCCCAGCCGATACACCTGCCCGGCGATCGCCCCGAGCACGTCCTCGCAGGCGGCATAGGCGGCAGCGGGGCCGGACGTCATCATCGTCATCGCGCCGGAGTTGGCCTTCGCCGCGCCGCCAGACAGCGGCGCATCCAGCATCTGCACGCCCCGCGCCTCGCAGCGCGCGCCGAGATCAGCGGCGAATTGCGGCGACACCGTCGCGCACGCGAGCACCACGCCGCCCGCCTTCATCGCGGGCACGGCGCCGGTTTCGCCGAACAGCACGGCGTCGGTCTGCGCCGCGTTGACGACGACCGTCAGCACCACGTCGCATTGCGCGCCGAGTTCGGCCGGCGATGCACACGCCACGCCGCCTTCCGCCGCGAACGCGTCCAGCACGGGCTGGCGCACATCGCACGCGTGCACGGCGAAGCCCGCGCGCAACAGCGAACGGGCGACGCCCATGCCCATCGCGCCCAGCCCGATAACGCCCACGTTTCTCGTCATGTCTTCCTCTTCGGTCGGATAGGGATTCAGCAGATGCCCGCTTCCGCCAGACGGCGCGCGGCGTTGATGAGATGCGTCTGCGCGGCGCGGCGTGCGGCATCGGCATCGCGCGCGCGGATGGCCTCGACGATCGCCGCATGTTCCTCGTGCACCTGCCGCATGTAGTCCTCGCGCAGCGCTTCGTTGCCGCGCGTGACGAGCGTGCCCGCTTCCAGATACTGATTCAGGAAGGTGAGCGTTTTCAGGAAATACGGATTGCCGCTGGCGGTCGCGATCTCGCGATGGAACGCGACGTCTTCCGCGACGCCGTCGCGCGCCTCGCGCACGGCCACGTCGATCTGCGCGAGCGCCCGGTCGATCGCTGCCATGTGTGCGGCGCTGCGGCGGAGCGCGGCTTCGCTGGCCACTTCGGCCTCGATGGCGCGGCGCAGCGCGAGGATCTGCACGACGGCGCCCGGCTCGACCGCCTGCGCGTAATCGATGCGCAGCGGCCGGATGCCCGCCCGCTCGACGATGAACACGCCGCTGCCCTGGCGCGGTTCCACCATGCCTTCGTTCTTGAGCCGGGAGATGGCCTCGCGGATGACCGTGCGGCTGACGCCGAATTGCTGCGCGAGCACGGCCTCGCTCGGCAGCTTGCCGGTGCCGGCGAAGCTGCCTTTCTCGATCTGCTTCTGCAGTTGCTGCGCGACAGTGTCGGACAGCGCACGCGGCGGGATCTTCTCGAACATGCGGTGACGACTTCCTCAGTCCTGTCAGGTTGTCGGGTTATCATACAACTTTGTTCGACCTAGCAGGACTGAGCGAAAACCCTTGGTTTGCTGGATGAGGTCTTCGTTTATCGGGGAAAAAACTCTGGTACGCCTGACCCGCCACGCGCGATAACTCGCGCTGCGGGGTGGCCCTAAGCCACAAAACAAAAAGACATGCCGGCGTCTCAAGTCAAGCCTGACGGAGGTTTCGACCTGCGGTCCGCGATTGAGATAGTGCAAAGCGATTAGCGCGATCGGCTCGCCGGCTTCGGAATCCAATGACAAAGCGCAATGCCGTCGCGGCATTGCGCATCGCGGCGTTATTGCGCGGACGGTGCCTCGATCTGCGCGAGCGCGTCGCTGATCTGGGCGACATCGCCCGGCCTCACGAGCCGCGCGACTTCCTTGCCATCGCGCAAAAAGACGAGCGTCGGCCAGAGCTTCACGCGAAACGAGCGTCCGAGCGGCCGGCCGCTGCCGTCCTCGATCTTCATGTGCCGCACTGCGCCATGCCCCTGGAACGCCTGCGCGATCAGCGGCTGCGCCGCGCGGCAATGGCCGCACCAGTCCGTGCCGAACTCCACGACCAGCGGGCCGCGCGCGGTGTCGAGTTCCGCGCGTTCCGGCGCGGTCTTCACGTATTCGAGGGTCGTCGTCATGGCGTTCGTCCTTGTGTCCTGGTTGTGAGTTTTTCAGCAGGAAGCCTGCCCGCCGCATATACGCGTCATTGCCCGAATCCCGTCAGGCCGATCAGCGCGCCGGCCGCCAGCAGCCACAGCGGATGCAGCTTCGTTCGATACGACAGCAGCGCGACGGCGGCGGTGATCGCCGTCATCATCACGGTTTCGTCGGAGGCTTCGGCGATCAGCAGCGCACTCGCCGCCACGAGTCCTGCCGTGATCGGCACGAGCCCGAGCTGCACGGTGCGCCGCCACGGACGCGTCTTGAAGCGTTCCCACGCGTGGAGCGCGGCCATCGTCACCAGCGACGACGGCCCGAATTTCGCAATCGACGTGACCAGCACGCCCGGCCAGCCGGCCACATGCCAGCCGATCAGCGTGACGACCATCATGTTCGGGCCCGGCGCCGCCTGCGCAAGCGCGAACAACGCCGAGAAATCGGCCTTCGACATCCATTCGTGCACCTGCACGACCTGACGCTGCATCTCCGGCAGGATGGAATTGCCGCCGCCGAACGCCAGCAGCGAAAGCTGGCTGAAGATGGCCGCGAGCGAAACCAGGTCGTGATTCATCGGCCCACCTTCCACGCGACCAGGACCGAGATCGGCGTGAAGACGAGCATGGTCGGCAGGAGCGGCGTGCGCAGGAACGCGATCGCCGCGAACATGAGCAGCGCGACGGCCGCCGCCTCGGGCTTGCGCCGCAGCGGCCAGAGGAGCTTCACCGCCATCGCGATCAGCAAGCCCGCCGCGGCTGCCGCGAGTCCGGCGAACAAATGCGCGATGCGCGGGTCCTGATGCGTGCGCTGATAGATCACGCCGAGTCCGATCACGATCAGCGAAGGCCCGACCAGCAGCCCGAGCAGGCCCGCGAGCGCGCCGGGCACGCCGCGAAAGCGCATGCCGATCGCCACCGACAGATTGATCACGTTGCCGCCCGGCAGGAATTGGCAGAGGCCGAGGAGATCGGTGAACTCATCGGCATCGAGCCATTTGCGGCGCTCGACGATTTCACGCCGCGCCAGCGGCAGCGCCCCGCCGAACGCGGTCAGTCCGAGCGTGAGAAAGCCCGTGAAGAGTTCCGCGATGCCGGGACGCGGCGCGTGTTGCTCAGTCATGCGCTTGCGGTGCGCGTCCGGCGCGCTTCGTAGGCTTTCAGATGCGCGTACGCCACTTCCAGCATCGATGCGCCCTCCACCTTCGAGCGCCGCCGCGCGATCAGATCGCCGACGATGTGATCCGCCTCGATCGGCGCGCCGTTCTCGAGGTCGCGCAGCATCGACGCGGTCAGCAGCGAGCCGCGTTGCCCGAAGCTCGCGCGCGCCCGCTCGATGACCGCTTCCGGCGGCGGATGATCGTTGTCCGCCGCGACGCCCTGGCACTCCATGAAGAGCCGCCTGAGCACGTCTTCGCCGCCGGGCGCATCGAGAATGTCGCCGATCGGCGCACGCATCAGGCACGTGCCGGTCGCGAGCGTGGCGAGGAACACCCATTTGTCCCACATCGATTGCAGGATGTCCTCGCTCACGTTCAGTTCGAATCCGGCGCCATCGAGCTGGGCGGCGACCGCCTCGATGCGCGCGGAACGCCCGCCCGCGCGCTCGCCGACCGTCATCGAATGCATGTTGTTCAAATGGACGATCTCGCCTTCGGCATCGAGCGTCGCGGCAATCACGCACTGGCCGCCGAGCACGTTGGCCGCGCCGAAGCGCGCGTCGAGCGCGTCGAGATGCGCCATGCCGTTGAGCAGCGGCAGGATCACCGTGTCCGGACCGACAGCCGGCGCGAACGAATCGATCGCGTTTTGCAGGTCGTAAGCCTTGCAGCTCAGCAGGACCAGGTCGAACGGATGGTCAAGGTCTTTTGCGAGGGTCATCGGCGGACAGGCGAACGTGAGATCGCCCTCCGGACTCTTCACCTTCAGGCCGCATTGCCGCAGGCGTTCGGCGCGGCGCTCACGCACGAGAAACGTCACGTCGCGGCCCGCTTCCAGCAGCCGCGCCCCGAAATAACCGCCGATCGCCCCCGCACCCACCACCAGAATCCGCATGTCCCGCTCCTTGTCATTGAGTCCGTTTCAAGCCTGCCAGACGCCATAACCCGCTTCCCGCAAACCGATGCCCAGTTCCACTTCCATGTCGCGCGCGCCGTCGTAGGGCATTGGGTTGTACATCTCGTACAGTTGCGGCAGGAGCCGCAGACCATAGTCGCGCACGAAGCGGTTCGACTGGATGCCCGCCTTGTGCTTGTCGAAACGCACGTCCGGATCGATGCCCGTCATGCCCACATAGACGAACGGCTTGCCGACGACATACTCCGGATTGGCGCGGCGAAAGCGCGCTTCGTTCCAGACCTGGTCGGACAATTCGACGACGTAGACCGAGTAATGATGGCGTCGCGCGCGCCGTGCGGGCGGCATGTTCCGGGCGCCTTCGCGGCGTGTTCGTTGCGGGCTGACATTCTAAGACGGGGCGGCGTCCGGCGCTCGTCCGGACAGCGCGCTCCCTGCCGGAAGCGCGTCAAAGTGGTAAATTCGGGTCGGTCTGCGTTCGCGCGTCTGACCGGTCCGGCCCATCGCCGGCCGCACCGTGAGGCGATCTCTCCACGCGCGGGCGCCGCTCCCATCGACACGTTTTCACCCCGAAGCCGCGCGCCACGAGCCGCGCGGAGCTTCGGTCTTTCGGAGATCAAGCATGAGCAAGCAAGCTATCGGCGTGGTGGGCCTCGCCGTCATGGGCCGCAACCTGGCCCTGAACATCGAGAGCCGCGGACACGCCGTTTCGGTCTACAACCGCAGCCGCGAGAAAACCGACGAACTGATTGCCGAACACCCCGATAAGAAGTTGGTCCCCACGTACACGCTCGAAGAGTTCGTGCAGTCGCTCGAAAAGCCGCGCCGCATCCTGATGATGGTCAAGGCCGGCGCCGGCACCGACGACACCATCGCCCAGCTTCGTCCGCTGCTCGAGAAAGGCGACATTCTCATCGACGGCGGCAACACCCATTTCACCGACACCATCCGCCGCAACCAGGATCTCGCGAAGTCGGGCCTGCATTTCATCGGCACGGGCGTGTCGGGCGGCGAGGAAGGCGCGCTGAAGGGTCCGTCGATCATGCCGGGCGGGCAGAAGGAAGCCTACGAGCTGGTTGCGCCCATCCTCACCGAGATCGCGGCGAAGGCGCCGGACGGCGAGCCGTGCGTGGCCTACATGGGTCCGGACGGCGCGGGCCATTTCGTGAAGATGGTGCACAACGGCATCGAATACGGCGACATGCAGTTGATCGCCGAAAGCTATGACGTGCTGAAGCGCGTGGCGGGTCTGTCGAACGAGGAACTCGGCAAGGTGTATGTCGAGTGGAATCAGGGCGAGCTGGACAGTTACCTGATTGAAATCACGTCGAAGATCTTTTCGAAGAAGGACGAGGAAACCGGCAAGGATCTCGTCGATGTCATTCTCGACCGCGCCGCGCAGAAAGGCACCGGCAAGTGGACGAGCCAGAACGCGCTCGATCTCGGCGCGCCGCTGCCGCTGATCACGGAAGCCGTGTTCGCGCGCGTGCTGTCGTCGCTGAAAACGCAGCGGGTCGCGGCGAGCAAGGTGCTGTCGGGACCGAAGCCGGGCTTCGAAGGCGATCGCGCGGCGTTCGTCGAAGCGGTGCGGCGTGCACTGTATCTGTCGAAGATCGTCTCGTATGCGCAGGGTTTCGCGCAGTTGCGCGCGGCATCGGACGAATACAACTGGGATCTGCATTACGGCGAGATCGCGAAGATCTTCCGTGCGGGCTGCATCATCCGCGCGCGCTTCCTGCAGAAGATCACCGATGCGTACAAGACCAACCCTGAACTCGCGAATTTGTTGCTGGATCCGTACTTCAGCGACATCGCGGCGAAGTATCAGGACGCGCTGCGTGAAGTGATCGTCGCGGCGGTGAAGGCGGGCATTCCGGTGCCGGCGTTCTCGTCGGCGATTGCGTACTTCGACGGCTATCGCTCGGAAACGCTGCCGGCGAACCTGGTGCAGGCGCAACGCGATTTCTTCGGCGCGCATACGTTCGAACGGACGGACAAGCCGGGAAGCTTCCACGCGAACTGGGCGTGACGATTCGCGTAATTGAATGCTGAAGGTGAATGCGGCTCTTTCGGGAGCCGCATTTTTTTGGGTGGGGAAGTTGGTTTGACTGTCTGGTGGCGAGCGTTGCTGGCGTCGGCACACGCGGCTATGCTCGTGCGATTGCGTAACGATCACAATCATGATGAGCAATCTTTATCAATATGGCATCCACGACAAATTGTCACCTTCCGAGCAATTCTTTCTGATCGTGCTCGACGAAACCTGCAAGCAAACGGGCGTCGATGTGTCGCTAGTGTCGCGATGATCTTGATGGGGCAGCCGTTTGTGCGGACTCGAGGCAAGTTCGCACACGCCGTCAAAGGAACCTCGGTTGCCTCTATGGTGTCCAGATCATTACTTCCTGTCGAGATCAAATACCGAATACTGCCCACCATTACGTCTTTCTCGAGTTTCTTTGCGCTGCGGATTAAATTCACGCGTAACCTGGGCGCATTCGTGGGAAGGCAATTCCCGGAGTCGGCTGGGTTTCGCTCGCTACTGACGTATCGAGCATCATGTGGCGCGCGAGTCTCGTCTACAACTCGACCGTCAAGCCGGAGGACCGCTGGTGATGGCCACAGACGAACAAGCCTGGGACGCGCTCCTGACCTTCGTTGAACGAGCCGTTGGCAAACCGCTGTTCGGAGAAGACCACTTCACCCGTGACACCGATCTCTATCACGACCTCGATCTGAACCCCGACCGCATCTCGGCTTCTCTCACCGAGTGGAGCGCGGCGTTCGACATCGACATGCGTGCATTCGACATCACCCACTACTATCCCGCCAGCACGCTGAGCCTGTCACGCTTCCTGCTCACCGTGTTCAAGGCACCCTTCAGCCGCGCGTCGCGCGACACGCTCGGCGGTTGCCAGTTGACCCTGGGCATGCTCGAAGCAGCGATGCTGTGCGGCAAGTGGCCCGCGTCATGACACACCCACCCACGCCCCGTCCCTCCCATTGCTCCGCAACACCGCATCGATGAAGCGCAAGCCCGCGACGCCATCCTCGACCGTCGTGAGCCAGCCATCGCCCTGCGTCGTGCCGCTCGTGATGCACGTCGCCGCATCCGCATAAAGCTGCGCGAACGCCTCCAGATAGCCTTCCGGATGCCCCGCCGGCACGCGCGTCGCGTGCAATGCCTCGGCGCTCCGCACGCGCCCGCGCGTGATCCGTTCCGACGCCCCGCCTATCGGCGTGAACCACAATTCGTTCGGCGTTTGCTGATCGAAGGACAAACCGGCCTTCGTGCCGTACACGCGCAGCCGCAACGCGTTTTCCTCGCCCGCGGCCACCTGACTCGCCCACAACATGCCGCGCGCGCCGCCGTCGTAGCGGAACATCGCCTGCACATGATCGTCGACGCGCCGGTTCGGCACGAAGGTCGTCACGTCCGCGGCCAGTTCCGCCGGACGCATGCCGGTCACGTATTCGGCCAGCTGATACGCATGTGTGCCGATATCGCCAAGACAGCCCGCCGGACCCGCGAGCGCCGGGTCCGTGCGCCATACGGCCTGGCGGTTCGCCTGCGTTTCCACCGGCAGCGACAGCCAGTCCTGCGCATACTCGACCTGCACCACGCGAATGTCGCCGAGCAGCCCGTCCCGCACCATGCCGCGCGCGTGCCGCACGAGCGGATAACCCGTGTAGGTATAAGTCACCGCGAACAGCAGGCCCTTCTCGCGCGCAAGCTTCGAGAGCGCCTCGCCTTCGTCGAGCGACACCGCCAGCGGCTTGTCGCAGATCACATGGATGCCGGCTTCGAGAAAAGCCGTCGCGACCGGCGCATGCAGATGATTCGGCGTGACGATCGCCACCGCTTCGACGCCATCGGTTCGCGCCGCCTCGGCCCGCGCCATCTCGCGATAGTCGTCGTAACTGCGCGAAAGGCCGATCGCCGCCGCGCTCGACGCCGCCCGCCCCGCATCCGCCGACAACGCGCCCGCCACCAGCTCCCAGCGGTCGTCGAGCCGCGCCGCCATCCGATGCACCGCGCCGATGAACGCGCCCTCGCCGCCGCCGACCATGCCCAGCCGCACGCGCCTCATTGCGCCTCTCCGATGCCCAGCAGCCCGCGCATCTGCGCGCGGCTCGCGCCGCTGCCGGCGAAGTCGTCGAAGGCGCGCTCCGCCACGCGGATGATGTGCTCGCGAATGAAGGGCGCGCCCTCGCGCGCGCCGTCTTCCGGATGCTTCAGCGCGCATTCCCATTCGAGCACGGCCCAGCCCGGGAAGTCGTACTGCGCCATCTTCGAGAAGATCGCCTTGAAGTCGATCTGGCCGTCGCCGAGCGAACGAAACTGTCCCGCGCGGTCGGCCCATCCCGAATAACCGCCGTACACGCCCTGCCGTCCGTTCGGCCGGAACTCGGCGTCCTTCACATGGAACGCCTTGATGCGTGCGTGATAAATGTCGATGAACGCGAGGTAATCCAGCTGTTGCAGCATGAAATGGCTCGGATCGAACAGGATGTTCGCGCGCGGATGATCGTCCACCGCCGCGAGAAAGCGCTCGAAAGTCACGCCGTCGTGCAGGTCTTCGCCCGGATGCAGTTCATAGCAGACATCGACGCCCGCACGCTCGAACTCGTCGAGAATCGGGCGCCAGCGCGCCGCGAGTTCGTCGAAAGCGGTTTCGACCAAACCCGCCGGACGCTGCGGCCACGGATATACATACGGCCACGCCAGCGCCCCTGAAAACGTCACGTGCGCGGCGAGTTCCAGCCGTTTCGACGCCGCCGCCGCCAGCTTGAGCTGCGCGATCGCCCATTCGGTGCGCGCCTCGGGATGACCGCGCACATGCGGCGCGGCGAAGCCGTCGAACAGCGTGTCGTACGCCGGATGCACGGCGACCAGTTGCCCTTGCAGATGCGTCGACAATTCGGTGATAGCGACGCCTGCGTCTTCCACCGTGCGGCGGATCTGGTCGCAATAGGCATCGCTGGACGCGGCTTTCTCCAGGTCGATCAGACGCGGGTCGGCGGGCACCTGGATGCCCTCGTAACCGAGCGAGGCCGCCCAGGCCGCGAGGTTGCCCAGCGTATCGAACGGCGCCTGGTCGCCCATGAACTGCGCCAGAAAGATCGCAGGGCCCTTGATGGTTTTCATCTTCCGCCTCTCAGTGGAAACCGCAGGGCCGCATGACGCGGCCCGCGCGCGTCAGAACGGCGAGTTCGGGAAATAGAACTGCTTGGCGTTGTCCTTCGTGATCAGCACCGAAGGAATGATGGTCGTGGCCGGCAGCTTGTCGCCCTTCAGGCGCGCTTCGGCCGTCAGCTTGATCGCGTCGTAGATGAACTTCGGCGAGTACGACACGTCCGCCGGCACGCGCTTGTCGCCGTCCATCACGCGCTTCACCGCTTCCTTCGATCCCGCACCCCCGAACACGATCCTGACGTCCGTGCGCTTGGCCTGGTCGATCGCCTTCAGCACGCCGATCATCATGTCGTCGTCGGCGGCCCAGACGGCGTCGATATGCTTGAAGCGCGTCAGATAGTCCTGCATCACCTTGAAGGCATCGTCGCGATTCCAGTTGGCGTACTTTGCATCGAGGATCTTCATGTCCGGATGCTGCTTGATGACGCCCTCGAAGGCGGTCCAGCGCTCGTTGTCGAGCGTCGTCGGAATGCCGCGCAGCGCGACGATGTCACCCTTGCCGTCCAGCGCCTTCGCCAGATACTCGGCGGGGATCTTGCCGAACGCGGTGTTGTCGCCGGCCACGTAGGCATCCTGCGCGCTGGTGTCGGTCAGGCCGCGATCCACCACCGTCACATACACGCCCTTCTTCTTCACCTGCGCGACCGGCTGCGTCAGCGAGGCCGATTCCTGCGGGAAAATCACGAGCGCATTGATCTTGTTGACCGTCACCAGATCCTGCACCTGGTTGGCCTGCTCGGGCGCGCTGCCCGCCGTCTTCACGATGACCTTGAGATCGGGATGCGCCTTCTCCAGGTCCTTCTTCGCTTCATTGGCCCACCAGACGATGCCGCCCGTGAAGCCGTGGTCCGCCGTGGGAATCGCGACGCCGAGCACGACCTTGTCGGCGGCCGACGCGGGAGCGATGGCGGCACAGGCGCTGGCCACGACGGTCAGCGCACCGAGCGCGCGAAGCATTTTTTTCATGACGATGTCTCCGGTTCTATGAATGTGCAGGCGCGGCTAGCGGCGGCCGCGCTGCAGATACGCTACAAGGATGATCACGGCGCCCTGCACCGCCGCATTCAGATACACGCTGATGATGCTCGTCAGGTTCAGGATGTTGTTGATGACGGAAAGCAGGATCGCGCCGATCACCGTGCCGATCACGCGCCCGTCGCCGCCCTTCAGCGCGGTGCCGCCGACCACGACGGACGCGATCGCTTCGAGTTCCCACAGCAGGCCCGTCGTCGGCGTGGCCGAACCGAGGCGCGGCACGTACAGGATGGTGGCCACGGCGACGCACAGGCCGAGCAGCATATAGGTCACGATCTTTACGCGATCGACCTGGATGGCCGCATAGCGCGCCACCTGTTCGTTCGAGCCGATGGCCTGCACGTGCCGGCCATACACGGTGCGGTTGAGCACGAGCGCGCCGCCCGCCGCGACGATCAGGAACACCCAGATGGGCACCGGCACGCCGAACAGGCTCGCGTAGTAGACCGGACCGTAGAGATCGGCGAGCGAGTTGTCGAGCGTGAGCGCGCCGCCGTCCGCGAGCCACGTGAGCAGCGCGCGAAAGATGCCGAGCGTGCCCAGCGTGACGATGAACGGTTCGATGCGCCCCTTCGTCACGAGCACGCCGTGCGCAAAGCCGAACAGTGCGCCCAGCACGAGCGCCAGCACGATGCCGATTGCGATGATCGCGAGCGGTGGCACCGCGTGTCCGTGAAAGCCCTGCAGCAGCCCGTTCATCACGTAGATCATGCTGCCCGCGATGAGCGCGGCCATCGAGCCCACCGAAAGATCGATGCCGCCGGAGATGATCACGAAGGTCATGCCCACCGCGATGATGCCGATGAACGAGGTGCGCGTGAGCACGTTCATCGCGTTGTCGACGGTGGCGAAATCGCCGTTGAGCAGCGTGCCGCCGACGCACAGCGCAATCAGCCCGATCAGCGGCCCGACGCCGAACAGGAATCGCGCGACGCTGGAGAGCCGGCTCTCGCTGGCGATGTCTTCAGTGTGTGCCGGTCGCATGCGCGATCAACCTCTCTTCAGTCAGAAGATCCATGCCGAGCGTCGCGACAAGTTCGCCCGCGCGCATCACGGCGACGCGATGACACAGGCCAATCAGCTCGATCAGTTCGGACGAGATCACGATCACCGCGCGCCCTTCCGCGGCGAGCCGGTGAATCAGGAAATAGATGTCGCGTTTCGCGCCGACATCGACGCCGCGCGTCGGTTCGTCGAGCACGATCACGCGCGGGTCGGGATGCAGGAACTTGGCGAGCGCGAGCTTCTGCTGGTTGCCGCCCGACAGCATCCGCGCACGCGCCGACAGGTTGCCCGTGCGAATGCCGAAGTCACCGACCGCCTGTTTCAGCGCATCGCGTTCGGCGCGCATGTCGACGAGCGGATGCGCGTAGCGTTCCAGCGTCATCATCGTCAGGTTGTCCTTCAGCGCCATGTCAACGTGCAGGCCGCGTCCCTTGCGATCCTCGCTCAGGTAAGTGAGGCCATGGCGCATCGCGTCGCGCGGATTGCCGAGCTTCACGCTCGCGCCATTCACGGCGACTTGCGCCGCGCTTAACGGCCGCAGGCCGACCAGCGCCTCGAACAGTTCCGTGCGGCCCGCGCCCACCAGGCCCGCGAAACCGAACACCTCGCCCTTGCGCACGGCGAAACTCACATCGTGCGCCCAGCCCGGCACAGAAGCCCGCTCGACCTCGAACGCGACCGGCGCCGTCGCGGCGAGCGCGGGTTTGGCGGGGAACATGTCGGAGACTTCGCGGCCCACCATCAGATTCGCCATCTGCTGCCGCGTGAGTTCGGCAGTCGGCGCGCGCGCGACGAAACGCCCGTCGCGCATCACGATGACTTCGTCGGTGACGCGCTCGACTTCATCGAGCTTGTGCGAGATGTACACGATGGTCGTGCCCGCTTCCTTCAGGCGCGCCATCAGCCCGAACAGCCGCTGCGTCTCCGAAGGCGTGAGGGTCGCGGTCGGCTCGTCCATGATGAGCAGGCGCGCTTCGCGCAGCATCGCCTTCGCGATCTCCACCAACTGCTTCTCCGCGACGATCAGATCGCGCACGCGCGTATCCGGGTTCTTGTGCAGACCCACTTCGGCGAGCCGTGCGCGGGCGGCCTCGCGCATCGCGGTCTCGTCGAGGAAGAAGCCCTTCTTCAACTCGTGCCCGAGAAACATGTTCTGCGTGATGCTCAGGTGATCGGCCAGATTCAGTTCCGGGTGGATCAGCACGATGCCCGCCTGTTCGGCATCGCGTGAACTGGTAAAGTCGCGCGCACGTCCGTCGATCAGGATCGCACCCGCGCTCGCCCGCTCGTAGCCCGCGAGAATCTTCATCAGCGTCGATTTGCCCGCTCCGTTCTCGCCGAGCAGGCCATGGATGCGCCCCGGCGTCAGCTCGAAGTCCACGCCGTGCAGCACGCGCACCGGCCCGAACTGTTTCTCCACTCCGTCGAAGCGCACTGCGAGGCTCATGATCAGGCGCTCCCACGCTGGATCAGCCGATGCGGCAGCAACACGCCCGGCACGTCGGCGCGCGGATCGCGCAGGCGTTTGAGCAGCAGCTCAGCCGCCGATTCGCCGAGTTGCTGCATCGGCTGCGAGACCGTAGTGAGCGGCGGATCGACATGGGCTGCCACGGCGATGTCATCGAAGCCGACCACCGCGACGTCGTCCGGCACGGCGAGGCCCGCGCCGCGCAAGCCGTTCATCACGCCGATGGCCAGCGTATCCGAGACAGCGAACACCGCAGTCGGCCGCGTTGCGCCGAGCGCCGCAAGACGCGCGGCCGCGTCTTCGCCTGCGTCGTAGTCCAGGCTGTCGAGCTCGATCAGCCACGCGGGATCCGGTTCGATGCCGGCGTCATGCAACGCATCGCGATAGCCCGCGAGCCGCTGACGGCCGTAGAGATAGCCTTGCCCCGAGTTGATCAGCGCAATGCGCCGGTGGCCCTTGCCGAGCAGATAGCGCACGACATCGCCCGCGGCCAGATGATTGTCGATGCCGACATACGGCACGCCCGCAGCAGGATCGAACTCGCAGCACGCGACCCACGGCAACGTCGAGGCCTCTTCGGCCAGCGCCTTCTGCACGGCGGCCGGATCGAGGCAGATCGCGCCGTCCGCGCGCCGGCCACGCAACAGATCGAAGTAACTGCGCTCGCGCAGCGGATCCGCGCCGGTATCGCACAACAGCATGAAGTAGCCGTTCTGGCGCGCGACGCTGTCGATGCCGCGCACGATCGCCGCATAGAACGGATTGCCGAAGTCGGGAACCATGGTGAGCAGCAGGCGGCTTTCGGCCGTGCGCAGATTGCGCGCGAGCTCGTTGATGCGATAACCGCTCGACGCCACCGCGGCACGCACTTTCTCGCGCGTGACCTCGCGAACGTTCGTGTGGCCGTTGAGCACGCGCGACACCGTCGCCACCGAAACGCCCGCGCGCTGCGCGACATCGGCAATGGACACTTCCTCGCGTGGACGAACCGTCTCCGGCATACGCTGCGCCGCCGACCGGCCAACGGGATGTAATGGATTACATTATTTGGTCGTACGGTCGCGAAGGCAACACCAATCGACTAGGGACAAACGCCAATCCGCTGCTTTCCGACAGCTGTCGATTTGGCGTGGCGTCAGTCGTCGTAGAGTTCGAACGGGCACATTCATGCTCGCGTTCTCAACCTTCCGGAGACCCCTCTCATGCGATTCATGATGCTGATGATCCCGCGCGGCTACGAAAGCGCCGCACCCGGCACGATGCCGAGCGCCGAAGCCGTCACCGCGATGATGAAGTACAACGAGGAATTGCAGAAGGCCGGCGTGCTGCTCGCGCTCGATGGCCTCCATCCGCCTTCGATGGGCGCGCGCGTCAGCTTCGCAGGCGGCAAGCCGCGCGTGACGGACGGCCCGTTTGCCGAAGCCAAGGAAGTGCTCGGCGGCTACTGGATGCTGCAGGTGAAGTCGCGCGATGAAGCCATCGAGTGGGCGAAGCGCTGTCCGGCGGGCGACAACGAAACGATCGAAATCCGCCAGGTCATGGAAATGGAAGACTGCCCGCCCGACGTGCAGCAGGCAGCCGCCGGCTTCGAAGACCTGCACAAGGCCGCGAAGGACTAGTCGCTTCGCCTGGCGTTCGGCTTCGCTCAGCGCGGAATGCCCGTCAGGTAGATCGGCTTGTCGGTGGAGAGCGACTGCTTGACCGCGCGCCCGGTTTCATCGACGAGCACTTCCTCCTGATCACGCGCCACCGCCGCGAGCACTTCGTTCACGACGTGCTCCGGCGTCGACTTCGCACCGGTGACGCCCGCGGTCATGTCGGTGTCGATGTAGGCCGGATGGGCCGCGACCACCAGCGTGCCCTGCTCGCGCAGTTCTTCGCGCAACGCGTTTGTCGCCGCCCACATCGCCGCCTTCGAGATGTGATACGCGCCGCCCGTCGGCAACGAAACCCAGCTCAGCACCGACAAGATGTTGATGACCGCCCCGCCGCCGTTCTTCTTCAACGCCGGCGCGAAAGCCTGCGTCAGCGCGATCGGACCGAAGGTGTTGATTTCGAGCACGTCGCGGATGCCCTGGGTCGACGCCGGATCGACGAGCTTGCCGCGCGTCGTCACGCCCGCGTTGTTGATGAGCACCTGCACGTCGGTGTACGTGGCTGCGGCTTCGGCGATGTCGGCGGCGTTTGTCACGTCGAGGCGAATCGCTTCGACGCCCGGAATATCGACGCTCTTCGGATCGCGCGCGGCCGCGTAGACCTTGGCGGCGCCCGCCTTCAGCAACGAAAGCGCGAATTGCTTGCCGAGACCGCGATTGGCGCCCGTGACCAGTACGACTTTTCCCTTGATTTCCATGATGAACTCCACTTCAAAGTGCATATGCACATAATGACGTAAAAGAAAGGCTCACGTGAAGCGAGCCGAGGTTGTTCCAATCACTCCATCGTCGTCAATTCGAAGAGCGACTTGCGCAAGGCCTTCGCGCGCTGCTCGCCGAACTTCGCTTCGAATTCTTCCTGCGCCGCGCGCCACTGCGCCGATGCCTTGGCGAGCGTGTCCTTGCCGAGCGCCGTGAGCCGCAGACCGACGGCGCGCGAACTGCGCGACTCCTGCGCCGCCTCGACGATGCCGTCACGCTGCAACGGCTTCAGCGCGCGCACGAGCGTGGTGCGGTCCATGACCATTTGCTCGGCGAGTTCGGCCATCTGCACGCCGGGCTTGCGCCCGATGGCCGCGAGCAGCGTGAACTGCGCGGCCGTGATGCCCGCCACGTTCAGATGCCGCTCGTACATCTGCGACACGTAACGCGCCGCCTGACGAATGGCGAAGCAGTTGCAATCCAGAGGAGATGAATTGGAAGTCATGCACGGAGAATAGTTTGTGCATATGCACTCTGTCAAGTCGGCTAATCAATGACGCCGATAGGCAGGGCATCGGCGGCTTTTGGCCGGTGGAAGCAAATCGTCGCGCGCGAATGGGCGGCGAAACGCCCGAAGCCGCGCCCGGCTTGCGCGCAGGCGCCGTCGGGCCTGTGCCGAAATCCGCACGTCTGGCGCGACGAAACTTCAAGACGCGCCGAAATTGGCTTCCTACATTGCGCATGTCCGCTGTCCGAGCGTCGCCAGGCATGTCGGCGGCTGCGGTTGCCCGCACGCTCAAGGGCAAGTCCGTCTTGCCGGCACGGAAGGGCTCGTGTTCCATTCGATTGCCACACTAAAAAGGAGAGGAAACCATGCGCTTTCTTACTCAACCTCTGGCCTGGGCTGTTGCCTGCGCCACGGTCGCGTTTGCTGCCGCGCCGCTGACGGCGTCGGCGGAAGACATGACGGTGAAGGTCGGTTTCGCCGCGCCGCTGACCGGCGCGAACGCGGGATACGGAAAGGATCTCCAGAACGGCGTGCAGCTCGCGCTCGACGAAGCCAACGCGAAGAAGATCACCATCGGCGGCAAGACAGCCAAGTTCGAGATTCACGCGGAAGACGATCAGGCCGATCCGCGCATCGGCGTGCAGGCGGCGCAGAAACTGGTGGATGACGGCGTGGCGGTGGTCGTCGGCCACTTCAACTCGGGCACGACGCTGCCCGCCTCGCCGGTCTACAACAACGCCGGCATTCCGGTGATCGACCCGGCTGCGACCAATCCGACCATCACCACACGCGGCCTCGAAAACGTCTTCACGGTGATTTCGAGCGACGCGCAGAACGCGGGCAACGCCGGTGTCTACGCGGTGACGACGTCGAAGGCGAAGCGCATTGCCATCATCGACGACCGTACCGCGTTTGGCCAGGGCGAAGCCGACGAGTTCGAGAAGGCGGTCAAGGCGAAGGGCGGCAACATCGTCACGCGTGAATACAGCGACAACCAGACCGTCGACTTCAGCGCGCAACTCACGCGCATCAAGGCGGCCAACGCGGACCTGATCTTCTTCGGCGGGCTGGACCGGCAAGCGGCGGCGGTCGTCAAGCGGATGAAGCAGCTCGGCATGAACGCGCAGTTCGTGGGCGGCGGCGGCGTGATGGACGCTGATTTCCTGAAGCTCGCCGGCGATGCAGCCGAGGGCGCGCAGGCCTGGGAATACGGCAGCCCGCTCGACAAGCTGCCCGAAGGCAAGGCGTTCAGCGACAAGTTCCAGAAGCGCTTCGGCGTCGCGATTCTTTCGTATGCGCCGTTCGGCTATGACGCGGCGTGGGCGGCGATCAACGCGATGCAGAAGGCCAATTCCATCGATCCGAAGGTGTACCGGCCGGTGCTCAAGTCGAACTCGTTCGAAGGCATCACCGGGCCCATCGCGTTCGACAGCAATGGCGCGCTCAAGAATGCCTCGTCGACGCTGTATCAGGTGAAGAACGGCCAGTGGGAATCGGTCGTCACCAAGCACGGCATGTGATCTGACTCGCGCGGCTCAGGCCTGGGCCGCCTGCGTCCGTGCCTCCAGCCGCGCACGCGTGTGCGCGGCCTCGTCGCTCAGCCAGCGCGCAAACTGCCGCAACGCCGCCGACGGCGCGGGCCGCTCCGGATACGTCAGCCAGTAGGCCGCGCCACTCGGCACGCACAGCGTGAACGGCGCGATCACGCGCTGCGCCCGCAAGTCCTCTTCGATCAGCGCAACGTCGCCGATGGTCACGCCGAGTCCCTGCATCGCGGACGAGATCGCGAGATCGAGCGTGTCGAAATGCTGCGCCTTCGTAGACCGCAAACCCGGATGACCGTATGCCTCGAGCCAGCGCAGCCAGTCGCGCCGATCTCGCGTGGGGTGCAGGAGCGTTTCGCCGGCGAGATCGTCGGGGGTCGGCGGAGGCTGCCGCTTCGGCTTCCAGAGCGCCGGCGCGCACACGGGCGTCAGCACTTCGTCGAACAGATGATGGCTCGTCACGCCCTTCTGTGCGGGCGCCGCGCCGAACACGATGGCGGCATCGAACGGCTCGGCGCTGAACTCGACGCCATGCGACACCGAAGCCGTCACCTCCACCACCAGTTCCGGCCGCTCGTTCTGCAGCCGGATGACGCGCGGCAAGACCCAGCGCATCGCGCAGGTCGGGCACTTCACGCGCAGAATGCCGGATTGCGCGCCGCCTCGCGCCAGTGCATCGTCGATCTGGCCGAACGCCTGCTGCAAGGGCGCGATCAGCAGCGCGCCGTGATGCGTCAGCGCCAGTCCGCGCGCCTGGCGAGTGAAGAGCGCATAGCCGAGATGCGCCTCCAGTCCGGCGATCTGCCGGCTCACCGCGCCCTGCGTGATGTTCAGCACCTCGGCCGCGCGCGTGAAATTGAGCTTCCGGGCGACCACCAGGAAGGTTTTGAGGACATCGAGCGAGGGCAGCGGTTTCATCGGGTTTGCGGCATGTAGCCATGATCTGCAAGCATGGCTAGTATGACAAAGTTTCGATTGTCCCCGCTTTATTGCCGCGGTTGAATCGACGGCAATTCTTGTCGAACCGCCCTTCCGGAGACACCGCCGTGCACAGCGCCTGCATTCCCGAATCGAAGCTGCCCAGCGTCGGCACGACCATTTTCACGGTGATCGGCCAGCTGGCCGAGGAGCACGACGCGCTCAATCTCTCGCAAGGCGCGCCGAACTTCGCCTGCTCGCCGAAGCTGATCGAAAGCGTCGAGCGAGCCATGCGGGCGGGACATAACCAGTATGCGCCGATGTCCGGCGTGCTCGCGCTGCGCGAGGCGATCGCGCTGAAGACCCAGCGGTTGTACGGCGCGCAGTACGATCCGGGCACGGAGATCACCGTGGTCGCAAGCGCGAGCGAAGGGCTGTACGCGACGATCAGCGCGCTCGTGCATCCCGGCGACGAAGTCATTTATTTCGAGCCGTCCTTCGACAGCTACGGGCCGATCGTGCAACTGCAAGGCGCGACGCCGGTCGCGATCAAGCTGTCGCCGGTGGACTTTCGCATCGACTGGGACGAAGTCGCGGCCGCCATCACGCCGAAGACGCGCATGATCCTGGTCAACTCGCCGCACAATCCCACCGGCAGCGCGTTTACGGACGCGGATATCGAGCGGCTCATGGCGCTGACGCGCGATACGAAGATCATCGTGCTGTCCGACGAAGTCTACGAGCACGTCGTGTTCGACGGCGCGCCGCATCACGGCATGGCGCGCTATCCGGCGCTGGCCGAGCGCAGCGTGATCGTCTGCTCGTTCGGCAAGTCGTATCACGTGACCGGCTGGCGCGTCGGCTACTGTCTCGCGCCCGCGGCGCTGACGGCCGAGATTCGCAAGATCCACCAGTTCATGACCTTCGCCGCCGATACGCCGATGCAGATCGCCTTCGCCGAAGCGCTCGCGGACCAATCGAGCTATCTCGATCTCGCGCCGTTCTACCAGCACAAGCGCGATCTGCTCGCCAATGCGCTGGCCGGCTCGCGCTTCGAACTGCTGCCGAGCGCCGGCAGCTTTTTCATGCTGGCGCGCTACGACGCGATCTCCGACGCAGGCGACAGCGACTTCGTGCTGCGCCTGATCCGCGAAGCCCGCGTCGCGACGATCCCGCTTTCGGCGTTCTACACCGACGGCACCGACAACCACGTGATCCGCCTGTCGTTCGCGAAGGACGACGGCACGCTCATCGAAGGCGCGCGCCGCCTTTGCACGATCTGACGCTTTCCCTGGAGACCCATACGATGAAACTGAATTCGTTCGCCGCCGCCCTGCTCGTTGCGTGCGGCTTCGCGAGCGGCGCCGCTCTCGCCGCCGACACCTTGCGCTTCGGTTTGGAAGCGCAGTATCCGCCGTTCGAATCGAAATCCTCGACGGGCGAGCTGCAAGGGCTCGACATCGACGTCGGCAATGCGGTGTGCGCTGCCGCGAAGATGCAGTGCAAGTGGGTCGAGACGTCGTTCGACGGTTTGATTCCCGCGTTGCAGGGCCGCAAGTTCGACGCGATCAATTCGGCGATGAACGCCACGGAACAGCGTCGTCAGGCGATCGATTTCACGACGGTGGTGTATCGCGTGCCGACGCAGCTGATCGCGAAGAAGGGCAGCGGTCTGGAGCCGACGCCGGCATCTTTGAAGGGCAAGAGCGTGGGCGTGCTGCAGGGCTCGATTCAGGAGACCTTCGCCAAGGCCCACTGGGAGAACGAAGGCGTGAAGGTCGTGCCGTACCAGGACCAGAATCAGGTCTATGCGGATCTGAAGTCCGGACGTCTCGACGCGACGCTCGTGCTCGCGCCCGCCGGACAGAGCGGCTTCCTCTCGAAGCCCGACGGCGAGGGCTTCGCGTTCGTGGGCGCACCGGTGCGCGACGACAGGATTCTCGGCAGCGGCATTGCCTACGGCGTGCGCAAGGGCGACGACGCGCTGAAGACGAAGCTCAATGCGGCGATCAAGAAGGTCCGCGCGGACGGCACCATCGACAAATACGCGAAGAAGTATCTGGGAAACATCGATATTTCGGCGAAGTGAGCTGGCGAGGACGCGGCGGCGTTGTGCCGCGTCTTACAGCAGCAGGAACGCGCGGATCGCGAACTTTTCCGCGTCGAGTTCCAATAAGTCGAGGCTAGGCGCACGAATTGAGATGTGTCAACGCGTATCTACATGAAATCGCGTAGCCACACACCCCCTCTGCCGTTTGCCTCAGCAACTTTTATTAAGCACAGGCACACTGTCGGCTCGATCCATCGTCCCCCCGAATCCGAGCCGCATGAGCACACCGACGACGCCCCGTCCCGCGCCCGCCCCACCCACGCCGCTCGAAGGCGGCAAACTCGTGCTCGCCACCTTCGCCGTGGCGCTCGCCACGTTCATGAACGTGCTGGACTCGTCCATCGCCAACGTCGCGATTCCCACCATTTCCGGCAACCTCGGCGTGTCCGTCAACGAAGGCACGTGGGTCATTACCGTGTTTGCCGCATCGAACGCGGTGTCGATTCCGCTGACCGGCTGGCTCACGCAGCGGCTCGGGCAGATCCATCTGTTCGTCGGCGCGATCCTGATGTTCGTGTTGTCGTCGTGGCTCTGCGGCCTCGCGCCGAATCTTCCCGTACTGCTGTTCGCGCGCGTTTTGCAAGGTGCGGTCGCCGGGCCGCTGATTCCGCTCTCCCAGGCCATCCTGCTCGGCTCGTATCCGAAGGAGAAAGCGTCGATGGCGCTTTCGCTCTGGGCCATGACGGCGACCGTCGGGCCGATCGCCGGACCCGCGCTCGGCGGCTGGATCACGGACAGCTATTCCTGGTCGTGGATTTTCTACATCAACATTCCGGTGGGCATCTTCGCGGCGGGCGTGACGTGGATGATCTACCGCGACCGCGAGTCGCCGACGCGCAAGGCGCCCATCGACGTGGTCGGCCTGCTGCTGCTCGTGACGTGGGTCGCGTCGCTGCAGATCATGCTGGACAAGGGACGCGACCTCGACTGGTTCTCGTCGCCGCTGATCGTCGTGCTGGCGATTGTCGCGGCGATCGCGTTCGCGTTCTTCGTGGTGTGGGAGCTGACCGATTCGAATCCAGTGGTGGATCTGCGGCTGTTCGCCGGACGCAATTTCTTCGGCGGCACAGTGGCGATCTCGGTGGCCTACGGCGTGTTCTTCGGCAACCTGGTGCTGCTGCCGCAGTGGATGCAGCAATACCTGAACTACCGCTCCGTCGATGCCGGCCTGGTCACCGCGCCGCTCGGCATCTTCGCGGTGATCCTCGCGCCCGTCATGGGCAAGGTGCTGCCGCGTAGCGACGCGCGCATCATTGCGACGATGGCGTTCATCGGCTTCGCGTTCGTCTTCTGGCTGCGCTCGAAGTACGTGATCGAGATCGACACCTGGCATCTCGTCCTGCCGACGCTGCTGCAAGGCATTCCGATGGCCATGTTCTTCGTGCCGCTCACGGCAATTGTGCTGTCAGGGCTGCCGCCCTCGAAGATTCCCGCCGCGGCGGGACTTTCAAACTTCGCGCGCGTGTTCTGCGGCGCGGTGGGCACCTCGCTCGCGGGCAATGCGTGGGACGACCGCATCGCGCTGCATCACGAACGGCTGACGGAGCAGGCGAACATCTATAACCCGACCTTCCTGCACTCGCTCGGCGCGTCCCAGGCGACGCTCGATATCGGCGAAGCGCAGGCGCGCGGCATGTTCAACTTCACGGTGAATTCGCAGGCCGCGATGATGGGCCTCAACGATATCTTCCTGATCTCGGCGGTGATCTTCATTCTGATCATCCCGCTGATCTGGATCACGAAGGTGGCGAAGGGTGGCGGCGGCGGGGCGGCTTCGGGGGCGCATTGAGGTTCGCGATGGCACGAGCGCGAGCCCGATACGCTCGCGCGATCAATCGAGCTGGAAACCCTCGTCAAGCACCGTGCGCATGGCCCAGGGGCAGAGTTCCGGAAACCGCTCAAACTCGATTCCCGTCTCTGCTTCCGCCAGGTTTCTGGCTTTCGACCAAACCAGATCGATCCATTCCGGATTGTCAAAGTTGGACTTGAGACTCGGCGCATCACGCAACACGAACTTCACCTCTTTCCGTTGCGTGCGTATGGTGCTTGTCCAACTCCGGCTTCGTCGGTCTGCCTGATATTGCCACTTCAACATGTGCGCGAGCAGAACCGACATTCTGCTCACCAGCTCTCTCTGCTCGCTCCTTCCCACGGCCTCGATTTCCTCTGCGATATGCTCGATATCGATGGCCGCAAGCTTTCCTGCACGCAGTAACGCAGCCTGTTCCCTGGCCCACGCCACCACGTCCTTCTCATACGGTGTTCCCATCGGCTGACTCCCGTTCTCTTCCTGATTCCCGGTATCGCCGATACTAGTTTCGTTATCCTTGTTCATCCAAGTCGTCCAAACGGCCAACGGCCAGCGCACATCACTTCAGGCCCAGATCCACCCTGCTGCCCGTCCCCTTGTCCTTGATGTCGTCCGCGTTCAGCTTCGGCGCCACGACGAAAACCCGCTTGCTGTCGATCTTCCCGTCAAAGTACTCCTGCACAGCCTGCGCGCGCTCCTGGGCAAGTTCGCGCAACGCGCCTTCGTCGACCGGCGCGTTTTGGGTCAGCGCGGCTTTCATGTCGGCATCCGGCAGCGACTTCGTCATGCCGATGAAGTTGGTCGGCTTCTTGAAGTCCGCCGACTTGTAGACCTTGGTCAGATACTTGTCGTAGTCCGCATCCGACACCTTGATCGCGTTCCAGTCCACATTCTCGCCATTGCCCGCCATGTCGCGCACCTTCGCGCGCTTGACCTGGGCGTCCACCCACGCCGAACGCAACGCCGGCTCGTCCACTTTCGGATCCACGCGGCCCGTCACGTCCACGCGCACTGACGGCTTGTCCACCAGCGCCTTCGCGATGGTTTCGAGCTTTTTCTGCGCGGCGTCCGTCAGGTCCGCCGAACCCGCATTGAACTCGATGTAATTGAGATCTGCGCCACTGCCTCCGCCGAACGCATGCGCGAGCAGCGTGAACGGCGCCGTCACCGCCTTCTGGACCAGGTTGAGAAGAGCCTGCCACACCAGCCCGCCAATTGAAAACTCCGGATTGTCGAGCGAGCCGGAGATCGGAATGTTCACGTCGATCTCGCCACGCGAATTCTTCAGCAGCGACACCGCGAGCCGGACGGGCAGCTTGGTTGCCGTCGAGTTGTCGACGTGATCGCCGAAAGTCAGCTGATCGATGAACAAGTGATTGTTCGCCGTCAGTTTGTTGTCGGCGAGCATGTAATGCAGGTCGACGTTCAGCTTGCCCTTCGTGATCGGATAGCCCGCGTACTTCGATGAATACGGCGTCAGGTTCGTCAGCTCGACGTCATGGGCACTCGCCGTCAGGTCGAGCGCGGGCTTGTCGATCAGCGGATTCACCTGCCCCTTGATCGACACCGGCCCGTTCGCCGCGAGTTTGGCCGTGACATCGACGGGAGCGGGCGTCGTCGAATGCGTGCCGAACGCGCCGATCGTCCCGTTGATCGCGACGAGATTCGCCGTGTAGTTCGGCCTGATGAAGTTGTCGGTGTAGGTGACTCGGCCGTTTTGCAGCACGAGCTGCCCGAAGCGCAGATTCACCGGCGGGCCCGCTTTCTCGGCGGCCTTCGGCGCCGCGGTGCTCGCGGCGGCCGGCGGCGCGGCCTTGACCTTCTCGCGCGTGACCGGCTGCGTCGCGCCGTTCTCGTTCGCCACCACGCCCTTCAGGTTCAGCTTGCCTTGCGCGTCGAGCAGCACGCGGCCGTAGAAGTTCGCGAAGGTCACGCGCGCCGCCTCGACGTCCGTGCCGCGCTCGTCGTAGCTCACCTTCATGTTGGTCAGCCCGAGCAGCTTCCAGCCGGCGAAGCGGTCGTTGGTCAGCTTGTCGATCATGCGCACGTCCGTCAGCGACGCATCGCCCTTGTACGTCGCCGCGAGCGTCTTGCCGCTGCCGGACAGCGTCAGGTCGCCGTTCGCGTTGGCATTCGCGCTGGCCACGTCGACGTTGAGCTTGTCGCCGAAGTACGGCTCGAACGCGGATACGTCCACCTGATCGCCCTTCACGTGCAGCGCCAGCTTGAGCGGACTCACGGTCACATTGCCGCCGAGCGCGAGCGTGCCCCGGCCGTTGAGCGTCAGCTTGCCGTCGAGCGCGAGCGGCCGGGTCAGGTCGTCGCTGAACTGCTTCACGTTGAGCGCGAGCGGCGCAATCTGGAGCTTCACCGGGCGCGCGAGCGTCTCGTCGGTAAAGCCGGCCGAGGCGTTCTCGACCGCGATCTGTCCTATCTGGTAATGCCACGCCGGACCCGCTTCCTGCGCCTTCTGGATCTTGCGCGTCGCGGTGGGCTCCGGCGCGGCCTCGTGCGGACCGGCGAGCGACGCCAGATCGATGCTGCCGTCCTTGCGGCGCGTCGCGTCGAGGGCGAGGCCGCTCACTTGCACGCTGTCGAGCGATGCCTGGCGCGCCGCCACATCCACCTTGGCGATCTTCGCCTGCGCGGACGCCAGCTTCACCGGCGCGACACCCTGCGCCGTGGGCGCGAGCGTGACGGCGTCGAGCCTGACCTCGCCCGCGCCGACCTGCACGCCGCCATCCGGCTTGCTCCAGTCGACCGAAACCGGCAGCGTGGCGCCCAGCGTGCCGCTCGTCACGCGCGCCGCCATCAGGTTCGACAGATACGGCTGCAACGGCGGCAATGCGAAGGCGTTCAGACCGATTTTCGCGTCAGCCTGTCTGGCTGCGAGCGTCACGCGGCCGGAGACGTCGAGCGCGCCGCCGTGGTCGAACGCGGTCTTCAGCGTGTAGGTGGCGGGCGTCTTCGCGAGTGTGGAAAAACCGTCGAGCGTCACGCCGAAGCCGGTCAGCGTGGCTTGCACGCGCTGCTTCAGCAACTGGTCGTCGAGGGCGATCCTGCCGTCTTCGATCGCCAGATGGCGGATGGACACATCGAGCGGCGGCGCGTCCTTCTCCGGCTCCGCGGCGGGTGCGTGCTCTTTCGCGGGCGGCGTTTTCTGCGCCGTCCCGCCCGCCAGCTTCTGCACGTTCAACTGGCCGGACGAATCGCGCACGAGATGCACGTCGGGATTCGCGAGCGTCACTTCGTCCAGCCGATAGATATCCCGCAACGGCTCGGCATCGCCGATCTTCACATGCAGCGCACGCGCGGCGACCAGCGGTGCGTTCGCTTTGTCGGTGACGGCGAGATCGGCGAGATCGGCGGTGCCGGCGATGCGGATCGTCGGCGCATCGCCGGCAATCGAGAAGCTGACGTTGAGGTCGGTGGACAGCTTGCCGCTCTTCACCGCGACCGGCACCGATGCCGGCGCATAGGACGCCAGTTGCGGCACGTCGAGGCCGTCCAGTGTCAGCGCGATCTCCGATTCGCGCGACTCCGCGAACGGCTTCGTGCGTCCCTTGACGACCAGCGGCGAGCCGTCGATGCGCGCCTGCAACAGCGGCGTCACGAAGATGTCGGTGGCGGACGGCAGGGTCGCGATGAACGGAATGCCGAGCGCGAAGCGGTCGATGACGTGCTTCGCGTCGAGCAGCCGGTCGTCGAACGTGATCTGGCCGTTTTCCAGGCGGATGTTGGACACCGAAAAGCGCGCTGGCTCTTTAGACGGCTCAGCCGATGGCTTCGAAAACTTCTCGATGAGGTCGGAGAAATTGAAATGCTCGCCGTCGTAGCGCACGACGTGGATGCGCGGCGAATCGATCTTCAACTCATTGACGACCGGCGCGAGCTTGATGACGGACGCCCAGGAAGTACGCACGACGAGCCGCGATACGTCGATGAAATCAGCCGGGCTGCCCGGCGCCTTCGCGAGATTGGCGGGCGACTCGCCGATATGCACGCCGTTGGCTTCGAAGTCGAGCGTATAGGGATTGAGCGAGATGCGCCGGATGCTGACGGGCCGGTCGAGCTGCTTCGCAAGCTGCTGCTCGGCGACATGCCGGATGACCGGCGGCGCGACGAAGAAGCCGAGCGCGCCGATGACCAGCAGCGCGATCACCAGTCCGATGAAAATGCGCCGCGTGCGCCGCGCCTGCACGACGCCGCGCAGGGTCTGGCCAGCGGACGCGAGAGAAGACTTGCTGATGCTTGACATTCGATGCGCGGCGGGCGAGCGCGCCGCATATGCGCCGCTCGAGCTCGCCGTCCGGGATAAGTGAAGCCCGAGTATACGACGGCACGGCCCGCAAACGTTCGCTCTTGCGCGCTTCAGAAGCAAAGGCCGCGACGGATCGCGGCCTTTGCATGACGCTTCATGATCGCGCCCGGCGTTTCACTCGCGATCGACCGAAGGCGGCGCCCATGAACCGTCGCTTGCCTGCGGCTTCGGCGCATAGAGGCGCAGCGCGAGCTGGAAGTCGCCTTCCGGCACCGGCAGCCAGTTCGCCGCGTGCGCGCGTCCCGGCGATTTCGCCGACAGGATCACATCGAAAGAGCCGTCACGGTTCTTTCTCAGCCGGTCGCGCTCCGAGATCGACAGGCGCGGCAGCTTGCCATTCGCGAGCGCGCCGTCCTTGGTATAGGCGGTGAGCGTCCAGAAGCCGCGCACCGGCGGCAGCGCATCCGGCGTGAAGTGCAGCGTGTACTGGTTCGCGCCGTTCAGCGCATGACCTTCGCTGTCGGTCCGGGCGACCGGCTTGACCTCGCCTTCCTTCGTGCTCGTCGCGACCTGACGGCGCGCAAGGTAGGCGCGCAGTGTGTAGTCGGTGCCGTAGATGCCGACGCCGTCGCCGAACCAGGTCCAGCCGTTCTTGGTCAGCGCATTCGACGGCACAGTGGCAAGCCGCTCGCGCGCATCGCTCAGGCCCGAATCGAGCAGCGGCGCATCCGTCTTCTTGAACTGCACCGGCTCGCCCGGCTTCACGCCCAGGTCGGCCAGCCCGCTCATCGCGTGGCTGTCGTCGGTGGCGGCGGGGTTGTCGTCGAGCGAACGGGCCAGGCGCGCGAAGAACGCGTTGGCGTCGAGCGCCTCGGCCTGCGCGCCGGGCGTCGCCGCGGCAAGACCGCTCGGCAGCGGCGGCACCGCCGGCTGGCGCGCGGTGCTCGAACCCCACGCGCCCGCGACCACCGGCGTCGGATCCGACACGGAGCCCTTGGCGGGCGTCAAGGTGTCGATGTGCATCGCGGTCTGCAGCTTGCGCGCCTCGCGCAGGTCGCGTGGACCGTTCACGCGCACGCGCACCGACAGCCACACATAGCGCGTGCGGGTCTCGACGCGGGTCGCGCCCGTGGGCAGCGTGCCGGTCCAGCCGGCGGGCACGAAGGCGATGCGCTGCGGTTTCGGATAGGGCGTGGTGTCGGCGCTGGAATAGAGGGCATTGGTCCAGGCGTCGAACGCGCGGGCATCGAGATAGCGTCCGCGCGGCGCGGCGGGCAGTGTCACGATCACCGGATCGGCGGAGACATCGAGCCAGGCGCTCGATTCCAGCGTATCGACGCTCGGCCAGCCCGTCGCGCCGGCCGGCGGCAACGCCGTCGCATGGCGGAAGGTATTGAGCGCCCCCTGGCCCGGAGCGGCGCCGGCGCGTTCGCGCGCGATGTCGCTGGCGACCAGCGGGAAGCCGAACGTATAGGCATCCGCCACCTGATTCTTGACCCAGCCGGGGCTGCTTGCTTTGACTTCATCGGGCGCCCTGGTGGCGCAACCGGCCAGGACGGCCATTCCCGCAAGGCTCACGCTCATCCACAGGGCAGCGTCAAGCGGAAACGTCCAGCGTCGGTGGTTCTTCATTCGAATTGGAATCCGGGTTTTCTTTCGATTGGGTTGGCTCGCAAATCCGGGATGGTCCAGACCGGAACGCGGCTTCGGGTTGCGAGCGCAACACCGTGAGCGCCATCTCGGAATTCGGGTTTTAACTTATCCGCTGACGATAGGCAAGAAGCAGCATGCAAAAGGCCAGCGGCGTTTCAAAAATCGGGCTGAAGGCACCGAAAATGCACGCCCGCAAGGTATTTACGCGGTTCCTGCGCGCCTTCGTCAGCCCGCACTACGATAGCGGAATACGGTGACGTTCATCGGTCCAAAAACGACCGCACACGGGGTCCATCGCCCGCATTGTTCAGCGATGCACGACGCCGCTCCTGCTTTTCCTGCGCTTCCGCCTTGACCTTCCCACGATTGGAAGCTCGATACTCGTGGTGTGAGGGAGTACCGCGACCTGTCTGCCATCCGTCGATGTCGCGCATCCCAGCCAGACCGGAGTGTTCCAGCATGTCCACCGAATCATCCACGCAAGCCGCCCGCACCGCCGAATTCGCGGTCAGCGGCATGACCTGCGCCTCGTGCGTGATGCGGGTCGAAAAGGTCCTGAGACGCGTGCCCGGCGTCGAGAGCGTCGCGGTCAATCTCGCCACCGAGAAGGCCACCGTCCACGCCAGCGCCGCCGTCAGCGACGATCAGCTCGTCGCCGCGGTCGCGAAGGCCGGCTATGAGGCCGCACTCGTTGTGCCCGAGGCGCCGGCGGCCGTGGCCGTGGACGCCGGTGTCGATCGCGAACTCATCGCCGTGCTGGCTGCCGCGCTCATCACCCTGCCGCTGCTCGCGCCCATGTTTGGCCTCGAACTCGATCCCTGGCTTCAGCTGGCGCTCGCGAGCGTCGTGCAGTTCGGCTTCGGCGCGCGTTTCTATGTGGGCGGCTCTCGCGCGGTGCGGGCGTTTGCCGGCAACATGGATCTGCTCGTCGCGCTCGGCACATCGGCGGCATGGGGGCTGTCCGTCTATCAGATGCTCGCGCACGGCGGCATGGGCGCGCATCTGTTCTTCGAGGCATCGGCGGTCGTGATTACGCTGGTGCGCTTCGGCAAGTGGCTGGAAACGCGCGCACGGCGCCAGACCAGCGCCGCGATCCGCGCGCTCAACGCCCTGCGCCCCGCCACTGCGCGCGTGCGCGACCGCGACGACCCGGCGCGCGAACGCGACGTGCCGCTGGCGGACGTGCGCATCGGCGACATCGTGGTCGTGCGGCCGGGCGAGCGCGTGCCGGTGGACGGCATCGTGCGCGCAGGCCGCACGCACATCGACGAATCGCTGATCACGGGCGAAAGCCTGCCCGTCGCAAAGGAAAGCGGCGCGCGCACGACCGGCGGCTCGGTCAACGGCGAAGGTGCGATCGAGATCGAAACCACGGCGATCGGCACGGAAACGACGCTCGCGCGCATCATCCGGCTGGTCGAATCCGCCCAGGCCGACAAGGCGCCGATCCAGCGGCTGGTCGATCGCGTGGCCGCGGTCTTCGTTCCGGCGATCCTGGCGATCGCCCTCGTCACGCTGGCCGGCTGGCTGTGGCACGGCGCCGGCGTGGAAACAGCGCTGCTGGACGCGGTCGCGGTCCTCGTGATCGCCTGCCCGTGCGCGCTCGGCCTCGCGACGCCCACCGCGATCATGGCCGGCACCGGCGTCGCCGCGCGCCAGGGCATCCTGATCAAGGACGCACAGGCGCTCGAACAGGCGCATGCCATCGCCATCGTCGCGTTCGACAAGACCGGCACGCTGACCGTCGGCCGTCCGACGCTCGTCGAATTCGAGGCGGCTCCCGGACACACGCGGGAAGAAGCGCTCGCGCTGGCGGCCGCCGTGCAGCGTTCGAGCGAGCATCCGCTTGCCAAGGCCGTCGTGGCCGCCGCACTGGACGATCCGGACGCGCCGCGCTTCGAGGCGAGCGCGGCGCGCGCGGTCGCCGGGCGCGGCGTCGAGGCGAGTGTGAACGACAGACGCATCGCCATCGGCAGCGGGCGCTGGGTCACGGAACTGGGGGCGGACGTGCCGCCTTCGCTCAGGGAACGCGCGCAGGCGCTCGAAGCGCGCGGCAACACGGTGTCATGGCTGATCGAGGAGACCCAGGCGCGGCACGAGGTGCTCGCACTGCTCGCCTTCGGCGACACCGTCAAGCCGACGGCCCGCGCGGCCATCGAACGGCTGGCGGCGATGGGCGTGCAAAGCGCGCTCATCACCGGCGACAACGCAGGCAGCGCGCACGCCGTGGCGCGTGCGCTCGGCATTCCGGCGGAGCGCGTGTTCGCTCAGACCCTGCCCGACGACAAGGCGCGCGTCGTCGGGCAATTGCGGGCATCGGCGCAAGGCATCGTGGCGATGGCCGGCGACGGCATCAACGACGCCCCCGCGCTCGCCGCCGCCGATGTCGGCATCGCCATGGCGAGCGGCACCGACGTCGCGATGGAAGCCGCCGGCATCACGCTGATGCGCGGCGACCCGGCGCTGGTCGCCGATGCCATCGACATCTCGCGGCGCACCTATCGGAAGATCCAGCAGAACCTGTTCTGGGCGTTCGTCTATAACCTGATCGGCATTCCGCTGGCGGCGTTCGGTCTGCTCGATCCGATGTTCGCGGGCGCGGCCATGGCGTTCTCGAGTGTGAGCGTCGTGACCAACGCGCTGTTGCTGCGCAACTGGCGCGCTCAGGCCGGCGCGGTGGACGAAGCGCGCGCCGGCAAGCCGATCACGCGTCCGGCATGACGCGCGTGCTCCGGCGCGACGGTCGGCTCGGCGGCAATGCGCGCGGCGACGTCCGCATCGAACGAAGCCGACTTCGGCGCGCCGCCGGTATCGATGTGCATCAGCATCTGCTCGCACGCCGATACCGGTTCGACTGAATCGCCCTCGAACATCTCCAGGTAGAGATGGACGCGCTTGCGGTCATGCGCGAGCACCCGCACCTCGACCCGCACCGCCGCGCCTTCCTTGATTTCCCGCAGATAGCTGACGTGCGCTTCCAGCGTGTACAAGGTGCGCTGGCGCGCGCGGCGGCCGGCGTCGTCGAGACCGATGCGGTCCATGAAGGCATCGGTCGCGAGGCTATAGATCAGCATGTAGAAGGCGTCGCGCAGATGGCCGTTGTAATCGACCCATTCGGCCTTCACGGTGTCGCGGTAGATCATCGTCGCTCCTTCAGTCCTCGATGCCATGCCGCGCCTTCGCCGCCGCAATCGCTTCGATCACGCTCGAAATGCAATCGTCGCGATACCGCTCCAGCGCCTTGATGTCGCGCCCGCCGGTTTGCCGCGACGTGCCGTCGACCACGCGGTCGATCAGTTCGTCGGTCAGTTGCGGCGCCACCAGCCTGGTCCACGGCAGTTCCAGCGCGGGGCCGAACTGCTGCATGAAGTGTCGCATGCCCGCCTCGCCGCCCGCCAGCGTGTAGGTCAGGAACGTGCCCATGAACGACCAGCGGATGCCCGCGCCGTAACGGATGGCGTCGTCGATTTCCCCGGTGGTCGCGACGCCGTCGTTCACGAGATGCAGCGCCTCGCGCCACAGCGCCTCCAGCAGCCGGTCCGCGATGAAGCCCGGCACTTCCTTGCGCACCCGCAAGGGCCGCATGCCAATAAACGCGTAGAAGCTCATCGCTGCATCGATCGCCTCGCCCGAGGTCTTGTCGCCGCCGAGCACTTCGACGAGCGGCAGCAGATACACCGGATTGAACGGATGCCCGACCACGCAGCGTTCGGGATGCAGGGCGCGCGCATAGAAGTCGCTCGGCAGCAGGCCCGAAGTGGAAGAAGCGATGAGCGCGTCCGGCCTGGCCGCGCGGCTCACGCGCTCATGCAACGCGAGCTTCAGTTCCTCGCGCTCCGGTGCGCTTTCCTGGATGAAGTCCGCCTGGGCCACGCACTCCTCGACCGTCGCGACCACGCGCAGGCGTTCCGGCGATGCCCCCGCCGCCAGTCCGGCGCGCTCCAGCGCGGGCCACGCGTTGGCGACGTTCGCGCGCAGTTGCGCTTCGGCGCCGGGCGCCGGATCCCATGCGGTGACGTCGAGCCCTGCTCCGAGCGCACGCGCCACCCAGCCGCTGCCGATCACACCCGCGCCGAGCGCGGCGAATTGCTTGACTTGCATGTTGATGAGGTCCGTTTGAGTTCGAGCGAGTGAAGTTCAGGCCAATTGTTCGAGCGCGCGCTTGTCGAGCGGACGTTCGCCGCGCGCGGGCAGTCCCAGCTTCCTGCGGCCTTCGGCGGGCGTGAGCGTGCGCGCTCCCAGCCGCTCGATGATCTCGATCGCGCGCTGCACCAGTGTGCCGTTGGTCGCGTGGACGCCGCGATCGAGCCACAGGTTGTCTTCGAGCCCGACACGCACGTGGCCGCCGAGCAGCATCGCCTGGGCGACCATCGGCATCTGCATGCGGCCGATGCCGAAGCCTGCCCAGTGCGCGCCGGGCGGCAGGTTGTCGACCATCGCCTTCATCGTGCCGGTGTCGGGCGGCGCGCCCCACGGAATGCCCATGCACAGCTGGAAGAGCGGCGGGTCATCGAGCAGACCTTCCTTCAGCAGCTGGTTGGCGAACCACAGATGCCCCGTATCGAAGATCTCCAGTTCCGGCTTCACGCCGAGTTCCTGGATGCGTTTCGCGCCGGCGCGCAACTGGGCGGGCGTCGAGACGTAGACGTAGTCGCCGTCGCCGAAGTTGAGCGTGCCGCAGTCCAGCGTGCAGATTTCGGGCAGCAGCTCTTCGACGTGCGCGAGACGCGTCAGCCCGCCGACGAGATCCGTGCCACGCCCGAAGCGCATCGGCTCTTCGCCGGGGCCGATCTCGAGATCGCCGCCCATGCCCGCCGTCAGATTGATGATGACGTCCACATCCGACGAACGAATGCGGTCGACGACTTCCCGGTACAGCGCCGGATCGCGGCTGCCTCTGCCCGTCTTCGGATCGCGCACGTGACAATGCGCGACGGTTGCGCCCGCGCGCGCGGCTTCGATTGCCGCTTCGGCGATCTGCTTCGGCGTGACGGGAATGGCGGGATGCCTGGCCGTGGTGTCGCCGGCGCCGGTGACCGCGCAGGTCACGATGACTTCGTAGTTCATGGATATTCCGTTCCAGAAGACTGTTAGGGTTCCTGCTTTCCCTGCTCGCCCGAAGGTCCGGAAGAACTTCAGGCGCACTGCTCAGCTTGTCAAAGCCCCAGGTACTGTTTCACCGCGGGCAAGCCGTCCTTGCCGTCGACCGTCTTCACGCCGGCCAGCCACGCATCCAGCACCTGCGGATTGCTCTTCAGATACGCCTTCGCCGCCTCCTGCGGGCGCTCCTTGTTCATCACGGGCTGCATCAGGCGGTTTTCCAGATCGGTCGTGAAGCGCAGGTTCGACACCAGCTTCCCGGCATTCGGACAGCGCGACAGGAAGTCGGTGTTGGTCAGCGTGTAGACGCGCGCCTCGCCATAGTTCGGGCCGAATACGTCATCGCCGCCCGAGAGGTAGTCGAGCTTCATCTGGATGTTCATGGGGTGAGGTTCCCACCCCAGAAATACAACCGGCTTCTTGTCGCGAATGGCGCGCTCGACCGTCACCAGCATGCCCGCTTCACTCGACTCCACCAGCTTGAAGCCACCGAGCCCGAACTGGTTCGAATCGATCATCTTCTGGATTTTCGCGTTGGCGCTGCTGCCCGGCTCGATGCCATAGATCTTGCCGCCAAGCTCGTCGCGATGCTTCGCGATATCGGCGAAGGTCTTGATGCCCGCGTCGTAGGCATAGGCCGGCACGGCGAGCGTCGCCTTCGCGCCGGAGAGATTCGGCGGATCGAGCTTCTGGATGCTCTTCGATTCGAGATACGGTTCGACGGCCTTCTGTTGCACCGGCCACCAGTAGCCGAGCGAGACATCGATCTGCTTGCTCTTGAGGCCGGCCAGCGAGATCGGGACTGAGGCGACCGTGGTCTTCGGCGCATAGCCGAGTCCTTCGAACACGACCGACGCGAGCGCGGTGGTCGACGTGATGTCGGTCCAGCCGATATCGACGAAACGCACGGTCTTGCAACTGGCATCTTCCGCACGCGCGTCCTGCGTCAGGGCGAACGCCACGCCCGCGGCGCAGGTTCCGGCCATCAGCAGCTGGGAAATCAGGCGATGTCTCATTGGCGTTCTTCCGTGGTGGGTTGTCTCGATGAACCGGTTCGGGGCGCCGGCATGGATACGAAAGTATCGCCGCATAAAAGTGCGCGAACGTCCGCCGGCGACGGCGACTTGCCTGCTTGCGACGTTGTGTCGAAAATCAACCGCTCGTGCGGCAGCGGGCGCCACGTCAAAAAGTTTTTCGTTGCGTGCCTTGATGTTGGCTGGCAGTTATCTTGCTCATGACAGGCGGACGATGTTAAGGAAACCGTTGCGTCGGGAATGTCGCGAGTGTGTCATTTCGCGACGCGACCACTCATGAATATGAAATGCGCGCGAGCAAGAGTAACCTTCGTTGACGGCGGCAGACTTTGTGGGTGTTCGAACATTGCCGTGCCTTCCGGACGAGTAATCTGCGTTTGAGGGATCGACGCCGGGCGTCGACACAGACGCATAAAAGGGGAAAAAGAGAGATTTCCCGTCTGTGTTCGAGTACCCAGGCGCTTAAAGCCATGCAGTCCAATTACAGGTGCATAAAAATGGACCGACAGGACGCTATCCGAGAGCGTGCGCGCAGCTACGCGCGCGAGCCATTGTTTGAACCCGCCTTCGAGCAGATCAGCGCTTCACGCATGACAGCCTTCACGGAAGGCTTCGAAAAAATCATCGGCGAGCATTTCGGCAGTTATGCCGGATTGCATGCTTTTGCGTGCCGTGAATATCGGCAGTTCTGGAAATACTTTCTCGATTCGGCTGAAGGACTTGAATGGTCCGGATCGGATGAACCGGTTTGTATTGGCACGCAATGCGAAACAGCGCGATTCTTTCCGAATGTCGAATTGAATTACGCCGAGAATCTGCTAGGCAGGCGCATCGCGCCCGACGACACTCCCGCACTTACCTCCCGTTATGCCGATGGCCGCCGCATCACCTACACCCGTGGCGAACTGCGCGAACGCGTCATGCGGCTTGCACATGCACTGAGTGAACTCGGTCTCAAGCCGGGCGACCGCGTGGCCGCGATCATGCGCAACGACGGCGACGCGATCACCGTCGCGCTGGCGGTGACGGCGCTGGGCGCCACGCTCTCCACGGCCGCGCCGGAAAACGGCGTGCAGGCAATCCTCGACCGCTTCGCGCCGCTCACACCGAAGATGTTGTTCGCGCACACCACGCAACGGCCTTTCGACACCGGCGGCTCGATCTCGGGTCACATCGCGGCTGTCGCGATGCAGTTGGGATCGCTCACGGATATCGTCTGTCTCGACGAAACCGAATTGCCCAGCTCCGTGACAGTGCGTCAGCACGAAATGCGTGCATTGATCCTGCACGGCAATGCCTTGCGTTTCGACTGGAAGCGTTTCGAATTCAATCACCCGTTGTTCATCATGTTTTCGTCGGGCACCACCGGCAAGCCGAAATGCATCGTGCACGGCGCGGGCGGCACGCTCCTCGAGCATGTGAAGGAACACCGGCTGCACTGCAACTTCGGTCCCGGCGACAAGCTGTTCTTCCACACCAGCTGTTCGTGGATGATGTGGAACTGGCAATTGTCCGCGCTGGCATCGGGCGTGGAGATCGTCACCTATGACGGCCCTGTGGCCGCGGTGGATACGCTCTGGCGGCTCATTGCGAACGAACGCGCGACGGTCTTCGGCACGAGTCCCGCGTATCTCAAGATGAGCGAGGACGCCGGTCTCGAACCCGGCGCGCAATTCGACCTTTCGGCGCTGCGCGCAGTGTTGTCAACGGGCGCCGTGCTCTACGACGCGCAATTCCACTGGGTCCGCGACCGCGTGAAACCCTTGCAGCTGCAATCGATCTCCGGCGGCACGGACATCATCGGCTGCTTCGTGCTGGGCAATCCGAACCTGCCGGTGTATGCGGGCGAGGCCCAGTGCCGCAGCCTTGGCCTCGACGTGCAGGCGTTCGACCAGGGCGCGAGCACCATCATGCCGGGCGAACTGGTCTGCACCAATCCGTTTCCTTCACGGCCACTTGCTTTCTTCGGCGATACCGACGGCACGCGCTTTCATCAAGCCTACTTCGCGGCAAACGAAGGCATGTGGACGCATGGCGACGTAATCGAGTTCTCGCCGCAAGGCTCGGCGCGCATGCATGGCCGCAGCGACGGCGTGCTCAACGTGCGCGGCATCAACGTGAGCCCGGGCGAGATCTACCGCATCCTGAGCGGCATCGCGGACGTTTGCCAGGCGATGGCCGTGCCGCAGACGGACACCAATGCGGGCGATGCGGGCCAGCGCATCGTGCTGCTGCTCGTGCTGCGCCCCGGCGCGCAGATGAACGCGGCGCTCGCCGCGCGCATCCGCCGCGAGCTGAAACGCCAGGGCAGCGCAGCGCTGGTGCCCGACGTGATCGTTCAGGTTGACGCGCTGCCGGTCACGCACAACGGCAAACCGTCCGAGGCTGCGGCCCGCGATGCGGTGAACGGCCTGCCGGCGCGCAATGTCTCGTCGCTGGCGAATCCGGATTGTCTCGAACGGATTCGCGAACACCCGTCCCTTTCGCGCGTGAAGAGCGCGTTGCCGGCGCCGGGCGAATCTGTCGCGCAACTCGAGGCTTATCTGTGCGCGCTGTGGGAGCAGTGTTTCAGCTTCTCGCCGATCGGCCGCGACGACAATTTCTTCGACCTCGGCGGGCACTCGCTGCTGGCGGCGCGCATGCTCGCCGACGTGCAGCGCACCACGGGCCGCGCGCTGACGCTCTCGACGATGATCGTCGCGCCGACCATCGCGCGTCTCGCGGCCGTGCTCGCCGCGGGTTCGGCATCGCAGACCACGGGCTCGACCGTGGTGCAGATGCGCGCGGGCACGGGCCGCCCGCTCTTCATGGCGCACAGCATCACCGGCTCGGTGATGGAGTGCCTGACGCTCGCGGGCATGCTGGAAAACGAGCGGCCCGTGTACGGCCTGCAGGCGCTCGGACTCGACGGCGATGAAGCACCGCAGCACAGCGTCGAGAAAATGGCCGAGGGCTACGTGCGGCGCATGCGCGAAGTACAGCCGCAAGGGCCGTATGCGATCGCCGGCTATTCGTTCGGCGGGCTGATCGCGTTCGAGATTGCGCAGCAGCTCGTGGCGGCGGGCGAGCGCATCGAGATGCTGTGCCTGCTCGATACCTACGTGCACGAACACTGCCTGCCGTTCCCGCAATGGACACGCTTCCAGGCGGACGTGATCGCCGATCGCCTGCGTGAATTCCGCTCGCTCGATACGCGGGCACGACTCGGCTACGTGCGCACCAAGGCGGGCGCGTTCGCGGACCGCGTGCGCATGCGCCTGGGGCATCAGGCCCACAAGGCCGCGCCCGACGCGCAGGGCCTGCCGCCCGCGCTGATGCGCGTGCGCGAGTCGATGCGCGTCGCCATGACGACCTACACGCCGCGTCATTACCAGGGCGGCCCGATCGTCTATGTACGCGCCACGGTTCTGGAGACGATGCGCGGCGATCCGCTGCCGGTATGGCAACGCGTCGCGAAGAATGGCTTGCAGGTGATGAAGGTCGAGGGCAGGCACACCGATCTGGTGGTCGAACCGCAACTCGCGACGGTCGCGCAGACGCTGACGCACGCACTCTCGCGCGTCTGACTGAGCAACGCGCATCATGATCCGGCGCGCTCTACGGGGCGCGCCGGATTGCGCATGCATTTTGCTCTTGCTACGGTGAACGGCCTACCTTCATCGAACCTCCGATGCCCGCTCCACAAGACATCCACTTTCTTCTGCTGCCCGAGTTCTCGTCGATCGGGTTCATGTCGGCGATCGAGCCATTACGGGTCGCCAACCGCTTCGCGGGCGATCTGTACCGCTGGCATATCCTCTCCGCCGACGGCGGCCCTGTGGCCGCGAGCAACGGCATCACGGTGAATGCAGAAGCCGCGTTCAATGACGTCGCCGACGCACGCACGGTGTTCGTCGTGTCGGGTTTCGAGCCTCTCGCGGGCTTCACGCGCGAACTCGCCGACTGGCTCAAGCGGCTGGACCGTGCCGGCGCGACGCTCGGCGGCATCGATACCGGCAGCTTCATCCTCGCGCGCTGCGGCCTGCTCGCGGGCAAGCGCGCGACGTTGCACTGGGAAGCCGCGGCGGCATTCGCGGAACAGTATCCCGAGATCGAGACAAGCCAGGAACTCTTCGAAATCGATACGCGCCGCATCACGTGCGCGGGCGGCACCGCTTCCATCGACATGATGCTCGACCTGATCGGCCGCGAACATGGCGCGGGCCTCGCAGCCCAGGTGTCCGAGCAGTTCGTGCTGGGCCGCATCCGGCAACGATCGGATCATCAGCGCCTGCAACTCGCCGCGCGCTACGGCATTCACAATCGCAAGCTGATTCAGGTGATCGGCGTAATGGAACAGAACATGGAGGAGCCGCTTCCGCCCGATGCGCTCGCCGCGTCCGTCGGCGTCACGCGGCGGCAGCTGGAACGCCTGTTCTGCGCGGCATTGCAGGACACGCCGACGCACTTCTATCTCGGCCTGCGCCTCGCTCGCGCCCGCGAACTGCTGCAGCAGACCGACATGTCGATCCTGGCGGTCTGCGTGGCGTGCGGCTTCGAATCGCCGTCGCATTTCTCGCGCACGTATCGCGCGCGTTTCAACACGAGCCCACGCCAGGACCGCAGCGCATTGCGCAACGCCGGTCCCGCGCGGCTTGCCGCGGCCTAGAACGAGTGACGCATGCCGATGCGCACGTCAGACTGCGTGTTCGTCGACGACGGCGTGAAGCTGTAGCCGATGACAGCGTCGATCGGACCGGAGGCGCGCAGATAGTCGCCAGAGATATAGACGTCGGTGCGCTTCGAGAGCAGGTAGTGCAGGCCGAGCGATCCCTGATTCCAGTGATTGCCTTCGAAGCGCGTGTGCTGATAGCCGCCGTACAGCGCGAGGTCGGGCCTGAAGTTATACGATGCGCCGCCCTCGTACACCTGCATGTGCGAAGTCTGGCCTAGACCCTTGATGGTCGTGTACGTGAAGTTACCCGACAGCATCAGGTTGCCGAGCGTCCAGGCTGCGCCCACCGCGAACGCGCCTTGCTTGTCGACGGGAAAGGAGTTCGCGCTGTAGAGGTCGGTGACGGCGCCCGTGGCGGGATCGACGGATACGGTCGGCTGGCCGAGGAACGTGCGCGCGCCGATCATCGCGTAGGGATCGAACGCATAGATGCCGTTAGGGTTGTTGAGCTGCGTGTACGCGGCGCCCACGTTGAAGGTGTTCGCGGCATAGTGCGCGCCGACGCTCCACGCGCTGTTCTGATGGAAGTTGCCCGACACGTTGCCGAACGAATACATGCCACCGAACGTGAAGCCGCCGATGTTGTTCGACAGGAACTTGACCGAGTTGGGCAAGCGGTCGCCGTTCATGCGGTCGAAGTCGCCTTGATGGATCGCGTAGCCGCTGGCCCACGCCGAAATGTTGTAGAGATAGACGAACTCCTCGGTCATGTCGAGCTGATTGCCTAGCGAGACCGTGCCCCACTGGTTCTTGAGGCCTACGTACGCCTGGCGTCCGAACTCCGCGCCGCCGAATGCATAGCGGCCCGTGCCGAGACGAAAGCCCGATTCGAGCACGAAGATGGCTTGCAGTCCGCCGCCGAGATCCTCGACGCCGCGAAAACCGAGACGGTTGCCATAGGAGACGCCGTCATCGAACTTGACGACATGCGCGCCGCCACTGTTGTTCACCCACGTGACGCCTGCATCGAGGATGCCGTACAGCGTGACGCTGCTTTGTGCGTGCGCCAGCGCCGGAGCGAGACTCGCGCCTGCTGCGACGGCAAGGCTCGCGAGCCGCGCTGCGCGTGCGGTAGGTGTCGTGCGGGTTGCGGCATGTCGCTTTCTCATCGTGCTCGTCCTCTTCTTGTCGTGATCGGTTTCGTTGGAATGAGCGATGCCCTGCCTTCACGCATTGCGTGATGACACATCGCCTGACCTGCCGGGAACTGCGGAGACTGCCGCTGACGCGCCTGAGTGGCTATGCGGCGAAACGGATCGTCTCGCCGGTGTTGTAAAAATAAGGTTCCATATAAAGGAAGGCTCGACCGATTGCGACGCAAATCTGTCTCTCTGCGACGGATACGTTTCGCACCGGGATGAATTCGCGCTTACTTCACGCCGAGCGCGGTGTGCACCGCTTCACTCTGCCCGTCACGGCATGCACGAAACGGGGGTTCGCATTGCGGTCACGTTGCCGCGTCCGTGTCGACGCCCGAAGCCAGATTGATCGCGGCTCGCTCCGACCGCAAACTCGCATCACCCACCGTACAGCGGGCCGGAGATCCTGATGAGCGCGCTTTAAGGTTACAGCCAAGACCCGCCTTACATGGTGCGCGATCCCGGGAATCCGCACCGCCCTTCTCTTTGAAGGCTGGTCACCTTCCCTTAACCATCATGCTCGTGAATCGGTAGTACCTCAACGCGCCGCTCTAAGACGTGACCAGAGCAAAGCGATTTCTTTAATTGACCGAGTAAGCATCAGATTTATGCAATTCTCTTGCCGTGTTTATTACCTTACGATCACCACGCGCGGACGTTCTGCCCATCCGAACGAACAATCCAGAGGTTCAAAACACATGAGCAACATTTTCTTGAGCATAGGTGAAGTAAAAGGCGAGTCGGCTGTTATCGGTCATGTGGGTGAAAGCGAAGCACTCAGCTGGGGATGGCGACTGACTCAAACGACCCTCTTCTCTCACGCCATCGCTGCCAGTGCGAAGAGTTTCGTGCTTCTTCAAGGGCAAAGCGAGGGCTTGATCGATGGCGGCGGGATTGGCTTCATGGTGGATCACGTGTCTTGCGAGGGCCCATGTTGAAAAGCAATTTTGACGAGAAGAGATTCAGCACCGCACCGAACAAATTTTCACGAGCCAAAACAATCAATAACGTACGAGGTTGTCTTAGTCTGTCTAATCCTGCTATTTGGTCGATTGGGATGAAGTTATAAACCTTAAGCGACATAGAGCCCGCATCCCCTAAAAGAGAATGAACGACAGCAAAGCGATCCTGAAAAAGCGTCTTTCTCCACGATTGAGGATGGTGCACATAAGTTATAGCACGCACCATCCGCATCAATACCCATCCACCGATCCGCAAAGGAAGAAGAATTGACGAACGAAGTGTATCTCCGAGATATCGGCTTCATCGTGCGCCGTCGTCCCAACTACCTGAGTTTGAGCTATGAAGAACTTGGCGACCAATTCCATGCCGAATTGTTTCTGCATCGGCGCGCCGAATGGTCAACTAACTTGTTCATCATGTCCGAGTTGTCCGCGCTTATCGGCATACACGGGATGGCTGGATTCAACGCCTACAAAGACATCGAGCGTGCAGTTCGCTCCGGTGAGTTACAAGTTGAATTGAAGGAACCGGATTACACCTTCGTGAGTCGCAGAGGTACTGCCGCCGCCCCGCTCCAAGACCTACACACCTGAGCAGCTATGGCCACGGGCCGCGCCCGACGCGGCACCCGCGAAGCTCAAAGCCATGGCGGCACGCCTCGATTGCTCTTATCTCGATGGCTCGCGTCGTCGCATCGACGCACCCGCCGAGTTGTACAAGCACGTCAACCCCGTCACTGCTTCACCGGTCGATCGCGTGATGTTCGATTTTCCGGCTGACGGGCCAAGCCTCGCGTTCCTGAAGACGGCTACGGTACACGGACGGTCCGTCGATGTTTTCATGCCGCTCGGCAAGCCTGCTGAAGGCTATGGGCTTCCAAGCGGGGACAAAAGCATCAAGGCCTTGGAGGTCCTTAAGCCACATCAGACCAAGGACTTGACGAGGGTTTCATTGAACACACACGGGAATCGAGAAGACGCTTATTGGCAAGCAAAATACGCCAACCCGAATTTCTATTCAGGCGCGGCAGCGGACATCGAGCAAGGCGTTGCTATTTACCCATGGAAGGATTGGCCCGACATCCCGCAACAATATGTCGATAGCACCATGAGCCATGAGACCGGCCACATATGGAGCGAATCGTTGTGGAAGGATGGATCGACGAAGCAGGCGTGGCTTGATGCTATGGCGAGCGATGGCAGAGCGCCTTCGGATTATGCCCGTCAGAACGAATTCGAAGACTTCGCCGAATCCGTCAACATGTACTTTTCGAGTCTCGGCTCTCCCTGCGAGGACAGGGGCCGGGAGAACTATCGGGCGCGTTATCGGTATCTGGATAAACACTCAAAATGAAGCGACTCACCCTGTTAGCCGCGACTATCTTCATGCTCAGCGCCTGCGCGGGCAACGTCAAACCAAGCACATCGCATATGAACCAAACCAATCATCCGGGCGCACAAGACCCCTCTCAACCCCATCCGGGCACGATCACATGGAAGTACACATGGAACGGCAGCACCGAAGTAACGCCAGCATCCAAATTCCCTGAATTCTTCGTGCTCTATTGCTACGACGACAAAGGAAACCGCGTCGACACGAACAAGGCGGCTTATTGCGTTCCGGTTACCGAGATCGTAACGATCTCAATGGACAAGCAGGGAAAGCCCGCCCCTCCGAACAAATCGGAATATATTGAGATAAGCGTGTATGGTCCCGGTCATACATTCTTGAAGCACATCACCGGAGGGCCGCGCTCAGGACCCGTACCCCCGCCCCCAGCGCCTGCAAAGTGAAGGCATAAGACAACCCGCGTCGATGGTAAGAACCAAAGACGCGGGTGAGGCAGACACCTACGCTTCACAAGGGCCTCTTAGAGGCGCACGGTAAAGAGATAATTGAAGCGTGCTGGGCAGCTGTCGCGCCAGCATGGCTCAGCGTCAAGAGCGCGCCCACGCCGGCCCCGTTACGTGACGACTCATGGCCTGACCTGCCAGGAACTACGGAGACTGCCGCCGAAGCGCCTGAGCATCCAGGCGGCGAAGCGGAACAATCCCCACCTACTTCACCCCCAGCGCCGTCTGCACCGCTTCGAGGCCATTGCCGCCGCTTGCGGTCGTCACGCCGTCGAGCCACGACTTGAGCAACTCGGGATGATGCTTCAGCGCGTCGCTGGCAGCTTCGTCGACGTGAGTCTTCTTTTCCAGCACCTCGGTGATGACGCCGTTCTCGAGATCGACATTGAAGGCCATCTGTTTGAACAGGCGCCCGAGATTCGGACACTGTTGCTCGTAGCCGCTGCGTGCCACCGTATTGACCGTCGCGCCGCCGTAGTTGGGACCGAAGTAGCGGTCGCCGCCGTCGAGATACGCGAGCTTGAACTTCGTGTTCATGAGATGCGGCTCCCACGCGAGAAATACGATCCACTTCTTGTCACGCACGGCCCGCTCGACCTGCGTCAGCATCGCGGTCTCGCTCGACTCCACCACCTTCCAGTCGCCCAGGCCGAAAGCCTTGTCGTCCACCATGCGCTTGATGTTCTGATTCGCGGGCGCGCCCGGTTCGATGCCGTAGATGCGGTTGTCGAACTTGTCGGCGTTCTTCGCGAGGTCCGCGAACGAATGCACGCCCGCCGCGGCCACGTAGTCCGGCACGGCGAGCGTGAACTTCGCATTCGACAGATTCGGCCGCACCACCTCGATCGACTTCTCCTCGAAAAACGGCTTCACGAGCGGTGCCTGAGCAGGCATCCAGTTGCCGAGGAATACATCGATCTGCCCTTTCTTCAAGCCCTGATAGGTGATCGGCACTGACAGGTTCGCGACGTTCTGCCGATAGCCCAGCGCCTTGAGCACAATGCCGCTCATGGCATTGGTGGCGTCGATATCGGTCCACCCCGGGCCGGCCATGCGCACCTGCGTGCAGGACTGCGGCTCCGCGGCGAATGCGTGGGATGCCACGCAAACAAGCGCGGCGGCGAAGAGCGCATGGATGAAGCCCTTTTTCATGATGGGTCCTGTCGTAGGTGGGGAGGAAAGAAGAACACGTCAGCGTTCGACGGCCGGGAAACGCGCCATGGCTTCGAGATCGTCGAGGTCGTTATGGTTGCGCATGTAACGCTGGCTCGCATCCACGTGTGGCTGCCAGTCCCATGACTGGATTCTGCCGCGCGTGGTCGCCGCGAAGTGGAAATGACGGCGGCGCTGGCTCGCCAGCACGTCCTGATGCAATGCGTCCAGATTCCAGCGGCGCGCGATCTCCGCGCGGAATTCGGCCACGAGCGGAGCGTGCCGCTCAATCCCTGCGAGATTGGTCCGTTCGAAGGGATCGGACTGGACGTCGTACAGCTGGTCGGGATCCACGCTCGAATGGATGAACTTGTAGCGGCCACGCCGGATCATGACGATGGGCGCGATGGCCCCTTCCGCAAGGTACTCGCCGGTCGCCTCGTCATGTCCGCCGCTGCCCTGCAGATGCGGCACGAGACTGCGGCCGTCGACGCTGTCAGGCCACGCTTCCGGCCCGCTCACGGCTGCCCCGCGAGCCAGTTCGACGAGCGTGGGCAGCACATCCAGATGCGACACCGACTCCGCCACGCGACGTGCGTCGAACTGCTTCGGCGCGTGCACGATCAACGGCACGCGGCAGCCGCCTTCGAAGAACGTCATCTTGTACCAGAGGCCGCGTTCGCCGAGCATCTCGCCATGATCCGACGTGACGACGATGATCGTGTCGTCCGCGAGTCCCGCCTGTTCGAGGGCTTCAAGTATCGAGGCGAACTGGTCGTCCACGTAGGACACCGCGCCGTAGTACGCGCGCCGCGCGTTGCGCACCTGCCGTTCGGTGGGCGGCGTGCGGTCCGCCTCGTATACGTGGCGCAGACGCTTCGAATGAGGATCGCTGGCATCGAGCGAATCCTGATACGAAGGCATGTCGATGTCTTCGTCGCGGTACAGGTCCCAGTATTTGCGCGGAATGGCGTAGGGATCATGCGGATGCGTCAGCGACGCGACCATCATGAACGGACGCGCGTCCCGGCCCGCGTTGCGCTCGCGGGCGATATCGAAGAGCTTCTGGCGCGTGGTGAAGGTCACTTCGTCGTCGAAGTCGAGCTGATTGGTGCGCACGCACGGACCGGCATCGATCACCGAGCTCATGTTGTGGTACCACGTCGGGCGCGCTTCCGGGTTTTGCCAATCAGGCGTCCAGCCGAAATCGGCGGGGTAGATGTCGGTCGTGAGACGTTCCTCGAAACCATGCAGCTGATCCGCGCCGCAGAAATGCATCTTGCCGGAGAGAATCGTGCGATAGCCTTCGGCCCGCAGGTAATGCGCGAAGGTCAGGGTTTCCGAGGGGAACTCGGCGGCGTTGTCGTAGGCGCCGATGTTCGAAGGCAGCTTGCCCGCGAGAAGCGAAAAGCGCGAAGGCGCGCACAGCGGACTTGCACAATAGGCCGACTCGAACACGACGCCTTTGCGCGCCAGTGCATCGATGCGCGGCGTCTTCGTCACCCGGTTGCCATAGGCCGACAGCGCGAACGGCGTGAGCTGGTCGGCCATCAGTACGAGAATATTTTGTTTCGTCTCAAGCATGAAAGCGTGCCTCGAATAGAATCCACCACAGCAGGCGATGGTTGAACAGCGGTTCAATGTGACTATTGCCGGTCAATTCGCGGCTGTGAAGACAGCAAATCGTTATGCGCCCATAAGGAGGGGTTATGCCGCCGCCGGATCGTCTGCCGCCCATGCAGGCGTTGTTGATGTTCGAATCCGCCGCGCGTCTGGCAAGCTTCACGGCCGCTGCGCGCGAACTCGGTTCCACGCAGCCCGCGGTGAGCCAGCGCGTCGTGCAGCTGGAGGAAGCGCTCGGCGCGGCGCTGTTCGAGCGCGGGCATCGCGGCGTCACGCTGACGGAAGACGGCGTGCGGCTGTTCGAAGCCGTGCGCCAGGGTCTCGACGTGATTCGCATAGCCACCGCGGACATTCGCTCACGGCGCGCGCAGCGCACGCTCACGCTGGCCACCGACTTCGGCTTCGCCACCTATTGGCTGATGCCGCGCCTGCCGCAGTTCAAGGCGCTGATGCCGGATGTCGACGTGAAGATCATCACGTCGCAGAGCATGCCGAGCGCATCGGGTCAGCACGCAGACGTGGTGATCGTATTCGGCGATACCCAGGCGGACTGGAGCCCGCGCCGCGCCGTGAAGCTGTTTCCCGAATGCGTGATGCCCGTGTGCAGCCCCTCGCTGTTGCAAAAGGTCCCGGCGCCGCGCACGCCTGCTGATTTCCTCGCGTTGCCGCTGCTGCATCTGGAAGCCACGCATCCGGAGCGCTGGCTCTCATGGAGCGCCTGGTTCGAAGGGCACGGCCTCGCCGCGCCGCCTACGCAAGGCGGCTTCACGTTCAACAGCTATGCGCTCGTCACGCACGCGGCGGTGATGGGCCAGGGCGTCGCGCTCGGCTGGGCGCCGCTGGTGGACGAGCTGATCGCCACCGGCCAGCTGGTTGCGCTGTGCGATACCCCGCTCGTGACGGAGCGCGGCTACATGCTGGTCACGCCGCGCGAGCCGTCAGCGGCGGTCCGGGCGTTCAGCGACTGGCTGCTCGAGGAATGCGACGTGGGTGTCTGATGCGCGTCTGACGTTTTTGTACTAGGCGCGCGGCGTCTGGCTTCTATCGCGCCGACCTCGCTTTTTGCTCTACTGATGCGCACGCTCGCCGTATTTCGCGGCGCGGCGATCTTCCGAATGTGGAGCACGCATGGCAGCCGATTCCCGCTTTGATCAACTGGTGCTTACCGTCTCGTGCCCGAGCGCGGCGGGGCAAGTGGCCGCCATCGTCGGCTTTCTGGAGCGGCATCACGGGTATATCGACGAACTCACCGTCTTCGACGACGACCTGAGCGAACGCTTCTTCGTGCGCTGCGTCTTTCATGGCGCACAACCGGACGAGCCGCTGGATCTGGCGATGCTGAAGCGCGAGTTCGAGCCCATCGCCGGACGCTTTTCAATGTCCTGGGCGATGCACGACCTGGCGGTGCGGCCGAAAGTGCTGCTCATGGTGTCGAAGCTCGAACATTGCCTCGCCGACCTGCTGTTCCGCTGGCGCATGGGCGAACTGAAGATGGATATCGTCGGCATCGGCTCCAATCATCCGGACCTCGCGCCGCTGGCAGAACAGCACGGCCTGCCGTTCCATCATCTGCCGATCACCGCGGACACCAAGGCGCAACAGGAAGCCCGTCTGCTCGACCTGTTCGACACCTCCGGCGCCGAACTCATGGTGCTCGCCCGCTACATGCAGATCCTCTCGGGCGAAACGAGCCGCAAGCTGCGCGGGCGGGCCATCAACATCCATCATTCGTTCCTGCCGGGATTCAAGGGCGCGAAGCCTTATCACCAGGCGCACACGCGCGGCGTCAAGCTGATTGGCGCGACCGCGCACTTCGTCACCGACGACCTCGACGAAGGCCCGATCATCGAACAGGAAGTGGAGCGCGTGGATCACGCCTACAGCCCCGAGCGCCTGCTGGCCACGGGACGCGACGTGGAGTGCATCACGCTTGCGCGCGCGGTCAAGGCGTTCATCGAGCGGCGGGTGTTCATCAACGGCGAACGGACCGTGGTGCTGCGCTAACAGCGTGCGGCGCGCGCGCGCTTGCGTGCCGCGCGCAACGCAAACGCGCCATGCGCCGCCAGGGATACCACCACCACGCTGCCGCCGATGATGGCGAAGCGTGTCGGCGTCTCGCCGAGGAAGGCCCAGATCCAGAACGGTCCGAGCACGGTCTCGATCAGCAGGAACAATCCGACCTGCGGCGCCGGTAGCACGCGTGCCGACGCCGCGATCATGCCCAATGCCAAGGGCACGACGATGGCGCCCTCGAGCGCCATCAGAAGCATCCGGGTGCAATCCGGAAAGGCCACAGGCGGGATGAACGGCAGCAGCACCACAGCGGCCAGCAGTCCGCCGAACGCCGGAGCCAGCGCCAGATCACCGCGCGACCGCCGCGACAGCAGCAACGCGGCTGCCATCAGCAGCGCAGTGGCCAGCGCCAGTGCATCGCCTGCACCGACCGTCGCCCGCGTGGAGAAGGATGGCCACACGACCGTGACCACGCCGAGGAGCGCGCAGGCGCACGCGATCCAGGTCCTGCGCGGCGGCCAGTCCTTGAAGAACACGCCGGCGCCGAGCGCGGCCCAGAGCGGCGCCGTCGCGATGAGTGTGAGCATGTTCGAGATGTTCGTCATCATCGCGCTGAGGACGAAGGTCACGGAGGACAGGCCATAGCAGACGATGACCGCCCGTGCAGCCCAGCCTCTTGCGACCGTCCGCCAGCCGGAGCCGTGCCGGAACAGCGTGACGACGCCCCCCGCGAGCAGCATCAACAGGCCGCGCGCGAACGCCATCTGGAACGGGTCGCCACGAATCAGCCGCAGCAGCAAGGTATCGATACTGAGCAGTACCGCGCCGAGCGAGGCAAGCATGAGGCCCTTACCCGAAGCGCTCATCCATGCAATGCCCCACGCTTGACCATGACGGTCCGCTGCATCAGGCATCAATGAGATCCCGCCGAAGGAGTTCGGGAATCACACACTCGGCGAACACCGAACCCACGGGCAGCAAGGGCGCGCCCGCGATCCAGCCCAGTTCCTCGATCTCCGCATGCGGCAGGCACACGCCGTCCACCGAGGTGAGCCACGCATGGATACGAATGACGTGGTCTTCACCTTCCGCGCGCCGTTCATAGGTGCCAAACCGCTCGGCCTCAACCAGTTTCACGCCGAGTTCCTCGCGCAATTCCCGGCGCAGGCAGTCGAGCTGGCCTTCCGCTTTCTCCATCTTGCCGCCCGGCGAAATGAAAGTGGACGTGCCGCGCTTGCGCACGACGAGCAGACGTCGATTCTTCACGATGATCGCTGCACATTTTTCGATCATGCCGCGCGGCTCAAAGATTGTTGGTGATCGCGTCGCGAATGTTCGCCGTCCGCGCTTCCGCGCTACGGCTCAGTCGCAGCGTGTGATCGTCGTGACCCGTCAACAGGCTGATGATGTCGCGGCAGAGCGGTTCCTTTCTCTGAAGATAGGCGAGCACCGTTTCGTCCGAAGGCTCGGTGAAGCTGTCGGCGAAGATGGAGATGCCTTCCAGCGACTTGGTCGAGAGGCCGATCAGCAGCAGACGGTACTTGACATCATCGACCGATCTGGCGATTTCGTAGATCGGACTGTGATAGGTAATGCCGTACTCGCGCATGAGGCCGACGAAGTAATCCTTCGCGACCCTGCGCTGCTCCGGGAACTCTTCCTGATAGCGGGCGATGCCGTCGTTGATGACCTCGATACCGTTGCGCAAACAGTAGTTCACGACGTGCGCATGAATGGCGATTTTCTCGCCCAGCAGAACGAGGTTCTTGCGGTCCTGGACGATGTCGGTTTCAAGCGTTGCAATAGCGATGTTGCGGAACGCCCCGCTGATGTCCTCCACGACATGCCGCACCACCAGGTCGCCGAACCTGCGCTTCAGTTCATCGACGCGATGCGACAGAATCTCGCGATGGATGGAGCAGCCGCTGTTGGCGCTGAAGAGGTGGACCGGAACACCCTGCAGCATCAGCAGGCAAGCGGCGAGCGTGCTGTCGCGCCCGCCGGTGAACATGACAAGTTGAGGTGCGAGTGGCTTCATGGCAAGGCTCCGTCGGTTACCTTCAGGGCGTGCGCGATCCTGCGCGCACGGATCCCCGCGCTGATTCCATCAATGACGAATTTCACGACTTCGTCTGCGTCATCGAACAGTCCGATGCTCTCGATGTCTTCCTGATGAATGAATCCCGCTGACAAGGGCTGCTCGCGCAGCCACGCAATCAGGCCGCGCCAGAACGCGCGATCCACCAGCGCGACCGGTTTCGACGCGAGCTTGCCCGTCTGGATCAGCGTGAGCATTTCGAACAGCTCGTCGAGCGTGCCCATGCCGCCGGGCATCACGACATAGGCGTCCGAACACAGGCTGAATGCAAATTTTCGCGTGAAGAAACGATCGAACGTCAGCGAGATGTCCTGGTCCCGCATGTCGAGCGGTTCGAACGGAAGCTTGATGTTGAAGCCGATGGCTTGCGTCCCGCCGGCCCGCGCGCCTTCCAGCGCCGCGCGCATGATGCCGGGTCCGCCGCCCGAGATGACGGACAGGTCCTCACGCGCGAGTTTCCCGGCAATCAGCTTCGCCATCTCGAAGTGGCGGGAACCCGGTGCCGTGCGTGCGCTGCCGAAGATGCTGACCGCGCCGTTCAGTCTGCGCGACAACTCATGCACGCCGCGCAACTCGTTTAGTACTTCGCGATACACACATCCTCCGGTGGCTGACAGCAGATCGTTCAATGCTAAGATCATATTTCACGATCATTCATCATCCTAACTAATTATTTTAGCGGCAGCCGTGAATAAAATTGACAACCCAACGAAGCGAATGCCCACCCTACGCGCCTTATTGAGTTTCGAAACGGTGGCCGGGTTTTCGAGTTTTTCGAAGGCCGCTCAATCGATCGGCATGACGCACGGCGCAATCAGCCATCAGATGCGCGCGCTCGAGGAATGGCTCGGCCAGCCGCTCTTCGAACGGCACAGCGGCGGCGTGCGGCTCACGCGGAACGGCGAGCGCCTGAAGCAGGTATGCAAGGACACCTTTGCCGCGCTGGAGGAAGGATGCCGGCAGATCAGGGAGGATCAGGCAGCTCAGCGGCTCTCCATAGGCTGCTCCACCACCTTCCTCGCGCAATGGCTGCTCCCACGTTTCGAAACCTTCGTTCAACAGCATCCGGCGCTGGCGGTGTGCTTCCAGACGCGTGCAAATTTTGACGCGTTGCTGGACGGCACGGTAGACGTGCTGATCCTGAGCGGGCAGCCCCGTGCATCCGTAGGCGGGGTGACGGTGACGCATCTGGCTTCCGAGCGTATTGGTCCGGTATGCGCGCCAGGCTGGCCGGATCCGCCCGGCAGGCCGGACCGGATGCTGGATCTGCCGCTGCTGCACGCATCATCGAAGCTCAATGCATGGAGCGAATGGGGCGAAGCCCATGGCATCGGGCTCGACGTGTCGGGCGGTGCAGTCTTCGAGTCGCTGACGCTTTCGGTGGAAGCGGCGAAGGGCGCCCTCGGCTTTGCGATCGCGCCTGAATTCCTGGTGCGCAGCGAACTGGAAAAGGGCACCCTGATCGCACCGCTCGGATTTCATCCGGTGGATCGCGAGACATGGATCTACACGCGCGATCCCGTCAGGCAACCCTCCAACGTGACGCCCTTCGTAACCTGGCTGCTCGAAGCCGAACGAAGCGCGCAGGATCGCAGCGGCGGCGACCTTCCCGCTCCCGAAAAGACAAGTGGCCCGATCAGCGCAAGCTGACCGGGCCACTTTGATTGCAGCGAAAATCCGGAACGCTTATTGGGTCCAGGAATTCACGCGGTCCGCATGCGCGCTGATCCATGCATCGGCGGCGGCCTGCGGCTTCTCGCCGTTCTGCGTGGCCAGCATGACGCTGTCGATCTCACCCGGCTTCCACTGGAACTTCTTCAGGAAGGCCACCACGGGCGGCGCCTTCTTTTCCAGTTCCGGATTGACGACATTGTCCACGTGCTCGGACTCGCCGAACACCTTCTTCGGATCGTCGAGGAACTTGAGCTTGTACTTCGCGAACATCCAGTGCGGCTTCCAGCCCGTCACGATGATCGGCTTTTTCGCCGCTTCCGAGCGCGCCAGTTCCGCTGTCATCGCCGAACCCGAACTGGGCAGCAGCTTGTAGTCGAGGTTGTAGGCCTTGATGGCCTCGCTCGTCTTCTGCATCACGCCCGCGCCCGCGTCGATGCCCACGATGCGCGAGTCGAATTCCGCCTTCTTCGCTTCGAGGTCGGACAGGCTGCTGACGTCCACGTTCTCCGGCACGATCAGGCCAATCTTCGCGTCCTGGAAGTTCGGTCCGAGATTGACGACCTTCGACTTGAAGTTGTTCCAGTACGCGCCATGCGTGACCGGCAGCCAGGCCGACAACGTCGCGTCCAGATCGCCGCGCGCGACGCCCTGCCACATCACGCCCGCTGCTACCGGCACCAGCTGCACCGGATAGCCCAGCTTCTTCTCGATGATGCGCGCGGCGACATTCGACGTCGCGACGCTGTCATCCCAGCCCTCGACGTAGCCGATCTTGATGGTTGGCTTGTCAGCGGCGTTTGCCCCCAGGCTCGCAGCGAGGGCAGCGGTCATCGCCCCCAGAACAAGCTTTCTTCTCATCGCTTTCATTCGATTTCCCCTTAAGCGGCCCCACGCCGTGTAGCGTCAAGATTCACCAGCCAGAATTGGCCCGTAACGCGCTTTTCCGACATCGACTTGTCCAGAAACGACGCTCCTCCCTGCCCTCTCCCCGATACGGGCCTGCCCGAGGAAATCCGGTTCCTGCTCGTGCTTATTTGTCGACGACGAGGTCGCTCAACGGCTTGCTGCAACACAGCAGCACCATGCCCTGATCGATCTCGCGCTGGCGAATGCCGCCTGCGTGCTTCATGCTGACTTCACCGGACACCAGCTTGACCTTGCACGTGCCGCACATGCCTTGCGTGCATGAAGAAGGCAGGCGCACGCCTGCCTTCTTGGCGGCATCGAGTACGTGTTCGTTGCTGCCGCATTCGATATCCCGGCGGCTCTTGGCAAAGCTCACCTTGTAGCGCGTGTCGACCGGCGCCGCTATGGGTTCCGCAACGGGTTCTGCAACCGGCTCTACAGGCGCCGGCGCGAACCCGACCGCCCGTTCGCGCGCCTCCACGAAATCCGTGTGCGTGGCGAGCGCATCGGCGACATGGGCCGTCGTCAATTCAGCCGCCACTTCCTTAACCACGCCGAACGAAAAACTCTCCTCGTGATAGTGCTTGCGATCGAAGCCGCCCTCGTCGAGCAGATCGCGCACGGCCCTCATGTACGGCGCGGGTCCGCAGGTGAAGACCTCGCGTTCCAGATAATCCGGCGCGATCAGCTTGAGCAGCGGCAGGTTCAGGAAGCCCGTCACGCCCGGCCAGCTGGTGCGCGCGCCGACGCGCTCGCAGACAAAGGAAGCACGGAAGTTCTTTTGATTGGAGGCGATCAGCTCCAGCTCGCGCGCGAAGATGATGTCATCGGGCGTGCGCGCGCTATGAATGAACACGATGTCGGCGTCCTCGCCGAGTTCGTGATGGGCACGGCTCATCGACATCAACGGCGTGACGCCCGACCCCGCCGAGAGAAACAGATATTTGCGCGCCGGATGCCGCGCGCAGGTGAACTCGCCCGACGGTCCGAGCACCCTTACCGTCGTGCCTGCGACGACAGTGTCATGCAGCCAGTTCGAGACCTTCCCGCCCGGCACGCGCTTCACCGTGATGGAAATGGTGTGCGGCCGTGTCGGCGCCGACGAGATGGTGTAGCAACGGTTGATCTGCTCGCCGTCGATATCGAGTTCGAGCGTGATGAACTGACCGGGCTCGAACACGAAGGCACGTTCGCCCGGCGCCTTGAAGAAGAAACTCTTGACGTCGTGGGTCTCCTGCCGGACGTGACAACAGACGAGCGTCTCGTCGGTGTCGCAATCCCAGCGCGCCGGCAGCGCGCCCCAGAATTGCGGCTGGGTGACACGGCTGTCGGTCGGCTCGAACGTGGCCTGATCACGCATCATGCTTGACTCCTGCTTGCTGCTCGGGGTGCGCGCTTAGCGCATGAAGGAAACGACTTTCTCGCCGTGCGACGTATCGATGCCGTGAGCCGGCGTGTTCGCATAGTCACCCAGACGATTGATGTACCACTCGCAGAACTTCTCGACGAGACCTTCCGTGAACGGCGAATACGGACCCGGTTCATACGCGTTGCTCTTCACGCCCAGTTGCGAATACTCGACCAGCGTGCGGTCCTGATCGTTCGTCGCGCGCCACACGGCCGTGAGATTGTCGACGTCGTAATCGATGCCTTCGCGCGCGTCCTTGTGCACCAGCCACTTCGTGCGCACGAGGGTTTCGCCGGCGGACAGCGGAATCACGCTGAACGTGACGATGTGATCGCTCATGAAGTGATGCCACGAATTCGGCTGCGTCCAGAACGAGAGGCCGCCGAGATCCGCGCGTTCGAAACCGCCCAGCAGCTTCTTCGAGGCGACCTTCGCATCCAGCGTCTGTGATTCGCCGTCGCGATCGAGCGGCAGGCGCTGCGTGCGGAATCCGGTCACGAGGTCAGACAGACGTTCGATCTCGGCGGACGGCAGGCACATCGCTTCCCATTGCTTCGTGCGCTCTTCGACGGTCTTCTCGAACGCCGCCATGCCTTCCTGGTTGGCGGGCGAACGCTGATAGCCGAAGCCGTATTCATAGAGCGAGATGGTCAGCTCGGGATGGTTCGCGACGCAGTGATAGCACTCGCGGTTGTTCTCCATCGTGAGCTTCCAGTTGCCTTGCTCGACGATGTCGATGCTCGCGGCGATCTTCGTGTCCTTGAGGCCGTGCGGCGCGAGATAGGGCTCCATGGCTTCGCGCATCACGGCGAAGTCGACAGGCGGTTCGTCAGCGAGGCAGATGAAGATCAGGCCCGCGAGGTTCTGCACGTGCACCTTCTTGAGGCTGTGCTTGCAGCGGTCGAACTGGTCGCCCATGTGCTCGGCGAACATCAGGTCGCCCGAGAGGTTATAGGTCCAGCTGTGATACGGACACACGATATTGCCGAGCGAACCCTTCTCCTGATTGCACAGGCGCGCGCCGCGGTGCCGGCAGACGTTGTAGAACGCGCGGATTTCCATGTCGTCGTCGCGCACGATCAGGATCGAGTCGCTGCCGATCTCGACGGTCGTGTAATCGCCCGGCTCGGGGATATCCGGTTCGATGGCGACCTGGATCCAGGTCTTGCGGAAGATGGCATCGAGGTCGAGCGCGTGGATGTCCTCGCTCGTGTAGAACGGCGCCTCGAGCGTATGGCCCTTTTTGCGGCGTTCGATCATTGCGCGAACGTCTGCCGAAACTTTCATCGTGTGCTCCGTGTGCGTCACGTCTGGTGCCCCGCCACACACCTCTGAACGCGGGCTGCTGCTTGTTGCTGCTTTTATAGGGGTCGAAAAATCAGTAATCGACCAGTTGATGCTCGCGCAAATAAGCCAGTATCACTTGTGCTTTTTCGACAGAACTTCCTTCAATTACGACGCTGCCGCCACGGTTTTCCGTGGTGGTCGCGGACAGCATGCGCGAGTGCCCCGAACGCTTCTCCGGCGCGGCCAGTTTCTTCGGCTTCGCTCCGGCCGGGCGCACCGTCCACACGGCTTTTTCCTTGTCCGCCGCCACCACCGATGCAACCGGCGCGACCTGCCCTTCGCGCAGGCGTGCATAGGCATAGCGCGGCACGGCATTGGCGAGCGGATGCACGGCGACGAGCGCGGGCAATGGCGCGCACACGCGGCGGCGCAAACCCTTCGGCATGAACTGGCGCACTTCCACGCCGTCCGGGGTCACGCTGACATCCACGGCTGCGCCGACCAGCGGCAGATTCAGTGCGTCCGCCAGCTTGTAGGGCAGCGTGCCGCTGTCGTAGGCGCCTTCGGCGCGCGTGCCGGTGAACACCAGGTGGTAGCCGGCGAGCCGTTGCACCAGCGCGGCGCAGGCATCGCCCTCGGTGTTGAGCACTTCGACCTTCGGTGCGCCGAGCGCGAGATACTCGGCCAGCGCCGGATTGGCGGGATCGCCGGCGTGCAGTACGTCGAGTTGCGCACCTTGTGCCTTCGCGATGCCGATGGCGATGGTCAGCGCAGCGGCATCGTTGCGGCTGTAGCGTGCCGTGCCGCTGACGGGATGACGCCCGGTGGATACGAGAACGGCGATCTTCACGCTGCGACTCCTTCCGCGACGCTCGCGGTCTGCACGACCGGCGTGCCGCCGGCACGCGCCGCACGCGCGGCGGTGGCTGCATCGGTCAGCGCCTTGATGGTTTCCTGCGTATCCGCGACGATGGTCAGGTTGGCGCGCTTGGCAATCGGCGCGCTCGCATCGAGATTGACCGCGATGACATGGCGGCAGTCCTTGATGCCCTGCAAGTGCTGCACTGCGCCCGAAATACCAAACGCGATATACACGCTAGCCTCGACCGTCTTGCCGGTCGCACCGATCTGCTTGTCGCGCGTGAACTTGCCGTCGTCCACGGCCACGCGACTCGCGCCAATCGCCGCGCCCAGCGTGCCTGCGAGCGCTTCGAACGCGGCGATGTCGGAGACACCGTTGCCCGCCGACACGATGAAGTCCGCTTCCTCCAGCGCCACCTGTGCGGCATCCATCTCCTCGATACCGAGATCGACAAAGACACTCGCCTTGGCCGCCGGCACGATGCCTTGCGCGGACACCGCTTCACCCGCGCCGACGAACGGCAGCCGCGCATCCACCGCATTGGCGGCGAGCAGCACGACGTCGGGCAGATCGCGCGAGGCCATCGCACGGCCCGCCTGGGCGTAGGACGCGACGTGCCCGGCATCGAGCTCGACCACCTGCGTGGCAATCGACGCATCGGCGCGCGCAGCGTAGCGGCGGCCGAGATCGCCGTCGCCGGTGGCGTTGTCCGGCATGAAGATGCGCACCGGCGCGAAGTGCGCGACGCACGCCGTCAGCGCACGCACTTCCTCGTCGGGCGCGAAGTTGCGCCGGTCAAAACCGGGCAGTTCGATATAACGATCCGCGCCGAGTGCGGCGGCATCGTCCTTGAATTCGCCGAGGGTAATCAGCACGACTTCCGTGGCGCCGTCCGCGAGCAGCGCGGCAGCGGCCAGCGCCTGACGCGCGTGATCGTCGAGTGAGCCGCGGTCCGTGTGCGCGGCGACGAGCAACGCGCGCGTCGCGGGCTGGATCGTGCGGCGCGGCCTGGCGGCATCCTTGTGCGCGCCGTGCGAAAACTGCAGCATGGCGCCGTTGCCGATCTCGCCCAGCGTGATCCGCTTCAGTCCCGCCGCCGTGACGATGAACGGCCTGCGGGGATCGATTCGCTTGATATCGTTGTTCATCGCTTTACTCCAGCGCCGCCGCGACCAGTTCCGCCACGTCCAGCACTTCCGGACGCGGGCCGACCACCCCTTCCAGCATCGCGGTGCATTGCGGGCAGCCGACCGCGACCACGTCCGCGCCGATCGACCGTGCATCGGCGATACGGATATCCGGGATGCGCTGCTTGCCGGGAATGTCGGTCAGCGGTGCGCCGCCGCCGCCGCCGCAGCAGCGCGCGCGCATGCCGTGGCGCTCCATCTCGACGACCTTGATGCCGATGGTCTTCAGCAGCTTGCGCGGCGCTTCGGTCTCGCCGTTGTAGCGGCCGAGATAGCAGGGATCGTGATAGGTGATCTTCTTGTCGGCGAGCACCGCGGCGGCCTTCGGCGAGAGCTTGCCGCTCGCGACCAGTTCGGCCATGAACGCGCTGTGATGCTGCACTTCGTAGTAACCGCCGAGCGCGCGATACTCGTTGCGCAGGCTGTGCAGCACGTGCGGATCCGCGGTGACGATGCGGCGGAACTGATACTGCGACAGCGTGTTCATCAGCTTCGACGCGCACTCCTGGAACGTGGCCTCGTCGCCGAGACGCCGGGCGGTGTCGCCGGTATCCGTTTCCACGCCGCCGAGCACCGCGTAGTCCACGCCCGCCTTGTTCATCACCTTCGCGAGCGCCCGCAGCGTGCGCTGGTAGCGCATGTCGAACGCGCCTTCGCCGGCGATCAGCAACACATCCACCGGACGCCCCGGCTGCGCGACCTGCACCTGCAGATCCACCGACCAGTCGTAGCGCGCGCCAATGTCATAGCCGTTCTGGCTGCCGGTTTCGCGCAGGTTCGCGAGCGTGATCGGACCCTTGCCCGGCACGTCGCCTTCCACGAGCGTCTGGTTGCGGCGCATGTCGACGATGGCATCGACGTGTTCGATCAGCATCGGGCACTCCTGCACGCAGGCGCGGCAGGTGGTGCAGGACCAGATGGTGTCGGCTTCGATCATCTGCGAGATCAGCGGCTTGCCCGGCCCGCCCGAATGCTTGCCGACCGGAATGCCGGGTGTCGGGCTGCCCGCGTATTGCGCATCCGATCCGCCGACCATGCCCGTCACGAGATCCTGGATCAGCTTCTTCGGGTTCAGCGGCTGGCCGGACGCGAACGCCGGGCACGCGGCTTCGCACTTGCCGCACTGCACGCAGGCATCGAAGCTCAGCAGCTGGTTCCAGCGGAACTCCACCGGCTTGCCGACGCCATACTCCTTCGCATCCAGCACGGGCTTCTTCAGCGCCGTGGGCGGCACCACTTCGCGCTCCGTATGCGCCTTGAAGCGTTCCTGGCGCGGATGAAACGCGAGATGCAGGAGACCCGCCATCGCGTGCTTCATCGGACCGCCCTTCGCGGCGCCGAAGGTCATCGTGTAGGCGCCCGCCGCGATCAGCAACGCGACGATGATCGCCAGCGCGCCCGACATCCACGACGCCGGCAGCAGCATGAACAACGCGAGCCCCGCCGCGAACGAGCCGAGCAGCAGCGGCAGGCTGTCCCACGGACCGCGCGACAGCCGCGCGGGCACGTCCTTCGCGTGACGGCGCTTCCACACGAACACCGCGCCGACGAGCATGATGATCGCCGCGATGAAGATCAGCCTGTCGAGCCACGGCGAGTAGATGGCGAGGCCGTAGTTAATGAAGACAAGCGCCATCGCGAGGATCGCCCCGCCGGCGGTGGCGACATGCGTCCTGGCAATATACGGATCGCGCGACACGACATGATGCAGATCGACGAAATAGCGCTTCGGGATGGTGAGCAGGTTCGCCCAGCCATACGCGCCCGCCGTCGTCGCGCGGCCTTCGCGCCAGTAGGTTGCGCGCTTGAGCAAGGCGAACGCGAGGCCGGCCATCGAGAGCCACAGCAGCACGGTGATGACAAACACGGGGTTCATCGTCGAATACCCTCGTCAGAAGTCTTTGCAGAGGCGCAGCGAATCGTAGATCGCGCTGTGGATGTTGTGCATCGAGATGCAGTCGCCGACGCGGAACAGCAGGAAGCGTCCATTGCCCAGTTCTTGAGAGAGCGACGGCTGCGGTTCCGAAGCGAACAGCGTATGCATGTCGATCTGTCCGCGATTGAGCGACTCGGGCTTGAGCTTCCAGTAGACCGCATCGTTCGGCGTGATGCCGTTCTCGATCACCACTTGATCCACGGCCCGCTCTTCCTGCTCCTCGGTGTACTCGTTGCGGATCACGGCAATCTTCTTGCCGTCTTCCTCGTAGACCTTGTCGAGCCAGTAGTTCGGCGTGTGGATCACGCCCTGTGCGTACAGGCGGCGGTAGAAGATCGGGAACGTGGTGCCGCCGGTGTCGTCGGCGACCTTCACATCGGGCGTGACGATCTCGACCGTGTTGCCCCGCGAAGCGATGAAGTCCGCGACGCCCGCGCCTGCATGAGTCGATACGCCGTCATAGACGAGCACGTTCTTGCCCGGCTCGACCTTGCCCGAAAGAATGTCCCACGAGCTGACGGCGAGACCTTGCTCGACGCCCCATGCGGGCACCTGGTCCGTGAACGACGAACCGCCCGTCGCGAGCACGACGATGTCGGGCTTTTCGGCCATGATCATCTTGTCGTCGGCGGCGACACCGAGACGGCGATCGACGCCCAGACGCTTCGTCTCCATGTCGAACCACCGCACGATGCCCGCCATCTGTTCACGCTGCGGCGCCTTGGCGGCCAGCATGATCTGCCCGCCCACATAGTCGTTCTTTTCGAACAGCACGACATCGTGACCGCGCGAACGCGCCACGCGCGCCGCCTCGAGTCCGGCTGGACCCGCGCCGACCACCACGACCTTGCGCTTCGGCCCGCGCGTCTTTTCGATCACGTGCGGCATCGTCGCTTCGCGCGAGGTGGCTGCGTTCTGCACGCACAGCACGTCGAGACCGTTGTACTGGCGGTCGATGCAATAGTTCGCGCCGACGCATTGCTTGATTTCGTCTTCGCGGCCGTCGCGGATCTTGATGACCATGTGCGGGTCCGCAATCTGCGCGCGCGTCATGCCGACCAGATCCACCATGCCGTTCGCGAGCAACCGTTCCGCCTGGCCCGCATCGCGGATGCTTTGCGCATGCATCACGGGCAGCTTCACGACCGACTTGATGCCGGCCGCGAGATGCACGAACGGTTCAGGCGGCAGGGCCATCGGCGGCATGCAGTTGGCGAGCGTGTTGTGCGTATCCGCGCCCGAGCCGATCACGCCGACATAGTCGATCAGCCCGGACTCGGACATGGCCTGCGCGATTTCCTTCAGGTTCTCGTGCGAAAGGCCATCTTCATGAAACTCGTCGCCGCACATGCGCAGGCCGACGCAGAAGTCCGCGCCCACGGCCTCACGCACGGCTTGCAGCACTTCCCGGCCGAAGCGCAGACGGTTCTCCAGCGAACCGCCCCATTCGTCCGTGCGGAAGTTGATGCGCGGGCTCCAGAACTGGTCGATCAGATGCTGGTGCGCCGCCGAGATCTCGATGCCGTCCATGCCCGCATCCTTCACGCGCTTCGCGGCGGCCGCGAAGTCCTGGATGATGCGCCTGATCTCTTCCACTTCGATGATCTTCGCGTTGCCGCGATGGACCGGCTCGCGCACGCCCGACGGCGACATCAGATGCGGCCAGTGCTCGCCGTGCCACGCCGAGCGGCGGCCCATGTGCGTTGCCTGGATCATGATGAACGCGCCGTGCCGGTGCATGGCTTCGGCGAGGCGTGCAAGCGGGTCGATGACCTTGTCGGTCGAGAGATTCACCGACTTCCACCAGCCTTGCGGGCTGTCGATCGACACCGGGCTCGAACCGCCACACACGGCGAGGCCGACGCCACCCTTTGCCTTTTCCTCGTAGTAACGGATATAGCGGTCCCCGGGCAGGCCGCCTGGCTCGGCGTAGACCTCCGCATGCGCGGTACTGACGATGCGGTTGCGCAGGGTCAGCTTGTTCAGCTGAAGAGGCTTGAAAAGGTTCGGGTAACGCATTGCGATCGACCTCGGGGTGGCTCAGTGTGGTGACGTCTGCAAAACCTTGGCTAGTGGCCGCGTCGTGTGTTACGCGAGCGGCGAGACTTCGAACACGCAGTGGTCGTGTCCTTCCGCCGCGCATTGCGTTTCGATGGACTTCGAACGCGGGCCTTTCTTCGCGCTGTCGGGAGCGGTGTCGTTGACCCAGTCCATCGCGCCGGAGAACCATCCCGCGAACATGTAGCAGAGCTTGCCCTGCTTGCCCGGCTGCGCCAGCACGAAGGACGAGTTGTGCAGGTGGATGCGGGAATGCGAGCTGGTCGGATCGGATTCGACGATCGAGAACAGGCCCCAACCGCGCTGCGATAACCGCTTCAGGTAATGTTCGAACACCGCCATGCCGCTGATGCCGTGCTTCTCGGCTTCCTTGTCGCACCAGTGATACGCCGACTTGTAGCCCGCCTTGTAGAGAATCTCGGCATAGGTCTCGCGGCCGAGCGCTTCCTCGACGGCAACATGATTGTTCGTGAAGAAGTGACGCGGGACGTACAGCATCGGCAGCGCGTCGGTGGTCCAGACGCCGGTTTGCGGATCGACGTCGATGGGCAGTTGGGGTTGCATCGCAAGGTTCCTTGTTGTTGTGTTCAGGTTCAGACGTTCCACACTTCGCCGAAGAAGCGCATCCAGTTCTCGCCCATCACCTTCTTGATGCGCGACTCGCTCCAGCCTGCGCGTTCCATCGCAGCGGTCAGGTTCGGAAACTCGCCGATGGTGCGGATGCCTTCCGGATTCACCACCTTGCCGAAGTTCGTCAGGCGGCGATAACGGCCCTTGTCGTGCGTGATCCAGTCGAAGAACTCGGTGCTGTAGCCCTGCGTGAAGTCGGTGCCGATACCTACTTTGTCTTCGCCGATCACGTCGATCGTGTATTCGATCGCTTCGAGATAATCCTCGACGGTTGCGTCCGGGCCTTTCTTCAGGAACGGCGAGAACATCGTCACGCCGACGAAGCCATTG
>NZ_JARUXP010000005.1:0-58258 GCF_031451315.1 Caballeronia sp. LZ032
GCACCTCCTACAACTGCCTGAGTTCGAAAAGTACAAGGCCACCTGATGAATGCCCCGAGGCGTCCACGAACAAAACCCAATTTTGCAGGTCCGACTATCGAACGACGGGCCCCCAAATTGATGCGCCTGACATAAATCGTTCAGCAAAATGTGAGAGGCGAGGGGCCGTGTTCCGTCGCCCTGTCAAGTCTTCGACACCTCGGCTGAATTCTTTCAGCCGGGCGGCAAGGGCGATCGTGACAAGCTGATCGAGCGGTTGTCATCGGGATGGGGAAAGCCGGGGCAGCTCAACGATCTTGCAGTGAGCGAGGCGTCGTGGATCCCAGCGATCATGCTCAGACTGACCTGGACCGCGGTGATGACCATCTCGCGCCGTCCCCCGATGCCGCTCACGATGCGTTCCAGATGGAAGTACACCGCCTTGAAGCAGGTCGTCATGCCTTCGCATGGCTTGCGGCCTGATGATGCGTTCGCACGTCTTCCACAGCCAGTTCTTGAAGCCCGAACTCGTCTTTCATGGCATCGAGTTCGGCTTCGTCGCGTCATTTGATCGACTGGATTTGCGCATTGCCGATCGCCGTGGCGCTGCCAGATTACTCGATCGCGGAGTCATGAGAGATCCGGATGTATCGACCTTGCGGTCTGTTCAATGTTCATCGATCGAACTGGTGCAAGTCCTTGAAGATCAGCTGACCCCAGCTGTCTCCGAGCCCCTGGACCAGCAATCCGCCTTCTGCAAGCCCGCCGAGTTCGACCGGCGCAAAGCCGAGGCGCTCCGCAAGCGCGGCTATGTCCGCCGCGGCGCCGTTATCGTCGCTTGCCAGGAACACGACTCTTCTTCCACCGTGGACAGCCGGATCCTGTGCAAGGACCGAGGCCCCCAAGTGGTTGAAGCCCTTGACGAGTCGTCCGCCCGTGAAGGCCTGTGCAACGAACCTGGAAGGAGGCAGTCCTCCCAGTGCCTCGGGAGGCACGCCATAGGCATTGGTGACATCGACGATGGTCTTCCCTTGCCAGTTGGAAAGCGCTTTCGCGACATCGGCGTGCAAGCCGAAAGGGACCGCCAGAAAAATGATGTCCGCCTTGACGGCTTCCGCCAGCGTCCTGGGAACGATCCCGGGTCCGATCGCGGCGGCATCCGCTGCGAAGCTCGCCGGGTCGCGTGTGGTTGCAACGGATACATCGATGCCGCTTCGGGCGAACGCCCTGGCGAGGGCCTGGCCGATCTTGCCGAATCCAACAATTGCATAGCTCATGTTTTTTCCTTCGATATTGCGCGTCAGAGTTGCGCCAGGCCGCCGTCGACGGCGACTTCGCTGGCAGTCATGAAACTGCTGTCCGGCGACGCGAGAAAGGCCGCCGCAGCGGCAATCTCCGCCGGATCAGCCATACGTTGGAGCGGCGTCATCGAGGCAAAGACCTTCTGGCCTTCCTCGCCCAGCGCCTGCTTCGCGAGTTCGGTCGCCGTCGCGCCGGGAGACAGCACGTTGATCCGGATGCCGGTGCCCTTCAGGTCCTCCGCCCAGCTCCGCGCGAGGTTGCGCACGGCCGCCTTGCTCGCGCTGTAGGCGCTCATTGCGGGAGCGCCCGTGGTGCCCGCACTCGATCCGGTGAGGATGATCGAGCCGCCGTCGCGCATCAGCGGCAGCGCCTTCTGGACCGTCAGGATGGTCCCTTTCACATTGGTGTCGAACGTGTCGTCGATGTGCCGGATCGTGATCTCGCCGAGCGGAAGCGGGCTGCCCGTCCCGGCATTGGCAAAGACGATGTCGAGTGTTCCGCGCTCGGCCTTCACCGCAGCGTAGAGGCGGTCGAGGTCGGCCGGATCGGAGACCGAGCCCCGCACTGCGTGGGCAGAGGGCCCGAGGTCGGCCACCGCTGCGTCGAGCGCTTCCTGCCGGCGGCCGAAGATGAAGACGAAGGCGCCTTCGTCGATGAATCGCTGTGCTGCGGCGCGGCCGATGCCGGTCGCACCGCCGGTGATCACGGCGGTCTTTCCTTTCAGTCTGTTCATGTCATGCGTTCTCAATGAAAAGCGACCACGCCATTCTGGAGCGTCTGGTGCATGAAGCCAATTCACTAAATATCTATAATTCCCATCTACTCTTTGGATACGTATGCTCGACAACGTCACCATCAACCAGCTGCGGACTTTCGTCGCCGTGTGTGACCACGGAAGCTTTTCCGGCGCTGCGCGGGAGCTGAGGCGTGCGCAGTCGGCGATCAGCCACGCGATCAGCGCGCTCGAGAGTGCCTTCGACTGCGTGCTGTTCGAGCGCAATGCTCGCAAGGCGACGCTCACGGCGGCGGGCCGCAGCCTCCTGCCTGACGCTCGTGCAGTGATCTCGCGCACCGAGGAGATGAAGATGCGCGCTGCTTCAATTGCTGAAGCAGGGATCCCGCAGGTCTCGATTGCCGTCGATACCTACTTTCCGCGTACGCACCTGATCAACTGCCTGCGCACCCTGCAGACGAACTTTCCAACCATCGCCATCAATCTGCGCATGACCACCATGCAGGGCGGCGAGCGTAGGGTTCTCGAAGGGACGTGCGGGCTGGCGGTGACGATCGCGGATGTACCGGAGCTGAGCCCGGACACCATCGAAAGGCAGCACTTATGCGAAACGCAGATGGTGACCGTCTGTGCGCCGTCGCATCCGCTGGCCGCCATCGCGGGATTGATTCCACGCGAGGAATTCGGCCGGCACATCCAGCTCGTCGTCACCGACAATCAGCCCGATGCGGAAAAGAGCCAGCAAGGGGTCGCGAGCGTGCGCCAGTGGTGGGTGAACGATCTCGGCGCGAAGCACGATCTGCTGCGGGGCAGTTTATGCTGGGGGCACATGCCGCATCATATGGTCGCAGACGATCTCGCGAATGGAACACTCGTCGAACTTCAACGGCGTGCATGGCATATGCGTCCGCTCACTTTCATGGTCTCGCAGCGGCGCGGATACTCGCTTTCCGAATGCGAGATCCGGCTGGTCGAGAGTCTTGGCGATGCTCGGCGGTTGCCGAAGGTGGCCCGACCGCGCGCCGTTTCACGCAGAGGTAAAGCATGAAGACCACACTGCAGCCCCTGCCCAAAGTCATTCAGTCAAGCGCGGATCGAGGATGGAATGCGCTGTCAGCCGCGCTGGTGCACATGCCACGCGGCTTGTCGCGCGTGCGGGGCGTCGACGTTCACACGTTGGCCATGCACTTCGGTCCGCCTGTCAACGCCGACTGTTCTTGCCGTCGTCGACGGCGGGCGTGGCGGGCGGGCTGTTGTCCTCATTGCTGCCGCAGGCGGCCAGCAGGGCCGTCGAGGTCAGGGCCACAGCCAGCAGCGCGTTGCGTTCCGTCGTCATCCCAGGTTCTCCACTCGTTGTCGTCGAAGCAGAGAGACTACGAAAGCTTTGTGACAGGAGACCGACAGCATCAGGTGATTTTTTGCGGCGGGCTCCCTGCGTAGCGGTCGCCCGACGGGTCGCCCGACGTCGGCTAAGTCACCTGATCGGCTTGTGCGGAGCGTATCTCGGCCGTCTGCCTCTGCGCGGCGAGCGCGGACCGCGCCAATATCGCCGCGAGCACCAGCAAGCCGCCCAGCCCGTATAGCACGATCGAAAAGTCGTACCCCGACTTGCGCGCGATGCCGATCACCCACGGCACGATGATCCCCGAGAACTGCGCCACGCTGTTGATGACAGCGACGCCCGTGGCGAGCGCGGTGCCGGTCAGGTACAGGCCGGGAATGGTCCACAACACGACGAGCGAGCCGAGAATGCCCGCCGCACCGAGCGCGAGACCGATCACGGTGAGCGAAGAAGAGCCGCTGTACGCGCCGCACAGCATGAGCCCGAACGCGCCCACGAGTCTCGATATCGAGTTGTGCCCATGGCGCTGGCCGCCGCGATCCGAGAAGCGCGCCCAGCCCATCATGCCGGTCGCGCCCACGAGATAGATCGCGGAGGTGAGCCAGCCGACGGTCGTATTGTCGGGGAACTTGAGCTTGAGGAGCTGTGGCATCCAGAAGCCCAGTCCGTAGATGCCGGAGGCGAGCAGCAACAGCACCATGCTGAGAATGCCGACCGCCTGCCAGCTGCGCATCGGCGCGTCCGTTCCGGTGCGTGTCCTGACGTTCTCGCGTTCGCGTTCGAGCGTGGTCTCGATCAGCTGCGCTTCGTCCGCACTGAGCCAGCGCGCCTCCGCGGGGCGATCGGGAAGCAGGCGAAGGCACAGCAGCCCGAGGATCACGGCGGGAATGCCTTCGAGTATGAACATCCACTGCCAGCCCGCGAGGCTGCCCGTGTTCATGTGCGCGAGGATGAACGTGGACACCGGCGCGCCGATCACGCTCGACAGCGGCAGCGACACGAAGAATGCCCCGGTGATGCGGCCCTTGTGATGCTGGGTGAACCACTTGCTGATGTAGTAGATCACGCCCGGGAAAAAGCCTGCTTCCGCGACGCCCAGCAGGAAGCGCATGACATAGAAGCTCGTCGGCCCCGACACGAAGGCCATGCACGCCGACAACGCGCCCCACGTCACGAGGATCCGCGCGATCCAGCGGCGCGCGCCGAAGCGCGCCAGCATCAGGTTGCTCGGCACTTCGAAGAGCAGATAGCCCACGAAGAAAATGCTCGCCCCCGCGCCGTACACCGCGGATGAAAATTTCAGGTCTTCGTTCATCGTCAACGCGGCGAAGCTGATGTTGACGCGATCGAGATAGGACACGAAGTACAAAAGGCAGAGGAACGGGACGAGCCGCCACATCGCGCGGGACATCAGCCGGTCGGTATCGTGGTCTTGTGCTGACGGGTTCACGGTGATCTCCAGTCGGTAGGCGGAGCTTGCGCGCTTACATCAGTCCGGCGGTCGAAAAGCGGTAGAGCGCGTCGTTGCGCAATGAGCCGAGGAAGGCCAGTTCGTGCTCGAGCGAAAACGTGATGCTGGTCACATGGCGCAGGTTCTTCGACGCGACCTGATAGAAGTGCGAGCGACGGAAGTCGTTGGCGCGGTAGGCGGCTTCGGTGATCTCGATCGACTTTTCGTCCGCATCCTCGAGCACCGGAATCTGCTCGCCGCTCGCCAGAACCTTGATCACACGGTTCGAGATCGGCGAGGTGATCCAGATCGCGCCGGACGGGTCGATCTCCATGCCGTCGGGCCAGGAGCCGTCGCCGAATCCGGTCACGGCGGTGCGGTTCGACAGCGTGCCGTCGCCCGCGAGGTCGAAGCGCAACAGACGGCGGCCAATGGTTTCGTTGACGTAGAACGCGCGGCCCGTCGCATCGATGCGGCATTCGTTGGTCCACGAAATACCATCGGCGACGATGCGGCCTTGTCCTTTCTGATCGACCATCGCGACAAAGCCGGACGGTCGGTGACGATCGAAGCGGAACTCCGGATCGTGGCAATCGGCCGCCGTGCTGCTGACGCAGATCCACAGGCGGTCATCGCGATCGGCGTATACAAAATTCGTGCTCGGCAGGCGCACGCCGTCGATTTCCTCGATCAGCGGCCGCACCTGGCCTTCGCCATCGATCCGCCACACGCCGCCCGCATGGCCGACATTGGCGAACACGATGCTGCCGTCGCGCCGTATCGAAATGCCGTTCGGACGCACGCCTTCGGGCAGCGCTTCCGGTTGACAGAGAAAGCGCGTCGCGCCGTCGAGCGTGGTGACGGCCACGGTGCCGACGGCATCGCACGAATACAGGCGGCCGTTCCAGCAACGCACGCTCTCGGGGCGGGTGAGGCCGGAACCCAGGGTCGAGACGGAATCGATGTTCAGGGCGGCAACAGGGGTCATGTCGGTGCGTCTCCTCGAATGAGCGTGAATACGCGATGCACGGCGGCATCGCCGGAAATCAGGCGCAGAAATGCGAAGGGAAGCGGACGCGGGACCTAGCCGGATGCCATACGGCCGAAAGAGGGCTTCATGAAGTGTCTCCGCTATTTTTTTATATTCGATCCAGCTTAATCACTTGCGCCGCGTGCATCCGGCGCATTTGACGAGTCGCCCATGCCGAAACACGATGGCTCGATCAGCCGCTCGACGACTCTTCTGCGAGCGTCGCGCGGATCGTCCTGCAGGCGTCGTCATCCAGTCCTTGCGCGCGCTCCATCGCGAGATCGACGGTCCGGCCGCACAAGCTCGTGTAGAACGCGCGATGCGCCGGGCCGAGCGCATCCAGCGCGGCGACGTGCGCAGCGACGGTCTTCGCGTCGCCACGCGACACCGGTCCCGGCATGCTGTCGGCGAGGCCGCGCGCTTCGATCGAATCGAGCGTGCCGCGTGCCATCGGCAAGAAGGCCTTGAGTGCGACTTCGGGCGCCACGCCCCATGTGCTCCAGATCGATACGGCTTCCCTGAGCAGCACATTGATGAACTGCGACGGATAACCCGCCGCCGCGTGATAGCGCGCCCGCACGCCCGGCGGCAGCCAGTTGGCGTGGCAGCCGAGCCGCTCGATCAGTTCGCCGAGCACGCGGGCAAGCTCCGCATCGGGCGCTTCGGCGGAAATCACGCAACCCGGCAGCGAGCGCACCGCCGCGAGCGGGTCGCCGAACGACTGCATCGGATGGAAGCCGCCGGTCAGCGCTCCGTCGCGCACGGCGCTGTCGAGCGCCGACAGGCTCGTTGCGCCGCTGCAATGCACGACCGCCATGCCCGGGCGCCAGCGTACCGAGGCGGCGATGGATTCGATCATGTCATCGCGCGTGGTGATGAACACGAGATCGCAGGTAGCGGAGACCGCCTGGGCATCGGACGCGCGGCATCCTTCGACCTGCCCGCAAAACGCCTCCGCCGATTCGCGCCGCCGGCTCGCCACTGACGCGACGCGCAAGCCGGCGCTCCGGCACGCGATGGCCAGCGCCAGCGCCAGCCGGCCGCCGCCGATAAAGCCGATCCTCAGATCGGAAAGGCCCGGCAAACCCGGCAGCATCATTCGCCCGTGGCGGCGAGTTTCGACGCCACCTCCTCCAGAATCTCGTCGGTATTGCCGCCACGTTCGGGCGCGGGATGACGCAGCGCGCAGGGTTCGTTGCGGAACTTGATCGGAAAGCCCGTCATGCGCACCGCGCCGTGACCCGGATGCTCGACCTCCAGCAGCATCTCCTGGTCGCGCACTTGCGGGTCGCGGTAGACATCGGCGAGATCCATCACGAGACCGCAGGGCACGCCGGCTTCGTTGATGACGCCGATCCAGTGTTCGCGCGTCTGTTTCGACATCACCGCGTTGATGAGCGCGTTGATCTCCGCGCGCCGCGCCACGCGCTGCGCATTGCTGGAGAAGCGCGGATCGTCCATCAGATGCAGCAGGCCGAGCGCCTGCAACAGCCGCCGCAGCATCGCGTCGTTCGACGGCGCCACGGCAATATCGCCGTCCGATGCCGTGAACAGCCCGTAAGGCGCGACCAGCGGATGGTCATTGCCCGTCTGCGGCATCTGCTCGCCGGTGGCCAGATAGTCCGCGCTCACGAACGCGCCGAGGCTGATCATCGAACTGAGCAGCGACGCGCAGACCTGCTCGCCGCGTCCGGTCTCCTTGCGCCGGTACAGCGCCGCGACCGTGCCGAGCGCCGCGTAGTTGCCGGCGATGAGATCGCTGATCGGCAGGGCGGTGCGCAGCGGGCCGGTTTCGGCGGTGCCGTTCATGCTCATGAAGCCGCTCATCGCCTGCGTGATGAAATCGAAGGCGGGCCGCTTGACGTACGGCCCGGTCGTGCCGAAGCCGTTGATGCTCGTATGGATGATGCCCGGCGCGATCTCCTGCAACGCGTCCCAGCCCAGACCCATCTGCTCCATCACGCCGGGCCGGAAGTTCTCCACGACGACATCGGCATCGCGCAGCAATTCACGCAAGGTCGCCTTGCCCTGTTCCGAGCGCAAGTCGAGTTCGATAGAACGCTTGTTGCGATTGAAGGCCGCGAAATACCAGCTCATGCCGTTGACGATCGCCCCTTGCTGACGCACCGGATCGCCGTCGGGGGTTTCGATCTTGACGACGTCGGCGCCCAGGTCGGCCAGCAGCATCGTGCAGAACGGACCCGAAATCACGCGGGTGAGATCGATCACGCGTACACCGTCGAGTTGCATGTGAAGCTCCGTGTTCACGTCGAGCGCTCATGATGCGGTATTCGACGCGGACTCAGACATCACCATTTCTCGCGGTTCCATCGCGCTTTGCGACGCCGCGCGTGGATGCCGGGTGAAGCATCAGGGTTTCTGCTTACTCGCCATCTCGTCTGGACAGCCTGCGCGGCGCTCCCTAGCATGGGCGGACCCCTCGATCCTCCCTCATATGACGATGCGTCTGAGTCTCTACTCATTGCAGGTGTTCGTTTCGGTGGTCGATGCCGGAACCATCGCCGAAGCGGCGCAGCGCGAGCACATCGCGACGTCCGCGCTCAGCAAGCGCATTTCCGAGCTCGAACAGGCACTGGGCACGCCGCTGCTGCTGCGCAAGGCGCGCGGCGTCGAACCGACGGCGGCGGGCGTCGTGCTCGCACGCGGCGCGCGTCTGCTGCTGCGCAACGCGAACGACCTTGCCGAAGAGATCTCGCACTTTGCGGCCGGACTGTCCGGGCAGGTCCGCGTTGCAGCAAACCTGTCGTCGATCACGCAGTTCCTGCCGCGCGATCTCAGCGCGTTCGGCGAGGCGCATCCGTTCGTGCGCGTGGATCTCGACGAGTTCGTGAGTACCGAAGTGGTGCGGCGCGTCAGCACGAACGAGGCGGATATCGGCATCTACAACACGGCGGAAAATGACGCGGGGCTGGAGACGTTTCCCTATCGCACGGACCGGATGGTGCTGGTCGCGCCGGTCGGGCATCCGCTGGCGCAGCAGCGCAGCGTGTATTTCACCGAGACGCTGCCTTACGAACAGGTGGGCATGCATCCGGGCAGCGCAGCCAATACGCTGCTGCGCAAAGTGGCGCGTGAGGCGCATGAGCAGATCAATCTGCGCTTTCAGTGCACGTCCTATGACGCGATGATCGCGATGATCAAGGCCGGCCTGGGCGTCGGGATGATGCCGAACCAGTCGGTCAAGCTGTATGCATCGGAAGGGCTGGCCGTGATCCAGCTCAAGGACGAATGGGCCGCGCGGCAGTTGTGCCTGTGCGTGCGTTCAGTCGAGGCGCTGTCGCCGGCCTGCCGGAAGTTGCTCGAACATCTGCGGGGCGAAGCGGAGCAGGATGCGCCGGCGCAGGCGTGGCTGCCGCGGGTGGCGGGGACGTGAAGCGGCTGGAGCACCAGCCATCGCGTTTCGCCATGTCTCAATCGCCAAATAGATCGTGTGCCCGATCGTCGCGCGTCTAAGCTCTTCACAAAGACAGAGACGACGATGGAGACAGCATGCCCGCCCCGCAATCCCAGCCGTATCCCGAAAGCATCCGCATGACCGAAGTCGGCCTGCGCGACGGCCTGCAGAACGAAGCGGCCTTCGTGCCGACCGAAACCAAGCTCGAACTGGCCAACGCGCTGATCGACGCCGGCGTGCGCCATCTGGAAATCACCTCGTTCGTATCGCCACGCGCAGTACCGCAACTGCGCGACGCCGAAGCGCTGGTGAACGCCATCCCGCGTGACCGTGGCGTGTATCTCGCCGCCCTGACGCCGAACCGACGCGGCGTGCAGCGAGCCATCGACTGCAAGATCGACTCCGTCGTGTTCTTCGTGTCGGCCTCGGAAAGCCATAACGGCAAGAACCTGAACTGCGATATCACGCAGTCGCTCGGCAATATCGGCGAGGCGGCGCAACTCGCGCGCGATGCCGGCATGCCGATGCAAGGCGCGATCGCCGTCGCGTTCGGTTGTCCGTTCGAAGGCGAAGTCGATGGCGATACCATCCTGCGTATCGCCGGACATTACCTCGAACTGGGCTGCCAGGGCATCACGCTCGGCGACACCACCGGCATGGCGACGCCGCCCATCGTGCGCGACACGATCCTGCGTCTGCGTCAGGCCTTCGGTCCCGTTCCGCTCACCGCGCATCTCCACAACACGCGCGGCATGGCGCTTGCCAACATGCTGGAAGCGCTGAACGTCGGCGTGACGTCGTTCGAATCGTCGCTGGGCGGGATCGGCGGATGTCCGTTCGCACCCGGCGCGACGGGCAATGTCAGTACCGAAGACGCCGTTCACATGGCGCATCACCTGGGGATCCGCACGGGTATCGATCTCGATCGGCTGCTCGACGCCGCGCACCGGCTCGAAGCCGTGCTGGGCCGCACGCTGCCCGGTCAGGTGATGAAGTCCGGCGACCGTCTGCGCCGCTATTCGACCGAAGCGCAGTGCGCGGCGGTGGGCTGAGCGCGCCTCCATTCCCGCATTCCGAAGCTCTTCCAGCACGCAGGCGTTCGCCCGCGTGCGTCCGCACAGGAGACCGCGATGGACACGCTCGAACGCGCAACCATGCGCAAGGTGACGCGCCGTTTCATGCCGCTGCTGTTCATCTGTTTCGTCGCGGCGTTTCTGGATCGCGTGAACGTCGGCTTTGCCGCGCTCACGATGAACCGCGATCTGGGCTTTTCCGCGTCCGTGTTCGGGCTGGGCGCGGGACTGTTCTTCCTGACGTATTTCCTCTTCGAGATTCCGTCGAACCTCGCGCTGGAACGCTATGGCGCGCGGGTCTGGCTCGCGCGCATCATGATCACGTGGGGCATTGTCGCGGGCGCGACGGCCTTCATCACCGGCCCGACGAGCTTCTATGCGGTGCGCATGTTGCTCGGCGCGGCGGAGGCCGGCTTCGGTCCCGGTGCGATGTTCTTCCTGACGCTCTGGTTCCCCGCCGCGTATCGGGCGCGGGCGCTGGCGTTTTTCCTCGTGTCGATGCCCGTCGCCAGCGTTATCGGCGCACCGGTGTCGGGGTATCTGATCGGGCTGCACGGACTGTTCGGACTCAATGGCTGGCAGCTGATGTTCCTGATCGAGGCGATTCCTTCCGTGGTGCTCGGCTGCGTGATCTGGCGCGTCTTCACCGACAATCCTGACCAGGCCACCTGGCTCGGCGCACAGGAAAAACGCTGGCTGATCGACACGCTCGCGGCCGAGCGTTCGAACCGCCTGGTCGCGAGCCACGGCAATGCCCGCGTGCTCGTCGCGCCGTATCTGTGGGCGCTCGGTCTGGCGTTCTTCGGCATCGTCGGATTGAACTACGGCATGAGTTTCTTCCTGCCGCAGATCGTGCACGCGTTTCACTTGAGCCTGCAAATGACCGGCGTGGTGAGCGCGCTGCCGTTCCTCGCCGCCGCCATCGCGATGCCGCTATGGGGCCGCCGCTCGGACGTGCGCAAGGAGCGCGCGTTCCATGTGCTGGCGCCGCTCGCCATCGCCGTGATCGGTCTGGGCGGTTCGACGCTCGCCGCGACCGCCACGCTGAAGCTGCTGCTCATCACCGCCGCCTGCGCGGGCGCGTTCTGCTCGATCGTCGTGTTCTGGGCGCTGGTCTCGGACATGGTGCCGGCAACGGCGGCCGCCGCCAGCATGGCGATGGTGAACTGCGTCGGCAACCTGTCCGGTTTCATCGACCCTTATGTGATCGGCAAGATCAAGGATCTCACCGGCACATTCGATGGCGGTCTGCAAGTGCTTGCGGTGCTCGGCGCGCTGTCGGGCCTGCTGCTCGCCGCGATGCTCTTCGGCAGGCGCATGTCGCGCGGTCATGCCGGTCCCGTCACCGAGTGACGCCGACTATCTCTCATTCTTTTCAGGCGCAACGATGCACACGCTCAGCCAGGAAACCGTACTGTCTCTCGATGCCGTCACCACGTCCGGCTCCGGTCTCACGCGACCGGAAAGCGTGTGGTGGCATGAAGGCGATCTCTACACCAGCGACGCCAAGGGCGCGATCGCGCACGTGCGCGCGGACGGCGCCACCCGTCTGCTCGGCCTGCCGGGCGCGTTGCCGGACGGCGTGCGCCCGAACGGCATCGCGCGACGTCCGGACGGCTCGTTCATCTTCGCGAACCTGGGCGAGGAGGGCGGCGTGTGGTCGGTCGATACCACCGGTCGCGTGCAGCCGCTGGTCCGTTCGGTCGATGGCCGCGATCTTCCCAGCACCAACTTCGTCCTGCTCGATGAAGCCGGCCGCATCTGGATCTGCGTGAGCAGCACGACGCCCGGTTGCAGTGCGCCCGGCTATCACTTCGATCGCGCCGAAGCGACGGGCTACATCGCCGTGGTGGACACGGACGGGTCGAGCCGCATCGTCGCGGATCATATCGGCTGGACCAACGAGTGCCGGCTCGATCCGACGGGCACCGTGCTGTACGTGAACGAGACCATCGGACGGCGCATGATCCGCTTCGATGTGAACGAGCGGCTGGAGTTGTCGAACCGGCAGACGGTCGCGGAATTCGAGTCGGGCATCTGGCCCGACGGACTCGAACTCGACGCGGCCGGTGACGCATGGATCACCTCGCCGATCTCGAACCGCGTCGTGCAGGTCTTCACGGCGACGGGCCGCTATCGCGTGATTCTCGAAGACTACGACGAGGAATCGCTGCGCACCGCCGAAGAAGCCTTTCAGCGCGATGCGTTTCATCGCACGCATTTCTATCGCTCGAAGGCCAACTTCCTCAAGCACCTGACGAGCCTCACGTTCTCGGGCGATCAGCGCACGGCCTACCTCGGTTCGCTCAACAGCGATGCCGTCTACCAGTTTTCGGTAGACGGTCTGATTGGCGCCGCGGCGCGCGGCTGAGCGGCCGGCCGGCGTTACAGGAACGAGTCTCCACCCATCAGGTCGGAAAGGCGCAGCACCGGGCAATGCGCGCCGCCCAGTTCGACGCCTTTCGCATAGGTCGCTTTCACCGAGTCGGCAATGGCGTGCGTGGCGGTCATGTCCTTCGTCATATCGACGTAGTAACTCAGGTCCTTCAGCGCATTCGACATATGAAAGGTCAAACCGGAGGTCTCGCCGCTTTGCAGGAACGGCCTGACGCGTTCCAGCGCCGCGCCGCCCCCGCCGCCTTTGGCGAGCACATCGGCGAAGACCTCGGGCGCGACGCCTGCGCGTTTCGCGCACGCCGCCGCTTCCGAAATCAGCGCAACCGATCCGAGCGACACGTAGTTGTGCAGCAGCTTCATGGTGTGGCCCGCGCCCGTGCCGCCCACATGCGCGATGTTCTCCGCAAAGCACGCCAGCAGCGGGCGGATCGCTTCAAACGTCGCAGCATCCGCACCGACCAGCAGATTCAGGCGGCCATCGTGGGCTTCCTTGACGCTGCGCGTCATCGGGGCATCGACGAGCAGGCCGCCCGCTTCCGCGACCTGCGCGGCCATGCGCAGCGTGGAGCCGGGCACCGCGGTGGAACAGTCGATCACGATGGCGCCGCGCCTGAGCCCTGCCAGCACGCCGTCCGGGCCCGTCAGGACGGCTTCGACTTCGGGCGAGCCGGTAACGCACAGGATGACGATGTCGGCCTGCTCCGCCAGCGCCGCGCCCGAACCGATGGTCTTCGCGCCGCCCGCGATCAGTTCATCGAGCGGCTGGTTGCCCGGATGCTCCACCACCGTCAGCGGATAGCCATGCCTGATGATGTTGCGAGCAATGCCGTGGCCCATCAAACCAATGCCGATCATGCCGATTCGTTGTTTCATGTCTGTCCCGTTGCATGGAGTGGCCGCGCGCGCTTGCCTGTCACGCGCGCGATAGTGTGCAATCTAACGCCCCGCGGCGATGCTGTGAATGCGAATTCATGAAATCGTCTCTTCGAAGAACTCGAAACCATCCTCTTTCCTGGAAGCCCCGGCATGTTCGATCTCACCTCACTCGCGCTGTTCGGGCGCGCAGTGGCAACCGGAAGCCTGTCGCGCGCCGCGCAGCAGTCGCATATGTCGCTGTCCACGGCGAGCCGGCGCATCGCCTTGCTGGAACATCATTTCCGGGTGACGCTGCTGAACCGCTCGTCGGCGGGCGTCGAGCCCACGCCGGCGGGTGAAGCGCTGGCGCGCCATGCCACCGATCTGCTGGTCCGCACCGATGCGATCCACAGCGAAATGGCCGACTATGCGCTCGGCGCGGTCGGACGCGTGCGCGTGTACGCGAATATCTCGGCGATCGCCCAGCAGTTGCCCGAGCAACTGCGTGCATTCTCCGGGCGCTACGGCGACATCAGCCTGCATATCAGCGAGATGCGCAGCGTCGATATCCTGCAGGCGCTGCGCGATGGCCGCGCCGATATCGGCGTGGTGACGACGCAGCAGCCTGTCGAAGGGCTCCGGCTCGCGCCATATTGCAGCGATCGCATCAGCGTGCTGGTGCCGCAGGATCACGCGCTGCGCGGGCCGTCGGTGGACTTCGCTGCGTTGTTCGATCACGATCTCGTCGCCCTCGATGACAAGTCCGAGATCACGCGTTCATTGGTGCGCGAAGCCGCTGCACTCGGCAGGTCGATCCGCTTTCGCGTGCAGGTGCAGAGTTTCGAGGCGATGTGCCGGCTGATCGCGAGCGGGCAGGGCATCGGCATTCTGCCGGAAGGCGCGGTCGGCCTGTTTCTCGAACCGATGCGCCTGCGCTCTGTGCGCCTGAGTCATCCGTGGGCGGCGCGCATGATGTCGGTCGCGATGCGCGCCGGCGCCGCGCCGCTGCCGACGCAAAAGCTCTTCGACTTCCTGAGTGCGTTCGCCTCGAAGCCGGTGTCGGTCATGCCGGAGGTGTCCCGTGACGACGCGCTGCATCTTGCATGAATTCGAAGGGCCCGTTCCGGCATTCGCACTTCCGCCGTTGGCGGCCCTTCGGTAGATTGGCGGACACCGGACACGATCGACAGGAGACAGGAAAGATGGCGAACGCCGTACACAACATAGCGGTCATCGCGGGCGACGGGATCGGCAAGGAGGTGATGCCCGAAGGATTGCGCGTGCTGCGCGCGGCGGCGGACCGCTTCGACATCGCGCTCAAGTTCGAAGAGTTCGGCGACTGGTGCACCGAACACTACCTGCGCCACGGCACGATGATGCCCGCCGACTGGGACAAGCAGGTCGGCCGGCACGACGCGATTTTCTTCGGCGCGGTAGGCACGCCCGATGTCGTACCCGACCATACCGCGGTGTGGGAATCGGTCATCAAGATCCGTCGTGAATTCGATCAATACGTGAACCTGCGCCCCGTGCGGCTGATGCCCGGCATCCCCGCGCCCCTCGCGGGCCGCAAACCCGGCGACATCGACTTCCTGGTCGTGCGCGAGAACACCGAAGGCGAGTATTCGTCCGTCGGCGGACGCATGTTTCCCGGCACCGAACGCGAATTCGCGGTGCAGGAATCCGTGTTCACGCGCACCGGCGTGGACCGCATCCTCAACTATGCGTTCGAACTCGCGCGCACCCGGCCGCGCAAGCAGCTCACGGCAGCCACCAAGTCGAACGGCATCTCGATCACCATGCCGTACTGGGACGAACGCCTGGCGGAAGCGTCGAAGCGCTATCCGGATATCAAGACCAACAAGTTTCACATCGACATTCTGTGCGCGCACTTCGTGCAGCATCCCGATCGTTTCGACGTGGTCGTGGCTTCCAACCTGTTCGGCGACATTCTTTCGGATCTCGGGCCGGCGTGTACGGGCACCATCGGCATCGCGCCGTCCGCGAACCTGAACCCCGAGCGGCGCTTTCCTTCGCTGTTCGAGCCGGTGCATGGTTCCGCGCCGGATATCGCGGGGCGCGGCATCGCCAATCCGATCGGGCAGATCTGGTCGGCCGCGCTGATGCTGCAACACCTCGGCCGCGGCGACGCGCGTCATGAACAGGCGGCGCAGGCCATCGTCAGCGCCATCGAAAGCGTTCTCGAAGCCGGTCCGCGCACGCCCGACATGGGCGGCGCTTCGACCACCGTGCAACTGGGCAGCGCCGTCGCGGAAGCGGTCGGCAAGGCTTGAGCGAACTGGAGCCAGGTCATGGAATATCGGCACTACATCGGCAACACACCCGTCATGCCGGAAACCGGCGCAACGCTCGACGTGATCGATCCGAGCACGGGTGAAGCATTCGCCGCCATCGCACGCGGCGATGCGCACGACATCGAACGCGCGGTCGCCGCTGCGCAAAACGCCATGGGCGACGCGCTCGACGGCCCGTGGTCGCGGCTGTCGCCGGTCGAACGCAGCGACCTGCTGTTCGCCTATGCGGACGCCGTCGCCCGGCACGCCGATGAACTCGCGCAGCTCGAAGCGCGCGACACCGGCAAGGCGCTCAAGACCGCGCGCAGCGACGCCGCCGTGCTGGTGCGCTATCTGCGTTACTACGCGGGTTGCGTCGACAAGCTGCACGGCGAAACCCTGCCGTACACCACCGGCTTCACGGTGCTGACGGTGCGCGAGCCGATCGGCGTGACGGGCCACATCATTCCGTGGAATTACCCGATGCAGATTTTCGGGCGCAGCGTGGGCGCCTCGCTGGCGGCGGGCAATGCCTGCGTGGTCAAGCCCGCCGAGGACGCGAGCCTGTCGATCCTGCGTCTCGCCGAAATCGCCGCCGAGGCCGGACTGCCGGCGGGTGCGGTCAACGTGGTGACGGGGCTCGGCAGCGAAGCGGGGGCGGCGTTATCGGCGCATCCGGGGATCCGCCATATCTCGTTCACCGGTTCGACGGTGACCGGCGCGCTCGTTGCACAAGCGGCGGCGGCGCGTCATTGTCCGGTCGTGCTGGAGCTCGGCGGCAAGTCGCCGCAACTCGTCTTCGACGACGCCGATCTCGATGCGGCACTGCCCGTCATTCTGAACGCGATCGTGCAGAACGCGGGGCAGACCTGTTCGGCGGGGAGCCGTCTGCTGGTTCAGCGCGGCGTTTATGAGCAAGTGATCGAACGACTGAGCGAACGCTTCTCCGCGATGCGCGCCGGTCCGCCCTCGATGGACCTCGACATGGGGCCGCTCGTCAACGCGAAGCAGCATGCGCGTGTGCGTGCCTTCGTCGAGGCCGCGGAGGCCGAGGGGATTCGCGTCGCCGCGCGCGGCAGGATTGCGGCGGAGGCATCGCATGACGGCTTCTATCAGCCGGCGGTGTTGTTCCGCGACGTCCCGCCGGACAGCCGTCTCGCACAGGAAGAAGTCTTCGGCCCGGTGCTCGCCGCCATGCCTTTCGATACCGAAGCCGATGCCGTGCGGCTGGCCAATGGCACCGAATACGGTCTGGTCGCGGGCGTATGGACGCAGGACGCCTCACGTGGCCTGCGTCTCGCGCGGAAGCTGCAGGCGGGACAGGTGTTCATCAACAACTATGGCGCAGGCGGCGGCGTGGAATTGCCGTTCGGCGGCGTGAAATCGAGCGGGCATGGGCGCGAGAAGGGCTTCGAGGCGCTGTTCGGGTTCACCAACCTGAAAACGGTGGCGATCAGGCACGGGTGAAGAGCGCGTAACCTTTAGCGCGAGGTCGACCGCGCGCCCTCGCAGCCTCACTTCTGCGGCGCGCCCTCCCACGCAGGCAGCGTGGCGCCGTGATAGACCTTCAGAATGGTCGAGGCGACATCGGCTTGCTGATAGCTGTCCACCACCGTTTTCACCCACGGCGCCTTCGCATCCTTCGCGTTCACGGCAATGAAATTGCGATACGGATTGCCCGGCACGCTCTCCTGCGCAATACGTTCCTGCGGAATCCTGATGCCGGCCTTGATGGCCCAGTCCGTGTTGACCACGGCGGCATCGAGGTCGCCGATGGCGCGTCCGACGATGCCTGCGTCGAGCTCCTTGATCTGCACGTGCTTCGGATTGCTGGCGATATCGCGTGCGGTCGGCAGCAGGCCGACTTTGTCACGCAGCTTGATGACGCCATTGGCCTGCAACAGCAACAGCGCGCGGCCTTCATTGCTCGGGTCGTTCGGCACGCCGATGGCTGCGTTCTGCGGCAGCTCCGCCACCGATTTCACCTTGCGCGAATAGAGTCCGATCGGCTGCACATAGGTGAATCCGACCGGCACGATGTCGTAGTGGCGCGCCTGGATCTGCGCATCGAGATACGGCTTGTGCTGGAATGAATTGGCGTCGAGGTCGTGCTGGGCGAGCGCCTCGTTGGGCTGGGTGTAGTCGGCAAAGGTCGTGATCTTCACCGTGATGCCTTGCTTCGCCGCATTGGCCGCGACCGTGCGCCAGACGTCTTCGTCCTCGCCCGACATGATGCCGACTCGAACGGTCTGGCCCGCTGCCTGCACCGGCTGTATGCAGGCCACACCCCAGGCAAGGAGAATCGGGAGCAAGGCGGACTTCATCGGCGGGGTGATCTTCATGGCGGAGCGTAGTCAGTGGAAAAGACGTGATCCTAGTGCGGCGCGCAGGGGGTCGCAAATAACTTCGAGCGCTATGGATATCGCGCATCACGCGCGGCGGGCTATATCGGCGCTCGTGCTTTCCTTTCCATGTGCGCGCTGAAAAGCGTGTGACAAATGCGCGTTTAAGAGCGCGCGTGGCGAACTCTAGAATCGCAGGTTGTCACGTCAAGCCATCCGCTCCGCCATGCCTCGCCACATCCGCCTGAATGCCTTCATGATGAATTGCGTCGGGCATCTCGCGCCCGGTCAGTGGACGGCGCCCGACGACCGCTCGGTCGGCTATCTCGACACGGACTACTGGGTCGATCTCGCGAAGGTGCTCGAGCAGGGCCTGTTCGACGGTCTGTTCCTCGGCGACGTCACCGGCATCTACGACGTGTTCGGCGCCAGCCCCGCGGCGGCGCTCCGTACCGCCGCGCAAGTGCCGATGAACGATCCCGTTCCACTGATTCCGCTGATGGCGCACGCAACGCGACATCTCGGCTTCGGCGTCACGGTGTCCGTCGCTTACGAGACGCCCTATCTGCTCGCGCGGCGCTTAACGACGCTCGATCATCTGACTCGCGGCAGGGTGGCCTGGAACGTCGTGACGTCTTACCTGCAAAGCGGCGCGCGCAGTCTCGGTCAGACGGAACTGCGCGCCCACGATGAGCGCTACGATCGCGCCGACGAGTTCCTGGAGGTTTGCTATCAGCTTTGGGAAGGAAGCTGGCAGGAGGGCGCGCTCAGGCGCGACCGGCAACGCGGTGTGTATGCCGATCCCGAACGGGTGCGCCCGATCGCGCACAAGGGCCGTTACTTCGAGAGCGAAGGGATCTTCCAGTGCGAACCGTCGCCGCAACGCACGCCCTTGCTGTTCCAGGCCGGTGGCTCGGCGCGCGGCACGCGCTTTGCCGCACGCCACGCCGAGTGCATCTTTCTCGGGGCGCCGACGCGCAATGGCCTGCGCACTTCGGCCCGCGCGATGCGTGCGGCGCTGGAACAGGCAGGACGCGCGCCCCACAGCGCGCAGCTTTTCGCGATGCTGACCGTGATCGTCGACGAGACCGCCGAGCGGGCGCAGGAACGCTACGAAGCGTACCGGCAACGGGCGAGCTATGACGGGGCGATCGCGTTGCTTTCGGGCTGGACGGGGATCGACCTGTCGCGCTACCGGCCGGACGACACCCTGAGCTATGTCGATACGGACGCCGGCCAGTCGGCGCTTGCTTCCTTCAGCAAGCTCGATCCGGAACGCGAATGGACCGTGCGCGATGCCGTGGAGTTCGTGAGCATCGGCGGAAGAGGCGCCGTGGTGGTCGGCGACGCCGCGCAAGTCGCCGATGAATTGCAGTCGCTGATGGAAGACACCGGAATCGATGGGTTCAATCTCGCGTGGGTGGAGTCGCCGCGCACCTTCCACGATGTCGTCGAGTATCTCGTGCCCGAGCTTCAGCGGCGCGGGGCTTACAAGACCGCCTATGCCGAAGGCACGCTGCGCGAGAAGCTGCTAGGCGAGGGCCCTTGTCTGCAAGCGCCGCATGTGGGCGCGAGCTTCCGCTGAATCGGCGAGCGTTTCCAGGCGGTCATGGCACATCGTGCGACGCATTTCGACGCGTCTCTTGCGGCGCCAGGACCCCTGCGCAATCGCCGTCGTCAGCATAGTTGCAATCCCGATCGTGCCTCGTGAAAAAGCGACGCATGACCGGACATCTGACTGATCGAGCATGCCGAAAATCCCGCGTTTCTCATCGTTCTCCGCAAACCGGTCGCGCGACTCCGCGAAGGCCAACCCGCAATCGCCCGCTTCGCCGCGACGACGGCTGCTGGGCGGTCTCGCGCTGTCGGCAGTCGTGACGCCGCGCGCGAAGGCCGCTTCCACACTCTTGCAGCCGCTCGGCGTCGAGCCCTGGACGCGCGTACCCGGCGCTCCGATTCTCGACCATCCGTATGGCCAGCCGTCGCCGCACGAATCAGGCGTCGTGCGCCGCGCGGCGCGTGCATGGCCGGTGCCGGGCGCGGCTTCGTCGCTGACGCCGCTGGCCGATCTGCATGGCGCGATCACGCCGAACGGACTCGTCTATGAGCGCCATCATGCCGGCGTACCGGATATCGATCCGGATCAGCACCGGCTCGTGATCCATGGTCTCGTGCGTGAGCCGAAGCTGTTCACGATGGACGACGTGCTGCGCCTGCCTTCCGAATCACGCGTGCACTTTCTCGAATGTTCGGGCAACACCGCGAGCGAATGGAAAGGGCCGAGCGGCTTGCCCGTGCAGCTCACGCATGGTCTTCTGTCGTGCTGCGAGTGGACCGGCGTCCGGCTTTCGACGTTGATCGAGGCCGCCGGCGGCCTCGTGACGAACGATGGTCAGGAACCGCGCTGGATTCTCGCGGAAGGCTCGGATGCTGCGGCCATGACGCGCAGCCTGCCGCTCGACCGCGTGCTCGATCATGCGCTGGTCGTGTACGCGCAAAACGGCGAACGCCTGCGGCCGGAGAACGGCTATCCGCTGCGGCTTCTGATCCCGGGCTTCGAAGGCAACACGCACGTCAAGTGGCTGCGCAGGCTGAAGCTCGTCGATGCGCCGCTCGAAACGCGCGAGGAGACGTCGAAATACACGAACCTGCTGGCCGATGGCCGCGCGCGTCAGTTCGTGTTCGAGATGGACGCGAAATCCGTCATCACACGGCCATCGCCCGGGCACGCGCTGACGACTCACGGCTATTACCCGATCACAGGACTGGCGTGGTCGGGACGCGGCGCTATCCGCGGGGTCGACGTGTCCGTCGATGGCGGGCGATCCTGGCAAGCGGCGCGGCTCGATGGCCCGGTGCGCGATCGTGCGCTCACCCGCTTTCATTTCGGCTGGGTGTGGAACGGCGAGCCGGCCGCGATACTTTCGCGGGCGACGGATTCGACCGGGTATGTCCAGCCCACCCGCGAGGCGCTGGTCGCCGCGCGCGGGTTGAACTCGAACTACCACTACAACGGCATCCAGCAATGGCGCATCGGCGCCGATGGCAGCGTGAAAAATGCATAGCGACATCGCTCGAAACCGGCGTTCCTTGCGCCCGATGATGGTGGGCCTGACTGCGCTCTGTCTGGCCGCCTGCTCAGGTCCGTCGCGAGACGGACGTGCTTCGCATGGCACGGCGGCTGATGCGACGCCGCGCGCCGCCATCGACGCCATCGGCACCCCGGTGAGCGCCGCGGACATCGCCGCGTGGAACATCGACGTCGCACCCGACGGCCACGGCCTGCCTGCGGGCAGCGGCGACGTGGCGACCGGCGCCCGGATCTTCGCGACGAAGTGCGCCGCGTGCCATGGTGCGAAGGGCGAGGGCGTGCTTGGCGACCAGCTGGTCGGTGGCCGCGGCACGCTCGCGAGTGCGAAGCCGGTGCGCACGGTCGGCAGCTACTGGCCGTACGCGACGACCCTCTTCGACTACATCCGCCGCGCGATGCCGTATAACGCGCCGCAGTCGTTGAGCGCGGACGAGGTGTATGCGCTGAGCGCGTGGATCCTGAACCAGAACGGCATCGTTCCCGACGATGCTCGCCTCGATGCCCATTCGCTGGCTGCCATCCGCATGCCGAATCGGGATGGATTCGTTACGGACCCGCGGCCGGGACGGCTTTGATCAGGATGCCGGCGGCTTGCGCCTGAACGCCGATGGTTCATGAAGCCCGGTGCGATCGAGCGTGTTTCCGCGACTTGAAGTAACTTGGCGCGATACCTCACTCCTTCATTCATCCACGCGATGCCACACTCCCGCCAACTTCATCTCGGCGCGTTCATGCGTCCGGTCAGCCTGCACACCGGCGCGTGGCGCTATCCCGGCGCGTACCCCGATGCCAACTTCAACTTCCGGCATCTGAAGCAGTTCGTCCAGAAGCTCGAGCAAGCCTGCTTCGATGCGTTCTTCATGGCCGATCATCTCGCGGTGCTCAACATGTCCGTGAATGCGCTCAAGCGCAGCCACACCGCGACATCGTTCGAGCCCTTCACGTTGCTGTCCGCGCTCGCCTCGGTGACGGAACGCATCGGGCTGGTGGCGACGGCGTCGACCACCTTCGACGAGCCGTATCACATTGCACGGCGTTTTGCGTCGCTGGATCATCTGAGCGAGGGGCGCGCGGGGTGGAACCTCGTCACCACGTCGAATCCGGATGCCGCACGAAACTTCGGCCGCGAAGACCACATGGAGCACGACGAGCGCTACCGACGCGCGCGCGAGTTCTACGATGTCGTGACGGGTCTGTGGGACAGCTGGGCCGATGACGCCTTCGTGCGCGACACCGCCAGCGGCCTCTTCTTCGATCCGGACAAGCTGCACGTGCTCGACCACAAGGGGCCGTATCTGTCGGTGCGCGGGCCGTTGAACATCGCGCGGCCGGTGCAGGGCTGGCCGGTGGTGGTGCAGGCGGGGTCGTCGGAGGCGGGCAGGCAGCTTGCCGCCGAAACGGCGGATGCGGTGTTTACCGCGCAGCCGAATCTCGCAGCGGCCAGGCGCTTCTATGCCGATGTCAAAGGCCGCATGGAACGCGCCGGCCGCGCGCGCGAGCATCTGAAGATATTGCCCGGCGCGTTCGTCGTCGTGGGCGATTCGCGCGACGAAGCGCAGGAGAAGCGCGCCTTGCTCGACACCTTCGTGCACGACGACAGCGGCTTCGCTTCATTGTCGATTGCGCTAGGCCACGATGTCTCGCCCTTCGATCCCGATGGCCCGCTGCCCGACATTCCCGAGACCAACGCGAGCAAGAGCGCGCGTGAACGCGTGATCGAGATGGCGCGCACGGAAGGACTTACCGTCCGGCAACTGGCGCAGCGTGTCGGCGGCTATTCCGGCTTGCAGATGGTGGGAACTGCGCAAGAGATCGCCGACGAGATGGAGCAATGGCTCGTCGAGGAGGGCAGCGACGGATTCAATGTGATGTTCCCGTTCCTGCCCGAAGGGCTCGATGATTTCGTCGGGAAGGTGGTGCCCGAGTTGCAACGGCGCGGCCTCTTCCGACGCGTCTACGAAGGCACGACGTTGCGAGAGCATCTCGGCTTGCCGAGGCCGGGCAACCGCTTCTTCGAGCGCGAGTAAGTTCTTCGCGTCCTGCGAGACACTCACGGCGGCCAGCCCGCCGTATGAGAGGAGTGTGATCCGCGCCACTTAGGGGTGAATTACGTCGTCCCGGCGCGGCAAATCCTGTCGTAACTCTTCGCTCATTGTCGCGGCCTAGATTACGTCCCGTGATCAAAGCATTGCGGACGAGCGAAATGACCGCCTATATTGACAAGACGCAAGTCAAGGAAGTGGCCGCGCTGAGCAGGACCTTTACCGAACGCACGGAGTGGCCGACCTGGATTCTGATCGCGGTCATCCACGGCGGCTGGCTCGCGGTCGTTCTCGCGGTGCACGCAGGGCGCTTGCCGCTGGTCGTGGGCACGCCGTTGCTGATCCTGCTTTGTGCGTGGCATATGTCGCTCCAGCATGAACTGCTGCATGGACATCCGACGCGCTCCGTACGCATCAACCAGTTGCTCGGCAGTGTTCCCTTGTCGGTCTGGTATCCCTACCGGATCTATCGCGACACGCATCTTGCGCATCATCGCGATGCCCGGCTGACCGCGCCCGGTCTCGATCCGGAAAGCAATTACGTGCTGCGCGAACAATGGGGCGCGGCGTCGCCGCTGCAACGCGATTTGTGGCGGGCACGGAAGACTTTTATCGGCCGGCTTCTGGTCGGGCCGCCGCTCAGTGTCTTCTCGATGCTGAAGGCAACGTTCGATGACTGGCGCCACGGCGAATGGCGTTACGCACGGGTCTGGGCGGTGCATGCCGTCGTCGTGGCGGCGCTGCTCTTCTGGCTGCAACGGTTCGAAGGCATCGCATGGTGGTATTACCTGCTGGTCGTGACATGGCCTGCGCTTTCCCTGGCCATGATCCGGTCGCTCTATGAGCACCGTGCGGACCCGGAGCCGAAACACCGCATCGCCATCAACGAAGCGGGATGGGTCATGCGGCTGCTCTATCTGAACAACAACTATCATCTCGTGCATCACGATCTTCCGCATTTGCCGTGGTATCACCTGCCGCGCGTGTACCGGATGCGCCGCAATGCTTACGCTGCGAGAAACGGCGCGTTCGTGATCCATGGCGGGTATTGGGAGTTGCTGAAACGCTATGCGTGGAACGAGACTGATGCGCCTGTGCACCCGGGGTTCGCGAGTGCGGGGGACTGTTGTGCGATTCAAGGACCTGCTGCGGAAAAACGCGTTGAGGATGAGCAGGTGGTTGCGTGAGGATACTATTGCTTACTGCTTGGTTGCTGTCTGGCTTCTGCCATAGCATTGGCCTACCCTGAGAGTCTCACCTCGATTACTTTGCCTGGGACGATACGTGTATGAAGATTCCTGTGCTCATTGTTGGCGCCGGCCCCGTGGGGATGACGCTGGCATCCGAACTGGATCGCTACGGCATTCCTGTTCGTATCGTTGACAAGGCGCCGCGCCGAACCGACAAATCCAAGGCCATGGTGCTCTGGAGCAGGACGCTGGAGCTGCTTGACCGGGGCGTTGGCGGCGCGGCGCCGTTCGTCGATGCCGGCTTCAAACTCGAGGGCGTGACATTCATTGCGAGCGATCGAGTCGTGGGTCGAGTCGCCATGGATTCGATTCCGAGCTTGCACAACTACGCGCTGGCGCTGCCACAGTCAGAGACGGAGCGACTGCTGGAGGAGCGGCTGGTCAAGCAGGGAGTCCGCGTCGAGCGCGACGTCGAGGCGACGATGATCGCGCCTGACGATTCAGGAGCGGACACGGTGCTGGTCCATGGTGATGGTCGAAAGGAAACCGTGCGCGTTGACTGGATGATCGGGTGCGATGGTGCGCACAGCACAGTACGCCATGCCATGAGCGTTCCTTTCGCGGGGGAGACGCTGTTGAGCGACTGGTTCCTCGCAGACGTACACATGAGCGGCTACCCTCGGCCGGACACTGACGCTTCCATTCATTGGCATAAGGACGGCGTCCTGCTTATCTTCCCGATCCAGCCAGGGCGTTACAGAATCATCGGCGATCTGCCAGCCACTGAAGGAGCCACTCCGCCGACACCGACGCTCGATCAGGTGCAGCATCTCGTGGATCAGCGTGGCCCCGCCGGAACCCGCTTGAACGGCGCGATCTGGCTGTCCGGTTTCCGGATAAACGGCCGCAAAGTCGCAAGCTATCGAAAGAGGCGCACGTTCCTTGCCGGAGACGCTGCTCATATTCACAGTCCTGCAGGCGGACAGGGCATGAACACGGGCATGCAGGATGCCATGAATCTCGGCTGGAAGCTTGCCCTGGTCATAAGAGGTGATGCCGACGAATCCCTGCTCGACAGCTATAGTCCCGAACGGAGTTCAGTGGGAGATACGGTACTCAAGGCGGCTGAACGGCTGACCGCCGTCGCCACGATTCGTAATCCGGTGGCACAGCAGTTGCGCAATCTCGCCGCGCATTTTGCGTTGGGACTGACGCACTTTTCCAGCGGCGTTGCCGAAACGATGTCGGAGGTCGACATTCACTACGCCGATAGTCCGCTCAATGGCCCGCATCATGGCAGTCTGAAGTCTGGACAGAGAGTGGCGCCAGTCGAAGGGCAGGCTGCGGCTGGCTCGGGGTCACGGCCTGTGTTCGTTCTGTGTGGAATGGAAAGCAGTCAGGTCGAAAGTCTCGTGAACACATTTCCTGGCCTGCTCGACGCAACTATCAAGCCGCCGCTGCACGCCGATACGATCTCGCTCGTGCGCCCGGATGGTTATCTGGCGTGCTCGTCTCAGGACACTGGCGAGATTGCGGCTTATCTTCGTCGAATCGAAGGATCATCTCGAATGCGCGCTTCCTAGTATTCAGGGCATCGACCGGTCAGGATGGACAAAAAATTCCTTCGACCAATCCGGCGATAGCGAACCGCGATTCAATTCGAATAGTTGTGGGGCAAGACGCTTGTGAGTGGACTTCAAAGACGGCCGATAAGGCTTGACAGACGTCGCCTCGTGGGACTATTACCATCTCATCCAAGCCGGTTCTTGTAGCCGAAGCCTCGAATGAGTTTCCCATGACGACACTCCTGGTCTTCGCTGCAGTCTTGCCCTGGTTACTCATCGTCTTTGGCTGCTGGTTTGGCTATCAGCTGCTGCGTCAACACGGACGAATCTTGCTGAGCCTGGAAGCGCTCGAGAAGGGCTTTCAGGGCGGACTCGCTGAGCCGCCCGGTCCCGCATCGGCTGCACTGAACGGCCTCTCGCCGGGCTCCATCGCTCCGGATTTCGAATTGCCTGATCTTTCCGGAACGCTTCACCGGCTCTCGGCGTTTCGAGGCCGTCCTGTCCTGCTCATCTTCTTCAATCCGGCCTGCAGTTTCTGCACGAGCATGATGCCGGAGCTGAGTGCCTTCGCGCGTGAGGGCGAAGGCAGCAAGCCAATGCCGCTGGTGATAACCACAGGAGAAGCCGAGGTCAACCGTCAGATCTTCCGGACCCACGGCTTCGAAGGCCCGGTGCTGCTGCAAGAACAAATGGAAGTGGCCGCGCAGTATCGCGCGCACGGTACGCCGGTGGGCTACCTGATCGACGAGGCGGGAAGCGTCGCCAGCGAATTGGCCATGGGCGCGGCAGCCTTGCTGGCGTTAGCGACCCCTCAAGCCGTTGAGGAGCCGGACAGCGGGCATCCGGCCGCTCGGGGAAACAAGCCCCTGGAGAAAAGCCGGCTCAACCGCAGCGGCCTCAAAGCCGGAACGCCTGCGCCGAATTTCCGCTTGCCGAGCCTCGATGGAGAGGAGCGAGCCCTTGAGGATTTCCGGGGCAGGCGCGTGTTGCTGGTCTTCACCGACCCGGCTTGTGGCCCATGCGAGCGTCTGGCGCCGCATCTGGAACGCGTGCATCGGGAGCAAAAAGACGTGCTGGTGCTCATGGTGAGCCGGCAGGACGCAGAAACCAACCGCCAGAAGGTGGCCAAGCTGGGATTGACGTTCCTGGTGGTGCTGCAGAGAAACTGGGAGGTCTCGCTCCAGTACGCGACCTTCGCTACGCCGGTGGGCTATCTCATCGATGAGCGTGGAGTACTCGAATCAGATGTCGCGGAAGGATCCGATGCCATATTGGCCCTGGCAGACAGCCAGAGCGCGCTTTCAAACCGCGCTGAAAGTCTTTTGTGATTGAGCGATTGAATTCTCGGAACGCAATGCCTACCGATTCCAGGACGCCGCCATGAAAACCCGCCCCGCCAATTCAAATGCAACGGACCATCGATTCGATGCCTGGACCAAGGCCGTGGCGCGCAAGCCGGCCCGGCGCAGAACCTTGCAACTGATAGGCGGTGGCTTGTTTGGGGCGTTCCTGACTTCGCTCGGGTCGAGAAGCCGGGCTGCAAGCAGTACTGCCGCCGCTGCTTCCAGCGCCTCGCTCACTGCCGGCGCCGCCGATAACATCGCGGCTGCTTTGGCGAACAATGGGCTTGCGATCTGCCGCAACCAGGAGTACGCGTTATGCGCGGGTGTCCAATGCTTCGTGTACAACAGCGTGGCCTATTGCCGCTGCAACGTGTTGTATGGCGACAGCGTGAGCCGCCGCTTGTCCTATTCCGGCGGGGACGTTTGCAATGTGAATGCCGAGGGTTCCAGCAAAGGTTTCGTCGTGAGCACGTTCAGCGTTCCCCCGGCAAGCGTAGGGCCCTCCGGAACCCGAGCGCTCTACTTCTGCCCTCCATCGTCAAAGTCCGGCGCCTATGCCTCATGCGATGGCGGCATCTGTTTCGCGAGCACACGAGGCCAATCGTTCCCGGGCCTCGGCCGGCTCGGACAGGACCAGATCGTGTGTTCCTGTCCGATTGCGAGCGGCGCTTCAGGCCAGGCGGCCAAGGTAGGCCACCAGATCTTCGGCCCCTACCCGTGCCAGGTCTCCTTCTTCGAGAATTGCACGAGCGCCGGCGCCAGCGGGGACAACGGTACGATCATCTACGAAGGCGCACCTGCAGGCTCGTACGAAATTGGCGCCTTCGTGTTGAACCGCGCACCTGCGCACTTCAACATGTGTCTTCCATAGCGGCAGCCTTGCGAAGGGTGCTTTTCGTGCTGTGGCCTTTGCTTAGTTCGTGAGTTCTTTTCGAACGATTTCCGCGCCCGCACTCAAGGCACTCAGCTTGCCTCTCGCGATGGCACGCGACAATGGCGCCATGCCGCAGTTAGTGCACGGATAGAGCTTGTCGGCATCCACGAACTGCAGCGCCTTGCGCAACGTGCTGGCGACTTCTTCGGCGGTTTCGATGGTATCGCTTGCCACATCGATGGCGCCCACCATCACCTTCTTCCCCCGAATGAGCTCGATCAGCTCCATGGGAACGTGCGAGTTGTGACATTCCAGCGAAACCATGTCGATACTGGACTTCTGCAGCTTCGGGAAGGCTTCCTCGTATTGCCGCCACTCCGATCCCAGTGTCTTCTTCCAGTCCGTATTGGCCTTGATGCCATAGCCATAGCAAATATGCACGGCGGTCTCGCACTTGAGACCTTCGATCGCCCGCTCCAGCGTGGCGACGCCCCATTCATTCACCTCATCGAAGAACACATTGAAGGCGGGCTCGTCGAACTGGATGATGTCGACGCCGGCGGCCTCCAACTCTTTGGCTTCCTCGTTCAGTATCTTGGCGAACTCCCAGGCGAGCTTTTCGCGACTCTTGTAATGATCGTCGTAAAGCGTATCGATCATGGTCATCGGGCCTGGCAACGCCCATTTGATGGGCTGCGTGGTCTGCTGGCGCAGGAACCTGGCATCGTCAACGAAAACCGGCTTTTGCCGGGCGACTGCATCAACGACCGTCGGCACGCTGGCATCATAGCGATCACGAATGCGGACGGTCTTGCGATTTTCGAAATCGACGCCGCTGAGGTGCTCGATAAACGTGGTCACGAAATGCTGGCGCGTTTGCTCGCCATCACTGACGATATCGATGCCCGCATGTTGCTGTTCCTGCAACGACAAACGCAAGGCATCCTGTTTGCCTTCAATCAAGCCTTGTTCCTGCAATTTCCAGGGTGACCAGAGTTTCTCGGGTTCTGCAAGCCAGGAGGGTTTGGGCAAGCTGCCGGCAGTGGAGGTGGGTAGCAGTTTTTTCACGGTAGACGATCTTGCGTTGTTGTTATTCAAAGAGCGTAGTCAGCGGACCACTGCTCGAGGACGGCCTGGTAAGGTTTGATGAATTGCTCTTCAACAAACCGTCCCTGCTCGATAGCCAGCCGGCTGCGTTCTTCCCGATCGTAGACAATTCGAGTCAAGGAAAAATCCTGGTGTTTCAAGCTGGGCTGATAGGATTTTCCTGCCGGAGAATTCGCGTTGTAGATCTCGGGCCGATAGATCTTCTGGAAGCTATCCATCGTGCTGATGGTGCTGATCAGTTCGAGGTTGGTGTAATCAGAAAGCAGATCGCCAGTGAAGTAGAAGGCCAGAGGCGCAACGCTGTTCTCGGGCATGAAATAGCGAACCTTCAAGCCCATTTTTTCGAAATATTCGTCTGTCAGGGAGTAGGCATCCTGCTGGTATTCGACGCCCAGTACAGGGTGCCGGTTCGCAGTCCGCCGATAGGTCTTGCTGCTCGAAACACTGAGGCATATCACGGGCGGCTTGGCGAAGTGCTCCTTGTAAGCGCGTGAATTGATGAAACTCTTGAACAGGTTCCCATGCAGGTCGCCGAAATTGTCGGGCGTGCTGAAGCCAGTCCGGCTCTTGTTATGTTCCAGCAATACCACGCTGAAGTCATAATCCCGCACATAAGACGAAAAATTATTGCCCGCGATGCCTTCGATGATCTTATGGGTCTTCCGGTCGAGAATGCTCGTTTTCAGTATTTCGATCAAAGGCAGCGCATTCGACCTGCTTTCACCGCCAAGGTCCATCTCCACGGAAATGATATCCAGCTTGACGGAATACCGATCACCTTCAGGATTGTCCCAATGCGCCAGTGCATTGAAACAATTGTCGATCATCGTGAACGTATTGCGCAAGTTATCCTGGCGACTCGTTCCTCTCGCCAGGTTGGCAAAATTGGTCGTGATTCGCGTATTGTCCGCAGGATGATAGTCTTCATCGAAGCGGATGCTGTTTATGGCAAATTTGATCTCTTTACTCATCGTGACCTGCACCCTGATTTCTGATTTGAAACCCGCATCTGTCCGTTGCTGGTTCAATGCTTCGCGCATCTCTTCAGAAGGGAACTGACTGGCAGCGATGATATAGTTTCAGACGCATGAATAAAAATGGATTTATTTCATGCAAGCATCAAATTTGTTCATGGATTGGGGCGTGGTGGATTCGTCACGCGGTCGAGAAGCTGGAGCAGCAGCCCGGTAGGCTGGTACGGGCGCGCGAGCTTTCTGCAACGATCAGGCTCATCGAGAGCGTGGGCGTCCCGACCATCCAGAAGTGCGTGCTGGCGACCGGCGATCGGGTGCCCGCACATCTCAATGCGACAGGCCGAGGTCTGCTCGGCCCGCGCGCACGTAACGGACTCAATCACATCCACCCGCTGAACCGGCTTGCAGTGAACGATGCAGCCGTGAGCGTCGGGATAGTCCGGCAGCACGCGAGCGATGCGCGGCCAGAGAATCGTATCGATTGCATGGTCGGTGGCGGTGATGCGAATGGTCCCGGCGGGCTTGTCGCGCGTTTCGATCACTGCGGCAAGTTCACTCTCGATCTCTTCGAGGCGCTGGACGCAATGTGAAGGCGGTCCATTGTGGAGATGCGCGCGGGCGACGTGATCTGGTGTCCTCCGGGGCACAAGCATTGGCACGGTGCGTCGTTGACCACGTCGGTTACGCACATCGCCATTCAGGAGGCGCTCGACGGGAAAAATGTCGAGTGGTTAGAACCGGTGACGGACGAGCAATATCTCGTTGGACCATCAGGGCAGTGCGATCCCCGAACTCACAACCCTTCCTGAGCCACATGCATCGACCGGACATCATCCGCCCGTGCAGGAGTCGCCATTACGACTTCCTCGGTGCCGGGAGAGGCCGCCTCCGCATGCAGAAAACGAATCAGCGGCTCCAGAAGCGGATGCGGCTCGTGCGGGTTCCGGCGCACCACGAAGCGCCATGACGCCAGCTTCGCGCCGCCGTGCAGAAGCGGTACGAGCCGGCCGCTGCGCAGTTCGGGATCGATCAGCGGAACACGGCCCAGCGCTATGCCCGCACCGCCCAGCGCCGCGCCGATCACCTGGCTGAAGCTGCTGTAGCGGACGATCTTCGACTCGAAATCGGCCGGCAGGGTGAACGCGGAGGTCCAGTTGCGCCACTCGATCTCCGGGCTTGCCTCGTGCATCTCCTGCAGCAAGCGGCTGCGGCACACCGACTTCGACGCGAACGGATACATCTCGGGACTGCACACCGGGAATACCGTCTCGCGCAGCAGCACGTCGTCGTCTGGTTTCAGATTGCCTTCATGCACGTGGACGATGGCGAGATCCACGCCGGTGCGCACGAACTCCGGTTCGCCATCGAGCACGACCGCGTTGATCGGGAAATGCGGATGCATCGACGAGAACTGGGCGAGCCGCCGCGCAAGCCACATCGAGGAGAACGGCGCGTTCGCCGACACAGTGAGTTGCCGCGCTGCGCCGCGAATGTCGTTGCAGGCGTCGCCGATGAGCGCGAGCGCGCTGCTGGCGGCAGGCAAGAGCCGCGCGCCCGCAGGCGTGACACGGATGCCGCCCAGACCGGTGCTGCGTTCCAGCAGCCGCGCGCCCAGTGCTTCCTCCAGCGCGCGAATCTGATGACTGACCGCGCTGGTCGAGACGTTCAGCTCCGCCGCCGCGCGTGCGAAGCCCCCGAGCCGGACGGCTGCTTCGAAAGCGCGCAGGGTGTTGAGCGGAGGAAGACGGGTCATGGGGGTAGTGTAAGTTATTCAACACCCCCATGAGAAATGATCTTTTGCCGGCGGCTCGCGCCGCGCGTAACGTGTCGCCACGCTGTCGGACAGGGGAGAGAGAGCAATGTATTTCGATGCGCGGCTGTGGGCCATGATGGCGGGTTTGCGCTGGCGGGTCGCGGCGGCCATCGGGCTGGGCTTGCTCGCGATGGGCGTGGGCATCCTGCGCTTCGTGTTTCTCGGGCGCGTGCTCGCGCTGGTGTTCGCGGGCGCGCCGCTGCGCAGCCTGGCGCTCGCGGTCAGCGCGGCCGCGCTCTGCGTGCTGCTGCGCGCGTGGCTGGAACACTGCCGCGCGGCGCTCGCGCAGCGCACGGCCGGCCAGCTTCAGGCGCGGCTGCGTGAGCGGCTGTTCGACCAGATCGCGGCGCTCGGGCCGGCCTGGTTCGGCGCGGAACGCACGGGCGGCGTGATGCTTGCGGTCGTCGACGGCGTAGAGCAGTTGCAGACCTTCTTCGGCGCCTATCTGCCGCAACTCGCAATCGCGGCCTGCGCGCCGGTGATGATCTTCGCGGTGCTGGCGTGGTGGGACGTGCCGACGGCATCCGTGCTGCTGGTCGCAGCGCTCGTCACGCTTGCCTTGCCGCAACTCATTCACCGCGCCGACAAGCGGGCGGCGCTCGCGCGTGCCGGCGCCTTCAAGGCATTCGGCGAAGAGTTCCTCGATGCCGTGCAAGGCCTGCCGACGCTCAAGGCGTTCGGCCAGAGCGGCGCGTTCGGCGAGAAACTCGCGAACAAGGCCCGGGCGCTGTCCGACAGCACCTTCTGGGTGCTCGCGCTGGGGCTGCTGACGCGGCTGTTCACGGACCTGGGCATCGGCCTCGGCGCGGCGGCGGCCATCGGTCTCGGCGCCTGGCGCGTGCAACACGGCGCGATGAGCCTGGAAGCGCTGCTCATCGTGCTGATGGCGGGCAGCGAGATCTTCCGGCCGCTGCGCGATCTGCGCGGCGTGCTGCATCAGGGGATGATCGGTCAGTCGGCGGCGAATGCCATTCACGCCTTGCTCGATGCGCGTGGGGTGCAATCCCCTGTCGCCACTGCGCCGCGTATCGACGGTCTGAAGCCCGAGATCGCGTTCGACGGCGTGACGTTCTCTTATCCGGGGCGCCGCGTGGATGCCCACACGGGGCTGACGTTCACGATCGGCGAGGGCGAGAAAGTGGCGATCGTCGGCCCGAGCGGCGCGGGCAAGTCGACGGTCGTGCGCCTGCTGTTGCGGCAGCACGATGCGGCGCATGGTGCGATCCGCATCGGCGGTCACGACGTGCGCTCGCTCGACGCCGGGCAAGTGCGCTCGATGATCGCGGTCGTCGCACAGGATGCGACGCTGTTCGACGGCACCATCGCCGACAATCTCCGTCTCGGCCGTCCCGATGCCAGCGATGCCGACATGTTCGAGGCCGCGCGCGCCGCGAACGCCCACGACTTCATCTCCGCGTTGCCGGCGGGTTACGCGACCCGGATCGGCGAGCGTGGACTGATGCTGTCGGGCGGACAGCGCCAGCGTATCGCGATCGCCCGCGCGCTCCTGCGCGACGCGCCGATCCTCGTGCTCGACGAGGCGCTGTCATCGGTGGATGCGGAAAACGAAGCGCTGATCCAGCAGGCGCTCGACCGGCTCACGCGCGGACGCACGACCCTGATTCTCGCGCACCGGCTCTCCAGCGTGATCGGCGCGGACCGGATTCTCGTGCTCGACCATGGCCGCGTCGCCGAAGCGGGGACGCACGCCACGCTGATCCGGCAGGACGGGCCGTATCGCCGGCTGATGCAGCCGCAGATGGAAGCGGCGGGCGAAGCAGGGGTCGTGGCGGCCCCCGCGAAGACCGCCGCCCGTGCCGCATCCGGACTGCCGGTTCGCCCGCTCGACGAAGATGCCGCGAAGATCGGCTGGCCCGAAACCCTGCAAACCCTGCTGCGTTTCGTCGCGCCGTGGAAACCGAAGGTCGCGCTGACCGTGCTGTGCGGAGTCGGCCGGGTGTTGGCCTTCATCGGCGTGGGTATCGTGGGCGCGCTGGTGGTGGCGGAAGTGTCGGCCGGGCAGCCATTCCATGCGATGCTCGTCGCGCTCGCGATTCTCGCGCCGCTCGCCGCGGTCTTGCACTGGCTGGAATCGTGGTTCGCGCACGATATGGCGTACCGGCTGCTCGCTGAAATGCGCATCGCACTCTATGGGTGGCTCGAACGGCTCGCGCCCGCCGGGCTGCTGCGCCGCCGCTCCGGCGATCTGGTCGCGCTCGCGACGCAGGATGTGGAGACCATCGAGTATTTTTACGCGCACACGCTCGCGCCTGCGTTCGTCGCCGTGCTGGTGCCGCTCGGCGTCCTGGCGCTGCTTGCGGCCGTCGCGTGGCCGCTCGCCGTGATCCTGCTGCCGTTCCTGCTGTGGGCGGGACTGGCGCCGGTGCTGGCGCGGCGCGATATCGATTCGCTCGGCACCGAGGCTCGCGAAGCGCTCGGGCAGCTCGGCGCGCATCTGACGGAGACGATCCAGGGGCTCGCGGAACTGACTGCATTCGAGGCGCTCGGGCAACGCCGCGCGGCCTTCGGCGCTGACGTCGATACGTATCGGCATAAGCGCGCCCGACTGCTCGCCGATCTGTCCCTGCAGAGCGCCGCGCTGGAGGCCGCGAGCGGTCTCGGCGGGCTCGCGGTCGCGGCGCTCGGCGGCTGGCTGTGTCTGCGCGGCTGGTTTCCGCACGAAACCTTGCCGTTGCTGGTGCTCGTGGCGGTCGCCGCGTTCATGCCGGTCGGCGAGATCGGCCAGGTGGCCCGTCAACTCGCGGACACCATCGCGTCGACACGGCGCCTGCGCGCCATCGAGAAAGAGCCGGCGGCCGTGACCGACGGCCATCTCGACATGCCCGCCGACGCCACCGTGCGTTTCGACAACACGCGCTTCACGTATCCGGGCCGCGCGGCGCCCGCCATCGACGGCATGAGCTTCGACGTGGCGCCGGGCAGCACGATCGCGCTCGTTGGCGCGTCGGGCGCGGGCAAATCGACGGTGGCGAATCTGCTGTTGCGCTTCTGGGATCCGCAACAGGGCGCCATCACGCTGGGCGGGACGGACCTGCGCGCGCTCAGGCTCGATGCGTTGCGCCAGCATATTGCGCTGGTCGCGCAGGATACGTATCTGTTCAACGACACGCTCGAAGCCAATATTCGCCTGGCGGGCAACGATGCATCGGACGCGGATGTCTGGCGCGCGGTGCAGCGTGCGGCGCTGGGCGATTTCATCGAGCGCTTGCCGGAAGGACTGGCGACGCGCGTCGGCGAGCGCGGCGTGCAGTTGTCCGGCGGCCAGCGTCAGCGTATTGCGATTGCGCGTGCCTTCCTGAAAGATGCGCCGATCCTGATTCTCGATGAAGCGACATCGCACCTCGACACCATCAGCGAGCAGCAGATTCGCGCGGCGCTGGAGGAATTGATGGTGCAGCGCACGTCCATTGTCATCGCGCACCGGCTTTCGACCATCCGGAATGCGGACGCCATTCTGGTGATCGAGAACGGCCGCGTGATCGAAGCGGGAACGCACGATCAGTTGCTTGCGCGGCAAGGGGCGTATGCGCGGCTGATTGCGCATCAGGCAAGCGCGGTGGCGTTGTGAACGGGAGCCATACAGGACGCGCCTGGGGTTTGTGCAAGGCGATGACATGTGCCATGCAAACCGCATGGCGCATACCTCAACGCGCCCCAGAATCTTTGCTATAACTGAATACGCATCCGCTGCTCCCGGTCGAGCGTGCGGCGGGTGGTCCGCTCCCTGTTCAGCCGGAGCGTCGAACCTTTTCCTTCGAAGACGTGATCTGAACAATTCCGGCGAGAGCGCCCGAGCGGCCCCTTCAACTCATGTCAAAAGGCCTTGCGATGAATTTCGATCGAAGCGATACGGCGGTGGTCTTCATCGATCCGCAGAACGACGTTCTGAGTCCTTCTGGCAAGAACTGGGGCGCGGTAGGCGCAAGCGTCACAGAGAACAAGACCGTTGAGAACATGCTGAAGATCTTCGCAGCGGCAAAAGCTTCAGACTTCAATGTCTTCATCTCGCCGCATTACTTCTATCCGACCGATCGTGCGTGGAACTTCAATGGTCCGCTGGAAGCCGACGAGTTCGCCACCGGCACGTTCTCACGCGAAGGTGCGTTGAACCTGTCGGGTTTCCAGGGATCCGGCGCGGACTGGCTCGACGAATTCAAACCCTACATCGATGACGGGCGTACTGTCGTCGTGAGTCCCCACAAGGTCTTCGGGCCGCAAACCAACGACCTCGTATTGCAACTGCGCAAACGCAACATGCGCCGGGTGATCCTCGGCGGCATGCTCGCCAACATGTGTGTCGAGGCGCACTTGCGGGATCTGCTCGAACAGGGCTTCGAGGTGTGCGTCGTCGCCGACGCGACTGCGGGGCCGCGTCATCCCGTGTGGGGAGATGGCTACAAGGCCGCGATGATCAACTACGCGTTTCTCGCCCACGCGGTGGCGCCCACTGCCGAGGTCATCGCGGGAATGAGCTGATCTACTTCGAGTAAGTCGTGAAGACCTGGTCCGCGGCGGCCGGCAATTTCGCGTGGCAGGCAAAGCAGCTATTGATGATCTTCACGCCAGGATTGGCCTTGCCGTTCTCGAACTGCCCATAGCCCCATCCGCCCGTACTCGCGTAGCGCTTCGAGTCCTTGACCTCGACCTGGACGTTGGTGGGCGCGCCTGCAACAAACGACTGTTCACGGCCAAAGATGGCGTTGTTTCGATCGGATGAAACATACTCGTAGGCGAGCCGCACGATGATGGAGCCGTCCGGGAAGGGCAGCTTTCCTTCCCTGAGCGCTTTCATCGCAATGTCGTTGCCGAGGATGCCGCGAATATCGTTGTTGTTGCCGGCTTCATGCGCAACGCTGATGAATTGCCAGTCGCGATAGCCTGGAGGAAGCGCAACGCCGAACACCGGCGAGGTGCTTTCCTGGGCCGTGCCCGATAGCGGAAACGAAGCGGCGAGCGACGTCGATATCAACGTCAGGGCGATCAGGTGTCGAGTCATCTCAAGGGTTCTCCGCTGCGAAGGCGCACCGTTCGAGCCGGTTCGAAACTAGTCTTGCGATCCACCCTTGTCAAGGTCAGGCCGCGGTGCACCCGTGATTCGGTGCCCAGGCGCAAGTCAGGAATTTGACCGGTCGGTACGCCCGGTCGGCTATCATGCCTGTCCCCTCCGAAGTTGCCTCTTATGATTTCCGTCCGTAATGTCACGCTCCGCCGCGGCGTCAATGTCGTTCTCGACCGCGCATCCGTCACTTTTACTCCCGGCGAGAAGATTGGTCTGGTTGGCCGCAATGGCGCCGGCAAGTCGTCCTTCTTCGGTCTTCTCAACGGCACGCTGCACGAAGACGGCGGCGAGTTCTCCATTCCGGCTGCATGGAAGATGGGCCAGGTCGCGCAGGACATGCCGGAAACGGAGCAGAGCGCAACGGACTTCGTCATCGAAGGCGACACGCTGCTGCTCGCCGCGCAGGCCGAAGTCACCGCCGCCGAGGCCGACGACGACGGCATGCGCATGGCGCACGCCTACATGGCCTTGCACGACGCCGGTGCACACGATGCCCCCGCACGGGCCCAGGCGCTGATCCTGGGGCTGGGCTTCACGGCTGCGCAGCTCGAACAGCCGGTCAACAGTTTCTCGGGCGGCTGGCGCATGCGGCTGCAACTCGCGCGCGCACTGATGTGTCCGTCCGACCTGCTGCTGCTGGACGAGCCGACCAATCACCTGGATCTCGACGCGCTGGTCTGGCTGGAAGCATGGCTCAAGCGCTATCAGGGCACGCTGGTGGTCATCAGCCACGATCGGGAATTCCTCGACGCGGTGACTCAGGTGACCGTGCACGTCGACAATGCGAAGCTCGTGCGCTACGGCGGCAATTACAGCAAGTTCGAAGACATGCGCGCAGAGCAGCTCGAGTTGCAGCAGGCCGCGATGGCGAAGCAGGCGGAGAAGATCGCCCACCTGCAGAAGTTCATCGACCGTTTCAAGGCCAAGGCCTCGAAGGCAAAGCAGGCGCAGAGCCGGGTCAAGGCGCTCGAACGCATGGAGAAGATCGCCCCCGTCCTGGCCGACGCCGAGTTCACGTTCGAATTCAAGGAGCCGCTCAATGTTCCGAATCCTTTGCTGTCAATGTCGGAGGCGAGCTTCGGCTATCCGGCGCAGACCGGCACGGCGCCGACGGTCATCGTGCGAGGCATCAACCGCTCCGTGCTGGCCGGGCAACGCATCGGCATTCTTGGCGCCAACGGGCAGGGCAAGTCCACGCTGGTGAAGACGCTGGCGCACGAGCTGGCGCCGATTGCCGGCGAGATCAGCGAGGGCAAGGGCCTGAACATCGGCTACTTCGCGCAGCAGGAACTGGACGTCTTGCGCCCGCTCGACACGCCGATGGAACACATGATCCGTCTTGCCCGGGACACGCCGCCGCATCTGCGCGCGCCCGGCCAGAGCGGCACCGAGCAATCGCTGCGCACTTTCCTCGGCACCTTCAACTTCAGCGGCGACACCGTGCATCAGGCGGTCGGCACGATGAGCGGCGGCGAAAAGGCGCGCCTCGTGCTATGCATGATCGTGTGGCAGCGTCCCAACTTGCTGCTGCTCGACGAGCCGACCAATCACCTCGACCTCGCCACGCGCGAAGCATTGGGCATGGCGCTCAACGAGTTCGAAGGCACGGTGATGCTGGTCAGTCACGATCGATCGCTCTTGCGTGCCGTATGCGACGAGTTCTGGCTCGTCACCAAGGGCGGCGTCGAGCCCTTCGACGGGGATCTCGACGATTACCAGCAGTTCCTGCGCGAGGAAGCGCGGCGGATGCGCGAAGAGGCGGCCTGAACGTAACGCGACAGGCCTTGTTTCAGGCAGGAATGTCGCGCACCACTTCGATCAGATCGGCGCCGTTCATTTCATGGAAGAAGCCGTATAGCTGAACGTGCTTGGGCACGGCGGGGCTGTCGCGCAGCAGCTTCACATCGTGCTTGAGGGAATCCTCGAAGTTCATGATCGCGAGACTTTCGTGATCGAACATCGTTGAGATGTCGGCGTGATGACACGCGTGGAACTTGCCGATCAGCTGGTCGGGCCTGAAACCCGTCGCGCCGCAGAAGGAGTGATGCACCACGACGACCTTCTGGACATTGAAGAGATAGTCCATGGTCGCGACGGATTGCAATGCCGATGCAGCGCGCCCCGCGGCACAGTACACGGCGAACAGCGTGCGCGTGTGACCGACCCTGTTGCCCTGTTCGTCGAGAATATTCTGTCCGGGCCAGACCTCGTCGCCGAAGTGTTCGGCCACGATCTGCGGGACTTCGCTCGCACGCGGGTCGAAGCAGCAGATCACCATTGTTTTCATCGGGATGGCCTGATTGAAGCCCTTGAAATCGTCCTGATCGAACCAGGGCTGGGTCCTGAATTCGTATTCGCTATACCGGGCGGTCATGCTGCTGCTCCTGAACGGGAAGAGTGAGGGCTAGCTTTCGAAGGGTGCGTGATCGATCAGATCGCACACGTTGGGGCAGTCGAAGCCATGCACGTGACGCCGTGCGACGTCCGCGAGTCCCGTGCCGATCGCCATGTGAGGCTTCTTTCGGGCGACCTCGGCAAGCGCCTGCTGGAAGGCCAGCTTGAAGCCGTCGCGGGGATACAGTTGCAGCACGTCGTCCACGAAAGACGGCGTGATTTCGTCGAGGAACATGCCGAATACATCGACGTGAGCGCCGAGGTAAATCAATGCGATCTCCGGCCGCTTGCGTTCGGCAATGCCGCCGCTGGAGTGCATTGCGATGCCGTCCCAGACGAGATCCGCCTTCGCTTCCGGATAGCCGTTTGCGAGCAGGATCCGGCTTGCGGCGTCGGCGCCATCGACTTCGAAGCGTTGATCCGCGGCATGTTCTTCAGTCAGACCGAGGTCGTGATACAGCGATGCGAGATACACCACCTCGCGGTCATACTTCAAACCGCGTTTATGTCCGAGATATTCCGCGAACCACCAGGTGCGATGGACATGTGCCATCATCGCCCTTGAATGGACTCGCTCGACGAGCGCCCTGGCGTGGCGCGTATGTTCTGAATCCGGAGCGGTGAATGCGCCGATCGTGACGGGTTCTTCCATTGCATCCTCAATACAATACGTGCCCGCCATTCTGGCGTTTTCACGGTGGTCCTCTCAATTACCCGGCGGGTAATCAAGGCGCCCAGTCAACGCGGAGTGAGATCGAGATGGTCGAAGCGAATCCGGCATCCAGGAATACCCGATTGGGCACGGGCGAGTTGCTCAGATACTGGCGCGATGTTCGTCGATGCACGCAGCTGAACCTGTCGCTGATGAGCGGCGTGTCGCAGCGGCACATCAGCTTTATCGAAAGTGGCCGGAGTTCTCCAAGCCGGCACACGCTTCTGGATCTCGCCGAATCGCTCGATATTCCTTTGCGGGATCGCAACAGCCTGTTGCTCTCGGCGGGTTTTGCACCGATGTATCCGGAGGGCACTTGGGAAGACGAGGACATGATGGGCGTGACGACCGCGCTCAAGCGGATGCTGCATTACGCGGAACCGTATCCGGCTGTGGTCATGGACCGCTACTGGAACGTGCTCATGACCAACGATGCACTGCCGCGCCTGTTCAACTGCTTCACGAATGCTTCGGCTTGGGGCGAGCCGCATAACATTCTGCATGCCATATTCGATCCCGCGCGGCTTCGGCCGCATATCGCGGGATGGAACGATCTGGCGATCAGCCTCATTCAGCGCGTGTATCGCGAGGCAGTGGGGCGGCATGTGGACGAGCAGACACTCGCGTTGCTCGAGAGCTTGCTCGGCTATCCCGGTGTGCCTGCGGAATGGAAGAACCCACGAGGGCTCGAGTCGGTGATGACGTCGCCTGTTGTGCCGCTTGCGCTCACCAAAGACGGTCGGACGCTGCGATTCTTTTCTATGGTTACCACGGTTGGAACGCCGCAGACCGTCGCCGGGCAGGAGTTGAGGCTGGAGTGCATGCTGCCGGTCGATGCTGAAACCGAGCGCTTGCACCGGGCGCTGATGGAGCGGGAGTTGAGCGCTGGCGGCTCGCAAAACGAAACTATCGGATCGGGCAGGAAATGACATGGAGCTTCGGCATCTTCGCTATTTCATCGCGGTCGCGGAGCTGCGCAGCGTGCGGGCCGCATCCGAGCACCTGCATGTGACGCAACCGGCGATATCCCGGCAAATCCAGGATCTCGAAGACGCGATTGGCGCAACGCTGTTCGAGCGGACATCGCGTGGCCTCAAGCTGACGCCGGCAGGCGACGCGTATCTCTCCGAGGCGCGCGACATTCTCGCGCGCGTCGATACCGCCAATCGCCTCGCGCGCCGCATCGCGTCCGGCGTGCAAGGTCATCTGCGTATCGGCTTTGTCGAGAACGCTGCGTGGAGCGGCATCGTTTCGCGGGCGCTGAGCGAATTCGAACAGGCCGCCCCGGATGTCGCGCTCGAACTTACGCCGATGAACACGCCTGAACAGCTCGATGCGTTGGCGGCGGGACGCCTCGACGGCGGGTTTGCCTATCGCTTCGGCGCGCTGCCGGAAGGCATCGGGAGCGTGCATGTGCTCGACCAGAGCGTCGTGCTCGCAGTGCCGGAATCATGGCCGCAGGGCAGCGCGGGCGCCGTCGACACGCAGGAGCTCGCCGGCAAACCGTTCATCGCGTTTCCGCGCCGCGTCTATCCCGCCTATTACGACCGCCTGCTTTCCGCATGCGCCGAACGGGGACTGACGCTCGATATCCGCCAGGAGGCATCGACGGAAACGGCGATTCTTTCGCTGGTATCGGCGGGACTGGGCGCGGCCATCGTCAACGCCGCGAATCGCGACCGGCCGCCCGCGCGTGTGCGCTTCGTCGAATTGCGCGATCTCTCCGTGTCCTTGCCGCTCGAATTCTGTTTCATCGCGCAGGAAGGCAATCCCGCGCTGAGGCGGTTCGTCGAACTGCTGGGCTAGTGGCTCGACCGTTCGGCGAGTGATGCCTGGGAAGCATCACTCGCCGCAGAAAACGGCATTGGCCGGACGTTTTTTCATCGCCGATAGTAAAGACACCCCAGCTCTTTACCGATCGCGCCATGTCCACATCCGCCTCGCTCATCGCCACCGACGTCGACTTCGAACGAACGGGCTTCCAGACGGGAACGCTGCGTCTGCCTTACTCACACGACCGCTCGGCATACGGACACGTGCCCATTCCACTCGCCGTGCTCAACGCCGGCGCCGGCACGGGTCCGAGCATCCTGCTGACAGGCGGTAATCACGGCGACGAGTACGAAGGCCCCGTCGCACTGATGAAGCTGATGCAGCACATGCCGTCCATGTCGATACGTGGCCGCCTGATCGTGATTCCCGCGCTGAACTTTCCGGCCTTCATCAACGGCACACGCACGTCGCCGATCGATCGCGGCAACCTGAACCGGCTGTTCCCTGGCGCGCGCAACGGCTCGCCTACGGAAATGATCGCGCATTACGTGGCGACCGAACTGCTGTCGCGCGCGGATGTCGCGATAGACCTGCATGCCGGCGGCGCATCTTTCGAACACGCACCGACGCTGCTTGCGTCGCCGCCCGCCGATCCCGAACGGCGCGCGTTGTATATGGATCTGGTCCGTGAATTCGGCGCACCGCACACGATGATCATGGACCTGCTCGGCGAGGACCGCACCATGGCAGCGGCTGCAGAACGTCACGGCAAGCTGTTCCTGTGCGGGGAGTTCGGTGGACATGCCGGCTGCGATGCGGCGAACCTTGCGCTTGTGGAAAGCGGCTTGCAGCGCGTGTTGCAGCGGCTGGGCGTGATACCGGATGCCGCGGTCGCGGCGCCCCGCAACACGCGCTTTCTGCGAGTTGACGGGGCACGCCATTACGTGTTCGCGCCGCTTGCCGGTGTTTTCGAACCGGCGTTCAGGCTCGGCGATCAGGTGCGCGAAGGTCAACTCGCCGGACGCCTGTTCGATCCGCATCGCCCGTGGCAGGCCCCGCTCGATCTCGCGTTTCGTGGCGATGGCATCGTGATGTGCCTGCGGACTTTTGCACGCGTCGAACCCGGCGACTGCATCGCGCTGCTCGCTTCCGAAACGAATGCCGACTGAGCCAGGCTCATCAACCCCAGGAACCGTATATGAGCGATCACTCCATGTCGAGCCAGTCCGCTGCCGACGCCGCACGCATGACGCCCGCCGTCAGCGTGGGCCATCCCGTGTATATCGTGCTGCTGTTCTTCGTCTGCTTCGCGTTTTCGTATCTGGACCGCCAGGTCGTCAGCATTCTCGTGCAGCCCATCAAGCAGTCGCTTGCGCTGACCGATACGCAAATCGGCTTGCTGCAAGGGTTTTCGTTCACGATCTGTTATGCCACGGCAGGTGTGTTCGTCGCGCGCCTCGTCGATCGCGGCAACCGCGTCAAGCTCATTGCTGCATGCATCGCGATCTGGGCAATCTCGACGGCGGCGTGCGGCTTCGCGAGCAACTTCACGGAACTGCTCGTCGCGCGGGCGGGAACCGCAGTCGCAGAGGCCGCGTTGAGCCCCGCCGCGCTGTCCATCTTCAGTGATATCTTTGCACCCCGCCGTGTCGCGCGCGCAAGCAGCGTCTTCATGCTCGGGCCGTACGTCGGCGGCGGCGCTGCGTTGTTCGGCGGGGGCATGCTGTTGTCGGCAGCGGCGGATCATCGCAACGCATGGCTCAGTGCACACGGCCTGGCGCCGTGGCAAGCGGTGTTCGTTGCAGTCGGTCTGCCAGGTCTGTTGCTGGCCGCGCTTGTGGCGTTCACGGTCCGCGAACCGGCGAGACGCGAGGCGGGCCCGCACGGCGCGCATAGGCACGACGAGATGCCCTCGCTGCGCGACGTCCTTGTCGAACTGTTTGTGCGCAATCGCTTCTGCCTGCCGTACTTTGCGGCTTATGTTGCGCTGATCACGCTGTTCTATTCGCATGCCGCGTGGTTCCCGACCTTGCTGATGCGGCAGTTTCACCTCGCACCGAAAGTAGTCGGACAGATGGCGGCGCCCGCGTACATGATCGGCGGCATGCTCGGCGTCGGATGTGCGGGTCTGCTCGCGACCCGCGTCACCGACGACACCGCGTTGCGCAAGGTGCTCGGCTTCTCCGCATGCGCCGTTGCATTGCTGGCGCCTGCCGCCATTGCGATGCCGCTCGTCGCCAGCAGCGAGCTTGCACTCGTACTCTATGGCGTCAGCGCATTGACGGCCAGTATCGCGATGGGACTGGCGCCCGTGCCGCTGCAGATCGCCATGCCCAATCGCATGCGGGGCCGTTCGCTTGCCTTGCTTGTCTTCATGACCAATGCGATCAGCGGCGGTGTGGGGCCGCTGTCGGTTGGCTATCTCAACGAGCGTCTGGGAGCGACGGGCGCCAGCCTCGGCATGTCGCTGGCGATCGTCGGCGGCGCATCGGCGCTTGCGAGCGCCATGCTCTATGCGGTGGCAACTCGCAGAGTGACAGGCAGGCTTTCACATTGCCAACAGGAGGACGACAGGCCATGAAACCCGCTTCGCAAGTCCATCATGTCGGCGCGGCGACCATCACGCGTGTCGATGAAACCCGCTTCGCGCTCGCTCCGGACCTGCTGTTTCCCGCGTGGAATGCGGACCACGGACGAGCACTGGCCGAGCGCTTCTCCCCTGACACGCTCGACCTCGCCCATGCGCGCGTGCCGCTGAAGACCCATCTCTGGGTCGTCGAAATCGATGGCATGACGATCGTCGTCGATACGGGAATCGGCAATGGCAAGTCGCGGCCATTCAGCGCGCTGTTCGACATGCTCGACAACCCCGTGCTCGAACGACTCGAAGCAGCGGGCTTTTCGCGAGACAAGGTGGATTACGTGTTGCTCACGCATTTGCATGTGGATCACGTGGGCTGGAATACGCATTGGCAGGACGGCCGCTGGGCGCCGGTGTTTCTGCATGCGTCGTACGTCTTCGGCGAGCGAGAACGTGACTTTCTGCTCGGGCCCGAAGGCGAATCGCGCCGCAGGGTGTTCGAGGACAGCGTGCTTCCCGTCATCGAGTCCGGTCAGGCGCGTGTCGTACCGGACAAGGGCGATGCGATTCTCGACGGCATCCGCTTCCTGCCGACCTTCGGCCACAGTAGCGGGCATATGGCGATCGAGATCCGTTCGCGCGGCGAAACGGCGCTCTTCTCCGGCGATGTGATGCACAGTGCGGTGCAGGTGCATCGACCGGAATGGGATTCGATGTTCTGTCTCGACCGGCAGCAGGCGCGTGCCTCGCGCAGGCGTCTGCTGGAACATGCAGCGGAGACGGGCGCCACCGTATTCGCAGCACATTTCGCCGAGACATCAGCGGGAACCGTGACGCGAACCGCGCAAGGATTCGAGTGGCGTTATGCGTGAACGAATGTCATGTCCGGTCAGGCGGCATTGCCGCTGCGGCGATTGACGACAAGAAGTATTCCCACGCCGGACATCAGCGTGCCCAATCCCATCAGCCACGATAGCGGCTCGCCGAACATGACATGTGCCCAGATCAGCGTGACGGGCGGACTCAGGAACAGCACGCTCGTTACGCGCGCAGACGAGGACCGCCGCAGACATGCCCAATAAAGGCCGCAGCCGCCGAGGGTCGCGAGGATGGCCGTCCACGCGACGCTCGCGGCGAACCCGGCGGACAGGATCGGGGTGATCGGGCCTTGAGATGCCTGCAACGCGACAAAGATCGGGCACGATACGACGCTCTGCAACCAGAGCATGCCGAGCGGACTCAGGGTGCCGTCACGCGAGGAACGTTGCTGCCAGACGGTGCCCGCCGCGAGCGACAGCATTCCCGCGACCGGCAGAGCATAGACCCATGCAGGCGCTTGACCGAGCGAAAGAGCATCGCGACAGACGACCAGCGTCCCCGAGAGACCGAGTCCCAGGCCCGCCCAGACGATAGCGGGACTCCGCTCGCGAAACAGACAAGTGGAAATCAGCACCACTCCCACCGGCAGCAGATCCGCGATGAGCGCAGCAAGACCGGCGGGCACGCCAAGCTCAACGCCGCCCGCGACGCCTGCAAGATAGCCCGCCATCGCCAATACGCCGATACAGGCCTGGCGGACCAGCACGGGCCGCGCGGTGCGCCGCATCTCTCGCGCCACGAACGGAAGCAGGGCGATGGAGAGCGCGACGAAGCGCCATAACGTGACCAGATAGACCGGCGCGTAATCCGCCGAAAACCGCATGCCGATAAAGCCCGAACTCCATGTGAGCACCATCGCCGCTTCGAGCAACGGAAGCGGCACGGAGTTTCGTTGCGATGCGCGTTCGTTCGTACAGGTGGTCTCCATGCGCCCACATTAGCGCGCCGCTGTCGTTTCGAAAATTAAAATATACTGATCCGGTCGTTCAAGAACGTTAAATCACCCGGGACCTTGCGATGACCACGGTGCTAGACATCGAACTGCTGCGGACTTTTCATGCGGTTGCGCGGCTGGGCCGCTTCCGGGCCGCGGCTGAGCACGTCAACCGGAGCCCGGCGGCGGTGAGCCTGCACATCCAGCGCCTCGAAGCGGCGACGGGCGGCAGGCTGCTGGAGCGGGACAACCAGTCGGTCACGCTGACCGTGCTGGGCAAGCGGCTGCTGTCGAGCACGAGCGAGTTGCTGGCGGCTCACGACCGGATCGTCGACGAGATCAAGGGAAAGCGGCTGGCGGGTCGCGTCGTGCTCGGCATCCCCGACGAATATGCGGCTCATGTGATTCACGACATCCTGCCGGACTTCGCGACCCGCTGGCCTGACGTGGTGCTCGAAGTCATGGCCGCGCCGAGCTACAAGCTTCGCGATCAACTCGCGCGCGGCAAGCTCGACGTGGCGATCTTCGTTCAACCCGCGCACCGAAGCAGATCCGCGCACGTACTGACCCTCACGACGCCCGTCTGGGTCGGCAGTCCGACCTTTGCTCTCGACGATACCCGTCCAGTCCCATTGGCGCTCTATGCCGAGCCTTGTCCCTACCGGTTGGCGATGACAGAGGCACTGGAAGCCGCGGGGCGCAAGTGGCGTGTGGTGCTCGCAAGCGGATCGACGCACGTCATCAAGGCATGCGTGGAATCCGGGCTCGCGGTGACCTTGCTCGACCGTGCACGCGTCACGGCGGACATGCGCGTGCTGGACGGCCTTCCACCTGTAGGCGACCACGAAGTCGTGTTGATGCGCAATGACACCGGACGCGCGACCGAGGCGATCGACCTGCTCATGTCGGCGCTACGGCAGCAGTTCCGGCTTTAGAGCGGGGCAGTGCGGCGCATGATGCGCGTCGGGCACCATGCGCTTGACTACGCTTCATTCACTCGCCGGCTCGTGCAGGCACCCTCGACAGAAGCGGCCCGAGTCCTTCGGCGATCGTCAGGTGAGAGATCACGGCATCACGAAGCTTGGGGTAGGGAAGCGCTGCGATCATCGCTGTCTGTATCGTCGCCATGACTTCGCCCGCTTCGGAGCCGATCATGGTGAAGCCCAGTATGCGATCGTCGCTCGCGCTGACGATGACCTTCATGAAGCCTTGAGTCTCGTCGGTAGCTTCGGTCCTGAGCACGTTGTTCATCGGCAGTGTCGCGACCCGCACCTGAACGCCTTGTCGTTGCGCGTCGCCTTCGTTGATGCCGACGCGTGCGAGCGGTGGATCGGTGAACAGCGTGTACGGAATCAGGCGATCCGCCGTGCTTCGATCGCCGCCGGCGAGGTTGTCGCGCACGATCCTGAAGTCATCGACCGACACATGCGTGAATTGCGGACTACCCGCGACCTCGCCAATAGCCCACACATCGGGCGCCGACGTCTCCAGCCGTTCGTTCACGCGAATGTATCCGCGCTCGTCGAGCTGTATGCCTGCGTGTTCCAGCCCGATGTCCGCCGTGTTGGGAACGCGACCCGTGGCAACCAGAATGTCGCTCCCGTCCAGTTCGCGCTGGCCAGAAGGCGTCTGCACCGTCACCCGGACCTGTGTGCCGGATCGCCCAGTGACGCCGAGGGTCCGGGCTTCCAGCACCACGTCGATGCCTTCCGCACGCAGGATGCGCAGCATCTCCGCGCCGACGTCCGCATCTTCGCGCGCCATCAGTCGCGCACCGTGCTCGACGATGGTCACGCGACTGCCGAAGCGTCGATATGCCTGCGCCATCTCCACGCCGATATAGCCGCCGCCCAGCACGATCAGGTGTGCGGGCGCGCGGTCGAGATCGAGCGCGCCGATATGCGTCAGCGGCTCGGCCGCGCGCAGTCCCGCTATGTCGGGAATGGCCGCGTGAGTCCCGACGTTCACGACGACCTGCTTGCCGCTGAGCGTGCGCGTGCCGCCATCGTTCAACTGCACCTGAATCGTCTTCGGTGCGACGAACCGGCCAACACCCATGATCAACTCGGCGCCGCTTTCGGCGTACGCCTGGACGTGGAACGCGGCTTCGCGTTCCACCATCTTCTGCTTGCGATCGCGGACCTTCGTCATGTCGATGTCGACCGGGCCCGTGATCGCGCCGAAGTCGGCGGCATGGCGCGCGAGGTGAGCCACGCGCGCGCTCCAGACTTCGTTCTTGCTCGGCAAACAAGCGACCGCCGGACATGATCCGCCTACCCATTGACGCTCGACCACCGCCACGCGCTGACCGGATCGGCCCAGATGCCAGGCCAGCAGCTTGCCGCCTTGACCGCTACCCAGGATCAACGTATCGAACTGTTCGATTTGAGACATGATGTTCTCCAAGCCTGCGATGGATGAGTGCGGGACAGACGGCTCGAGCCCGGGCCGCCTGTGCGCACGTTGGATGAGCGTGTCAACCGACTCGCGGAAAATCGACGTCGGTATCGTTGATGCGGTTGAAGGTGTTGGTGAAGATCGTCATGGCGATCGCCAGCGAGATCTCGGCAAGTTGCGTATCGCTGTAACCTGCTGCGCGAATGGCGGAAAGTTCGGCTTCGGGGATCGTGCCGCGTGTCGTCTGCAGATTCAGCACGAAGCGGATGAGGGCGTCGCGGCGTGCGTCGCCGGTTGGCTGACCTGCGCGAATCTTCTTGAGCGCTTCGGGCGCAAGGCCGGTCATCTTGCCGAGCATCACATGCGCGGCCACGCAGTAGTCGCAGCCTGTCTGCTCGCTCACCAGCAACTTGATGGTTTCCAGGTCCTGCTTGCTCAGGCTGCCCGATGCCAGCGCACCCTCGGCGTCGAGTGCAGCGTTCAAGGTTTCCGGCGCAAGATGGCCGAGTGCCGCAAACAGATTCGGCACGCCGCCGCCAGCGATCTTGCGAACCCGTTCGTACACGTCAGCGGTGGCGCCGGTGGCGTTACCGATTGCAGGAATGGCGATGCGACTCATGATTGGAACCTCGTCAGTGGTGATCAGGAGCCTCCATCGTAGTTTTGGCTGGCGAGCTTGTTGAGTCGTTAAATTCGCAATAAGATGCTCAAAAGTTTCACTCGAGGTGGTGATGGCACTTTCTCAAGACTGGCTGAGCCGCTTGCTCGGCATGATGACCGTGCGCGGCCAACTCGAATTGCGCTGCTCGTATGGCGCGCCCTGGGAAGTGATTTACGGGGAGTCGGATCCGGGAGAGATGCCGTATCACATCGTGCTCAGCGGGTCGGCCGTGCTGGAGACGCCGGGTCGCGGCACACCGCAGCAACTGACGGCCGGCGACATCGTGATGCTGGCCCACGGCTCCGCTCATGCGCTGCGCGACGGCAGTGGTGCGCGGCCGAAGCGTGCACGCGAGCGGGCCGCCATGAATCTGACCATCAGCGAGAACAAGGGAAGCGGACCCCGGCTGGACATGCTTTGCGGGCGGATCATTCTCGCGCCGCCGCACGACAGGCTGATCAGTGCCTATCTGCCCGCGCGCCTCGTCACGCGTACGTCGCCCGTCAACAATAGCGTTGGCGACGGCACGCATGGCGCACAGGAGCAGTTGAACGGTCTGGTGGCGCTCATGCGAGCAGAGGCCAGCGCGGACAATCTGGGTGGGTTTGCGATGATGAACGCGCTGTCGGCGGCGTTGTTCGCATTGACCTTGCGCGTGGCGAGCGAGTCGGGCGAGGCGCCTGTCGGTCTGCTCGCGGTCGCGGGGAATCCGCGTCTCTCTCCCGCGCTCGCCGCGATTGCCGGCGACCCGGCTCGGCCATGGACGCTGCCTGAATTGGCGAGCCTTTGCAGCATGTCGCGTGCGACCTTGATCCGGCACTTCCAGGACAAGCTGGGCCGTTCGCCGAATGACCTGCTGACGGACATCCGCATGGCGCTGGCGGCCAACGAACTGAAGAGGCCCGGCGTTTCGACTGAGGCCGTGGCCGAAGCAGTCGGCTATCAGTCGGTCGCCGCGTTCCGCCGTGCGTTCAGCCAGCGCCTCGGCATGACGCCGGCGGACTGGCGGCGTGCGCAGCAAGAGAAGCAACGCGCGGCGCCCCCGTCAGCGGAGGCGCAATAGACTGACACGCTCTCACGCTACGGTCTGCATCGCGAGTTCTTCAGGCTTGATGCTGGCGACAGGATGGAGGATGGAACTGTCGAATGACCGCGGCTCGCCGTGGCGTTCGAGCAGTTTCGGCAAGTCGGGATTCGCCAGTGCGCCGCGTCCGACCGTCACCAGATCCGCTCCTGACATCAGTGCGTTTTCGATGCGCTCCGCCGTGTGCAAGCCGCCGTTCGCAATGATCGTCACGGCAGGCGCGTAGCGTCGTGCCAGTGTGACAAGGCTCTCATGCGTGCCTTCGAATGCCGGCTGCCAGGCCTCGAACTCGGTGACGTGAATGAAGTTGACGCCTGCATCGGCAAGGGTGCTGAAGATCGCTTCGGCATCCGCCTCGCCGCCTGACCACTTCGCATGGAAGTCGTTGACCTTGCCTTGCGAGATCCGGATACCCACGGGGACAGCCTCTCCGATGTCGCGCTTGACGGCCGTTGCGACATCGACGAGCAATTGCACCCGAGCCTTCGTGTCGCCACCCCAGCGGTCGGGGCGATGATTCGTACCTTCCGTGAGGAACTGATCGAGAAGATAGCCGTTGGCGCCATGAATCTCCACGCCCGCGAAGCCCGCGATATTCACGGCACGTCGGGCCGCACTGACGAAGCCCTGGATGGCCTCGTCGATCTCGGTATCGGTCATTGCATGCGGCTCGGCATAACGCCCCTGACCGAAGTAGAACTGCATCTGTTCGCCTGTCGGGCGAATGGCCGACGGCCCCACCGTGTGATCCCGATAGATGTTGCCTTGACTCAACGCGCCCGCATGCATGAGCTGGGCAAAGACAGGGGTGCCGTGCTTCCGCATGTCGTGCGTGAACGCCGACCACGCTTTTGCCTGTTCGTCGTCGGCCAGGCCCGGCTGGAACCGGTATCCTTGCGAGAACGCCTGATCGGTGTAGATGCCCTCGGTTGTGACGAGGCCGAAGCCCCCCATCGCGAAGCGCTTGTAGTAGTCGAACATGGTCTGCGTCGGATGTCCGGATTCGGTGGCCGTGATGCGCGTCATTGGAGCCACGGCGATGCGGTTACGTACCGCGATGCCGTTGCCGCTATACGGGGAATGGATGGCAGAGGTCGAGTGGTTCATGTCGCTGCTCGTTCGGTGGGGAAGGTGACTGCATGGTAGGCGTCGCCCGTCGCAGGAAACAGAGCTCGAAGCGTGAAGCCGCCGTAACACTTCCGGATATAAACGATGTTCCTTCCTGACATACGAACCTTTCTCGCCGTTGTTTCGGCGGGAAGCCTCTCTGCGGCGGCCCGTCAGCTGAATGTGGCGCCCATGCAGGTGTCGCGCCGGATTGCCGTGCTCGAGGACGATCTGGGCGTGCGTCTGTTTCATCGGACGACTCGCTCACTGACCTTGACAGCCGAGGGTGAGGCGTTTGCCCCCTATGCACAGGCAATGGTGGATGCCGAAGCGGGAGCGCGAGCCGACCTGAGTCCGCTGCCGGGCAAGGCGTCCGGCGTGTTGCGCATCACGGCGCCGAGCGGATTCGGGCAATCCGTCGTGTTGCCGATGCTTCCGGGCCTGCTGGAAGCGAATCCGGAGCTTCGTGTCGATCTCGATCTGTCCGATCGCCAGCTGGACATCGTAGGGCAGGGGCTTGATCTTGCATTGCGGATTGCGCCGTTGGAGGATTCGGAACTGGTGGCCAGGTTGGTGGTTCCCAATCCACGAATGATCTGTGCGTCGCCTGGGTATATCCGGAGGCATGGGCAGCCTGCGAATTCGGCGGAATTGGAGCAGCACCGCTGCATTCGACTCGATTCGGTGGGAATGTGGCCGCTCATCGTCGATGGGGTGCGGATTCGCAAGCGCATTGATGGGCCTGTGGCGACGACCAGCGTGGAAGCGGCGCGGACTGCAGCCGTGCAAGGGCTCGGGCTGGTGATGTTGAGCTATTGGGACGTCTTCAGGCAGCTCAATGATCATTCGCTCGTTGAGGTGCGGCTGAAGGACGCTGCGATGGAGGAACTGTCGGTGTGGGCCGTCATTCCCAGCCGGCGGTATGTGCCGAATCGGGTGAATGTTTTTCTTGCTGCCCTGCAAGGGGAGGTTTCGAAGCTGGCTGCGCAGGGCGGGTGAGGGGGCACAGGTTTCTTTCAGCCTGCGCTTTCCGTGACTTTCGACGGCGGGGCGCGACGCCCGATACGGCTTCAGGCCGGGACCGACTATCGTGTTGAGGCGAGACACCACGCGTCTCGAACATCCTAAAGCTGCGCCGTCAGCTGAAAACCGAACGTGACGTGCGCCGTGACAAGCGACGCCGGCTTATGGATCGGCGTGGCGGCGAACAGGTCATAACTCAAACCGCCGGCGTTGAACGGTACGCCGCCGCGGATCCCGATCACGGCGCCGACCAACTGCGTGCCGGCCAGAAACGCCGTATTCGGCCCGAAAACCCGCCCATAGTCGACGCCGGTGTAAAGAGACTGGCGGGTCTGTCCGAGCGGCGCCTGCACCTCATTGCGCCAGTAGAAACCACGTTCGGCCGCGAGCATCTGCGCGCCGTCGAAGCCGCGCACCGTGTAGCGGCTGCCGATCGCGAGGTCGTCGACGTAGAACAGCCGATCAGCCGAGTACTGGCCGCGGAAGCTCGTCACGTAGCGCACGGGTTGCCCCGCCAGAACGAACGGCATGGAGAGGTTGAGATCGAGCACAGCCATCCGGTAGCGATAGGTCGGGCCGCCTGGCTGGCTCGTCGAGGCCGCCGGAATCTGCGGAATTGGCGCCGGGTCGGGCGTCGCACCGAGGCCGCCCACGCCTTGCCGGTAGCCGAGCGAGGCGTCAAGCTGCGCGCCGCCGAAGTAGTGCCGGTCCGTCAGTCCGGCCTCGATGAAAGTGTTATTGCGGCGCTGGATCTCGATCTCGGTGTCGTTGATGAAGCTCGCGCCGAACCGCTTCGAGAGCTGCACATAGGCCCCGAGCACGTCGCTCTGAGAACGCCGCAGTACGCGCGCGATTCTGATCCCTGCCGTCTGCGAGTTGCCGCTCGACACGAAGGTTTGCGCGACGCCCGCGATCTGCTGGTAGTACGTGCTCGAATAGCCGAACAGCGACGCCGTCCAGTAGCCCCACGGCACTGCATACGAGCCGGTGAAGCCGTGCGAGCCGAGTCCCTTGTCGTCGAAGTAAAGGTCTTGCGACGCGCCGACGGTCAGGACGTCGTTCAGCCCGAGCGGGTTGTCCAGGCCGAGGCTGACATTCCCTTGAAGTTTGCCCGTTGCGCGGCTGCCGGAATTGTCGATCGAGGCGACGAGCGTCCACGGCTTCGAGCGCTTGAGCGAAATCAGAATGTCGCTCTCGCCGGGCCGGTCGGTCGGCTCGATTTTCATGTCGGCGTCCTGACTCGCGGGCCGCTTCATCTGCTCGATGCCTTGCTCAAGCGCACGCACGTCGAGCAGGTCGCCCGGCCGTGCGGGATACGCAGAGCGCCACGAGGCCCACGTGACGGGTTCAACAAAACGAATCTCGCGAATCACGCCGGGCATGAGCGCGAACAACAACGTACCGCTTGCGATGTCCTGCTCGGGCACGAGCACCCGCGTTGTCACGTAGCCACGGCTTAGTATCGCCTGCTGCAGACCCTTCGTGAGCACCGCGATACCATCGTGCCCGATGCATTGTCCGCGGTAGTGCTCGGCCCACTCACGCGCGAATGCGAAGGGATCGAACGGCAACGCCGATGCACCTTGCGCGCGCGCGTTGTCTGATAGCGTATCCGGGACCATCAACGCGAAAGTGTCGATGCGATAGCACTGCGCTTCGTGCGGCAAGTCGGGATAGGCCGTGACCGCCGGCACCGTCGAGCGCACGACCGGCGCGCGCATGGCCGCGTCACGTTGCTGCGCTTCGCGTTGCTGTTGTACCTGCTGGTTTTGCTCGGCGTTGGCGCGTACGGCCGCCGCTTCGTCCGCGATCGCCGGAGCTTGCTGTGCATGACTGGCGAATGACACAAGGGCGGTGAGGGGAAGGGCCGTCAGGCGGTTGATTACCTTCATGTGGCTTGTTCGGACTGGTAAACCGGGCGCGCGGCGAGGCAAAGAGTTCGGGGTCGCGCTTTCCGTGGGATGCGCGAGAACTACTTTAACGAAGCGGCGTTGAGCACGTAACAAGCAATGTCTGAAAGTGCTGATCGAACAGGCGCAACCATCGGCTTTTTGCGGCACGCGGTGTCAATGCCTGAACCAAGGTCCAAAGCGGCTGGGATTGTCACTGATCATTCCAGCTGCTCGTAGACGGGGCTGCAATGCTCTAACCCAGTAGACCACGAGCAATAGGCACAGCGGACAGAAAAGAACTAGCATTGCAGGTCCTTCGTCTAGCTTGAACGCTAGCCGACATTGTCCGGTCGCCAGCATCGCGAAGAAGATGCTGGCGCCAACGGCTGATCCCCAGACCACGCTCGTAGTTTGCAGGGTCGCATAGAGACGTCTCCAGTTCATTTGAACCAAGGACCAAATTTTTCAGGGTCATCGCTCAGCATGCCAGCCTTGCGAAGGTGAGCTGGCAAGTACCGAACAAAGACTGTTAGCAGAAGCAGGAAGCGCGACATACCAATGCAAAACACAGAGACGTTCTCGCTCAGTCCGATGAGCATGTTACCCGCCAGATTGCCGGCGAGTTCCGAGCCCGTCGCATCTTGAATGCTCTCCGCGAGATGCTGCGTATGGTTCGCGATGTAACACGGCATGCCGGCGCCCGCCGCACTGGCCGCTGCGCCGCCGACGCCCGAGCCTACGATCAAACCGCCGCCGCCCACGTGCAGAGCTGTGCGATTGTTAAACCTGCCTTGGATCATCATTACGCCCGCTTGAGCGAGCCACAAACAACGAACCCGGAAAAGCCCGGTTCGTTTTTCCATTAACTGCTGATTCCCATCATTGTCCCGGCGACTTTCAACACATCTGGGTAGGCGATGTGCTGCTTATCAGGAATGCAGGTAAGGAGTTCATAAGCCACACCGTACTCTCCGAATTCAATGTATTCCGCAACGTCATTGCGGTCTTGATCGGCGAACTTGCCCTCAACTTGTGTGAGCGATTCACGCATCAATCGCTCAATCTCGGCGTAGCATTCTAGTTTCATCGTCATTTCGGATTTCTGCGAACATTTGTTGGAAACGCTGTAACGATTCCACCACCTTTGCTGGCGGGCTCGATCACAACACGAACGTGCCGATGCCACTACCGCCAAGGCCACTAATCAGACCACTACCAATCACGTGGAGCGCCACCCGATTGCTCCCACCTTTCATCCCACGAATCGACGGGATCGAGAAATGTCTGCATGGCGTCAAGGTCGCCGCGCGCCTTCGTCGCCTTTGCGTCCTTGAGCGCACTTTCGCGCGTCATATCGGCATACGCGCCGATACTCCGCGCCATCACTTGACCCGCTGCCTGCGCGGCGTGCATCGTGTCGGCCGGTTGGTTCAGTATCTCGTTCACGTCGGGCGTGCTCGTCACGATGCCGTTTGTGTTCGTCGTGTCGCGACTCAAGCTCGCGATGTCCTGCGCCTGCTGAGCGCCATCGGTGAGCGTGATCTTGCCTGGGCTGATCGCGCTGCGTGTCGTCGCTCTCATGCTGGCTGATCATCGGCATCAGCCCGCCCGATCCCGGCACTGAAGCAGTGCCGACAGCCTTGTCGGAACTCGGACCCGGCGACAGATCCACCGATCCGCCGATGCTGTTCGCCGAGTAACGCGAGTGGTTGCCGACGTCAGCGAACGTCAGCGTACCGGTCGACAGGTTGTTCTTCGCTGCGTTATCCGCCCCAGCGATGACCGCGCCTGTGAGCGCCGGCAACACGTCGTTTGCGCTGATGTTCGAGCCGGCGATGTTCAGATTGCCGCTGCCGGGCGTGCCGTCGCCCGTTGCCACGAATGCAGTCGCGCCGCCCGCGTTCATAGATGAGCCGCGGTGGATCGTCTGCGCCTCGCTCGAATCGCTGCGGCTGTTGCTCGACTCGACGCTTAATTGAACGGCAATGCTCGGGTTCTGCATCAGCGCGCCGGCGACGGCCATCGTCGCATTCCCCGCGGCCGCGATCGCGTGCAGGGTCGCCGCGCGCTAATTACCCGTGCTCGTGGAATGGCTGATAGTTTTGCCTTCCGAGTACGCGTTGTTGATCGCATGCGCCACCGATCGAAGTTAACTTTTTGTCTCTTGCCTATGCCATTAACGCTTCAACTCTATTTCGATCGCATGCGTTAAAGACCGCCTGTACAGAATGTTCCTCTCCTGGCTGCCAATTTAGAATTGCATCGTGCAGAACTTCAAGATAAATCCTCATCTCAGACGACTCAAGTTCAGGCAACCGTTCATGCACGATGATGACTCGCTCCTGACTAATCCAATGGAAGTCTCTCAAACAATCGAAGAGCGCATTCCAGTTAAACCCGAAATAACTTGGTAACGACAGCGACTGATAAAGCACGTCGAACAGTTCCTTCGGGGTCCGCAAACATTCGTCAATCCGACCTACGAGAGCGTTTTCGTCATTAAAATGATTAGCATTGTCCACAAAGACAAAGGCTTCCTTGATCGTCATAGCTTTCTTACCTCCTTATTGGCACACATGTCTGATAGTGGTCCAGGGTGTAGTACATCTCTCCGTTCTTGCCTACCACAAGACGCTGAAGCCCTGGCCCATTCGCGCCCGAAGTAGGAACTACATACTCCGTGTAGTATCCGGAGGACTGTGCCGATAAAAGATGCGCTCCGTCAACTGGCCGATTATTGAAGGTGCTACCGTCATTTCGCGATGATGGGGGTCCCCCATTCTAGGTATCTGATTAACGGCGTAGAGACGTCTCCAGTTCATCTGAACCAAGGTCCGAAGCTTTCAGGGTCGTCGCTTAGCATCCCAGCCCTGCGGAGATGGCTTGGCAAAGTTTTTTCAAGCCAAATGAAGAGCACAAGAAATAACGGCACCCCTATCGACAGAAGCGCAAGATTCTCATTCATATCGAAGGCCAGACGACATAGACCCGCGACGAGGAAGGACCAACAGCCAGCACCAATCGTTGAAGCAAGCGAGACCATTGTCAAAATTTGAACCGTCGCGTAAAGACGCCTCCAGTTCATTTGAACCAAGGACCAAATTTCTCCGGGTCATCGCTCAGCATGCCAGCCTTTCTTAGGCGCGGCGGCAGCCTTCTCACCCAATAGAAGATTAGCCCCAGGCAGCTAGGACTGAACACAAAGAGCATTGCCGCCTTTTCCTCAAGACCGAATGCAAAGCGACATGCTCCGGTAATTAGCATAGCGAGCATTATTCCGCATCCAATGGCCGTTCCCCAGACTACGCACGCAGTCTGCAGGGTCGCATAGAGACGTCTCCAGTTCACTTAAACCAAGGACCAAATTTCTTAGGGTCATCGCTCAGCATGCCAGCCTTTCGTAATGGCTTCGGAAGATGCTTCGCAAAAACAAAAAAACATCAGAAACAACGGCACGCCAATTACCAACATTGATTCATTTTCACCGAGCTTAAAAGCTAATCGGCATAGCCCTGCAATAAGAAATGACC
>NZ_JARUXP010000005.1:58358-393383 GCF_031451315.1 Caballeronia sp. LZ032
TTGGCCCGTGAGGATCCACCTTTCTTTGCTTACGTTCACGGGTGGGACGCGTTCATTTCATTCCTTCGCGAAGAACGCCGCCGCTTTTTTTGCGATTTCAAGTTCCATCTGCAGACGCTTGTTCTCAGCCCGCAGGCGCGACAGCTCCATCTGCTCCGGCGTGACAACCTTTGTCCCCGCGCCATTGAGCTTGCCTGCCTCATCGGCCTTGACCCAGTTACGCAGCGACTGGTGTGAAATCCCCAGTTCGCGAGCGACGTCCCGCGCGCTTTGCCCGTCCTTCACTCGCTGAACCGCTAGCGTCCTGAACTCGGCGGTGTATGCCTGCTTTGGTATTTTGAACATCGATTCTTTCCTTCCTTCGGGTCGAGTTTACACACGACCTGCTGGAAGGCGAAATTCCGGGGGAAGCTCACGTTGAGTGGTCGGAGAAAGCCATGCGGACCTCGACAGCGGTTGGCTTCGCTGGTGCTTTTCATGACCGAGCAGAGAAATTGAACATTTCGATCTACATTTGGGTCGCTGGCTTGGTTGTCGCACTTGTCGGCGGAGCGTGGCTCGGCGGTTCGCAGTTGCATCAGCTGGCTGACGCTATTCAAGGATCGACATCCCCGTCAATTGTGTGGACGCGTCTGGCGATGTCGCTGCTTTCCGTTGGCGGTCCGATTTGGTTCGCCTGGCTGGCAACCAAGCAGATTGGTCAACGCTTCAAGCTGGCGGAGGACTACGCTTACAAGGCATCCGTATCAAAGGCGTATGAGGGGTATCGGCGCGAAGCTCTGCACCTCGACGAGGAATTCCAGAAGCGACTGTTTTCCACTGCGTTGACACGACTGGACGAGCAACCGCTCCGGTTTGTCGAAACGGAAACCCACGGGAGCCCGTGGCACGAGCTCCTGTCTTCCGACATCGTCAAAGAGGCGCTGCGTATTGCGCCCGAACTCGCCGGACAATTCACGCAACAGGCGAGGGACAAGGTCAAAGCAGCCAAGGAAAAAGGGAGGGCCGAAAAGAAGGAGGAATCTGTCGCAGCGGAAGCCGACTGACGCTAATGGCACTTGGTGTTGCCAGTATCAGCGGCCGATCCTACCGAGCGCAACGCGGCTTTATTTGCGACTGATTGGACATAAGCCGTCGTAAAATCTGTTTCATGTAGATAGCAATCCTAACACAAAGACAAACCCGAGCGCGGACGCATCTTCCTATGGCTTTTGGGGCTCGTCACCGTACATGGGCTTTCGCAGTGCAGGGAACTACACGTCGCATTGCTAGTTGTGCGCCGCGTCCTCGCGATGCGGGCAGTTCTCTAGCTCCGCGCCAAGACTGTCGTTTCGTCATGCCTTCGCCCGTCGTCCGTCGTTCCGATAACAACCAAGAGGTTCGATATTCTCTCTTCGGCCGCGCTAGTTTAGATCTTATTCGGGCGCACTCAGTGCTGAGCGGACCACGCGTGAAAGCTCGTCGAGTTGGAATGGCTTGCGCAGCGCCGTGAAGCGCTTATCAGTGATTTTCGAAACATCGACATCTGCGTAGCCTGTGGCAAGAATTACTGGCAAATTCCCGCGCAATTCGTGGGCCTTTTCTATGACCTGCAAACCGTTCATTCCGGGCATGGCATAGTCGACCATCAGCAGGTCAGGGTCGTCGAGGCGAAGGCGCTCAAGACCGCTGACGCCATCGCGGGCGTGCGAAACGGTGTAACCGAGAACCTGCAGGCATTCGACCAGCATGCTTCGGACGTCCTCGTCGTCCTCGATTACGAGGACGCGGCGCCCCTCCACGGCGCGGTTATCCGGGTGTGAACCAGCGACGATTTCGTGCGTTTCCTTTGCTACGAGCGGCAACCACATCTCTACCGTGGTGCCTTTTCCCATCTCGCTCTCAATGCGCGCAATACCGCCTGCCTGCCGTGCGATTCCGTACACTTGACTCAGCCCCAACCCGGTACCCTTTCCGACCGGCTTCGTCGTAAAGAACGGGTCGAACACGCGAGCGAGGATGCCTGGCTCGATGCCCGTGCCAGCATCGCTCACGCTGACGACAACATAGCGTCCGGCGGCAAGGGTTTCATCCGGCGCAGGCCGTTCGCTCGCGTGGATGGAAAGGCGTCCGCCGCCCGGCATTGCGTCGCGCGCGTTAATGGCGAGGTTGAGCACGGCGAGTTCTAGCTGGTTGGCGTCCGCCTGGGTCCAGAGATCTTTCGCATCCGCATGGGTCGAGAACGCGACCGCCGGTCCCAGCGAGATCGAGATGATGTCACGCATGCCTTGCAGCAGCGAAGTGACGTTCACGGCCTTCAGGTCGAGATTGCTCGTGCGTGAGAACGTGAGCAGTTGGGCGGTGAGCTTGCCACCACGCTCGGTGGCGCGTTTGATCGTTGCAGCCATCTTGCGCACCCGCTCATCATCACTTACGCGCGCAAGCAGCTCGGCGTTGGCCATGATGACATTCAGCAGATTGTTGAAATCGTGCGCAATGCCGCCCGTCAGTTGGCCCAGCGCTTCCATCTTTTGCGACTGGACGAGCACGGCCTGCACTTTGGCGCGCTCGTGGATTTCTTTCATGAGCCGGTCGTTGGCCGATGCAAGCTCACGCGTGCGTTCGCTGATACGGCTTTCGAGCGATTCATTGAGGTGCTCGAGCGCTTCTTGCGCTTTCACGCGCTCGACCAGATGCTGCTCAGACTCCGCCAGATGCTTGCGCGACTCATACTGTCGGGCACGGGCGCGCAGGGACGATGTCACCGCACGACGCAATGTCTCGGAGTTCAACGGCCGCTCGAGAACCAGTACGTTCCCCAGCCGTTCGAGCAGGTGGAGGCTCGCGGCGGAACGGCGCTCAGCCATACGCCCCGAGAGCAGAATGATGGGGAGATCGGACCAGGCTGCTTGCTGGTCGAGCCACTCCCCGAGCGCCCGGGCGCTATCACTCTGAATGGATTCTTCCGTGATGATCGCAGCGCCCGCTCCGCGCTCCAGTTCCCTCAATAGACATTCCGAATCAGAACACGCGAAGCAGCTTCGGCGGTCGGTCGCGAGGACGTCGGCAATAACATCGGCGTCGCGACCGAAGGGCGCCATGATAAGAACGCGAAATTCCATTGCGCTAATCGGAGAAGGGTTTCTTCGTGCCGCTCGAAGGAGGCAGCATCGCCGTCTCCCCCTGGTATCTGGGTAGACCACCCAGAATGCCTTCAAAATCGCGCAACGCTTCGCCGACGATTAGACCGCCGCTGCCAAGCTGGAACTGGCGGATCGAGCGCTCGTGTCCACTCGTGCGACTCTTGACTGCGGTGACCGCGGTGAGCACCTCGCCGCGACGCTCGAAGTAACGAAACAATACGACCACGTCGCTGAGATAACTGATATCAATGTCGCTCTGAATCTCGCCAATGACACCGTGCTGTCCCAGAACAAGCATGGTAACCACGCCGCGCTGATTCAGGTAGGTGAGCAACTCATGCATCTGCAACAGCAGATAGCGTTCCCCGGGCATCGCTTGCAAGAACGCGTTGAGACTATCGATCGCGACATAGCGCGCGTTGTCCTGCTCTACGCTTTTCCTAACATCGCTAGCGAATTCGCCCGGTGACATTTCGGCCGGATCGACCTGGCGCAACGTCAGCAGCCCACTATCAAGGTGTCGCCCCAGATCGATGCCAAGGCTGGTTGAACGCCTCAGCAGCGTGGATCGCGTCTCGTCAAAAAGATAGTAGACGCACGTTTGTCCACGCTCTAGTGCAGCCAACAGACACGACGCGACCGTGGTCGTCTTACCGACTCCCGATGGGCCGACGAATAACGTGTTCGTCCCGGGGAAAAGGCCACCGCCTAGGAGTGCATCCAGTGCTTTGGTGCCCGTGGTTAATGCATTCGCTGAATAGTCAATGTGATGCTCTGCCGCGACGAGGCGGGGGTAGACCTTGATGCCGCCGGTTTCGAGGGTCATGTCGTGGTAACCCTCGCGAAACTTAATGCCGCGCATCTTGGCAATGCGCAGCCGCCTGCGTTCGCCGCCATAGTCGTGTACCAGATTGTCGAGGCTGATCACGCCATGCGCGATGCTATGCAGCTGGAGATCACCGGGTTCCGAGGTGTTGTCATCAAGCAGCATCACCGTACAGGCGCGGGTCGCGAAGTAGCGCTTCAAGGCGAGGATCTGACGCCGGTATCGCAGCGGGTTCTGCGACAACATGCGGAGTTCGGACAGGCTGTCGAAGACGAGGCGGACTGGCTTCAGTTCGTCGACCTGCGCGATGACGTCACGCACGGTTTCTCCCAGTTCCACTTCGGCGGGATGCAAGACCGTTTGTTCGTAACGGGGATCCAGGCCCTCATCCGTGAGCAGTTCGATGATCGTGATGCGGGCTGTGTCCCAGCCATGGCTTTTCGCGACGGCGACGAGTTCAGCCTTCGTCTCCGACAAGGTCACGTACAAGCCTGGCTCCCCGATCTCGGCACCCTTGAGTAAAAACTGCATGGCCAAGGTCGTTTTGCCTGCGCCCGGTGCGCCTTCGATAAGATACATGCGGTGCGGTGTCAACCCGCCGCCCAGGATATCGTCGAGGCCCTCAACGCCCGATGCAATACGGCCGGAATCTGGCTGATGGATGATCGCTGACATATATTCTCAGTTTGGGGTCTGTATCGTCGGGCGCTAGGGCATGCAAAAAGTGGGCCATATTCGCGTCAGCGTTCGCGTCCCAGAGATTGCGCCACTGGCAGGGGCACGGGCAGGGGCAGGGGCACAGGCGCGGGCAGCACAAGTATTGGCATTGGCACCGGCACGGCCGGTCGATGATGTCCTTGATACCGTCGGGCAAGTAAAGTGGAGTTTCTACTTTGGACGTCATGGCCCTGGACCCGGCGGCGCCCATGCAACTAGCCTTCCAGCGTCGTCATACGAGCGAAAATTTTAGCCCTGCGCGCCGACGTGCCGCCGCCGCGCGCCTTTATAGCTGTACCCGATCTCGAAAATGGGATGCGGCGCAAAGCACAGACGCTCGCACTGCGCGCGACTGCACGCCGTGTTGCCGCGCCGCGGACAAGCGATGTTCGATGGCAAGCGGACAAGCGCGAGACGAGGCGTGCTCCAGGTGCTCGATCGCTACAGCTGTGGCAAGCAAGTTGGCTAGACGCGAGGTCACCGCCGGTCTCGCCCTTGCTGCTGCGGCTAACCTAGCCTGACATCACTGTATCGGTGGCACGGCACCGACCTTTTCCGCGAGCATGCGCTCAAACACCCCGAAGTGCAGGTCGACCTCTTCCTGGGCCACGATCCGGACAAGGATATTGACTTGGTCCGGCAGAAGGCCCATCACCGTTGCGATCGCGGCCTCCAGTTGCGGCGCGCAGATCCGATCCTCCACTAGAGTGGAGCCGACTGTTATATCGTAGGTCTTCTCTTGTTGGAAGACGATGTCGACGATGCGCGCCCGCGCACTCATGTTGTTATCGACCGCGGTTCGCGTCACTTCTGCGAGCTGGTACATGACTTCGGTCGGGAAGCCCTTGGCCGAGCGCAGCCGGATGCGGTGCTTGCCAAGCGTACGCCAATCAGTATCGAATTCCATGGTGTCCTCCAGATCGATCTATTTGCGCCGGACGATATGGGCAAAGCGACGATTTTCAAGCCGTACGTTGGACCGGAAGAGCTAGCACGAGCGGTCAGGCGATGTCATGCACGACGACATCGATTCCCGCAACGGGACCATGGCGCTGTGAGCCTGTCACGACGGTGTCGACGCCTGTCGCCGGGGAGCGTAGCAGCCGTGGGTTCACACCTCCATTGGCGGTGCCTGAAACGCAGTGGGATGAGGGCCGCAGAAGCAATGCGTTTGTGGCGGCGTACCGTGCTCGACCCCAGCTCGCCGTCTCTCGTCTTCGCGGCCTTGCGACGGAAGTCGCGCTGTCACTCGCGGCGGCGCTCGTCAGTTCACCGCGGCGACTTGAAATTTTTGGCGAGATTTAGTACGTTATTTTTAGCTCAGGCAGTGTGTCCGCCGCCCGACCGGTCGCACGCTGCGTGTTTCTATTTGTTTGCTGGCAGCATCGCAGGCGAACCGGAGCGCGCAAGCCCGTTCTCTTCCTTGCTGCGTCGAAGGAGAAGACGATGAGCAAGCTTTTTTGCGCTCGGCTTCGTTTGGTCTGGTCGAGCGCGTCCTCTGCTCGTGCAGCGCGTCGGTCGCATGCGCTACTGGCGGTGCCACGCGTCGAGACTCCGCCAGTTTTCCCCTCCCGTAGAAACGTAGTCGCGCAGCGCCGTTGTGCGTGCAAGCAATTGTGCGATGCGCGTCCCACCGCGTTGTTTGTACGCATGCGTGACTTTCAGGTGCCGCGATAACGCCAGCCACCAACACGCTTTGAATTGAAGAGAGCGATGGACAAGGGATTTGCCCCAATGGGCCTGCAAGAGTATGAGGCGTGGGCTATGAACGCACGACAGGTATTACTCGCGGCTGCGGCTGCGATAACCATATTCTGGACCGGCGACGCATCTTCAACAAGCTCGCCGCTGCGGACCTTGCCCCTGGAGGGCGATATTTGGATTACGGGGACGATCCAGCGAGGCAGCGACCAGTACGCCCCGGGCGACTATACAACGATCCTCCTGGATCGCCCGGCGACCTCACCCTGCAGCGACAAGGTGGTCAACGATATTCTGCTAGGCGTAAGCGGCACCCAAGGTCCGACGCTACTGCTTCCTTACCTCGACCAGCGGGAGGTCGTCAGGGGGCGCGTGACGTGTCCTAGCTCAGGCATTCGGTTTTCACCACAGCCGGACGTTGTGTTTCCGGTCTGGTAAAAATCGTCCGGTGCTGAATAGGGCAGTCCGTTACTCGGTCTACTCGGTCCGTCTTCCAGCACAAAGCGATGTGGTGGAAGGCTGCGCGTTACTGGATTGGATTGGCGGTAACGCCGAGCTTGTCTGCCGGCATCCTCTCGTCGACACCGAAGTGCAGATCGACACCTCTTCTGTGTGGCAAAAAATTATCCGCGCGGACGCCACGCCCAGGACGCTCGAAACTGCTGCGTCCCGGGTGCTCAGATTGCTGCCGACCGGCAAACGGATGACTTCGACCGCCGTGCGCATCGCCTCGGGCGGGAAACCTTATTGGAGCGCAAGAGAATTCGGTGCCCCCTCAGCTCATCCATTCCTATTTGAATCGATGGTGTCGTCGCATGTCAGTCAGGAGCGCCGTAAAGATTGGGGAGGCGGCCGTCGATGCGGCCGGCCCTTTCCATTAACAAAACATCGCAGCTCGCCCTTGAAATTCCTGTCTCGCAACCTATCTTAGATTGCGCTCAGGCAGTCGCGCCGCAGTCCGGCGCGCTGCGTGTTTCGATTTGTTTGCCCGCGGCACGGCAGACGAACTGGAGCGCGTAAGCCGGTTCGTCTTCCTGCTCGTTCAAAGGAGGAAATGACCATGAGCGAACTCAACTTCGGGACCGACCTCTTTAGCGAGTTCGACCGTCTGCAACGGCAGATGGCAGGCCTTTTCGGCGGTTTCCCGTCCAGTATCCGTTCCGGGCCCTTCGGCGCCTTCCCGCAGATCAACATCGGCTCGACCGACGACTCGATCGAGATCGTCGCGTTCGCGCCCGGTGTCGACCCGCAGAAACTCGATGTGTCCATCGACAAGGGGCTGCTGACCATCAGCGGCGCGCGCGAGCCTTCGCCGCCAGAAGCGACTGGCGACGACATGCGCACCTACGCGCAGGAGCGGTTCATCGGGACTTTCCGGCGCGTCATTGAGTTGCCGCAGCACGCGGACCCCAACAAGGTGACGGCGCAGTACATCAATGGTTGCCTGAGCGTGAGCATCGGCAAGCGGGAAACGTCTAAGCCGCGGGCCATCACGGTTCAATGAGACCCTTCGCGGATTGAGGAGAACATCATGAACGACACGACAGAGCTTTCCAGGAAAGATGAAACTGAAGTGGCCCGGCGCGAAGGTGACCAGTCGCAACGCCGGATCACGCTAACGCCGCCCGTGGACATCTTCGAGGATAGTCAGGGCGTAACCCTGTGGGCCGATTTGCCCGGCGTGACAAAAGACCGCCTCGAGGTAAAGGTACACGATGGCAGCCTGTACATCGAGGCCGAGGCGGTGGTACCTACGCCGGCAGGGCTGCGCCTGCAGCACGCGGAGATTCGTCGGCCCCACTTCGCCCGGGCGTTCTCGCTTGGGGCTGACCTGGACGCATCGAAAATCGATGCGAACCTGAAAGATGGCGTGTTGAAGTTGACAATACCGCGCCGCGACGAAGCCCGGCCGCGCCGGATCGAAGTAAGGACGGACTGAGCCAGCGGGCCGGCAGCAACGGTAGGAAGAGAACAGGGTGGTGGCCGTCTGGCTGCCACCTGTCGACTGCTTGGGCCCCGACTCAGCCTGCGAACAGGCGTAACCGTGCGCAAGCAGTCTCCTCCTAGCGACGTTGTTGCGCTGGTCGGAATGGTGGTCTGCCACGCCAAAGAGGAGAGTACGAATGAACACCGATCCGAAGAAATGGAATCCCTTCAAGTTCCTTCGCGGGTCAGCCCGCAAGTCCGATGCAGACGAGAACTCGGAAACTCCGTCGGCAAACGAACAGTGGCGGGCGTCGTGGCCTGACATTCAGCGACTGTTTTCACGCGAACCGTGGCGTGCAATGGAGGAGTTCCTTCATGACCCATTTGCGGGTCGCGGTGCGCTCGAACGATGGTTCGGCGACTTCAGTTCATCGCGCTTCCAGCCGCGCATCGACGTGGTCGATGAGGGGAAGGTGCTGCGGGTCACCGCCGAACTACCCGGCATGGCGCGCGAAGATCTGAATGTCAGCGTGGAGGACGGGGCGATCGTGCTGCGTGGCGATAAAAAGCGGATGTGCGCAGCGAAGAGAACGGCTGCTACCGGCTGGAGCGCGCCCATGGAACCTTCGTGCGCACGATCCCGATGCCGGATTACGCTGACCCCGAGCGCGCCCTCGCGAAGTTCGACAATGGCGTGCTCACATTGACGGTGCCGAAATTAGAGCCGACGCGCGCGGCGAGCCGCACAATCGATATCGGCTAGCGCATCGAGGGAACCGGGTCGTTAGCTCAGCTGGTAGAGCAGCGGACTTTTAATCCGTTGGTCACTGGTTCGAATCCAGTACGGCCCATCGAACATTAACGCCAACTTCAAAGGAGGTCTGGCCATCGCCCTGATGCCCGAATCGCTGCGTGTGGCACGCTGGGATCTCTACATAGACAGAGCAAGTGCTCCCTGTCGGAAGGCTGCACTTGCTCTGAGGCGGAGATGCCTGAGCCGACCTCTCGCTGCGCGACGACGTTGCGCTGTGCACCGCTCGCTCACGCATTCGCCCGCCTCCTCGCGCAGGGGCGCGCAACTGCGCGGGCATGTAATTGGCACGACTTACAACGCGTGCGTCTGCGCATCCCGTCGGCTAACGCTAACGAAGCCAGTTTGCATTGCTGCAATGACATGCCGCCCGAGCCCGTTGACACCCGTTTGACTCGACTGCGCAAGTAAGGGGGCGCCGAGAACCCGCCCCCGCCGAGACGCCTCGGACTGAGAGAAGGTCCGCGAAGAACACGTTCGCGAACTTCGCCGAGCTGGATAGACCCGACAGAAGGTAGGACCGCAGGCACTTGTTCCGCTCACTGCCGGCCATCTGCGGTCACTGATTTCGAAACTTCTCATGGCAGGCGGGCGCTCACTGTCTCGCCAGGAAACTCGGGGCAGCGCGGGTCTAAGGGCACTAGGATCCAGAGCCCGGTTTGTTGCCTGAGTCGCGGAATCTGTTGTGATCGCCTCTGCCTGCTTTCCGCTTTGCCTGCCGGTTGCTAGCCGACTGCAGCGTATCCTGCAACTGCGCAAGCGAATACGGTTTGCGCAGCGCCGACCATTCGAATTGCCGGGTTTCTTGCTCCGGCAGCGTGTTTCCGGAAGCGAAAATAACCTCAAGGCTCGGTTGCATGGCCGTGGCACGGCGCGCCAGCTCCAGCCCCGATATGTCGGACATGACGACGTCTGTCAGAAGAACGTCAATGTCGCCCACTGCAAGCATGTCGAGCGCGCCCGCGGCGCTTTCCGCGCGCCGTGCGTCGATTCCTAGCAGCAGGAGCAGTTCACAGAGCGCGTCGAGCGACGCGGGGTCATCGTCGACCGCGAGGACCCGCAATTCTTCGGGGCGTCGGACCGGAACATCAGGGTCATCGCCGGATTCGGCCATCGGTTGTTCGACGACCTTGCTGTCGCTGTCGCCGAGCACCTGCCGTATCTTCATCGCGAGCTGCTGACGGCTGTACGGTTTGCTGAGCAGTTCCACGCCCGGGTCCAGTCGGCCGCCGTGGACGATAGCATTCTGCGTGTACCCTGAAGTGAAGAGCACTTTGAGTCCAGGGAGCATCTGGGTGGCTTGCTTTGCCATATCGGGGCTACGCAACGACCCGGGCATGACCACGTCCGTAAATAACAGATCGATGTGCACGCCGCTCGCGACGACAGCCAGTGCCTGCTCGGCGTCATTGGCCTTTAACACAGCGTAGCCGAGACCGGTAAGAAGCTCGACAACCGTCGATTGAACCTGCGGATCATCCTCCACCACGAGAATGGTCTCTTCGCCATGCTTCACGCTGCCCCTCGCGCGCGGCGGGAATTCAACAGCCGTACCGGTCGAGCGGGGTAAATAGATCCTGACAGTTGTTCCTTCGCCGATCTCACTGTAGAGCTTGATGTGTCCGTCGCTCTGCTTGACAAACCCATACGCCATGCTCAGTCCAAGGCCAGTACCTTCGCCTTCCGGTTTCGTGCTGAAGAACGGATCGAAAGCGCGCTCCATCACTTCCCGGCTCATGCCGGTCCCCGTGTCCGTGACAGCCAACATGACATACTGTCCGGCCTTGACGTCAGGGACCGTCGAGACGTATTCGTCATCCAGCGTCGCGTTGGCGAGTTCGAGTGTGAGCTTCCCGCCATCCGGCATTGCATCGCGTGCATTGATGGCCAGATTTAGAATCACGTTTTCCAGCTGATGCGGATCGACGAGGATGTTCCAGAGACCGCCCGCGACAACAGACTCGATTTCAATCGTCTCGCCCAGCGCCCGGCGCAACAGGTCGTCTAGTACGCGAAGCTGGCGTGCGGGATTAATGACGAGGGGCGCCAGCGGTTGCTGACGTCCGTAGGCGAGCAGCTGCGAGGCCAGTTTCGCGCCACGATCCACGGCGTCGATCGCCTTGCCCAAGCGCTCGGCGCTCCAGTTGTCCCGTCCGTACCTGCTTTCCAGCAGTTCTAAGTTTCCCCGTAGTACCTGCAGGACATTGTTGAAATCGTGTGCCACCCCGCCGGTCAGTTTTCCCAACGCCTCCATTTTCTGCGCCTGGAACAAAGCGCGCTGCGTTTGCTCAAGTAGTTCCGAAGCACGGCGACGCTCGGTTATGTCCCGGGTGACCTTCGCAAAACCGACGAGCTCACCGTTCTGGCGGATCGCGTCAATGATGACGTGTGCGAAGAAGCGGCTGCCATCCCGCCGCACGCGCCAACCTTCTGCCTCGAAACGGCCTTCGCGTCTTGCCGTTTCCAGCCCGCGAAACGGTACCCCGGCGGCGACGTCCTCGGGCGTGTAAAACCTCGAAAAATGCGAGCCCACAATCTCGCTTTCGCTGTATCCCTTGATCCGCCGGGCGCCGGAGTTCCAGCTTGTGACCCGGCCGTCGGGCGACAGCATGAAGATGGCATAGTCGATGACACCCTGAACCAGCAGGCGAAAGCTCCGCTCGCTTTGCAGCACCGCGTCGTAAGCCGCCTTTTTGTCACTGACATCCTGAACGACCTTTCCGAAGCCCAGAAGCTGACCGGCGCTGTCACGAAGTGCTGTCATGACGACATGGGCCCAAAAACTCGTGCCGTCCTTTCTCAGACGCCACCCTTCGCTAACGTAGCGCCCTGAACTGGCCGCAGCTTTAAGTGCGGCCTCGGGCGCGCCCGAGGCCTGTTCGGTCTCCATGTAAAAGACGGAGAAGGGCTGCCCTATGATTTCGTCAGCCCTGTATCCTTGAATACGTTCGCCCCCCGGGTTCCACGTCATCACGACGCCGTCAGGCGAAAGGGCGAAAATGGAATAGTCGTCAGTAGACCCGGCCCACAGCTGAAGCCACGCAGTGCTGAAGCTGGCGGCGGGTGAGGTGTCGTGGTTCATGGCGAACGGTGTGCGAATACCTGCTGGACAAAAGTTTGTCCTCGCCGCATTTTTCATGCCAGATAGGGTGCAGACGTTTCAATTAGCCGCGTTCTTGAGTTTTCATGGCGCGCTCGCCGCTACAGCGCCAAAGGTCGAGCCTGTTCGGCGGCTTTCCCACGAGCCTTCGTTCGAAGCAAGTCGGAACCTTCCCCTAATCAATGTCGGCTGAACCGAGGACACGGTCGAAACCGTGACGTTTGCGCACGGCTTGGACCCGAGCAACCTCAATGTGTCTAACGATAAAGGACTATTGACGATCGCCGGGGAGAGAACGACGGGCGGCGACCAGTTGCCCGAAGGCGCGCGACAGTATGCGCAGGAGCGTTTCACTGGTTCCTTCCGTCGCGTTATCGAACTCCCACAGCAGGCGGACCCAGACAAAGTACAAGCCCGATACATCGATGGCTGCCTCCTGATTTCCGTCGGTAAGCGGGAGACGTCCAAACCACGTGCGATTACCGTGCAATGAGGTGACATCATGAGCGACAACACGCAAATCGCCCAACGCGAACCGGGCGCTGTGACTCGTCAGGACGGCGCCGAGGCACGTCGCCGTGCAACATTGACGCCGAGCGTCGACATTATTGAAGACCTTCACAAGGTCACCCTTTGGGCCGACCTGCTCGGCGTTTCGGGAGACAAGCTTGAGGTGAAGGTCCACGACGGTAGCCTCACCATCGATGCTGAATCCGTGGTGCCGGTGCCGGCAAACCTGCAGCTTGGACATACGGAGGTCCGCGCGCCGTACTTCTCGCGCACTTTCACAGTCAGCGAAGACTTCGATACTTCTAAAGTCGAAGCGTCATTAAAAGACGGCGTGCTCGCGCTGACCATACCGCGTCGGGAAGAAGCCAAACCGCGGCGAATCGAGGTATCAGCAGGCTGATGTGGTGGAGCAGCGAGATCATCTCCCGCTGCTCCTTATCCTGGTGCACCTTTCGGGCGATCTGCAATGCCGCGAGAGTTTTCGACACATTCGCGCTTAACCGCGATCTTCGAGCGAATCAAATAAAGGCTCGCTCGGGTTGTGTGGATACCAATATCCGGCTCCCGTGGAAGATCATAGAGGGGATAGGACGAAAACCGATCCAAAGAAGTGGAATCCCTTCAAGTTCCTTCGCGGAGCGAACCGCAAGTCCGATTCGGATAGTCCCGGAGGCGCACCGACGCACGAACAGTGGTGGGCGTAATTTACGGTCACGCGTCGTTGCAGACGACGTCGATTTATGTGCGGGCGGAGCGTCGGCACATGCTCGAGGCCGCGGCGCGCTACTCACCGGGGACGAGCATAGAGGCTGCGTCGTTCGGCGGCGCAACGAACCACGGCGCCGTTGGCGAGATAAACGACTGGGATGTGCCATCATGCTCACCGATGCGAACGACATCCAAGCTGATTTTCTAAATGCCGTCATGCGCGAACGGGAAGTCGTTTGGGTATTTCTGGTGAACGGGATCAAACTGACCGGCCAGTTGATGTCGTTTGAGAAATACGTTCTTGCATTGCAGTCGCCGACGAGTATCCAGACGATCTTCAAAAGCGCCGTGTCGACAGTCTGCGAATCACACTTTATAGAGAAGCCACGAACGAGAGATCGTCCGGCGATGCCGCGTGAGCGTCAACCTGCCAGGGGACATGAGCGGTAGTTGAGGTTCCTCGGAGTTAATCTCAAAATGCGAGCCGACAGTCATGCTGTGAGCGGCTTTTTCGTCGATTCAGCGCGTAGGGAAGCCGCATCGGTGCTGCTATGTGCAACGACTGCTCCCTTGAGTATGACCGGCGCCCGACCTATGGGCCGGATACATTCCGAGAACAATGCTGACAAAAGAAGGTGCAAATGCGATGGTCGTCATCGTGCATCCGCTTCGGATGCAGAGTGGGAAATCGAGCTTCGGCAACCCGGAGCTACCTTCAGTATGGTGGCCATTGACTAGGTAGGCGCAGGCGCCTTGACTAGCAAACAGTAGCGGCTCTGTTTATGTATGAAGAAAGTGGCTGAGCCTGATTTGTTGGGTGGGCGTGGCACACCGTCGCAATCGTGTTCGCCGCAACATGAGCGGAGCAGCGAACCACTGAGCATCGCTGCTTTAGGCAGCCAGGACTTGTCCTTTGATCTTTGCTGTCTTTCGCAGTTCGAGCGCGCCGTGCAGGATCGCAAAGTCGACGTTCCTGCAAAGGTGCGAGGCTTGCTCTCTATTCGATGCAGAGTGCGGCGCCGCACCGCGCCTTGAGCGTTGTCCGACCCGAACCCGTGGGTACGCGGGATGTCGACCATCGACGCGGCCGCGCCAGCCGATGGCGCGTGAGGAACGCGCAATGCTTTAGCGCATTATTGCCTCTCCGACAGCGAGTCCACCATGCGAATCAGGCTCAAACCTCTCGACGAACAGGTCATCGTCATCACGGGCGCGACGAGCCGAATAGGGCTCGTCACTGGACGCACCGCGGCCAGACGCGGCGCCAGGCTGATGCTTGTGTACTGCACGCCGCGGCTCATCCGCAGCGCGACGTCTATGCGGGTAGCGCGTCGCGCGGCATGGCCTGGTTCGGGCGCTCGGCGCCGCGAGCGTACGACGCCATGATGAGCCGGCGCGGCGTGAAGTCGCAGCTACGAGCGAGCCCCGGCGCGACGGCGATGCGCTCTATGAGAGTGTGACAGGCCTGAGCGAACGGTCTGGACGACACGGTCGGGTCCGCGAACGCCGCTTCTACGCCGATGCGCGTACCCATCCTGCTAGTGCGCGCGCGGCGCTCATAGGGGTCGCGGGCGTGCCGCTGGTCGCTGCGGCGCGGCGCTATGTGCGCGAGACACAGGGCATCGGCTGACCCGCTTCCTGTGCAGAAGCGTGCATGGTTCATACAGGGAGGGAACAAACTCTTGGAGAGAGCTAATCATGAGCGATTGCTTCCATATCCGCGACGGCAACTGCCCAGTCTGCACGAATGCGCAGCTACCGCATGAAAGTGCGTACGAGCCCGGGTCATGACAGGCCGCGTGCGAATCGGCATCTCGGGCTGGCGGTACGCGGGCTGGCGCGGTGTCTTCTATCCGCAGAAACTCCCGCAGGCGCGCGAACTCGAATTTGCGTCGCGCCGGGTGCAGAGCATTGAAATCAACGGCTCGCATTACTCCCTGCAACGCGCATCGAGTTGGCGTGCATGGCATGACGCGACGCCCGACGATTTCGTTTTCAGCGTAAAGGGTCCGCGCTATCTCACCCACATGCTGCGCTTTCGCGACGAAACGGCCATCCCTGCGATGGCAAACTTCTTCGCCTCTGGCGTACTGGGCCTTGGCGAAAAGCTCGGCCCGTTTCTCTGGCAGTTTCCGCCGAGCTTCGCATTTCATGTGGCCGACTTCGAGCGCTTCCTAGCACTCTTGCCGAAGGATGCGGCCTGCGCTGCGGCCTTCGCTCAGCAGCACGACACGCGAGTAAAGGAACCGTGGTTCGATGCGCCGAGGAAAAAGCGAGTGTTGAGGCACGCCGTAGAAATTCGACATCCGAGCTTTCTTGACGAGACCTTCGTACGCTTACTGCGCAAACACGGCGCGGCGCTGGTCGTATCAGACTCCACCGCTGGCTGGCCGTACGCGGAAGATTTGACCGCCGATTTCGTTTATATGCGTTTGCACGGTACGGAAACCCTTTACAGCGGCGCATACACTGACGAGGCGCTTAACGCATGGACGCACCGCATCATGTGCTGGGCAAAGGGAACGCAGGCCGAGGATGCCTCCCTTATCGCGGCGCAGAAGCCGCGCAGTCGTGCATCGCGCGATATATTCTGTTATTTCGACAGCGATCAAAAAGTACAGGCGCCGTTCGATGCTGAACGACTACGAGAACGTCTCGAAAAAGAGTCCTTTGGCGGTCCATCGCGCTAATGCAATCGTCGATGACCATCAATGCGCCAACGCCTCGCGTTCGAGTTTGTGCAGCGGAAGGTGACGCACGTCCCGGCCCTTGACGAGACACCCAATGAATCTAGCGGTGTTTTGGCGTGATATCCGATCCCGCGAGCGAGCCCGTGGATGGTGCTTCGAAATGGACGAGAACGAAGGGACGAGAACGAAGACGCGATGCGCAGGATGAAGCAGTTGCAGATAAGGCGCACCTGTAGTGGAACAGGAAGGCAGCTCCAGGGTATGCGCGCGATGGGCGACATCGCGACGTGGTCGGATGGCGAGGCGTCCTCGGTCCTTGGCGCGATATCGACGCCCTCCGTGCCGAGCTGATGAACTTCGCACGTCAATCGGTCGGTCAATGAAAAGGCAAGCAGGATCGCGAACGATTTGGCACCCCGATTGCTGAGATCGCGCAATGCCCCCATCGGAGCCGATCATGGCGCCAATCTCAACGCCGCTGTGCCGAATCCTCTTCCTCACGCTGAGCTTGGCCGCGTTCGCTCAAGCAGGCTTTGCCCAGGAGAGCTTGGACCAGCACGACAATCATGCCCGAGGTGGCGGTCCGCAGCTTCAGCTCGTCGCCACGTTTGAACATCAGGTCACTGGCGTGACGGTTACGCCGGACGGCCGCAAGTTCGTCAACTTTCCGCGCTGGACGGAGGACACGCCCGTTTCCGTCGCGGAGCTCGGAGCGTCCGGCGATCTGCGTCCTTATCCCGATCCCGAATGGAATAGCTGGCGCAACGCGCGTCGCGACAAAGTCACGCCGCAGGATCACTGGGTCTGTGTGCAGTCCGTCGTGGCGGACAAGCATGGGAACCTCTGGGCGATCGATCCCGGCGCGCCGGCGCAATCGCTCGTCGTGCCGGGCGCGCCGAAGCTCGTGCGAATCGACCTTGCCTCGAACCGCGTCGCGCAGGTCTACGCGTTCGATGAAACCATCGCGCCCCAGGGCAGCTATCTCAACGACGTACGCATCAGCCCGGACGGGCGATTCGTGTATATCACCGATTCCGGCGTGCGTGGCGCGGTCGTCTTGGTCGATACGGCGTCAGGTAGCGCGCGACGCGTGCTCGACGGCGATCCGAGCACGCAGGCCGACGAGACCGTCACCGTGAAGGTCGACGGCAAGCCGCTACAACAGACGGACGGCAGGCGCGTGAGCTTCTCGGCGGACGGCATCGCGCTGACGCCGGACGGACGCTATCTCTATTGGCAGGCGGTGAAGGGCAAGACGCTTTATCGCATCGCAACCGACGCGCTGCAAAACGCGCAACTGAGCCCGCAACAGGTCGCGGCGCGCGTGGAAGCCGTCGGCATCGATGGACCCGCGGACGGACTCTGGTTCGACGAGCGCGGACGTCTCTATGTGTCGTCGGTCGAGCATCACGCGATTCGCGTGCGTGACGGCGAGCGCGTCGACACGCTGCTGCGGGACCGCAATCTCGTCTGGCCCGACACATTCTCGGAAGGCGCCGACGGCACGATCTACGTCACCGATTCGCGCATTCCCGAGATGAGCTGGTTCGATCCGCAGAGTCCCATCGCGCTGCCAACGCGGCTGTATGCGATTCGAGGACGCTAGCGGCGGGAGGGCGCCGTGGATAATTACGCAGAAGAGGAAAGCAGCGTATGAAACAGCAATTTGATAATCGGATTGTCCGCTCTCTCTGCTCAGGTTCGACAGCGGGACTTGCATCGGCGTCGGTGGCAACGACCGGTGCGCTTCGCGCGGGTCATGCGCCCTACGCCGCGCTGAACGCCGTGGCGCACTGCCTGTGGCCGGACGCAACGTCGCAGGAAACGCCGAGCATCAGATACACGGCGCTCGGGGCAACGATCCACATGGGAAGCGCGGTGTTCTGGGGCGTGCTGTTCGAAGCGCTGTGCGATCGGCGGAGCCGTTCCGCGCGAATCGTAAGCGCTGCCGTGGCGACCGCGCTCATCGCCTATGTGGTCGACTACCACGTCGTGCCTAAACGCTTCACGCCGGGATTCGAGAAGCATTTGTCGAAGCGCTCGCTGGCGATGACCTATGTCGCGCTAGCCGCCGGGTTTGCTATTGCCGCGTTGGCGCGACGCGCGTCCCGCTGACGCATCACAGCGTGCGACACGCCGCTCCACGCGACGCGCTTCGTGCTTCACTCCGAGAGCGGGACATCGAGCACGTGATGCGCGGCGATGACCGAGCGTTCGTTGACGGCCGGCGGCATGGTCGGATCGTGAAGTGTTCTCGACCATCGACGCGATATCGGCCCCGTCCGTGCCAATCGATGAGCGGCCATCGCGGCGTCGATTGTGCTGCTGAAGGCCGCCCGAAAGGGAACGTCATTTGCTCCTACGTGGTGCAAACACATCGAACACATGCGAGGCAAGGGACATGGCCGAATCAGACAACGGCGTTCGCAAGAGCGCCGCATACCCGTATTCGTCGGGTGGATGGGGATCGCTGAAGGCGGTCGCAGGCGCGCTCATCCAGGAAAAGGTGCCGTTGAAGGAAACCACGGTCCTGCTGAAGCAGAACAAGCCCGATGGGTTCGCCTGCGTCAGTTGCTCATGGGCGAAACCAGCCGATCCTCACACGTTCGAGTTCTGCGAAAGCGGCGCGAAGGCGACCGCCTGGGATCTCACCGCGAAACGCATGACGCCGCAGTTTTTCGAGCTTCACACGGTGACGGAACTATGCGCATGGCACGACCACGATCTCGAGGACGCCGGGCGTCTCACCGCGCCCTTGCGATACGACGCCGCGAGCGACAAGTACGTCAGCGTCACGTGGCAGGAAGCGTTCGAGGACATCGGCCGTGAGTTGCGCGCGCTCGATCCGAAGCGCGTTGTCTTCTATGCGTCGGGGCGCGCGTCGCTCGAAACGTCGTACATGTACCAGCTTTTCGCGCGCATGTATGGCACCAACAATCTGCCCGACAGCTCGAACATGTGTCACGAAAGCACGAGCGTCGGATTGAAGGCGGCGATCGGCGTGGGCGTGGGCACCATCAAGCTCGAGGACTTCGAGAAGACCGATCTCATGTTCTTCTTCGGGCAGAACGTCGGCACCAACAGTCCGCGCATGCTGCATCAGCTACAGGACGCGAGAAAGCGCGGGGTGCCGATCATCACGTTCAATCCCTTGCGCGAGCCGGGGCTTATCAAGTTCGCTAATCCGCAATCTCCCCTCGAGATGATGACACCGGCGCATACGGTGATCAGCACGCAATATCATCAGGTGAAGACGGGCGGCGACACGGCCGCGATGCTCGGCATCTGCAAGGCCGTCATTCACGCCGACGACCGCGCGATGGAACTCGGCGAACCGCGCGTGCTCGATGTCGCGTTCATCGAGACGCATACGATCGGCTTCGAAGCCTTCGCGGATTATGTGCGCGCCGCGTCCTGGGGCGACATCGAGCGCGTGGCGGGACTTCCGCGCGCCGATCTCGAAGCGGCAGCCGCGGAATACATGCGCGCAAAGGCGGTGATGGCGCACTACGGCATGGGCATCACGCAACATCGGCAAGGCGTGCAGAACGTCCGCATGCTGTGCAATCTGCTCTTTCTGCGCGGAAATATCGGCAAGCCCGGCGCGGGGCCGTCGCCGGTGCGCGGGCATTCGAACGTGCAAGGGCAGCGAACGGTCGGCATCACGGAGAAGCCGGAACTCGCGCCGCTCGACAAGCTCGCGAGCCAGTTCAACTTCGAGCCGCCGCGCGAGAAGGGCATGAATATCGTCGAAGCCTTCGAAGCGATGCTCGACGGCCAAGTCAGCGCGGTCATCAATCTAGGCGGCAATCTCGTGCGTTCGGTGCCGGACCGCTTTCGCATCGAACCGGCATGGCGCGAACTGGAACTCGTGGTCAATGTCGCGACGAAGCTCAATCGCAGTCACCTCGTTCACGGCAAAAAGTCGTACATCCTGCCGTGCCTGAGCCGCATCGAAATCGATACGCAGGCGAGCGGCGCCCAGGCCGTATCGATGGAAGACAGCACCGGCTGCATTCACGGCTCGCGCGGCGTGGCCGAGCCGGCCTCGCCCGATGCGCGCTCCGAGCCATATATCGTCGCAGAGCTGGCGAAGCATACGCTCGGAGAGCGCTCGACCATCGACTGGGGTCGCTGGCGCAACGACTATGCGCTGGTGCGCGACGAGATCGCGAAGACGTATCCCGAGACCTTTCACGACTTCAACGAAAGAATGTGGACTCCCGGCGGATTTCCGCGCAATCTGCCGGCGCGCGAACGCAAATGGAAAACGAAGAGCGGCAAGGCTGAGTTCGCCGTGCCTGAAACGCTCGGCGAAGATCCCGACATGCCCGAGCGCGAGCCGCGATCGCTGCGGCTCATGACCATGCGCAGCGACAGTCAGTTCAACACGACGATCTACAGCCTCGACGATCGCTTTCGCGGCGTGAGCGGCGATCGCATGGTGATCTTCATGTGCGAGGCCGACATGACGCGTCACGGCCTGCGAAAGGACGACCGCATAACGTTGCAGACCATCGTCGACGATGGCTTCGAGCGGCGCGTCGCGGGTCTGCGCATCCAGCCGTACGACATACCGCAGAGATGCATCGCCGGTTATTTTCCCGAGTGCAATCCGCTGTTGCCACTATGGCACTGCGCGAAGGAAAGCAAGGTGCCCGGCGCGAAGTCGATTCCGGTTCATATCGTCGAGGTGAACGGCACGGCGCGCGAACCGTGAGGGGCGACGCGATATCTGCGGCGCGCGGAAGCGGGCCGCAGACAGTGCGCGAAGGCGCGCGCGCCGATCGACATCAACGCGAACGATGCGAGCGGAAACGCGGTATTCGCCGCGATCGCGCCGGGCCGGCGTGGCTGAACAGCTTAGCGGCGGCGTCCTTGTACCCGTTCGAACGTTCTTAGGCCGAGAAGTCGCATTGCTTGCACTGGTCGCATTCGCCACAGATGATCGTGAACGGCACGACCACGCGATCGTCGATTTTTAGCGCCGTGTTGTCTTGGCCAACTTCAACTACTTCCCGATGAATTCTTGACGCATGACGCCGCCGGGTTTCATGCCGGGCATGAAGCCGTCGACCAAAATGAAATCCGAGCCGCAGATCGACACCTCGATAATCGCATCGCGGCCATGCTCGATGCGCGGAGACCCGTGTCGTATTGAATGTCCTTCTAGCAGTGCCAGATGAGTGCTTTCACGGACGCCTCGGGCGGTTTTCCTGTAACGGCGGCCGCGCTGTCGTGAGCCTAGGCACCGTTGTTGGACTTTCCCGGTCTGCCGCTGCGGCTTGCGGGCTCGAGGTCGGGATCGACGTGATCGTGTTCGGGGACGTACGGGCCTTCCTCGGGATGATCCTTTCCCTTGGGCACGAGACTCGGGTCGATGTTGCCGTGCTCACGCTGTTCGATGGTGCCGTCGCGCTTTTCCTTCACATCGCCTTCACCAAGCGCCTTTCGGCGCTCGTCCGCACGTTCGACGGGATCAGATGGTTCGTTTTGCATGGCCTGCTCCTTCAGCACTGTCCTGCTGTCCCATTCGAGCAATCGATATACCTCGATTGCCGTGCGCGCACGCCTTGTCGCGGACCGGCCAAGGCGCTTACGCCATTGCCTGACGGCACTGAGCGCTGCGCGCTTGCATGGCCTCGGTTACCGCGCGAAAATGCCGCACTGTCCGCGTGAGCCCTTCATCGAGCGCGGTCGTAGGCATCCACCCCAACACCTCGCGCGCCATCGAAATATCCGGTTGACGATGCCACGGATCATCCATCGGCAGAGGCTTGAACACGATCTCCGACGACGACCCTGTCAGCTCAACGATGCGCCGCGCGATATCGAGCATCGAAAGTTCATGCGGGTTCCCCAGATTCACCGGCCCGGTAAATTCCTCGGGCGTGTTCATGAGGCGAATGAACGCATCGATCATGTCGTCGACATAGCAGAACGAGCGCGTCTGCGTGCCTTCGCCGTACACGGTGATCGGCTCGCCGGAAAGCGCCTGCATCACGAAGTTGGACACCACGCGCCCATCCGATGGATGCATGCGCGGCCCGTACGCGTTGAAGATGCGCGCGATCTTGATCGAAAGTCCATGCTGCCGCCGATAATCCATGAAGAGCGTTTCCGCGCAGCGCTTGCCTTCGTCATAACACGATCGCGGGCCGATCGGATTCACGTTGCCCCAATACGCTTCCTGCTGCGGATGCACGTGCGCATCGCCATACACTTCGCTCGTCGATGCCTGGAAGATTCGCGCGTGAACCCGCTTCGCAAGCCCGAGCATGTTGATCGCGCCGTGCACGCTCGTCTTCGTCGTCTGCACGGGATCGTGCTGGTAATGAATCGGCGAAGCCGGGCACGCAAGGTTATAGATTTCATCGACTTCCACATAGAGCGGAAACGTCACGTCGTGACGCATGATTTCGAAGTTCGGGCTATCGAGCAGATGCGCGATGTTGTCCTTCGTGCCGGTGTAGAAGTTATCGACGCACAGCACGTCATGACCCAGCGCCAGCAGCCGCTCGCACAGATGCGAGCCGAGAAAGCCCGCGCCGCCCGTCACCAGAATCCGCTTTCTATACGCTTCTCTCATGTCGTCATGTCCTATCTGATTGATCCGCTAGCTGCATACGTAGCGCAAAGCCTCGTCCCAGTCGCGGGCGAAACGGTCGATATGAAAGCGTTCGAGCGCGGTTCGCCGCGCGCCTTCGCCGAGACGCCGCGCTTCGGCGGGATCGCGCAGCAGGTGCTGCATCGCACCGATGAGCGCCTCCGTATCGGTATGGATGAAGCCGCTTTCGCCGGTGCGGATCACGGTGGATAGCTCGGTCGTCGCGAGTCCGACGATCGGCATGCCTATCGTCATGGCCTCGACGATGGCCAGCCCGAGGCTCGTCCAGCGAATCGGATTGAAGAAGAAGCGATAACGTGCGGCGAAAGCCGCCAATTCCAGATTGCCGATTTCGCCGATGCCGCCCGCCGACTGCGCATCCATTCCGACGAGATCGAGCGGCACGCGCGCGGCAGCTTGTGCATAGACGTCGTTGCCGAGGCGCCTGCCGCGCTGGCGCAGATGATTGATTACCGCGATGCCGCGTTCCAGCTCGCCGCTATAACGCACGTCGTCCGGCACGATCACGCCATGCTCGATGACGCGCGTCGGCGTCTCGCCGCTATCCCACATCAGCCGGTTGAAGTGCGTGACATGCACGAGCAGCGTGTCGCGTTCCTGCACCCAATGCTTCTGTTCGAACGCGTTTTCCTGCGGCGGATCATGCTCGATATAGACGCGCGGCAAGCGCCGTTGCGCATCAGTGAGCAGGTTGAGTCGATCGTCGTCCCATTGACGCTTGTGCTGAAACAGCACGACATCGAAGGATTGCGACGGCACTTCGCTTGCCGGAATCTCATGTACGTTCGCGCCGAACGGCAACGCGCCCGCCGTGCCCGCATATCCCGGCGGATAACCGGGACGCGTAACCAGATAGAAGTCGTGCGGCGCCTGGCTCAGGTAATACAGATAATTGCCGTGGATATGCCAAGTGAGCACACGCAAGCGCCGGGAACTAGTCGTGGGCATGAAGAAGCGTCTCCTCTCGAATGGTGTGCGCAAGCTGTGCGAAGGCGGCATCGATCACGGCGCGCACGCTCACGTTGAGCGCGCATTCGTGGCCGTAGGGACAGTCGCGAAACGCGCAAGGCCGGCACGCAGGCCAGTCCGCGAGCACGCGATGACGCGCGTGATCGAGCGGCGCCCAGCGGCGCGTATCGCTTCCGGATGCGATGACGACACTCGGCGTTCGCATCGCTGCTGCGACATGCGAAAGCCCCGTGTCGTTGCAAACGATGAGTCGCGCCCTCGCGACGAGCGCGGCCAGCGCGCCCAGCGACGTGCGTCCGGCGAGATCGATCGCGTGCGCGCCGGCATCGTGCGCGACGCGAGCGGTCAGCGACGCTTCACCCGCGCCGCCCGTGACCGCGATCTGCCATCCCGCTTGAGACAACGCGCGCGCCACTTCGCCGAAGCGCTCGACGGGCCATCGGCGTGAAGGCAACTGTGCGCCGGGATGAACGAGCACGAGCCTGTCGCAATCGATCGCACATGCGTCGATGAGCGCATCGCATTCGCGTGTGTCGTCATCAGTCAGGTGAATCTCCAGATCGAGCGCATCCGCGTCGATGCCGAGCCATTGCATCAATGCGGTATAGCGCGCGGGCTCGGGCAGTTCGTCGGGCCACGGCATGAATGCGCCTTCGCGCATGCGTTCATCGGGCTTGAGAAAGCCTGCGTTCAACCGCGCGCCCATGCCTTCGACGATATCGTTCGCCACGCCGCCGCTGCCATGCAACTGGATCGCGAGATCGAAGCGGCGTTCGCTCAGCGCGCGCAGAAATGCGGGCAAATGCGCATCGGTTTCTTCCTGTTCGGGAAAGCCGATTGCACCGGGAAACACGATCAGCTCATCGAGCAGATGCGCGTATCGTTCGATGAAACTATTCGCCCAAGGCAAACCGACGAGCGCGATAAGCGCATGCGGATGAGCACGCCGCAATGCGCGCAGCGCGGGCACGGCGCACAGCATGTCGCCGAGTTGCAGCGCGCGAAAGATCACGATGCGTTCGATCATGGAAAGAACACCCTGAACTTGAACGCACCGCGAATGCGCCAGTAGATCGATAAATACGGAATGATCGCCGATGTCCATAACATTTCGGCGATGTGCGCGGGCGTGCGCGACGTCGTTTTCAATCGCCGCATGGCGAACCATAACGTCATCGCGATCGATGCGATCGCAGCCAGCGCGGCGATGCGCGGCGCATCCGCGATCAACGACACGATCACGACGACGAGCGCCGCGAGCATTGCATAGTAGAGTAGCGGCGGACCGCGCCGGATGCGCTCGCGAAAGAGCGCGGGATGCTTCTTGTAGAGCAGCGCGTCGAACTGGCTCTTCTTCTGCTGCGAAATGCACACGCCCCAGCGCGCGCGGCGTACGGGATGCAGCACCATCGCGTCCTCCGCGCGAGCGATTCCGAACCCCGCGCGCATCAACGCGAATTGCAGGTCGGAGTCCTCGCGCCATGCCGATGTAAAGCGCGCGTCGAAGCCGCCCGTGCGTTCGAGCGCCGCGCGTGTCGCGAATGCGTTCGCGGTGGCGAACTCCGCGTTCGCGAGTCCGGCGGCGTCGAGCTCGTAGTCGGTCGGATGATCGGGCAGCGGCACGACGATGCGGCCCGATACCGCGTCCGCGCCTTCATCGAGCGCGCGCACGCCGTTGACGAGCCATTGCGGGTCGGGAATTGTGTCGTCGTCGGTGAAGGCGATGCGTCGTGCGAGCGATGCGCGCCAGCCCGCATTGCGCGCGCCTGCCGGACCTTGGCTTCCCGTCACCGGCACGTAGTGGATCTTCGGGCCGCTCTGCGCATACGATGCAGCGAGACGCTGTACGCATGCCCTCGTTGCTTCGTCGGGGCCGTCGTCGCACACGATGATCTCGTAACGCGCCGGATCGTACGCCTGCTCAGCAAGCGCGCGCACGCAGCGTTCGAGCATCGCGGGACGGCGATACGTCGGGACGACCACGGACACATCCGGAATGAAATCGTCGCGTGGCAGAGCGGGCGCATCCATCGCGCTCATCTCGCCGTTCTCGAAGAGACCCGCGTACGTGCTCATGCTCGGGCGCCCGGTTTTTCGATAAGGAACGAGCCGATGACGAGCGCATCGAGCGGCGACGTCCAGAACGATTCGAGCGCATCGCGCGGCGTATTCACCATCGGCTCGCCACGCGTGTTGAATGACGTGTTGACGAGCACCGGCACGCCCGTGCGTTGCTTGAACGCCGCGAGCAGATCGTAGTAGAGCGGGTGCTGCGCGCGATTGACGGTCTGCACGCGCGCGGTGCCATCGATATGCGTGACCGCCGGAATGCGCGCTTTCATCTCTTCGCGCACATCGAAGACAAACAGCATGAACGGCGCGACGCGCGCATCGATGAACCAGTCGGCCGCGTGCTCTTCCATCACGACGGGCGCAACGGGGCGGAAGTCTTCGCGATCCTTGATCTCGTTCAGACGCGCCTGCATGTCCGCGTGAATCGCCGATGCAAGAATCGAGCGCGCGCCGAGCGCACGCGGGCCGAACTCCGTGCGGCCCTGGTACCAGCCGATCACGCGATTCTGCGCGAGAATCTCCGCCGTTTCTTCGGCGATATTCGTGAGCTTGCGATACGGCGCGCGCGCCCATTTCAGGAACGCTTCGATTTCGTCATCGCCGAATTCGGGTCCGAGATACGCGTGATCCATGCGCCACTTGCGGCCGCAGTCGCCCGCCTTCGCGCGTTCCTGATAATCCGTCCACAGCGCGGCGCCCAGTGCGGTGCCGGCGTCGCCGGCCGCGGGCTGAACCCACACTTCATCGAACGGACCGCGATCGCGTAGGCGCGCGTTCATCACGCAATTGAGCGCGACGCCGCCCGCCATCGCGAGATTCGGCAGTCCCGTTTTTTCATGCAGCCACTTCGCGAGTTCGAGCGCGGTTTCTTCGAGCACGGCTTGCAGCGAATGCGCGATATCGAAGTGATGCTGCGTGAGCGGCCCGCCGCGTTCGCGCGCGGGGCCGAAACGATCGACGAGACGCGGCGCATCGACGGTGTAACTTCCGTCATGCCGATACTTCACGATTTCACGGAATTGATCGACATACGCGGGCTTGCCGAACGACGCCAGCGCCATCACCTTGTACTCATCCGATGAATGCAGGAAGCCGAGATAGCCCGTCACGGCTTCATACAGCAAGCCGAGCGAATGCGGCAATTCCACTTGCTTGAGGCGCTTGTATTCGCCCTCGACGAATTGCCCGAGACTCGTCGTCACGCCTTCGCCGCGTCCATCCATCGTGAGCACCGCGGTGTCGTCGAAAGGCGCTGCGAGAAACGCACTCGCTTCATGACACAGATGATGATCGACGTTATGCCAGGCGAAGCGGGGCGCACGTCCGCCGCTCGCGAAACGCCGCTTGAGATGATGCGGCGCGCCGTCGAGCAACTGGTCTTTCGCGTTGACGATATAGCTCAGAAAGAGCGGGTCCCACGGCGATTCCGACGGGTTGCTCAGCGCCTGTGCCGACGGCTTCATCGGCAAGGCGATGCTCGCCTTTGCGTCCTTCGGCATGCCCGAGAAGAGATGCGGATCGTATGAATACGCGATGTGATCCACATCGGCGAGTTCGATGCCCGTTTCCTTGAGGCAATAGTCGATGGCATCGAAAGGAAGCTGCCATGTCGAGAACGGCACGGGGCGCTTCGCATGCTTCACATGCGTGAAGCGCTCGTCTTCGGCGGCCGCGATGACGACGCCATCCTTGACGAGCGCCGCTGCGCTGTCGTGATAGACCGCATTGATTCCCAATGTGTACATGACTAGCTGGCCTGTATGGTCGAGTTGATGAGCGATGCGTTTTCGGAGAGTTCAAGCACCGCGGACACGACCTCGTCCACGCCAACCTGAACGAGGCACGCGTGATGACCTTCGGGACACACGCTGCGATAACACCAGCGGCACGGCACATCGTGATAAAGCACGCGATGCGGCGTTTGCCACGGCATGTGCTGCGGATTCGTGAGCGCGTAGAGATCGACGACAGGCGTGCCGAGCGCCGATGCGAGATGCACCGGCCCGCTGTTGTTCGACAGCAGCACGCGCGCATGCTCGATGAGCGCCGCGAGTTCGCCGAGTTCGAGCGCGCCCGAGAGATCGATCGCACTCGCGCTATCTCCGCATGCTTCGCGGCATAGCGCGCTTTCGCTGGGCGAGCCCGTCACGAGCATCGGCCATTGCAATTGCGTGCCGAGACGTTCGATGACTTGCGCGAAGCGCTCGGTCGGATAGCGGCGCGATGCGGCGGTCGCGCCTGGATGCACGACGATGAACGGCGCATGCAGATCGACGCCGCGTGCGCCGAGCTTTTCCGCGAGCGACGCGGCATCGTCGGGACGCACGTCGAAACGCATTCGCGTATCGGTTGCGCATGCGCCGACTCGCGCGACGAGTGCGAGTTGACGTTCCACTTCATGCCGCGTGCCGTGCTGCGGCTCGGTTTCCTGCACCCAATCGGTTAGAAGGCCATACGGATTCTCGCGACAATGCGCGAGCCGCAGCGGAATGCCGGCGAGATGACACAGCATCGCGGCAGGCAGCGGATTCTGGCTATAGACGCTGAAGATCACGGCCGCATCGAACTGCGATGCCGCGAGGCGCGCGCGCATCGCGAGATCGGCAAGCGCATCGATCGGCGCATCCTGCTTGACCCAGGGCGCGTCGTATTCGATCACGTCGTCGATCGCATCGATGAAAGGCGCCGCAGCCTTGCCCGAACGCGACGCGAGCAGTGTCAGGTGCCGCCCCGGCTGAGCGTTGCGCAACGCGTGCAGCGCGGGCGTGGTCATCAGCACGTCGCCGAGATTGTCGAGACGAATGCACAGCATGCGCTTTACGTCCGCGCCCCAGTCGCGCGCTTCGGTTGCCGCGCTCTTGCGCGCATGCGCCTCGACGACCGGCGGCAGCGTCGATGGATTCACCGGATCGCGCTTCATGCGGGACACTCCGCGGCAACGATCGCCATCGCGGCTTCATACATGTCCTTCACGACGAGGTCCGGGTCGCGACCTTCGCCGTGCAGCCATTCGGTCTCGTTGCCGTTATCGATGAGCACGCTGCGGCATCCCGCACGATGGCCCGCCTCGACATCATCGAGTATGTCGCCGATGAACCAGCTTCGCGAGAGATCGATGCCATGCTCGCGCGCCGCGCGCAGCAACATGCCCGGCGCGGGCTTGCGGCATTCGCATGATTGCGTGTACTCGGGCACGACGCCTCGTGGATGATGCGGGCACCAATAGACATGCGTGAAGGCCGCGCCCGCTTGCGCAGCGAACGCTTGCAGGCGCGTTTCGACCCGATCGAGCGCATGCCGCTCGAACTTGCCAAGCGCCACGCCGCTTTGATTGCTGATGACGAACAGCGGCACGCCATGCGATGCGAACACGCGCAACGCATGGAGCGCACCGGGCGCAAGGCGCATGTGATGCGGATCGACATTCCAGGGCACATCGTCGAGCAGGGTGCCGTCCTTGTCGATGAAAACGGCGGCGCGCGGCGACCGTGGCATCTGCGTCATCGCGATCCTCCGCCCATCGCGACGCGGGCCGCGTCCTGCGATTCGGCGCCGCTCACGCGCGCATAGACCTGCGCGAGCGCCTGTGCGACGCTCGACCACGTGAACATCGCGTTGGCGCGCGCAAGGCCCGCTTCGCCCATGCGTCGTGCGAGTGCCGCATCGCGCTTGAGCGTGGCGATTGCCTGCGCGAGCGCGGCCGGATGCTTCGGCGGCACGAGCAGACCTGTTTCACCGTGCGCCACCGAATAGCGGATGCCGCCCACATCGGCGCCGATCACGGGCGTGCCGCACCCCATCGCTTCGAGCGGCGTGATGCCGAAAGGCTCGTACCACGGCGTCGTCACGAACACATCGGCGGCGTTATAGAAGTGCTTCAAGTCGCTTCGTCCATGACGTCCGGCGAAATGCACATGCTCTTCGATGCCGCATTCCCGCGCGATGCCACGCAGCCTGCCGATCTCGGGCGTCGCGATTTCATTGGCTTCATCCGAATTGCCGCCGACCACGTAAAGCTCGACGCTTTCGTCATGCTCCGCATGGCACACGCCGAGCGCGCGCACGACATTGTCGATGCCCTTGCGCGGCACCATGCGCCCGAGTTGCAGCACGATGAAGCGATCCTGCGGCCAGCCAAGCTGTTCGCGCGCCTGGGCCTTATCGAGCGGATGAAACTCCGCGCGGTCGAAGCCGCATGGCACGAGATCGATGCGCGCGCGATCGGCTCGATAAAGATGAATCAGATCGTTTCCGTCCTGCGGGCATTCGGCGATCACCGAGTCGGAACGCTTCACGAGCTCGTCTTCGATATCGAAGCGCGCATCGGGAAAGCCGTCCGATTCGCCCTGATGCAGCCGCCGCACGCGACCGAGCGCATGAAACGTCGTGACGAGCGGCACGCCGAGGGCGTCCTTGATGCGCAAGCCGACGAGACCCGACATGAAGAAGTTTGCGTGAACGATGTCGTACGACTGCGCCTCCCGCTTCATGAAGTCGATCATGAAGTCAGCGAACGCATCCATGTGTGGCAGAAGCTGTTCCTTCGGCAACTGCACGGGCGGCCCGGCCGGCACGTTGATCACGCGAATGTTTTCGAAGCGCGAGATGAGCGGCAGCAGCGAACGATCGCAGCGCGTGAAGACATCGACATCGTGGCCGATACGCACGAGCTGACGCGCGACATTGGCCACGTAAATATTCTGGCCGCCGCTGTCGACGCCGCCCGCGATCGCCAGCGGCGATGCATGTTCACTGATCAAAGCGATCTTCACGAGAGCCTCTCCGTTATGCGATCCCTTCGGCGTGTCGCGCGACGCGCAATCGCGTGGATCAGTCATCCGGATTCAGCATTTGGCGTGCCACTCGTTGTGAGTGTCGACAGAAGTACGAAACGATTTTCGGTTCGTCGCGCAACGAACCAAATATCGTTTGGTTCGTTGCGCGACCGCAGCCCGTATAGGAGGCGGCGTCAGAAACCCCAACGCCCCACCCCATCCCCCTCTCCTCGGTGGGCTCCCCCCACCCACACCCTATCGTTTGTTGGGGCGGCCCCCCCCGACGCGCGCGCTTTTACGTGGCGCGTGTAGAACCGACAGCGCGTTCGCCGCGCGTCTGGACTCCGCGGCGTGCGTCGTCGTCGTGGACGAGACGCCGCATGAGTTGCACGCGCTCGTCGATCACGCGTCGTCTGCGAAGCGCCCATGCGATGCCCGCGATCAACTCCTTCAGATCGGGCAGCGGCGATGGTTCCGTGAGCAAGAGAGCGATCGCGTCGCGGGTGGCACGCAGCGCTTCGGCCAGCGGCAGACGCATCCACGCGACCCACGAGGCATTGCGTGCGAGCAGCCTGCGTCGTTGCGCGCTGTCGCGCAGCGGAGAAGGATGATGATGAAGCACAAGCTCATCCATATAGACGATCTCGTGGCCTGCGCCAAGCACATCGAGCGAGACGAGCGCCTCTTCTCCGCCGATAAAAAGCCTCGGCTCGTAGCCGCCCGTTTGCCGGAAGACGTCCGTGCGAAACACACACGCGCCCGCCATGAAGCCGATGAGCGCGGATCCAGGCAGCCCGTCGCGCGCGAGCGGACTATCGCGCATGCGCTCGCACGTTTCATCGATTGCGCCGTTTTCGCCGACGACCACCCGTGCATTCAGCACGCCAACGCGCGGCGCGGCATCGAGCACGTCGACGGCACGGGACAGTGAGCCGGGGCTCCACCATGTGTCGTCGTCGCAGAACGCGACGTATTCCGTTTCGGCGCGCGCGACGCCGAGATTGCGGCCGGCCGCGCCCAAATTGCGCGGCGCGAGGACGAGCTTCACGAACGGAAAGTTCGTCGCGATGCGCTCGGCGGTACCGTCGGTCGAGGCATTATCTACCGCGATGATCTCGATGCGATCGGGCAGCGCGGCAAGTCTTGCAAGCGTGTCAAGAACCTGATCGTCACGGTTGTAAGTCAGCACGACGACGGAGAGTCGTGCGCGGTCCGCGTCGGGAAGAACGACTCGTTCATCGGTCATGGCGTGCGGTCTGCAAGCTCCAGAAGCGCTCTGTCGCGAAGACATCGTCGTAACCGTTCAGGCCAAACGCCTTCAGTTGGCTAATATAGCGGCTCACGGCGCGCTGCTTCGCTCCTTGATGTCGGGCGAGCGCGGCCGTATCGATGCGCTCGGATACGGGCGTCGCGATGATGCCGCAAGCGGCCAGATCGGCAAGGCGCGTCTGCACGAGCCCGTCCATGCGCCGATATAAAGCGTCCTCATACGCGAGGCAGGCGAGCGTTGGATCGGCGAGCCATGCCTTGCGGCACGCGCGATGCACAAGGTCGTGATCCGAATGAAAGAGACCCAGCGGAACCACGAGCGCACGGCAGGCCGTCGCCCGGATCACATCGAGCAGGGCCGCAACTATTTCATCGTGCGAGGCGGGGCTATCGCCTGCATATTGCGAATCGAGAAAGCCGAGATGGATGGGGCGCGCACCGAGCACGTCGAGCGCGGCGGCGTCTTCGGCGCGGCGCGCGTGCATGGCCTGATGCGCGTCCGTTAAGCCGCACTGCGCGTCCCAGTCGGTGACGAGCGCATTGTGCGGCACGCCCGCGAGAACCGTGCAGACGATCGAATCGGTCGCACCGGCGATGGCGGCGCCGCAACTGAAGACGGCATCGTCGAGATGGGGCGAGATGACGAGCAAGGGGTCATTGGCGTGCGGCATGGGCGTACCTTTCGGTGTCGGCATGCGCGGCACCGTGCAATGCCCGTGCCGCGCGCCTTCACCGTGCGTCGATGAGGCGGGGTGCTGCGTGGCGGTGATGGGCGAGTCCGGCCGAAACGTCAGTCCCCGTCTGCAATCGGGTTCCTGGTGAATCGTGTGGACACGCGCTGAAGCGCGGCATGAGGGCGAGGCAGACGCAAAGGGCTGGGCGAGAGCAAGGCGCTGACCTGACGTGAGACAGTACCGCCGTCAACGTGACCCGAAACCTATGTGACGTTCAACCTCGCTTGGACCTGCTGGACGCCGCTTGCACGCCCGCGTGATCAGCAGGCACGGCCCCCTGACGTGGACAAGCCGCCCACCCGGTGACTGACAGGCGCGCGGCGCTTCCTCGAGTTGGCGCGTTAGCTGGACTGGTTCGTCGAACTCGGGCTAGAGATCGACGGGCGCGCCGCGTCCTGCGTAAGTTCGCATATGGCTAACGCGACACGAGCATGCCAACAATTAAGCCCCCTAATCCAGCCATGACGATTGCCTTCCAGGGATTGTCATGCACGAAATCATCTGTCGTGTCGCTCGCAGCCCTGTAGTTTTTTACTACGACGCTCTTCATATCAGCGAGCTTTTCTTTTGCGGTTGCCCGTGCCTCACCACCGGATGATTTAGCGTCCCACGACTGGGATGCTTCCCGGAAATCGCCATCGCCGACGGTTGCGGACGATGCAGTATCTGCCTCAGAGGCGCCGTGATTCGCGCTCGTCGGAAATTCATAGGTCTTGTCGGCCTTCTCCGTGACGAGCGAATTGACCGGTTCAAGACCGTCGGTGTTTGCCATGACTTCCTCCAAAAGGGTGTTCGGGCATTGAGCCAACCAGTCGTGTTGTGGCATCAATCCGTGAAGTAAACTCTATTGCCGCAATCGCGATCGGGCAGCGTGCGCATTGGGCAGATGAAGTCCGAAAACAAAGGGGACTGCGCAAATGTTCCGCGGGCCGTCCCCGACCTTCAATGGGTTCAAAGAGGCGGCTTATCAACGGGTCGAACAGCAGGACTGTCATCTGTTCCCGCCGTTTTTTCGACGTCCACTTCGGTGCCACGTACCGTATCGTTGACGGTTTCGGTTCGAGTAAATGATTCCTTGCCGACCACCACCTCTTCGACGACGCGCGCGGTCTTGGCGATCACCGGCTCTTCAGCCGTCTCGCGGATCTCGACAGAGCCTCCCTTGAGATCGGCCGCTGTCGCCGGGCGGTCCACGGCTCGGCGCTCAATGGTCGCGCGTTCTTCGCGCAGATTGACGGATTCGCTGACCGGCGTTTCCGTCACGCGCGAATAAACGCGAACGCCGCCCGTCCGCACCTCGCGCTTGCCGACCTCTAGCGTTTCCTGGACGACGGGGAAGGCTTGGCGTTCCGCCGCTACCTCATCGGCAGTGTAGGCGGGTGCGTTACGGTCATAGGCCGTATAGCCAGTATTGCGCCACTGTGCGACACGCGAGTCGATGTCAACGGCGCCTTCGGCATACAGTGCGTCCCGGACGCGTTCCACAGACGTCTCATCGGCGACGTCGACCGAAAGTAACGCACCCCCGCGTCGAACCGCTTCATGATAGTGCCCAATCTCTTCAGGCTCATCGCTGCCGCCGAACAACCTTTTGAAGAAGTGTTCAATGCCGCTGACGGGTCCGTCGTGAAGGCGGTCTTCACCCGTGTCACTGGTTACGGACCGCGTGGTCGGATCACCACTCATTGCCTTGGCGTCGCCATTGGTCGAGCTGTGGACCTCCATGTCCGTACGAGCGATGCCTTGTGATTCCAAGCGGCTTTGGGCGCGCTCCGCATCTGCAAACGAGTCGAACACACCGATAATTGTCTGTACCATTTCAGCTTCTCCAGAATTTAAGCTGGATGGTTCAAAGGACTTTATGCAACCACCGAGGAACGGTTTGATTTTTGGATCGTTGCATCAGTTGGCGCCCGGGTCTTTCTTCCATGGACCGTCAGGACCTTCGCGACGCTCGACGACAAGCTCCTCCGAATGGGTCAGCACGCGATGGATCACGTCTTCTTGTATCTCGGTCGTCTTGACGTGCACTTCTTCCTTCAATGTGAGTTGCATGCGTACCACCGGGACGTACTCGTAGATCGGGATGATGAGCGTGTCGCCTTCGCGCCGCGGCTCGTCGCGCTCCTCCACAGGCCGGTTCACTGGGATGCGCTGAACGTCGACCTGCTGAGTCCGCAGGCGCATCGAGACAGGTTGCAGGTCTTCATGGACGACTTTGCGCACCCGCACCGCGCCCGTTTCTACCGTTGCGACTCCGACCGCGATCTCTTCCTTGACCGCCGACACACGCACTGCGTCATAAGAATCAGGCGCTGGTGTCGCACCGGAAGTCTCTTCGTCACGCATGGGTTCCTCCTCATCAACACGGCGGCCGGACTAGCGCTGGCTGTCGGAAAGCCGCTCACTCAGAGACGACCGCCTCCTGGCACGGCGCGGCTCCGCACCGGCGGCGTATCGGCGCCAGTTGCCGTACCACCGCTTTCTTCAAAGGGCGGCTGATGGCGAAAGCCGGCGCCACCCGAGACGATGGCGATGATGGCGCCCACAATGAGTGCGGCAAAGGAGAACCAGCTCGCGCGCGCGACGCCCCGTGCCGCGGCATCCGCCGTTTCACGCGCCGTCTGTTCGGCCTGCGGACTTGAAGCGGCCGACGCCGCCGATGCGACGGCAGCTTGTACTTGCTGCTTGGCGGTATCCACGATCGACGGGGTCGTACCGGATTGATTTGCGGCGGTCGCGCTGACCTGGGCGGTCGTCGCTGCGACGCTACCCGCCGTGCTCATCGCACCGGTGATCAGGGAGGTCATGCCGTACACGACGAATAGCGTCATCACCGCCCAAGACAATAGACCATGAAGCCATCCGAGCACCGGTGCACAGCGGCCTGCGTAGTACGAGCCGACAAAGACCGCCAGTACGGTGGTGACGATGACCCAAACCCCCGACCCGAAGCCAAACCCGTGCAACGGATCAGGTTTCGCCATGGGCGACAGTAGCGAAGCGCCAATGGCCGTACCGAGCACGCTCATGATCAGGTAGACGATCATCGAAAGAATGACGCCGGCGATAATTGATCCCCATGACAACCGCGGCAGACCATCTCTGGTGGTTAGAAGTTTCATGGCATTCATCCAAGGAGTAAGTGAACGTAAAAAGCCAGCGCCATCAGCGGCTTTTCATCAAGCGCAAGCGTTGTGCCTATCAGCGGGAATCTAATTCAATGGCGTCCGCGGCAATCAGAGGAGCGCCCGCTACGCGCATGCAACGCATATGCATGGCGCTTGACTCTTGAATGGGAATCGTGTCGAATCGCCGCGCGGAATAACTCTGCGCTGCGTATGAAGGCATCATCGCGGCAGCGTTACGGGGCCGACATGACTTCGCTGAACTGCGAAGAGAGGAGGAATCCATCGGCCAAGACGGGAGGGCAATGGAGCGCTTGAGGTTGGAAGGTCCTGCGCCCGTTGTTATTCGACAACGCATAGGCCGCTCTGCGTCGCTGGCGTTTGTCGCGTTCCTCGCCGCCGTCTGGCTGATCTCTGGCTGATCTTCTGGCTGATGGTGAAAAAGACGCTGTGAACCTCGCTGTGGTGGACGTCTCAAGGGGACCGGCCAGTAGATGTCGTTCGAGACGTATGTCCTTACGCTGGGTCGCATCGGGCACGCGCGGGCTATGCGACCACGGCTCTGAGTACCGGAGAATGGGACCTTAGGTCTGCCGGAAACCTAAGGATGGCCCGGACCAGAACGTTATCTGACTAGTCCGCGTGCCTCATTTTCAACCTGGAGGGTTCTCCCTCCAGGAGCCGAAGAGCGCACCGGCGAGAAAGCGAAGCATCGACGTCCGCCTGCGTCGAACGGTCGAACCTCACTGGACACGGCGTCTTCCCGCGAATTTTGCGCAGAGGTGTGGTCGTGCGCGACGTCGCGGCACGCGGCGAACGGCCGCTAGCCAAGGCAAGTCACGGGCGAGCGCCGGCCGCGCTTGAATGGGACAGCGCATCGGCACGGGCAGGATCGTTCTAATTGCCGCCATTTCGGACAAAAACATTTCATCCGCACAGAGAGAGCCAAGAATGCCTTCTTCTTAGTCGCGTTTTCTTGTGATAAGCATTCGCGAGGGCGGATGGAAATCCGCCCTGCCAATTTTCGGCACGGCAGGTGCTGGGTTAAAGGCATCCGACATGACGAAGGCACCCGACATGGCTGGCTTCTCGCTGTAAAGCGGGGGCATGATGAAATCGCACTTGCTTGAACGATCCGATAAGCGGCGGGGGCCCCTTTCTACGGCCGGCACCGGCTACCTGCACGGCAGTCGACAGTCAGCAGTTACTGCAAAGAGTAGCGAACGGCGTCATCGCAATGGAACGCGCGCTTGGATTCTTCGAGTTCGTAGCAATACGGGCCGCTGGCGACCCCAAGGTGGCGTAGTACTCGAACGGACGCTTGATGGGTTACTGCGGAGGTTCTTATTTCAAGCGCACTTCAAGAAGTGCGCTTGAAGGGTAACGCGCTTCCGTGGCGGGCTGCCATGACGCTGATTAACAACGAACAGACAGAATCATGATTCTCTACCACAACGGGGCCGCAATTCTTGCTTCGGCTCTGCGAGAGGGCGTCGCATATGTGGCGCGCGCCAGCATACTCGAAGAAGACGGCGAATCTACGTCTCTCGGGACGCTTGGCATGTTCGCAAGCGAACGGGCGGCGATGGATTTCGCGGTGCGCACCGCGACCGCGTTTGTCGATGGCGAGCCTTTGCCAAAACCGCCATTCGAAACACAGTGATTCGATGACGCGGGACGGCGTCGCCGCGACGCCCTTAAAGGCCAGCGTCGTACGAGCGATCGACACGCATAACTGCGTCCACCGGAAAGAATATCGCGAGTTTCAAACGCTTAGCGCGAGTGACTCGGTTGCATCTCGCGATGGGGCTAGCGCCGAGGCGCGAACGGCGAGGTTCGAATTGAGGGGAGGTGTTTTGGATATTTCCTCGTACGAAAGTGAGTCGCGGAAGATGTCATTCGCGGAAAGAGCCCAGCTTCTCTGCTGCCTCACCTGTGGACTCTTGCTCAATCGCTATAAAACTGGGGATTGGCCAAGCTTGGCCTATCGTATCCAGGCCGTGCACCGGTGGCTCGATGCGCATGATCGGCGGGCCGACTGGAGAGAAAGGGCAAAGCTGGTGCTCTGTGCCACGGAACTCGCTGAGCGAAACGTCTCTCTGCTGCAAACAGGCGCCGGCCGATGGGAAATGGACGTCATTGTTGCGTGTGGTGCCATCGACTACAACCGGCCGGGTTTGCGCAACTTATACATTCAATGCGAAGCGGCAATCGTCCCAAAGGCGTGGCCCGCAGCGGGCTGAACCGGTCTAGACTCCATTGCCCGGAATGAAAGTGTGCCACCCCCTCGAGGCGTTTTGGAAACTGGACTGGTGTTGGGGAGGCTGATGCCGCTCCATAAGAAGGGGCTCAGATCGCGGCATGCGGTGTCGTGTTGTCGTGTTTCTTGGAGTAGATCTCGACTGGCCTACATTTGACTTTGCGTCGGTCGCACGGCGTGCCGAGATCCGTAGAGTATTTGCGCGCCGATAGTTTGGCGAGCTGTTCCGCGTGTCTTCGACGAGCTCTGGACTGATTTCATTTCGCCCGCCGGGCTGCGGGGACGCGAATTGCCGGCCATGCTTCACGAAGCAAGAAGCCTCCCGCGGGCAAGACTAGTCGCGGCGGCGGACCTGGCGAGGGATGCACACCGTGAACATCGTTATGGCCTCCGCTGATTCGACCGCTATCGTGCCGTCGCGGGCGTGCGCGATCCACCGGCATATATACAGGCCCAAGCCCATGCCGGCCGCTGTTCCGCGGGGCAAGGGCGACGGAATGACCCGCGTCAGCGGGTCAAACAGCGTCGGTAGGGCATGTCGGGGTATCCCATTGCCTTCGTTCGAAACCGCAACGGTCGCCTGTTCACCGTCCCCGCGCGCCTCGACCCGTATCGATCCAGCGCCGTGTTGCACGGCGTTTATCAACAGGTTGACGACCATCTCGGCGATACGGATACCGTCCCACTGGCCGGCAAGATCGCCCGCAAGGCCTACGTCAATGCGAGTGTCCGTAGGCAGCGCGCACTTCTTCGGCCGCGTCGCGGCAAATTCGCCCCATATCTTGAGGCGCGAGCTCGATCGGCAACGCGTTGCCGAGCCGGGTTCGGGTGAAGACGAGAAGATCGTCGATCATGCGCTTCATACGTGCGGCGCTGCCCCGCACATTCGCGACCGACCTCGCTCCACGCGAGGATAGAGAATTGTCGCGAAGGAGGACCTCCGACGAATCGATGATCGCGCCGAGAGGCGAGCGCAAGTCATGCGCTAGCACGCCAGCAAAAAGATCCCTGGTGCGTTCCGTCTGTTGCGCGTACTGCCGGACTGATCCCGCAAGTGCCTGATCAATGGCTTCGTTGAAACGGATCATCTCCTGAAACGACGCGGCACCGCGCGGCGCGCTCCCAGCGACGTAGAACACTGGCCCGCAGCGCCCGGAATTCCGCGACGACATCATTGAGTCAAAGCCATTGGCGAGCCGATCGTCGGCGTGCTGACGGGCAATCTGATCGAACCCGCATTCCCGCGCGCCTTCGTTGTGCGACTTGGCTTCCTGCTGCCCGGAACTTTGTATTTCGCGCATATCAACCGCAATAGCGCACAGGAGGTCGCGGGCCGAATTCCGCAGTTCGCTTTCGGTAAGGCCGGTCCCGTGCCCGCTAATCTGGGCGGCATAGGCAGTCCAATCGGCAATCAGTTCCTCGAGATTTTGCTCAATGAAATCAGACAGGCCCATCGATCCTCACCTCGCTCTTGGGGTGGACGGCCGCCGCATTTGATTCATCCGACACGCGAGCCACAAGGAATAGCCGTTGCTGACGGTTTTGAACCCGGTCACTCACGTTGACACTCTATGTCGCTCTTGTCCACGACCGCCCGCCGGACCTCGCGCACCCTGATAGAGCCAGAAGCGGGTCGCAGGCGGCGGCTGCTTGTCGTCGACGATTTCCAGCCCGGGGCCGAGGCGACGACCGCGTTGCTTTCGATGTCCGGTTATGACGCGCGATTCGTCGTTGACGGGGCGGCAGCGTTTCGGCTCATTATCGCGTGGGTGCCCGACTCCGTTGTGCTCGACATTAATATGCCGGGGATGGACGGGTATGCGGTCGCACGCCAGCTGAGGCGGGACGCGCGTTTGCAGCATGTCGTCATCATCGCTTTCACCTCACAAGAGGAGTCCGCCACCCGCCTCCCCGGGATCGAGGCTGGCTTTGATGCATATTGCCGCAAAGACGCTACGCCTGACCAGCTGTTGCGGCTGCTCGCGCTAATCGCGGGGGAGACAGGAACCTAAGAATAGTCCACTTTCCGATCTGACGGACCCAACCAGTCGGTCATGTTGCTTACGATGGTGGTGAACGCTCATTGTCAGCTAGAACCAGAAGCATAAACCCCATCAAGGCGCTCGCGGTCGCACGCCAACCAAAACGTATGGTCAGCCTGGTCCTTGCAACCTCGATCTGTGAGATAAAAGGGATTGCGCAAATGTATCCAGGCTCGAAATGGGCACGGGTCAGAGCGCCCGGCTCTCGACGAGAAGCCGCACCCAACTGTCCTCAAAAAGGCCTCAGTCTGCAGGACTGGCTTTATCTCAGGTTTTCAGTTGGGCCGCGAGCCGTTTATCTTCATCACATGTCAGTGGTCGCAAAAGCAGGCTGGAAAGTTGTCAAGCGATACCGGTTGCGCCCGGTACTCCCCACCCTCGGCCAGAATCGCCCAAACGATTCTGGCCATTTTGTTGGCGAGTGCGCAGGCGACGACATTGCTGTGACGGCGTCGCAGCAGCGCTTGTAGCCAGCGCCCGAGCGCATCTGTCCTCTGCTCAGCGTAACGCATCACCGCACGCGCTCCTTGCACCAGCGGGCTGTTGCCCCGCTTGCATATCCCTAGGTCATGGCGAACGCTACGCTTATCGGCATCGACTTGGGCAAGCACTGTTTCTTCGTGCAGGCGCAGGGCGCACGCGGCGCGCAGGGTGCGGGTCAACCCTCTCTACCCGATGATTTTCAGGGTAACGAAGGGGTGGCGGTCGAGTCCGGTTCGTTGCCGTGAATTAACGATGTCAGAGTGGCGCGAGATCGTTCAGAAGCTGCAGGTCGCGCGCCGAGTGAATGTGCAATACCTTCGGCGCTCGCGAAGCTGATTCGTCTGCATGATGCCCCCGCTTCCCTACATCGCATTAGCGCGGCTGCGCGTCGCTGACCGACCTCGGATGCGAGGATTGAGGCGCGGCGCACTCACCAGTGTCCAGGTCAAGCGACAAAAAGCCCGCTGGTTGCGCGGGCTCTAATTCCTAGCGGGTCATTCGCCGATCGCTCGCGAGGCACCGCCGATGTTCGACGGTGGCGCATTTAGCTTCTTCTCGTTTCGTAGAACCACGGCCCTCGGCGTGGTTTAGCCTCGATCTTCGCGCGTTTTCCTGTACACGAACCGCCGACTGCGGCGCGCGGCAGCGGGGCGCAGGCAGTGCGCCAGAACAAGGGCACCCAACGACACCATTGCGAACGAGGCGGCTGGAAAGGTCGCGAGCGTGTTCACCGCGATCGCGGCCGGGCGCCTCTGTGCGACGAGCTGCAGCCTGCGCGTGCTCATGCGCTGACCGAGCTGCGAGAGCTGGGACGCAAGCGCGCGTTCAGCGCTCGGCAGCAGCAGTGTCTCTTCGTCGGCAACATGGTGAATCACTTCGCGCATGAGGTGCATGAAACGTGCGTCGTAAGCAGCGTCGTTAGGGCGCATCGCTCGTAGTCGAGCGATGTCCTCGCGCATCTTGTCGTGGTCGGATTTGCTCGTGGCAAGGGTGTCGTCGGTCGGCAGCGCAGCCCTGAGCGCCGGATAGAAGATCTCTTCTTCGAGCTGCGCATGAATTTCCAGCGCCGTACAGATAAGTTCGACGATAGCGTGCTTTCTCCACCACGGCGTGCTGCGGCGGTAGCGATGAAAAGCCGCCATCACGTGCGTGTGATCCATTCGAATCATCGTGGTGACGGAAAGCGGGAACAATTCCAGATCCACGGCGGCTCCTTTGCGGTTGGCGCTTCATCAATGGCTGCCCCTGGTAAGCGGGCGGGCTGCCTTTTTCGTCGCGCTTGTTGCAGAAATCTGTTCAAGTGCGGCAGCAGGATGCATACCCATGACCGCACAAGCGGCCCCCCTTAGCGAACGTCGGCTCTGCTTGGCGGTACACGAGTTGCTCACCACTACTGCCTGCTCGTCGACCCGCGACGCAGCGATCGCAAGCACCGCGGTGCGCTACGGGAGCTAAGATAATGGATGAGTATCAGGCGCAGGAACGGGTTCGTCGGCGCGCCTCCGAAATCTGGGAACGACAGGGTAGTCCAGAAGGCCTCGCCGAGGAGTTGTCGGAGCAGGCAAAGGCCTCGCTCGACTTTAGAAGCGTCCCGTGAAATTTCTCGAACCCTGCGCGTCGAGTAGCAGGCATGCGCACTCAACTGCGACACCCGATTCGACCCAGCAGTACGATGAATTTGCTCAGCGTCGCATCGGGGACAACAACGGCGAGGCAAAGTCCTCGCGTCACCCACGCGCGGCAGTGCAGCTTGCCGAGGCATCAAGCGGGCACTCTTTGGCCGGCTGCCGCGCGTGCCGATCGGCCGGCGCACCGGCTTGGGGCTCGACGATGCGCCACCCGCCGCGTTCGCCGCGCCCCAGAACGCCAGATGGCTCCGGGTCCGGCGCATCCGTGCGCGTGTTCACCCAAGCGCCGAGGTTGGAACGGACGCGCCGAGGTACGCCTTTTGCATCACTCGTGTGCCCGCAATTCGGACGATGACCAACATGAAGGCCACAATAATCGCCCACGAATCCTCCCGACAGACGCATCGGTAGAGATTCATCGATTCAAATTTCTGCTCGACGACGGTACTGCTCCTCCACTCGCCGAGACGATATCGCTGCGCACAGCACGGGTCATTGTCGAAAACTTGGAGGACGGCAACGCCTTCATCAAGATGCTCCAAGCGATTGTGAAGGCACCGTCGGCCGAGTACGACGACTTGGTCGGTCGGATCTTCCCCGATCATTACAAACCTTCTCCCGACGGTGGAGACCCGACGCAGCGATGCGACGGCGCGTCTGCACTTTAGCGGGGGTCTGCTGTCGGTTCGGGGCGTCCGCTGGATCTGACTGGCAATCCGCCGAAATTTGCTTGCATAAGGACTTTCCTCATCGGCGAGAGGGCCGACGTATATGTCTTTCCGCACTGCTGCCCGGGTTTTCAGCCCGGATCGCCGTCTTGCCGCCAGAGGCGACGCTCACGCCCTGAGGCATTGAGCTACGAGAAGAGAGGCCCCTCGCAAAGCGCGAAAACGCGCGCCGCGTTGGCCCTCGCCAGTCGGTACTGACCGCTGCGGAACAGCAATTGCGGGAATGCGATTGGCAAATTGCGTTTATACGCCTCCGTAATGCCAACTACCCCGCTGGAGGGAAAAATGCGTGCACTTCGCTGGCATGGAAAACACGACATCCGTTGCGACACGGTTCCCGATCCCGAAATCGAAGAAGGGCGCGATGCCATCGTCAAGGTTTCGTCTTGTGCGATCTGCGGCTCGGATCTGCACCTGTTTGACGGCTTCATGCCGACCATGAAAAGTGGTGACATCTTGGGCCACGAGTTTATGGGCGAAGTCGTGGAAGTGGGCCGTGAGAATAAGGCGCTTAAAGTCGGCGACCGGGTGGTCGTGCCATTCACTATTTTCTGCGGCGACTGCGATCAGTGCAAACGCGGCAATTATTCTGTTTGTGAGCGCAGCAACCGTAATAAAGAGGAGGCCGACAAGATGTTTGGCCACGCGACCGCTGGTCTGTTCGGCTATTCGCATTTGACGGGTGGCTATGCAGGTGGGCAAGCTGAGTTTGTCCGCGTACCATTTGCCGATACCACGCATGTGAAGGTGCCAGCGGGTCTTACCGACGAGCAGGTGCTTTTCCTCGGGGACATCTTGCCGACCGGTTGGCAAGCCGCGGTGAACTGTGAAATCGTCCCGACGGATACGGTTGCCATCTGGGGCGCTGGCCCGGTCGGCCAGATGGCAATTCGCAGCGCCGTCCTGCTGGGAGCCAAGCAGGTCGTCGTGATCGACCGCGTGCCTGAGCGCTTGGCGATGGCCCGGCAGGGCGGCGCTATCACGATCAATTTTGACGAAGAGAGTGTGCTTGACCGGCTTGCAGAGCTGACGGACGGAAAGGGCCCGGAGAAATGCATTGACGCGGTGGGAATGGAGTCGCATGCGACGCGGTCCTTTGACGCAATGTACGACCGTGTGAAGCAGGCCGTCATGCTCGAGTCCGACCGACCGCACGTGTTGCGGGAAATGATTTATGTCTGTCGTCCAGCAGGCATCTTATCGGTCCCGGGTGTGTACGGTGGATTGATCGACAAGCTACCCTTTGGGGCATCGATGAATAAAGGTTTGACGTGGAAGATGGGACAAACACACGTCAACCGGTGGACCGATGACCTACTGCAACGCATTCAAGAAGGTCAGATCGACCCGTCTTTCGTAGTCACGCATACCGTTGCGCTCGAACAGGGCCCCGGGATGTACAAGACGTTCCGTGACAAGGAAGATGGCTGTATCAAAGTCGTGCTGAAACCGTGACGCCCCGGCCGAGTCACCCCGAGCAAAGTCGGGATAGCCGCTCGAAGGAGTGGTCGTCCTGCAAAGCGTCATTTATCTCGGCGAACTGATGCGGTTTCAAGGACGCGAACCCGGACGACCGCCCTCGTTCGGGAATTGCAATACTCAATCGAGGCAGGCCGTGTGGCGGTACAGGCGGAGTTTATGGGCGGAAGAAAGTGACGGAATAGAAGTGAGTGCCCTGCTGCTCACGCGTCGAAAACGGTGGAGTTAGTCAAGGTCCATTGTCTTAGCTTGACGAGCCGGTCAATAGACCAAAGCGCCCCTCCTTCGCCTACACGATGCCGCGGCTCAGTGGAACCGCTGCGGAACACCAGATGCGTTCATGACCAAGGCAGCTATTGAGGCACAAATCGTCGTACACCGCGGGTCCGTATGTCCATCGCGCGCAAAGTGCTTTTTCGGGAAACAGCATGTCCGATCAAACCGCAGGTGCTGGATCGCCGCACCTTGACGGCAGCGAGCGCGAGCAGGCGGCCGACCATGCCACACCGCATCCGCTTGTCATCCATGAAATCGTTCGCGAAGAGGGCGAGGCCGCGATGGAGCGCAGCGGCACTGCGCTCATGTGGTCTGCCCTTGCGGCGGGTTTATCGATGGGATTCTCTTTTCTCGTCCAGGCGATCCTGGAAGGGGCTCTGCCTGATACTCGCTGGCGACATCTGATTACGAGCCTGGGCTGCACCATCGGGTTCGTATTTGTGATTCTCGGCCGTCAGCAACTCTTCACCGAGAGCACGTTGACCGCCGTGCTTCCTGTCCTGACGCGTCGCAACGTCACGACGCTCGGTAAGACGCTTCGGTTGTGGGGGATCGTGCTGGTTCTCAACCTTGTGGGCACGACGATCTTCGCCGCGCTGTTGCAGTTCAAGCACGTGTTTGGCCCCGAGGTGACAACGGCGCTCGCGGAGGTTGCACGTGCGCCGTTCAGCGCGCCGTTCGGCGTCACCCTGGTGCGGGCTGTGTTTGCAGGCTGGTTGATTGCGCTCATGGTCTGGCTGTTGCCGACGGCCCGTTCGGCTCGTCTCGCGACCATTCTGCTCGTTACCTACACGGTTGGAGTCAGCAAGCTCACGCACGTGATCGCAAGTTCGGCCGAGGCCGCCTATGCGGTGATGATCGGTGCGGTCGGCGTGGGCGATTACTTCAGTGTCTTTTTGTTGCCGACCCTCATCGGCAATATGCTGGGCGGAATCTCGATGGTGGCAATCATCAACCATGCAGCGATTGCGCCAGAGATCGACGACACGCGGCGCGAGGAGTGAGCTGAGGCTGCGCGCGTTTAAATAACGGTCTCGCTGCCTCCGTCATCGATCCGAGTCACTTATGTATGGAGCTGCGCAGCGAACCCACGTCGTTCGCGGTCACAGGGCGTGCATCGTTGCCCCAGGACGCACGGATATAGGTGAGCACCTGCGCGATTTGCACATCGGTCAGCCGGTCAGCGAACGGCGGCATCGGCTGGCGCGGGGGGCCGTGAATGGTTTCCGGGCTGTTCCCGCCCTCCACAACCAGCCTGATTAGCGAAGTCGTATCTTCGCTGATCACTGACGGATTGCCTGCCAGCGCAGGAAACGCATTCGCCACGCCGTGTCCGTCGTCACGATGACATTGCGCACAAAAGCCCGCATACACTGCCGCGCCTTGCGCGGGCGGCACATCGGGCGCGCGTGTCTTAAGGCGCCCGGGCTGCGCGAGTGCTGGATCAAAGGTGCCGTCCGCGGCACCCGTCGCGGGCAGGCTCTTGAGGTAGACGGCGATCGCCCGTGCGTCGTCATCGCTTAGATACTGCAGGCTGTCTTCTACCGTTTGCACCATGCTGCCGTAGGCGACCAGGCCCGCGCCGTGACCCGTCTTGAGGAATGCGGCGATGTCGTTGGGCGCGATGCGCCCGAGCCCGGAGCCGGCATCTGCGCGCAAATTCGGTGCGAACCAGTTGTCATTGATGCCGCCGGCCAGGAATTTCGTCGACGCTTCGTCGTAACCCTGTTCCTGATAGCCCATCCCGCGCGGTGTGTGACACGAGCCGCAATGTCCGAGCGACTGCACCAGATACGCACCGCGATTCCATGCGGCATCGCGGCCTGGTTGCGGTGCAAACTGCTCCTTCGGCGCGAAGGTCATGCGCCATAGCCGCAACGCCCAGCGTTGGTTGAACGGAAACGGCACCTTGGTGGGCGGAGGGCGGTATTTAACGGGCGGTACGCCGTGCATCATGTAGGCGTAAAGCGCGTGCAGGTCCTCGTCATTCATCTTCACGAACGACGCATAGGGCATCGCGGGATACAAGCCTTTGCCGCCCGGCGCCACCCCCTCGCGCAGCGCCCGCGCGAAATCCGCATAGCTGTAATTGCCGATGCCAGTCTCCTTGTCCGGCGTAATGTTGCTGCTGACGATCGTGCCGAACGGCGAAGCCAAGCCCAGGCCGCCGGCATACGGCGCACCGTTAAGCGGGGCGGTGTGGCAGCCCGCGCAGTCCGCCGCCTTGGAGACATATTCGCCACGTGCGAGCGACCCCGGGGAAGAGGCATCCTCCGCCATGACGAAGCGGCAGGGTGACAAGGCGGTGAGCAGCAGAATAGCGGGGAGGGCGGCACGCATTGCATTCACTGGTGGTAGAGATAGGCGGCGATGTCGCGCGCATCGGTTTCACTGACATCGAGATTGGGCATTGCGTTGCCGGGTACCACGCGTTGCGGGAAGCGAATCCATCTTTGCAGGTTGTCGGGCGAGTTCGGCAGCGTGCCGGCCACGTAGGCGCGCTCGCCGATGTTTTCCAACGTTGGACCCACCTTGCCATAGGCGCCGGGCACACCGTCGATTCGATGGCATGCGCCGCAGCCGTAGCGCTGAATTACCGCGAGGCCGCGTTGTGGATTGCCGCCGGTGATCGCGTCGGACGTGGGCGGCTGCCCTTTGCAGGCGGCGAGCGCGAGACATACCAGAAGCGCGGTCGAGAGGCTGCGCATGTCGTTAGCCTTCATGCGACACGCTCGCGATATGAGGCTGCGCGCGCCGCATGAGCAGACGGGTGCCCACCCACAGCCCACCGATCAGGTAGGCGAGGCCCCCCGGCACCCACATCACGAGCCCGCCGAGTTGCTGGTCCTGCAGCGGGTCGAAACCGAGGGCAAGCGTCGTCTCGATGCACGACGGATACCAGACGCCCGGCGCCAGCGTCAGCAACGCACCGAGCGCGCCGGTGTGGACCATCGTCGTGAATAGCGACAGCATGGCGTGTGCGCTGCCACTCGCTTGCGCACCGGATGGACGACCGAACACCGTCCACCAGAAGAGCAGTGCACTGCCGAGAAAGCTCGCGTGCTGAAGCGCATGAAGGCCGGGGCGAGCGAGCGCCGCCTCAAAAAAACGCGGCGCGTGCCAGCACCAGAGCGCTGCCGCGTGCAACATCCAGGCGACGGCGGGCGCGGTCAGCCATTGCCAGGGCGCCTTGATCCAGCGCGAGCGCACCGCCGCGCCAATGGCTGCCCGTGCGTCGGCCGGAAACGCCCATATCCACACCGCAAGGGGCCTGCCGATCACGAGCAGGGGCGCCGCGACCAGCATCAGCAACTCGTGCTGGAGCATATGGGCCGAGAACAGCCACTCGCTCAACGCATGCAGCGGCGACATTAGTGCGAGTACCAGCGTGAGCCACCCGGCGCTGAATGAGACGAGTCGCATCGAGCGTGTCGCGCGACCGTGCGCGCCGCGCGGGCGCAAGCGCATGTATCCGACGATATACAGTGCGAGACTGATCAGCAGCGCGATCACGACCCACCACTCGAGGGTCCACGCGAGCGGCGAGGCATCGGTACGTGATCCGGCGCTCAAGAGGGTATGCGAGCGCGCAGCGTCGCTCCATAAGGCAGCGCAGACGAGGGCGGGCGCAACGGCCCTCCTCAGCAGGCGGGAAGTATCCATTGCGGTATCCAAATGGCGATGACGGCCAATACGGACAACGCGCCCACGCCTGTCGCCACGGCGGCGACGAAGGCTGGCCGCGCAGGCAAGTCGGACGCATTATTGCTCAAGACGGGATGAGCGCGCCGCGCGTCGCGCCAGCGTTGCCACGCGAGCAGCGTCGCCAGCACGCACACGACGAGGCTTGCGCCGCTCACGCCGTCGAGGAGCGTGTGATTTGACAGGCGGCAGGCCGGCGCGAGCAGCGCGTAATTGACGCTCACACAGGTCAGCACGATCGAGGGAGCGCCCAGCAGCGCGAGCCACGTTTTCATGTTCAGAGACGGGCCGCCCAGTAAATGACCGCATAGATCGGCAGCCAGCTCAGCACGACGAAGTACCAATACACCGCGTTCTCGCTGACATCGACGAAGCGCTTGCCTTCGAACGCTCCCGTGACGAGCAGCACGGCGAGCACGGCGGTGTCGACCGTATCGGTGATCAGGTGAGTCGTATGCAAGCCGAGCAGCAGCCAGACGACCGAGCCATACGCGTTGGTGTACCAACTGACGTTCAGGGAGGCGAACTCGAAGCCGCGTATCACGAGAAACGCGGCAGAGGCGAGCAGGCATACCCACAGCCACACACAGGCCCGGCGTCGGTCGCCGCGCTCGGCCGCCTGCTTGGCGAGCTGATTGGGCCATAGACTCACCACCAGCACGGCGGTGTTGAGGGTGCCCCAGAGGAGGCGCGGCGCGGCGGCCGCCATGGGCCAACTCGGCGCGCGGCTGCGCAGGTAAAAGTACATCATCACGGCAATGGCGAACACCGTCCCTTCGATCAGCATGAGCCCCATCGTGCTCCACCACATGAGGCTCCGATGGCTGAAGCCGAAGGTCGGCAGCGCGCTGACGTCCAGCACGATGCGGGTGCGCTCGAGATCGTGGGGGCGCGCCTGCGCCATGCGCGGATTCGTATTCGTGGATGGCGTATTCATGGGTGACGCTCCCGCGCAACGGCCATCCGATTATCGGTGCGCCTGGGCCAGAACCACGCAATCATTGCTATCGCCACCGGCACCGATCCCCACACGATCGCCCACGGCGTGTAGATCGAGCCGATGAACAGGATGGTCGTGGCCACGGCGCTCACGAACGGCCAGATCGACGGCTTCGGGAACAGCGGTCGAAGATCCGGCTTCGCATCAAGCACCGTGGTGACGAGCACTTCGCGCGCATCGGCGGCGATGCCGCTGACGAAGGCCGGTTGCGCGGACGGTTCCCACAGCGGGTCGCGGCCATGGACCACAGGAATCGCATCGAAGTTGTGCGGCGGCGGCGGCGACGGCACACTCCATTCGAGCGTGCCCGCGCCCCAGGGATCGGCCGCCGCGTGATCGTTGCTACGCAGCGTACTGGCGACATTGACCAAGAACAGCAGCACGCTCGCCGCGATCATATAGGCGCCGATAGTCGCCGTCAGATTCATGCCGTCCCAGCCCATGCCGTGCGGATACGTCCACACCCGCCGGGGCATGCCTTCGAGACCAAGCAAGTGCATCGGAAAGAACGTCACGTTGAAGCCGATGAAGAACAGCCAGAACTGCCACTTGCCGAGTCGCTCGTCGAGCATGCAACCCGCAAACTTCGGAAACCAGTAGAAGAACGCGCCGAACAGCGGAAACACGGCGCCGCCGAGCAGCACGTAATGCAGATGGGCGACTACGAAGTAAGTGTCGTGGACCTGCAGGTCGATTGGCACCGAGGCAACCATGATGCCCGTCATTCCACCGATCACCAGGATGAAGAAGAACGCGAGCACATACAGAAGCGGTGTGCGCAGATTGAGTCGCCCCGTCCAAAGCGTGGCGATCCAGCAAAAAATCTGGATGGCCGACGGGATCGCGATCATCAGGCTCGCGGCCGTGAAGAAGCTCTTGCCGAGCTCCGGCACGTTGGTCGCGAACATGTGATGCACCCATAACCCAAAGGCGAGAAACGCCGTCGCGATCAGCGAGAGCACCATTGCCGGATAGCCGAACACGGGCCGACGCGCAAAGGTCGGGATGATTGATGAGATGAAGCCCAGCGGCGGAATGAAGACGAGATAGACTTCAGGGTGGCCGAAGAACCAGAACAGGTGTTGCCACAACAGCACGTCACCGCCTTTGGCCGGGTTGTAAAAATGGGTGCCAACGAGTCGGTCAAGAATGAGCGCGGTGCTGCACAGCATGACGGAGGGCATGGCGAAAACCACCATGAACTGCGTGACGAGCGTGGCCCAGACGAACAGCGGCATGCGATTGAGCGACATGCCGGGTGCGCGCATTTTGAAGATCGTCGTGATGAGCACCACGGCTTCGATAAGGCCGGCAAGCTCGGTGAAGGTGATCATCTGCGCCCAGATATCAACGCCCTTATTGGGCGAGTAATTGGGGCCCGCGAGCGGTACATAGCTGAACCAGCCCGCGTTCGGTGCTGTATTGACGACCAGCGACGCGAACAGCAACAAGCCGCCGAAAAGAAACACCCAATACGCATACGCATTCATGCGCGGGAATGCAACGCTGCGCGCGCCGATCATCAGCGGCACGAGGAAGGCGGCAACCGCCTGCATGACCGGGACGGCGAATAGGAACATCATCGTCGTGCCGTGCATCGTGAAGAGCTCGTTGTAAAGATTTGGCCCGATGAGACGTTGGTCCGGCCGAGCGAGCTGCGTGCGCATCGCAAGAGCAAGCAGTCCCGCCAGCAGGAAGAACACAAAGGTCGTCGCAATAAAGCGCCGTGCGACGGTTTTGTGATTGATCGCGCTCAGCGCACCGATGAAACCGGGTGGATCGCTCCACGTCCTTGCAAGCGCGTCGCGCACCTCGGGCGAAGCGTGAGGACCATCAACGAGTCGGGCGGCCTGTCGCTGATCGTTCATTTGAGAGTCTCCAGCCAGACGAGCAGTGCCTGCAGATCGGCGGGCGGCAGGCGGGTGCCCGGCATGATGGTGCCGGGTTTGAGCGTACGCGGATCGACGATCCAGCCCGCGAGATTGCCGCGATTGTTGGGGAGCGTGCCGGCCGCGATGAACTCGCGGCTCGCCAGATGCGTGAGATCGGGACCGATGGTGCCTGTCGCATCGGTGCCGCGCACGGTATGGCAGCGCGCGCAATCGTGGCTAATAAAGACGTCGCGCCCGTGCAGCGCGAGGGCGTCGACGGGCGCGGCGGCCGGCTGGCGCTGCTGCGCAGCCCACGCCGCATATCGCGCAGGTGGGTCGGCGGTGATGGAAAACGCCATGAGCGCATGCTCGTAGCCGCAGAATTCCGCGCACTGCCCGCGGTAGACGCCCGCCTTGTCCGCACGGAACTCGATGGTTGCATCACGCCCGGGAATCATGTCTTTCTTGCCATGCAGATTCGGCACCCAGAAGGTGTGAATCACATCGGCCGCTTTCAGTGAGATGATCACCGGTCGGCCCACCGGTACGTGTAGTTCATTGGCCAGCGTGAATTCAGGCGCGTTTTCATCGCTCAGATATTTCGCTTGCCACCACCACTGATAGCCGGTCATCTCGATGCGCAACGCGTCGTCGACGGGCAGGCGCGACAGCGCGCGGTCGGTCATGACGTCCGCGAGCAAGAGCCCAAGCAGAAGCAGCGTCGAGACGCCCGTTGCGGCGACGACCCACAAGCGCGTGCGCGGTTGCGGGCGGTCAATGCTCGAGAGGTCCACAGGCGTCGCGCGATTGGCGCGTGGTGCACGTACGATCGCGATCAGGCACGCCAGCAAAATCGCGGCAAAGACTGCGCAACAGACCGCGAGCGTGAGGTGCCACAATTCTAGGATGCGGCCGGCCTGAACGCCGGCTGGGAACAACGCGGTTTGCATGATGTACGTGTGCGCTCGGGTTTACCTGAAGCCCCGCGCGTCATGACGAAAGTTCGACACGGGGCTCGCAACTCGGGCATAGCAAACCGCGTTCCGCCAATATTGCCGGTCTGTTCGCAGCCTTTTCCACGAGTCGCGGGGCGCCGGCGTTCGCGTACCGCCCCGTGCGCAGGCGTGGCGCCAGTTCGCAGTGGCGTTACACGGCGGCATGCTTCGTAGCTGGGGATGGGTGCTTAGCAACGGACCAGACAAGGCGACTGCCCGGCGGTTCAACTGCCGTTTTCGATCACGATGACCTGTCAGACCAGGGCCTGCCATAAAAGCGCGGTGTTTAAACCGACAGTGAGGCCCGCGCGTCCCCACGCAGCTACCAATGGCGTACGAGCCACTCGCCAGCGGCCCATGAGGCCGACGTCCGAAGCAAAGCGCACCAGCGGAATGATTGCAAGTGGCAATTGCAAACTCAGCACAACCTGCGTTGAAACGAGCAGCGCGTTCGAGCCGTGTTGCCCATTAAACCCTACGGCGAGCAGCGCAGGACCGATCGCAAGCGACCTCGTCAAGAGGGCACGTGCCCATTGTGCGATTCGCAGATTCAGGAAGCCTTCCATCACCACTTGTCCGGCGAGCGTGCCCGTGACCGTCGCATTCAGGCCGCAGGCGAGCAGGGCGGAGGCGAACGCAACGCCGGCCCAGTGACTTCCCACGAGCGGCGCAATCAGCCGATGCGCATCGGCGAGATCGTCGACCTCACGATGGCCGCTTGCGTGGAAGACTGCTGCCGCGACGACAAGTAGTGAGGCGTTGACCACGAACGCTAGACCGAGTGAAGCAAAGGTATCAATGTTCACCCCCTTGAGCGCGCGGCCGATGGCGGCATCATCGTGATTGGGCGCGTGATTCTTAACGAGCGCCGAATGCAGATACAGGTTGTGCGGCATCACGGTCGCCCCCAGAATGCCCGCGGCAAGCCACAGCATGCCGGCGTCTCGCAGCAACGCGGGGGGCGGGGTAAAGCCGCGCAGCGCGTCAGCCCCATCGGGATGCGCAAGCGCCAGTTCCACGACGAAGCAAAGACCGACAAAGAGGATCAGCGCCGTAATCGCGCATTGCAAGGGCCGCTTGCCACGGCTTTGCAGCGCGAGCATGACAAACGTACCCACTGCCGAGCACAGAACGCCGGCGGTGAGTGAGATGCCGAGCAACATCTGCAGGGCGACCGCGCTGCCTACGACCTCCGCCACGTCGCATGCAATGATCGCAATCTCGCACGCCACCCAGAGCCCGAGCGTCGTCCCCCGACTGAACCGTTCACGGCAAAGTTGCGCTAGATCGCGTCCGGTGACCAAGCCCACGCGTGATGCCACCCATTGCGACAGCATGCCCATGAGACTGGCGATCAGAATGACGAAAAGCAACCGATAACCATAGCGGGCGCCGCCCGCCAGCGCCGTGGCCCAATTTCCCGGGTCCATATAGCCGACTGCGATAAGCGAACCCGCGCCGAGGAACGACCACCAGCGTCTGCGCGGCGCGCGGGGCGAGGTATCGAGCTCGCGAGGGTGCAACGGAACGTCAGACGCGCGGCCAGAAAGCTGGGCAAGCGCGGACGGGTCGATATTCATGTGATCAATTACCTTTTTCAGTCACTGTAACGTCAGTCGAATCGCCCTCAATCGGGCCGGGCATTGAACCGTCGATGGGACCTTTAGAACCCGCTAGTTAGAGCAACTCGCGTTCCGTGCCGGCAGCGACAGAGACCCTCGCCCAGTCACGCCTGCAAATCCGAACAGGAGTCGGTTGAATCGAATCTCCGCTGGCTCCAATGGCGCGCGTGTCCTGGGTTGATGAACAACCGACGAGCAGGTCGTGCCTGCCTCCCGCAGGAGGCCCTAATGTTGTCGCGAGGCGGAGAAACCGTCGGCGACGGCGCACTCGCTGACGCGCTGCGCGCTACGCTTATGGGGCATCAGGACGAAGTACTCGAACCGATCAGAACCGCGCGTTTCTCGGCGTCTCAACCAAGCGAAAAGCCGGTGTCTGACGGGGCATCCGTTGCGTAAAAGCGGGACACGGTGCACAGCGACGCGGGCGAGCGCTTCCTAGGAGTTTCCTAAGAGGCGCATCGCGTCTGCACCGCAGTCCCCAACCGCCAAAGCCGTTTCGCTTCGACTGCTTGACTTGTTCCCCTGGAAGGGCCGATGCGTGGAGTCATGAAGGACCCGGCAGCCATCCCTGCATGCGGGCGCCTGCTAGCGGAGCTTCCGAGCGACGCCCGACGCCGACTGCGAAAGGAGGCGCGCAGGGTAGAACCGTCGTCGCTGACCGTGACTGTCGAAAGCTCGGTAAGTTAATCCACCAACTTGATCCGCTTGTTTGTTCCGATTCTTGAAAACTGTCAGTCGGGATTACAAATTGCTTATCGCTAACACTAATCGGCCTAAGACAAGAGGCGAACATGGACATTCCGATGCAAGTGGTGTCGTTCCTCAGTTCCAGAGGATTAAAGCTCGCTACGGCCGAGTCGTGCACGGCTGGTTTCATCGCATCGTTGATCTCGTCAGTTCCAGGCAGCGGCGCTTGCCTGGACGTGGGCTTCATCACGTATTCGCCTTCCGGAAAAGCCGGCTTTCTAGACGTTCAAGAAGAAACAATGAACCGATATGGCCTGACAAGCGAGGAGGTCGCACGCGAGATGTCCGAAGGCGCGCTGAGACTCGAAGCGTGTTGCGCAGACATATCGGTTTCCAACACTGGCGTTGCGGACGGCAACGCTGGGAGCGTTCCCATGCCCGGAACGCAGTGTTTTGGATGGTCGTTCAAATTGCGAAGTGGCGAGATCGTCAGCGTCACTGAGACCAAAGTGTTTGAGGGCGATCGCAATGAAGTGAGGCACGCAGCTGCGCTTTACGCAATTTCGCGTATTGAGCACCACTTTTATCATCTCGTACACGTGTCCGAGCAGCACGCAGACCGAACCGAACAGAACCAGTGATGACTCGCGAACGTGGCAACGCGACGCATGCCGCTTCCGGGCTCAAGTAAGCGCAGCGGCGGTGCGCTTGCAGGGTCGCCGAGTGCAGAGGACCGGTTGGACACGAAAGTGCCCAACGCAGACCGAGAGTCGCTCATCGCCTCGGCCGCGACGAAGATAGCTACGTGAACAAACGCGATGCGCCGGGGCCGCTTTGCTCGGGACAATCGGTTCGCTGCAACGTGACGGAAATGACGCCCGACAGCATCGATGCGCTTGACGCGAACCTGTGAAACGCAGCGGCTTGACCATAGCAGACGAATTCGAGACGCCGCGGGCCGGTGTCTTGCCTGCAGACAAGGCCCTCGGCAGCCATAAGTGCGAGAACATCGGATGGTTCGATCGGCGGGACGCCGCAACCACGGATTGTTAGGGTCGCGCGCACGCCGCCTCCGGTCTGTAGGTAATGCAATTTGTTGCCGAACACGCGAATCCGCGCGCCGTACATCGTTTAATCGTACGCACGGTTCAATATCAGGATTCGTGGACGCTTCTTCAACAAGCTCTTCATGGCTTCTCGCCCGATGTCAGGCCCGTCGTCGCTTTGGAGCAAGCGGGCGAACGCTGGAGCGTCCTACTGGCAAGTTCGACATCTGCGGGATAGCTCGTTTCGTCGGCGACAGGGTTGAACCCGGCGCATCGATAGGCCTGGCTGTCCTGCTCCACCGCTCGCCGTCCGGGATCAACGGACGGCGCACACCCGACAAGGCTCGCGACAATGGATAAGACCATCGGCGCGCGGAGCGCGTCCACGAAGCTAGGACCCGGTTGCCAGCGCGGGACTTTATAGAAATGGCAAACGCGTGGAATCACGAGTCCCTCCGCACAATGGAGATAAGATGCTCGACGCGTCCGCCATTGCGTGTCGGTGTCTGGATGCATCCGTGGTAGTCCATGGTCCAGCCCACTCGCAGTTGGATCGATGGGCGATTGCCTTCCCTTCGGCTGTCAATGCCGCCCAGCCCCATTGCAGGCGCCGGTACGTGGTTGACGAGCGTTGCGTTGGTGCCGACCACGTTATCGTGCTGTATTGGCAGATCTCGCTTCGCCTCGAGCCCTTTGCCATCCGTGTCCACGGTGTCATCGGACGCCTCCATATTGGCATTGTCTACTGAGACGATACGAGACTTGGCCCGTTGGAGTGGATCCGGCGATGCTGAAGTCGAAGCATTCAGATCGATCGGCGGCAGCGTATCTCCGTCTCTTGCTCCGGTCTTATATGAGGTCGGTGGTGGATTCGCTCGAACGTGATCTCGTGCCATAACGTCGGGATCGGCGCGGGCGGTCTCCGTTGCCGGTGTCGCCGAAGGCGTCTTGGCCTGGATCTCCCTCTGTTGCGCCTGAGTGGGATTGGACTCGGCGTTGTTCATGAATTTGCCTGTCTGGTTGCGTCGGTGTGGAGGGAAACGAACCTGTCCGGCATTCGCACAAGCTTGCACAGCATCGGCCGTGCCGGCGGATCAGCCGAGCGGGACGCGGCCGGCATCGGACCCAGGGGCAGCTCCGGCACACCGGTTGCTCACATACGCTGCCGACATAAAAATTGAAGGAGCGTGCCGTGAAGCGAAATCTGACTATCCGTGCAACGTTGAGCGTTGCGTTACTTGGCGCATTTTCATCCGGGTTTGCTCAAACTCAGGCTGCGAGCACGACGCAAGCCAACGAACTCCCTCCGGTCGACAAGGCGTTCGTGCAGGCCGCATCGGAATCCAGTTCGACCGAAATTGATACCGCGAAACTCGCCACGAAGCAGTCGCAAGATAAGGACGTCAAAGACTTCGCCCATCACATGATGGTCGATCACACCAAGCTGACTGTCGAGCTCAAGATGGCGGCCCCGCACGGTGTTGCGGTCCCCAAAGACAATTCGGACCCCGCAGTGCTCGATGCGCTGAAACCATTGAAGGGGAAGGCGTTTGATACGGCCTATATCAAGTCCGTTGGTGTCGAAGGGCATCAGAAGGCGATTGCGGCCTTCCAGAAGGAAGCTCAAGAGGGACAGAATGCCGATCTGAAAAAAGCGGCCGCTAAGGCACTGCCGACGATTCAGCATCATCTGGAAATGGCGCAAGCGCTGGCGGCTAAGAAGGGTGTGCAATAGCCACCAGCCTGATTGCGCATACTCGACGATGCGGTGACGGCTCGCCTGGTGAGAGATCGGGCAAGCAGACTCGCAAAGCCGACGCTTGCACCGTCGAAGCATGCTTTGGGAGGGGCACCAGCCATGTCACCGGATGAAGCAAGCGCCATCGCTTTTGATATTGGATGGGATTTCGCCCGGTTCGGGCGACCGATGGATGCGGCATCCCACGACTTGGATCTTCTCACCGGATATGCCGCCGGGCGTGAACATTTCCTTGTCGCTCAACACCGCCCCGACCGGTTCGTCTCGAAATGGCTGCAGCTCCGTGTGAACGCCTTCAAACGACGGCGGATCCTGAGCGCTGACGTCGACCCGGCGTATCTCAAGAGAATCGACTGCGAGACCTGCCCGATAAGCTTGATGACGCTTACGCACAGCGCGTTATGTGACAGCGACTGGTCCGTGGATCGCATCAATAACGATGGCGCTTACGCGCCAGGCAATCTGGTGGTCATGTCGGTTCGAGCGAATCGCGCGAAGGGTGCGAAAGACTACGGCGATGTGGTTCTTCTGGCTTCTCAGACAGCCCGCGGACAGACAGAGCAGGCTGAGCGCAAGAACCTCTCAAAGCGCGAGTGGGAACGCCTGAGGTGCGTCATGGTCGGTGCGGCGGACGTTTCTGACGCGGCGCCGACACTGACCCCGTTGCTTACCCGGATCCCCGAGGATTCCCGAGCGCCGCTTTACTATGTGCTCCAGCAGATGCTCTTGCAGGCCGTTACTCGGGCATCGGCGCGTAACCAGTTAGTCAAGGCGCTCAATCGTCTCCAGCCATCCAACGAAAGGTGTCTGGGGCTACGTTTCGCCGCCGAGCGGCTATCGGTTTTACTGAAGACGTCTGATTATCCCTACGACGCGCTTGACGACGAACTGTTCCAACGCCAATTGCGATGCTGGTTTGTAAATATCCCGCGGACGCACGTGCCAGAACTGCTCGGCTTATGCGCGAGCCATGGGGCCTACCGCTGTGAGCCGACGCTGCCGGCTGCTTGGTCAGTCGAAACCCACGGACGATTCTGAGAGAGGGAGCAGATCGGGGAAAATGAGGGGCGTCCCAAGCGCGAAGTAATGACATGAGCCGCAGTCCAGTGCAGAGCGCGGCGCGCCTCAACGCTGCGCACGTCGCCGATTAATGCTCTTCGCAGAGCGCCAAATGCTCGCAAGCTACGACGCCACAGCGAATCGTCCTTGAGTGCCGTCTCCTGCGCGCGTCATGTGTCGTATTGCATGCTCGATCTGTTCGGCAATTTCGTAGTGCACCATGTGGCCCGCACCTGGAATAACGTTCAGCGCGCTTTGCGGGACATCTTGGTGCAGCCGGACTGAATGGGCCTCCACGTCGACGATCTTATCGTCGGCACCTCCGAAGATAGCGACTGGCATCGCTAGCTCCGGATAGCGTTTATACAGCCGCGCCGCTGCCGGAATCATAAACGCTGCGTCCTCCGCTTCGGAACGAATCTGGAGCGGACGGGATAGAAAATCTCGAGGCATGGCAACAAAGAAATCTTCGGGCAGAGGCGTGGGCGCGAACATCGCCTGTGCTGTGCGCTTGAGCAACAGCCGCGCGGTGGGGGGAGACACCGTATAACGCAGTGCATCGCCCAGGAGCGGGATTGCCGCTGGCGCGCTGATCGCGACGTCCAGTCGAGCGCTAGGGTAGTAATAGCCGGAAACCAGAACCAGGCCCCGCACGTCCGCAGGAAAATCCATCGCCAGGTCGAGGGCCACCAGCGTGCCCCATGAATGGCCGAGTACCAGGGGCTGCTCGACGCTCAGTTTGTCGAGCGCCTCATGCAAAAGCCGAGCTTGCGCTTGTGACGTCCAAAGTCGATCACGCGGTCGCTCACTGTAACCAAAGCCGGGGCGATCGAACGCAATGACACGATGCCGTTCGGCCAGCCGATCGAACAGACCGCTACAAAGTCCGTCTTGCAGCGCGACGGTGTTCCCATGGAGGAGCACAACAGCAGGACCGCTACCCTTTTCAACATAGTGCAGGCGCACCCCGTCGACCTCGATAAACCGACCGACGGGTGGGTTACGTCGTTCCGCCTTTCGTGCGTGATAGAGGTTCCAAACTGCGAGCGAGGCAAGCGCACCGGCGGCGAGCGCCAATGACGGCAGGACGCGCCCAACGGTGGGGTTCTGGCGGGACAGACGATACATAGAGCCTCGTAAATGCCGATTTAGGAAAAGTCTTCAAATGAGCGTCGAGTCGGCCCGGTAAGGCCAGACACACCGGGCCTTGCGACGAAAAACTCGTGTCGCAGTCGTCGCGACGTAAGAGCAAGCGCCGTGCGTTGTCATCAGTCAGAGCCACGCTCCAGGTCGTCCGTTCCGCGCCTTCGTGCTTCGTAGTTGGCGGCAAACCGTGTCAGTGAACGATGGTCTCGCACAAAGGCTATCGCCGGGCGGGCTCAGCGAGGCCGAGCCGCGCCTCAATTCCAGGAACGTCGATCTGCCTCGGGTGAGGCAGCGCGCTTCACATAGCGGGCGATGAACGTGCGCGTCTCGTCGTCCGAACAGCGCACGGCGACGCGATCGCCGCTGACCATTTCTACCGTCCCTTCGCCATAACGGCGCACGCGGACGACGTCGCCTACCGCGAAGGTGCGCGTGAGCTCATGCGGGCGCGCCGGCACTTGGATTTCACGCGGACTCTCCTGCACGGTGGGCGGGTGCATACAGTTGTCGCACACGCCACAGCTTTCGCCGCCGAGTTCATCGATCGGTTTTCGATCGCCTGATGACGCTTGAGATCGTGCATCTACGACATCTGCGACATCGGTGGCGAAGTAGTCGAGCAACATCCGCCATCTACAGCGGGCGCTTTGCCCGTAGGTAATCATGCGGTCAAGCACCGCTTGGTCGCGCTCGGCGCGCGCTGCGAATTGTTCGGCGGTCGCGTCGACTTTCGCCATTGCGCCGCCGTCGTCGATGAGCTTCAAGCCACCGTTGCGCGTGCGGCGGGTCATTTTTATATCGTTGAGCAGCGTTGTCGCTACGCGTAGCTTGTTGATGCCTACGTTCGGCAACGCTTGGCGTAACCGCTCAAGCGGTTTTTCGAGGACTTTGTTTTCGCTGTCCCGCGCGAGCATCTGCACCGTTTCGGCCACCTTGCGGATGGTTTCCGTAGTTGGATAGCGTCCGCCCAGGAAAAACTGCTGGACCTGTCTGTCCTTCAACTCGAACAGAAGAATGCAGCGCGCGGCTTCGCCGTCGCGCCCGCCGCGGCCTGCTTCTTGATAGTACGCATCGAGGCTGCCCGGCATCTGCGCATGAATAATGAAGCGAATATCCTGTTTGTCGATGCCCATGCCGAACGCGTTCGTTGCTACCATCACGCGTGCGCGGTTTTCCATGAAGGCGTCCTGTGCCTCCGAGCGGGCCTTGGCCGACAGCTTGCCGTGATAGCGCTCGGCTTGGACGTCTGCATCAAGGAGCAGTGCATGCAGCGTCTCGCACTCGGCCACGGTCGCGCAATAGATGATGCCGCTGCCTTCCTCCGCTCTCGCCAGTTCGACAGCGCGCTTTCGCCGGTCATCGAGATTTGTCATCTGTTCGACGGCGAAGTGCAAGTTGTCGCGATAGACGCCGGTATGAATAATGTTTGCATCGCGCATTTGCAATTCGCGCACGATGTCCGCGCCGACGGCAGGTGTCGCGGTCGCGGTTAACGCAAGCACAGGCGGGTGCCCGATGTTTTTCACTGCATGTATCAGCTCGACGTACGCGGGACGAAAGTCGTGTCCCCATTGCGAGATGCAGTGTGCCTCGTCGATGACGACGAGCGGCACGTCAGGCGTGCCGTCGGCCGTGAGCATCGTGACGAACTCACTGCTAACGAGGCGCTCGGGTGTGACAAACAGGATGCGAATCGCACCGTCCGCGATAGCCTGCAGCGCATCGCGCTCCTCGATTGCTGACAGCGTGCTGTTGATGACCGTTGCTGCGATGTCAGCTTCCATGAGCTTGCTGGCCTGATCGCGCATCAGCGATATCAGCGGCGATACAACCAGTGTCATGCCATCAAGATGTAGCGCGGGCAACTGATAGCAGAGAGATTTGCCCGCGCCCGTTGGCATGATGGCCAGTGTATCGCGTCCTTCAAGGACACTGCGGATGACCTCTTCCTGTCCGGGCCGCAGATTAGGGAAGCCGAACACCCTCCTCAGGGCGCTTTCCAGTTGCGGATCTAGCGGCGTGCGCGTTCGTGTAGACGTCTTGTCATCGTTATGCATAGAGCCGCATCCGTAGTATGGATGATCAGGAAGTTCTGTAAGCGTTGGGCTCTGCCCGCTCATTGTCGCAAGGTGACAGACCACTGACTTTAAAATCACTGATTCGTTGGCTCGCCCGGGTCTTCGACACCCTTGCCAATGTTGTCCTTCTGGTCGCCGTAGTCTTTTCTGTTGGCGCCATTCGTGATCTCAACGTCGCCCTTTAGCTTGCGATCTTCGTTTCCCGTCAGGGTACCAATCGCACTGTCGGTCCAGCCCTTGATCTGTTCCTTGATGCCTTCTTTTTGGTCGCTGTTCATTTCTACCTCCTGCAGTTCGTTAGTGTCGCGCAAGCCCATAGCGAGATGAGCGCGTACGGGGAGACAGGCGCCCGCGTGCCCGACCGGCACGTAGCCCATGCGTGCAAGCGGGCGGCTGTGCCAGATAGGGCTGCACCACGGTCCAACTGGCGCCGTCTGGCCCCAGTTGGGCGATGATGACCAGTGCGCCTGCAATCCAGTCAACCGGGTTGCGATGACCTAAAACGATTCCCTTCGATAACAGCGGGCATTCGCGACGTCCTCCTGGCTAGATGGGCATGACCGCGCCCGGAGCGCGGTTGCTTCTCAGACGCATGCCGACGGTCAGACGGCCTTGCCAGATCCAAGGTCCGCGCCGGTCGTGGGATCGGCAGTCGGATCGGATGCGGTGCGCGAGGCCATCGACTGCAGTGTCTGCACGTCCTCTTCAGACACCGTAACGGTAGCCATTCCGTCGCCTCCGTCGACAGCGGGCTGCGGGTCCGCGACGAACTCCCAGTCGCCGCCTTCATTCCATGGACCGCGGGCGTCGTCGCCCTTGGACATGTTGAAGTACACGTTTGTGAATTCCGGATTGCCCGGCAACTTGCCCTGCGGAAAGTTCGGTTGAATGGAATGCAGCGCTTTTTCGAAGGACTTCTGGTGCGCAATCTCACGCGTCATCAGAAAGCCGAGTGCGTCCTTGATGCCCGGATCGTCAGTGACGTTGATAAGCCGTTCGTAGACGATCTTCGCTCTGGCCTCAGCAGCGATATTGGAACGCAAATCGGCGGTGGGTTCACCGATCGTATCGATGTAAGCCGCAGTCCAAGGCACGCCTGCCGAGTTCGTCAGCGGGGGGCCGCCGCCGTACAGAATCGAGGTGATGTGCGAGTCATTGCCGGCCCCGGTGAGCGAACGGTAAAGCTCCGCCTCTTGCTCGACGCCTTCGGCCAACTGACCTTTCGCACCCTTGTTGAGCATCGCCACAATCGAACCGATGATTTCGAGGTGGCTCAATTCTTCAGTGGCGATGTCGAACAACAGGTCCTTACGGCCAGGGTCATCTTCGCCGACCGCCTGAGTGAAGTAGCGGCACGCGGCGGCGAGTTCACCTTGTGGCCCACCGAACTGCTCGAGCAGTAAATTGGCAAGGCCGGGGTTCGGCGTCGCAACGCGGACGGTGTATTGCAGGCGTTTGTTATGAATGAACATCAACGGCTCCTTTTTTCATGAGGTCGCGCGCAGGCCGTCACGGCACCGTGTACGCAAAAGTGATGGAAGGTACAGCTCGAAGCGGCCGGGGAGCGCCTCGGCGTCACTACGGCCTTTGTGCTTCGAGTCTCAGCGCAACGAACGTGCGCTGGCGTATGCGGCACGCCGCTGGATAACAGGACCGCTTCGCGTTCAGACATCAAGCGCGCGGTCCTGTTCGTCGAGCAATGCGTGTGCCACCGGCGTCGCCCCCGCGTATTTGCTCAGCTCGGCGTTGCAGCTTCAGATAGGGCACAGGGTCGCTCAGAGTGCTCGAGCAGCGACTCGCGAACGCTTGTTCATCACGCTAACTGCACTCGCACACAGCTTCCTTTGCACGGCATCCTATCGATCGGCGCCGCGCGTTCCTACTAGGCATCATCGATGCTATATCTTGGGGAATCCTAAGCGGAGACCTGCAATGACCTCGCCGTCTTTTATAAGCCGAGCAAGTGCTTGGCCGGTCCGGATGTTTAAACGTTTCTCTGCGGACCGATGCGCGCCGATGGCCGCCAGCATTGCATTCTACTCGGCGTTTTCGCTCGCGCCGACGCTCGTCATGGTGATCGCCGTTGCCGGCCTTGTCTTTGGAGCGGAAGCAGCACGCGGCCAGCTATTTGGGCAGATCAGTGGCATGCTGGGAAAAGATGCAGCGGCGAGTGTTCAGGCAATCGTGGAACATGCCCATCAGAGTGGCGGCGGCGGCTTGGCGGCCCTGATTTCATTTGCGTTGTTAGCCGTTGGCGCCTCCGCGACATTCTCGTCGTTAAACACCGCTCTATCGATCATCTGGCCGTCTGAAGAGAAGTTGAAGTCCGGCGTCACGACGCTTGTCAAAGTCCGCCTTATCTCCTTCGGGCTCGTGATGGGCGTCGCATTCTTGCTGGTCATATCGCTGGTCCTGGATACTGCCGTGCAGGCAGCGGGAAAGTGGGCGTTTGGCGCGTCACCCCTCGTCGTTCTCACCGACGTCGCGCAGTTTGTGATCGCGCTACTGATCCTTTCATGCGCTTTCGCTGCGCTGTTGAAGTACCTGCCCGACGGTCATGTTCCGTGGCGCGACGCCTTGGTAGGCGGCAGCATCGCTGCGGTTCTCTTCTCGGTGGGTAAGAAGCTTTTCGCGCTTTATCTCACGCACGCCGGGACCGCAAGCGCGTTCGGCGCAGCCGGATCATTGGCTGTTTTACTCATGTGGCTGTATTTTGCCGCCGCGGTACTCTTGCTCGGAGCAGAGGCGGCTGCATCACGGGTCGAACAACGTGGCGAAGAACACGAAGGGGGTAGGGCAAAGAAATCGGGGGAGACCCGCGGTGCTAATGAAGATCCCATTCCCCAGACTTTGACTTCCGGCCGGGCGGGGTTGCCGCCTGTTTCTGCGCCGTCGAATCCGCAGCTCTCCGCAAGCGCGAAACGTTTGAACACGGTTGGACGCACCCCCGACACTCTGCGCTCGCCTGCTGCTTCACACTTTCTGCAGTTGCTGAGAGCGAACCCTATACGCTTGGCAGCGGCGTTGGTGGGAGCGGGGCTGTTCCTATTTGCCCGAAGCCCGAGCGGTTCGAGCCGGAAGTGACACGGCGTCTCGGTCGGACGACTGGGCGATAGCCCGCATTTGTGGGGCGAGAAAGAGACGATTGGCGGATGCGGCCACGATAACCAGCCAAGCCGCCAATTCTACAGAGCCCTTTTTCCGGCCTACTGTGCGACTGTAATTACGGCAGGCCGCGCGGCCAATGGTTGATGGTGTCAAAGTGATAGTGATGACGGTGATCCTGCTGCTCCTCGGCGGAGCGCTCGTCGTTTATTTGAACGGCCTGAGCCGCGACCATTCGCGGACTGCAGAAGAAACGAGCGTGCGAGTTCAGAGTGATCTGCGAGCGCACGGGCACCGGATGCTTCGGTCACGTCGCAAGGCCTCGAAAAACGCGCCCGCGCCATAAAAAAGGGCGGGTTGCACGGGCAGGTGGCGTGCGCGGCGCGTTACACCGATTACATTGCTGCGTGGCGGAGTGGGCGCCTCGATATAGGGCTGAAATTGGGCATTGGAGCCATGCCGATGGCACCGGTCGAATTTGCCATGGAATCGCCGTACTTACCGGCTTCGGATCCTTGTGGTAGTCGCGGTGTCCTCCTGCCACTACCCAGATGAACGTGCATACGGATGGACATGTTCGTCCCATTATTTCTCGGCGCACGACGGTTCCGGTCATTGTACAAGCACCTTCCTTAGTGGAAGTCATTCGAGCAGACGACACGCTGTCGTCTAACTAACGAGCGTTCGTACCGAAGGACCAGCACCTAAGCAAGTCGAAAAATGCAGCCGGTCGGGGGCTTCCGATAGAAGGGGCCGTGGCCTGGGTTATTTTCCTGCGGAGCCAGCACGCTGTGGCATCAAAACGAGTTCCGATGTCGTGTCGAGTGAACCCTTTGTCGTCTTTGGGCAAGGGCGGCGACAGTCGCTCGGCTCTTCGAACCGGTGTCGCTGCAACGCGAGTTCCTCTGCGAGCGGGTGGAAGATAGGTCGGCTCGGTTCAGGCGATACGGCGCCCGACCGGACTTCCGTAGGATAACCCAGCAGTCCCGTCTCGCAATGCCGGTCGTTACTCCAGCCGGGATAGTCGACGATTGGATAAAGGCATAGTCCCTCGACCGGTACGCCGGCCGCTCGTGCTCGATACGCCTGGTCAGCCACGAATGACAACCATGGCCGCCGCATATCACCTTCTGCACCGGTTTCGGCAATCACTAGCGGGCGGTTGTACCGACTGTACACTTCTTCAAACATATCGGACAACGAGCGATACTCTGGGTCGCCTGGGCCGAGCTCGCCGCCTTCAATAAGCCACTGGTTGAAGCTGTAATAGTTCAAACCGACGATGTCTAGGTACGCCTGCTCGCCTCCGAGTCCAGGCCAGAGCTCGCCCGTCAGCATATCAAACGCTTGATACTGGCTCAAGCGATGGCGCTCGGCGTCATCCTGACGTTCTGGCAAGCGTGAGACGACATTGATCAACGGGTCGGTTGTGACGAAGCGTGCGCCCGGAGCCACCGCCCGGACCGCATCCGTTGCAGCGATGGTCGCTCGAATGAGTTGATGTTTCAGTTCGAGCCCGCGGCCGAATGTCGATGGGCGAATGTCGCCGACCTCGCCGCCGAACCATGACCAAAATGAAATTTCATTGATCAGGGTGAAGACCGGCGCTTCGTCGGTTTCCGATGCGACGAGGTCAGCGGTGGCTGCGGCAAACCGCGCGAATGCTTCGACGAACTGAGGCCGCCAGATGTCGATATGATCCGGCCACCCATAATGGCAGAGGTCCCAGACAACCTGCACGCCGCAGGCGTTGGCCGCGTGCAGCATCGGGAGCACGCTGGTCCAATCGTAGCGACCGGGTCGCGGCTCAACCAGGTGCCAGCGCACGCCGTCCCTCACGGTAACTATGCCGTGTTCCGCCAGGCTGACATAGTCCGCGAGCGCGTGTACATCGTGCGCAGTGGAACGGAGGAGGTCGAGCCGCACGCCGTCATTCCTTCGATGACTTGCGCATTCAAACCCGCCCCAGAAAAAGGACTTGAACTCAGGCGCAGGTCTCATCGTGATGGGATGTCCGTCGCGGTTTGAAGTGGGCTGTCAGCCATGGCTTCCCTGTGACTTGCGCTCTGTGGCGGGGCGCGTTCGCCCGAGCGCGATTCGGCCTCAATCCGCGCATAAACGGCGAGCGCCTGTCCAACGACCTGGTCCATGTTGTAATAGCGGTAAGTTCCGAGGCGTCCCACGAACGTGGTACCAGGCGTCTGCTGGGCCAAGGCTTCGTAGCGCTTGTAAAGCGCCTGGTTGTCTGAGCACGGGATCGGGTAAAACGGATCGCCGGTGGCGCTCGGATATTCAAAGGAGATACTGGTTCTCGGATGACACTGGCCCGTCAGGTGCTTATATTCGGTAATGCGCGTGTATTTGACGTTTTCGTCCGGATAGTTCACCACGGCCACCGGTTGAAGCTGCGGTAGGTCAAGGGTCTCGTGTACGAACCTGAGCGAGCGATACGGCAACTTGCCAAAGCAGAAGTCGAAATATTCGTCGATCGGGCCGGAATAGATAATGTGCTTGCAGAGGAAGTCGTTGCGCGCTTCACGGAAATCAGTGTTGAGCCTGACTGTGATCGCAGGATGCGATAGCATGGCTCTGAACATCGGCTCATAACCCTCAGTGGGCATGCATTGAAACGTATCGGCAAAATAGCGATCATCCGTGTCGGTGCGCGTGGGCACACGAGAAGTGACCGACTTGTCTAACTGCGACGGGTCCATGCCCCACTGCTTGCGGGTGTATCCCTGGAAAAACTTTTCGTATAGCTCGCGGCCCACCGCGCTGACGACGACGTCTTCCGAGGTGAGTACGTCAGCTAGCGCCTCCGCGCGTTCGGCGAGGAAGGCGCGTGCCTCCACCGACGTCATGTGGAGCCCATACAAGACATTCAGAGTCGTCAGATTGATCGGAATCGGCACCAGCATGCCGTCGACGTGCGCCTTTACACGATGTTCGTACGGACGCCATTCGGTAAATTTCGACAGATAGTCAACGATCCGCTGTGCGTTCGTGTGAAAGATATGCGGCCCATAACGATGTATTCGGATTCCTGCTGCATCAAGTTCGTCATAGGCGTTCCCGCCGATGTGGTCGCGGCGGTCAATGATCAGCACCGTTTTGCCCAGGCCGGCGGCGAGGCGTTCGGCAAGAACAGCACCGGCGAATCCCGCGCCAACCACCAGGTAGTCATACGGCTGGCAACGTGCGCATCGCGGGCCGACTGGGCCACGTGCGCAGGCGGCGTTGCCGTCAGTGCTGCCGGGGCCGCGGTTATCTCCGATTGCTGGTTCGCGCCTGCTCAGGTCATTGCGCATTATTCACCTCCTGCCCTTGCTCCAACACTTGCAACACGACGTCGTGCATTCGCTCGAAGGTGTCATCCCAACTCATACCCATGAGAGCCGCGTCTGCCGCTTGCTCGACGAAGAGCCGGTCGGCCGACTGCTCAAGTGCTTCATCGAGCGCCGCTAGAAATGACGCGAGCGAGGTGGTATCCCCACAGGCTCGTGCGATGAAGACGGCAGGGCTGCTGCCGTACCTGTCCACGACATCGCGAACCGCGGTCGACACGACGAGACGTCCACCGGCCAGGTATTCCGGTGTCTTCGTCGGACTGATAAAGCGGGTGGATGCGTTGAGCGCAAACGGCATCATGGTGATGTTCCAGTGCGCGAGAAATGCAGGCAGGTCGGCGTACGCTTGCTTGCCAAGATAATGAATGTTCGGGCATCGCGGCAATTCGCTGCTGTCTATTTTCACGACCGGACCGATCACGACGAAATGGATATCTGGCCGTGCTGCAGCTGCCTCGCGCAACAGAACCGTGTCGAAGCGCTCATCGACCACGCCGAAAAAGCCGACACGTGGACGCGGTATCGCCCGCTGACTCTGTGGCTCAGGGAGCGCCTTCCGGGCTTGTCTAAAATGCGCCACGTCGACGCTGCTTGGAAATAAGTGAACGGCCCGGTGATGCCGTCGTTTGGCCTGGTACAGACTTCGCCCACCCGCAAAGACCAGGTCGGCTTTCGCAAGCAGGGCGCGCTCGGCAAGTTCGAGCGACGCCGGCGCACCCACGAACGCGCTTAGTTCGTCCATGCAGTCGTAGACGGTCGCGACGGGTGCGAGAGACGGCGCGCACGGCAGTGCCATAGGTGTATAAAACCAGAGCAGATACCGCTTCAAGCCCATCTCTGACACGAGTGCGTCAATAAGGCATTTCTCAAAAGCGTCGCGTTCTGGTGCAGCGCCTGCCGGCAGACACGGTACGACAACGGTCGGTCCTGTTCGGCCGCGACGAATTTCGAGGCGAGCCTTTCCTTGGCCAACATCGACCGGCTCTTCGATAAACCACAGCGGATAACGGCTCGCCAGTCTTGACATGAGGTGTTGCGGGCGCTGATACACGAAGTCCCAGCGCAGATGCGAGAAGCAGATCACGCCATCGAACGGGTCTTCGAGCGGGTAGGATTCTGCCGCGCCCGGCGTTGAAACTATCTTGCTCGCCAGCGCCGGACGTTGATTTCTGTTCATGACGGCCTCACGGGGTTCGCTATAGCCGACTGTTCCCCGGCGTTGTGTTCGAGGAGCGACGAGTGATCGGAGAAGGCGCCGAGCAATCCGTACATGGGCTTGGTAGCATTCAGCAAGGACGGTGCCTCCAGCCGTGGAAGCGCGACGTCTCGAGAAGACGCTGATGGCGCGGCTCATGCGGCGCCGACAAGCGGTTATTTGTCGGTCTTAAGCGCACACTGCTGCATCGAAGGATTTCCTCGTCCTTTTGGCTCGCACGAGTCGCCACTGGGCGCGGAAGACGCCGGAATTGCAATAGAGCCATGGGTGAGTGACCCTCCCGCGCCTCCGTGAATGGAGGTCACAATCGTGACCCAACAGAGCGGCTGCCAACGGCTGCCCTTTCGAGCGGCACGACGTTTGCGCAATGGTTTGCGCCCCTCCCCTCGATAGGAGAATCGTCATGGCTGTCGCAACTCTCAACGATCTTTTCATTCACGGACTTTCAGATATCTATAGTGCGGAGAAGCAACTGACCAAGGCGTTGCCCAAACTCGCCCGGGCGGCCACTAACCCGGAATTGTCTGCAGCGTTCAAGACCCATTTGGAAGAGACCCAAGGCCAAGTCGAGCGAATCGATCAAGTCGTCGAGACCTCTGGAATCAAGCTGAAGCGCCTGAAGTGCGTCGCCATGGAGGGGCTTGTCGAAGAGGGACAAGAGCAAATTGAAGAAATCGAGAAGGGTCCTATCTTGGATGCGGCGTTAATCGCCGCAGCTCAGAAGGTCGAGCACTATGAGATTGCTGCATACGGGACGCTTGCCACACTCGCCAAGAAGCTGGGCTATACGGAGGGCATGAATCTTTTACTCGAGACCTTGGAAGAGGAAAAGGCAACGGACGAGAAACTGACGATGTTGGCCAAGCAAGAGCTCTCTCAAGAGGAGGATGGCAAGTAAGCCGCTAGCTGTATCCGACCATTTTCAGTCGCTGAACCGATGTTTACGCCGCGTGGGGTCCAATAAAGTTCCATGCGGCGTACCCGTCGCATGAATGGAAACGGTGAGACGATTGGCGTTCGGAAGGAGACGATGGAGCTTCATGGGCTAGAAACGAAGCCGTAGCGCGTGGAGGCAAGGCGCATTGCAACCGGAGGTATGTTGTGCTGATGTCGCCGTGTCCGACACGCGAGTCGCCGACGCTGCGCCGGCGGCGGCGCACCGCCACGCACGCAGTGTTTCACTTCGCGCGCGTAGCGGCGAGATGTCAGCTTCCGCGAGAGGAAGAAGTTTGAAGACAGCGTAACGAAGTGCGCTGCGGGAGTGCGCCGCGCGGCAGCGCTTTATGCGCTGTAGCGTATTGAACGTTACTTCGAGCGCCCACGGTCGCGTGACAAGGGAAGAGCGATGACTGAAGATCCGGACAACTGGAGAGCCTGGCAAAAGCAGATAATCCGCGAGCTCGGCGTAGCAGAGAATTTCGACGTGGACATTGAACGAGAGCGGCGAATAGGCTTCTTATGCGACTATTTGGTCTCGCAGGGACTTCGGACATTCGTCTTGGGCATCAGCGGAGGCGTCGATTCCTCCGCTTCGGGCCGTCTCGCTCAGCTGAGCGTCGAACGTCTACGAGCCCGCAGATATGAAGCTCATTTTGTCGCGGTGAGGCTGCCATACGGCAAGCAGCGTGACGAGGACGATGCGCGACTCGCGCTCGACTTCGTGCGTCCGGACGAGACTCTCGAGGTAAATGTAAAAGGGAGCGCAGACGAAATGCTTGCGGCCCTTGAAAGCGCCGGCGCGCAATACACGGATGATTTCCACAGGGACTTCGTGCTAGGCAACATGAAGGCGCGCGAGCGCATGATTGCGCAGTATGCGATCGCAGGGGCGCGCGTGGGGTGGTGATTGGCACGGACCACGCTGCGGAGTCGCTCATGGGCTTCTTTACGAAGTATGGCGACGGCGGCGCCGACGTACTGCCGCTTTCGGGCCTTACTAAGCGACGCGTGCGGGCGCTGGCGAGCTCGATGGGAGCGGTAGAGCGACTCGTTATGAAGGTGCCGACTGCCGATCTAGAGTCGCTCACGCCCCAGCGACCCGATGAAGACAGCTACGGCATTAGTTACGAAAACATCGACGATTTTCTCGAAGGAAAAGAAGTCAGTGAGCAAGTACTAACGACGATACGCCGCTTCCATACGGCAACACGACACAAGCGCTCGCTCCCCGTGGAGGTCCCTCGGAACTGATTGGTCGAGTCGCGGTACAGGCAGCTGCGGGCAAACGTTTTTCGTGGGCCGTAACTTGCCCCCCACGTACGATGATTAGGTGGGAGCCTTTTACACGAGTGAATGCCTTTGGTGCACGGCCTTTTCTAATTTTGTTCTATGGCTCGTTGGGCATGTTGTGGCGGGCGCCGAGACTGATGTCCGCGCACTACATCAAACTGCTTCCCGGTTCATGCTCAGAAACTTACTTGCCTGCGCCACGCCCTCTGCGCCACGCCCGTACGTCCTGAATTTAACTCGGCTAGGTTTCACGGCGACGGGCAAGGCAGCTCAGGCTGCCTCAACCGGGGCAAGCGGCGCAGGCGCTCCAACCCTGATGCAGCAACGCGAGAAAGGCATGTCGCCGGGTGGCGCGTCGGGGCAGGACGCAAACCCGAAGGCGACAGGCAAGATAAAGCAATAAAGCGGTCCAGGGTGCCGGCTAGCATGAACTGCTCGCAGACAGGGCTGCGTCGAGGCGGTGTCCAAGGCTCACGCATCGCAACCCGCGCTCAGCAACGGGGAGGAATGGATGGCTTCCGTGCTACTTGTCGACGACGATATGGGATGGCTGGGCTTGCTCGGCGTTGCGATTGCGATTGCGATTGCGATTGCGATTGCGATTGCGGCAGAAGGCTATATCGTCCGAACGGCGACTGACGGCGAGCACGCTCTATCGCTTGCGAAAGCTGCACCGCCGGACGTTGTCGTGACAGACTGTGCGATGCCCGGCCTCAACGGCGTAGGGTTAATCCGTGTGATGCTCTCTGAGCCGAAACTCGCCCACATCCCGGTAATTCTCATCTCCGATTCTCGACGACGCCCGAGCGTACCGTGTGCCTGCTTCATGAGCAAGCCGTTTCCAGTACTCGCGCTGCTCCGTCAATTGAAGGTTGTCCAACGACGACGCCGTGCGGGCAAGTATTCAGTGCTGAGGGCTGTTGCCACCCACTTCTTACGCGTTAGATAGGACTGGACACGCCATAGACCCGCAACCGACCATGGCTAGCACTGCCCTTCGATAGGTCGGGCTTCGCGTAAGGGAGGCCACGACGGCCAATCGTTGAGCCGACCGTACGACTGCTTAACGAGCTGCGAATCGGGTAGAAGCGTCGTCGCCTGCGAAAGCTCGGGCTTCGGAATTCGGAGTAATTGGGGCGCGACGAATCTATTGCTAATACCGCCTTTGGTTGAAACTGTCGTTGCGTTGATGGGCGTTGAGCCAATTCTGACGATAGTTGGCAGATGTCCGGAAAGGAGGACTCGGCGCCTCGCGTGCTTACATGTTGTCACAGCGATATGCTCCCCTTTTTACCTTGCGAACTGCATAACGGTGCGGAGAACAGCTTCAAGAACTTACCCGTTCGGGTCATGGTTCAGCAATCGTCACGGCAATCATTTCGCCAGCTGAGGGTTTTGCTCGAGGGAATGATGCCTCGAATACAGGCACGCCCGATGCTGACGTTTTGGCTGAGGCAGCGCTCGAAGTTTTCAGCATTCGCTGTGCCGCTGAGTATTAGATGATGGGCTTGCCGCCCGTCACCGCTATGGTCGCGCCGGAGGTGTAGCTCGCTTCGTCCGATGCGAGCATCACATACGCGGTGGCGAGTTCGGCGGGCTGGCCGGGGCGTTTCATCGGCGTCTGCATGCCGAAGTTTTCGACGCTCGACGGTGGCATCGTCGACGGAATCAGCGGCGTCCAGATCGGCCCCGGCGCGACGCAATTCACGCGAATGCCGCGCTCGGCGAGCAGTTGCGCGAGGCCACCAGTGAAGTTCTGGATTGCGCCTTTCGTGCTCGCATACGCGATGAGGCCGGGGTTCGGCGCATCGGCGTTGACCGACGTCGTGTTGACGATCGCGCCGCCCGCCTTCATGTGCGCGAGCGCGGCCTTCGTGATGCGGAACATCGCGCCGATGTTGGTCGAATAGGTCTTGTCCCATTCGTCGTCGCTGATGTCTTCGAGCTTGTCGTAGGTCGCTTGATAAGCCGCGTTGTTGACGAGCACGTCGATGCGCCCGAACGCTTGCGCGGTCTTCGCGACGAGCTCCTTGCAGTGCGCGCGGTCGGTGATGTCGCCGGGCAACAGCAGCGCGCGGCGCCCTGCCTTCTCGACCCAGCGCGCGGTTTCCTCCGCGTCGGCGTGCTCGTTCAGATAGGCGATGGCGACATCCGCGCCTTCATGCGCATAGGCGATCGCCACCGCGCGCCCGATGCCGCTGTCCGCGCCCGTGATGAGCGCAACCTTGCCTTCTAGCTTGTCGCTGCCCTTGTAGCTCGATTCGCCGTGATCGGGCTGCGGGTTCATCGGGGCGGTGAGTCCGGGGCGGTTGTCCTGTTGCTGCGACGGCATGGGCGGGCGCGGGTATTGGCTGGTATCGGTCATGATGATGGGCCTCAAAAGACGACCGCTCGCGCGGCCATGCGACCGATACAGCATTGGGCGTTCCAGCGCCCACACACGTTGGCGAATACTTAGGAACGCAATTAAATGGCCGGCTGCGCGGATGTGCAGCGAGGACGGTTAATCACGCCTCTTCGGCGAGCCATAGTGAAGCTTCGAGAACGTCGCCGCTCTTGTCGATGAAGTCGCGCGCCCATTCAGCGATCGCCGCTTCCGCCGCTGCCACCGTCGGCCTGACGATGTGGCTGTGGAACGTCACCTTCGTGACCTCGGCGTGCCGCCTGTAATCAAACCCATTGAATACATGAACGCCTCCGCGGAGCGCATGTACCTTTTGTCGAGCATAGACCGCTCCACGTCGGGCGAATGGATATACCGGCGATCAGCGTTCTGTAATGCGCCGCAAGCCCGCTTTGACCTTCCCAATCGCGAGTTTCGGATTGCCGGCGAGCGCGGTTGCGCGAGCCATCATCAGCGCGTAGCGGTCGGTGGATTGAAGATCGAGCGACAGCGTGATCTGATCGACGAGACTGCTGACTTCGATGATTACCACGTTTCCAGGCGCGAGCCGCCCGGCGCATTGTGCTCAAGAGCCGCCAGCTTGAAAGGATAATTCCGTGCTTCCATGACGACTCCGAGTCGCGACCGGCGGCCGGTTGCATCAAGCATCGTTTGTGCCAAGGCTTCGCCCCGCGGGCGGGCGCACGGGTTGCTGTCAAGACACGTCGTCGGCGCGAGGAAAGATGCAATGAATCGATTCTATCGGTCAGCAATGATGCTTGCGCTCGCCCTTGCGTGCATGTCGGGCGCGGCAAGCGCGGGCGCGCAGCAGAACGGCGCGCCGCCCGGCAACAAGTCGCCGGGAGATGGCGTCCCGGGCAAATCCGCGGGCGTGGCGGGCGGCGCGGGTGCGGCGGGACAATCGGGCACCGATCCCGCGACGCTCAAGCGCGCCGAGGAAGCGCGCGTGCAGCAGAAGCATTCCCAGGGCGCATCGGGTGCGGGCGCGGCGAAGCGCAAGGACTGAAAGGAGTGACGCTTCACGCCGCATCCAATGCATCCAATGCATCCAGCGCGTCCGATGCGCAGCGCACGCGCGTGCGCCGCCGCATCTTCGCGGATCTGTGGCGCGCGGTCTGGGCATGGCGCTATCAGACCGCCGCCGCGATCGTCCTGATGATCGGCGCGCGTCTCGCGGTCGTGTCGGTGCCGCTGCTGTTGAAGCGTGTCATCGACGAGTTCAGCCATCCAGCGACGAGCGTCGTTTTTCCCGTTTTTCTGGTGCTTGCCTACGTGCTGCTGCGCTATCTCGGTGATGTGCTGAACGAGGCGCGCGACATCGTATTCAGTATCGTCACGCAACGCACGGTGGCGTCCTTCACCGAGCGAACGTTCGCGCATCTTCATGCGCTGGGCGCGCGCTTTCACGCGCAGCGCGAGACGGGCGCCGTTGTGCGCGACGTGCAAAAGGGTGCGGACGGCATCGGCTTTTTACTCGGCACGGCGTTCTTTACTGTCGTGCCGGTGATGATCGAAATCGGCACGGTCGTCGCCATCATGGTGAGCAGTTACGCGCTTGAGTTCATGGTCATCATCGCCGTGACTTTCGTGCTCTATTCGGTGTGGACGCTGATCTTCACGCGCTATCGGATGCGCTTCCAGCGCGCGGTCAATAAGCTGGAGGCGCAGTCCGACAGCCGTCTCGTCGACAGCCTGCTCAACTACGAGACCGTGAAGTTCTTCGCAAGCGAACGCATCGAGACGAACCGGCTTTCCAGCGTGCTCGAAGAGTGGGTCCATGCGCGCGTCGCCAATCAGCGCGCGCTCACGCTGCTGCATGTCGGGCAGAGCACGATCATCGCGGTCGGCATTGCGGCGGTGATGCTGCGCGCGGCGCAACATGTCGTCGCGGGCACGATGAGCGTCGGCGATCTCGTGCTCGTCAACGCGTATATCGTGCAGGTGTGCAATCCGCTCAACACGCTTGGCTTCGTGTTTCGCGAGACCAATGACGCGATCGTGAACGTGGAGCGCATGTTCACGATCCTGCTTTCGCGCGGCCGCGTGCGCGAGGACGTAGACGAGAAAGACGCGCAGCCGCTCGTCGTGACGGCGGGCGAGATCGAGTTCGATCATGTCGAGTTCGGCTACGACCCGGCGCGGCAGATTCTGCGCGATGTCGATTTTCGCGCGCATCCGGGTAAGAAGCTCGCGGTAGTGGGCGGCAGCGGATCGGGTAAATCCACGCTCGTGAAGCTGCTTTTCAGGCTCTATGAGCCGACGGCCGGCGCGATCCGAATCGACGGGCAGGACATTGCGCAGGTCACGCAGGACAGCCTGCGCGCGATGGTCGGCATCGTGCCGCAGGACACGGTGCTGTTCAACGATACGATTGCCTACAACATCGGCTATGGACGTCCCGATGCGACGCGCGCCGATATCGTGCAGGCCGCGCGCGCGGCGCAACTGGACGGCTTTATCGAGCGTCTGCCGGATCATTACGACACGCGCGTCGGCGAGCGCGGCGTGCGGCTTTCGGGCGGCGAGCGGCAGCGCATCGCGATTGCGCGCACCATTCTGAAGAATCCGCGCATCATCGTGTTCGACGAAGCGACCTCCGCGCTCGATACGCGTTCGGAGCGCGCGATCCAGAACGAGCTCGATCGTCTCGCGAAGGGGCGCACGTCGATCGTGATCGCGCATCGGCTGTCCACGGTCGTCGATGCGGACTGGATCCTCGTGATGGAACACGGACGTATCGTCGAGCAGGGACAGCACGACGAACTGCTCGCGCGCGATGGCGTGTATGCGCGCATGTGGTCGCTGCAATGGCAGCAGGGAGAACTGGAGCACGCGCAGCGCAAAGTGTCGGCGCAGGCGGTCGGACTCGATACGCTCGTGGCCGGCGTCGTCGATGCGCTGCATGAGGAGATCGCGGAGCGCGGCGTGAATCTGTACACGGTCATCAGGGAACCGGGCTTGCGAGTGTCCGGCGATCCGAGCGTGCTGCAGCAGATCGTCGCCGAGTTGTGCCGCGCGCAGATGAGCGCTGCAACGCGCGGCGAGCGCATCGAATTGCGCGTGTTCCGCGAGGAAAATCAGGCGAGTCTCACGGTGATGGGGCAGCGCCCGAATCCCGCGGATCTTACGCCTCAACAAGTGCGGCGCCTCGAAAAGGCCTTGACGGAGACGGGCGGCAGTTTTGCGCCGCGTTATATCGACAAGCATGTCGCCTATGTCGCGACGATGCCTTTACGCCCGGTGCTCGACGATACGAGCGCGCACGCAGCCGCACACAACGACGCGTTGAACGGCATCACCGTGATGGTGCTGGACGATCAGGAAGAAGCGCGCGACGCGCTGGAGGCCGTGCTCGAATCGGTGGGCGCACTTGTGGTGCTGTGTGCGTCGGGCGACGAGGCGATCACGCGATTGCGCGGCTTGCCGCCGGCGCAATGGCCGGATGTTTTCCTGTGCGATATTGTGCTCGGCGGCGAGCAGGACGGTTATGAAGTCTTGCGTCTGATACGCGAGGAAGAGGCGAGCCGTGGCGCATCGCTTGCCGAGCGGACGCCCGCGATTGCGTTGACGGGACATACGCAGGCCGATGCGCGCGGGCGCGCGCGGGCGGCGGGGTTTCAGGCACATTTGACGAAGCCTGTGCCCCCGCCGAAGTTGATCGGGACGATTGGAGGGGTGATGGCCAGGACGTCTGCGCAGTAGCAGTCAGGTGCTGCGCGACGCCGCCGGCGTGCCGCTCAACGCCGCGCGCATCCGCGTATCGAATCATGCCTGCGATTCGCCGGGCGCGACGCTTCTCAGCACCGTCGCGATCCGCTGCGGCGACTTGCGCACGTCGCGCAACAGCAGCGCGAGCGCGTCTTCAGCGGTCGTCCCTCACGGACGAGGATCTCGCAAAGCTCCATGCGAAATACGGCATCGACAAGTTCAACCTCAACGATCGCGGGTATATCGCGCGCGTGCATCCGCTCGAATTGTGGACCGTGAACTATCTGCGGGAGCATCCCCTCGCGTCGCTCGACGACGTGCAGCAAGCGAGCCGCGATGTGCGCGCCACCGCTTATTCGTGGCTCTTCAAGACACGCTATCGCGCGACGCAGGACAGGCGCATCAAGCGCATGGTCGAGTTGCAGGCGTATGCGGAGATCGCGAAGTCATGGCGCGCGCTCGGCTATCCATTCTCGTCGGTCACGCCTTCGTATGCGGCCGCGATCGGGGCATCGGGCGACCGGCCGGAGGCACTAGCGCAACTGGTCGGCATCGTGGAGAACGGCGGCACCGGGCTCGCCACGCGACGCATCTCGACTCTCGAATTTGCGAAAGACACACCGTACGAAACGCGTTTCACGCACGTGAGCGCGCCAGCGAAGCCTTTGCTTGTCCGCGCCGACGGAATTTTGAGCCACCGCGCCGATTGAGTTTTGAGCCGGGGTGGAGGCCGGTCTGAAGCAAGACCGGGTGTGGATAAGTGTATGGGTTTCCGGGGTCGTTGTCCTCCGTCATAGGTTGCGCGGCGAAGAACTCAGGTGGATTCCGAGGCGCTAGAGGCCTCGCCTTTGCGCGCTGCTTCACGCGACCGGATGCGTTTCTTTGCACTGGCGCTGCTATGTCGGAAGCGATAGCTGAGATTGACCGGCTTTGTCGCAATAACGATCGCAACGTGAGGAATGACTGATATGAAAAGGACTGCTTATGTAGCCAACGAATAGAATTGCTCGGCGGGAGTTTGTCGAACGCTGTTTTCTTTCATCTGCCCCTTGGCGATCATGTGGGCCACCTCGATGCCACCAAGCAGGATGCGGGCGCAACGGAAATTCTTGAATCCGAGCATGGGTCGAGTGCGCCTTTTGATCGCGCGGTGGTCCTGTTCAACGATGTTGTTCAAGTACTTCGTCTGGCGGATTTTGATGGGTATTTCGCGACCGGTGTTGATGGCTTCGAGCGCAGCCAAATTGGCGCCACTTTTGTCGATCGTCACTGTCTCGGGTTCGCCATTTTGCGTGATCGATTTTTCGAAGTACTGTCGCGCCGCGGCCTTGTCCCGATGGGCTCGCAAGAGAAAATCGATCGTATTACCGGCCTTGTCGACGGCGCGATACAAGTACTTCGATTGGCCTCTGACCTTAGTGTAGGTCTCGTCGACACGCCAGCTCTTGCCGACGGGACGCTTGTGGCGGCGAAACGCTTTCTCCAGTACCGGCAGCAGCTTGATGGCCCAGCGGTGCACGGTCGAATGATCGACCGAAACGCCGCGCTCGGCCATCATTTCTTCGAGGTGTCGCAGGCTCAGCGGGTAGGCCACGTACCAACGCACGCAAGTCAGGATCACGTCGAGCGGATAGTGCAGGCGTTTAAACACGCAGGCCACCGCCGGTTTCAATGTCTTCATCGAGCTTTCAGCCGGTCATGTTGTTCCGCACATCATAGCGGACCGCCTTACTGCAACAGAACCGTTGCACGTGCTTGTCGATCACGCGCCGCCTGCGGAGCGCCCATGCGATGCCCGCGATCAGTTCCTTCAGATCGGGCAGCGCGGGTAGGACAGCGATCGCGGCGCGGGTGGCGCACAGCGCTTCGGCCAGCGGCAGACGCATCCACGCGACCCACGCGGCATTGCGTGCGAGCAGCCTGCGTCGTTGCGCGCTGTCACGCAGCGGAGAAGGATGATGATGAAGAACGACCTCATCCATATACACGATCCCGTGGCCTGCGCGAAGCACATCGAGCGAGACGAGCGTCTCTTCGCCGCCGATGAAAAGCCTCGGCTCGTAGCCGCCCGTTTGCCGGAAGACGTCCGCGCGAAACACGCACGCGCCCGCCATGAAACCGATAAGCGCGGGGCCCCGGCAGCCCGTCGCGCGCGAGCGGACTGTCGCGCATGCGCTCGCAGGTTTCATCGATTGCGCCGTGTTCGCCGACGATCACGCGCGCATTTAGCACGCCGACGCGCGGCGCGGCATCGAGCACGTCGACGGCACGGGACAGCGAGCCGGGACTCCACCACGTATCGTCGTCGCAGAACGCGACGTATTCCGTTTGGACGCGCGCGACGCCAAGATTGCGGCCCGCCGCGCCCAGATTGCGCGGCGCGCGGACGAGCTTCACGAAAGGAAAGTTTGCCGCGATGCGCTCGGCGGTGCCGTCCGTCGAGGCATTATTGACCGCGACGATCTCGATGCGATCGGGCAACGCGGCAAGTCTTGCAAGCGTGTCGAGAACCCGATCGGCACGGTTGTAAGTCAGCACGACGACGGATAGCCGCGCGCGGTCCGCGTCGGGAAGAACGACTCGTTCACCGGTCATGATGTGCGGACTGCAAGGTCCAGAAGCGCTCGGGCGCGAAGACATCGTCGTAACCGTTCGGGCCGAACGCCTTCAACTGGCTGATATAGCGGCTCACCGCGCGCTGCTTCGCTTTGTGATGACGTGCGAGCAGAGCCGTGTCGATGCGTTCGGATATGGGCGTCGCGATGATCCCGCAAGCACGGAGATCGGCGAGACGCGTCTGCAAGAGCCCGTCCATACGCCGATACAAGGCGTCCTCATACGCGATGCAGGCGAGCGTTGAATCGGCGAGCCATGCCTTGCGGCACGCGCGATGAATGTCGACGGCGCGAAAAAGCTCGCCAGCGTCGCGCAGACGTTTGCTCAATCCGGCGTGACGGTTTATCCCGTGCTGCTTCAGACGCTTGACTTCCCCGACGAGAACGCGGCTTATCAGGCCAGCTACACGCTCGCGCAGCAGATCGTCAACGTGCAACGCTACGCTTGGTACGAAGTCACGAACGAACTGGCGCCGACATGTCTCAACGGCTGGGTCGACGGCGCGCGCAGCACCGACTTCAAGAACGATTGCTTCCAGATCGCACGCGGCGTCATTCGCGGGTTGATTGCGGGCATCAAGTCGGTGGATCCCGATGGCAAGATCATCATCGGCGGCAATACGTGGATGCATTACGGTTTCGACGTGATGCTCGCGAGCGGCACGCAGCCGGACGGCACGAGCGGGCATCCCGTCGTGACGTGGGACATCACCGCGTGGCACTGGTATTCGGAGCAGGGCGATATCCGCAACGCATGCGGCGGAACGGGATGCTACAACGTGATCGGCACGCTGCAATCGTTCGGCAAGCCGATCTGGATCAACGAAGTGGGTATGCGTCCGTGCTTCCCCGGCCGCCGAAGAAGCGGGCACCTTCATGGCGGACAACATGATGGGCGCGCTGCTCGCCATCGCGCCGCAATACAACATCCAGTCACTTCAGGTCTATCAGCTCTATGACGATCCGCCCACTGGCGAAGGCCCCTACGGCATCATGCTGAACGACGGCGTCACGCCCAAGCCGGTCTATATATCGGTGAAGAACTTCATTGCGGCGCATCCGCACTGACGCGGACGGTTTCAACCGATGAAACCAGGGAGGCCCGCGGCCGCATCGCTGCGGGCCAGATCTTTCCCACGCTGAACGAGCGCGTCGAATTCCGCATCGTCGTTCGGTCGCGAATAATGCGCGCGAAAGAAGTCGGTCCAGCGGAAATCCGCCAGCGGCACGTCGGTCTTTTCGTAGCCGCCCGCCTCGCGCACGAAGGCTGCGAGACTGCGGAACTCATCGTTCACGGCGTCTCCCATCTGCGTCGGTATATCCTTAAACGCGATGCGACGGCCGTCCGCATCGTAGGGATGAACCCATGAGTTGTTTTCCAGCGTCAGCCAGAACTCGGGCTGCGACAGCGAAGTCAAATCCTTGACCAGGACAAACGGCACATCCTTCACGCCGATGCGTTCGAGCGCGCACGCGACATGATGATGATCGATCACGTACGGCTCGCCGCCCGGCCCGAGCACCACGGGAATAGGCTTCTCCGCGATGGCCATGTCGAGGTCGTGCTCGCTCAGTGCGCGATAAGCGTCGGCCTTTTGCCGGATCTCTCGCTCGCCGTGCGTCATCTGCGTCGGATGCAGTCGAGCGATGCGCTTCGTATTCATGACGCGTCCCCTGAAAAGTGATGCATCGAGCGCGCAGGCAAACCGTGTTCCCGGTCTGGAACCGCGCTTGCTTCCCGCAAGGAGAGAGGCGCAACGATGAACACGAAAGCGCGGCACCACGGGCACGATGCACGAAGAAGTGCGACTGAGCCGCTTCGCTGGTTCCCCGGGCTCGCCGCGTTGCGCGCCTACGAGGCGCGCTGGCTCTTCCACGATTTCGTCGCGGGACTCTCGGTGAGCGCGGTGCTGGTCCCGGCGGGCATGGCCTATGCCGAGGCGGCGGGACTTCCCGCGGTGAACGGCCTGTATGCGTCCTTCGCCGCGATGCTCGCTTATGCCATCATCGGCCCGAGCCGCCTGCTCGTCGTCGGGCCTGATTCGGCGCTGGTTGCGCTCATCGCCGCGAGCATCGTGTCGCTGAGTCAGGGCGACCCGCATCGTGCGGTCATCGCGGCCAGCGCGCTCGCGGTGCTGGCGGGCGCGATCTGCCTCGTCGTCGGATTGCTGAAGCTCGGCTTCGTCAGCGAATTGCTGTCGTTGCCCATCCGATACGGCTTCCTGAACGGCGTCATTCTGACGATCATCGTCGGACAGATGCCGAAGCTGCTCGGCTTCAAGGGCAAGGGCGAATCGTTCATCGCGCAGGTGAACGATCTGATCGATGGACTCGCCGCATCGAAAGTGAACCTGACGGCGTTCGCCATCGGCATCGGCGCGCTCGTCTCGATCCTGCTCGTCAAACGCTTCTGGCCGAAAGTGCCTGGCGTGCTGATCGCGGTCGGCGTGGCGACGGCGCTCGTAAAAGCGATGGACCTCGGCAAGCAAGCGGGCGTCGCGACCGTGGGCAACGTGCCGCGCGGGCTTCCTTCATTCGAATTCCCGCTGATGCCGCTCGATCAATGGTGGCAGCTCGCGGGCGCGGCGGCGGCGATCGCGCTCGTCTCGTTCACGGATGTCGTGGTGCTGTCCCGCACTTACGAGATGCGCACGAAGGAAACAGTCGACCGCAATCAGGAATGCATCGCGCTCGGCTTGTCGAACATCGCGGCGGGCCTGTTTCAGGGCTTCGCCGTGAGCGCGAGCGGCTCGCGCACGCCCGTGGCCGAAGCCGCCGGCGCGAAGACGCAATTGACGGGCGTGTTCGCCGCGATCGTCGTCGCGGCGTTGCTCGTGGTCGCGCCGCATGCGCTCGCCAGCACGCCGCAAGCGGCGCTCGCCGCGGTCGTGATCGCCGCATGTCTTTCGATGCTCGAAGTGCGCGGCGTGATGCGGCTGTATCGTCTGCGCAAGAACGAGTTCGTGCAGGCGCTCGTGTGCTTTGCCGGCGTCGCGTTGCTGGGCGTCGTCAACGGCATTGCGCTCGCGCTGCTGCTGGCCGTGCTGTCGTTTCTATGGCGCGCGTGGCGGCCTTATGACGCCGTGCTCGGACGCATCGACGGACGCAAGGGTTATCACGATGTATCGCGTCATCCCGAGGCGCGGCGCGTGCCCGGTCTCGTGCTGTTCCGCTGGGACGCGCCGCTTTTCTTCGCGAATGCGGAGATTTTTCGCGAGCACGTACTGCGCGCAATCGAGGACGCCGATGACATCGCGCTGGACCGTGATCGCCGCCGAGCCGGTGACGGACATCGATCTCACCGCCGTCGAAGTGCTGGAGCGTTTGCAAAAGGAACTCGCCGAGCGCGATATCGCGTTGTGCTTCGCCGAATTGAAAGGGCCGGTGAAAGACAACCTGAAGCGTTATGGCGTGCTGCAAACGATTGGCGAAGAGCGTTTGTTTCCGACCATCGGCGAGGCGGTCAGTGGCTATCTCGCGGCACATGACGATGTGAAATGGCGCGATTGGGAAGATGAATGAAGCGGGCGCTTTTATTGCTGCGACTTCGAATTGAACGGGACGGGAGGCGGTCTGCATGAAACCACATCGCGTGAGAGCCGCGTGGCCTTCATGGCGCATCGTTGCCGGCGTCGGCGTGTGCGCGCTCTCGGCGTGGGCCGCGGTCGAATGGGCGCGTCTGAAGCGCACGCCCGCATTGAGCGATGAAAGCGCGCGCGCGGGCATCACCGTGCGCTATACGCAGGCCGGGCCTTATCGCATGTTCTCGCGTCGCGCGGCATGCGCGGGCGGTCATGCGAAGCGCCTGCCGGTTGTGCTCGTGCATGGCCTCGTGATTTCGAGCCGCTATATGGAGCCGCTCGCACTCGCGTTGCGCGAAGACTTCGACGTACACGCGCCCGATCTTCCCGGCTTCGGCGAAAGCGCGCTGCACGGCCACACGCTTTCGGTCCCCGAGCTCGCCGATGCGCTGCGTTTGTGGCTCGGCGCGCGCGGCATCGAGCGCGCGATGTTCGTCGGAAACTCGTTCGGCTGTCAGATTCTTGCGGATTTCGCCGCGCGCTATCCCGAAGCGGTCGACCGGCTCGTGCTGCAAGGCCCGACCGTCGATCGCGATGCGCGCTGGCTTCTCGCTCAGATTCATCGTGACTGGCACAACGGACGGATGGAACAGGCGCGCTCGTCGGCGGCGATCGGACGCATCGACTACGCGAAGGCGGGCATCCTGCGCGCCATCATGACGATGCGCGCGCTCATGCGCGATCGCATCGAGCGCAAGCTGTCCCGCATCGCGGCGCCGACGCTGGTCGTCGCGGGTTCGCGCGATCCGGTCGCGCCGCTCGCGTGGGCGGGCGAAGTGGCGGCGCGCTTGCCGAACGGCGCGCTGCTGACTATCGACGGCGGCACGCACACGCTCAACTACGTGTATCCGCATAGCTTCGCGCTCGCGATCCGTCCGTTTCTGCTTCAGGGCGGTGCATCGACATGACGAGACCGCCGCGCGGCATCGCTCGTTTCGATTCGGCCGCCGGCATGGTGCAGGCGCTCGCGTCGTCTTTGCACGGCGAGCGTTTCAGCAGCCCGAGCCAGTCGCCTTTGCTCGACAGCCTGATGCCGCCGATCAATCTGCTGCCGAAGCGTCCGCGCGAGCGGGTGTACACGGTGGGCGGCATGTCGGAGGGCATCACGGCGCGGCAGGCGCGGCGGCTCGATGTCGAAGGCATCGGGGAATGGATCGCGGGGCTCTATCCACAACGCAAATACGATGCGGCGTTCATCGGCTCGTCGAATGGCGCGTTGATGCACGTCGCGGCGGCGCTCGGCGTGCCGTGGCTGCCGCAGACGTTTCTGTGCCCCGTGCGCGCGCCGTTCAGCGATCCCGACGATGCGCAAGCGGGCTTCGATGACGGCCTGCGTTCTGTCGATGCCTTGCTTCATGCCGATCCGCGCATCGCCGTGCATCACATGCAGGACCCGAATCAGGACCGGCTGATGCTCTCCGCGATGAGCTACTTCCGGCTGAAGCTGCGCGCATTGCCGCTGGCTTATCGCGAGTTTCTGCTGCGCGGCCTCGCGCCCGACGCGACCATTCATATCAGCCGATGCACGCGCGAGTGGCCCGTCACGCGGACGGGAGACAGATCGTTCTACCAGTTCGGCGCATTGGGCGGCGCGACGGAAGACGAATACTTCAACGGCGGGCCGCGTGTGGCGCGCTATCTCGCGCGTTATGGCGTGAAGCGCACGCATTGGGACCCGCCCGCGCCGACGCAACGCGCGCCGGAAGCCGAGTGGGGCTATGACGAGGCGCTGACCGGTTCCATCGTCGCATTGGCGAAAGAGAAGAACTGGTGCGTCGTCGAATGGCGTTTCGCGGAGCCGGAAGCGTTCAGCTTCGCGACGGCGGATCTCTATCGCGACTGGTATCGCAGCATGGGAATCGAGTCGAAGCGGCTCGTCGTCGATTCGTTTCTGCTGATGGACCCATACACGACCTTGCGCCTGCGCGCGATTCCGTTCTGGCTGGTGTTCTGCACGGACCCTTCGGCTCAAACGCTGCGCCGCTTTCTGGATGGCGCATCGTTCGATGACATCGAGATGATGCTGTTCTCGCACGGCACCGAAGGCGTCGGTCTGACGAGCATCCGCGAATGGCGTGCGTTGCTCGCGGAGGCGAAGCGCGAAGGACGCTTTCTCGGCGTCGATGAGCGGCGTTATCCGCGTGACTTCGCGACCTTCGTGCGCTTCGATCGCGCGCTCGCGGCGCTCGGGCCGCAATACGATATGCCCGCGCCGATGCCGCTCGCGTTCTTCGAAGATGCGCTGCGCAAACGCGGCTCTTCCTACGGCATCAGCGTGCATGATCACAACGCGTGAAGCGAGTGCTGTTCGTCATCGAAGAAAGAGGCCGTGTTGATGAGTGCGACATGCGAAAACAATTGCGGAAAGTTTCCGCATGGACGCTGCCGTTTCGTGTCGAATTCTTCGGCCAGCAAGCCAAGATCGTTTCGAAGCGATAGGACGCGTTCGAACAACGCGCGCGCTTCATCTTCCCGCCCCTGCATCTGCATCACCTGCGCGAGCCAGCAACTGCACGCGATGAACGCGCCTTCGCGCCGCGCGCCGCGTGCGTCGAGAAAGCGGAACACGAGACCGTCGCGCATCAGGTGACGTTCGATGGCGTCGACCGTCGCGACGATGCGCGGATCGTCGGCAGGCAGGAAGCCGCGCAACGGCAGCAGCAGAAGGCTCGCATCGAGGCGATCGCTGTCGTAGGCCTGCGTGAACGCATTGACATCGCGATGAAAGCCGTGCGTCAACACGCTTTGCCGGATCGCCTCGGCGTCGCGCCGCCAGTCGTCGATGGGCGCGTCGCACTCGTCACGCCGCGATCGAGCGCGAGCCATGCCATCACTTTCGACAAGGTGTGGTGAACGGGCTTGCCGCGCGATTCCCATAGCCCGTTGTCCGGCTGCATCCAGATTCGCCGCACGTGCTCGATGAGATGACGTTCCAACAGCCAGATGTCGTCATCGGGTGGCATGTCGTGACAGCGCGAAACGAATAGCGCGTCGATGATCTCGTCGAAGATGTCGTACTGCGATTGCTTCACGGCCGCGTTGCCGAATCGCACCGGCCGCGACGATTCGTAACCGCTCAGCCACGGGCATTCCCATTCGGCGATGTGCGCGTCGCCCTCAGTCGTGTAGATGGGCTGCGCGTGTTCGGGGTCGCCCGCGAGCACGCGCAGCAGCCAGTCGCGCCACGCCTGCGCTTCGGGCCGCAAACCGGTGCCGGCGAGCGCGAGCATCGTGAAGCTCGCGTCGCGCAGCCAGCAATAGCGATAATCCCAGTTGAGATCGCCGCCGATGCGCTCGGGCAGCGAGCTCGTCGCGGCTGCCGCGATGCCGCCCGTGAGCCGGTTGGTCAAACCCTTCAGCACGGCGAGCGAGCGGCGGATCGGTTCGGCATAGCGTTCGCCGAGCGGATCGAGCCGCGCGGTCCAATGCGCCCATCGCTGCAACGTGACATCGAGCGACGCGTACACGTCCACCGTTGCGGGCGGCGGATCGTAAGAACGGCAGCAGGTCAGCACGAAGCCGCGCATCTCGCCCGCCGACAATTCGATGCGATTGCGCACGACGCCCGCATCGCACTCGGGCGCGCTCGGCGCATCGAACCACAGCGCGCGCGAGCCGCCGATAGCCGCGATGCGTCAATCGAAGGCGCGCAGCCAGGCCCGCGTGCGGCCATGATCGAGGCGTATCGACAATTCGCTCGTCAAGGCGACGCGCCCCGACACGCAGCGCACGTGGCGCATGAGGCGCGCGGGCGACTCGCCCCATGCGAGGCAGTCCGTCAATTCGATCACCCCGCTCGCGGTGTGCATCGTCGTTTCGAGCACGAGCGACGCAGCGACATAGCGCCGTGTCACCTTCAGCACGGTCTTGTCGGTGCGACGCGCCAGTATCCGTTCGATGCATCGCCGAGCAGCGCGGCGAAACACGGTGGCGCTTCGAACGCGGGCCAGCTGAGCCAGTCGATCGATCCGTCTTTCGCGACGAGCGCCGCGGCCAGGCCATCGCCGAGCAGCGCGTAATCTTCGATGCGCGCTGCCATGTCTAGCGGCGCGGGCGCATGCCACGCAGAAGACATGCGCCGAGCGCGAGCGCCGCGCCCAGCAGCACCCCGCGATGCGCATCGACCAAGAACGACGCACTCGTGCGCTTCGCTTCGCTTTCGAAGCGGCCATGCACGCGATGCAGCGCGCTCACGGGCTCCCATAGATTGCCGGTCCTGCCGTCGTTGGGCAGCGTGGCGTCCTGTTGCGCCTGATAGCCATTGCGGCCGAGATACGCATCGAGCAATCCGGGCACGATGGCATTCGCGACGATCGCCTTCACCGACGATATGCCCACCCACAATTCGCGCCGCCGATGCGTCGCCGCCCACCATATCGCGCGCGCCGCGACCTCGGGCTCGTAGATCGGCGCGACGGGACGCGGCGCATGCGGCATCGCGTTCCTGGCCCAGTCGAATTGCGGCGTGTTCAATGCGGGCATCTGGACCATCGTCACATGGATGCGGCTGCGCGGGTGATGCAGCTCGCAGCGCAATGAATCGGTGAAGCCGCGTATCGCGTGTTTCGCGCCGCAATATGCCGATTGCAGCGGAATCGAACGATAGGCGAGCGCCGAGCCGACCTGCACGATGACGCCGCGATCGCGCGGCGTCATGCGCTTGAGCGCGGCCATCGTGCCCCACACGAAGCCGAGATACGTGACATCGGTAATGCGCCTGAATTCATCCTCCGACAGCGAGGAAAGCGGGGCGAAGGCCGTGACCATCGCGTTGTTGATCCATACGTCGATGGGACCGAGCGTGGCTTCGATGCGCACGGCGGCATCGTCGAGCGCGCCGGCTGTGCTGACATCGAGCGCAATGGCCAACGCCCGCACGCCCTGCGCGCGCACGTCGGCGGCGGCCTGTTCGAGCGCTTGCGCATCGCGCGCGATCATCGCGACATCCGCGCCGCGCCGCGCGAATTCGAGCGCCGTCGCGCGGCCCACGCCCGCGCTCGCGCCCGTGATGACCGCAACTTTTGGCTTTCTCATCGCTATAACTCCCCTCGTGCCGCGAGCGCCTCGATGCGGTCCGCCGTGCGCAGCGCGATCGCCTGAATCGTGAGCGACGGATTCACGCCGCCCACCGTCGGAAACACGGAGCCATCGCAGATCCACAGATTGTCGATGTCCCAGCTACGGCAATCGGGATTCACGACGCTCGTTGCGGGATCGTCGCCCATGCGCGCGGTGCCGTTCAGGTGGCACGTATCGTCGTCCTGACGCCATACGTCGCGTGCGCCGGCTGCGTCGAGCGCCATGCTCATGTAATCGAGCGTATGCCTGACGAGGCGCTTGTCGTTGTCGCACAGCGAATACGTGACGCGCGCAACGGGCAGACCGTACTGATCTTTCTCGTCGGCCAGCGTCACGCGATTGCGTTCCTGCGGCATCGCCTCGCCGACGATCTTCAAGCCCGCCTGATGGTTGTACTTGCGCATTTCATCGACGAGCGCCTGTCCCCATAGCCCGCGTCCGTTCTGCACGGCGGCCCACGCGACCGGCAGCGGCCCCTGGCTCATGTAGCAATAGCCGCCGAAGAAGTCCTTGCCCTTGTCTTCGTAGTTCCAGTGCTCGGTGATCGAGAGCGACGGCGGTCCCTTGTACCAGCGCACTTCTTCATCCATCGTGCCCCACACGGCCTGATTCAACTGCACCATCAGATTCTTGCCGACGAGGCCGGAGCTATTCGCGAGTCCATCGGGATAACGATCGGTAGCGGACATCAGCAACAGGCGCGGCGTTTCGATCGCATAGCCCGCGACCACCACATTGCGTGCGCGCTGAAAGCGCCAGCGTCCCTCGCGAAAGTATTCGACGCCTTGCGCGCGTCCATCGTCGCCGATGACGATGCGCCCGACTATCGCGAGATCGCGAATCTCAGCGCCCGCGCGCACCGCACGCGGTATCCATGTAACGAGCGCGCTTTGCTTCGCATTGGTCGCGCATCCCGACACGCAGAAGCCGCGATACACGCACGGATGCGCCTCGCCGCGCGGCGCGGAAACGGTCGCGAGCGGCGTCGGCGTCCAGTCAATGCCGAGCGCCTCGCAACCGCGCGCGAGCACGAGCGCCGCCGCGTTCAACTCATGCGGCCGATACGGATAACGCGGACGCTTCGGTCCCCACGGATACGTGACCGGCCCCGAAATCTTCAGCGCGTTCTCGACTTCGCCGTAGTAGCGCCACATCTCGCGCCAGTCGAGCGGCCAGTCCGCGCCGTAGCCGAGCAGCGTTCGCGATTTGAACCATTCGGGCCGAAAGCGCAGCGACACCATCGCGAAGTGAACGGTGCTGCCGCCCACGGCTTTGCCGCTGTTGTTGTTGCCGAGCTTCAGCGGATCGTCGCCGTCGCAGATGCGTTCGTCGGTCCAGAAGAGTTTCGATTGATGCGTCTCGTCCGATGCGAACTCTTCGAGCGGCCGCCACCAAGCGCCCGCATCGAACGCGACGACGCGAAAGCCTTTCTCCGCGAGACGGCATGCGAGCGTGCCGCCGCCCGCGCCCGTCCCGACGATCGCGAAATCGACGGCATCGCTTTCTTCGTACTCGCGCATCGGCAGCCACGCGCCATGATGAAAGACATCCGGCGCGCGTCCGTGCTTGCCGCGCGGCACGCGTTGCGGATCATCGGACACGCCGGTTCTCCTTCTTCGCCTTGTCTTCGTGATCGGGTTTCGCTTCGGCGGCTTCCCACGGATCGCGCCGGTCGAACACCATGCGTACGTAGCCGCGCGGATTCGCCGGGCCGCCGAAGCCCATCTCGCTCCACGCGCGCGGATGCGAGTAGTACGCGCCGCAAATGTCGTGCAGCACGCGCATCGCGAAGAAGAGCGCGGCTGGCATGCCGCGCCATGCGCCGACGTGCAGACTGCCTTGCTGCATGTCATGCAGGAGCGCGTGTTGCGCGTCTCTTTCGATGCTCGCGAAGGGCAATTCATGACGCGCGCGGCTTTCGGCGTCGAGGGCCGCGAGGCCGATGCGCCATGCTTCGCGCATCGGCGGCAGGCGCGCATCGCGAAAGCCGTCGCCGATGTCTTTCACGAGCTTGGCGTCGAGCAACGCGGGCAAGGGCGCGGCTTCGCGCTCGTCGTCCTGCGGCACGATGCACGCGCAGAGCGCACGCAATGCGATCCATTCGACTGCATCGAAGAAGCGCGGATCTTTCGGCGTCGCGAGACGTTCGTCGATGACCTCGCGCGTGATGTCGTCCCACGATGGCGTGTCGCGCTTCGTCGTCACGTCGTAGCCTGGATAGCGCGGCAGCGTCATCGCTCGGTCTCCCGCAAACGCAGCGCGGCGAGGCCCGCGAGCGCGAGCGCCGAAAAACTCGGCGGCGCGGGCAAGGGCGGGCCGTTGAAGAGATTCTGGCTCCAGTTGCGCCAGCCGCCCTGATTGCGCGCAATGCCGCGCGCATGAAAGCCCACGCCGATGAAACCGAGCGCCGTCGTCATGCGCAGCCAGAGCCGCGTGAACCAGCGCGCTCTGGGCGCGGCCATCGCCGTGTGGACGAGCAACGCGGACGCGACAGGCGGAATGACGATGGGCGCGTACATCACCGGGTTCTGGAAACTGCCGCGAAAATGCAGCAATGCGACTTCGCCGAGCGTGCCGGCGATTCCCGCGCTCGTCACGAGCGCGAGCGCCTGGCCCGCGGGCATGCCGAAAAGACGCGGCTCGTGCGCGGGTTCATCGCGCAATCGTTCCGCCACCGCGCCGAGTGTGCCGGACAGCAGCAGCGCCATCGGTGCGCCGAGCGGCGCGGCATAGAAGAGGTTGTGCCAGCTCCATCGGCCGGGACGTTTGGTGATGTTGTAGATATGGAAGCCCGTGCCCGCGATGCCCGCGAGCGCCGCGCTCGCATAGATCGAGCTGCGCACCGGATGACGCCGCGGCTCATGATCGCGTCCACCGTGCACGCCCGCGAGCAGCGACAACGCGGACACGACGAGCGGCGTATACATCGCGGGGTTGTCGAAGGAGCCGCGATAGTGCTCCATCGCGCTATCGGCGAGCACAGACAGCGCGAGCAGCGCCGCGCTGCGATTGAAGGTGCGGGCCGTGTCGATATGCGTCTGCACCGGCGTCGTCACGCGCGGTTTCGCTCGCGTGCCGAGCAACGCGGCGCCCGCCGCAACGATGCCGCATGCAATGGCGATATGGCCTGATTTGATGTCGTTCATCTCTACACCGCGTAACGCTGCGCATCCGCATGCCTGAAATCGAGCCCGCAGCCGGGACGCGACAAGTCCGGCGCAATGGCGCCATCGATCGCACGCGGCGCGCCGTCGAACAGCATTTGCTCGATGCGAACGTGATCGTGAAACCATTCCTGATGCCGCAACCGCGGCGCGGCGCATGCGGCGTGCAGATGCATCGCGGGCGCGCAATGCGCGGAGAGCGGGACGAGGAACGCGTCGCACAATGCGGCCACGCGCATAAAGCCGGTGATGCCGCCGCAGCGCGTGACATCGGCTTGCAGCACATCGATGGCGTCGTTCGCGAGCAGCGCGCGGAAGTCGTCCATCGTGAAGCCGTATTCGCCCGCAGCCAGTTCCATGCGCGCGGGCAGCGCGTTTCTCAGCGACGCAAGCCCGGCGATGTCATCGGATGAAACCGGCTCTTCGAACCACATCACGTTCTGCTCGGCGAAGATCTGCGCGTAGTGCAGCGCCTGCTTGCGGTCGAGCGCGCCGTTCGCATCGACGAAAAGCCCGGCATCGTCGCCGATCACGTCACGCGCCACGCGCACGCGATGCGGATCGCGTGGCGGCTCGCTGCCGATCTTGATCTTGACCCAGCGGCAGCCGTTTTCATGCACCCAATGCGCGAGCTGGTCGCGCATGTCGTCGTCGGTGTACGTAGTGAAGCCGCCGCTGCCGTAGAGCGGCACGCGCGTGCGCATCATGCCGAGCAGGCGCGCGAGCGGCATGTCGAGAAGGCGCGCCTTCACGTCCCACAGCGCGCAGTCGAGCGCGGAGATCGCGGTGGCCGCGAGACCCGAACGCCCGATGTTGCGCACGCGTTGCTGCAGGCGCAGCCAGAGCGCGTCGATATTCCACGCATCCTCGCCGATGAGCACAGCGCCGAGCGTTCCATCGATCAGCTTCGCGACGCTCGCATCGCTGTACGTGTAGCCGATGCCCGTCTTGCCCGCCGCGACGATCTCCGCGATGACGAGCGTCGTCGCGTGCCACGCGAAGGTGCCGTCGGCCTCGGGCTTGTCGGTGGGAATGGTGTAGGCGCGCGTTCGGATCGTTTCGATCGGCGCCTCGCGCTTGGACAGGTGCATGATCGCTTACTTGTCCTTGTGCCCCGGCAATACCGCGCCGAGCACCTGCTTCGCCGTATCGACGATCACGTTGCCCTGATTCGGATCGCCCTTCATGAGCGTGGTCGCGAACGCCTTCGCCTGCTGTATCGTGATGTGCGGCGGCAGCGGCGGCACGTTCGGGTCGGCCTTCACTTCGATCACGACCGGACGATCTGCCGCGAGTGCTTCGTCCCACACGGCGGCCATGCGCTCGGCGTCATCGACATAAAAACCCTTCAGGCCGATCAGTTCCGCGAACTTGTGATACGGCACCGAAGGAATATCTTGCGATGCCTCGAACTTCGGATCGCCTTCCATCACGCGTTGCTCCCACGTGACCTGATTCAGATCCTCGTTGTTCAGCACCATGCAGATCCAGCGCGGATCGGACCATTGCTTCCAGTATTTCGCGACCGTGATGAGCTCGGCCATGTTGTTCATCTGCATCGCGCCGTCGCCTACGAGCGCGATCACCGGCCGCTCCGGATGCGCGAACTTCGCCGCGATCGCATAGGGCACGGCCGCGCCCATCGATGCGAGCCCGCCCGAGAGCGAGCACAGCATGCCGCGCTTGACCTTGAGATCGCGCGCATACCAGTTCGCGACCGATCCCGAATCGCTCGTGACGATGGCGTTAGCAGGCACGCGCGGCGACAACTCCCATACGGTGCGCTGCGGATTCACGCCGGCTTTCGCGGGTTCGATCGCGCGCTTTTCGAGCTTCTTCCACCAGTCCGTCATCCAGCCTTCGATGTCCTCGCGCCATGCGCGATCGGTCTTCTGTTGAAGCAGCGGCAAAAGCGCGCGCAAGGTTTCGGCGCTGTCGCCGACGAGATTCACTTCCATCGGATAACGGATCGACAGCATGTCCGCCTTGATGTCGATCTGCACGCCGCGCGCCTCGCCTTCCTTCGGCAGGAATTCGGAGTAGGGAAAGCCCGAACCGATCATCAGCAGCGTGTCGCATCCGGTCATCAGCTTGTAGCTCGGCTCGGTGCCCAGCAGTCCGATGGAGCCGGTGACGAAGGGCAGATCGTCGGGCAGCGCGCCCTTGCCGAGCAGCGCCTTCGCGACGCCCGCGCCCAGCTTGTCCGCAACGGCGATGACTTCATCGGTCGCCTGCAGCGCGCCCGCGCCGATCAGGATCGCGACCTTCTTGCCCGCGTTGAGCACGTCGGCGGCTTTCTGCAGGTCGTCGGCATAAGGCACGGTCTTCGGCGCGCGATAACCCACGCCCGAATGCAACGTGCCGTGCTTGCGGCCCGGCGGCTCGTATTCGAGGTCCTGGAGATCGTTGGGCAGCACGAGCGCCGTGACTTTGCGCTCCGACAGCGCGATACGCACCGCGCGATCGACGAGGTGACGGATCTGCGACGGGACGCTCGCCTGCTGCACGAACGCGCCGGCGACGTCCTTGAACATCGCGGGGAGATCGACTTCCTGCTGATAGTGGCCGCCGAGCGCCGCGCGCGCCTGCTGGCCAGTGATCGCGAGCACGGGCATGTGATCGAGGCGCGCGTCGTAAAGACCGGTGATGAGATGCGCCGCGCCGGGCCCCGACGTCGCGATGCACACGCCCAGCTGGCCCGTGAACTTTGCATGCGCGGAGGCCATGAAGGCGGCCATCTCTTCGTGACGCGCCTGAATGAATTCGATCTTGCCCTTCGCGCGGCTGAGCGCGCCGAACACGCCGTTGATGCCGTCGCCCGGATAACCGTAGATGCGGCGCACGCCCCACGCATGCAGACGGTCGACCAGAAAATCGCCGACGGTGGTAGTCATGATGAAAGTCTCCGGAACACGATTCGAAAGGAACCGCCGCCCGCTGAGCTTTATGGGACAAGCGACGCGGCGCGTCATGCAGCGAGATGCGCAAAGCGCGTGCCGGTTCCGTCGTGACGGGCGGGCTCGACAATTGCTAGGCGCACTTCAACGATGAACGCAGGACGATGACGATGGCGCACATGCCTCTCACGCTCGAATGGCCGGATGTCTGCATTCGAATCTCGCTGGCGGTGCTCGCCGGCATCCTGATCGGATATAACCGGAGCGAAGCGGGCAAGGACGCCGGATTGCGCACGACCTTGCTCGTGTGTCTCGCCGCGTGCCTCGCCATGCTGATGACCAATGCGCTGCTCGGGCAGGCGGGCAAGGCATCCGATTCATTTATTCAACTGGATCTGATGCGCTTGCCGCTCGGGATACTGTCGGGCGTGGGCTTCATCGGCGCGGGAGCGATCCTTCGCAAGGACGGCCTCGTCAAAGGACTGACTACGGCGGCGACGCTGTGGTTCGTGACTGTCGTGGGCTTGTGCTTCGGCGCCGGTCAGCTCGGGCTCGGCATCGCGGGGCTCGTGCTGGGCATCGCCGTGCTGTGGTTGATGAAGGCCGTCGAAAGCCGCTTGTCCTGCGAGATTCACGCGGAACTGCGCGTGACTTATGAGCGAGGTGGATTCTCGCGAGAGACGCTCACCGATTCGATGCGCGCAGCCGGATGCCGCCTCACCAGCGTGGCGGGATCGGCGAAAGGAGCGAAGTGTATGGAGGAGCGATTCGAAGTGCGCTGGCACAGTCCGCCCGAAGTCCGACGCGTGCCGCCGTTCAACGAATCGGCGATGGCAGCGGGTGCTTTGGAGTCCGAGTGGAGCATCGTGCGATGATGCAGACGCTGAATGTTCGGAAGGCTAGCGCAATGGACTATTGGCTCTCAGCGCGCTTTGACGTATAAATTAAACGCCATCGTGGATGGTGACTTCAGGAGTGCAAATGCTGATAAGGTGCGTGGCTTGCAACAAGCTGATTTACTCCGATGATGCACGAGAGGACGACACTTGCCCGGCATGCGGTTCCACGGAGACTGTGCACATCGCGATGGGTTTTATCTTCGATCAGGCGGTGAACGTGCCGGAGCAATCGGCTTGGCCCCCGGAACGGCGCGACGCTGCCGAATCGATTCGCGGGAAACCTTAGAGTTATCCGCTACGGTTGATTGAAACGCATGCTTCTTTCCGCCGCTTCCCTGCTTTGAATGTGCGCTTGTTTTCCCCTCTCCGAGCGCATGATCGCCCGCCTGATGGCGGGCTTTTTCTTGCTGGCGTTATTGCGACATCACGACTTGCGCAATGATGCCCGACGCCACTGCGACCAGCAGATAGTCCGCGCCGACGCCTACCCATTGATATCCGCGCGGCGGCTGGCGCAGCTTATGACCGCGCCAGTCGTCTACGACGTATTGGCGATTGCGGTAATCGGACGAGAGGCGCTCGCCCTTGTGCCAGTCGGAATATCGCGGCTCGTTGTTCGCATGCTCGGGCGGGCGGGGTGCGTTGCGATCGTTGCCGTGATTGTCGTACGTCTGCGGGCCATGACCCTGCGCGCCGGGACCGCCAGGTCCACCCGGTCCGCGGTAAGACTCGTGATTGTTGTCCGGACCGCCCGGCGATGGCTGCGCGAAGACCGCGCCCGTTGTCAGTCCGATGCTCGCGCACACGAGCGCAGCGACGATTCGACTCTTCTTCATGTTGTTTCCTCTCCGAAGGTTGCAAAGGGATCGATGCACCGGACTTTACGCAATGAACGCAGAAAAGGGCGTGAGGATATGTAAGCAACGCTTTCCGTTGATTACACGCGGCGCGCGTGGGTCATACAGCGAACGGAAAGGTTTCAGGCGTCTCGTGCGTCTCTTGCGATGTCTCGATCGCGGCGACGGCGCGCGTCGTATCGAACCACACGAATGCATCGAATTGCGCGGGCAGGTCCGCTTGCGCGTAGTGGCTATACAGTTCCGTATCCGGCCGATAAATCACGCCGATGAAGCGTTCGAGCCGTTCCTCGCGCAACGCGTCGCGCAGCGCATCGTCGGTGCCGGGACGCAGATCGACGAGACATGGACTCACGCCCGCGAGATGGAACTGATGCTCGTAGCTGTCCGCGCGCGATGGCCGCACGCGCATGATCTGCATCGGCTCGTCCCAGTCCGACGCCGCCGCGACCGTGCCCGCATGCGTGCCGAAGCCGATCAGCGCGGCGGCGTCGCCAAAGCGTTCGCGGCATAGCTGACCCACGTTGAGCTCGTCGCGCATGCGGCCCATTTCCGTCGCCGATGCATCGCCGAGATGCGAGTTGTGCGCCCACACAACCGCGCGCGCATCCGGACCCGAGGCATCGAGCAGGCTCGCGAGCGTGTCGAACATGTGCGTATCGCGCAGGTTCCAGCTTCCGGCCGAGCCGCTTTACATCGCGCGATAGTACTGTTCGGCAGCCGCGACGAGCCGCGCGTTATGCGTCGCGTCGAGCAGGCCGGGATCGTTCGACGTCGATGCGAGGCGCCGGTCGAGCAGATCGCGCAGTTGCGCGATCACGGCCTTCTCGCATTTGCCGAAACCCGACCGCCACGCGGCGCGGCCATAGACTGCCGGATTTTTCTGCCACGGCGTGAGGCATCCGTAGCGCACGCGCGCAATGCGCGCCGCGCCGGGATCGTGTGCGTCGAGATAGGCGAGCACGGCGGAGATCGACTCGGAAAGACTGTAGAGATCGAGTCCGTAGAACGCGGCGCGGCGCTCGACGGGCAAGGTCGAATTGTGCTGGCGCAGCCATGCGATGAACGCGGCGAACTCCGCATTGCGCCACATCCACGTTGGAAAACGCCTGAACGGACGTGCTTCGGGCCGCGCGCGCGGGCGTCCGCGCACGTGTTCGTCGATGATCGCGGCATCGGGCCAGTCGGCTTCGACCGCGACGAACCGAAAGCCATGCCGCTCGATGAGACGCCGCGTGATCGCGGCGCGCGCTTCGTAGAACTCGGCGGTGCCGTGACTCGCTTCGCCGAGCAGAACCACGCGCTGGTCGGCGAAGCGATCGAACGCGTGTGCGAAATCCGCCGCGTCGAGCGCGGGCAAACGCACCGCCGATGCGCGAATCAGTTCGGGCAACGAACGCGCGGCCGGCTTCGCCGGTTCGGGCCGATCCGCATCGATGGCCGGCGCCTCGCTCCATCCCGCCGCGCCGATCGACGGCACGAACATCACGCCGCCGAGATCCTCTTCGCTGAACGCGTGCTCGCTCATGCGCGTGAACTTCATGAGCCGCTGAGACTCGCGCGCATCGCCGACGGGCATGATGAGCCGCCCGCCGATGCGCAGTTGCTCGCGCCATGCAGCGGGCACGCCGGGGCCGCCCGCCGCGGCGATGATCGCATCGAAGGGCGCATGCTGCGGCAGCCCCAGCGTGCCATCGGCGTGATGCACGGCGACGTTCGTGAAGCCGAGGCGATCGAGCAGCGCGGCTGCGTCGTCGGCGAGGTCGAGATGACGCTCGACCGTATGGACGCGCTTCGCGATGCACGCCGCGATCGCCGCCGCATAACCCGAGCCGGTGCCGATTTCGAGCACGTGATCGTCCGGCTGCAGGTCCGCGGCTTCGAGCATCAGCGCGACGATGTACGGCTGCGAGATGGTCTGATTGGCCGCGATTGGCAGCGGGCTGTCCGCATACGCGAACTCGGCGAGCGCGGGCGCGACGAAGGCATCGCGCGCGATCGCGCCCATGCATTCGAGCACACGGGCGTTCGTGATGCCGCGACCCTTCAACTGGCGCTCGACCATCGTTTCGCGGGCATGCACTGAGGCATCCATGATGTTTTCCCATAAACCAGACGTTTCGAATGGCAGCAAGCGTCAGACCCAGTTCGACGATGCCAACGCGAGCGCGGAACACCTCTTGCTGGGGCTTCGGCACGGCTCACAGCATACGGACATGGATGACATCGACATCGAACTCATCGCGCGCAACGCACGACGTCACCCGCACCGCGCCAGCGTCCGAAAAGGCGCTGGCGGGTCTCATGCGGGGCGCGCTCGGCGTCGTATTCGGCGATATCGGCACGAGCCCGATCTATGCGCTGCGCCAGGGCGTGAGCGAAGCGGGCACGGTCGACGCCGCCATCGTGATGGGCATTCTATCGATGATCGTATGGGCCGTCGTCATCGTCGTGATGGGCAAGTACGTGTGCTACGTGATGCGCGCGGACAACGAAGGCGAGGGCGGCATCGTCGCGTTGACGGCGCTCGCGCGCTCGGACTACGAGCAGCAGGGGCGGCGCGTGCCGCATCTGTTGCTGATGGCCGGTCTCTTCGGCGCGGCGATGTTCTACGGCGATTCGATGATCACGCCCGCGGTCTCCGTGCTTTCGGCAGTGGAAGGGCTCGCACAGGTGAGCGCGAAGTTCGAGCCGTTCATCGTGCCGCTCGCGGTGGCGATCCTCATCGCGCTCTTTCTGTTTCAGCGGCGCGGCACGTCGGTCGTCGGCAAATCGTTCGGGCCGGTCATGCTCGTATGGTTCGTGTATCTCGCGGCGGTGGGCGTCTATCGGATCGCGGAGCATCCGGACGTGCTGCGCGCGCTTTCGCCCGCTTATGCGGCGTCGCTCGTGGTCGCGCATGCGGGGCTCGCGTTCACGATTCTCGGCGCCGTGATTCTCGCGCTGACCGGCGCCGAAGCGCTCTACGCCGATATCGGTCACTTCGGCAGGCGCGCGATACGCATCGCGTGGCTCGTCGTCGTGTTTCCGGCGATCATCATCGGTTACTTCGGGCAGGCCGCGACGATTCTTCATCAGCCGGGCGCGGCGAAGCAGCCGTTCTTCTACGCCGCGCCTTCATGGGCGCTGATTCCGACGGTGTCGATCGCGCTGCTCGCGACGGTGATCGCATCGCACGCCGTGATTTCAGGCGCTTTCTCGATGACGAGTCAGGCGATCGAGCTCGGCTTTCTGCCGCGCCTGCGCGTGATCGAGACATCGGCATCGCATCGCGGGCAAGTGTACGTGCCGGCAGTGAACGCGCTGCTCTACGGCGCGGTGATGTTTCTCGTGCTCGTGTTTCGCAGCTCGGACCGGCTGACCTCGGCATACGGCATCGCGGTCGGTCTCACGATGCTGATCACGACGGTGCAGATGGTGAGCGTTTCGCGCAACATCTGGCGCTGGCCGTGGCTCGCGGTCGCGCTGCTCAGCGTGCCGTTCATCGCGATCGATGCGCTGCTCGTCGCGGCGAACGTCCACAAGATTCCGCAGGGCGGCTGGTTTCCCGTGGCGATCGGCGCGCCGCTCTTCGTGTTGATGGCGACATGGCATCGCGGGCTGGAGCTTGCCGGACATCATGCGTCGTGCGCGAAGCCGCTCGCGGATTTTCTGCGCGATGCGCTGCAACGCGCGGAGCCGCCCGCGCGCGTGCCGGGCACCGCGGTCTATCCGGGCAGCACGCCGGACGCGACGCCTTCCGCGCTCACGAGCAACGTGCGCCATAACCGCGTGCTGCACCAGACGACGGTGATCTTCGCGAACCGCTCGGAATCGGCCCCGCGCGTCGACGAGCACACGCGCATCGAAGTGCGCGATCTTGGCGCGGGCTGCTACGAAGTGATCTCGCGACACGGCTTCGTCGAGCGGCCGAATCTGCCGCGTCTGCTCGCTTCGCTCAACGGCCACTTTGGCGACTGGCGCTTCGACCCGAAGCACACGGCCTACTTCCTGCCACGCGACGAAGCGGCGCCCGGCTGCTCGCACGGGCAAATGCGGCGCTGGCGCGAGCGCCTCTTCGGTTCGATGTCGTTCCATTCGGCATCGAGCGCGGAATATTGCGGACTTCGAAGCGAAGACGTCGTGGAACTCGGCGTGCAGGTCGCGCTTTAACTCGCACTTATGCAAATACACAACGTAAAGGCGACCCGTCCGCTGCTCGCCGTGAGCTTCTTCGCAGCGGACGTGGAAGCGGGCGTCGGCCCGTTTCTCGGCATCTATCTGCAATCGCACGGCTGGACGACGGACCGCATCGGCACCGTGCTGACCATTGGCGGCATCGTCGGCATGCTGGTCACGACGCCCGCGGGCGCGCTCGTCGATGCGACCTCGCGCAGGCGCGCCATCGTCGCGGCCGGGAGCGCGCTGTCGATCGTCATCTGACTGTTCCACGGCTTCTGGCCCGTCACGCTCTCGCAGATCGCCACAGCCATCGCGGGCGCGACGATGGGCCCGGCGCTCGCCGGTCTCACGCTCGGCATCGTCGGACGGCAGAATTTCGACCGTCAATACGGGCGCAATCAGGTGGCGAATCAGGCGGGCAATATCGCAGCGGCGGCGCTCTCCGGCTGCCTCGGCGCGTGGCTCGGCATGCCGTATATCTTCGCGCTGAGCGCGGCGTTCGGCGCGGGCTGCATTCTCACGGCGCTGTGGATTCCGCCTGGCTCGGTGCATCGGCATTACGCGCGCGGCTTTGCGAAAGACGATGCCGACGACGCCTCCGATATCCACCCCGACGCCCTGCGCGTGCTGTTGCACAACCGGTCGCTGCTCGTGCTGTCGGCGGCGCTCGCGGCGTTCAATCTCGGCAATTCCGCGATGTTGCCGCTCTACAGCCTCGCGGTCGCATCGACGCATGCCGCCGATCCGAGTCACGTGACGGCCGCCAACATCGTCATCTCGCAGATCGTCATGCTGATCGCGGCGGCCTACGCGAGCCGCGCGATCCGCCGCTTCGGGTTCTGGTGGATCATCCTCGCCACGCTCGCGACGCTGCCGCTGCGCGCCGTCACGGCGGCGTTCGTCCCGCTGACGTGGGGCGTCCTGCCGGTGCAGGTGTTCGACGGCCTCGGCGCGGGATTTCAGAGCGTCGCGGTGCCCGCGCTCGTCGTGCATCTGCTGCATGGGAGCGGCCGCGTGATCTGGGCCAGGGCGCGGTGCTGGGCGTCGAAGCGGCGGGCGCCTGTTTTAGCCCGATGCTCGGCGGCTGGATCGCGCATCAGTACGGCTTTTCGGCCGCGTTCGTGGCGCTCGGAAGCCTGTCGGTCATATCGTTCGCGATCTGGGTCGGTTATGGACGGCGCGTGCGGGAAGCATGCGACACGCGGCGCGACGAACTCGGCAAGCTGTCCGACGTGGATTCGTCGACGTTAGTGCCCTGACAACGATGGCGGCACGCGGAATGCGGGCTTCGTTCTGCCGAAACCACAACGGAGATGCTATGAATCCCGACGCCCACCAACGCATGCAAAGACCGATTCCCGACGTCGACCCCGATCCGGCGCCGCCGCCCGACGGCGATCCCGATTCCATTCCGCCGGACGGCACGCCGCGTCCTATCGGCGATCCGCCTGATCGTGCGCCGCCGGAACGGGTCTAAGCATTCCCACGATCACTCCGACACGTCGTTGGCCGGCAGCGCGTCGGCCTTCGCGTTCGCGTGTGTCTTCGCGGCTTCCATCGCCATGTCGAAGTTTTCGACGGGGCGGTCGCGCATTTCGGTGAAGCCGTCGGCGTCGATCGTGTAGGCCCAGGTGCATTGACCGGTCGGATCGTGATCGATGGTGATTTCGACGGTATGTCCGTTGCGAACGTAAGTTTCGGTCGACATGATGTGCCTCTCGATGTGGTTCACGACATGCCCGCGCCGCGCAGGCGCTTGAGGGCGAGAATCGCGGCGGCGGGCACATGCACGGCGCCGAAGCCGAGCACGAACACGACCCACGCGGGTATCGGCAATTCGAGCGTATACGCGCCCATTGCGCCGAACGCGAGCGCCACCACGATCAGCACGAAATGCGCGGTGCGGCGCTTGCCCGTCCCGCGCGTGAAATTGGGAATTTCGTAGTGCGTGTAGCAGACGATCGCGCCCATCAGCGCGGCCGCGACGATGGCCTGCCACGGAATCACGGTTTGTTCGAACCGGGCGGCACTGGGTTCTTTTCCTGCGACGACGGCAATGCGTTTTCCGATGCCTCGTGGCCGCGCTTCGTTCGCGCGTCGAGCTCGGCTTGCTTCGTGTCTTGCGAGGACGGCGGCGCGGATTCGTCGCGGCCTAAGGGTTCGTCCATGTCGTCGGCGGTGGCGTGCGGCACGGGTTTGTCCTGCTGCATGATGGCCTCCGGAATGCGATGAAGCGGCGCGCGGAACGCACGCCTCTATGTCGGGCGGAGCAAATGCTGGTCCCGGTTCGGCGCTCGGCGCGCTCTTTGGCCTCACCAGCCTTGCGCGCCGCCGCCATTCGTCGACGGGCTCGTCTTGCCGTTCGTGCTGCCGCTGCCGTTCAGGCGCGGCTGCACGCCGCCGGAGCCGGTGGTGGTGGTGTTCGTACCTTTCCCGGCCGCGTTCGATCCGTTCGCCGTGCCGCCGACGCCGGACTGGCCGCCCGACGGACCGCCATCGGACGGGGAAGCGGCGGTGTTGCCCGCCGCGTTCTGCGCGCTCGACGGGCCGTGGCTCACGCCGGGTTGCGTCTGCGCGGCCTCGGCGAATGCGCCGCCCGAGAGCCCGAGCATCAAAAGGGAAATCGCGAGTTTGCGGGTCGCTTGCATGACGTGTCTCCGGAAATCAGTGGTTCACGCTTCGTATCGCGCAAGCCGCGTTCCGGGGCCGATCCTTTCACTCCAGCCCTTCGTGCTCGAATGCGAGCTTGACGGCGGGCCGCTCGCGCATGCGGTGGTAGAACGCCTGCAGCTCGGCGGGCATATCGACGTTCATCTTGCGCGCCCATGTCAGCATCGTGAAAAGATACGCGTCCGCGGCGCTGACCTCGTTGCCGAACAGATAATCGCCGCGCAGCATCGTCGCGATGAGCGCAAAGCGCTGACCGATTTTCTCGCGCGCCGCCGTGGCTTCCGCGTCGGCGGCTGGCCTGAACACGCGGCCGGACTGCTTGTGGATTTCCGTCGATATGAACGCGAGCATTTCGATCAGGCGCAGCTTGCCGTCGTCGCCGGAGGGCGCGAGCGATGGCGCCTGTTGCGGGACCCAACACAGAATCGCGATGTTCTCGGTGAGACGCTTGCCGTCGTCGAGTTCGAGGACGGGCACGTAACCTTTCGGATTGATGTCGTTGAACGGCGTATTGTTTTCGGTGCGTTTCGACGATCCGCCGTCCGCCGTCCATGACGGCGGCGGTTCCTGCCCCGCGCGTGGCGGGCTTTGCCATGTTCCACACACCTGACACAAAAACACTCCGCCTTTGCAGCGTGCTCGCGAGCACGGCGTTCGGGCTCGTCTTCGCGCTGGTGCGCTTCGGACGAAGCATCGAGCCGCAATTCGTGCATTGGTCGGCGAGCGCGTTCCTGTATGCCGCGGTGCTCGTCGGGTTCGAGTACTCGCGGGGCAATCTCGTGCTCGTCGGGCTGCTGCTCCGCGCGCTCGCGGCCACCAACATGCTGATCATCTCCGGCCTGCGATCGTTCGACGGCAAGCCGCCGTTTCACGCGTGGATGCTCGCGCCGGTCATCGGCTGCGCGGCGATGCATATTTTGCCGGCGTCGCTCGGCGGCCACGGTCCGGGCGCATCGATCGTATCGACGATCACGCATGCGGGCGACACGATCAGCGTCGCGGTTTCCGCGGCCATCACCGGCATCACGCTCTGGTCGAGCGGGCGGCGCGAGAAGAGCCGTGCGAGACGCATCGCCGGACTCGCGATGCTCGGCTATCTGCCGGGCTACGCCGTGACGCTCGCGGCTTACTTGTTCACTGTTCCGCGCCTCAACCTGCTCGCGCTGATTCCGACGCTCTCCGACCAACTGCTTCTCGGCGTGCTCAATCTCGGCCTGCTGGCGATTTCCGCCGAGCGCGCGCAACAACGCCTACGCGACGCCGCGCTGCGCGATCCGCTGACGGGCGTCTGGAACCGCGCCGGATTCGGCCGTTACGCGACGCGTCTCGCCGCGCCGGGCGCCACCGTACTCGCGATCGATATCGATCATTTCAAGGAGATCAACGATCGCCACGGTCATCTCACCGGCGACAACGTGTTGATCGAACTGGCGCGGCTCGCGGGCGACGAAGTCGAATCGCTCGGCGGCGAGTTCGGCCGGCTCGGCGGCGATGAGTTCGTCGCGATTCTGCCCGCGTCGCGCGCGGCGAATGCGCAGGCCTGCGCGAACCAGATCCACGAGGCGTGCCGCAAAGTCACCGAAGGCATGCCCGAATGGACGACGAGCATCGGCGTATCGCAGATCGGGGCGAACGAAAACGGCTTTCACGACGCACTGCAACGCGCCGACGTCGCGCTTAATCGCGCGAAGGTGGCGGGGCGCAACAAGCTCACTGCGTAAGTGATGAACCGAGTCCCTGACGCAGCGTCCGCGCCGCCGCTACCATGTTGCGCAGCGCGGGAATCACTTCATCCCATTGCCGCGCACTGAGCCCGCAGTCAGGATTGACCCACAGGCCCTCGCCGGGAATGCGCTCCGCCGCCTTCGCCTGCTGGTCGAGAAAGAGCCGGTAGGTCCACGTGATGCGATCGCTTCGTTCGGCGAGTACTCGATACCTGTCTTGATTGAGGTCTCTCGGTCGACCATGGGCGGGCGACGACGCGAGAACGTTCGGAATCCTTGACGCTGTGCTTGCCCGATGATTTTGACGCTGGGTTCACCATCGCCTTCGCGGGCCAGAAAACCGCCGAGCATGGCGACCAAGCGCACGACCTCATTTAGACGCAGTGAGCTCTTCGGCGGCTTCTTCTTGTTGAGAATGAACGCCGCTGTGAGAGCCTCCGGGCGAAATCCCCCCGGAGCTACTTACCGCTAAATATGTGCGCTCCGCTAATCCACATATCAATTTCATTTCGCCATTTTAAATAACAGACGCAAAAAATGGATCGACCTTTGTATCGCTGCTGCATATCACGCAACCCTTCGGCTTCCTCTGCAAAGTTCGTGAACACGACCTCGGGTGCAGCGGCACTGGTAAGGAAAGTTCATCGCGCCACTCGGATCAAATGGGCTGAGCGTGGGACGGTTATAATTTCGCGCTTACCTAGCCGCGGCGGCGTGCAGAGCCTGACCGGCGCACTTGCCATGGGCACACACATCGCAGTTGTTGGCACCCGGCCTGTAAGCGTGGTATCGCCAGCTACAACGGGCTGATCGATATCTGAACGCTCGAGAAATTGCACAGTAGGTTGCCTCCTCGCCTCCTCGAGGCGGTCACTGCGTTCGACCCTCCGGTCGAAGCTTTTGGACAACATCAGCCAGCGCCTGGAGATTGAATGGCTTCGAAAGGCAGGCGTCGCAGCCGGCCTCATGCGCAAGCGCCTCCTCTTGCATGATCGCTCGGCCGGTGACCGCCACAATCGGCACCCCCATGCAAGTTTGCAGTTGCCGCAGTCGCGCGACAAGTTGATAGCCGTCCATATCCGGCAAATTCAGATCGGTGACGATAACGTCGAACTCGGACGCTTGCGCCGCGTGTAACGCCTCGGCTGCGCTCGGCGAAGTCGTAACCCGTGCGTCGTACAGGGAAAACAGCTCTGCCATTGCCTGCAACGACTCTTCGGAATCCTCGACCAGCAGCACGCGGGACCCCGCGAAGATCGAAAGGTCTGCCGGCTTGTCACCGGCTTGCCGATGAACGAACGAGGTCTCGGCCGGAAGCAAGACGACGAAGCGAGCGCCTCGACCCTCGCCTTCGGAAAATGCCTCGGCCTTTCCGCCGTGCAGATGAGCCAGCTGGCGCACCAGAGATAGACCGATGCCCAATCCGACAGCTTGCGCACGCGGCGGCACGTTGGGGGCTTGCTGGAAGATATCAAAGATCGACTCAAGCAGATTGGGGGCGATTCCGACGCCCGTGTCGGCCACCTCCATACACACCTGATTCGCTTGGTGCTGCAACCGGATGGTGACTTTTCCGCCCGGCGGCGTGAACTTCAACGCATTGCTGAGCAGATTCCAGACGATCTGTTCCATGCGTATGGCATCGGCCTCGATAACGACCGGTGTCGACGGAATGTGCACCTGTAGCTCGATCCTGTTTGCGGCGAAATCGTCGCGTACCGCCTCTGAGATCGACCGAACGACGTTCGTCAGATCGGTGGGTGCGAAGCGTAGAGAAAGCTTGCCTGTCTGAATTCGCGAAAAATCGAGCAGGTCATCGATGATCTGCGCTTGCCCGAGCACTGACTTCTGTATCGCATCGGCGACTTCGCGAACACGGCTGATGTGTCGCGCTTCCGGAAGACGAGCGAGGATTTCCGCTTTCATATGAATGAGATTGAGCGGGTTTTTCAGTTCATGAGACAGCACCGCGATGAACTCATCTTTCAACCGGCTCGATTTTCGAATCTCGGTGTAATCGGCGCGCTGCCGCGCCAGCACAAGGTCTCGCTTTCCCTGTACCAGCTTGCGTCTCGTCGCATCGTGAACGATCTTGGCAAAGCCCGAAAACCCGGGCACATCGATGCGACTCAGAAAGCCGCTGCAAAAGACGCGCTCACCGCTTTTGGTCGCATGCCAGCGCTCGTCTTCGGCACGGCCGTTATGGCGGGCTTTGTCGCGCTCGCGCGCCGGTACGCCAGCCGCGAGATCTTCAGAGGTAAAAATGGCGTCGAGGGGGCCGCCCAGCATCTCGTTGGCCTTGTAACCGAAAATGCGACTCGCGCCTGCGTTCCAGCTGACCACTACGCCATCGTCGTCGAGGACAGCAATGGCGACGTCATGCGTCTCCTGTGCAGCGAGCTTGAGCCTCTCTTCGCTTGCGCGCGCCTGGATTTGAGCGGCTTTCTGCTCTGAAATGTCGATCAGTGCGAGCACGGCCCCATCGATACGATCATCGTCAGTGCGATACGGAAGGACCCGGGCGAGGAAGGTGCGACCGTCCTTGCTCCGCACTTCCTTTTCGATCTTCTTGAGGGTTTCGAACGCGGCGCGCAGATCGTCGATCATGTCCGGATAATCTAGTCTGTGCGTCAGATGCTGAAGCGGTCGGCCGGTGTCGGTGGGCAGGATATTGAAAAGGGTGTCGGCCGGAGACGTGTACCGGTTTATGTTGAGCGTACGGTCGACGAACACCGTCGCCACGCCGACCAAGGCGATGAGGTTTTTAAGATCATCGCTCACGCGGGCGGCCTCCTGGACCTTCGTCAGGAGCTCGGAGTTCACCGTGACCAGTTCCTCGTTAAGCGACTGCAATTCCTCGCGACTCGCTTCTAATTCCTCGGTTGCCGAGCGCAATTCCTCGTTCATGGCCTGCAGCTCTTCGTTCGATGCTCTGAGCTCCTCGGCCGATTTCTGCGCGTCGTGCAAGGAGTTGCGCACGCGGCCCTCGCTTCCCGCCAATGCATGCCTAAGCGAGTCGAGCGTCTCGTCAGCAGGCTCGCCGCTCGCCGCGGAGTCCGTCGCTGGAAGTGGCGTCAACGGGTCACATGTGAGAGAGATCACATCCTCGTCCCGTACAGGGTCGTGGTAGGGCCAGAAGGACAGATCCACCGCAATCTCGCCTGATGCGGTCGAGAAAGGCAGCGCCTGTTCGTCCTGGCGTCGTCCGGCCGTGGTACAGCGCTGCATCGCTTGCCGGATACGAGGATGGGCGTCTTCACGGGTGATGTCGAAGAGATTGAGGGCACGGGCACGCCGCACGTCCTCGGTCAGCCTATGGGCATTGGCCGAACGATGGACGATGGTGCCGTCAGTGCGTACCACAATGACCGGCGGCCCAAACAGGTCGAGCGATCGTGCCGGGTTGGGCGCTTCGACATCAATCGGTTGCCTGCTGACTGGCGAAGTAAAGAACGCTTGACCGCCGCCATCGTGCGGGTGCTGTTGAATGTTGACGTAGGTCGGCAAGGGATTGGTTGCGGCGCTTGGCACCACTCGGTAGATCTTCTTGTACTTATCCACCGGCGCAAAGAGCTCGTGGGCGAAGTCAGCCGATTCGGCCGAGCCGAGAAAAAGCAGACCGTCGGGGCGCAACGAGAAATGGAACGCTTCGAAGACGCGTCTCTGGGCGCGGCGGTCGAAGTAGATCAGGACGTTGCGGCAGGAAATCAGATCGATGCGCGAGAAGGGTGGATCGCGCAGCAGATTATGGGCAGCAAAGATCACGGTGTCGCGCAGCGATTTCACCAGTCGGTATCGGTTCCCCTCCTTGGTGAAATACTGCGTCAGACGGGCAGGCGACAGGTCATTCGAAATGGCCGAAGGATAGCTGGCCGCCCGCGCGATGGCGATCGCCCGTTCATCGATGTCGCTGGCGTAGACCGTTATCCTCGGCCGATGGGGCAATCGACGCGCTGCTTCGTCCAGCAGCATCGCGATCGAAAAAGCCTCTTCCCCTGTTGCACAGGCCGGCACCCACGCACGCACTTCGTCACGGTCTTTGAGGCTTTGTATGAACTCCGCCGGCAAGGCTTTCTCGAGCGCATCAAACGCTTCGGGATCGCGAAAGAAGTTCGTGACGCCGATCAGCATGTCCGCCAGGAGTTTCGGCGTCTCGTGCGTATTCTCGGTCAGAAAGTTCTTGTACGCAGCCACCGACGTCAGCGCATTGACCTGCATGCGGCGCTCGATGCGTCGCACGATCGTGCCGCGCTTGTAATTGGAGAAATCGTGACGGGTCCGGGCACGTAGTGTGTCCAGCACCTCGTCAATTGCATTGGCATCGGGAATGAGCGATTCGATGCTGCCGATCTCTTCATCGGGATCCGACGGCGCGGGCAAGGCGATTCTCGCCGCGCTTGTGACTAGTTCCAAAAGCTTGGGAATGATCTGCGCCACCGGCAATATCAGATCAACGTCGCCGGTTGCAATCGCGTTGCTTGGCATTTCGCCGTACTGCGCTTCTTCCGGACGTTGAGCGATGGTGATGCCACCCTGTTCGCGGACGCGCGCAATACCTACTGAGCCGTCTGCGCCCGAACCGGACAAGACGACGGCGACAGCGCGCGCACCATGAGCGTCGGCCAGGCTGCGAAAAAACACGTCGATGCTTGTGGGCGGCAGCCGCGGCGGTTCCGGGTCGCTCAGGCACAGGTGTCCATCCACCATCGATAGGAGCTTGCCAGGCGGAATGACGTAGACGTTATCTTTTTCGAGCGGCACCGGGGTACTGACTTGCCGCACGCGCAAGGGGGTCACGTTTTGAATGACCTCGTGCGCGTGGCTCGTATGATCGGGCGACAGATGCAGGACCACCACGAAGGCGATGCCCGGCGCGGGTGGGGCAGTTTCGAAAAGCCGCAACAGCGCTTCGACGCCGCCCGCGGAGGCGCCAATTCCGACCACTGCAAAGTCAGGGCCCGCAGGTTTGCGTTGTTCTTTTGGGGTCATACCAGTAGCCTATTTCCTCGGACCGACTGCCGCGCGTCCGATAAAGGTTCAAGCCGGTTATCTCACGTTGAAGCGCCACGCACACAACACGTGGCAATGCCCCCATTAAAGCGCAGCAAGCCGTGCAATGATATCCAGTAAAGGCCCGGTTCCGGCACCTTTCTGACAGAAGGCGTCGAAGCTTGCCGCGACGCCCAGAGGCTGGACGGCTCGCTCGTCCATCGAGGTGAACGCGATGAGGACGGCCTCGCCGGCGCCGTCGAGCGCACGCAAACGCGCGGCGAGCTGGAAACCATCGGGCGACGGCATATTGATGTCCAGCACGGCGATGTGCGGCGTCCACGATGCGATGCGTTCGAAGGCGGAGTCTCCATTGAATGCGAAGCGGGTTTCATGACCCACGAAGGAGAGCGCAAGCGCCACGGCTTCAGCGCCAAGCGCGTCATCGTCGACGACCAGAATGCGTAGCGGACGGTGCGGGGACGCTTTCCTATCGGTCCAGATTCCGGTCCAAGTTCCGCTTTTCATGTCGGTTCAGGTGATTGCGTCGGCTGCGGTGCTGACGCAAGCACCATTCCAGGTTCGCTGCTTGCTCGTCTATGCCATGCGGTCCCGACTCCGGAACTGCAGTGAAGTTCCACGGGCAGCGACGCGGCCAGCCGCAGCCACAGTCTGGAGGCACGCAGTGCATCACGATCAGCCTATCGAGAATCGGATCGTCGCGGTCGGTACGTCGCTGGGCGGTCTTGACGCACTTCGCACGCTGCTGTCGTCACTGGCGACGGATTTTACCGCTCCGGTCCTGATCGTCATGCATATTGGCGCGCATCGCAGTCTGCTGCCTGAGCTACTGGCGCCGCTTTGCTGTTTGCCGGTTGCCCATGCGATAGACAACATTCCACTCGAACCGTCGCGGATTTATGTCGCACCCTCCGATCGGCATATGCTGGTTCATGATGGGCGGATACGGCTGAGCGCTGGCCCGAAAGAAAACTTCGCGCGTCCAGCCATTGACCCGTTATTCCGCTCGGTGGCCGTCGCGTACGGCGCTCGCGCCGTCGCAGTGGTCTTGACCGGGGACCTTGACGACGGTGCGGCAGGCGCAGCCGCAGTCAACGCCTGTGGCGGTCGCGTCATCGTACAAGCGCCGCAAGACAGCGTCGCACAGTCAATGCCGGCCTCCGCGCTTCGCGCGGTCCCGGCCGCTACGGTGGCGTGCCTTGACAGGCTTGCGCAGGCCATCGTTGACGCGGTTCACCAACCTATAAGAGGAGGCCACATGACCGCCGATAAGCGACCGATCGAGATCGAAGCGCAGATCGCGCTCACTGGTGTCTCTTCGCCCGCACTGCTCGATCAGTTGGGCAAGCGCAGCACGCTCACCTGTCCGGACTGCGGAGGTATCGTTTGGGAAGTAGGCGATGCCGCGCCCCTTCGCTACCGATGCCATACCGGGCACGCTTTCACTGAAGCTTCGCTGGCCGCCGCGCAAAAGGCGGATCTTGAAGATGCGCTGTGGACGTCGGTGCGTCGAGTAGAAGAACGCGCGGCGCTCGCCGCCAGCCGCGCGCGTGCAGCCGAATCACAGGGCGATGAAGCGCGCGCGCAATCGGAGCACGCGCTATCCGAAAAATTGCACAGGCTCGAAGGGTCCCTGCGAGAATTCATCATGGGAAGCGCCGGGGCAGAGGATGATCAGACATTCGCGGTTCAGAAATAGGAAGCCAACCCCCGATCAATGGGCCACTTGGGAACGTATGGGACATGTTAATGGGAAGCGTCCGAAACTCGTTCTGTTTCCGATGAAAATCGTAGTGCCAACCCGCGGCGCGACTGGAGATGACTTCGAGATTTATGCGTCTTATCGGGGCGCCAGTACAAGCGGCTACTACGGCACCCTGAAGGTCGTGAGGAAGCCCGACGGCAGGCTACTGTATCCGTTGAAGGCGCGGCGCAAATCGGCCCGTTCGAAACCAAAGCCGACGCGATTCGCGCTGCGCATCAGCACGGCGACGAAATCGTTCGCGGCGACCTGGAAAGTCCGGAATTATAGTGGCAGCACCGAGCGATCAGCATCAGTGGGCCCATAAAATCGTCAAGCATGACCTTGAACGCCCTGGTTATGGCCGGTGAAGCCACTGCCGGTAGCGGCTCATCTGCGACGGCGAGGCGAAAGGTAGCGGTAGGTGAAGCGGACTACTGAGTTGGCAGGCGCTCGACCGCTGTTGAGCATTGGCGTTTCTCGGTAAAACGACGTCAAACACCGTCCTTCCATTGGCTGACTCCGCCGTTACAGCTCCGTTGTGAGAGCCTATGATTTGTTTGGCGATGAAGAGGCCAAGCCCCAAGCCTGCGCCCGTGCCGGCGCGCTTCAGGTCCATGGGGCGCGCGCAGTCGTTCGCTACCTGGCCGACAAAGATGATTCGTTCTCCGGCCGGCTTCGCCGTCTCCCCGACGCTGACAGGCGGCCGGACTGGACCGGATACTGGCAGCACTGCCGCCTGCATCTGCCAGGTCGCCTAAACGAAATGTGACCGCCTATGTCGGGTCGAAGGGCACGTACAAGGTGTGACCCGCGGCCAGTTCGCCGCGCCAGCCGTGGCGCTCGTGCATTGATGCACTGCAACTTCAACAATGTCGTCCTATCGCGAACCTGACTTCTGCTCGTGCCGTCGGTCGTCACGGACTGGCCATCATCGGCGGGACGGCTCGCCTGCCGGTCTGCTGACCGGCTGCAGCGCCATGCGCAACTGATCAAGTGTGAAAGGCTTGCGCAGCGCCGCCCATTCATATCCCAAGCTCTCGTCGTCCGGTACAGCGTTTCCTGACGCAAAAATGATCCGGAGCTCCGGACGGGTGGCAAACGCGCGTCGTGCCAGTTCGGTGCCCGACATATCTGGCATGACGACGTCAGTGAACAGGATGTCGAAGTCGTTCCCGTCGAGCGCGTTCAGCGCCTGCGCCGCGCTTGCTGCGCGGTGCGGACGCATCCCAATCAGCGTCAGCAGTTCGCAGGTTGCGTCGAGCGACGCGGCGTCGTCTTCCACGACCAGGATGCGCAGGCCGTCCTCCTCTCCAGTTGGCCCGAGTCCGTCGCGAGCACACGTGCCGCCCGCAGACGCTTCGCTCGCTTCGACGTCGCTGGTGCCAAGCACCTGCCGCACCTTGTCGGCGAGCTGCTGGCGGCTGTATGGTTTGCTCAGCAGTTCGACGCCCGGGTCCAGTCGGCCGCCATGCACGATGGCGTTCTGTGTGTAGCCCGAGGTGAACAGAACCTTCAGCCCCGGCAGCATCTCGACTGCGCGACGGGCCATTTCGGGACTGCGCAGCGGGCCGGGCATCACCACGTCCGTGAACAGCAGATCGATGTGCACGCCGCTTGCGACCACGGCCAACGCCTGCTCGGCGTCGTTAGCCTTGAGCACTGCATAACCGAGGCCAGAGAGGAGTTCGACGACGGTCGACTGGACTCTCAGATCGTCCTCCACGACGAGAATCGTCTCGTTGCCGTGCTTCAGGCTACCGGGCGTGGCCGTTCTGGTTTCAACTGCCGCGCCGGCCGAACGCGGCAGATAGATCCTGACGGTCGTTCCTTCGCCGATCTCGCTGTAGAGGCGGATATGCCCGCCGCTCTGCTTGACGAAGCCGTAGGCCATGCTGAGGCCGAGCCCCGTACCTCGGCCCTCAGGCTTCGTGCTAAAAAATGGATCAAAAGCGCGCGCCATCACGTCCTGGCTCATGCCGGTTCCGGTGTCGGTGACGGCCAGCATCACATACTGGCCGGCGACGACGTCAGGGATTGACGACACGTATTCGTCGTCGAGCGTCGCATTCGATAGCTCAAGAGTGAGCTTGCCGCCACCGGGCATTGCATCGCGGGCATTGATCGCGAGATTGAGGATCACGTTTTCGAGCTGATGCGGATCGACGATCGTATTCCAAAGCCCACCCGCCACCACGGACTCGATTTCAATGGCCTCTCCCAGCGCCCGCCGCAGCAAGTCGTCGAGCGACCGTAGCTGACGCGCAGGATTGATAACGACCGGAGCGAGGGGTTGCTGGCGACCGAAGGCAAGTAACTGTGATGCAAGCTTGGCGCCGCGGTCGACGGCGTCGATCGCATTACCAAGCCGCTCGGCGCTCCAGTGGTCGCGGCCATGCCTGCTTTCGAGCAGTTCGAGATTGCCCCGCAGCACCTGCAGGACATTGTTGAAGTCGTGCGCCACACCGCCCGTCAGTTTGCCCAGCGCTTCCATCTTCTGCGCCTGGAACAGTTCGCTTTGCGTTTGCTCAAGTACCTCGGCTGCTCGCCGTCGCTCGGTGATATCGCGTGTGACTTTCGCAAACCCGACCACCTGGCCATCCTCGCAGATGGCGTCGATGATGACATGCGCGAAAAATCGGCTACCGTCGCGCCGTACGCGCCAGCCTTCAGCCTCCAAACGTCCCTCGCATCTGGCTGTCTCGAGTCCCCGGAAAGGGACACCCGCTGCCACATCGTCGGGGGTGTAAAACCGGGAAAAGTGCGAACCGATGATCTCGCCCTCGGTGTACCCCTTGATCCGCCGCGCGCCTGAGTTCCAGCTCGTGACGCGCCCGTCCGGCGAAAGCATGAAAACGGCATAGTCGGTGACACCCTGAACCAGCAGGCGGAAGCTCCGTTCACTTTTGAGCACCGCGTCGTGGGCTGCTTTCTTGTCACTCACGTCGGCGATCACCGTGCCGAAACCAAGGAGTTGGCGCCGGCTGTCGCGCAGTGCCGTCGTGACGACGTTTGCCCAGAACGGGGTGCCGTCCTTACGCAGGCGCCAGCCTTCCATGACGGAGCGACCGGTCCCGGTCGCGGCCCGCAGCGCCGCCTCCGGTGCAGCCGCGGCGCGCTCCGTCTCCGGAAAGAAAACAGAATATGGCTGCCCGATAATCTCGTGGGGCCGGTAACCGTGGATGCGCTCGCCGCCTGGGTTCCACGTCAAGACAATGCCCTCGGGTGAGAGGGCGAAGATAGAGTAGTCCTGGGTGGATTCGGCCCATAGCCCGAGCCACACAGAGCTGAAGGCGGCCGGTGCAGGGTCAATGTCGCTCATTTGCTGGATTTATATAAGCTTTGTAACGTCGCGTTGTGCGTCAAGAGTTATTTACAGCAATAAACGTGCCCATGCCGAGCCTATCGGCACACATCTATCATCGTTACGAAAACCATCGCGCGCGGTTGGCACGCCGGCACTTTAACCCACAGAATAGCCAGAGTGGCTGCCGCAGCTTGCCGTCCGCGACCACGACCTTCGATGCGAACGTCGCCTGCGGCAATCCGGCCGGCGCTGCAGCATCTGGCCGGTCTGATTCGAATCGTCGTCGATGGCCTGTGAAACGCGGTGCGACATCCAGCGTGGCAGAGTCACTCCGGTATATGGGTTAAGGGAGGCTAACGCGCGTCCAGTTCAACATTCGGGACGAGGCGATTTTCGCTCGGCGTAGCAGTCTCAGACTGCTGCCGAAGAGTGAGACCAACGCGCGCTTACAAGTGCCGCACCGGCGCCAGATACTCGATCATCGGAAACAAGCCGCGCAGCGGTTCGCCTTTTCGGTAATAAGCGTCGATCTCGGCCTCGTCGATCGGACCAAATTCGACCCGCATACGCGCCACCGATCACACGCAAGCCCTTCAACTGGCGCCGCTTCCAGTTGCGCCGGCCGGCCCTTGGTCATGATGCGCAGCGCCTCGATACCGCCTTATCCAGACAGGCCTTCCGCGTGTGTGCCGTCTGCCTCCCCGCCTCGACAGCCTTGGCGACTTCGGCAGGCGTATTGAGACGTAGCATCAGGCGGGCGTCCGACCCGCATTCGCTTGCGCGTCCCTTCGTTCAGCAAGCCGCAGCGCGGTTTACATAATGCTTAGAGATGACCCCTTCGTCTGATTATCTCCACGCGTAGACGCCTGTGACGGGGTAGGGGCTAGCAGGCTCAAGCCAATTACGGACACGATCGAGCTCAGCGCGATAGCCCCCGCCGCTTTTCCCCAGGCATTCTCCCACAGTGAACGCGTTTCACTGTCTTTCGCGCGCTCGATGTTCGCGGCCGCAATCACCTCAATTGCCTGAATATTAAGGATTTCCGCCACGCGGAGAGCCGTTAGATTGTCGAACGACGTGCGTCCGACGCGATAGCTGCTGACAGCAGCGCGCGTCACGTGCAGAGCCTTCGCGACAGCATAATCGGACGGTAGATCAAGGTGCGCCTTGACCTCATCCAAATAGTCCACCGTAGTTTTCATACACGCCCCCCGGCGCAAGTTTTGGTCTCAACCCAGAATTTATGGCAAGCGTCAACATCTGACAACGGTATTCACCTGTTGACTTGTATGCAATTGTTGACGTAATTTTGCGTTCGTCAGGCCGCAGACGAACAGCACGACCCCGCTGTTTTAAGGCTGATCCCCTTTAGAGCGGTCTGACACCTTTTTTCCATAGGGGTCATCGGGGGTTCGTCGTGAGTCACAGCTCGTTACAAAGTCGTCGGGCAGAAGTGAAAGAGTTCGGCCCATTCCACAACCGCAGCGACGCTTTCGGCGGCTATTTCATGGTCTGCGGATTCTCCTTTCATTGGTTTGAAGACAGCACGCTGATCGAAGCGGCGCGCGCGCCGTATCGAAAGACGCGCGAGCAAGCGCTGCGCGCGGCTGAAGTGATCCGAGACGCTGCACTGGCCGGCGTGATGTGAGCACCGAGGACCGAAAATGAAAAACATCAATCACATGAAGTTCCGCACGTCGCCGCTCGGCGGCTATTCCGCTATCAGCGGATTCGAGCGTCGCAGCTCAGGACGGCTTGCCCGATTCGGGAAAGATGCGGTTGCGCTCGACCTTCAGCGTATGAAGAAGCGAATCGAGGGCAACGACGCAAAACGGGGAGGTGCGCTCGTATTCGGCAAGCAACGCTTCGAGCTCTTGCTGAAGTGCCTCAAAGTTCTCGGCATTGGTCAACGGGTAGCGTACGAAGAGCGGCAGCACGCGCGCCAGAACCTGACCAACGAATCCAAGGGAAGCCTCGGCGACGCCGAGAACATCATCCATCGTCGCGCTCGCGTTGCCCGACTTCTGCTTTGCCATGTGAACCCCGTTTCGAGTGGTGATAGTGGCGGCGATTCTAGCGCGTGCGGGTCTGACGGTTCAGACGACACGCCTTTCTGGCCGCACCATCGCGGCACGATGCCCGACGCTAAAGCGGACATTGAAAGCGATGCCGCCAGCAGACTGCGTGCAGAGTTTGAACACCTGAATCGCTCGGCAATGTCCGACGACTTCTCAAAGCTGAATGGCGGTCAGCCGCGCCCCGCGCGCGAAGTGATCGACGGCAAGCCGATCTGGTATTGGTCTTTCGACCGCTCAGATCGCTCCGACGAAAATGTGTCGGTCTGCGTGGAATACCGCGCCGGCCGCATCGCATCAATCCGCCGTTTCTCTCAAGCCCAACCCACTGCGGATCACGTATGACGACTGTACTCACGGTCGTCTTTCTCTCGGGCCTTGCTGCCGGCGTCCTGCTCATGGACGTCCTGTATTCGCGGCGGCCCAAGTGAAGCGCGTCCTTTTCTCTATCGCGATGTCGATTTTCGGCTTGCTGCGGACTGCGGCAAGCGTCGATGTCGACTGGTTCTCGTTTTCCGTGCTGATCGTCGCCGGCATCTTGCTCGTGGCTGGCGCTCTCGCGCTGCTCTATGAACACGCAAAAGAATGGGGCTGTGATGAACGCTGATTATTGGTTCGGATTCGCGAGCGGCGGCCTGATCGGCTGGCTGCTTGCTGTCGCGATGGTCGTGCTTATCGTCTCGATGGTTCGTATCAACGACAACGGACAGGTGAAGTGACCATGTACGAAGACGCAACCGAAGACGTTTCAGCGCGTGTCGTGCCGGGCTCGATCGGATCGGCCGGCGCGGTTTTCACGCCGTGGGTTCCGCGCCGCACCGCGGATTTCGATCGCGCACGCGCTGAAGCGCTGACGCACATTAATCGCATACTTCGTGGCCGGGGAGGCGACCGCGCTGGGCAAAGCACGACCCGGCGCGGACGTGCCATCAGCACGCAAGACTATCGCGACGCGCTCGAACGATTCAACGCGCGAGGCCCGCGCATGTCGGGATTTACGCGATGAAAGCACGCCGCTTCGTTGTCGGCGACCGCGTAATGGTCGATTCCAAAAGCGTCGAGACGGAAGAGATCGACGGTATGCGCGGCCGCGTATCGCGAGTCGACGGCGATATTGCAACCGTCGAATGTCGGGCGTGGATCGAGAGTCATGTTCTTCGCGTGCCGCTCGTCGAGCTCGTGCGCATCAGCTCCGACGCCTGACCATGACAGCTCAATCTTGCGGTTCGATACCCGTCATTCGAATCCCGTCCGTCTTGATCAGATCAGCCCATTGTTCTTGGTCTAGCTCATCGGCAAGCGCTTCCATGTCGTCGCGATCCTTGTACGGAACGACGGTCACAAAAAACTCGCCGTCGAATTCGTCGTCATCGAGCACGATTACTTGCTCGACGAAGATTTTTCCGCCTTTGTCGTTCTCCCAAACTGAGTAAAGCGGTGGGCATTCGATAGTCATGTCTGGTTCTCTCCTGATCAATTCTGCGAATCCGCACCAGTCCAACAGGGGCTGGCGCGAAGCTATGCAGCGGTCGTTGCCGGGCCGCTGGCGAAAAATCATAGCGCGCCGGATAGACGAGCTCGACGCGCGCTACAGCAACTGGGAGAAGGGTAACGCGCTGCTGAAAGACATCGTCAAGGATTACGCCGACGCGATGCTGCCGCTCGACGCTACGCTCGATGACATTCGGTCGTTTGCGGCGCTGCGTGCAATCGAGGCGCACAACATCGTCGGACGCCTGATCGAGACATCGATTGTCGTTTCCGAACTGAGGATTCTCTGCAAACGCTTCAAGGTCAAAGAGCCAGAAGACGTGACGGCCGGCGGATACATTGCGCGGCTGTCTGATCCCGGCTGGTGGGCGTCGCGACTGATCCGCATGCACAGTCAGGCCGTGGAGGCCGGCGCGATCAAGCTCGGACTCGTGAGCGGTCGGACCGATAAGTACGTGAGCAATGAGAACTTCCGCCGCCGCCTCGCACAAAACGCGCGTAACGCGGCGATGCTTGAGCGCACCTACGCGGTGAACGAAGACGGCGAGACATTCACACTGGCGCAGCTCAGTGAGAAGACGGTCGCTAATCCCGTCATCCGTCGCGGCGAGATGATGTTGCGCATGCGAGGGATGGAAGAGATCGGCGACGAGTTCGGATGCGCGGTCGACTGGTGCGTGATCACTGCGCCCAGCCGCTTCCACGCAATGCGCGCGAATGGATTCGCGAACGAGAAGTATGACGGCGCGACGCCCAAGGACACGCACAACTATCTGCAAACCCAATGGCAACGCTGCCGCACGTATCTGGCTAATCGTGGTGTCGAGTATTTCGGTTTGCGAACAGTTGAAGCGCATCAGGACGGCACGCCGCACTGGAACATCATGGTGTTTATCAAAGACCCGGCGCATCGCCGCACGTGGCGACAGGCAGTCACGAAGTACTTCCTTCTGAACGACTCGCCTAACGAGAAGGGCGCAGCGCAGCGTCGGCTCAAGTTTGATCGCGTCACCAAGGAGAAGGGCGGCGCTGCTGCCTACATCGCGAAATACATCAGCAAGAACGTCGATGGTGTCGGCATCGAATACGACCTGTACGGCGACCCGATAGTGACGACGACGCAGCGCGTTCAGGCTTGGGCGCGCACATGGCGGTTCAAACAGTTCCAGCCGATCGGCTCGGCACCGGTCGGCATCTGGCGCGAAATGCGAAAGATCGAAGAGGCCGAGGCCATGAAGGCGCCAGAGCATTTCCAGCGTGCGTGGCGCGCCGCGCAGCGCGTCGATAGCGATATCGAGGGCGAGTCGAAGCGCGCGGACTACGCTGAATACATTCGGGCGTATGGCGGCCCCTTCGTGAAGCGGAAGAACGCAAAGCTGTGGCTCATAAAGGAAGAGCAAGCCGGGCTCGGGAAGTACGGTGAGGCACTGGGAGAGCGGACCGCCGGCGTCGGTTGCCAAGGTCTGATCGAAGTTGACAAGGGCGGGATTGTCGGACTGATCAAGCTCGTTGCGTCGATTGTAGTAAAGGGCGTTCATCGCCAGTGGACGATCGTCCGAAGCAAAGGCGTCGAAATCGCGCTTTCTCGGACTCGTGTGAATAACTGTACGCGCGAGCGTGCAGATGACGCCGAAACACGAGAAGCAAGCATGCGAGCGGACTGCGCACCGCTCGCCAATAACGATGATTGGGCCGGGGGCGGCTACTTCGAGAGTGAATGGAGGCCGAAATGACGGGGATGAAGATTGAATGTCCGTGCTGCGGTGGCGAAATCGATGCGCGGCACACGGAAGGTTTATCGACGACGCTGCGTCGCATGTACTTCGTATGCGAAGACTGCGGATATCGCACGCCGGCGGGCTTCGAAATCCTGTATTCGCTATCCGCATCGTCGCGGCCGCGAGCCGGCGTCGAGCTCGAAGTGCGCCCGTCGACGATGCTGCGCGGGGCGGTGAACACCAGGACAACACAGATGCGCGAGGCACGGCCGTGAGATTCACGATCGCATGCCCGCATTGCGGCGCGCGCGGCATCGCTCGCGCGATGGAGAAAGTCACCGACACCGAATATCAGATCGATTTCCAGTGCGATGACGTGACTTGCGGTCACACGTACCGCACGCGACTCGAAATGTTTCCGCCTGAGCTGCCGATTCCGAGGCGGCCGCGCCGCGACACGCAAGAGCTCGCCTTTTGAGACATCAACACTCAACGAGAAGACTATGCAGATAACGAAAGCGCACGCTCGATACCTGCGCGGCCAAGGCGGCCCGCTGTGGCATATCACGCACGGCCAGACCAGCGCGGCCGTTTGGGCGACGCTGCCACGCGATGGCGCGGCATTACTGATCGAGCGATACGTTCTGACAGCTCAGGTCGAGAAGCTCGTCGAAATTGACCGCGCGCGTCGCGCGCTGGCAGAAATCTAGGCGATATCGGCTCGATATCGAATCAACGTAGTTCAACTGCCCCGGGGGAGCACATGACAACTCAGAAAGCCGTATCGATCCGACCTGACATCCTGACGGTCAGCGGCAACTACTTCGATTTCATTACGCCCGGTGATAGCGCGTTCGATATTCGAGACATCGCGCACGGCCTGTCGCATATCTGCAGGTTCGCTGGACAGACGAGCGAGTTTTACTCTGTCGCGCAGCATTCCGTCGCGGTGAGCTATCTCGTGCCGCAGCGTCATACTCTCGCTGGTCTGCTGCACGACGCTGCCGAAGCGTTCATCGGCGACGTGACGAGGCCTCTCAAAAACCTGCTGCCTGAGTATCGCGCCATTGAGGCGCGCGTCGAGCGCGCGGTGCTCGGCCGCTTTGGCTTGACTGTTCCGCTCGCGCCGGAAGTGAAGCGCGCCGATCTAGTCATGCTGGCGACTGAGCAGCGTGATCTCATGCCGCCGCACAGCGACGAATGGCAGCTCATCGCAGGCGTGCAACCATTAGATGAAACGATCGTCCCGCTCGCTCCGAATGAGGCACGAAAGCTGTTCATCGAACGATTCCATTTCATCATGAGCTCGTCGTCAGCACCGCTGCCGGGCGACCTCATCAGCGTTCGACTGTGAGGGCGGCCATGACTGTCTACGTTGACGATATGCGCGCGCGGTTCGGCCAAATGATCATGTGTCACATGATCGCGGACACCGACGAAGAGCTGCATGCGATGGCCGAGGCGATCGGCGTCGCACGCAAGTGGCATCAGCGGCCGCCGAAGCACAGCAGCCACTATGACATCGCACTGAGCAAGCGCGCGCTCGCGATCGCCGCTGGTGCGGTTCCGATCACGATGCGCCAAGCGGCCGCGATGTGCCGTCGCAGAAAAGAAACTGGTGAGCTGGGCTCGCCTGTCGACGCGCTCGAATGGCGCAACCAGCGCACTGGGCCACTGCTGCAACAGGTTCAGGCGGTCGTCGACGATATCGTGTCGCGCTGCTCGCCTCGCGACGCGTTGCCGACTTATCGCCGGCTGAAGTAGGTCGAAGAACCGATATCGACGCGATGTCGGTTCAATGTAGTTTCAATGCTCGGGGGAGCAAATGAAAAATGTTGTTGCAGTGGTCAACACAAAAGGCGGCGTCGGAAAGTCGACGACCGCGTTGCAGCTCGCGCTCGGGCTTTCACTCGCCGGCGCGCGCGTCTGGTTCGTCGACGGTGATCGGCAAGAGACGGGCATCAGCGCGCTCACCGTGCGCGCCGAAAGCGGCCGCTCGATCATCGCCGCATCAGCCTATGCGCACGGCCCGACGCTACGCGCACAGGTGACGGCGCAGGCCGGCGCATACGATCATGTCGTCATTGACGCCGGCGGCCGCGATTCGAGCGCGCTGCGCGCCGCGCTCACCGTCGCTGATACGGCGCTTATCCCGTTCCTGCCGCGCTCGTTCGATGTCTGGGCGATGGAAGACATCGCCTCGCTCGTCGACGAAGCGCGCGGCGTGCATGATCTGCGCGCACTGGCGTTCCTGAATCTTGCCGATCCGCAAGGCGCGGACAATCGCGACGCGGCCGACGCGATGCGCGAGTTTCCGTCGATCGAGCTGCTCGACTGCCGGCTGAACCGGCGAAAGGCATTCTCGAACGCGAGCGGCGCAGGCCTGCACGTCGAAGAGATGGCGCGGCGCGATCCGGTCGCATGCGCGGAAGTCGACCGGCTCGCCAATGCCGTTTTCATGGCGTGACGCTATCGAACCAGAGGCAAAACGATATCGAAGCGGTATCGTTTCAATATCGAAAGGGGATCAGCAAATGAGCATCACGAAGAGGCCGGCGACGCCGAGCGCGGCCGCCTTGCGGGAATTCATCAACCGCGCGCCGGACGCTGCGAGCGGCGACGAGCCGGCGCGCGGCGCGCGGCGCAAGAAAGAAACGATCAGCCTCGGCATCGATCCGGTGCTGCTGCAACGGATCGACGAACGGGCCGTCGAGCTCGGCATCAGCCGGGCGGCCGCGATTGCGATCGCGCTGGCGAAGTACGTCGAAGCTGAGAAGTAGGGCGCCAGGACTGCGGGCGCAAAAGGAAAAAGGCCGCCGGCGCTGTTGCGCGAGGCGGCCTTTCTTCGTTTGATCCACGCGGTCAGGCAGTTGCGGTGCGCTCCAACACTTCACTAGCGGCGCGCGCAAGGGCCTCTTCCGACCATTGATTGACGCTCTCGCCGGCCACGGCCGCCGCAATGCTGACGCGCGCGTGCACTTCGGGATCGATGCGTAGCATCAGTTTCCCCGATGCTGGCTTCTGCGGCTTGCGGCCGCTCTGCTCGCAGTCGTTCAGGTAATGATCGACTGCCGCATGGAAATCGCTCGACAGCTCGTCGACGGTCGCGCCGTGAAAACTGATCTTGTCGTCCACGCCGAGCACGTGCCCGACGAAGATGTTATCGCGCCCGTCGAAGTCGATCCGGGCGATGTATCCCTTGTAGGTCATTGCGTTGCTCATTTGATCCCAAGCTCCTTGAACCAGTCGCGCAGGTCTTCCACCTGATAGCGCTTCGCTTCTTTGCCCGGATGCGGGCGATGATGATAGCGGCGCGTGCCGTTCAGTTCGAAGGCGATGCGCGAACCCGCGCCTTCGTGGATGCTGCCGCCGAGTGCGACGACGAGCGATTCGATATCCGAAAACACGATGGTGCCCGATGTCGGCTTCGTGTTGATCGCGGCGAGGGTGCGGGCGTGTTTGGATTTCATGTCGAAATGATATCAAAAAGTGATATCACGAAGCAAGCAGAAAGTGATATCACGAACGCAGCGCGACCGAGCGGCACGGGCGACGCGATCAGACGCGCAAGGAGCGGTCGACCGTCGCGGGGCGCGCGAGGGGGGCGGCAGAGGCGCAGCGGCCCGCCAGCCGGCGGAAAACCGGGTCTTCGGGGCGGCGAAGGGCGGTCCGACGCTCGTTGCGTACGAACGAACGCGACCTTGAAACGCAGTCCCCCCTCCCCGCCTGCCCGCTTCTTGTCTGCCCACTTTTGATGCACAGCCGGTCGACCTCCGGAAGTCCACCGAATACCGGGTGTCGAAGGATTACGAACCGGGAAAAATGACGCATTTTGACGCAGAAAATCTGTCGATTGATGCACTGGTTTTGGAACGAGAAGGGAAAAGTTCCGCGTACAATACGCGCGAATCCAAGCCGTTAGATTGCGAGAGACGCGGACAATGACCATGAGAGCAACAGAAATCTTCACGCCGGGCAGAACTCCGACCGTGACCCTCGTTCGAGAACACCTCGTTGAGCGCCGGCAGGCGTTCGAGGACGCCCTCGAACAGGGCGGCATGCTTATATCCATCTCGGGACCGTCGAAATCAGGGAAGACGGTGTTCGTCAAGAGCATTACGGGCGCAGATAATCTCATTGCGATCACCGGTGCAGGCATTACTCAAGTCGAACAGCTGTGGACACGTGTGTTTCATCAAATCGGGACGCCGATTGGCAGAACAGAAGTCAATGAAAGTTCGGAAACTTCGACGGTCACGGCAAATGGCAAGGTTGCAGGTTCTGTGGTCGTAGCGAAGGGAGAAGCGGGCATTTCTGGCGCGCTCGCAAATGGAACAAAGGGTGCGACGACAGAAACCCAGGCAATCGACTTTCTGCAGTTGCTCATAGCTGAAGTGGCAGGCACGGGCTTAGTCGTGTTTATCGACGACTTCCACTACATTCCGCGCGATATACAGGTAGAGGCAGCTCGCCAGATAAAGGAGGCGATCGACAAGGACGTCATCATTGTGTGTGCCTCGGTTCCGTATCATTCAGAGGACGTGCTTCGCGCGAACTCTGATCTTCGCGGCAGAGTTGTCTCGATCGATTTCGATTACTGGAAACCTTCGACACTGTCATTGATCGCGGAGCAAGGATTCGCTGAGTTGAACGCAGAGTTTGACAACGTTGCAATTAGTTTGATTGCAGGCGAAGCAGCCGGCTCGCCGCAACTCATGCAATCCATTTGTCTAAATTCTTGCTTTCAGGCCGGGATAAGGGATCGACCGGATGATTTGTTTAAGTTTCCAAACGATCGCGCGTTTCTAAATGCTGCTTGTAACCGTACCGCGCAGAGCGCGGACTACTCAAGTACGCTGGAAAAGCTCAATGAAGGGCCTAAAACGCGCGGTACAGAACGGAATCAATATCGGCTAAAAGATGGCACGGTAGGCGACGTGTACGCGATCATTCTCAAGGCTATCGCGCTGTCTCCGCCGACGCTTCATTTCCGGTATCCGGAGCTTCAGGAGCGCATTAAGAACATCTGCGAAGACGATACGCCGGTCGGCTCAAGCGTAACTGGCGCCTGCCTTCAGATTGCACACCTTGCGAACGATGGGCTGCCGAAAGCAATCTTGGAATGGGATCACAGGGAAGACGTGCTGAACATCCGCGACCCCTATCTGTTGTTCTTTATGCGTTGGTCGGAAGCTTTATAACAGGCGGAGCTTCGATCGCGCTGGCCCTCAGCGCCTGCTATGCCTGCGCGCTCGCATCGCTCAGCCTTAAGCCGAAGGAGCGACTTTATCCACCTGCGGAATTTCGTAGGGATCGAACCGAATGATTTCCTCGCCGGCCCAATCGTTGAAGGCGAGGAATTGCGCTTGAAGCGGGGCGATTTCATTGCGGGCGAAAACGCGGGCGGCGGTGTCAGCCGCGCCAAAGCCTCCGGTGTTGCTCGGCACAATGCCGAGTAGTTGAGGCGGGACGCGGTGAGCGGCGAGAAGGTCGTCGCGCGTGACATTCTTGATGTTGAAGAACTCATCTTTCGCGGCGACTTCGGAAACGGGGATCAACTGGATTCCGTCTTTATGGCCGTTTGGAGAATAGACGAAGAGATTGCGGAAGTTACCCGGACCTTTCGACGACTTCAGCGCGTCGCGGATCGCATCGACATCGCCTTGTTGCTGCGCGGCGTCCGTCATGTACAAAATGAATCCGGCGTGACTGCCATTCTCGTAGTAGCGGCGGCGAAAGAGCGTCGACGACTCATTGAGCCATGCGGCGTGAAGCGCGCCGAGATATTCGGGCAGGCCGTAGACCTCCTGATTGATGTCAGGTTCGAGCAGATGAAAGATCGAGCCCGGATCGAATTCGTGCTTCACGCGAAAGCCGTCCGTCATGACGTACGTTTGCATATCGGGCTTGCGGCGCATGTATTTTCCCGGCGCGGACTCATAGCGCAAGACGCCGCCGAGCCGGTTGAGCTGCTGCTCGATGTAGCCATTGCCGAACGTCAGAAAATCGAGCGCGACGCGTCGAAACGACTCGCGCGAAAACTTTGCGTGCGGGATGAACGTCGACGCGAGCACGTTGCGCTTAAAGAAAAGCGCCGACGCGTGGTGCGTGCCAGCGCGCAGCGACTTCGCAAGGCCGCCAAAGCTGACAGGCGGCTCGTAGTATTCGCCATTCGAATAAATCTCGACGTAATCGAGAATCTCGGCGCGGGACATGACCGGCATCGGATCGCCGAACGTGAATGCGCTTGCTTCAGCCGTAGGCGCGATCGCGGGAACTGCTGAGGCGTTCGCGCCGGATTGGCCCGGATTATTTTTCATTAGGAAATCTCCATAAAGCTGCGGTTATTTGTCGTCGAACCTTCGAGCGGCTCATTGCCGAGCGCATGTAGGCAGGCCCACGCTAAGTCGGCATGTCCGGTTTCCTCGCTGCGGCTCGCGTGATATGTGACTTGCCGGCCGCTCGCGGTCATCGTCTTGCGAATCTGCATGAACGACTGAGCGAAGTCGGTCCAACCGGCATCGAATTCGAGCCGTGCCTTGCCGATGACCGACAGGCCTTTCAGTACGAGCCGGCCTTTGACCTCGGGCGAGTAGTTCAGGGCGATGGCGGCCGGGAAGAACTGGCGTGTGAGCTGATACACGCCTTGCCCCATGCCGGTCGTGTCGATCGCCATATAGGTGACGTTGTAGCGTTTCGTGAGCTGCTTGATGCTCTCGGCCTGCGCCTCGAAGTCCATGCCGCGCCACTGCAGCTTTTCGAGCACGCGGAATTTGCCGCCTGGAACGCTCGGCGGTGCGATCACGACGCAACCCGCGGAATCGCCGGTGTGCGCCGGGTCGTATCCGATCCAGACGGGGCGATAGCCGAAAGGGCGCTCGGCGAGAAATTCAACGTCTTCCCATTCTTCCCATGTGTCGACCATGCAGCGCTGCAGATCGGCGAGCGGAAAGATCGACGCCGAATCGTCGATGAACTGACACATGAGCAGGTTTGCATACTCGTCGGCGCTGTATTCGAGCCGTAGCTCGTCCATGTCGAAGAGGTTGCAACCGCCGGCGACAGCATCCTCAACAGTGACGATCTGCCGCCATTGACGGTCCTCGCATACGCGGCCGTTTGCGAGCGCGCCGTGCGATACGTCAAGGTGAATGTGATCGGCCTTCGCGCGGCCGCGATTGAAGTGATCGCCCGTCCAAAACGTATAGGCTTCGTGCGTGATGCTCGACGGCGTCGAGAAGTACGTTTTGCGCCAGTGCTTGTGCATTGCCATGCCAGACGCGACCTTGTTCAGCGTCTTGAAGCCATGGACCCAAAAATATTCGTCGAAATAGAAATTGCCGTGATAGCTCTGCGCGGTCTTAGCGTTGGTGCTCAGAAAGATCAGCTCGGCACCGTTCGGAAGCAGGATCGTTTCGCCTGTGAGTTCAACCTCGGCAACCTCGCGCGCGAACGCGCAAATGTACTGCCGAAAGACATGCACCTGCGCCTTACTGGCCGATAGAAAAATCTGGTTCCGGCCGGTTTCAAGCGCATCGTCGAGCGCTTCGTGCGAGAAATAGAAGGTCGCGCCGATCTGCCGCGACTTCAGCAGATTGCGCGTGCGATTCTGACCATTGCGATACCAGACCTTTTGATAGTCGAATTGCGATTCGAGAAAGGCGTCATGCAGTTTGCTCTGCTGCTCGGGCGCGATCTGGTTTCGCGGCGCGCGTTTCTTCGGTCCTTCGTTGCGCGTCTTGATATTCGGATTCAGGTCGGACTCTTTGCCGGTGTCGCTGTACTTGCGCACGCGCGCCATGCGTTCGAGCTCGCGTCCGAGCAAGTCGATCTCTTTGAAGTCGACGGGGTCTTTCACTTCCTTCGCGATCAGTAGGATCAAGCGCGTTTCGAGCGACGCCTCGACCTTTTCCGCAATGCTGGCCTTATCCCATTCGTCACGCTGCTTCCAAGACTCGATCGTCGAGCGCGGCTCGTTCAGATGGCGCGCGATCGAAGTCACGCGCCAACCTTTCCAGTAAAGGTCACGCGCGATGCGTCGCGGCTCAATGTCGGGCGAGAGTGTTTCGGCATTTTCTAACATGCCGAAAGCGTAACGGTCACTCGCGCGCGCGCGCATAACGGTCGTTTGTACTCCGACGAATTACTGAGGCGCTCCGTTGTTTGTCCGACCAGCGGCGTGCAACATTCACTTACACAACTTACATGTTGTAACGCCCTAATTGAACCTGAGAGGCTTTTCGATGAATAGTAAAACGATGCTGGCCGTCGCGGCCGGGATTTACGCCGTAGTGTGCATGATGGTGCCGGCGTATGCGCACGCTGCTGTAGTGCCCGCGCTCATGAACCACGTCGACGTTATCGGCGCACTCACCGGCCATGCGCCGATGTTCGGTGCGGCAAGTCTCGCGGCACTCGGCATCGGTCAAATCACTGGCGTAGGCGCACATGCCGACACGACTTCGAAATGGTTTCGAGTCGCGGTCGAAGGTGCGACGACCGATGGTCGGAACATTCAGCGCGAATGGATCGAGCAGATGGCCGCATCGTATGACCCGGCGAGGTACGGCGCGCGCGTGAACTGCGAGCACATTCGCGGCTACGCGCCTCTGTCCGACACGAATCCTTTCGGCGCGTACGGCGACGTGATCGCACTGAAGGCCGAAGCGCTCGCCGATGGTCCGCTCAAAGGTAAGTTTGCGCTGTATGCGCAGATCAAGCCGACGCCTGCCCTCGTTGCGCTCGTGAATGCCGGTCAGAAAATCTATACGTCGATCGAAATCAGCTACTCGTTCGCCGACACGAAGCAGGCCTACCTCATGGGCCTTGCGGTGACGGATAGCCCGGCGAGCCTCGGAACCGAAATCCTACAGTTCGCGGCCGGCCTCGGCGCGAAGAATCCGCTGGCGCACCGCAAGCAGAGCCCCGACAACGTATTTTCCGTCGCGGAAGAAACCGCGATCGAGTTCGAAGACATCGAGCCGACGCAATCCGCGCCGAGCATCACATCGCCGGGCCTGTTCGCTCGTGTCGCCGAAATCATCGGGATGGTGCGCAACAAGGGCGCGTCGGACGAAAAGCGCTTCGCTGACGCGGCGCAGGCTATCGAAGCACTTGCCACGCATGGCAGGGACCAAGCAACGCGAGTCGAAGAGCTGTCGACGCAGCTCGGCGCGCTGCGAACCGAGCTCGACGCAGAGAAGGGCGCGCACGCATCGACGGCGAAGCAACTCGAAGAGCTCACCGCGAAGCTGTCGACGCAGCCGGGCAGCGCACCGCGCGCGCCGGCGACCGGATCGAGCGGCGTGCAAACGACCGACTGCTGATCGTTCCGCTACCTGACCCGGCCTTACCCCTCAACGTTTGGAGAAGTTCATGCGCAACAATACCCGCGCGCTGTTCAATGCCTATCTCGGCGCGATCGCACAGCTCAACGGCGTGCCCGATGCGTCGGTGAAATTCACGGTCGACCCGTCCGTGCAGCAAACACTCGAAGGCCGCATTCAGGCGTCGAGCGAATTCCTGAAGCGCATCAACGTGATCGGTGTCGAAGAGCAGGCCGGTTCGAAAATCGGCCTCGGCATCGGCGCACCGATCGCGAGCACGACCGACACAAGCGCGAAAGATCGCACGCCCGTCGATCCGACGACCCTCGACGACAACGGCTATTTCTGCACGCAAACCAATTTCGACACGGCACTGAAGTATTCGCGCCTCGATGCCTGGGCGCAGAAGCCGGAGTTCCAGACGCTGATCCGCGATGCCATCGTGCAGCGCACGGCGCTCGATCGTATCTGCATCGGTTTCAATGGCACGTCGCGTGCCGCTTCTTCGGACCGGGCAACGAATGCGCTGCTGCAGGACGTGAACAAGGGCTGGCTGCAGAAGTGGCGCGAGAACGCCGCCGACCGCGTCATGCACGAGGCCGTCGCCGGCTCGAACAAGGTCAAGGTCGGCACGGCCGCCGGCTCGGATTACAAGAATCTCGACGCGCTCGTGCTCGACGCGCTGCAGCTGCTCGACGAGTGGTATCGCGACGACCCGGCCGTGGTGGTCGTGGTCGGTAGCGCGCTGCTGCATGACAAGTATTTCCCGCTCGTGAGCGCGGCGAACGTTGCGACCGAGCAGGCGGCGCTCGATATGGTGATCAGCGGCAAGCGCATCGGCGGCAAGCAGGCCGTGAGCGCGCCGTTCTTCCCGGCGAACACGCTCGCGCTCACGCGTCTCGACAATCTGTCGATCTACTACCAGAACGGCGGCCGCCGGCGCACGGTGGTGGACAATCCTAAGCGTGATCAGATCGAGAACTACGAATCGAGCAACGAGGCGTATGTCGTCGAAGACTACGGCTGCGGCGCGGTCGTGGAAAACATCGAGATCGAGGCGGCATAACCATGTCTAGCCCCGCTCGCCGACATCAAGCGCGCATTCGCGCAGCACAGGCGGCCGCATCGGTCGCGCCCGGTAAGACGCTCGCCGGCACGCGGCAATACGAGCTCATGCTCGCAAAGCTCGCGGTCGATAAGCGTCGACTGAAGTCGCTTCAGTCGGTCGCACGAAAAATCGATGTCAAGCGCGAGGTGCTGCCGGAATACGTCGACTATGTCGCCGGCGTGCTTGAAGGTGGGCGGGGTGCTCAAGACGATGTGATTGCAACGGTCATGATCTGGCGAATCGACGCGGGCGACTACGCCGGCGCGCTCGATATCGCACGCTACGCGCTGCGGCATGCCATGACATTGCCAGAGCACTATGAGCGAGCGCTACCGGCGGCGGTCGCAGAAGAATTCGCGGAGGCTGCATTGCGCGCCTTCAGCACCGGCGAGATTTTCCCGGTCGATTTCCTGCAGGAAGTCGACGAGCTGACCCGATCGTATGACATGCACGATCAAATCAGGGCAAAGTTACAGAAGGCACTCGGCTACGCGTTGGAGAAGTCCGACCCGGTCCGAGCGCTCGAAATGTTCCGCCGCGCGGTCGATTTGCACGATCGCGTGGGCGTGAAAAAAGACATCACTCGACTCGAAAACGAGTTGAGGAGTGCGACGGCCAAGAAGGCCGGCCGCACGTAACGAGCCCCCCCGGCATGGACGGCACCGGCTGACGATCGCAACGGCTGAGCGCTACGCGATACCGACGCCGGTCCACCGTCCACTTATTCCGAGTCACGTGCTATGAGCAGTTTTATCGCGACCGCCGAACCGAATCCGCCGACGCCTGACGCGGCGACGATCGAAAACGACGGCTTCTTTCCCGATATTTCGCTCGACGAGCTGCGCGCATCGACGCGCCTCGATGGCACCGTGACACACGAGCGTTTGCGCGAGGCGACCATCGACGCGGTCGCGAGTGTGAACGCTGAGCTCTACACATGGCGCGTCGAGCAGCTCGCGGCCGGTCATACGACGCTCGCCGATGTGCCTGCGCCGCGCGTCGCTGGCGAGAGCGTCCAGCTCGGCCGATACCGCCGCGCCGTGTTCAACATGACGCACGCCGATCTAACAGAGCGCTATCGCGACTGGGACACGACGAAGTCGGGCGGCCAAAAAGCGGAAGACCTTGAAGCGACGATCTGCAGCGCGCGCCGTAACGTCAGGTGGGCGCTCAACGACCTGCGCGGCATCGCGCGATCGACCGTCGAGCTGATCTGATGAAGGTCACGACGCAACAAGGCGACACCGTCGACGCGCTGTGCTGGCGTGTCTACGGCCGCACCGATGGCACCGTTGAGGCGGTGCTCGAAGCGAATGCGGGCCTCGCCGACTTGGGCCTCGTGCTGCCGCTCGGAACTGTCGTCGATATGCCTGAGCTCTCGACCGTCGAGAGCACGACGCCGCTTTTGCAATTGTTTGACTGATCCTTGGAGCTGGCGACATGGCCGAACCGAACACCACAACCGCTGCAGCGCTGTCGACTGCGATCGGGCTCGCCGGCCTTGCGCCCGGCATCGATGGCAATGCACTGATCGGCGCTTTCACCGGCGCGGCGCTTGTGGTCGTGACCTCGAAAGACATCGGCATCTTGCAGCGCATCGCGTACATGCTGATTTCGCTCGTCATGGGCTATCTCGCCGCGCCAGAAATCGTCAACGCGACGCCGATTCACTCGACGGGCGTCGCCGGCTTCTTTGCGGCCGCGCTGGTGATCACTGTCACATTGCAATTGATCGAGCGCGTCAAAAACATCGATCTGCTGGCGTTCCTGAAGCGAGGCGGCTGATATGCACATCTCGTTTGCGGTGATCGCGCTCGCGGCGCACGTCGCGGCCATGCTGCGCGTCTTGTTCTATCGGCGCAACGGCGCCCGACACCGCCATCATGTCTCGTGGGTCGCATGGGCGGTCGTTGCGGTGTCGGGTGGATCGGCGATCGAGCTCGCACTGCACGCGAAGCATGTCGGATTCTTCGAAGCGGCGACAGCGATCCTACTGGCGCTCTTCGTGTACGCCGCGCGCGGCAACATCGCGCGGCTCTTGTGGAGTAGCGAACAATGAAAACGCATCGACTCGGCGACTTCGGCGACGATGTCGGCCTGCTGCAGCGCCGGCTCATCCGGGCCGGCTTCGCGCTCGCGGTGACGCATGTCTACGACGACGCGACGGAAACGGCCGTCAAGGCGATTCAGACGAAAACCGGGCTTGTGGTCGACGGCATCGCCGGACCGAAGACGCTCGCGGCGATCGCGACCGGTCGTCGTGATCCAAAGCACCTCAGCGATGCGGACATTGTCCAGGCGGCCGCCGCGCTCGGCGTGCAGGTCGCGTGCGTGCGCGCGGTGAACGAAGTCGAATCGAGCGGATCGGGCTTTCTCTCCGATGGCCGGCCGGTGATTCTTTTCGAGCGTCATATCTTTTGGCAACGGCTGCAGGCACGCGGCATCAACCCCGAGCCGCTCGCCGCACGCTATCCCGACATCGTTTCGCAGACGCGCGGCGGCTATAAGGGCGGCTCAGCGGAATACATGCGCCTCGCGTCGGCCGAAATGATCGACGCCGGCGCGGCGTACGAGTCGGCGAGTTGGGGCGCGTTTCAGGTCATGGGCAGAAACTGGGAGCGGCTCAAGTATGAGAGCGTCGACGAGTTCGTGTCACGCATGGAGGGCAGCGAAGGCGAGCAGCTCGACGCGTTCGTGCGCTTCGTTGCCGCCGATCCCAATCTGCTTGCAGCGCTGAAGGCTCGCAAGTGGGTGCAGTTTGCGAAGGGCTACAACGGCGCGGCCTATGCGCAAAACCTTTATGACGTGAAGCTCGCGCGAGCCTTCGAACGATATGCGCCGACCGACAAGGCGGCCGCATGAATCCGATCATCGCGAAACTCGTCGTCGGCGCGCTCGTGCTTGCCGCGCTCGCCGGCGGCGTGCTGTATGTGCGCGAGCTGCGCGTCGAGCTCGCCGATGCGAATAACCAGCTCGCAACCGCAAAGCAGGGCATCGTCGACCGCAACAAGACAATCAGCGACCTGCAGCGTGACGCCGGCGAGAAAGCGAAGCAACAGGTGCAGCTCGACACGTCGACGACCGCCGTGCGCGCGACCGTCACGAGCGAACGCCAAGCCATGAAAAAGGTGATCAATGAAAATCCGACCGTTCGCACGTGGGCCGATACTCCTTTGCCTGCTGACGTTGTGCGCCTGTCAGCAAGCCCCACTTTCACCGGCACCGCGAATTTCGGTGCTGCAGTGTCAAACGATCACGCGGTGCACGCTGCCGGCGATGGCTCCGACAACTAATGGCGAGCTGCGCGCGGCGCTCACGACCGCCAAAGGCGCGTGGGGCGCGTGTGCGGCCAAAGTCGACATGATCGTTTCTTGTCAGACGGCCGCGCAGGCCGAAATCGACGCGCAGACGGCGAAGGGGAAACATGATTAAGCCGGCGAGTCTGCGCGCGGCGCTCGTCGCTGCTATCCCGGCGCTTGCGGAAAGTCCCGAAAAGCTGACAGTATTCATCGATCAGGGCGCGCTCGCCGCGACCGGCACGATATCGAGCTCGTTCGAATATCGCTACGTGCTCAATGTGATCGTGCTGGATTTTGCAGGCGACGCAGACGACCTCTTTATAGCGCTCGTCGATTGGGTTCGAATGTATCAGTCCGACCTCGTGAGCAACTTCGATCAACGATCGAACGGCATCACGTTCGAGATCGACATTCTCGACAACGCGACCGCCGATGTGTCTATCAAGCTGCAGATGACCGAAAGCGTCGTCGTCGGCACCGGGCCAACAGGCGAGCGCACAGTGACGCACATCGACGATTCGCAAGCGCTTGCCGACTCGATCACGTGGACCGGCGAACCGTGGCCGAAGAGCTGAACCTCTTCGAGAATTGGCTCGGCGGCCTGCTCGCGAAGCTCGACGCACCAGCGCGGCATGCGGCGCTGCGTGATATCGCGCGCGAGCTGCGCCGTAGTCAGCAGGCGCGCATCGCAGCGCAGCGCAATCCAGACGGTAGCGGGTACGATGCACGCAAGCCGCGCCTCAAACCCGGCGGCAAAGCTCTACGTGACAAACGCGGCCGCATCAAGCGCACGGCGATGTTCGTGAAGCTCCGCACGGCGCGTTACCTGCAGACGGAAGTCGATGCGACCGGGCTCGCCATCGGCTTTTCGGGCCGCGTGTCGCGCGTCGCGCGTGTGCATCAGTTCGGCGAAACGGATCGCGTCGCGCCCGGCGGGAAAGACTACAAATACCCGGCGCGCGTGCTGCTTGGATTTACGACCGAAGATCGCGAGCTGATACGCGACATGCTCCTGAAGCACATCACCAAGTGACAATCCGAGCCCTGTTCGCAGGGCTTTTTTGTGTCCAGACGAAACACATTGCGCGTTACTCGCCTCGCGCGCGCATGGCCGGCAACATGGCCGGTATGGACGCTAACGAATTTCGCCGCTTGATTGTCAACCTGATCCGCAAAGGGTCAGTGTTCGCGGTCGACCTCTCGACCAATCCGCCAACCGTGCGTGTGTCGGTGGGCGATCCCGACGACACCGACAATCCCGGCCTCACGACCAATTGGATTCCGTTTTTCGCTGCGCGCGCAGGCGCGACGCGTGAATGGAACCCGCCGACTGTCGGCGAACAGGTCATGCTCTTTTGCCCGATGGGCGACCCGGCGCAAGGCGTCGCGCTTCCCGGCATCTTTTCCGACGCCGCGCCCGCACCGGTCCAAAGCCCTACCGTGCACACGACCGTTTATCCAGATGGCGCGGTCATGCAGTACGACCATGCTGCGCACGAGCTTTCGGCGACGCTGCCGGTCGGCGCGACGGTGAAGGTAATCGCGCCGGGCGCGGTGACAGTCCAGACGCAGACGGCGACCGTCAAGGCGGATTCGATCACGCTCGATGGCGACACGACTGTGACCAAGTCGCTCAACGTCAAAGGCCCGTTCTCCTTCCAAGACGGCATGAGCGGCAAGACAGGGCCGAGCGGCGGCGATCACATGATCGACGGCACGATTCGCGTAAGCGTCGACGTTATTGCTGGCAACAAAAGTTCAGCGCATCACAAGCACCCTGAGACCGGCTCAATCACGGACGAACCGCAATGAAGGGCATGAACGCAATCACCGGCCGTGCGCTCGGCGGGCTCGATCACTTGTATCAGTCCATCGCAAAGATTCTGACGACACCGCTGGCGACATGCGTCAAGCGTCGCGCGTTCGGCTCGGAGCTCTTCGACCTCGTCGACCAGCCGAATAACGGCGCAGCGCGCACACGTCTTTATGCGGCCGTCGCGACCGCACTCATGCGCTATGAGCCGCGTCTGACGATCACGCGCGTGCAGCTGAGCATCGACGATTCGACGTTTGGCGGCGCACAGGTGATCGACATTGAAGGCTACACGACAGAGACCGGCGACACAGTTCAGACCAAGGTCGACCTGACAACCGGACAAACGCTATGAGCACGTCAGCATTGATCGACCTCGCGAGCCTGCCGCTTCCTGACGTGCTCGAAGTGCTCGACTTCGAGAGCATTCTCGCGACGCGCAAGGCGGCGCTCATTGCGCTGTGGCCGGAAGGAGAGCAGGCCGATATCGCTGCGACCGTCGAGCTCGAATCCGAGCCGCTCGCGCGCCTGTTGCAAGAAAACAGTTATCGAGAGCTCGTGCTGCGTCAGCGAATCAATGACGCGACGCGCGCCGTGATGCTCGCCTTTGCGAACGGCAACGACCTTGTTCAGCGTGCGGCGCTTTTCGGCATCGAAAAGCTCGTCGTTACTCCGGCCGATCCTGAGAACGATATCGCCGAAGTCGACGAGGACGACGACGACTTGCGCCGACGCATTCAGCTCGCGCCGCAAGGATTCAGCGTCGCCGGGCCGGCAGCTGCTTATGTCTCGAAGGCGCTCGCCGTCGACGGGCAACTGCTCGATGCGAAGACCTCGCGGCCGCAACCGGGAGACGTGCTGGTGACACTGCTCGCTCGTGACGGCGACGGCACCGTGCCGCAGCCGATTATTGACGCAGTCTACGCAGCGCTGAGCGAAGAAGATCAGCGCCCGCTCAATGACACCGTTTTTGTCGCGTCGGCGGAGATCGTCACATATCGCATTCATGCGAAGGGCTACACGAAATCGGCCGTGGGCGCTGACGTGCTGCTTGCGCAGGCCGCGAAAAATGCGCAGGCGTATGCGGACAAGGTGCACCGCATCGGCGTCGGGGTCGCGGTGTCGGCAATCACCGGCGTGTTGCAGGCCGCTGGCCTCACCAAGACGGAACTGATCGAGCCGGCCGCAGACCTTGTCATCGACGACACGCAGGCGTCGTACTGCCTTGAAGTCGTGATCGAGAACGGCGGCATCTATGCCTAATCTGCTTCCGCCCAATGCGACCACGCTCGAAAAGCGCACCGCTACCGCGCTCGCCGCGATCGACGATCTGCCGATCCCGATCCGTGACTACTGGAATCCAGACACCTGCCCGGCAGCGCTGCTGCCGTATCTCGCGGCCGAAGTGTCCGTTGATGGGTGGGAGCTCGCGGAGTCGGACGAAGCCCGGCGTGGGTTGATCAAGGGCGCGATCCAACTGCATCAGAAGCGCGGGACACCGTGGGCCGTGCGCGAAGTGATTCGCCGGCTTGGGTTCGGTGAAGTGGCGATCGTTGAGGGCCGGCGCATCCGCCGGCGCGATGGCAGCACGACACGCAATGGCGACTACGTCCATGGCGATGCGTCGGCGTGGGCGCAATACATCGTGCGTCTCTCGCAGCCGATCACGATCGACCAAGCGACCAACCTGCGCGCCGTGCTCGAACGTTATGCGCCGCAGCGTTCCCAGCTCGTCTCGCTCGACTATCAACAAGCGGAGATTCGGCATAACGGCGTCGCTCTTCGCAATGGCCAATACACAAGAGGGAGCATCCAAGCATGACGAATCTCGTCGAATCCGATCAATGGGAAGAGGGCGTATATCAATACGAGACGTCTGACCCTGTACAGGGCGGCCCTGACGGCGTTGATAACAAGCCGCTCAAACAGCTCGCGAACCGCACGAAATACCTATTCAATCGCATCGCCGAAATCCTCGGCGTCGCAAAAGCGTATGCGCTCGCCGGCGGCACGGCGAATGCAATCACCGCCGCTTACACGCCGGCGGTTCAAGCGATTGCAGATGGGTCGGTGTATCGGTTCAAAGCCGGCGCGGGCAACACTGGCGCAGCAACCTTCACGCCGAACGCGACAGGTGACCAAGCGATCCCCGCCGCGCCGATCTGGGGCCTCGATCATGCAGCATTGAAAGGCGGAGAAATCGTCGTCAGCGGTCTCTGTGAAGTTCAGTGGAACGCTTCGCTCAACAGTGGAAACGGCGCATGGGTATTGGTGCGAAATTCGGGCGGCGTTCAAACGGCCGTCGCGCCAGCGCAAGGCGACAGCAGCGCGAAGGTTCCGACAACCGCGTGGCTGTCGACGAATATTCAAGCGCTTGTCGCAAGCTGCATCGATGCCGTGGCTTCTGCTGCCGGCTTCACGCTGGTGACGGGCGACATAGGCTATTTGAAACTGCCTTCGTGGCTTGGCGGGGTGATTCTTCAGTGGGGATGGTCATCCAACGTAGTGAGCGCAACCACGCCAGTGACTTTCCCGATTGCGTTTACGAGCGCCTGTTGGCGTGTCATTGCCACAGGCTACCAAGTCGCCTATGGCGTTCAGGCTTACACGGTCCTGAATAGCAAGTCGGTAACTGGGTTCGGGTGGGGCGCATTTGCTAACAACAGCGGTAGCGCGCCGGTCAATTCAACGTTGGCCGCCCAAGTTCAAAACTGGTGGCTTGCGATCGGGAAGTAAGGAAATGAGACAAAAACAAGCTGCATACGATTCGACGAGCCTCTCGCTTGTCAAACCAATCATCGCTTTCTATGACACCGTTGATAGCCCCGCGCCCGAAGGCGCGAGCGTCATCGACATCACGGATGAAGAATGGCGTGATTGCATCTCCAATCAAGGCGCGCGCGGCGTGAAAGACGGCGCGCTCACCGACATGCCGCCACCTTCCGATGCAGAGCTGCTCGACGCGGCAAGAGTCGCGAAAGTCGCCGAACTGGCGGCCGCATGCAAGGCGGCGATCTACGCCGGCTTTTCATCGAACGCGCTCGGCGAGCTTTACAGCTACCCAGCAAAAGACACCGACCAGCAAAACCTTGCGTCGAGCGTGCTCGCCTCATTGATGCCCGGCAATGCGGCCGATTGGTCGACGCCGTTTTGGTGCGCCGACGCTTCCGGCGAGTGGGCGTTCCGCGCGCATATGGCTGCGCAGATGCAGCGTGTTGGCCAGGACGGCAAAGCAGCGATTCTTGCCGCGATGGCGCGCAATGCGCAGCTCGCCGCGCAAGTAGCGGCGGCCGAATCAGTCGACGCGGTCAATGCAATTGCGTGGAGCTGAGCATGTTCTTGCGCTGGCTTCGAAACGTACTCGTGGCGCTCGATCAGCTCGCAAATGCGATTGCGTTGGGCGACCCCGACGAGACGATATCGAGCCGCGCGGGCAAGGCCATGCAAGAGGGCAAGCGATGGGGCTGCGTGCTCTGCCGCTGCCTCGATCTTCTGCAGAAAGACCATTGCCTGAAATCGATCGAATCGGATGAAGGTGCGCGCGCGCTCTTTCCCGAAAATCAGAGCGGCGCATCGAACGATTCGACCGCGACACTTTCCCGTATCACCTTACCCTCGGAGTGAAACAACATGGCGCAAGACTATCACCACGGCGTACGCGTCGTTGAAATCAATTCGGGCACGCGCCCGATCCGCACGGTATCGACTGCTGTCGTGGGTGTCGTGTGCACGGCCGAAGACGCCGACGCGACGATGTTCCCGCTCGATACGCCCGTATTGATCACGAACGTTGTCGCGGCGCTCGGCAAAGCAGGCACCAAAGGCACGCTGTACAAGACGCTCAATGCGATCGGTCAGCAAACCAAGCCCGTGACTGTTGTAGTGCGCGTTGATGAAGGTGCGGACGCGGCCGCGACGACGACGAACGTCATCGGCACCGTGACGGCCGATGGCAAATACACCGGCATGAAAGCGCTGCTCGCCGCGCAGGCGCAGCTCGGCGTCAAGCCGCGGATTCTCGGCGCACCGGACCTCGACACGCAACCGGTCACCGCCGCGCTCGCCGCGATCGCGCAATCGCTGCGCGGCTTCGTGTACGCCTATGCCAGCGGCTGCAAGACGAAAGAGGAAGTCACGACCTACCGCGCGCAGTTCAGCCAGCGCGAAGTCATGATCATGTGGCCGAATTTCCTCGCGTGGGATTCGACGGCGAATGCGAACGTTGAAGTTCCGGCCGTCGCGTATGCGATGGGCCTTCGAGCGAAGATCGACAACGACACCGGCTGGCACAAGACGCTCTCGAACGTGGGCGTGAATGGCGTCGTGGGAATCTCGGCTGACGTGTCGTGGGATTTGCAGGACCCGGCGACCGATGCGGGGTATCTCAACGAGCTCGACGTGACGACCCTGATCAACAAAGACGGCTATCGGTTTTGGGGCTCGCGCACGTGCTCCGACGACCCGCTCTTTCAGTTCGAGAACTACACGCGCACGGCGCAAGTCATCGCGGATTCGATCGCAGAAGCGCAGATGCCTGTCATCGACGGGCCGCTCAATCCGTCGCTGCCGCGCGACATCATCGAGGCAATCAACGGCAAGTTCCGCGAGTGGGTGTCGCAGGGTTACATGATCGGCGGTTCGTCGTGGTTCGACCCGGAGCCGAACACGACCGATGTGCTGAAGTCGGGCAAGGCGTACATCGATTACGACTATACGCCGGTTCCGCCGCTCGAAAACTTGGTGCTGCAGCAACGTATCACCGACCGCTATCTCGCCGACTTCGCTTCGCGCGTGAACGCGTAATCAATCACGCCGCATAGGCACGCAAAGGAGCATCACAACATGGGTATGCCTCGTAAGCTGAAGGGGTTCAACCTCTTCCACAACGGCGAGAATTTCGTCGGGCAAGTCGCGGAAATCACGCTGCCGAAGCTGACGCGAAAGATGGAAGACTGGCAGGGCGGTGGCATGAGCGGCCCGATCAAGGTCGATTTCGGTCAGGAAGGGGTTCAGATGGAATGGACCGCCGGCGGCATCATGAAATCGGTGCTCTCGCAATACGGAGTCACGAAGCATGATGGCGTGCTGCTTCGATTCGCCGGCGGCTACCAGTCCGAAGACTCGACCTCGTATGACTCCGTCGAGATCGTCGTGAAAGGTCGTCACATGGAGATCGATCCGGGCACTGCCAAGGCGAAGGAAGATACGTCTTTCAAGGTGACGACCGTCGCCAGCTATTACAAGCTGAGCATCAACGGCGAGGACATCATCGAGCTCGATTTCGTCAACATGATCGAGAAGGTCGGCGGCACTGATCTGCTCGCGGCGCTGCGCACCGCGATCGGCCTGTAACCGAAACACACGCGAGCCGGCGATGACCGGCTCGCCATCCATCACATCACGCCACAAGGGGCAGCATGAAGACGAACAAGCAAACCAATCCGCACGACGCCGTCGACGTTGTCGCCGGACCCGTCGAAGACTCCAACACGCACACGCTCGACACGCCGCTCGTTCGCGGTTCGCAGATCATTGACAAGATCACGCTGCGAAAGCCGAAGTCGGGCGAGCTGCGCGGCGCGTCGCTCTCCGACCTCGTGAATCTCGACGTGGCCGCGCTCTCGAAGGTGCTGCCGCGCATCAGCACGCCGACGCTCACCGAGCAAGATGTCGCGAACATCGATCCGGCTGACCTCGTGATGTTGGGAGGCATCTTTGCCGGTTTTTTGATGCCGAAGGCCATGAAGTCGAAGCTGGAATCCCTGAACGGGTAGAAGACCCCATGGCCGATATCGCGCTGGTTTTCGGATGGACGCCGGCGACGATGAACGATTTCAGCCTGTCGGAGCTGATGGACTGGCGCGAGCGGGCGCGTGAACGATACGAGCGAAAAGACTGATGGATAACGCGCTGAAACTTCGCGTGATGTTCGACATGGTCGACAACATCACGAAGCCCCTTAAAACCATGCTCGCCGGAAACAAGGGGCTCGCTGCGTCACTCAAGGATACGCGGCGCGAGCTCGCCGAAATGGGCAAGACGCAAAAGGCCGTCGCATCGTTTCGCGAAATACGCACCGGCCTCGAAGCAACTGGCGCACAGCTCGCGACCGCGCGCGAGCGCGTGAAGGAACTGGCGGGCTCCCTGCGCACCATGGGGCCGCCGTCGCAAAAGATGATTGCAGACTTGCAGAGCGCTCGCGAAGCCGCGCGCGCACTGTCGCAACAGCAAAAGCAACAGGCGCAGACGGTCAACGACCTGCGCACGCGTCTCGAAGGCGCAGGCATCAATACGCGCAACCTCGCGCAACACGAGCGCGAGCTGCGCACCAATATCGCGGCGACCAATTCGGCCATGAATGAGCAGGCCGCCAAGCTGCAGCAAATCAGCGATCGTGAGAAGCGTGTCGCTACGGCGCGCAAGAGCATGCAGGACGTGCAGGGCTTCGCCGCGAATATGGCCGTCGCCGGTTACGCTACGCGTAGCACCGGCGCGCATGTGATCGGTGACTTGCGCGAGACGCTCGACGAGTCGAAGAAAGCCGAGAACGAGGGTATGCGCATCAAGGCGCTCGGCTTGGGCGATCACGCTGCGGAAGACGCGATCAAATATGCGCGCGCAATGAAAATGTACGGCGTGTCGACGACCGACAACCTCACGATGATGCGTGACGCGCTTACCATCTTCGCCGACGAGCATCACGCGCAGATGGTGATGCCGACGCTCGCGAAAATGAAGTTTGCGAACGAATCGATGTTCGGTGCAGAAGACGCGCACGCGAACGAAGAGAAATTCATGAACATGCTGAAGGTGATCGAGCTGCGCGGCGGCACCAAAGACGAAGCGACGTTCAAAGACGAAGCGAACATGGTGCAAAAGGTGCTCACCGCAACCGGCGGCCGAGTGGGCGGTGATGAATGGCGCAATTTCATCCAGACGGGCGGCGTCGCGGCAAAGCAACTGCGCAAAGACGCGTTTTATTACCAGATGGAGCCACTCATTCAGGAAATGGGCGGGCATGCGGTCGGCACCGGTTTGATGTCGGCATACAGCAACGTCTATCAGGGCAAGACAACGGTGCGAGCTGCCAAGCAAATGATGTCGCTTGGTCTGCTCGATCCGAAGATGGTCGAATACACGAAGATCGGCACGCTCAAGCAAGTGAAGCCGGGCGCGCTGCGCGGCGGCGACATGCTAAAAGCGTCGCCGCTTGAATGGCTCGAAAAGGTGCTGCTGCCGAAGCTCGCCGCGAAGGGGATCACTGACCCGGATAAGGTCAAAGACATGATCTCGACCATCTTCACGAATCGGACGGCCGCGAATCTGTTCACGACGATGTACATGCAGAGCGCGCAGATTCACAAGAACGAGAAACTCAACGCGGGCGCAGACGGCATCGACGAGCTCAAAGCGAAGGGCGAGCAGATGACGACAGGGCGCGAGACTGAGTCTCTCGCGCAGTTGAAAAACCTGAAGCAGGAAATCGGCGAGCGGGTGTCGCCACTGTATAACGCCGGCCTGCAAGTGCAAGCTACGCTTACAGCGAAGGTCGTCGGATTCATGAAAGAGCACAGCGCGGCGGCGACGGCGATCATTACCGTGCTCACGGTGCTCGCCGCGCTGCTCGTTACGGTCGGAACGCTGACGATCGCGCTCGCCGGCGTGCTTGGGCCGCTCGCGGTGCTCCGCTTTAGCATGACGACGCTCGGCATGCAGGGCGGGCTGCTTGCGCGCGGGCTTGGACTCGGCGCGAGCGCGTTTCGCATGTTTGGGTCTGCCGCGATGCTTGCCGGCCGCGCGATGCTGATGAATCCAATCGGCCTTGCGATCGCGGCTGTCGTCGCCATCATCGCCGGCGCGGCGTACTTGATCTATACCCATTGGGACACGATCAAGACGGGCGCGGCGAGCGCATGGGATTTCATCCGCGCCAAGTTCGCAGAATTCACCGGGTGGTTTAGCTCGATGCCGGCGCAATTCTCCGCTATCGGATCGAACATCATCGGCGGGCTCGTGAACGGCATCACGGGCGGGCTCGGCACCGTGAAAGATGCGATCGTGAATGTCGCGAGCTCGACGGTAGGATGGTTCAAGGAAAAACTCGGCATCCACAGTCCAAGCCGCGTATTCGGTGAGCTCGGCGGATTCATCAGCCAGGGCGCCGCGCTCGGCATGGAAGACGAGCAGGGCCGCGTCGCGCGGGCGGCCGTGGGCCTCGCTGGCGTCGCAGCGAATTCATTCGGTACCGGCGCGCTCGTGCGTCCGACTGTGCCGATCGATCGACGCGGTCCGCTATCGAGCACGCCGGCGGCGGCGAGCGCGGCGGCCGCCGCATCGACGCCGGCGATCATCAACATTTACCCGCAGGCCGGAATGGATGCGCAGGCCATCGCGCGCGCCGTCGCGGCCGAGCTCGATCGGCGCGACCGCGCAAAGCAGTCGCGTATTTCGTCGAGTTTGTCGGACAGGGAATAAGGAAAGCCGATCATGATGCTCTCACTCGGACAATTCGTTTTCAGTCTGAAAACTGCGCCATTCAAGGAGCTGCAGCGTCAGCGCAGCTGGAAACACCGCACGAGCTCGCGCGTCGGCGCACGCGATGCGAGCCAATACACAGGTGCCGGCGATGACACGATCACGCTTAACGGCATGGTCGCGCAAGACAACGAAATCGGCACGATCGCGTCGCTCGACGAGCTCGCCAAAATGGGCGACACCGGCGACGCATATGTGCTCGTCGACGGATCAGGCACGGTGTACGGCGCATTCATTATTGAGAGTCTCAACGAGACGGCGACATATCACACGGCCGAAGGCATCGCGCGCAAGATCGAATTCAACCTGTCGATTAAGCGCGTCGACGATGATGTGCTGTCGCTTTCGTCCGATGTGAAGTCGACGACCGACGCAGGCAAGGCGACGGCGAGCGAAGCGTCGACGGTGCTTTCAGATACGAAGAAGGTCGCTAACGTCGCGGCCGCCGTGGTGACTGCGGCGAAGAGCTCGACCGTCTCGAACCTGAGTTCTGCGGTCGTCAGTGTGACGGATGGTATCGACGCGAGCACGGCGAGCGCGGTGTCGAAAGGGCTGAGCAATGCTAACGGACTGTCGCTCGCAAATGTTGTGTCTGCAGCGAAGCAGATATCGCAACTAAACGGGCAAACCGCGAGCAGCGCGATCGCGCTCGTGTTATCGAAAGCGGCGGACGCATCATGACCGACAGTACGCGCAAACAACCGTTGGCGGACTATCGCATCACGCTCGATGGCCGCGATCTGTCGCGCCTGATTGCGCCGCGCCTCATGGCTCTGACGCTCGCTGAGTCGCGCGCCGATGAATCCGACATGCTCGATCTCGTCATCGACGACAGTAAAGGCACTTTTGCCATTCCGAAGCGTGGCGCGAATATCAAGGTGATGATCGGATGGGTTGGCGAGCCGCTCATCGACAAAGGCACGTTCACCGTTGACGAAGTCGAGCATAGCGGCGCACCGGATATCATCACGATTCGCGCACGATCGGCCTCAATGACCAACGCCATGCACGAGCGGCGCGAACAAAGCTGGCATGGTCAAACACTCGGGTCGATCGTGCGCACCGTCGCCTCGCGGCATTCGTTGAAAGCGGCCGTTGCTGACGTGCTCGCGAAAGTCGCGATTGCACACATCGATCAGACGCATGAAAGCGATATGTCGTTTCTCACGCGCCTCGCCAAGCGCTACGACGCGGTGATGAACGTCAAAGACCTGAACCTGCTTTTCATGCCGATCGGTACCGGCAAGACGGCAAGCGGGCGCGCGCTCTCCGAGCTCGCGCTCACGCGGCGCGACGGCGATCAGCATCGCTATCACATCGCGCAGCGCGAGAGCTACGCGGCCGTGCGCGCTCATTGGCATTCGAACGGCAAGGGCAAGCGGCAGTCGGTCGTCATCGGTGGCGAGAACAATCACAACGTGAAGGTGCTGCCGGAAGACTATCCGAGCGAGGCGGAAGCGCGCGCGGCCGCGCAGGCCGAATTTGCGCGCGTACAGCGTTCGCAGGCCACGCTCGATTACACGCTGGCGCGCGGCCGCGCTGAGCTCTTTCCAGAGCTGCCGGTGACGGTAAGTGGTTTCAAGCCAGACATCGACGACACGCCGTGGCTCGTGAAGAAAGTCACGCACACGATCACAGGCGACGCAGGATTCTCCACGGCGCTGGAGCTCGAAGTGCGCGACGATCCGACGACCGACCGACATCGGTCACATTTTCGCCGATCAGGACGGTGAGCCACGTGCTTAATCTCTGCTGAGCGATCCGGCGCGAGTCAATCGGCTGCTGATGACCCTGAGATTTTCCGCGAACGATCGCCCGCCTCGAGCGCAGGTTGAAGGTGTTTAGTCTGCAGATTTTCACCAAGCCAACGCGAATGCTTGAGCGCCTCGATGAGCGCGTCTTGCTCTGTTGCAAACGGTCCCAGGGTGTCCGACGCTTGATGTTGCTGGGTGCGTGTGGGAATGATCACTTTCGACAGAAACTTGTTGTCCTCCGTCCACACGACGACCGTCAATTGCCCGCGCGCAGGCCGAACGATCTTGTACATGGAACGCTCCTTAGTACTCGGGGCACTGTATATCCCCAGCTACTAGTTTAGTCGCTAACTCTAGCGCAGCAGCGACAGCAGCCTCCTTTTCCGGAAATGGACCGATATCAGATGAACCCTCGAAGGGGTAGAGAACGTGGCCGTCCGTTTTGCGAACAACGGTGAGACTGCCGAGATACGCACCCGTAAAGCGGACTATGTAGGACGCGTAGACCGCATAGTCGTCCGCGCAGAGTTGCGTCGACGCGGGCGCGGTCATTTCGCTGCCAAGATACTTCAGCTTTGCACGCCTCATGCGTCGATCTCCAGTCAAAGCGCTCAGCGCAAGATCCGCGCATTAAGCTGATTTATTCGATGGAACGCCGTCGGTAAAAGACCGCCCGACCAGCGAGTCGAAGGCGGCTTCGTCGCAGTCGGCAATGGCGGCGACCAGCCTCATGAATGCGCTGAGGCCTGAGAGCTCACGCGCCAAAACCCGCGCGGTGCGAAGTGTGATGACACCGACCGCCGGAGCACGGCCGTCCTCGCACAAGCTGAACTCGAACTGGTGTAGTTCTGCAGGGTGTGCAGAGCAACGGTGCGAAATAATGGTCGCGATACTTCCCATGATGCGAAACAAGCCATGACAGCTACGCAGAGCAATTCGCGTTCCGCACAGAGCGCGGATAACCGTATGTCATGGCCTTCTCCGATGGGCGCGTCGGCCGCCAAGGTGTAGTGACCGCGCGCACTGCAAGTATCGTTGCTGTTCTTATTCGCTTAATGAGAGCCGTAAACCTAGTCTGCGCGCGAGCGTTTTTTGACGCTGACGGCCACTTTCGATGGTTGAGTCGAACGTCCCGTACATCTTGGCGCGGCGTACCTTGTCAGCAACGGCCCACGCTTTCACGTAATGATCGAAAGCCCGCTGGCTGGAAGCGTAAGCAGGGGCGACGGCTTCAACCCAAAGAATTAGGTCGTCGTATGTCACAACGACCTCACCGAACAGGTCAAGCATGCAGCGTCCAACAGAATTGCGACGGTTTACAGTAAGCTAACCCGGCAAACCTTGCAGCTTGTTTGTAAATAGATGCTTAAGCAGCAAGCAGCAAGCCTGCGAAATGGCGATTTGTTGCAGGAACGCCACGCTTACGGCGATTCCTATAGGTTGACATAATGCTTATTATCACATTTTCGTTAGTTATACGAACCGCCCGAGTGGAGAATTGGTGCACTATACATAAAGCGATTTATCCACTATTCGTGAAGCACCTAACTAATCATGAGATCGATCTCGCTATCGCTTCTATCGCGAACATCGTACTATGCTCGAACTGTGCGTATAATGTGCACATGGATCATCGCCGGAGCTTAAGAGATGAACGCTGACACCCTTGCCGACGTTTTGGAGTCTGCCCGAGAAGCCGGTACCTCGCGGCTTTCTGCGATTAATCTCGCCAACGTGCTCGGCCTGCAGCAGCAAGATTTGGCCACCATCGCCGGCGTGCACCGGAACACGCTGCGCACGCATCCCGAGTCGCCTCGATTGCAGGCCGCCTTGCGTGACCTCATGCGGGTCGTGTCGGCAGCCGTCGCTGTCCAACCAGACATCGAACGTGCGCTGTTTCTGATCAAAAACCATCCGATCCCGGCGTTTCGCCATAAAACGATTCTCCAGTTGGTTCAGGAGGGTCGGACGGAGGATGCGATCGACTACCTGGAATCTATCAGCGCAGGTTTCGTTGGATGATCCTGACCGATCTTCCGGAAGGAACCACGCTCTATCGCGCCCACACGCCCCGCTGGGCCGATCGCCCGGTGAGTGGCGCCGGCGCCGCGCTGAAGGGCGGACGCTTCAACAGGGAAGGAGTCGAGGCGTTATACCTCTCACTGGAAGAGCTGACGGCGCTTCGCGAATACCAGCAGACCTCCCCCTTTCTACCGCCCTGCACCATCTGCTCATACACCGCCAGCCTCCGGGACCTGGTAGACCTGCGGAAGGTGGAGGAAGGGAACTGGGACGAGCTTTGGCAAGATTGGCGCGAGGACTGGCGGTATTGGAAGTTCGACCAACACATCGAACCGCCAACCTGGGTGTTAAGCGACCTAGTCCGGGACCTCGGCTGCACCGGCATTGTTTTTCCAAGTCAGGCGCATGAGGGAGGAACGAACGTCGTTGTCTTCAGCGATCGACTTCGCGATGGCAATTCGATCAAAGTCAACGACCCTGCCGAACAGCTACCTAAAAATCAGTCGAGCTGGCTGCGCTGAGCCTCCAATGGGCAATTTTTTTCGGCGGTTTGCACAGCAGAACCAGTTTGACAGGTAGACGCGACCCAAGCGAATGTGTGACCCTTTCTTCAGTCTTTTTGACTACACAGAACTCCGAGACTTTCGGAAGCCCCTGCTTGCAAGGTCCCAAGTTCATCGACCATTCGCTGTTACTGGGCAAGCTGCCGCTCGTCGGCCAATGCCGACGTTCGGGCATCGTGCTTCATGTGGCGGCTCCAGGTTCCTTTTCTGTCGTTCGACGCTTCGCGAACGCGAATGTCGGGTGTACTGACGCGGATGCGTACTCTCGTACCGTTGCCGCCGTCCGGTCTGCCGGGCTCGTAGGTACCCTATCAAATAGCGTCGAGCGATCCGATCGATTCGAGCTGGTACATTGCTTTATGATCACAGGAACTTCGCGCCTTTGCTCGCACAACACCCATGTCAACGTCCAAAATTCCAGATGCCGTCGTCAAATCCTGGGAAGACCCCGACATTCGCAGAAAGCGTCTGGAACGCCATAGCGTGCTATGCAACGGAGTGCGCTTTCCGAGTTTCGTTGCGGCGCTGAAGCACTTCGGCATTCCGGATCCCACGAACAGACATATCAAGATCCGAGGCCTGCTGACCAGCGGAGAAAGTCCTCGGGAAACCTGGCTTCACGAAGGCAAGGAATATGTCTTCGAACTCGCCGATCCTCCCGGCACAAACGAATCGACGGTCGCAGATTCGGGCATGCCCGCAGTCATCGAAAAGACATCACCGGACATGAACACTTCCCTCCTCGACCAGATCCTTTACGGGCCGCCGGGAACTGGCAAGACGTATCAAACGATAGAGAAGACGCTGGAGATTCTCGATCCGCAATTCCTTGCCGACAACCAGGAACGCTTCGCGTTGAAGCGCAGCTTCGATGAACTCGTCGAAGCGGGTCACATCGCATTCGTCACCTTCCACCAGAGTTTCAGCCACGAGGTTGCTTCGCGAGCTGCCTGCATCGCGCGATGCGGAGAAGGATTTCCGCAGGTGGCAGGACGACAGATTGATGGTGCATTATCGGCCGGTAAAGCCATGGTGCGAACTGGTCTTGCGCCGGCACTTGCCGCACGCGGTTCACGGAGACTGGCGCGGCATCAGCTTTCGGTTTCCCATGGAGCGGCTCTTCGAGGACTACGTGGGTTCAGTGCACCATATGCCCGCTTTCGATAGCGTGGTCGCCACCGCATCGCCCAGTCCGCTCATGACTGTGTGATATTCCGCGACGACGACCATTCGAGCGCTGCGATTCGCCTCCCGGATAATGGTCTCGGTGTCGCGCGGCTTGATGGTCGGCCCGTGCAGCACGGCGACATCAACCTTGTCCGCTTCCAACACCTTCGCTGTTTCAAGCGCGCATCGTCACGATGCCCGAGGAGATGATGAGCACGTCCGGTCCATCTCGGAGCATTTTCGCCTTGCGCAGTCGAACTGGTAGTTATACTCGTCCAGTACGGCCGGTACGTTTCCGCGCAAGAGCCGAGCGTAGATCGGACCCTTTAGCGCCGCGATGGCCGGCACCATTTTTTCGATGTCGAACGCATCACAAGGGTCGATCACCGTCATTTTCGGCATTGCACGCATAAGCGCCAAGTCTTCAGCCGCTTGTTGGCTTGGACCATAGCCGGTGGTGGCGAGGCCACCGCCGTGCACGCGGCGGCCGCCTGCTGCTTCGCGGCCACGACGCGCTCGCTAAGCGCCCACGACAACATCAGCCATACCGCGACACTCAGCAGGCCGCAGAGCACGGCGATCAGAATCCAGAGCGTGAAAAGCTGAGTGGAAAACGACGGTCTCGGCATGGAAGGAGCATGAGCGAACGGAAATGAGCGGCTGTCAAGCAAGTCTTCTGGCAAGCATAAGGAGCGGCTTGAACGTCGTGGTCGTCCGTTACGTAGCGATCGGACTCCGCTGCCTCTCCCCCTTCGGGAATGCCCTTGCCGGCGCTTTATACATGCAAGCCCGGCGCTTGAAACATGTGCAGAAAAAAGGAACAGGATTAATGGAACCAGGTAAGCAAGAGACTCATTCCGATTGGACACCAGACTCTCCGTTACCTCATCGTCGTAACTTTTTGCTCGCAGCAGGCGTAGGAGCCGCCGCAATAGCCGGGGCATCGCGTGCGGGTGCGCAAACATCTCATGCCGCCGGCCAGGTCGACATCTATCACGGAATGCCCCCAACGGATTTCGCCGCTCCGAACGCACTCGTCGCCGATTCGATTTCGGCGCTGCGACAAGCCTCGAAGAGCGTTTATAGCCGGGCTTTTCTCACCGGTTACTATGGACCGCATGACGGCGGCGGCGGCGTCTACGAACACGATCCCAAAGATACGACAAGCACCGAAAACGGCGGCACGATCATCGTCGCAGCGGACGGAGGGCGGTGGAAACTGGCATTCGGCGGCGCGGTCGACGTTCGCCAGTTTGGCGCAAGAGGCGACGGTGAAACCGACGATACCGACGCCATTCAACGGGCTACCGATGCCCTTGGCCGGCTCGGCGGAGGACGGCTGTATTTCTCGCAGGGAACGGCGTCGACAGGCGGGCGCTTCGTCATAAGCGGCGTCGTCGTCAAGGTCGCCAATGTCGCGTGGCTCGGCACGGGAACGCCGAATGGCGGTCTGCTCGTCCGGCAATCGATCCATATCGGACAGTCGGGTTTCTCGGCGCGCCATCTGGATTGCCAGCATTCGGGACCGCTGAACGGCACGGCGTCGAACTGCTTCAGCGTCTATAGCACCGACAAGAGTGTCCCGCTCAGCGATTTCGTGTTCGAGCGATGCACCTTCAACGGCTTCTTTTATGCGGTGGATTTTCTCGGCTGCCTCGACTCGCTGCCCATTGCGACGGCTTCCCATACAAAAAATCCGATCTATAACACCCAGATCCTGTTCTGTAAGTCGACGGCACCGGCGCGGCAAAACGCCGGCCACTTTCAGCATCAGTCGGTGTTTGGCTGCGCGGTGATGGGATGCGAAACGTATAACGGAAAGAACTGCGCGTCGTATAACTTCACTCGCGACTGCCGCGACATCAAGGTTATCGGAAACTTCGATGCGAACAGCGCGTGGGGCGCGGTTGAAATCGAGAACAGCCCAAAGGCGAATGCTGTCGTAAGCGGCAACACCTTCACTTCAACCGTGACGTCGCAATACGCCGCGATCTGGGTGGATGATTCCGCCCATGTGCGCGTCTATGGCAATGTCGTGCAATGGCTGCTCAAGGCGAGTTGCGGGAATTCCATCAAGAGTTCCAGCGGCTTGTATCCCGAGGAAATATGCGCGCAGACGCAGGTCCACTTCAGCAACAACATCTGCTCGCATATCCAACTGGGTTCATTCGGCACGTATGTCAGTGGCACGGTCAGCGCCGATGTCAAAGACAATATGATCTTTGGTTCCGGAGCGCACGCGATTCTCGCGGACCGATATTACGTTGGCGGTGAGATCGACCATAACAAGGCGACCGGCGCGCTCGGCAACTTTGCGCAACTCGTGCGCACGCCCGCTTTGCGCGTTTTCGTGCGCGGGAACAATAGCAATGGCACGCCTTCGGCTGTGAGCGGCTCGGGCGGGACCATCATCGCTCAGGATAACGACTCGATCTGGAGCGATCAGACCGAAACCAATCTGCAAGGTCTGAATATCGCTCAGGGCGTGATCAAGATCGCTCCCGTCACCCAATCCGGCATACCTGCCGGCGGTTCGGCGGCCTTTGTTTTCAAAACGCACGAAGCAGTTCGCCGGGTGTCTCTCACGGTATTCGAATTCCGGTGTCTCTGTCGCGCTGCAGTGCCGCTCGCCGACGACTATGTGGCGTTTTCCGTTCTCGTCTCCAACGATAACGGAACCTTCGTTTGTAACGTGTCCCCCTTGGTCAAGATGCTGGGCAATCATGCAAGCAACTTCACCGTATCGGCTTCGATGTCAGAGGCGACCCTCGCCATTACGGTCACGAATTCCCATTCAGCCAAACTTGGCGCGGTTCAGATGTTCTGCGAGAACCTGATGAACCTGTAGCCTGTAGCCCGCACGGCCGGGCTGCATCGCCCGCGAACACGGCCCTACGCTAGATGAGATTTGCTTCGCCGTCGCGCGCGGGTCGATTCGCGCTGTCGAGCCGCATGCGTACCGACTCTAGCCTTGCCGGAAAATAGCGCGAGCGCGCACGCCGCCGCTCTAGCGGAACGAAGCCAAGCCTTCGATAGAGCGCCATTGCCCGGGGATTGCTCACGAGTACATCGAGCACCAGTTCGCGATTCTCCGCATCGAGGCTATCGAGTTTTGCTCGGCACGCATAGTCGAATAGCGCGGCAAAAACGCCCTTGCCACGGGCATCGGACGCGGTCGCGCAGTGCGCGAGCAGCGTTTGCGTGCGCCTGGGTTTGGGCAATTCGGTTTCCAAGATCAGGCCACGAAGCAGGATTGGCACCGCGCGCATCGGACCAAAGTGACGTAGCACCGCCCAGGCGATATGGGGATCGTCGGCAAGCAGACGGCGACCGTCATGGAGCGCGAGCACGGCCACGACCCTACCCTGAGCATCCACCGCCACTTCGTGGCGCCGCCATGAAAAGCGTCCACCCGACCCGCGGAACTGTCTTTTCAGAAACGCGATGCATTGCTCTGGCGACGCGCCGAGAAAATATTCGAACTCGTGCTCGCCTGATGCAAACACGAGCGGCGCACACACTGCCGCATCGCTGGCACGCGCCAGGCGGAACGTCAACGTCTGGTGATTTTTTTGCATCTCGACGGGCATGGTGTTATCGGGGATGTCGCGAACGGGTTACATCGCACGCGGTTGAACGCGACGTGTGCGTCGTTGCAGCCCGAAATGAGGCGAAGCTAAGCGCGCACACGCGCACATCGTTCTGTCCAAGTCCAACGCAACACCATGCCGAATCCCACGCAGACGGTGACATTGAGGGGCACCAGCACAATGTTGCCGCTTTCGAACGCTACACCGATCGTGAACAGCGAATAGAGAAAAGTCAGGACCTCGCCGAGCCACAGAATGGTGTTGATACGAGGCACGGCCGAGTGCAGTTCGTCCTTGCCTTTGGGCGTGCGATTGAAATCGTTATAGACGCCAAACAATGCCCGCACACCACCCACAAAGTAGTACCAGGACATCGGCAGAAACATGGCGATGTACAGGTAGGTGTGCGCGACGCTCATCAATATGCTGGGCCGGTCCTCGAACCGGCCGCCTTTGCGCGCACCCAATGCGTTGCCGACTCCCCATACGGCGACGAGGATGAAGAACATCAGCGCCCCCCAACGCACGCCTGCTCCATCGAAATGAACGAGATAGGTCAGCGGAAGGCTCAGGAGGACCAGCACGTGGATGGCCGCCAGCAGCACGGACGAAAACATCACCGAGATAGCATGCAGGCGCTTGACCAGCGGTAGCGGCTGCAACAGCATTTTCCGCACATGCTTGAACGCGCTATGAATCAGCCCTCGCCCCCAGCGCTCGCGCTGAACCCGAAATGCGCTGATGGTCTCGGGCAACACGGACATCGACACCACGTCACGAAGATAAGCATACTTCCAGTCGCCGAACTGCGCGCGATAGCCGAGGTCCACGTCTTCCGTGACGCTCGAGTCATTCCAGCCGCCCAGCGCGTCGACGCAGGCTTTGCGCCATACGCACGAGCTTCCGCTCAGCGAAGCCATATCGCCGTCTTCGCTCAGGCCTACCGTCACGTATTGCTGATGGCCCATTTCCATTGCCTGGAAGCGTGTGAGAAACGATACATCGCGATTCTCATAGCCGATGCCGGTTTGCAGAAATCCGAGCTCGGGATCCGTGAAACGCGGGATGGTTCGCAACAGAAAATCGACGGGCGGTACGAAATCCGCGTCGAAGATCGCGAAGAACTCGCCACGCGACTGCTGGATTCCGTTGACCAGATTGCCCGCCTTGTGTCCCTTCCGATTGCATCGCTTGATGAGGCGAATATCGATGCCTTGCGCCGCGTGGCCGTCGACTTTCGCGCGCGCGAGTTCAGTGGTACGGTCCGACGAATCGTCGAGCACCAGAATTTCGAACGCATCGGACGGGTAGTCCAGCCGGCAAGCGGCATCGATCAATCGCTCGACCACCCCCGATTCGTTACAGATCGGCAGCAGCACACTCACCCGAGGCCAGAAATCCGGTTCGGGTTCGTGAGGCATATGGTCGAGTTCGGTCAGCCTGCGCTGCTCGACTTTTCGGGAAATCAAGAACACCCGCAGTTCGAGCAAAACGTACAGTGCAAAATAGACAACCACTGCAAGGAACATCGCCTGGAAAAGCCAGGACAGCAATGCGAGCATCGTGATCGGGTCCTACGGCTTAATCACGGTGCAGAGTGCCAGCATGATGTCACTCAAGTCCTGATCTGTTTTCATGAAATCGAAGTTGAAGTCCGGAACATTGTGACGGTTCGAACTTCCTTTTTTCTCAGTTTTTTTGAGGGAACACCGAAACGAGACACGCATCCTTTTCGAACTTCAGTTCGGTCAGCTTGTGCTCGCGTCCTGCGGCCTGCATTTCTGCCTGCCATATTTTGGTGACTTCCTTTTCGTCTTCGCGGATGTAGTCATCGAGAAGAAGGTCGACGCGGGCCGCGCTAAAGCGTTGCATGAGCAGCGGACCCGCGGGATAGCGAGCGTGTTTTCCCGTCGCGGCCGGCGGACCATCGACGATAACGAGCACTCGCTGACCGGCCTCGTCATGCTGTTGCGCCAGGGTGCTCAATTCGCTTCGACAGTTATAGTAGGGATAGGTATTGCCATTGGGAGCCTGCCAATCCTGTAGCGGCGCCAGCATAAGCTGAACTGCGTCTTCCAGACCCGCCTGTACGAGATGGGCACGGGTTTGCGCGTAATACTTGTCGAGGTGATCGAATGACACGAGGCGAGAAGCACGCCTGCCCTCGCGACGAAGCGATGCCTTGGTCAGCGCCTTTGCAACGATGACGGTGGAGATGCCCGATCCGAATTCGATCACAAGGTCATAGTTGTTGGCTTCGATCAGTTCGACCAGATAAAGCGCGAAGTCCTGGCTGACCGGCCAGGTATTCCGTTCACAGCTCAACCGCGGCAGTTCACCCGTCGCATAGTAGTTTTGCAGTCCAATGAACGCCTGTGTCTGTTTGGTCGAATTGGCGATCTCGTTCTTCAAGACGCCATCGAGGTACTTTCGCACCTGAATGAGACTATCGGATTGCTTCTTGAACAGATCGTCCACGACGCCGTTCCGCTGAGCGAGCGTCGATGCCAGTGCCTCGACTTTCTGGACGATCTGCTTTGTGTGTTCCTGACCCGCCCACGTCGATAGCTCAAGCTCTCGCTGCCTGATTTCCAGCGTGGACTTTTCCTTTTCCAATGCTGCCTGAGTCCGGGTGAGCTGCAACAGTTCGCCTTGTCGCTGGGCGGCGAGCGTGGCTTGCTCGTCTCGCGCCCGTGCCAGCGCCATCACCTCTTTCTGAAGCGTTTCATGCCTCTCGGCCAATGCGGATTCCTTGAGTTCGAGTCGGGCGTGAGCTTGACGCAAGGCTTCGATTTCGCCCTGCCGCTGCCCCGCCAGCACGGCCTGCTCGTCCCGTGCGCGAATCAATCCCGCGTGTTCCTGTTCGAGTCCGATCTGAACCTGTTGCGAAGTTTCGATTTCACTCTGCCGCTGCGCCGCCAACGCGGCTTGCTGGTCTCGCGTCCGGGTCAACTCGACTTGCTCCTGTTCGATTCGGGCAATAGCCTGCTTCAGAGCTTCGCTTTCTTTCTGCCGCTGCGCAGCCGACGCGAGTTGCTCGTCTCGTGCCCTGGTCAGCCCAGCGCATTCCTCTTGAAGTCGGGCTTGCGCCTGCCGCAAGGTTTCGACTTCGTGCTGCCGTTGGCTTGCCAACGCGGCTTGCTCGTCCCGGGCGCGAGTCAGTTCGACATGCTCGCGTTCGAGTCGAGCCTGAGCTTGTTGAAGGGCTTTGATCTCGTCCCGGCCCCGCCTCGCCAATCCGGCCTGCTCGTCTCGTTCGCGCGTCAACGCGAAGTTGTCCCTCTCGAGTCGCGCCTCGGCCTGTCGCAACGCTTCTATCTCCTTCTGCCGACTCGCTGCCAGCGCAGCCTGCTCTTCTCGCGCCTGTGTCAAGCCCGTCACCTGGCGGCCCAACTCGGCGCGACGTTCCGAATACGCGCACTTTTTCTTCGCTTCGCGCAAGCGAGCCTGTTGCGCGTCATTGCGCAGTCGCATAGCTTGCCGCGTCTCGGATTCGCTGAACTGCATATCCGAAGGCAAAGCCTCAAGCATGGCTTCGGCTTCGAGCAGCTTGCCTGCCTCATGCAGGCGAAACGCGAGCCATTTGAGACGGAATGCGCGTGGCTCGATCGCGTACGCGCGTCGCGCCAATTCGGCGGCCTCCCCAGGCGCCTTTTGCATCACGCTGCGTGCAACGGCCGTCAAGGCGTTTGCCTGAATGAAGGCCGATACGGAAACGGAAGCCAGCAATTCTTCGACAGCCGCAAGCCCGCCTTTTCGATAGGCGGCGATAGCCTTCTCGAATCCCTTACCGCCGAGTTCCCCTGGTGGAGTCGTCTTCTTTTCCCTGCGCCAGACGCCCAGCAGTTTCGAAGGCGCGGCGAACATTGAAGCGGAAGAGTTCGTTGCCTGAATCAGGATGCCACCAAGCTTGCTAGCCAACGCATGCTCTGCCTCGAGCCGGTGGATCTCCTTCTGCGTTTCAAGCATGGCCTGGGATCGCAGAGCCTCCGCCATCACCTCCGGCAGTTGATCGTCCACCCAATCCAGCGTCACGCTACCGACGATTTGCAATTGAGCCTGAGCCGGAGCGCCGCCATGCAAGCGCTCCAGTTCTACCTGCACAACGTGAATCTGATCGATCAGGAGCGAATTCTCTTCCTCCAGATCCTTGAGTCGTGCCTCTGCTGTCATTTGCCCAAAACTACTCTGGACTTTGTCGATCGTGTTCATGAGGTATCTAGGTATCAATCAATTAACGTGGTGCGGCACGATGCTTTCTCGTAGCCTCAGCGTTCCAGCAGAGGTCTGCGATCGAGACGGTCATCTTGTCGACTCTTCAAATTTTCGCGACCGCGCAGATTTCCGCCAGTCGATGCGACCACGTATGGTTCTGCCGCACGTACTGTGCTCCTGCTTCCGCACGCGCCAGATCCTCCGGCGAAGGACCATGCCGGAGACGGGAAAATACTTCCACCGACTCCTCCGCTGTACTGATCACATGGCAGTAGTCACGAAAATATCGATCTACGGCACGGCTCGGATTCGTCACGGCAATTCCTCCGCAGGCCAGTATTTCCAGCAGACGACGCGAACACATCGTTTCGGAAGCCGTGACAGAGTTCACGTTAAGCGAGGCGACATGTGTCTTGTAGACCTCGGCGGTTTTGCGGTGCGACACCTTTCCATGCATGCGCAACTGGCTTTTCTGTGGAAAGCGAAATTCGAAATGACGCGACAGCCGATCGAAATTGCGATCGAATACATTGATTCGAAGGCCGGATTCCTCGCAGGCATCGAACGCCATGTCGAGAAAATTCTTGCGCTCATGCAAGATCCGCCGATAGTAACTACCCGTGAAACAAGCCTCGTTGCGGCCGAAGCTGAATCCCGTGAAGTTGTGGAATGCAGGCTGATAAGGCATGACCAGCGTGTTCACGGGCACGTGCGCCGGCACGTGCCGACGATAGCGGTCAAGGCACTCCTTGTCCGTCGTGAAAACGAAGTCGAATGCCTTCGCCACGTCGATGAACGCATCGAAAAAAGCGCCGTCGTCCTTGTTCCAGAAGACCGTTGGAATACCGCGATTTCTCGCGAACTCGACCAGGCGATGAATTGCCGTCGGTTTCGTCAGGCGCATCCATTTCGGCTGCTTCGCCAGTTCATAGCGCCAGCTGCCGTCCACGCCATGAAAAGCCGATTCCACGAAGACGAGATCGGGCTTCCACTCGTCGATCACATCTTTAAAATTCGCCGGCGTCAGAACGCGTATCCTGCACTCCGCCGACAGGCAATCCGTCGTGAAGTAATCCGATACGAGCGCGATCTTCAGCCGACCGTACGGTCCCGGCTGTTCGACATCCTCGGACACCCGCGGATATTCATAAACCAGCGTCCCCAACTTTCTGATAACCCTGCCGACCATTCAAACCTCACCCTGCACTGGCAATGCCTCGACCACGAAGTCGCGCCACCGACGCTGCGTGACAGCGTGCTCTCTTGCACGCCTCCCCATTCGACCCAACTCCTCGACATCGGACAATGCCGATTTCACCTTGCGAGCCAGATCCCCGGCGTCACCCGATTTGAAGAACCAGCCCGGAGGACAATCGCCCATCTCGTCGCGAAACACCGGCAGATCGGGAACGATTACCGGCTTGCCCATCGCCAGCGCTTCCACCAGCTTGATGGGCGGAACGATCTGGCATACCTTGAACGGCTTGCGCGGAATGCATACCAGCGCGCAGCGGCTCAACATCGCGCGCGCTGCTTCCGGCCGCATCTTGCCGACGAATCTGATGCGATCGGTCAGGCCCAGACGCCGCACTTGGTCCTCCAACTGCGGACGCGCCTCGCCGTCGCCGATTACCGTGACCGAAACGGGATGTCCCTCGCGAGCCAGCGTATCGACGGCATCGACAAGCGTATCCAGTCCCTCGTAGCCGATCAGCGAGCCGGCGTAGCCGATCGTGCCTGCTTCGACGTTTTGCGGATCGGCTGGAACAAAGCGGTCCGGATCCACGCAATTCGGCAGCAAGGACACGCGATTTGCGTCGACACCGAAATGATCCCGCGCATAGTCGCCAAGCTGCTGGGAAATGACGAATAGCCTGTCCGCCTGACGGGCAACCAGACCCTCCAGTTGCAGACCCTGCCTGAATGCTTGCGACGCCTCGTATTGCGGCATGCGAGATATTCGCGTCAACTCCCACAAACCGCGCATCTCATACTGGAACGGTATGCCCAGCTGGCGTGCCGCGAGAAGTGCGGGCAACGCATTCACATGATTGGAGGCCGCATGAATCACGGCCACGCGCCGACGTCTCGCGATATCCGCGACGACCGCCGCTGCCTGCAAAGCATATTGCAATACCGGACGATTGTTGTAAGGCGCGACCGCATGCTGATAGCGCACGTTATCCGTGATGGTTTCATCACCATGAGCATCGCGCTGGCGATCCTTGCGGTCCCACGGATAACCCGGCCGCGTCAACACATGAACGTTTCCGCCCGCGGACTGCAGGGCGCAGATAACTTCATGAGTACGCGTGGTATAGCCGGTCGTGTGATAGGGCAGCGAACTCGCGGCCACATACAACATGCTGGCGGAATTCGGCTGGTATGGCGTCTGACGGGCGCGAATGCGTACCTGTCGTTCGAGTGTGCGGACGGTTAGCTGCCGGCTCAGGACGAGCCACGGTTCGCTAAACCAGCTATGCAAAGGCTTCACGAACATGCTCATATGGACCGGGATTTCAGTTCGGCAAGTGACAGATCGACGTTCTTGGCCGTCTTGATCTTGCCACTTGCGTGAAGGTCCAGAAAATCCTCTGTCGTGATGACGTCGTAGTCTTTGGTCAGCTTGGCCAGCAGCTTCCGATAGCCCTCCAGACGATGGCTATCCCGATAGGACGCATGTCCGTGCTCGTTCCAGTACAACAGCGACCACGAATGCAGCAGGAACACCGCGAAATCCGGACTGCCGCTGAGCGTGCCCAGAAGAAATTTCCCCCACCAGGGACGGAACCTGAAATAGCTCGACTCCGGGTACGTCAGACGAGTCCACCACTCATCCTTACCCACCTTTGGCAATATTTTCTTTTCAGTAGTGGGTACCTCGATGACGCCATTCGACCAAACATAAGGCTGATTGGTCGGCTCGCTGAAATTGCATTGGCCCGCATGCACTGCACATGTGGAGTTATTGAACGACAACGTAATATCGGCTGCCTTGAGCGCGCGGATCGTATGTGCGTTCCAGCGAAACGAACCGGCTCGATGCGCCCGCACTTTCTTGCCGGTGACTTCCGCGATCAAATTTCCAAAGTGCTTGATGACGAACTCCGCTCGTGCACCATCCGCATATTGATTCATATACTGCGGCTTCGGATTCAGACCATGATCCGCCCAGAAGCTCGGCGGCAAATACTCCGGATGCGTATGCAGCTGCACGTCCTGACCTTGTGCGTCGAGCCAACGCACGACCTCGCGCATCTCATCGAGACGGGTATAAGGCGCGCACATATCGACAAAGAACACATGCCGCGCGCTGAACTCTGCGCCAATCGAGCACATCTCGCGTATTCCGGCCGTACCTTCGGCGTGCTCGCCCCAGATCAATCGTTTGACGTGATCGTCCGTGGCGCGCTTGGGCAAGGCCTCCGTATCGACGGTCAGCAAGGCGTAACGATCTTTCATCTTTTCAGCTCTGCCTTTTTTATATCGACCGCATGGGTCGCACGAACCTTGCCACGCGAATACAGATCCAGCAAATCTCGCGTAGTGATGACCTCATAGTCCTTCGCGACCCGAGACAAAAGGTTTCGATAGCCCTCGAGACGCTGATCATCTCTGTACGTCGCACGCCCTTTTTCGTCCCAATACAGCAAAGACCAGGAATGCATCAGAAATACCGACATGTTGTCGCTGCCGCCACGAAATGCGGATAGCCAGTTCCGGCGCGGCGCAACGTATGGGAAGTAGCTCGACTCGGGATAAGTCAGGCTCGCCCAACGCGCTTCCCTTTCGGCTCGCGGCGGCACATATTTCTCTGTCAAAGGTACTTCGACAACACCGTTCGACCAGCGATACGGGCGATTGGTCGGTTCGCTGTGACTACACCGCTTCATCTGATAGGCCCGCATTGTGTTGTTGAACGAAAGCGGTATGTTCGCCGCCTTGAGCGCCCTGAGTGTGCCTGCGTTCCAGCGAAATGACCCGGCACGAAAGGCGAGAAGGTCTTTACCAGTAACTTCCGCAATCTGCTTGCCGAAATGCTTGAGAACGAATGTTGCTCGTGCGTCGTCGGCGTACTCATTCATGAACTTCGGCCGGGCCTCGAAGCCGTGGCTTACCCAGAAGCTATCGGGAAGCACCTCTGGATGAGCGTGCAGCTGAACATCTTGTCCATCGCGGTCGAGCCAGCGCACCACATCGCGCATTTCATCGAGGCGCTCATGCGTCGCGCACATATCGACAAAGAAGACGTGTTTCGCATTGAACTCGTCGCCGATCGAACTCATCTCGCGAACGCCCGCCGTGCCACTCTCGTGCCGACCCCAAATCAGACGGTCGATGTGATCCCGCGTTGCGCGACCTGGCAACGCTTCGGTATCGACAGTCAGAAGTGCATAGCGGCTTTGCATCTTTTATTGGGCTATCAAGCCATGTAAATCCATTAGAGTATTGAGAACGTTTTCAAGACCCCAGGCTTGATCCGCTCTGTATTGCCGGAGCCTTTCTGGTCTTCGTTGCGCGCAACTTATCCGGGCTTTTCTTCACTGGAAATACGCACCTTGAGGAAAGAGTTCAAGCACATCCCTCCCTTCGAGCAGGCGCCGAATAACCCCCAGCTCCGTCGCCCGAGGTAACGGATTGTGGCCGCTTGCCTTGTCAGCGTATGTAACGAACTTTGAACTTCTTATTAGCTTTCGGGGTTCAGCATATTGAACGTACGGAAGAAAGTGCCTCTCGTAGTGGAAGGCATCCTCCAGATTCTGCGAAAAAACCAAATTGAACGGAGCGTCAAAATGGTGAACGCTGAGTCGCTTGTCATACTTTGCGGGAAGGTCGGCAGGTTTTTCCCCGGGATAGCAGACAGTCGCCATGGCACTGTATGCGGTGCTCCAATACTTCGATGCATCGGTCTGGACGTTGCACACATACAGAGTCGATTCCGCAACGGCGGCTGCGACGTTGAAGCCGGGAATACCGCCGCCCGAACTTGCATAAATCAGGACGTTCTGACCATCGATCTTCAGCGCCGTCAACATCTGCTTGACCAGTTGCGCCAGCATGCTCGCGTAGAACCGCTCGCCCTCTCCCTGAAACCACGCCAGAGACAGAGTCGGCGAGAGCAATAACGTGGGATCGAAGCAAGCCACGCAGTTCGCGTTCAGGTCCTCAAAATAGCTGGATCTCTGAAACGAAGGAACTGGACGCCCCCGGTCAGTGGTCCCCGGCAGAAAGATCACCAGCTTGTCCGACCCTTCAACGAGATTCCACTTGAACGCGAACAAGACACCGCCAAATGAGATCATGAAGGCGTCGCCTCGCGGCGCTTTCATCGCTTGCTCGAAATCAAAGAAGACATGCATGAATCAATTTCTCTTTATCAGATCAGGGCGACGTGGCCTGAACAAGCTGGCAGACCAATCCGCGACGTCGACTCGACGGGAAAATCAAGCTGGAATCGCAGTCGCTGTCGATAGAAAACCGGGTCCCGACTCGTTCGATCGCACCGCGCGTACTTCCCCCTAAGATCACAGCCGGACAACATCCTCTTGCATGCCTTTTCCGACTACGGACCCCTTGGCGGTGAAAAACTCTTCATCGACTTGCCACGTATGACGAGTCGAATCCTTCGATCTGAATTGGATGAAGTTGAAAGGGTCACTCGCGTAGATCGAGAAACCCAGATTCCTCACCGATTCGAGCAGATTCGAGTCTTCGCCGCGATTCAAAGGCGCGAAGCCCGTCAGTGCCAGCACATGCCGCTTGATCACGAACGTCGGCCCCGCCACGAACTGGGTGGGCTTGTGCCGTTCTCCCTTCATGCGCAGCAATGTTTCGTCTCTGCCTTCCAGATAGACGAACACCTCGCGCTTTCCAACGATTCCCCAATTACCGAAGCGGAACGGAATCAGCATGTCCGAGAGGTAATTCTCGAAGTAGAAGTCATCGTCATCCATTTTGGCGACGTACTCGCCGGTGGACGCGGCAGCCGCCCGATTCAGGCGCGCTCCGAGGGGTGCGTCGCTATCGTCACGAATGATCGTGATGGTGCCGATGTTCGACTTTCGCTGCCTCAACTTCTGGTCAAGCTCCGACTCCTGCGCCTTCGAATACCCCTGAATCACGACAACCAGGTCGCTATTCGGGTGCGTTTGCCGGCAAACATTGGTGACGATCCGATCGATGAAATGCGGGCGGTTGCTGGCCATGATGATCGAGACCGAAGGCTCGGTGTATTCGCTCGCATATCCCAGCCCACGACGAATCTGATCGGCTCGATGTGCATAGGTGTGCTTCTGCATCACCTCGCGATAACCTCGGTGAGACAGACGCAACCACGCCCACTCGTCGTTCAGAAGATGCTTCGCGAGTTCGTTCGCCTCGGCCGCATTCTTCGCAACCTGAACGATGCCCGGGAACTGTTCTTCGATCGATCGGGACGGCGTGGAAATCACCGGCGTACCGCACGCGAGCAGCTCGTAGACTCGCCGCGACATCATGGTCGGCGAATCCGTGATCGTGTTGACGTTCAGGAACAGCTTGTACCGCTTGTACACGTCGACGATTTCGGTAAACGGCACCGCGTCGCGAATGAACGGCTTATATTGCGGCGGATAGGCATATCGATCGTTTTCCAGCTTCGACATGCGGTCGTAGATATCGCCCTTGAAATCGATGATCGTAGGGAGCAGATTGTTCATCTGATCCTTCCGATCATCATGACCCACGGAATAGTATGAGCCGGCAAAGCATACCGTTCCTGGCTCTTCGTTGAAGCGGCCAGACGGGTTACAGAGCTGCGGGTTGGCGGCAAACGAGAGCGATTCGACACGAGCGCCCGGAACGTCGCGAATATAGTCCGGCACCTTGTTGCTGTCGGTCGTAAAGATCACATCGCATCGGGAAGCGATCGGCATGAAGCGGTCGTAATGCATCGGGTCTTCCTTGTTCCAGAACAGAACAGGAAGTCCCTTTGCCTTGGCGCTGTCAATCGCCGCGCACAATGCGCCTGCGTTGTGATGTTTCAGTCCTGGAGAGGTGAAAGCGTACTCCCACTCTCCCTGGTTTCCTTTCCAGCAGCTCTCAAGGAACAGCGCGGGACTCGACAATGATTCGATCTGGGCCTGATAGCCGGATCGGGCCAGAGGGGTCAGCGAGAATTCGGTCTTCCAGGACGCTGCAGAAATTTCGTCCAGAATGGAAAAGAACCGAACCTGCTTTCCCGCCATGCGCTTCTCGCATAGCTCCAGATTCACGCGGAAGTACTTTTCGCCAATTTTCTCTGCGGCTTTCTTATAAAGTTCAAAAGCCGTTTGATAATTGCCGCGATCGAACTCCTCGCGAGCGTGCGGCACCAATGATTGCTGCATTGACATCTCTTATACCTTCGCGACCTGGCCAGACAATAGACCCGCGGCATCGATGAGTCTGCCGTGGTCGCTGATCTCTTCAGCCGCCTCGATGAACGGTCGATGCTTCACCAGAACGCACACCACATCGGCGTCGGCCAATGCGGCGGTCAACGGAGCAAGCGTCACGTTACGCACGGCAAGCTTGTCCGGAAGTTCGGTCACATTCGGGTCGACCGCGAGCACCCGGCAACCCAGGCGGGCGACCTGCTGAACGATTTCCACAGCCGGGCTTTCGCGCAGATCATCGATGTCCGGTTTGAATGCGAGGCCGAGACACGCCACTTTGAGATCGCTCGCGGAGTAACCCGGCCGCACAGCCAGCAACTCGGTAATCGCCTCCTTGATCTTGCCGATCAGCCACTCCGGCTTGTGGTCGTTGACCTCACGCGCCGTGCGGATGATACGGGCCTCCTCGGGCGTGCTATCGACGATGAACCACGGATCGACCGCGATGCAGTGCCCGCCCACGCCGGCGCCGGGCTGAAGAATCTTCACGCGCGGGTGACGATTCGCGAGGCTGATGAGTTCCCAGACGTCGATGTCGAGCTTGTCGCAAATCATGGAGAGCTCGTTAGCGAACGCAATATTGACGTCGCGGAAGCTGTTTTCCGTGAGCTTGCACATTTCGGCTGTGCGAGCATTCGTGGCGACCAGCGCGCCGTCGACGAAAGTCTTGTAGAGATCCATAGCCTGCGCGGTGGCCGCCTGCGTCATGCCGCCGATGACGCGGTCGTTGGCCACGAGCTCCTGCACCACGCGACCCGGCAATACGCGTTCCGGACAGTACGCGATCTGGATATCGGCGGTTTCGCCCGCCTGCTGCGGGAACGTGAGATCGGAGCGCGCTTCGGCCAGCCAATGCGCCAGCTTCTCGGTGGTGCCCACAGGCGAAGTGGACTCGAGAATCACGAGATTGCCTTTGCTCAGGACCGGGGCAATCGACTTGGCGGCGGCTTCGATATAGCTGAGATCCGGCTTGTATCCGTCGGTGAACGGGGTCGGCACCGCGATCAGGAACGCGTCGGCAGCTTCTGGCTTGGTCGTCGCGCGCAGGTACTTCTCGGTCACTGCCGCATGCACGAGGATATCCAGCTCAGGCTCGATGATATGAATCTTGCCCTGATTAATCGTGTCGACAGCATGTTGATTGACGTCGACGCCGATAACTTTTTTCTTGCGCGAAGCAAACAGCGTGGCGGTGGGCAGGCCAATATATCCCAGGCCGATCATGGAAATGGTACTAAACATGGCAGTTGTTTTTCTATGAGCTGGATTGTTAAATATCTTTGGATATGCTCGGGCGCTTACTCGTCTTTACCGTAGCTGCAAACGCGGATCATCACTTCCCCGGCGAGGAATCAGAAACCCGCTTCCAAACATCGCGGATACGCGCCGCCGCCTTCCCGTCTCCGTACGGGTTATGGGCGCGAGCCATGAGTTCATAGGAAGCGGGATCGTCAAGCAGACGGTTGGCTCCAGCCACGATAGCGGCGGAATCAGTACCGACCAGTTCGACCGTACCGGCGTCGACCGCTTCCGGTCGTTCCGTGGTGTCCCGCATGACCAGCACAGGTTTTCCGAGCGAGGGCGCTTCTTCCTGCACGCCGCCCGAATCGGTGATCAACAGCGCACTGCGGTCCATCAGATAGACGAACGGCAGATAGTCCAATGGCTCGATCAGGTGCACATTGGATACATTCGCGAGAATGCGACGGACAGGCTCCTGCACGTTGGGATTGAGGTGAACCGGATAGACGACTTCCACGTCTCCTCGTGAAGCGATATCACGCAGTGCAAAGCAGATGTTCTCGAAGCCGGCGCCAAAATTCTCGCGACGATGGCCCGTGACGAGGATGAGACGCTTGGTCGAATCAAGGAAATCAAACTGAGTCTCGAAGCGCGTGCGCACCGTTGCGTCGTGCCGCACCCGCTCGACGACGTCAAGCAAGGCATCGATAACCGTATTGCCGGTGATGTAAATCGAATCCGCCTGCGTTCCTTCGCGCAACAGGTTATCGCGCGATTTTTCCGTGGGCGCGAAATGAAGGTCGGAGACCGCGCCGGCAATGCGCCGGTTCATCTCTTCCGGCCACGGGGAATACTTGTTCTGCGTCCGCAGACCCGCCTCGACGTGCCCGACTCTTATCCTGGCATAGTAGGCGGAAAGGCTCGCCGCCAGCGTCGTCGTCGTGTCGCCGTGAACGAGGACAATGTCCGGCATCCATTGCCGGTAAACGTCACGCATGCCCAGCAGCACGTTGCAGGTGATGTCGCTCAGGTCCTGATTGGGCTTCATCAGATTCAGATCGAAGTCCGGACGAATGTCGAAAAGATCGAGCACCTGGTCCAGCATCTGACGATGCTGAGCCGTGACACAGACCTTGACCTCAAAGGCCGGATCGGCGGCGAGCGCTTTGATTACGGGCGCCATCTTGATGGCTTCCGGGCGAGTGCCGAAGACAGTCAGAACTTTCATATTTTCCCGTTACGCATACTCAACCGCGTTCCGTTGACAATCCGCGGTCAGCATTCGATCTTCCTGCTGGTTATGTTCACAAACAACCACGAGCCGTGGCGCCTTCCAATATTTCAGTCGACGTGGTCAAGAATGATGCTTTCGAGCAGTTTCAAGACCCCCACAATGGCAAATCCGACAAGCAAGGTAACCAATGCGTTGTACCAGCGCTCAGGCTCGATCGGATAACTTGGCATCGTCGGCAACTGCAGCACTGAAACCATTTTCAGAGTGCGCGCGGCGTTCATGCGGCCCTGCTCCAAAGCGGAAAGTGCCGTCTTGTACAAGTCTTCGGAGAAGCTGACTTCCATTTGCAATCGCTGGAATTCTTCGACTGCATAGTTCAGCGTTCTCTTCGACGGAGACGCCAACTCAGTCCGTCTTCGTTGAATCTGCTGTTCGATTGCCGCAAGGCTTTTCCTGAGCATCACAACGGTGGGCTGATCGGAATTCAACGACGAAGGCAAGGAACCGAGTTGCGTCTGGATATCCGTCTTCTGCGCTTCGAGTTTGTCGATCAGGCCATTGAGGCTCTGTGCCGTCGTGCTCGGCGCAACCAATCCTTGACGATTCTGGAAATCGATCATGGTGTGGGTATCGTTGAGCAGACGCTCGTGCGCGGCCGTAACCTGCTTGGTCAGAAAATCGACCTGGGACTCGGCGAGTTGGTGCGCAATCAGGTTCATTTGCGCCCCACCTTCCCGAATCATGAACTTTACGATCGCGCGCGCGGTCTTGGCGTCATACGCCTGCACCTGAATATTGATCACGCCGTTGTAGTCGTCGTATGAAACGTCGACGCGCGACAACCAATACTTATAAAACCATTCGATCGGCTCGTTGCGGGACAGCATGCGCGAGAACGGATCATGGCTCCAGCCGCTGTAATGCGAACGCAAATCGAATGCGGCATCCAGCTTCTCTAGCATGTCCAGAGACAGAAGATACTGCGTCAGCAACAGCTGATCGGCGCTATTCGGATTGGTACCGCCAGCAAGCGCGGCAACGCTCAGCGAAGCGGCGGACGGTCCGTTGATCTGGTCGGTTCGCTGGACGAATACGATGGTGTTGGAAACGTACCGGTCGGAAGCAATGAACAACCAGTACGGCACGGAAAGAACCGAAAGAACGATAATCAGCCGCACGAGAAGCTTGAAAGCTCTCATGGAAGCCACCGTATTTTTGGATCGGACATACAGCGAGTTCAACTTGCCGATCAGGCCCGAACGTTTTGGCAACAATGCTTCACTCATGCCCGAAGACTTTCCTTATATTCTTTCAAGCCATCTTCAAGAACATCGAACCAATGCGCCTGGCCGTTGTTGATCCAGATAGCGGACTGACAAAACTGTCTAAGTGTGCTTTCGTCGTGCGAGACCATGATCACGCTCGCATGGCTCGTCTTTTGTTTGAACGTATCCGCGGCCTTCTTTCTGAATCTTGCGTCTCCCGCAGCCGTCACTTCATCGGAGATGTAGACGTCGAAGTCGAACGCCAATGACATCGCGAATTGCAAGCGCGAGCGCATGCCCGATGAGTAAGTCTGAATGGGATCGTCAAAGGCTGACCCCAACTCAGCGAAGTCCTGAATGTAGGCGAGACGATTCGCAAGCTCGTCCTGATGACCGTGGATTCGACACACGAACTTGGCGTTCTGACGCCCGGTCAACGTTCCCTCCAGGCCCGCGTTGCCCATGGGCCACGAAACCCGGCAACGGCGCTGGACGCGTCCCTTGGTGGGAAAATCGGTTCCGCCAATGATGCGCAAGAGGGTCGACTTGCCAGCACCGTTTCTGCCAATCAAGGCGACGCTCTGCCTGGACGGAATGATCAGATTGACGTCATTCAGAATCCACTTTTTCGCGGCATGTTCAGTCTGGTAACGCTTGTGAACGTTCTCGACAAGTATCATCGCATCACCAGTTTCTTGGAGAATCGCTTGTATAACATCAGCCCGAAAAGCAGGAGCCCCAACGCCCATCCGTAAGCATAGGAAAGACTTACGCCCTTCAGCGGCGTGTAATCGGGATAGAAGCCGAGTCTCATCAACTCGAGGCCGTCTACAAGCGGATTGGCAACAACATAGTGCTGGTAAGGCGCCGGCACATATAACTGCAGCGGAAGCAATGCGCCGGATATGTAATAAAGCGGGAGATAGATAATCTTGAAGATGTGGTCGATCTCCGGCACAAAGCGCATCGCTACCGAAGTGATCAGCCCGAAACCCAAACCCAGCAGCGACAGCGCAAACGCCGCCTCGAACACCAGCAACGGATCCTGCGGAAGCCAGATCGGATTCTGGGTGTTCAGCCTCATGCCGTGTCCCATCGAAATCGCGAGCGACATGATGACGATCGAAATCGGGACCATCAGAAAGAGTTCCAGGGTCGCACGCACGATGGCGACGTCGAAAGGCTTGACCTGCCGATAAGCGAAGAACGCGCGATTCGAGTCGATGCCATGCAGAACCTGCATCCACGTGCGACGCCAGAGCATGAATCCGACGAAGCCCGAGATGATCCACATATTGATCGCCATGCCACCAATCTGGCGAATATGAAATGTCTCGAAGCCGAACGCATGCACACCGATGTAGGCGATCGGCTCGAACAACAGCCAGAACCACGCCGCCCGCGCTTCGAACAGACGATCGAGTGCCTCGCGCAGAAACATTGCGCGCCAGACCGAGAACGTTATCTCAAGCGGAGTACGAATTCTTTGCGTCATTCGGCGTTACTGGAAATCGTGGGTGAAGGTCACCGTCGGATCGGCCACCATAACCACGTACGTCAGGAATTTCCGGAACTCCGCGCCAGGCGAATTCGATACGTAGATCACGTCGTGATTCTGGATCGGGAAATTCTGCGTAACGAAGAATGCAGCCGGATCACGCAGATTGATCTCGTACACGACCGGCACTTTGCCATTGCTGGACTTGACCGACGGATTCTTGTCGTCGACCAGTTTCGCGTCTTCGAAGCGGAATACGAAAATGCCTCGCGCATCCGCACGGGAATCGTTCAGACCACCGGACCGAGCGAGTGCCTGCGCAAGCGAAATACCCTGCGCTTCGAACGGAACTTCATCGTTCTTGCCCGTCGCGCCGAGCACGGAGAACGTCTGCGGCTGGAACAGCGCGGTCACGACGTCGCCGGGTCTGAGCAGCACGTTCTGCCTGGGATCGCGAATCACGGAATCGAGCGACATCGTGGCCGTCTTTTCGCCACGCGACAGTTGCACCGCCATATGGCCGACCGGCTGTTTCAGGCCGCCCGCGAAAGCAATCGCGTCGAGCAGACGCTCGCCCTTCGGCGTGAGCGGCATCATCGAACTCGAATTGACCTCGCCCACGATCGTGACGTTCGAAGCATTGTTCTTGGTCACGCCGACGAGCACCTGCGGCTGATTCGCCTTGCCCTTAAGATGGCTGACGATGCTCGCCTCGATCTGGGCCGTGGTGCGCCCGGCTACGTTGATGCGGCCCGCGAAAGGAACCGAGATCGTGCCATCCGCCGCGACCATCTGAGCGGGCAGCGTGACGCTGGTCGTCGTGCTCGAACCGAGCGACGGCAGCGACACCGGCTCTGCGCCGCCGAATAGCATTGCCGGCGGCGTTTCCCACAGCGTCACCTGGATCACGTCGCCCGGACCGATCACGTAGTTATTGGCTGCCGTGCTCGTAAACGCAGTCGAGAACTGATCGAGTTGCTTCGCGGCGGCCAGCTTGCGTGCCACGGCATCGTTTACGTCCACGACCTGGACACCTTCGACGCGCCCCGTATCGGGCCGCTCCAAAACCTGCTGACGACTCGCGCCGGATGTCGGCAGCCAGTCTGGAAATGTTCCGCACCCTGAAAGCATCAGAACCGCAGGAAAGCAAACTGCAAAAATATTCTTCTTCATGAACCGTGAAACCTGAATCTCGCGCTGCCTTCCAATCGGACCAGTCGCGATACCGGAAACGCATGGCTATGGCCGATCATTCATTGCGTTCCGCGATCCCGCTCCGATGAGCGCATCATTAGAGAAATTTTTTTCGAAGCGTTAGCCAACCGGTTCCGGATGAAGATGGGATGTCCATCGACAGCCTCCCGGCGACGAAGCGGTCATGCTGTCCACTTCGGTTGGACGCTCCAGCAATTGTTGTTTCAGTTCCGCGATCTGGCCGGGTCCGGGTCGAATCGCCGTGTTCGCGCAAGGCTGCATGGGCAATCCCTTGGCGGGCGGCACGCAGCGTATTCGCGCTGTGCCGCGGTGATTTCGCTCAATCGTGTGCCTTACATGACCGACGATAAGTCGGTGCGTCAGGCAACATACCGAGACCGATAACATTCTAGCCAGTATTCATCGCATCAGATAACTTTTCTTAGTCCTGTTGAAATTTGAATACATTCGATAGAGCGCTCGCAAACCATTGCGCCATCACGCAGACGGCGTCATAGCTTTAGCGCATAGCCCGCATGCTCCACACTTTTTTACCGCCCCGCGATCCTCGCCACCGCCGCAACGGTGCGGCTAACCTGCTCCGCCTCATGCGTCGAGCAGATAAAGAACCGCAACCGCGCCGCTTTCTCTTCGACGGCCGGATAAAAAATCGGCTGCACGTTGATGCCTTCCTCGAACAGCGCGTTTGCCCACTGCGCCGCTTTGAGCGAACTGCCCGTGATGACAGGCACGACCGCATAACCCGCGCTCGTACCGGTATCCAAACCGGCCGCGCGCGCCTCGCTGAGAAACTGTCGACCGCGCGCCTGCAAGTGCGCCACACGCTCCGGCTGCGCAATCAGACATTCGAGCGCCGCGAGCGAAGCCTCGGCAAGCGCCGGCGCCAATCCCACGCTATAAAGAAAACCCGGCGCGAGATTGCGCAGCATATCGGCGAGCGGCTGACAGCCCGCGATGAAACCGCCGCAGCCCGCAAGCGTCTTGCTCATCGTGCCCATCCACAGATCGACGCGATCCGGCGCCACGCCGAAATGCTCGCGAACGCCTCTGCCCGTCGCGCCGAGCACGCCGAGCGAATGCGCTTCGTCGACCAGCAGAAACGCGCCGTGCCGCTCCTTCACCTCGCAAAAACGCGGCAGATCGGGGAAATCGCCGTCCATGCTGTAGAGACCTTCGATCGCGATCAGCACGTTGCGATACTCGCGACGCACGCGCGTCAGCAACTCTTCGAGCGCCTGCCAGTCGTTGTGCGCGAAACTCAGGCGCTTCGCACCGCTGAGCTGCGCGCCCTGCACGATGCTGTTATGCGCGAGCGCGTCGTGCACGATCAGATCGCCCGGTCCGAACAGCGAGCCGATCACGGTCACGTTCGTCGCGTGGCCGCTCACGAACGCGACGCAATCATCGGTTTCGTAGAAGGCGGCGAGCGCCCGCTCGAGCTCGCGATGCACCGGCCGCTCGCCCGCGACGATGCGGCTCGCGGAAGCCGACGTGCCATAGCGGTCGATCGCCATCTTGGCGCGCGCCGCGACAGCAGGATCGCCCGCCAGTCCCAGATAGCTGTAGTTCGCGAAGTTGACGTACTCGCGCCCGCCGATTTGCGTCGTCGCGCCCGCGATGCCATCGTGCACGCGAAAAAACGGCGACTCGACGCGCAGCGTCTCGCCCATCTCGCGCATCAGCCGGACTTGCTGATATTGCGGCATCGCTTCGAAGCGGCTGCGCGCGGACAGCGTCTGGGCGGCCTGCACCGCCTGCACGTCGGGTACGCCGGGCGCCGCGACCGCATCGGTCGCGCGCTCCAGTTGCCGCTTCAGCGCCTTCGCAGCGAGCTGCTGCTTCAATGTTTCTCCGAGTCCCATGTCATCCGTTCCGAGCCGGGTCATCGCCCGCTTGCGCCTCGACCCACTCGTATGCGCCGGGCGTGCCGAGCAGCGCGGCGAGCAGCCGGTAGTTCATTTCATGCGTCGGCCGCCGCGCACTCACGTGACCGAGCAGGGGTGCGCCGGCGAGCGCGAGATCGCCGACCAGATCCAGCACGCGATGCCGCACGAACTCGTCCGGTTGACGCAGTCCGCCCAGCACTCGCTTGCCGACGATCGACGCCGTGCACGACGGCCGCGCGCCGCGCAGAATCGGCACGCCGCGCAAATAGCCAACGACGATCGCGGGCACGGCCCACTTGATCTGCCCATACGAGCGCGACGACGCGATCTCTTCGGCAAACGCGCGCGGCGTGAGGCGGCCATGCCATGCCATGTCGCCGAAGCCCTTGAGATCGTTGTTGTGCACGGTGAGCACATAGTCGTCGGCGGGTTCGACGCGCATTTCGCGGCGCGCGGCGCCTTCGCCAACCGCGACGCTCACGGCTTCGAGCACGCGCAGAAAGCACTTCCGCTGCGGCAGCGCGGTGCGTCCGCATGCGAGGATCGCGTCGATCCACGGCTGCGCGCTGCCATCGAGAATCGGCACCTCTTCGGCGTCGAGTTCGACGATCGCGTGATCGATCTCGCACGCGAGCAGCGAAGCCAGCAGATGCTCGACCGTGCGCACGCCGAGACCATCGTTTCCGTGCAGCATCGTGCAGAGCGGCTGGCCACGGCGCAGCGACGGATCGGCGGCGACCGTCCCGAGCGCCTGCCCCTTATGCACGCGGCGAAACACGATGCCGTGCCGCTCGCCCGCGCTCGTCGCGCCTGCGGCAGGCAGGATCCGCACGTTCACGCGCCGCCCGGTATGCAGGCCGCGTCCCGACAGTTCGAGCGGGCGCGCCAGCGTCCCTTCGCTCGCCTGCCAGCCCGCGGGCAGCGTCACTCCGCGAATGCCGGCGTCGACTGACATGACTCGTCTCCCTGTTGATCCTGTTCCTGGCCAGCGGCGCTTCGATTGCGTTCGAGCAGCGCGCGCGCCTCGTTTTCGTCGAGCGCGTGCCGTTCGGCCAGCGCCGCGATTTCGTCGTCTGCGCCCTGCATTCCAGACGCGTTCGCGCCGCTTTCATCGTCGAGCATGTCGACGATGCGCTCGGCGAGCGTCGTCACGGTCGCGCCTTCCGCGATCGCCATGATCGACAGCTTCACGCCGAACGATTCCTCGACCGCCATGCCGAGCTCCATGCCCATCAGCGAATCCATGCCGAGGTCGAGCACGGAGCGCTCGGGCGTCACGCGCTCCGGCGACATATGCAGGATGCGCGCGATATGTCCGCGCAACGCGGTCTCGACCAGCGCGACCGCTTCGGTCCGCGGCAGCGCGCTCAACTGGTCGAGCAGCGCGCCGTCTTCGTTTGTCGACTCGGTCGAACCGCTGTCCTGCAACGCCGTGTAACGGCGCGCCTGCGCCGCGGGCATGCCGCGCGCGATCGCTGCCCAGTCCAGACGCACCACCGCTTCGCCCGTCGCGCCGCTTGCAAGCGCGAGTTCGAGCGCGGTCATCGCTTCGTCGGAGGTGATCGACGCACCGCCGATGCGCGCCTGCAACGCTTCACGCGTCGCGCTGTTGCGCGCGAGGAAGCCGACGTCCTCGATCGGCCCCCACGCCATGAAAGTCGCGCGCAGCCCGGCCGCGCGGCGATGCGCGACGAGCGCTTCGAGGAAGCTGTTCGCCGCCACGTACGCGCCCTGGCCCGGATTGCCGAGATACGTCGTCGCCGACGAATACAGCACGAAGAAATCGAGCGCCGAGCGCCGCGTCGCGCGATGCAGATTCCACGCGCCCGCGAGCTTCGGTTCGAGCACGGCGAGCATGCGCGCATCGTCGATATTGCGCAGCAGGCCGTCGTCGATACGCATCGCCGAATGCAGCACGCCCTTCAGCGGCGTGCCGCGCGCCTCGATGTTCGCGATCAGCCGGTCGAGCGCGGCGGCGTCGGTCACGTCGCACGACACGACGGACACCTGCACGCCGTGCGTCGCGCGCAATTGTTCGAGTTCCTGCTGCTTCGCGGCGTCGAGCTTGCCGCCGCGGCTCGCGAGCGTCAGATGCCGCGCGCCGCGCGCGATCATCCAGCGCGCGCTCGCATACCCGAGCCCGCCCGTGCCGCCGACGATCAGATACGCCGCCTGCGGATCGAGACTCAGCGCGGGCTGCGCGACGCCGCGCGTGGGCGCGGGCGTCCCCGACGCATACGTGACGAGCACCTTGCCGATCTGCCGCGCCTGTTGCATGTAGCGGAACGCCTCTTCCGCGCGCGCGGCCGGGAACGCGCGATACGGCAGCGGATGCAGCACGCCGTTCACGAACAGCGCCATCACTTCCTCGAAGAGGCGCGTGGTGAGTTCGGGCAGCACGCCCATGAGCTGATCGGCGTCGATGCCGAAATAGCTGATGTTGTTGCGGAACGGCCTGAGACCGATCTGGCTGTTCTCGTAGAAGTCGCGCTTGCCGAGTTCGAGGAAACGCCCGAACGGACGCAGCGTATCGATGCCGCGCACCATCGCCTCGCCCGCGAGCGAGTTGAGCACGATGTCGACGCCTTCGCCGTGGGTGCAGGCGCGCACGTCGTCGGCGAACGCGAGGCTGCGCGAGTCGAACACGCGATCGACGCCGAGCAGGCGCACGAACTCGCGCTTCTCGTCGGCGCCGGCGGTGGCGAACACTTCCGCGCCGAGATGCCGCGCGATCTGGATCGCCGCGATGCCGACGCCGCCCGCGCCGCCGTGAATCAGCACGCGCTCGCCGCGACGCAGGCGTGCCAGTTCGCACAGCGCGTAGTACGCCGTGAAGAACGTGGTCGGAATCGTCGCGGCCGCTTCGAAGGAAATCGCTTCGGGCTTGCGCGCGATCGCGCTCGCCCGCGTGATCACGTGCGTCGCGAACGAAGCCGGCGCGAAGCCGAGCACCGCGTCGCCGGGCGCCCAGCCTTCGACGCCCGCGCCGACGCGCACGATGCGCCCCGACAGTTCCATACCGATCGTCGCGCCCGCGAAGCCGGTTTCGACCGCCTCGTCGGAGAGCAGGCCCATCGCATACATGACGTCGCGGAAGTTCAGGCCGGTCGCCATCGGCGCGATCTCGACTTCGCCCGGCTTCAGTTCGCGCGCGGACTGCGCGAACCATTCGAGGTTGCGCAGCGAGCCGGGCATGTCGAACGCCAGCACGGCAGGCGTGGCGCTGGCTGCTTGACCGGCCGTGGCTTTGCCGTCGTCGCGCGGAATCTGACGCTCGGCGGTCTGCCCCGGCAGCATGCGCGGCACATAACGGCCTTGCGCCGTGAGCAGCACTTCTTCCTCGCCGTCGTCGTGCGTGAGCGCGTGCGCGAGTTGCGATGCGGCTTGATCGTCGGCGCACGTCACGTCGATGAGGCGCAGCGCGAGCGCCGGATACTCGTTCGCCATCACGCGGCTGAGCCCCCAGAGGCTTGCCTGCTCGGGCTGCGCCGCCGTGACCGCGCGGTGATCGAAAGGCGCGCCGCCGCGTGTCACCACGCACAGGCGCGTCTGAGAAGCCATGCCGGATGCATCGAGTTCGCGCGTAAGCGTCGCGAGCGCGAGCGCGCCGTCCTGCTGCGCGCGCATCACGTCGGCGCCGCTGGCGTCATCGAGATGAGCGCGCGGTGCGACGAACGCGATGCGCGTCGGCGTGTTCTCGCCTTCAAGCCATGCGGATGCTTCGCGCACGCTCGCCGATTCGACCGTGCAGCCACAACGCGCGAGTTCTCGCGCAAGCGCGGAGCCGAACGCGCCGTCGTCATCGCCGGATTGCACGATCAGCCAGGGATGGGCATCGGCTGAAGCGGATGGCGTCTGCGGCGACGAAACGGGCGTGCGCGCGATGATCAGCGTCGGCACGCCTTCGAGATCGAGACCCTGCTCGGTGTGGCGCGCGACATCGAAGAGACCCGCGCGCTCGCAGAGCGACTGAAGCGCGGCCGGCGCGAGCGCGCCGTACGTCTGGGCGGCGACCTCACGGCCCGCCGTGCCGAAGACGATGTCGGCGAAACGGCTGCGGCGCGCGTCAGCGAGCACGAGCATGCCGCCCGGCGCGAGGCGTCCGGCGATCGCGTGCACTGTGGCAAGCGCATCGGCCTGTTCGCCGATCATCCGATTGACGACGATCACGTCGAACGGCGCGGCGTCGCGGCAATGCGCGAAAAGCGCATCGTTTTCGCCCAGCAGCAGCGTCTGAATGTGCGCGTACGCTTTTGCATCGAGCGCGGCGAGTTGCTGATGCGTGCACGCGAGCACGTGTTCGCACTGCGACGCCGGCAATCCGATGTCGAGCGGCTGAAGCACGTCGCCGCTCGTCGCGCCGATTTCCAGCACGCGCAGGCGACGCGCGCGCGGCCAGGCGGCGAGCGCCTCCGTCGCGCAGGCGGCGAGCATCGCGCGGGCGTGCGACCAGGTGGGCGACGCATCGAAGAACTGGTCGACGAGGCTGCGCCCCGTCGGCGAGAGCAACGCGGGCGCAACATCGGCGGATGTTTCGTCGCGCAGCACTCGCGGCAACGCGGCGCCGACGTGCGCGAGCAGCGTCAGCTCGGCGACGTGCGCGGGCGAATCCGCCAGCACGTCGCGCCAGAGCGCGTCGAGCGCGGGCATCGCGGCACAGGCGGCATCGTCGCGCACGAGACGCTCGCCCTCGAATCGCGCGAGACCATCTTCGACGACCATCTGCGCGAGGCGCGCGAGCAGCGGCGCTTGCGCGAGCGCGGGCAGCCGGGGCTGCGCGAACGCGCCGATCGCGTCGAGCGCGTTCAATGCGTAGAGACCCGCGAGCACGTCGAGCAACGGCAGCGTTTCGCTCAGATGACGCGCACGCTGCGCGATGTCCTCGTGCGACGCGAGCCGCGCGGCCGCGCGTTCGACGAGCACGGACGGCGCGGGCAGCGCGGCGGCGCTGAAGCCCTCCGGCAGCGGACGCGCTTCGAGCGCGTAGGCAAAGCGCGCCGGCGCGGCATGACGCCGCCCCGTCAGATCGATGCGACGGAAACGGCACGCCGAAAGACGCGCGACGATCGCATCGCTGGCGTCGAGGAATTCGAACGACGCGACGATCGAATGCGGACTGCGACGCAGCACGCGCGCAAGCACGCGGCGCACCGAATCGCCACGCAGAAAATCGACGCGGCCGATCTGCACCGGCACGAAGGCCGCGCGCGCGTCGCCGGGCCCCGCGCCATCCTGCCCGAGCACCGCGAAGAGCGGATGAAAACCGCTGTCCATCAGCGCGGGATGCAGCAGCCAGCCGGTCAGCGCCTGCGCGCCGCCGAGCGCCTGCGGCGCTTCGAAGTCGGCGAGCGCGTCATCGCCCTGCACTTGCACGTTGCGCACCCAACGGAACGCCGGGCCGTAGCTCAGGCCGATCGTCGCCGTGCTCGCATAGAGCGCATCGCCGGACATCGCGGGACGCGCTTCGAGGCGCGCCAGCAGCGACTCGTCGGCGGCGCTCCGCTCGTTGAGCGTGTTGCCGCTTTCGAGCAGGCGGCCGGTCACGTTCAGATTCCACGGGCCGTCGCTCATGCGCTCGCGCGTTTCGATCGAGAACGACGCGGTGCGCGCATCGATCGCGAAGCGGAACAGCTTCGCGTGCTGCGGCTGAAACACGACCGGCATGCGGATTTCGAGATTCTCCAGCGCGACGTCCGGCGTGCGGAAGAACACGCGCGCGGCGGCCAGCGCCATCTCGACATAACCCGCGCCCGGAAACGCGACGCCGCCATCGACGACGTGATCGGCAAGCATCGGCACGCGCTGCGGATCGAGCTGGTTTTCCCACGCGAACGCATGCTCGTGCAGCCGATAGCCGAGCAGCGGATGATCCGCGCGGCGGTTCACGAGGTTGTAGCCTTCGATCGTCGCGGTCTGCCAGTGACGTTCGCGCTGCCACGGATAAGTCGGCAGCGTTGCGTGCAAAGCCTGCGCCGTCGCGGGCACGAAGCGGTCGAGATCGACGCGCGCGCCATGCACGACCGCCGAGAGCATCGAATGTTCGAGCATCTGCGCGCTGTCGTGATGACGCTTGAGCGTCGACACGACGACGCCTGCAAGATTCAGGCTCGCGAGCGTCTGCTTGACGTAGTGGCGCAGAATCGAATGCGGCGCGATTTCGATGAACACGCGCACGCCCGCATCGGCGAGACGCGCGAGCGCGTCACCGAAACGGACCGGCTCGCGGATGTTGCGCCACCAGTAGCCCGCGTCGAGCGCGGCGCCGGACAGCGTGTCGCCGGTGACGGTCGAGACGTAGCGCTTCGTGCCTTCGCGCGGCGCGAGATCGGCGAGACCGGCGCGCACGACCGGCTCGATCGCGTCCATGCGGCTGCTGTGGAACGCGTAATCGAGATCGAGCAGCTGGAAGAAGCTGCCGTTCGCGGCCAGCGACGCGCCGATCGCGTCGAGTGCTTCGGGCGATCCGGCGAGCGTCACGGCCTCGGGACTGTTGGTGCCCGCCAGTTCGATCGAGTCCGCGAGACCCAGACGTGTGATCAGCGCCCGCGCATCGGCTTCACCGATGCCCGCCGCCGCCATCTTGCCGCTGCCGCGCGTGAGGCCCTGCGCGCCGCTGCGCACGCGGATCACGCGCACGGCTTCGTCGAGCGTCAGCGCGCCCGATGCCCACGCCGCCGCGATTTCGCCGACGCTATGACCGACCGCGGCATCGAGTTCGATGCCGCGCGCGTCGAGCGCACGCGTGATGCCGACCTGGATCGCGAACAGCAGCGGCTGCGCGTTTTCCGTCGCGGCGAGCCATTCGGCGCTCGCGCCGGCGCGCAGCACATCGACGAGCGAGTCGCTGCCATCGGCGCGCCAGAGGGCGTCGACTTCGTCGAGCGCGGCGCGGAACACGGCATCTTCCGCATAGAGCTGCTGGCCCATGCCGGCCCACTGGCATCCGTTGCCCGAATAGACGAACGCGACCTTGCCGCCCGCCGCCACGGCCTGGCCGTGCGCAACGTAAGCCGGAAGCGCTTCATCGGATGCATCGACGATCATGCGCAGCGCGGCACGGCCCGATTCGAGATCCGGCGGCGCGATGATCACGCGCTGTTCGAGCCAGTCGCGGCGGCGCGCGGCGCTGGCGGCGAGCGCGGCCCAGTCCGAACGATTCCGCAGGCGCGCGCGGTAACGCGCGGCGAGCGCGGCAAGCGCCGCCGGCGAACGCGCCGAGAGGACGAGCGGAGGCAAGGCCGCGTCCGGCGCATCGAGCGTGGCGGGCACGACGGGCGCTGCGGGCGCTGACGGCGCGCTCATCGCTTCCGCGAGCACGACGTGCGCATTGGTGCCGCCGAAGCCGAACGAGTTGACGCCGATCGTCAGCGGCGCATCTTCGCGACGCGCGAGCGGCGTGAAGCGGTCGACGACGCGCAGGCGGCCGCCTTCGAAATCGATGGCGGGATTGGGCGTATCGAAATGCAGCGAGCGCGGCACGGCGCCGTGCTTGAGACAAAGAATCGCCTTGAAGAGGCCCGCCATGCCCGACGCCGTTTCGAGGTGCCCGACATTGGTCTTCACCGAGCCGATCAGCAGCGGATCGTCGGCCGCGCGGCTGCCCGCGAGCGCTTCGGTCAGCGCGCGCGCCTCGATCGGATCGCCGACCGCGGTACCGGTGCCATGCGCTTCCAGATAGGCGAGCGAACGCGGATCGACGCCCGCGCGGCGATAGACCGAGCGCAGCAACTCGGCTTGCATGGCCGTCGTCGGCACGCTGATGCCGCCGTGCGAATGACCGTTGGAGTTCACGCCGGAGCCCGCGATGACGGCGTGGATCGTGTCGCCGTCCGCGAGCGCGCGCTCGAGCGGCTTGAGCAGCACGAATGCGCCGCCCTCGGCGCGCACGTAGCCGTCGCCGGTTGCATCGAAGGCGCGGCAGCGGCCGCGCGGCGACAGCATCGACGCCTTCGAGAAGCTCACGAAGCCGAACGGATGCAGCAGCAGATTGACGCCGCCCGCGAGCGCCATTTCGGTTTCGCCGGACTGCAACGCCTGCACGGCCTGATGCAGCGCGACAATCGACGACGAGCACGCCGTGTCCACCGACATGCTCGGGCCGCGCAGATCGAACAGATACGACACGCGATTGGACGCGATGCTGAGCGTGTTGCCGGTGGCCGAGTACGGATCGATCCAGTTGAGGTCGTCCATGCTGCGGTTGCCGTAGTCCATGGCCGCCGCGCCGACGAACACGCCGCAATCGCGGCCGCGCATCTCGCCCGGACGCACGCCGGCGTCCTCGAACGCTTCCCACGCAAGTTCGAGCATGAGGCGCTGCTGCGGGTCCATCTGGCTCGCTTCGCGCGGCGAAACGCCAAAGAACGCGGCATCGAAACCGGCTACGTCGTCGAGCACGCCGGCAGCGAACGTATAGCTCTTGCCCGGCTCTTTCCTGGACGGATGCTGGTAGAACCCCGTGCCGAACCGGTCGGACGGCACGACGGTCACTGCGTCGCGCTCATCGCACAGCAGTTGCCAGAAGTCTTCGGGCCCCGTCACTCCACCGGGAAAGCGACATGCCATCCCGATAATTGCGATTTTCCTTTCCATCTTCATGCCGGCATGTGCTGCAACTCGTTGCGCGAATCGGTGTGGTCACGATTCGCCTGCGTCATCGCGCGCTGGATCGCGGAACCGAGCATCTCGACGCCAACCTCCCGGTACGTGCCGATGTCATTTCCAAAGTTGCGCCAAATAAAGTAATCGGTGTGAGTCGGTTCCGTTGCGAGCGCATCGAACACGGAAGACATGGCGGGAACGTGATCGCCGTAAAAGCACAGGATCGCGGGCCGGTTACGTTCGCGCAGATAGCTCGTCAACTTGCCGATCATCGCGTCGGCGTTTTCCACGTGACGAAGGTACGCGGTCAGATCGCGCCAGCGCGCGTCGTCGCCCAGCGTGTGCCGCGACGCGGCCTCCCCTTGCGCAACCGTTTCCAGATGCAAGGGACCATGATTCTCCATCGTGATCGCGAAGGCGAACAGCGGCTTGTCGTCGCTGGCCCGCAACAGCGCGATGAGTTCGTCGGCCACGGCGACATCGCCGACGTAGGGCCCGACGCGCGGCGCATTATCGAAATGCGCGATATCCAGAAAGCGCTCGAAATGCATGTTCGCGAATGCGCGGTGACGACCGAAGAAATTCGCGTGATACGGATGCACGGCCACCGTGCGATATCCGCCACGGCTGAAATAACCCGCCAGCGACGCGCACGCCCGGCGCACGAACATGTACGGATAGAAACGCGCGTAGCCGAGTGCGGCGGACGCGAGGCCGGTGAGCATCGCGAATTCGCTGCGCATGGTATTCGCGCCCCACGCCGGCACATCGAGCTTGCCTTGCTCGAACGATTCGCGTCGCGCGCGATCGAAATGCGCATAGGGCGCGCCGGAGATGCAGGCGCCGAGCCGGCGGGCATCGAAATAAGATTCGCTCTGAATGACGATGACGTCCGGATGGACGTCCGGACATTTGCCAGCAAACGGGCTCGCGCTCACGGCGCGTGCAAACGCGCGCCGTTGCGCACCGCTCAGGCCGTTGATCAGATAACCGACGAACGCGGCGAAGAAGCCGAAGCGGCGCTGATCCGAAAACGGCTGTAGCGAAACCGGCAAGCGCCGTGACAGCGCGATGCACATCGGCAGACAAAGCAACGCGACGATGCCCTCGATGCATCGCTGCTTCGCCGCCACGGGCGTTTCAGCCAGGAATGCGCCCGCCGCCGCCGCGAGGCAGACCAGCACGGCGGCGAGCTTGCCGAATCCGAGGAACGGCAGATACAGACGCGGATGCGAGAAGACCTGGCTGAACAGGCTCACGTCGCTGAAGACGAGCGGCTCGCGCAGCGACGCATATTTGGCGTTGCCGACGACCGCGAGCACGCCGATCAGCACAAGCACGAAGCCCGCGGAAAACAGCGGCCGCCCGGTCAGCGCCATGCAGCCCGCCGTCACGCCAGCGAGCGCGGCCAGATGCAGCATCAGCGCAACGGGCGGTCGACGAAGCGGCGAGCGCGTCACGGCGATCGCTTCAACGGCAAAGGAGCATGCGACCAGGACGGCCGCGAATGTCAAACCGGGAGACACTTCACATATTCCGACGAGGGACTTGAAACAGGAGACCGAGGATGGCGTCGGCCAAGGCGGCGGGCAACAGGCGCAGCAACTTGAGGCCGAGCGTCAGACTGAAGGGAAAAGCGATTTCCACGCGGCGCCGGGTCAGGCGCTTCTTGATATAAGAAGCCGCCTTTTCGGCGCTCCACATGAAGGGTCTGCTGCCGGGAAAAACGTCGCTCATCGCGGTTTGCACGAAGCCCGGCATCACGACCGACATGCCGATACGGTCGCGCGCGAGCACCGGACGCACGGAATCGCAATACGCGACGAGCGCGGCCTTGCTGACGCAATAGGCCGGCGAGATTGCCATGCCTCGCAATCCGGCGAGCGAACTGACCACCGCGATCTGGCCGCGCCGCCGGGTGCGCATGCATTCGATCGCGGGAAGCACCGCGTGCAAGGCGCCGTAGAGATTGATATCGACAACTTCGGCGGTGCGGCTCGCGCCTTCCCAGTCGTCCGATGAGCGCAGCGTGCTGGCGACGCCGGCATTCGCGATCAGCAGGTCGATCGGGTGTCGCGCGTCGAAATCGAAGATCCACGCCTGAAGCGCGGCGGCGTCGCGGACGTCCATGCAGCGAGCCACGACTTCGGCGCCGAGCGCGCGGCATTCCGCGGCGACGGCTTCGAGACGTTCAGCGTTCCTTCCGATCAGTCCCAGCGTGATGTCGGGAGCGCAATAGCTCAAGGCTAGCGCTCGACCGAGTCCCGCACTGCCGCCCGTGATAACAACTACGCGCGGCTCATTCGTGCTCGCCTGTCCCCTCGCTTTCAAGCCATCCTGTTTTGCCATGATCTCTGCACGGAGTTATTCGTTTTTTTTGCAGCGACGGGCCGTGGAATAACCCGCAGACCACCGCTGAAAACATGCGAGGCCAGAGCATCTGCTGATACCGCGAATGCCAGTTCTGACGTGGGTTTGCGCCAATCAAGGCTATGAAGTCGCGAGAACCACACTTGACGCGCCGATCCTCTCAAGCTCTCCGATCGACTTGGAAAACATTCAGTTCAGCGCGACACAACTATTGACTGGCAAACGGGCGCACTGAAAAAGAGTTGCAAGCTTTTAGTGAGCGGGCGCAATCATACCGCAAGTAAATTACTCGACGCCATTACATTTTGCAGCACCTCCTTAAAAGTTGTACCTGGACAACAAATTACACAAAAAAAAGCGAATGTTTTACCGATTGCGACATCGCCGTATTGCCCTCGAGCCCTCTGATAATTGATCCGGCGATGTCAAGTAGCATTCGTCCGCAGAGGTTGCGTGGTTATGCTGGCGCGCGATGCTTCAGCCGGAAACGCAACGCGTTGGAGCACGGAATAGGACTCCTTCGATAAGACACCTGCCCGCGTGCGCGCCCCGCGCAAACGTTCGCGAACGGATGAGCACAGCACTAATCCCGTGCTCAAGCATGCGGTTAGCGGCGATCGGCGAGGAAATCTGAGCGCTTATGCAAAGTTATCGCCCGTCGAGCGCGACGTCCGTCGTTTCCTCGGCGGGCCGTTTGACTTGCTACCGGTTCGCCAGTATGTTTTGGCCCGCCGGTGGAATTCGATTGGCCGAGGTTATCGCATGATGGACACTCGCCTCAATTGCTACTGGCCTTGTTTCCGTCGCATCCGCATCGCGCAGACCGCTTTCGAACCCAGTTCTTTATGAAATATCCTTATCGCTCCAAGTTGAACACGGACACGTTCTTTAATCGATGTGTCTTCAGGGATCGAAATGAAGTTTTCTCGGACATCTTTCATGCGCTGGCCAAGGCGCAGGAAACCCTGACGTTCGATGAGCGTTTTCTGGACAAAACCTTCAAAAATACGACCGAGACGCCGTTCAAGGAAATCTGGAGAGCCGCGCCGGAAGAATATTGCGGTGACGTACTGCCAACACGTATTCCCACGTATTCCGGCTCGTACGAAAGTTATCTGGAAGAACTGGAAAACACGCTCGAGAAAGTGCTTCTGCGCATGAATCCTTCGAAGCGGTATCTGATGGCGCATTCGTCGGGATCTGATAGCCGAATCATTTCGGGAACCATGGCGCGTCTACGGCGCCAGGGAAAGATGTCGTTCGATAACGTGTTGTTCCATTGCTGGTGTACGTTCGAGATCGATTCTTTCCGCAAAATCATGGCCGCGAACGACTGGACCCATATCTCCCTCGTGGACGATAGCCAGCCCGATGTCTACAACATCGGGCGGCTGGACATGCCGTGCGAAGGATGGAACCCGTACACCTATCAACTGGACTTCTGGGGCGATCACAACCCCAGCGAGTATGTGCTGTTGTCCGGCGCTCAGGAAACCTATTCCGTTCCTTACGACAGATGGGTTTATGACCGAAGCTTTTTCAATACTCGCGGGGAAAGCATTCACCGAATGGCGAACGTCTTCCAGGACGTGTTCGTCCCGTTCCTGACCCACGACATGCTCGACCTCACCGTGGCCATGCCGAATGAATGGAAGAACGTGAAGGATCCGCGCATCGGTCGGGACAAGGTGCGATCCGATCTGGTGGAACGGCTTGGCCTAATCGACATTCCCGTGCAGAAGGCCGCGTATCGCTTCAATGTGTCGCCGGAAAGGCGGGCGTCGATGCTCGACGCGTACGAGAAAAGCAAGTTCATGAAGAAGTACGGCGTTGAGCTGGATGAAGCGGATTTGTTCAAGGACTGGAACGGCTGGAACTCCTGCCTCTGGAGCTTCGCCGTCACCGTCTACGAGCCGCTGACGTAATGCACTGACGCCTCCACCTTCGAAGCCAGGGAGAACGCATGCCGGAACTGCGCATAACAGTCCGCGCCTGCGCAGAAGTTATGTTTCTTTAAATATGCCACGTTGCCGCGCTCACTACTCACGCTTTGAACCAACATTGGCTTGCCTTGATCTGCCGTTGCCGCGCGCTATGTCATCTTCCACATCACGTTGTGCTCCACTTCAATCGCGAACGTCCCTTAGACCGGTGGCTTGAGCGGTTTCGCCGTGAAGTTCGCCGCGCCGCTCATGCCCTTGTATTTGCCGGTTCCGCCGATCAGCGTATGCGTTCCGTTTCGAATGTCGTGTAGACCTTGTCGCCGTGGGCATCCGTTTCGGTGCACGCGCCCATGTGGATTTCTCTGCCGCCACGCACGCCGTAGTAAATCACGCAGTGAACCGACATGTCGTCGAATATCTTCTGGGCCGCCCTATTGCGCATGATGCCGAATTCCTCGATGACCAAATCGTTACCGTGATCGCCCATATCGATATTCGAGGCTCTTTTGAAAATTCAGTGGGGTGTGCCAAGAACGCGAGCATCAGTCGACCGATGTTTGCGGAGCTTTACCAAAGATGAAGGAAGGCCCTTCGGAGTCGGCTTGCAGGAGCAGGCTCCAAACCGCCACAAGCTGCGTGGGTAAAGAGCCCTCGTGGTGAGCGTTGTTGGAAAAGGCAGGGAGTACTCTGTCAGGTAAGAGTCAAAGAGACGAACGTGAGTGAACCGCTGATGACGTGTCGATAATTTCACGAACCGATGTCAAAACCGGAGAGCCCACTTGCTCCGGGACAAGATTGGGCGATGCCTGCTGACGGCCCAATCGGCATCCGGCATAAAGGCGGCGTGACTTTGATTCGGGCTTTGGTAAGGAACTTGGGAACCTGTCGTCCTGATGCGAAGGGAGAAATCCAAGCGGAAGGCCTCCGCAAGGATGAGAGTACCGATGCAGGGCACAGGGGCGGAGACGCCCGTAGTAGGGTTGAAGGTTCTGTAATGGGACTGGACCGAAGGGGCGTCATCGTCCGGCGTTATCTCGTCGGCAACTTGAAAGAGGAGGACCGGGGTGAATAACGCAAAGCCGTTTTGTATTTCCAAGCGAGAGGTGTGGGAGGCGTATAAGCAAGTGAAGGCCAACCGTGGGGCGGCGGGTGTGGACCGGCAGTCGATGGCGGAATTCGAGGCGGATCTGAAGCACAATCTGTATCGAATCTGGAATCGGATGTCGTCTGGCAGCTACCTTCCGCCGCCGGTCTTGCGGGTTGACATACCAAAGGACGGGGGTGCGGGTACGAGACCGTTGGGAATACCGACGATTTCAGATCGCATCGCCCAGACGGTGGTCAAACGATATCTGGAACCGCTTGTGGAACCGGTGTTCCACAATGATTCGTACGGGTATCGTCCTGGACGGTCGGCGCATCAGGCGCTCGAAGTGGCCCGGCAGCGATGCTGGAACCATGACTGGGTGCTGGACCTCGACATCAAGAATTTCTTTGGTAGTATTGATTGGGAACTCATGATGCGAGCGGTGCGCTGCCATACGACCTGTGCGTGGGTGCTACTGTATATCGAGCGCTGGCTCAAGGCGCCCGTGCACATGCCGGACGGGACCGTAGTGAAACCGGACAAGGGCACCCCGCAGGGTGGTGTCGTTAGTCCGGTGCTGGCGAATCTGTTTCTTCACTATGCGTTCGACCGGTGGATGCAAAAGTCCTACCCGGACGTGCCGTTCGAGCGATACGCCGATGACGCCATTTGTCACTGCAAGAGCGAAGCGCAGGCTCGGCGGCTCAAGCAGGAACTGGAGGCGCGGCTTGCGGAGTGCAAGCTGGATCTGCATCCAGAAAAGACCAAAATCGTGTACTGCAAGCAGGCCAACAGGCGTGCCGACTATCCGATCTGTCAGTTCGACTTCCTGGGCTATACGTTCAGACCGCGAAGTGTCATGAACCGGATGGGTAAGCTGTCCGTCGGCTTCACTCCGGCCGTAAGCAACAAGGCAGCCCGAGCGATGCGTCAGGAGATGCGCCGCAAGGGGCTGTTGCGTCGATACGATCTGGATCTGAATGACCTGGCGGACCAAACACGCCCGATCCTGCGAGGTTGGATGCAGTACTACGGGCGGTTCACTCGCTCTGCGCTCGGCAAGGCACTGCGTGCGGTCGATGCTGCACTGGTGCACTGGGCGCAACGGAAATACAAGTCTCTCCAGCGCCGTAAGGCACGGGCATGGGCATGGCTGGCGGGAGTCAAATCTCGCCAGCCCGGCTTGTTCGCCCACTGGGGTATAGAGGCGACGGTTGGGCGATAGGAGCCGGATGAATCGAGAGATTCACGTCCGGATCTGTGAGAGCGTGAGGGTGCGATTCCCTTGCGCTACTCGACTAACGGGGCTCAGCGGGCATGCGAGTTGAACGCGGAGAAGTCGGGTTGGCAGCGATAAGGACAGCACCGTTCGCATGGTTTTGAAGCGCGTGTAGCCACGCGCCTTGCGCTTGGCGGCCTGAAACAAGCCATTGATGGCTCCGATGGACGCCGTTGGTCTGTCGAGTCTGAGTCCACGCCACGATGCCGTCAAAGTGTCGACAAATCGACCGTGCGACGTCTTTCATGGTTCGACTTTCGAGCGCATGACATTGGTGCACCACTGCTGCAACATCTCAGAGACGACATGAATTTGCTTGAGTTCGAGAATGTCGCGCAACTGCTCATGATACAGCCAGGCGCGGGCCGTTCGCTTAGTGGTGTACTGAGCTGGTCACGGGGCCGAAGACGGTGGTAGGCTTTGTCGTGGCGATTCCGTGGGCGTGTGCACTGATCGCGACCTACGCCGTCTCGAAAGCCGCCGGACGCGCGGGACGCCTGACGCTTTTCGGCTGCGCGAGTCTTGCTATTGCGGCTGTCGCCATGTTCGTGACGGTCGGTGCTTCGCCGCTCGTCGCGGTGATCGCGCTATGCGTCGCCGTCGTGGGACTGTGGGAGGTTCAACCGATCTTCTGGACGATGCTCACGGACCACCTCGGCGGAATAGCGGCGGTCTTCAGCGTTGCGATGGTGAACACGATCGGCAACCTCGGCAACTTCGTCTCGCCAAACGTGAAGGTGAGGGCCGACACGAGCTTCGGATCCAGCGTGGCTGGTCTGATTCTACTCAGACTCGTCCGCAGCTCCTGGAAGCCGACATCCAACCTTTTCCACGTCGCCAATGACAGCAATGCGACACGCATCGGCCGCACGTCGGCTGAACGGCGAGCGTCCGCTATGGCCGATAAGCAGTCTGCAAAGGCTCGGATGTTTCGGCATTTGCAAAGTCACCCGGACGTAACAACGCTTCAACGATATTACTGGGCACCCTTCGTTTCTCGTCCAATCATCAACACATCAAACGCTTCGCGAGCGTCTTTCAATTCCTGCATTGCGGCGGCGAACCGCGCTAATCCAAGTGTGGTCGAAGCATCCGGGGCGCCGTCTGAAAAATGTGCCTCAAGTGCAATCGAGGCAGCCTGCACTTCACGCGCGGCATTCGCGACACGCCCAAGCGCCCTCGCCTCGCTTGATTTATTCTCGCTCTTCGTCATCGCGCGTCCGGGTTCTACCGTTCGAAGTCCTGTGAGGTAAGTTTAATCACTTCGGTTGCCAAGCGACGGGCCTTGCGTTCAGCCATTGCGACAATTCTCTTTCGACCGTCTGAAAACGCATGAAGCAGGCGAGCCTCGTCGGCATGCCGTCCGAGCCAGAAGTGATCCTCGAGCGCCTCGCGGCAAATGGAACACGTGCATCTCTTCCCACGCATCTCGATCTCAAACTGAACGGCATCCCCGCCGCGCGAGACCGTCTCCAAGGTCTTAACGTTCGTATCCACTTCACACCTGTGCGCTTTCTATAAAAATCGGCGGCTGCGTAAGCGCTAGCGGTCTAGCGCTTGGCGTCAGAAATCTGTTTGCGCTGACAGCCGCCGGATCCCACCGTGTGCGACTTCGCTGCCAGCTCGTTCCTCTATTCTGCTGCCGTCAAAGCAGCACACAGGGTCATCATTTTCTGCACCACGGTGCTCGCATGGTTCAGACCCATCTCGCCCGTAAAGAGGGCTTGGACATCCGATTGCCGAACCGTAATTCCCGCGCTACGCAAATCGCGCCGGGCGACCCGCAACGCCAACTGCCCTATTTTGACGCGTTCGAGCCAGTGCATCACGACCGCATGCCGGGCAAGCCAGATGCGACAGCTTTCGACGACGTGATCCACGCGCCACTCGTGCGTGAGCGAACGCGACGCCGCGGCCGTCGCTACCAGGAAACACAGTAACTCGGCGCGTGAGTCCGGCCGATCATCGATCTCGTGTTCAGCCATCCCTGTTCTCTCCTACATTCTCGCTCGGACGTCCCACGTTGTTTGCGGACGAGGCGCGCGTTTCCATCGCTGCTGACCACGTCTTGTTGCCAAGCCCACTGCCCGTCACACGTTCTGCGATAGTGCGTGTGAATGACGCGCTTGACGGCGAACGCCTTTGAAATCATTCGCTGACTTTATCCGCCCTTTGCGCCTTTGGTACGTGGTCTTGAACACCGAAAAGCTCGTCTGAGCGTCCGCGGCGGCTCCATCGACCGATTTACCCGCGGCCTGGACGCAGTCAAAGCGAGCGTTGCGTCGATGCGCGCCGCTACAAGGATATCCATTCGATGGCCTGCCGGCGACTAAAAAGGGGCAATTCACTGTTCGCGTTTTCGATGTAAAGTACTGTACATCCATACAGTACAATTGTACATCGCCGCCATGTCCGCCCTGCCAAAACACGTCGAGTCGATCCACCCCGCGCTCTGGACCTATACCCGTGGAGTACATAATTTGAGAGCGAAAAGCGTGAAAGCGTTCTGCGATGGGGTCGCCAAGGACTCTCCGTTTCGATGTATGCATACATCGAACTACATCGTTTCGGTTATCGGCTGTTCAGGCTCCGAGGATCTTTCGTATTGCACGCGCGAAGCCGACATCGAACACAGTCCGACCGTGTTCGTTCACGATCTCGCCATGGCTGCCTTCGTGTAAGCCATGTCTTTCGAGGTAGTCGGCAGAGACCGCCTTCCCCAGCGCTTCACGTTCTGAAGGAGTGAGCTGCGCGTTGTGGCCGTTCGTCGTTGTTGGCAACGCGATGGCGGCTCCTGACGCGCGCACACCGATTGGGCGTCGATCCACGACGACTTGAGCGTTGGATTTCAGAAGGTTGACCTCGGCCCGGAGCTTGTCTCGTTCCCCGATGATTGCTTGCATGATGGAGCGGATCGCGGGGTCGTGAATACGCATGAGGTATTCGTGGCTTGCCAGCGGTTTCGATGGTCGAAGTGTCGGTGGCCCGGCATACGTCGCCCAGGCCGAAATCAGCTTGCGGTAGTCTGCCGATTGCATGTTGTAGAGGACGCGCCCCTTTAGGATGCCTTCCGCCTCCGCCAGGCGACCAATGGTTGAGAGAGAAAAATCGCGCGAGCCTGATTCCTGATGCCTGCGACAAATCTCGTGCAGCGCTTTTAGCCTAGCAAGCCGATGGGCGCGACCACCCTTGGCGAGCAGCGTGCCGAGAAGCACGTTCGGGTGGTCGAATGTCGCGCTGTTCATTCTTGCGACTCGTCGATTCGTTGAGGCTTGCGCTTGAGCATGCGGGCGGCACTGCATTCCGGCAGAAACGTGGCGAAATCAACGCCAAATCGCTCGCTCAGACTCCGGCCGGCGTCCATCAGGTTGATGACCTGCCGCGTTCCCAGCACGGGATTGGCGGGGTTCATCTGCCGCGCGAGACGGCGCATGAATGCGTTGCCAACGCGGAGTTGCTCTTCTTCGGCCAGCGTCATGAAAACGGGCGCAAGGTGATCTCGATAAAGCACAGCATCGAGCAACTGACTACGACGGAATACTGCCTTGCCTGCATCGAGATCCGGATAGAGCTCGACGTCTTCGCAAACTCCAGCGAGCTGAAGCAATTCCGATTCGGTCTCTTCGAACGCGATGTGCACATCGCTCGCGGTGCCCACCGCCACTAGTTGAGTAGAGTCTTCGACGGCCCGGTCGAGCGCAGCCTTGCAGCGCTCAATGAGCCGCCAACAAGCGGTGAGATCCTCCGCGAAGTCGTTGAATCGCTTCATCGATCCTTCCCACACGCGCTCTGCTTGCCGAAAGGCATCGAGATGAAGGAAGACCTCGCCGGCGTCTTCAGCGTCAGCCTTCTGCTTCTTTAGGTCAAGAAGCACGCGTTCATTCGCGAGGCAAGCATTGCGGGCCTCGTCGAAATGGTAGGCGATCGTGTTGAAGTGCGCGGCGAGCGATGGAAGGTAGTGAGGCTCCGTCACGAACCAGCGGCATCGAACGCAGTTGCGATTCCCTCCCGGAACGGGAGCGTGCTTTGCGTTGCCAACGGCAGTCCCTGGCAAAACCATCGGACCTCCGTTGTGGCATCCGCCAATCGAACGATTTTCCATCGAATCGCTGGCGTTTCCTCCAGCGAGGCACAGGCCGTGGTGCATTGGCATCCAGCCCAACGCGTTTCTCGCCGCTGGATGCTCAGGGATTGCATCTTCAACACTGCTCACACTATTGCAGATCGCACTTCGGACAAGTTCGTCGTGTGCAGTATCGAGCAGAAAGTTCTGAATGCTCGCATTCTTATTTGCATCCAGGCGAGCCTTCGCATCGAGGAGGACGTCGCGAATATGGGTGGCTCCAGGCTTGGTGTAGTACAAGGTCATAACCAACCGGCTATGACCGACAAGCTTCTGCAGCACAGGGAACGGCACCTGTCCTTCCAAGGCCAGCGCAGTGACAAGGGAGACTCGCAAACTGTGAAGTGGGAACAACGTCCTCTTCTTGGACTGGGGCGGCAGCAGCCGAATCGGTGTTCCGTTGTGGTGAGTCTCGGAACGCCCGGCGAGCCGTGATTCGAATGCCTTCAGCAAATAGAACCAGCACGAATTGAGCGCCTGATCCTGAAGCGGAAAGTTACGCATTCGTGCCGTTGGATATTCTGGCAATCGGAAGAGAAAGCACGCGTCAGGATAGCGCGCCAACTGAAAATCAGTCTTGGCGATGATATGTCGACGATCAAGTTCTGCACATGAGGTCCGACGCGAGATGGGGTTGTACTTCTCTTGCCAGTTGCGCAGCTTCTCGATCCAGTAGAAAACATTCTGGTGAACCGCTCCGCCGTGCGTCCACGGCAGCAAATAGCCCTTCTCTGGCCCTGACTTAGAGACGTCGGCGGTCTTGTTCGTGTTGATATAGAGGACCGCCAGTGCGTTCTCGTTGTTGTTACGATCATAGTCGCGCCGGAACACACCCTGCTGTAGCGGTCGAGATTCGCTTCCTTCTGCAATCTCGCTGCTGTTTCGTTCCCAACGTCCTGCCGCATAGCGCCAGGTGTCTGCCTCTCCGGAGTCAAGTACGCGGACTTGGCTAGTTCGTAACGGCAAGATAAGCTTCACAAGCAGTGCAACCCATCGGACTGGACTCCACATCTGCAACACTTGACCACCGCGATAGTTTCGACTCAGCTTACGCATGCGCCAGACGCAATCCGGATCGTCGCGATCAATCTCGTCTTCGGTCACGTCGAGCCAATCAGGCGCGCTCGCACCCATATGGCCGATCTTGCTCCCGAGCGCACCGTGTGCCCATTGCCAATCGCGAAAATGGGGTCCCGCCGCCAGCATCTGCCGAAGTTGGTCGATGTAGCCATAAGGCAGCGGTGAATAAACGCTCTCGCCGCGCTTCGGCAACCCCGCTTTCGACATACGACGTACCGGGTTGTGATAGCCCTGCATTAATACGGCGTCGTCGTCTTTACCAATCTGACTGAAATGCCGAAGCAACACAAACTGCAGAAAAGCGTGGATAAGATTGTTCGCGCTGATGCCCCAAGGAGAGTCAGGACACGCCGTTCGGTGAAATTCTGGAACCTGTGTCGTTTGCGCCAGGAATACACTCGGGTCCAGCGGCAGGCTCTGCAGAATGAGGTAGCGCTCGAAGAAAGTCGATAGGGCCTGCAGTCTTTGGTGTAGACCATGCGTTTCCCCACCGAGCCACTCCAAGGCGAAGACTCTCCAGGCTGCAAGTTCTGGATAGAACTCCACCACCCAGGCCAGGGTTGCATCCGAATCGCGTCGCATGCTGCGCTCGGTCCTTGCCGCCTTGCGACGCCCCTTGGGTTTAGTTGGAGAGGTCTTGTACATGTGTTTGCTCGGTCACGTGGAGATGTGGCTAGTCAGATGAACGGACCAAATCCGACAAAGGCGTCGTAAGAAGTCCATCCAGCCGGTGCGCCGCTTGCTGAAGTGCTTCTCGGGCTTCGCTAAAGCTTGGTTGTGTGTAGATCTCCTGGCTCTCGATCGATGCGTGATGCATGAAGCGGCGAATCATCGGCTTCTCGATTCCCGCGTGCTTCAAACGCTGGCCGTAGGCGTGTCGGTGCCCGTGCGGAGTTGTGCCAAGCGCCTTGCCAACTTCGAGGCCAATGCGTTTGCACGCGGCCGCGTGAGCCTTGTTGTATTGCGTGAGGGTGTATATCGCACCATAGGGTGCGCGCCGCAGGTTTACGAAAGCGAACGGATGATCCCGATCAAAATGCGCAAGCTGCTTCAGATAGCGATGCCACAGTTCCAGAAACCACTCGCCGTACTCCGGCACGAACCAGTACGCCTGCTTGTAGTAAGGACCGTCATGCATACCGCCTTTCCAGCCAGCATGCCGACGGTCCATCAAGTCTGTACGCGGCACAAGGCCGAAGCGCTGGCCGAGGTATTCTGCTCGGTTCGATTTACGCGGTCGTCCTCGCTCGTCGCACCAATCAGCAGGCGCGGTCCCGTAGTGCGGATGGTGGATGATGACCTTGGCTTGACGCGGATCCTGTGGATCTGGAAATACGTCCTGAACGTAAAGGTGAAAAGGCTCCGACTCTCGAAATCCCGCGCCATGGAGCAGTAGCGTGATCAAGATGCCACGATAGTCGTAACGATCGCCGTTGCGAAAGCCTTTGAAGAGCAACGCTTCAAAGTGACGTTCTGGAAAAGCTGGCGGCTCACCTCGCGCGACCTTCGGGATTCTCCGGTAGCGAAGCCAATATCCTGTGGCGCGCGCGGTGGCATTCGACGCCCACGTATGCCCAAGGAAGGCCTTGCTTCTACGGTATTGGTAAGCGGCTTCATCGAGCTGTCGATCTAACGTGCTGCCGACGTACCGAGGATTGACGCTGGCTGCTTCAGGACGAATTTCGCCCAACCAATTGAAGAAGTCGCTCAAATGGACGATGATGCGTGCCGCGTCGTGCGGCGAGCGAGGTGGCCAGCAAAGGCCCGTGGCGTCAATTCCTGTTTCGCGATTGAACGTTCCTGTGTACAGACGCTTCGCGAAATTCTGAAACAGTTGATGAGGGTCGCGTTCGGCGGGGTTGAGCTGAATGTACTCAAGAAAGAGCCGCACCGATCGCGTCACCTTGCGCATCCACTCCAGACTGCGATCGTGGCTTCTATGCAGGAAATAATCAATCAGCGGCTCGAGTATCCCCGTCGCGGCAAGCAGGGCGGGGATCTCAGTGTAGACGCCGGTTTCGTCCGTGAGGACCTTTGCTCTGATGCTGACGAACATCGCTCGACAGAAATAGCAACACCCTACGCACGCTTTAAGTCACCACGTTGACCGTTGTAAGTCATCGCTGCTCCCGAATCGACTCACCGATAAGAGAGCCGTGCCGGCGCGCACCTCGCTGCGATAAAAAAGCTGACGGCGGATAGCGCGGAGACAAGCAACACCGTCCATTCGACGGCGACATACCCATGCGTCAGTCCCCAGATGCTGGCCGCTGCGATGGGCGCGATGCCCTTCGCAATGTTCGACGGAAACGACAGCATGCCGCTGATCGCGCCGTAGCCCTCCGTCCACAGAAACTGCTGGACGATCGTGCCGCGCAGGATCGTCATCATGCCGTTGGCGGCGCCATAGCAGAGCGCGAAGATCCACAAAAGCGCAGCGGATTTGCCAGCCACAATCAGGACGACCGTCGAGACGGGAAAGAGTGTCACCACGATGAAACCAACTGTCGTGATGGTGACCTTGCGATCGAATGCGAACCAGACCGCGCGGGCGATGACTTGCGCGGGTCCGATCAGCGCCATGGTGATGACCAGAACCGTGTTGGTGACGCCGCGCTCGACCATCAACGGAACCAGATGAAATGTGAGCGCGGCGAAGGTCGCGTAGTAGGTTGTGAAGCACAGCGCGAGCGCCCAGAAGGTAGGCGTGCGCAGTGCACGTCGCGTTGCCGCAGCATCGACCGCCATGCGCTCCGCGCTCGGCTGGGAAGCGTTCGGGTCGATTCGTGAGGAGCGGATCGCGACGACATGAATCGGCAGGCAAATGATTAGATTGCATGCGGCCAGTGCCACGAGCGCGAGACGCCAACCGGCCACATCCACGAGGAACTGCGTGACCGGAATGAAAACCGTGCTCGCGAATCCCGCAACGAGCGTCACCAGTGTGATCTTGGTCTTGTATCGCAGCGGATAGCGATGCGTGAGCACGGCGAAGAGCGGGTCATAGAAGGTCGCCGCCATCGACAAGCCCAAGCCGATCCACGCTATGAAGAGAATCGTGAGCGACGATGTGGCCGACCACATAAGCAGCATGGCTGCCGCGATCAGCGATCCAATGGCCATGACCCGACGTCCGAGCCCGTGGTCGATCCATTTGCCCACCGGATACGCCGCGAAACCCGAGACCAGCAGTCCGAGCGAGAGGGCCGCATTCGTGGACGTGCGGCTCCAGCCCATCGTCTGCTCCATGGGTACGACCAGCAGCGAAAACGAATAGTAGACCGAGCCCCACGACACCAGTTGGGCGAGCGCGAGCGCCCAGGTGGCCAGTGATTCGGCGCGATCCGTCGAATTACTCGACTTCACTGTCGTCGGTGTCGGCGTTCTGTGTGCTGTGCTCATGGCTCATTGCTGCATTGGCGAGGACGGAAACTGATGCCGGGGCCTTCTCTTTACGCTCGCTGTATCGGTTGGTCAGGTAGTCTGAGCGGTCGCGCACGAGCAGCGTGAACTTATACAGCTCCTCCATCACATCGACCACACGGTCGTAGTACGACGAGGGCTTCATGCGACCGCTCTCATCGAACTCCTGGAACGCCTTGGCTACCGAGCTCTGATTGGGAACGGTCACCATTCGCATCCAGCGGCCGAGCACGCGCAAAGCGTTCACCGCGTTGAAGGATTGCGAGCCGCCCGACACCTGCATGACCGCGAGTGTGCGCCCTTGCGTCGGCCGGATGCTTCCGGAGTCGAGCGGCAGCCAGTCGATCTGGTTCTTGAACACGCCGGTCAGCGCGCCATGTCGTTCCGGGCTGCACCACACTTGGCCTTCGGACCAGATGGACGCTTCGCGCAATTCGACGACCTTCGGATGGTCAGCGGGCACGCTGTCGGCGAGTGGCAGACCATGTGGATCAAACACTTTGGTCTCGGCGCCCAACTGGCGAAGGATGCGCTCAGCCTCGAGTGTCAGCAAGCGACTATAGGAGGTCGGACGGAGCGAACCGTAGAGCAGCAAGATGCGCGGCGGATGATCCGAGATCGTCCGGGGTTCGAGCTTTGTGAGATCGGGCGTGTCGAGATGAGAAAGACTGACGTTCGGAAGATCGGTGGACATCGTATGAAATGGGCTACGGGGTGATGGGGCGTGAGAGCAAAATCGCTGTGGCCGGGCACAGTTCAACGGCCTGGCGCGTGGCGAGGATCGCGGCAGGCGCGGTCTCGCGGCTCACAAGCTTGAATCCGGTCGTCTCGAAGAAGGCTTGTGCGTCAGTCGTGAGGAGCCACGCAGTTCTGGCGTCCGCGTCGAACGCCTTACGCAACAGCGCGGCAACCAGAGTCTGTCCGATGCCTTTGCTTCGACAGCCTGGCTCGACTGTCACCGAGCGGATCAGCACATCGCGCCCGTATTGTTCGAAGCCACCGTATCCGACGTGCGAACCGGCAAGCGTCGTGAACCCGAAAAAGCGGCGCTGCGGTTCGTTGAGGTCATCGACCGGGAGGCCGTCACGGACCAGGGCCGTGACCAGACCGGCGTCACTTCCGACGGTCTCGTGTGCAATGATGATGGCTCTCACACTCGCTCCTCAGGCCGTCTCGTACCAGCGCTGCGAGCGATTCACGACGCCAACCACGAGCAGCATGACTGGCACTTCGATCAGCACGCCAACGACTGTCGCCAGCGCCGCGCCAGACTGAAACCCGAACAAGCTGATGGCGGTGGCAACGGCCAGTTCGAAGAAATTGCTCGCGCCGATCAGACTCGACGGACCCGCCACGCAGTGCGCGACCCCGAGCTTGCGGTTCAGCAGATAGGCCAACCCGGAGTTCAGAAACACCTGAATGAGAATGGGGACTGCAAGCATCGCAATGACCAGCGGCTCCCGGACGATTGCTTGCCCCTGAAACGCGAACAGCAGCAACAGCGTGGTGAGCAGTGCGCAAATCGAATAGGGTCCGAGGCGCGACACCGTGCGGTTGAAGTGGGCCTCACCCTTCGCGAGCAGCACGCGACGCAGCAACTGCGCGATAACAATCGGGATGATGATGTAGAGACCCACCGACGTGATGAGTGTGTTCCAGGGAACAGTGATGGCGGATAGGCCAAGGAGCAGCGCCACGATCGGTGCGAACGCAACGATCATGATCGCGTCGTTCAGCGCCACTTGCGACAAGGTGAAATAGGGATCGCCCTTGCAAAGCTGCGACCAGACGAACACCATCGCCGTGCAAGGGGCGGCGGCCAGCAAAATGAGGCCGGCAATGTAACTGTCGAGTTGCGCTGCAGGCAGCCAGGGAGCGAAGACGTGGCGCACGAAGATCCATCCGAGCAGCGCCATGGAGAAAGGCTTGACCAGCCAGTTCACGAACAGCGTGACGCCGATCCCGCGCCAGTGCCCCTTGACCTGCGCCATCGCACCGAAGTCGATCTTGATGAGCATCGGGATGATCATCACCCAGATGAGCACGCCCACCGGCAGATTGACCTGCGCCACTTCCATGCGACCGATAGCCTGAAACAGCGACGGCAACCATTGGCCCAGCGCGATGCCCGCGACGATGCACAGCGCAACCCACACCGTCAGGTATCGTTCGAAGAAGCCGATGACCGGACGGCTCGCGCGAGCGACCGAATCAGTGCTGCTCATTGGATTCCTCGGCGGGACGTTCGCCAATCGCGCGCACTTCCTTCTGGGTTGCATTGCGATCGAGTACGTATAACGGCAGGTTCACAAACTGGCTCACCCGCGTCAGAATCTGCCGATAGACCTTGGTGAAGACCGCGCGCTTCTCTTCGTCGCTGCCCACGAATGCGGCAGGGTCTTCAAAACCCCAGTGCGCGGTGATCGGCTTGCCGGGCCATATCGGGCACACCTCGCCAGCCGCCTGGTCGCACACGGTGATCACGAAGTCCATTTGCGGCGCGTCCGACGCACCGAATTCATCCCAGCTCTTACTGCGCAGCCGGGCCGTGTCGTAGTCCAGCGAGTCGCAGCGCTCGAGCGCAAACGGATTGACCGCGCCTGACGGGTGACTGCCTGCGCTGAACGCGTGGAATCGGCCCTTGCCGAGCGTGTTAAACAGCGCCTCGGCCATGATGCTTCGGGCGCTGTTGCCCGTGCAAAGGACCAGAATGTTGTAGGTCTTGTCGTTCACGTGTTGCTCCGATTGAGATCTGCGCCCGCGCAGCAGGCATTTGAAGAAACGCGGGTTTCGCGCGAACGATCGCGCGACTCTCCATAAACAGGGGCGTGCTCAAGCGTTTGAAACGTCTCCCATGGGACGCCCTGTGGGTCCACGGTCCAGGTCTTATCCGACTTTGCGTAGCAGCAGGTCGTCGCCGTCTGATTCGTGACAGGCAATTCAGCGCTTGCGAAGCGCGCTCGCATCTCGGCGAGTTCCTCGTCCGATTCGACCTGAATGCCAAGGTGATCAATGCCAGGCTTTACGCCACGCTGCGAAATAGCGAAGTTGACCTTCGGATCGCTCAACTCCCATTTGCGGTAGTCCGACTTCGATACCGTCGGTTTCGCGCCTCCAAACATGGCGACGTAGAACCGGGTGCTCGCATCAATATCTTCGACAGCAACGTGGATGTGCATGCGTTTCATGATTTAGCTCCTTGGCACTGCGACACACCTTGAACGGAACAGCCAGCGCCGGCACAGCAGTTCTCGGTCAGAAACCCGAGCAGTCCGTTCATCGCATCGAAGTTGGCTGAATAGAAGATGAACCGTCCCTTCTGTTCGCTGTTGACGAGGCCCGCATGCGACAGGTCTTTAAGGTGAAACGACAGGCCAGACGGCGAGAGGCCAAGCTGCTGAGCGATCTCACCAGCCGGCATGCCTTCGGGGCCCGCGACAACCAGTGCGCGGAAGATCGCCAGGCGCGATTCATGAGCGAGCGCGCCGAGCGCGCGTACAACGAGGTTCGAGTCCATGGCGGCATCATAGACCTGTCGATTCAAAGATTCAAGTAATCTTGAAACGACACAGCGACGGTGCGTGGTCGATCAATTAGGGACGGGAAATAGCGAGCGGAATCGAAGAAGGTTGGACTCGACGTCCAACCGGAAACTCAAACACTTGGGCTAGAATATCTGTATATTTATACAGTACTTCTGGAGCCAAATCGTGAGTCGGACTGCCTTAGCCGCACAGCAGTTACGCACGCCCGAGGAACGGGCGCGCTCCATCGATGCTGCGCTCGACACAAATATGTATTCGGAGTCGGGGGGAATAACGCTCTGGCGCGGGTCTCAGCTCGCGCGCGCCTACGGCAAGACGGTCGACACGGGCTACGCGGCGCTCTCGACGGAGTTGCCTGGCGGCGGATGGCCGCTCGGGTCGCTCGTCGAATTGCTGGTGCAGCAGCCCGGCGTAGGTGAGCTTCGCCTGTTGCGCCCGGCGCTCGCCGAACTCAGCCGCCGGCCGGTTGCGCTACTGCAAGCACCCCACGTGCCCAATTCGCTCGCGTTCTCCTATTTGGGATTGCCGCTCGACAAGCTGATCCAGTTGCGTGCGCCGAAGACCGCCGACGCCCTCTGGTGCGCCGAACAGGTGCTGCGGGCACGAAGTTGCGGCGCGTTGGTCTTCTGGCAGCAGCACATTCGCGCCGAGGCCCTGCGGCGGCTGCATCTCGCGGCGCAGGCGACGGAGACGCTTTTTCTCCTTGTCCGGCCGCTCGCCAGCGCAGCGGATGCGTCGCCGGCCACGTTGCGGCTAAGTGTGCGTTCGGCCGATGGCGGCATCGTCGTCGACGTCGTCAAGCGACGAGGACCGATACGAAACGAGACGCTCAGCGTCGCCCTCCAACCCTCACCGATTCTGCTCAGCCCTCATGGCCGTACTCGTCGCCATTCACCTGCCCCGGCTTTCGCTGGAGGTATTCCGTCCAAGGTGGTCGCCTAGGACGGCGAACGGCTGCGTAGTGCTGGACAAGGACAAGGTCGCCATCGCCGACGCGGTGGCTCGGGAGGCGGGCGTCTCGCTCGGGATGAAGCGCGGGGGCGTCGTGACGCTCGCGCCCGATGCGCTCGTCTACGACCGCGCGCCCGTGCGCGAGCAGGACATGCTGCGCGAGGTCGCGCTCGCCCTGATGCGCTTTTCGCCGATGGTGGCCGTCTGTGAAGAAGATACGGTCGTAGTCGATGTGTCGGCGAGCCTGCGTCTTTTCGGCGGCATCCTGCGGATCTGCCATCAGATCAGGCAGATCGTCGACGCCGTGGGCGTGAGCGTGCGCATGAGCGTCGCCCCGACCGGTCAGGGCGCCTGGATGCTCGCCAAGCGCGGGCATCGCCGCGTGCTCAAGATGCGTTCCCTTGAGCGTGAGCTCGACTCGCTGCCATACCTGGTCGTGCCGGAAATCCGCCGCTTCGCCGACTGGTTCGCCGGGCTCGGATGCCGTGTGCTCGAAGATATCCGGCGCCTGCCGCGCGCCGGGCTGAAAAAGAGGTGTTCCGTGGAGTTGCTGGATTCGTTGGACCGCGCCTACGGGCTGTCGCCGGAACTGTACGCGTGGCTGGATGTGCCGCCCACGTTCAGCGCCCGCGTCGAACTGCCCGACCGGGTCGAACATGCCGAGGCGATTCTGTTCTCCGCTCGCCGGCTCGTCGTGCAGCTATGCGGCTGGCTGAGCGCGCAGCAACTCGCGCTCACGCACGCGAGCGTGACGCTCGAACACGAACGCGGACGCGAGGCGATCGAGCCGACCACGATCGACCTGGCGCTCGCCGAGCCGACCTGGCACGAAGAACATCTCGTGCGGCTGTTGAAAGAGCGCTTGGGGCGGGTCGAACTTCCGGCGGCTGTCATCGCCGTGCGGCTCACCGCGACCAAAGTCCAGGCCGCCGAACCGCCCACTGATACCCTCTTCCCGGACCCCGGCGGATCGGCGGAGGACCACAATCGTCTGCTGGAACTGCTCGTCGCGCGTCTGGGACCGGAGAACGTGCTGCGCCCCGCGCCGACCTCGGATCACCGGCCGGAACACGCGAACCGCTGGGTATCGGTCCAGGATGCAGCCAGGCCCGAAGCGCCGCCCTGCGACCTGCCCCGCCCGACGTGGCTGCTCGAAACGCCGCTGCGTCTGATGATCAAAAACCACCGGCCGTTCTACGGATCGACGCTGAAACTCGTTTCGACGGGCGAGCGCATTGAGGCCGGCTGGTTCGACGGCGATCTGGCGGCGCGCGACTACTTCGTCGCCGAAGCCGCCGACAAGAGTTGCTACTGGATCTACCGCGAGCGCCCGAGCGCCACCTCGGACGAAGTGCGCTGGTTCCTGCACGGCCTCTTTGGATGACATGAGCCAAACCCCGTGGATTCGCCTTTCTCCGCCCTGCCCGCCTATGCGGAGCTCTTCGCCTTTTCCAATTTCACGTTCCTGCATGGGGCGTCGCGCGGGGAAGAACTCGTCATGCGCGCGTCGCAGCTTGGCTACTCGGGTCTCGCCATCACTGACGAGTGTTCGCTCGCAGGCGTCGTCCGCGCTCATGTGCAGGCGAAGGAAGAGAAGCTGCCGCTCGTCATCGGCTCGTATTTCAAGCTGGTGCACGCCGACAAACGCCCCGCCTTCGGGCTGATTCTGCTGGCTCAGAACCGCGATGGTTATGGCAACCTGTCCGAGCTGATTACACTCGGCCGCATGCGGGCGGCGAAGGGCAGCTATCTGCTGACGCCGCAGGACATCGCGCGTCCGGAAAAGACGTATGCGCATCTGCGCGGCATGCCGAATTGCCTCGCGATCCTCATTCCCGATTTCCCTGCGAACGAAGACGCGCTCGCCGCGCAGCTCGAATGGATGAAAGCGACCTTTCCGGCTCGGGCTTGGGTGGGACTGACCCTGCATCAGCGCGCGATGGACGATATCCATCGCGGCACGGTCGAACACCTTGCCTCCCGGCATCTGGTGCCAGTCGTCGCGACCGGCAACGTCGTCATGCATGTGCGGTCGAGAAAGCCGCTGCAAGACACGATGACGGCCATTCGCCTCGGCAAGCCCGTCGCGCAATGCGGCTACGATCTCGCGCCCAATGCCGAACAGCACCTGCGCTCGCGCCTACGGCTCGCCAACCTGTATCCCGAGCACGCGCTGACCGAAACATTGAGCGTGCTGGAGCGCTGTACTTTTTCGCTCGACGAACTCAGGTATGAATATCCCGACGAACTGGTTCCGCCAGGCGTTACGCACGAGGCTTACTTGCGGCAGGAGACGTATGTCGGTGCGCATCGGCGGTTTCCGCACGGCATCCCGCACGCGGTGCAGGAACAGGTCGAGCACGAACTGCAATTGATCCGCGATCTCGAATACGAGGCGTATTTCCTGACGGTCTATGACATCGTGCGCTTTGCCCGCAGCCAGCACATCCTGTGTCAGGGCCGTGGGTCCGCGGCGAACTCCGCCGTGTGCTATTGCCTCGGCGTGACCGAAGTCGATCCCTCGCGCGGCAACATGCTGTTTGAGCGATTCATCAGCAAGGAGCGCGGCGAGCCGCCCGATATCGATGTCGATTTCGAGCATCAGCGGCGCGAGGAGGTCATCCAGTACATCTATCGAAAGTATGGACGCGACCGCGCGGCGATCGCGGCGGCGGTCTCCACGTATCGGCCTCGTGGCGCGCTGAGGGAAACGGGCAAGGCGCTGGGCGTCGACCCGCAGATCGTCGACCGAGTCGCGAAGAGCCATCAGTGGTTCGACAATTCGCAGGACCTGTTGCAACGGTTCGGCGAGTCGGGGCTGGACCCGGAGAACCCGTTGATTGTCGCGTGGGCGTCGCTTGCGGGGCAGATACTGAATTTCCCACGCCACCTGTCGCAGCATTCGGGCGGTTTCGTGATTAGTCGCGGCAAGCTCACGCGGCTCGTGCCCGTCGAGAACGCCGCGATGGCCGATCGCAGCGCCATCCAGTGGGACAAGGACGATCTCGAAGCGCTCGGGCTGCTCAAGATCGACGTGCTTGCGCTCGGCATGCTCTCGGCGATCCGTCGCACGCTCGACATCGTGTCCGAGCAACGCGGCGAGCGTTTCGAGATGCAGGACATTCCTGTCGAGGACCCCGTCACCTACGAGATGATTTCGCAGGCGGATACGATCGGCGTGTTCCAGATCGAATCGCGTGCGCAGATGTCAATGCTGCCGCGGCTCCAGCCGAGGACCTTTTACGATCTCGTGATCGAAGTCGCGATCGTGCGGCCGGGGCCGATTCAGGGTGGCGCGGTTCACCCCTATCTTCGCCGCCGGCAGGGGTTCGAGCCTGTCACCTACCCTAGCGACGCGCTCAAAGTCGCGCTCGGACGCACGTTGGGCGTACCGATTTTCCAGGAGCAGGTGATGCAGGTCGCGATCCTCGCGGCGGGTTTCACGCCAGGCGAAGCGGATCAGCTCAGGCGCGCAATGGCGGCGTGGAAGCGCAAGGGCGGCTTGCAGAAGTATTACGACCGCATCGTCAACGGTATGCGCGAGCGCGGGTATAAACAGGACTTTGCGGAGGCCATTTTCGAGCAGATCAAAGGCTTCGGTGAGTACGGCTTTCCCGAGAGCCACGCGGCGAGCTTCGCCCTGCTGGTGTATGCAAGCAGTTGGCTGAAATGTCACGAGCCGGCTGCATTTCTCGCCGCGATGCTCAATTCGCAGCCGATGGGCTTTTATTCGCCCTCGCAACTCGTCCAGGATGCGAAGCGGCACGGCGTGCAGGTGGCGCCCGTCGATGTGACGATCAGCGGCTGGGATTCCGTTCTCGAACGTCGTGAAGGAGAGGCGGCGGCCGTGCGGCTCGGCTTGTCCTTGCTCAGAGGGATGCGCGACGGCGCGGCGGAGCGGATCGAAGCCGCACGCGCGGTCAGGCCGTTCCTGAATGTCAGCGATCTCGCGCGGCGCGCGCAACTCGACCGGCATGATCTTCAGGTGCTGGCGAGCGCCAACGCGCTGGCGTCTCTCGCGGGAAACCGTCGCGAGGCGTTATGGCAGTCGGTCGCGGCTGTCCCCGACAAGGACATGCTGGCCGGCGCCCGCCTGGAAGACGACACACCGGTACTCGGCGCTCCCTCTGAAGCGGAAGACATCGTCAGCGACTATAAGTCGACCGGACTCACACTCGGGCGTCACCCGCTGGAGTTGCTTCGCCCGATCCTGCTCGAGCAGCGCCTGATCCCGGCATCGACGCTGCGAACGTATCCGAATGGTGGGCTCGCGCGCGGCTGCGGCCTTGTGACCGTCAGGCAGCGACCCGGCACCGCCAAGGGCGTGATGTTCGTGACGCTCGAAGACGAGACGGGCAATGTGAACGTGATCGTCTGGCCGTCATTGCTCGAGAAACAACGAAAAGAAGCGCTCGGCGCATCGCTGCTCGCGGTCTACGGCACCTGGCAATGCGAAGGCGAAGTGCGCCACCTCGTCGCGCAACGGCTTGTCGACATGTCGCATTTGCTGGGCGGATTGACGACGGTCAGCCGGAACTTCTGCTGACAATCCCCAAGCACGGGATGGCCAGCAGATCGCTGGACTGCTCACGAACCTCCTGTACCGGCCAGCGCGGGAAGCCCGAGCGCCGGAGCCAGCGTCTTATAGTCCAGCAGAAAACGCGGATCGCCCGCTGCCTCGCGCGACATCCATTTGGTCAACTCTTGCCGGCATGACTCGGCTTCCATCCGAACGAAGCAGGTCGAGCGCTTCGGCATCATGCTGGCAGCCCAATAGAACTTGAAGAGCGTCTGCCGCTCGGAGGCATCCATTTCCAGGGCCTCCGGATCGTGACCTGAAAGCCACTGCTCGACCTTCACGCGCAGCGAAGCTTCCGATTCATTCGGTCCATACGAGAACATGTACGCGCCGCCCGCCTGTGCCGTTTGGAAATCATCAAGCACGATTGCCAGCACGAATCGCGCGGCTTGCGGGTTGATCTTGAGGTCTGCTGCCTGAGCGCTGCCCGCCAATTGCAACCAAGCGACGGCGAAGCCGATTAATCTGCTGTTGATCCACTTAGACACAACCGGGCCGTAGGTTTCGTTAAAGACACATCTTCCCGTAGCTTACGCCCGGCAGGCGGATCTGCCGACTTTTTGTACGACTCCGCCGAGACCCTGTCGACAGGGACGAGGATCTAATGCAATCGTGTCCAGCTCATTCAGAAGCAAAGGCAGGAACAAATAAGCGAAACCTCACGCTAAATGGTGCTAAGCGCTTCGCCTTATTGACAAATAGTGGCATAGTTCGGGGCATGACCATTAAGGAGACCGCTCATGGCAACCCTTGAACAAATCAAAGAAAAAATGAAGAAACTGCAGACTCAAGCCGACGCGCTGACCGCTAAGCGCTCGCGCGCAATACTTGATGACATCCATGCTTTGATGGCTCAACACAATCTGACATCCGCAGACATCGACGCTCATCAGAAGAGCTCGGCGCGCAAAGGGCGGCCGCGCGGTGCCCTATCGCAGAAATCCGCGCAGACTACGCGAACCTCATCCAAATCGTCGTCAGCAGCCAAGGGGAAACTGCCGGCTAAGTACCGCAATCCGAAGACCGGCCAAACCTGGAGCGGCTGGGCACGCCCCCCGGCGTGGATCGCTAAGGTCAGGGACCGGACTAAGTTCCTCATCGACGGCAGCTCGGCAGAGACAACTGCAACTTCCACTACGACGAACGGAGCGACGGACGGAGCATCGACGAAGCGCTTGGCGAGCCAACCGGCGGCCAAGAAGCGTGCGTCAGTGAAGGCGAGCGCGTCTTCAACCAGCGCCCCGGCATCGAGCGTCGCTGCGACGAAAAAGTCCAGCACCACACAGCCGGTTGCAAAAAAGGCCAGCCGGAAGGTCGCAGCGAAGAAGGCGAAGTCTACGGCCGCGCCCGCTCCCGCGACAAAGACTGCCGCAACAAAGACCGCCGCGACGAAGACTGCCGCGAAGAAGGCAGTCGCCAAAAGAACCGTTGCAAAAAAGGCGGCGGTTAAGAAGTCTGTGACGAAGAAGGCTGCTGCGTCTACGAAGTCCGCGGCGAAGAAGGCGGTATCGGCAAAGACCCGCGCGGGAAAAACCGCGTCCAAGCGTGCTTCAGCGGCAGAGGCGCGCACTGAACGTTCGGCCGCTGAAGCAAGTGTCGCAGCGCCTGATACGCGCGGTGCTGACGCCCATATGACGCCGCCGGTGGCACCGCCGAGTGGCGGAGAGGCGACAGCCTAAACTTGGCAAACTGTTGACGGGGAAGCTCGGGCGCGCTCGGAGCTATCACCAGCAACGCTGCTTTTGACTTCCCCGCAACTGCCCCGCCCCGTCTCAAGACGAAATGGGCAGGCGCGGCCTTGCTGAACGAAAGAGCGGCCCGTACGGGGCCGCTCTCGACTATCGACGTCGGGCCATTACAGCGGCTGAATCGTCGAGGCCTGCTTTCCCTTGGGTCCCTGCTTGATTTCGAAACTCACTTTTTGATTTTCCAGCAGCGACTTGAAGCCGCTGCCTTGAATTTCGGAAAAGTGCGCGAACAGATCCTCGCCACCTCCATCCGGCGTGATGAAACCATATCCCTTTGCATCATTGAACCACTTCACAGTACCGGTTGCCATTTTTGCTACACCTCTACAGATAACGAATCACGCTGAATGGAATTGCACGACGACGGTCCAGCTTCATCACCGCAGCAATGTTTTAGCATGCCGCCGCCCCGACTCTCAATCGGAAACTTCTCTAGTTGGAATAACGTCGCATCGTCACAGTCCTCGACACACCCGGGTCACCCGGATACAGATTGAAGCTGAATCACGGGCGCCTGCCACGCGGCATCGCTGCTCTCAACGTTCTCCGAATTGCGAGTCGTTTTCTGCAAACTGGCGCAGGATTCGTGAGCGAAGCCGCACCTTTGCAACGGCGCTCAAACTCCCAGCGCGGAGATTGCAATTTGCGTGTGCGAGCGCCAAATTGTCCGGATGGTCCGGTCCGCCCGAAGCAAGGGCGACAAAATGCTCGATAGTTGCCTCCTCTTCGCTCATCTTGAGTCCGCAGTAAAAACAAGTATTGCCATCGCGTCGCAAAAGCCGACGTATGGTGGCTTGCCGTTTCTTCCGCTTCTTAGACGCTTGAAGCGTGGGCGCAGTGTTCCCATGATCCGCTGCGCTCGGCAAAGCGGAACTCGCTCGCTCCATGCGAATCGTGAACGGATCGATCTGCACGAGGCTCGCGCGGTCGCGTTCAAGCAGTTGTTGCGCCCGAATCCGAGTGCACATGGCGAGGGCATTACCTGAGGCATCGATCACAAAGACATCTCGCTGCAGAGCAGGGTCGCCAAAAGTGTGCAAGTCGTCGAGCAAGATGATATCGAGGCAAACTGACGTTACTGGAACAGTCCCAAACGTTAGCACGGCGCTTGCCCCGCAGACAATACCCCGATTGAAGCGCGAGTCGCCCGTGTCGTCGGTGTGGCGTTCATCCTCGAGCGTAGTAAGCAAGATCTCCGTGTGGACCTCGGATGCGCCGACGTTCCGAACGAGGTGACCTCACGCCGCCTGCTGCTCCAGCACGATCAATCTTCGTTAGTTTTAGGCCGAGAAGCTCTTCTGCATCTTCCTTGAGTTCCTCGGCTGCGATCGTCGAGATGCCACACACACTGGATTCGGGGTCCTCCAATGGGCTTCCTAGCGCAGGGCCGCCACCGGAAAGCCCCACCGCGGTGCCAGAGCGGCTCACAGTTCTCAGACTATCGCCGCTAAGTCCATTGCCGATTGCTGATCGCAGGTCTCCACACGCTGTAAAGCAAGGTTGGCACGGTGACGAGTTCACTCCTTGGACGAGACGTTGCAGCTGACGCCTCGGCAATGAACGCAGGGCGTACGTCCCGTTCAAGGTTCCCCTCGTCTCCTCGCCAAGCAAAGAATGCAGCGCAATCGAGCCGCTCCGATGAGCTCTCGCGCACAAAGTAGTCGTTCCAAAACGCCCGTCTTAAACGATGCTAGTAGGCGTTCCGGTCTTGATCGCCTGACTACGCGTACCTTGACAGCGAATCTGTATTTGCGAAGCGTCAGCTTCGGGTATCCTGACGAGATTGCCAATTCAGTATATCGATTTATGACCCTGGCACTCTGGACGATTGATCCTGAAGCCGCGTATGCGCAGTGGCAGCGCACCGAAGCCGCCGGCGCTGATCGCCGAGCTTTCGCCGAACGATCCATCGTTCAACACTGTGCGATGTTTGCGCGCTTTAATCGATTCCTTGTCGCCCATGCGCAGACGCTGACGACGTTCGGATCAGATCACATCGATGGATTTTTTGAAGAACTCGCGAGAGATTGCTCGCCGGGCACAACGACACGGCTGAGATACCTGAAGCTCATCGACCGGCTCGTTCGGTATCTTGTCGCCATGGAACTGCGCTCGGCTAACCCTGTGGCTCAGATGCTCGCCGCAGAGTCGTGGCCCGAGGACGAACCCACGCCAATCTACCTTTCGCTTGCGGATGATGGCCGGTTGCAATCGGCTTGCCGCCCGCAGCCGGGAATGGACTTTAAAGCGCTTCGTAACACAGCCATTGTTGCGATCTTGCTGGGCGCCGGCATCACGGCCGCCGAATGCCGTTACCTCCGCCTTTCCGACCTCGATATTCATGGCATCCGGCCGGACGTGTCAGTGCAAAAGCGCGGTCCGCGGATCGCTCGCCGAGTTCCGCTCGAAGTTTTCTCGCTCGACATACTGCGGGAGTACCACGACGCGCGAGCGAAGCTGGCCTGTCAAAGTGAGTGGCTGCTTCTGGCGACCGCCGCCGGTAAGCCGATGAATAGAGAACGACAATTATCTTGGCCGGTCCTTTGACAGTTACCTTGGCCGGTGGTGAGGAGTCGAAGGCGGCGTAGCCGCCGGAGACGACGAACTACCGGCGGCGCCGGAGTAGCGGGGTTTTACGATGGCTGATCGCATCGAACAAGAAGCGAACAGTCATGCCTGGAACCTACGTAACGGACCAGCAGGTCCGACTCTATATGAGCAAGCGCAAACATCACACTCAGGAAGTCGCCGCGGCAATGGCGGGCATGAGCGTTCGCACGGCCCGGCGCATCGAGCATGACGGCCGGCTGCCGTCGCAGAAGTCATCGCGCGCGTGGCGTACACGTCACGATCCGTTCGCGGAGGTCTGGGAGAGCGAGGTCGTGCCATTGCTGCGCCACGCGCCCCGGCTCAAGGCCATCACGTTGCTGTGCAAGCTGCAGGAGGCGCATCCGGGCCTCTTCCCTGACAGCATGCGGCGTACGCTCGAGCGGCGCGTCAGCCAATGGCGCGCACTCGAGGGCCCTGGCAAGGAGATCTTCTTCCCGCAGCAGCACTTGCCCGGCGTGCAGGGGCTCTCGGACTTTACCGACATGCGGGATTTGCGCGTGACGGTCGCCGGCGCGCCCCTCGATCACCGGCTCTATCACTTCGTGCTCGCGTTCTCGCACTGGGAATACGCCTATGTCGTCGAGGGTGGCGAGAGCTTCGAGGCCCTCTCCACCGGATTACAGAACGCGCTGTGGCAGGCCGGCGGCTGCCCGCATGAGCATCGCACCGACAGCCTATCGGCGGCGTTCAAGAATTTGCAGACTGAAGAGGACTTCACGGCTCGCTATGACGCACTGCTGGTGCATTACGGCATGGCCGGCACGCGCAATAACGTCGGCGTGGCCCATGAGAACGGTAGTGTGGAATCCTCGCACCGCCATCTGAAGGAGGCGATCGACCAGGCGCTGATGCTGCGTGGCCATCGCGACTTCGACGATCGTGCTGCCTACGAGGCGTTTGTTCGCGACGTCGTCATGCGCCGTAACCGTCGTAACGCAGCGGCGTTTAACGCTGAGCGCGAACATTTGCAGGATTTACCCGCACATCGCACGACCGACTTCATCGAAGAGGAAGCACGCGTGACACGCTGTGGCACCTTCACCGTGCGGGGCATTCTCTACAGCGCGCCGTCGCGCCTGATTGGTCACCGTCTGAAGGTGCGCGTCTATGCCGATCACCTCGACTGCTATCTGTCCGGCGCGCTCGTGCACAGCACAGCACGGGGCTCGCATGCGGCCAATAGCCGCCGTCGCAAGCTCGACCACCGGCACTTCATTGAGGCGCTCAAGCGCAAGCCCCAGGCGTTCAAGGGGCTGGCGTTTCGCGACGACTTGTTTCCGCGCGAGGCGTACCGCCGGACGTGGGAGCGGCTTGAGGCTCGGCTCACGCAGCGCGAAGCCTGCAAGACCATGGTCGGCTTACTGGAACTGGCCGCGAATCACGGAGTCGAGGCCGTTCTTGCTGAGCGGCTCGAGGCGTTGCTCGCCGCGGGCGAGCTGCCCGATCTCGAGCAACTACAGAATGACTTTGCACCGCGGCAGGCGCAATGCCCAGACGTGGCTGTGGACATGCCGACGGCCGCTCTCTACGACACGCTGCTTGGCGAGGAGGCATCGGTATGAACGCGCCCGCAATTTACGATGCCGCCCGTATGGGGCTGATGCTCACCGAGTTGCGCTTGCCGACGATCGCGCGGTTATGGTCCGAGTTCACACAGCGCTCCGACAAGGAAGGCTGGCCATCGACGCGCCTGCTCGGCGCGCTGCTCGAGCACGAACTGGCCTAGCGCGCGAAACGGCGCATCGAGCGGCATCGCGTCGAATCGCATTTGGACCCAAGCAAGACGCTCGAGGCCTTCGACTTCGGCTTGGTACCAATGGTGTCCAAGGCACATGTAATGGCGCTCGCGAGCGGCGACTCGTGGCTCGAGAAAGGCGCCACGATCCTGCTGTTCGGGCCACCGGGTGCCGGGAAGAGCCATTTAGGCTCCGGCATTGGTCATGCGCTGATCGACGCCGGGTACCGGGTGCTGTTCACACGCACCGGCGAAATCGTGCAGAAGCTGCAGGCGGCACGCCAAAGCCTGCAGTTGCCATCGATGCTCGCCAAGCTCGATCACTTCGATCTGATCATCCTGGATGACCTGTCGTACGTCAGAAAGGACCAGGCCGAAACGAGCGTGCTGTTCGAATTGATTGCGGAAAGATACGAGCGTCGAAGCCTTCTCATCACGGCCAACGCCGCGTTCTCCGGCTGGAATGATGTCTTCCCCGATCCCTCAATGACGGTCGCCGCCATCGACCGACTGGTCCATCACTCGACGATCTTCGAGCTGAACGTGGAAAGCTACCGGCGTCGCAGCGCCGACGACAACAAGCGCGCGCGGCGGCGTCAATTACCCCACCCCGAATCGGAAGGAGCGACAACTATGCCGAGTTGAGCAGCGACAACTAACCCCGTCGACCGGCCAAGATAGTTGTCGCCCGGGCGGCCATCGTAATTGACAATCTACAGATGAAGGACGACACGCTCGGAAAATGCGTGCGACTGGCCTTGCAGACGCTGGAAATCACGGCCGCAGATATGAGCCCACGACTTTTAAGAAATACCTACGCGCGCCGCCATCTCCATGCGGGCCGCACTGACGAAGAGGTCGCCAACCTGCTGGGCCTGTCCAGTCATCGCACCAGCGTTCGACTGCGGCAGACACTTGACCCATCCTTTGCATCGCCTGAGTGTGAATATGAATCTATGAATAGCGAGATCGGGTGACTTCAGTCGGGCTCGCAACGAGATTAACCACTGGGGTGCAGAACATCGATGCTCGGTCAGTTCGGCCGAGATGGGGCGGCAACAACCTTTGGGCAGCAGGGCCGATGCTCGAGACAAGCCACGAGATGGGCGAGAACGCCAGTATGTCGACGAGCGTGACAGTATGGTCGCTCTGTGAGTCCTCTTCCGTACGAGATTGTTTGCGCTCGTGTTCGCGAACGGTTCGCGGGCGCGGCCCTCGCCTCGGAAAGCGCCCGTTTGCTGAACTTCCGGCACACTGTCGCTTTTTCTCGGAAGCGCTCTATCGTGGCCACCACCTTCAAACCTACGGCCGAGCAGGAAGCCGTCGTGACCGCCGCCAGTAGCGGCGACGATCTGAAGGTCAAGGCGTATGCCGGCGCCGGCAAAACGTCCACGCTTCGACTGGTTGCGCATCAACTCGGCTCTCGGCGCGGGAGCTACCTTGCTTTCAACAAAGAGATCGCTGAGTCTGCGCGTCGAGGTTTTCCGGCAAATGTAGCTGCACGCACGGTGCACTCACTTGCTTACGCCGGCGCCCCGTCTCGCCTCACCGCGCGCATCAACCTGCCGTCGGAGCCTCCTCACGAGCTTGCCAGTCGCTACGGACTTGGGGCAATCGAGGTGCCTACCATCACCGGGAAGGCCGTCGAGATTGCGCCGTTTGAGATCGGCCGGATGATCTCAGACGGTTTGGGTAGGTTTTGTCGCTCGCCCGACGAATCCCCGCAGGCTTTTCACGTCCCAGTGGATGAAAAAGTGCGCGAGGACGCTGCTGACTGGCTGCGTGCGCTTCTTGCACCCCACGTAATGCGACTTTGGAGCGAGAGCATCGATCCGCGCGGGCGCAGCGCCATACAACCGGATGTTTATTTGAAGGTGTGGGCACAGAGCAATCCCCGCATCGACGCGGACTTCATCTTGTTCGACGAGGCACAGGACAGCGATGGCGTCATGCTCTCCGTTCTGTCGCGGCAACGACACGCGCAGATCATCTACGTTGGAGACCCCTACCAGCAGATATACGAGTGGCGCGGCGCGGTTAATGCGATGGCACAGATCTTCGCGCCGGAGCGGCCGCTCACCGAATCGTTTCGCTTCGGCCCCACCTTCGCTGCACTCGCGAGCCGTATTTTGGCCCTACTAGGCGAGGCTACGCCCATACGGGGTCAGTCCGGTATCGGCTCGATCATGGTCGAGGACCCTTCTATTGCGCCCCCGGTGGACGCCGTGCTTTGCCGCAAGAACGCGACAGCGATCTGGCAGTTCGCGGCTGGTATTGAGATGGGCCACCGGCCGGCCATTCGCATGAATGCAAACGAGATCGTCGCGTTCGCCGACGGGGCTGATCAGTTGCTCGCCGGCCGCAGAGCGTTTCGTCCGACTGCGTTGTCATTGTTCGAGAACTGGAAGGAAGCCCAGTCGTTCGCACGCAGCGCCCTCGGGCAGGACCTGCGGCCGATTGTGGAAATCGTCGACGGACGTGGCACCAATTATCTGCGCGCCCTGGCTCAGCGTATAACACCCGAAGGCCAAGCCGACTACGTCATCTCGACGGTACATCGCGCGAAAGGCCTCGAATGGAAACGGGTGAGAGTCGTCAATGACTTCCGCTTCAAGATGATTGATGGCCGACTGACCATGGACGAGGACGAATTGCGCCTCCTCTACGTGGCTTTGACCCGCGCGCAACACGTACTCGATATCTCCGATCTACGGGATCAATTGCTGAGACTGTTCAGCGCCCCCTTTGCTGCACAGAATTAGCCTCGAAGGGACTCGCCGGTGATTCAACGCGCTCTTCGGATCGGGCGATGGCGGAGGTCACCATTCTGTCAAGGCGTTCGCAAGCCGCCTTCACCACCCCGAGGCGCACTTCCCTCAATTGCCGGTCGTGCTCGTTGATGACAGCGGGTAGCCTTTCAAGAAGCGTTTCGGGCATGATCCAGTCGTCGACTGCCCTTCCTCGCTCCAGTAGCGCAAGTACTTCTTTCTCGACGTCTTCAAGGAAGGGGAGTTCGAGCAAGCCATGCCCCACCTCTGTCATGAACCCAGTAAGCAACACCGCCTGTGCGACCTGCCTGACGTCCCTCGCTGTGGCGCGTTGGGCGCGCATTGCCTCGAATGCGAGCCGCGAACGCAGGGACATCGCATCCGAATCGTGCCGAGGCATCGGCAGTAACAAGACTTTTGATCTGTCGCGCGGCGCTTTGGCCGATCTACGTTTCTTCGAGATTGGCATATTGGTTTGCCGATAGAGCCATTCGCCATGTTACCAAACGCTAGCTACCGGATTTTCCTGCTGCCGTGCGCCGCAGTACGTCTGTTGGATGTGAACGCGTGCAGACCTGCCGATCGGAATTGGATTGCGACAGGAGCGCCTCCCGAAGGCGAGGCAGCCTGAAGGTCCAGTCATGTCCGTTTCGTTTGATGAGATTGACGACGCCGTCTTCCAAGCGCGCGAGCATTCGGTAGCCATCGAATTTGATTTCGTAGGACCAGTCGCCGTCCGTCGGGCGGCGTTCCACCAGCGTGACCAGCTGAGGCTCAATAACGGGTGGCATCTCGCCAGGTGCCGTTTATGGTGCGATGACGCGCGCGCGGCGTTCCAGCAGCCCATATCACTCGCGTGATTGTTACGCGTCATCCTCGTCACGCGGATGCGCAATGGGCGGATGCGGCGGCTGCGTCGTGGCGATTTCTCCGCCGCTTTTTTGTGCACAGCCGCCTTTTTGTTCCGCTTCTGCGTCAAGGGCGACTTTCCCAACCCTGAAATGTAGATTTTGGTATGTAATAAGTCGATTGACGCTCAGCCTATGGAGCAATGTATGTGTTATTCGGCTCAAATTGAAGCAGACTATCGCAAGTATGTGAAGATGTTCGGCGCTCACATGGACGTCCGCGAATTCGCTCGCCTTTACTGGGAGCGAACCGAAGGCAGCAAAGCGAAAATCCCAAAGGCGATGGATGACGCGTTCCGTGCTCCGCGGACGGACGAGGAACGTCAGATAAAAGAGTTCATCGACCAATACAACGCTGTGCAGGCGACCAAGCTCGAACAGGACCTCTTCAAGAAACGGACGCGGCTTGCCGATGCCGAACGCACTCTGCAAACAAAAATAACGAAGGCCGCGACCGAAAGCAAGCGAATTGCGACCGACAAGATTGAGGCTTCGCTGCGTCGCCTCGACGACCTCAATCGGACGATCCCCGAACCGCGTGACTCGCGCATCTTCCCAGGCCACTATGCCCCGGTCCTCGTCGTCGAGAATGGGAAATACGTCGTTAAGCCGATGCGCTACCAATGTCGCATTGCTGGCAAGCCAGCAAACTACGACATCAAATTTCCGGGCACCTACAATGCGCGGCGCGATAATCTCGAAGGCTTCTGGAAGCCGTTGTTCGGTCACACACACGGCGTATTGCTTGTCGATGTGTTTTACGAAAACGTCAGCAAGGCGAAGTGGGAGGGAACGTTACTCGAGTCACACGACAAAGACGAAAACGTCGTGCTGGAATTTCGTCCGAGTAACGGCCAGTTGATGTTGGTCGCCTGCCTGTGGTCTCGTTGGAGCGCGCCGGACTTGCCGGACTTGCTGTCGTTTGCGGCTATCACTGACGAACCTCCAGTTGAGGTCGCAGCAGCCGGTCACGATCGGTGCATCGTGCCAATCAGACCGGAGAACGTAGAGGCGTGGTTGCATGCGGACGCATTGAATCGAGATGCGCTGCACACGATTCTTGATGAGAAGGACAGGCCGTACTACGAACACCAGCTCGCAGCGTAGCGTCGCCCCCCTCCGAAGTGTTTTTATGCGACGAAAACGGCTGTTGGTAATATAGCGACGGTGACCAAGCAACGGATAATCCAAGCATCGAGAAGCAGGCATTGAATGGACATTTTCTATTATTCGCAAAAACTTGAACAAGACTTGAAGAACGGTCAAGTCGGCTACTTTGGCTCGAACAGCACAAAGATTTTGGAACTTGCAGAGCGGTTACCTAAGCGCATCTGGGTATTCAAAACGCCGAAGGGGATGAAAGGGTCAGTCCAATTGCTCGGCTCGCTGCTCGTCAGTGAAGAACCCCGCGTAGCGGTCCAGACAAGCTACCCCCATATCATCTACTACGATCCGTTTTCGCCTGAGTCTGTGATGTTCACGGACTCAGGCACCATGCACCGCGTTCAAGAGGTGTCAGCGTACTTCCAATATCGCTTTCACTCCGCGTTCAGTGCCAATTTTCAAGGCGACGCTGGGCTACAAGCAATCGAATCGAATGTGGTCCGTGGACTGGAGTCTCTCGTTGCCGATTGGGGGAAATGCCAGATGCTGGAGCGCGTCAGGGACCGAAAGAGCGTCCAACCTATCAATCCGTTCGCTCAGAACTTTTGATGAAGCGGATGACGTCGGACAAAATGGTACCAGTCATCGCGGCCCTCCTTTCGGCAGCTGAACTCTGCCGCCAATGACGACGAACGCATTGGTATCGACATTCCGGATCCACGGTCGTACTTCGTTGTCACGAGTCGGGGAACCGGCGATGTAGTTCACCGCCGCTTCGAGATCCGTGAAACGCCCAGGCACTGCACCGAGCTTTGCTGCTTCAAAATTAGACATTCATGCTCCACAAACAGATGCGCGGAGCGGCCCCGGCGGACCGCATACCCGCAGGAGTTAAGAGAATTATCTGACGGGAATCACTCGACTTCGCTCACATGCTTCCACCACCGTTCGCCCGAAGGCAGTCCTCTGATGAAAGCAAAGTCCTCCGCTTCTTCGCGCGTAAGCTCGATCACACCGCCCTTCAAGATCGCCGTCTGCAGATAGACGACGTTCGCCAGCACGAGCGCTCCATGCTGTTCGGCGATGGCCGTTAGCGTTTCGACGGAATCGAGCAACTCCCCGTGGAACTGCTTCGCGTCAGCGGCGAGGCGCAGTGACGCATCCGCATCGCCGATTGCGCCCAACACCGCATCGCACTGCGCTTGCGTGTCTTCAGGACCGTACTGCTCGGGCTTGATCCAGCTTCGAATCACCATGTCGTTGAGTACGTCGTCGACAAAGTCGGTGCAGGAATAGGCCATTGAAGGCTCCAGTCAAGAAAGTTATTGAAGACGAGCCGCTGTCAGATGCGACGCAAGCGGCCGGTATCGAAAGCAGACGCGCGACGCAGGTACGGCCGGCGCGGCGGCTGCGATTGCGCAGTAGCCGGTGCAGCGTGTTGCGCTGGCGGCAGGTGAGGCACCGCGTTCGAGTGACACTACCGGCTGCCGCAGCAGCAGCATCAAAAGGTTTGCCATATGAGATAGCGCCGGAGGGCGCGAGAAAGGAGGCAAACGGGAAGCGCCCCTTGGGGGGCAACTCCCCACAAGGGTTAATAAATCAGGCGGTAAGCGCCTGTACGTCGATGACCGCGTCGGCTTCCGCGACAAGTTCCGGCGTCTGTGAGATGAAAAACTCTCGCTGATACCCGCCTTGGCGCAACACCTCGCGCTTCATTCGCATGAACTGCACTTTGCGCTCGGGATCGAGCGGGCCGTCTGACTCGTCGCTGAACAAGGTCTGATAAGGCTGACCGGTGTTCTGCGCGAGATAGAGGGCGATGCCACGCGTAAGACACTCGTTGATCCAGACCTTCTGACCACCGGACATGACGGAGACCGACTTGCTGCTGTCGAACTCGGCGTCGTGAACGAGGATCTCGAAGCCTTCACGCAGTTCACCGCTCGCGAGCGTGCGCTGCGTGCGGATCTCAACCGTGAAGCGCATGCCGTAACACGCAAGCAGTAGCTCGTTGACGGTGTGCGTCAGCGCCGGACCCGCGTCATCGATAGTCAGCGCGATCACGCCGTCGTTGCCGAGACCCTTAGCGAGCAGCTTCCACCGCGCGATCTCGTCGGAGAGGCGATCGGCACGCGACTGCGTGGCCGAAAACTTCTCCAACGCCAACGCCAGCGCTTCCGCTTCGGCCTGCATGACACTCTGCGAGCGGATCGATTGCTCGATCCGGCCATCAAGTGCCGCGACGGTCTCCCGGTTCGCTGCGATGTCACGGTCCAGCTTCGCAATCGCGGCGGTCACATCGACGGCGGCCAGTCGCCCGACCTCCTCGGTAATGCGGACAAGCTCCGCTTCCGTACGCGTCTTCTCAGACCGGTACTTCGCGGTTCGTGCCGTACTTTCCTCAGTGATCGAGCGCAGTTCGGCTTGCGCCGCCTCCAGTCCCGATACGGCGGCATCCAGCAATGGCTTAGTCGCAGCAAGCTCTGCCGCCGCCTGCAAGGCACGGCGAAGTTGCGCGGCCGCATCCGTGATGGCGAGCATCTCGACACGCTTCGCTGCCAACTCGGCCGGCACGAGAGCCAAGGCATCGGCTTGCGCTTTCTTCTCGCGATACTCCGCGCGAAGATTGGCGACCGACACCCGCTGCACCTCCGCTTGTGCTTTCGCCTGCAATGCTTGAGTGAGGAGCGGACATTGCGCGTGCATCGAATGACCGACGCACGGCACCTGATCCACCACCGCTGCCTGCTTGCTCAACGTGTCGAAGTGGGCGGCTTTCGTCGTGCCCTGGCTCATCAAACCGGTAAGCGTCGCATCGAGTGTGGTCAACGTCGCGCGTTTGACCTCCAAATCGGCAATGTCGCGCTGCAGAGGAGCAAACCTCGCTTCCTCACGCGCAATCGCCAACTCGGCCTCCTCGCGCTTCGCTGCCGCACCCAGGATCGCTTCAGGGCGAGCCAGCGTTGCTTGGTGCGTGGCCACCGTCCGACTGAGCACGGCGACGCGTTGCTGGCAGCGAACCGCTGCTGCTTGCTCGTCGTCGGCCGCGCTTTTCACGGCACGGCCCAACTCGTCGCGGCGCACGCCCAGCTCTCGCAGGCGCGCCTCGGTCGTGGCCGATTCACTCTGCTTCGCCGCAAGCGTTGCCCGCTCCTGAGTCAGCTTGCTCGCTTGCTCAAGCGCGACATCGCGTTGCTCCCGCGCGGCACGCAAGGTGTTGCCCTGCGCGACGATCGACTGCTCAGCGTCCGCTTTGCGTTGCCGCTTTCCGGCGAGCGCACCAAGCTCTGACTGGATGCCTTCGAGCGACTTGCCGAGCACCTTCGCGACGTCACCGGCTTTCGCCGACAATGCCTTCAGGTGGTCGATGCCAAGGAGTTCGGCCAGCAGCGTCTTGATTTCGCCCGCACCGTAGGACGCGAGCGGCCGCCGGTTCTGAGCCGAGAACACGCTCGTGAAGAACGTTTCCAACGAACCGTTGATCGCCTCGACACAGCGGTTATACGACTCCGCCTTGCCGTCCGACACCGTTCCGTCAGGCAGCGACACCGGACGCCACGTACCGTCGACGCCGCGATAAGCAAGGTAATACTCCGCCTTGCCTGTCTTGCCGGGCTTGCGGAACGCGAAGGACGAGCGATAGCGGATGCCGTCGTGCTCCCACTCGAGTTCCTTCAGCGCACTGGTGCCACAGATGTGATCCCAGTACGAAAAGGCGTCCACCGACAGCTTCGAGGCACGCGACGGCATGATCGGATACGGATGTAAGTTGTCCATGATCGTGGTCTTGCCCGCCCCATTAGGGCCGGTCAAGGCGATTAGGCCATCCGGCAACGCTTCCAGATCGAGCGTCACGCTCTCGCGCTTCATGCCATCGCGCACGCCAACGAAGCCTTCCAGTGTCAGTTTCAGAGGCCGCATGACAGATCCTCCGACACGCTCATCGACGCGGACATCGCGGCCATCTTCGAGTAGAACGCGTCGTCGTCCTCGTTGGGAAACGGCTCGTTCATGACGATCGACGGCACGGCGCGCACCGCTGCTTTGGGCGCTTGAAGCGTTCCGTCCAGTGCGGCCGCCACGTTGTCACAGACTCTGCCGAACTCGCGACGCGCGTTCGTCAGAAGCTCGGACCAACTGCTATGCCCGGTGAGGCTACGGATCTCGGCAGCAGACCACTGGCTTGCATAGCCTTCCTGATACGACCATAGAAGGTGCTGCATTTCAACGGTCGGCGTCACTGCAACCTCGCACGCGCCAGGAGTTGTGGCGAGCAGCAACAGCGTCTGACCGAACTGCGCCAGCACTGCGCCGCGGTACTGGCCGAACGGCTGGTGCTGAATGGCAGCGGTAAACCCAGCCAAATCGACTAACGACTTTTGAAGATCACGCGATGAGCAGTCGCCCAACGCAAAAGTGCGGACCCAGTTCGGGCCAGCGGGATAAAGACCAAACATGATGCACTCCGTTACGGTGAGCGGAGTGCGGCCCGGTAGGGATCGCGCCCCGCCAGGATGAAGAAAAAAATGAACTGCCAGAGAAAGGTCCTGCCACTACGAATCGATGCGTCAAAGACGCGGTGAAACCTCTGTTTCGATAGCGACGATGACAGTCGGCTATCGGAACACGGCTTGCGTGTTCAGGCAAAGGAGCCGTACTGGCCTCCCCCGCATGCGCGGCTATCTACGCCGCGAACAAATCATCGTTAAGCCATGAAAGCTGACTTGCTGAGGCCGACTCGACGATTTCAACCGTCGCATCAGGCATTGGCAATGCCGCTTCCCCAGCGTCGCCATGCGCTTCTTGAAGAGTCGTCAGCGCAGGCGCCGCAATGCTTGACAACGCAGGCAGCGAATCATCTGCGCACGGTTGCGCCAGGTCTGCTTCGGTTAGTCGAGCCAAAACGCCAGCGGCGATCGCTTCTGCGTCCCCGGTTTCAAGCAACTGCAGCCGCTCCAGCAACGGCGCCGGATCGACGTCCGTGTGCTCGCACCAGCGCTCGAGCTTCCGATCAATCGACGTTTCGAGGCTGATGCCTTGGGCGCGTGAGCGGACAACGGGAAGAATGCGGCCTTCGACCTTCAGCTCTGCCGCATTGGCGAACAACGCCGCGATCGCGTCACGGTCCACTGACTGTTTGTGCTCTTCGTCGACCTGCCAACGAACTCGCACGAACTTGTCGGTCGCATCGAGCGCGATTGCCGTCAGGCGTTGCATGTCGGGCGGTCCGTCAAAGTCGATGCAGATCGTCTGCCGCGAAGGCGTAACGACCAGATCAGCTTGGGCCCTTCCAACATCAACATTCCACATCAGAAAGCCCTTGTCGCCTTCCTCACCGTAGTGGAATCGCCCGATGGAACCGGGATAGGCCACGACGCGGCCCGCTCGCTCCCACTGCTGCGCCTTGTGGATGTGTCCAAGCATGAAAGCATCGCATTCAGCCTCGAACAGACTGCCAAGCGAAAACTCGTGGTCGAACCCCGCCATCGTCACGCCGTGCTCGGTCGTACAGCCGTTGACCGTGCCGTGGGAGACCCCGACAGTACGGATGCCTGCGGCGCGAAGCTGCTGGTTGACGCGCCCGGCAGCAGCCAGATAGTCACCCAGCACGGCTTCAAGACCCGTCCCGGCTTCCTTGGCACCGACAGCGGCCGCCAATTGACCCTTGTTGACGGTGGGCAAGCAGGTGAACACGACATCGGCGCCGATCGCGAGCACCTCGCGTAGCTCCTCGTCGGAGTACACCGGGCCGCTTGAGGCGTAAAACCGCCCCTCCTGAAGGCTCACCTGCTGGACCCGTTCGGCCACATAGATCTGATGCGTCGTTGCCATCAGTTCAAAATTGCGCAGCGTGCCCGGCGGCTCATGTGAAAACGTACCCTGCAGCATCAAGACCGGCATACTGCCGCTCAGCCCATTGATGCGCCGTGCAAGGCGGTTTAATGAAGGCGCATGTGCGTCGAGACGATGGTCCGTCGCGTCACCCGAGATCACCGCGACATCGGCGTGCGAGAGAACGGCGTGGTCGATGGCAAAGCCAAAACACCGGTCAGACTCTTCGACGTTGCCTGGCGCGTAATGCAAGTCAGAAAAATGAGCGATTTTCAAAGTCGCCTCCTAAAAATGAAAAAGGCCACCCGAAGGTAGCCAGTGAGTGTCGATGCGCCGGTATCGCGCGCTCGATAAAAGGTTAGATACTAAGCGTGTCGCGGACTTTCATCAGTGCTTGGCCCAGGAGGTTTTGGCCACGCCACTTCGATTTGTCCGTGATGTCAGGATGGTGCGCGCCGAGCCCCACGCCCCATATCACATCGTAGGGACTGGCTTCGACAAGCTCCGTCGGTGCCGTCGCGAGCAACAGCGTGCGTAGGCCGGGATGCTGCGCGAACTTCTCGCGGCATCCGACGTAGACGATCGACTCGCGCTTTACTTTCCACGTGTCGAGGTCGAAGCCCCTGACCTTGCGGCCGAGTGCTTTTTGTTCCTTCGGCAGATGGGTGGCTAGCACAGCTTCAGCAATGTCCTCGTCGCCGAACAGCTTGGCTTTGGAGAACATCATGAACTGTTCTACCGAGCGGAAATTGACGTCGTGATAGGAAAAGCGGCAAGGGTGCCAGTTGCTAAAAGCATCCTCCGTGCCGAAGAACAGCGTGAAGTTGCCGACTCTACGCATCGGAAGCTCCTTCGCGTGAACAAGTAGATGGGCCGCCGAAGCGGACGGGATTCGATGCGCAGGTACAGCGCGGTCGAAAACATTTGAGCAAGCGGTTCTTGCTGAAATGCTCTCATGCGCGAGCGAGGAAGAAGGTGCCAGTCTCGAAAGAAAGGACGCCAGCCCCCCGAAAGGGGGACTGGCCAAGGTTAGACGTAAGCAGCTTGCGCAATCGCGTCCTGAATCTCGACGTCAAGCGCAGCGGGATCGTCGAGCGCGGTTTTAAGGCGCGCGTTCATCGCATCGACATCAGCGATCCGTTCGATCCAGCCGCGACCGTACGTCTGGTGCGCGTATTTGCGAAAGCCGTTCTGTCGCTCCGGCTGACTCAGGCCCAGACGATGCAGCAGGTCCGACATGCGGTGACGCTTGTCCTCCAGCGTCTCGTTGGGATCGGGCAAGTCGTCGTCACTGCTGCCATCGCGGTTATCTTCGTTGTGAACGACCGATGATGAGCCATCGCCTGCCCGTTCGTCCTCCGACTGCCGCTGCTCGGGCTGATGAAGCGGATCGCCGATTGACTGTACCGTCCCGTCCGACTCCAGCAGCGCGACTGCGCGGCTGGCAGCATCGAGCGCCGGTTGAGCTTCGTCCGCGCCATCCAGCAGCGCGCCCAGGTCAATGTCGGCATCCAGCACCGTCAACATCTGCTTCTGACGCACGGCTTGGCCGCTGTCGTCGATGCGCGTGATGTCGAACTCCTTTTTCGAGAGCCAGAAGCGAGTGCCGGTGAGCCGGCCGCGTGCCAACGCCACCGTCTGCATCGCCGAATACGCCTTCTGCAGCACGTAGATCGAGTTGGTCGGCAGCTCGATCAGACCGAGTCCCTTCACGTCCGGAACAGCGAACACGAAGTTCGCCGTCAGGTTGCACTTGCGGTCCTGGTACTGCGGACACACGTGAGGATCGCAGACGCCATCGGGAATGTCGTCGTCTTGCCGGTGAACGACCAGTCGTCCACCGAAGGAGCGCCGCGCCCGCTGTGCGCGTGCATTGCGTTCAACCGGCGCGTACGTCTTGCAGTAGCGCTTGCCGTCGCGATCGTACTCCGAGAAGTACTGTCGCCCGGTTGTCGTGTACGCGGCCATCTGATTTGGCACATTGCGCAGCCAGTCGTCGAACGCGAACATGATCGGGAAACGGTAGAGCCGCAACCCTTGCCCGCGATCCTCGCCATACAGCCGCAGGATTTCGTCGGCTGTGTCCGGATTGGAGAAGTCGGACCGTCTACAGACGAAGTAATCGACGTTTCTGGGAATCAGCGCGTTCCGGAGCTTCAGCGACGTTTCGAGCAGCTTGCCGATGGCTTCGAACGACTCGCCCGCAGCCACCATGTCGTTGTAGAGCTTGACCGCTTTTTCGTTGGACTGGTGCGCCCGCGTGAGCACTTTGATACCGGGTCGAATTTTGCCGATCGTGGGCGGGCGAACAGCTCGTTCTTCAACGAGGCTACGCGGCGCGTGATCGAACATCTGAACAACAGCGTTCATGACGGTTTCCTTGCGAGAAAGAAGATGCCGTTGGTCCGCAGTGATTCGGCCTGAGATTGCATCTCTCGGGCTGCCGCACTGCCGCGACGTTCGCTGACATGGGAAATGAAGACAGAGCGCTCGGCGTCGCTGAACATCGCGACTCGGGCTACTTCGCACCGCTCACGCCAAACGGGGGACGTGGTGTCCGCTTGCCCCCGCTCGGTATTGATTTGATGCGTAATGGCCTCGGCGATACGTTGATTGAGGCGGTCGGGCAACAACATGGAACAGCACCTCCGTTGAGAAAGGTCCGGCCGCAGAAACGACGGACGAAAAAAAAGCCCGCTCCGGTGAGGGAGCGAGCTTCGTGAAATCGATATAGAGACCTACGCGCCACGTCCCTTCCGGGGACGTGGCGTGCAGGGAGCGGCCGGCATACGCCGGTGTCGCTCGGTCAGAGAACGTAAAGTCGTTCTCGCGCAGCATGGTCACGCCGCGCAACAGCCCTTTTCGGAATTACTTCCGCCGCAGGAATCACGGATCAGCCAACTTCGATCGTTCTACCCAGATCAGGCGCTGGAGAGAGAACACCCGAAAACCCGGGTTCGAACGATGTACCGGCGCATATGAATGCAGCACAGGGTACGAGTATTACGGCTGAAATTGGGGAGTGTGTAGCGAGCACACTCAGCACAAGGAAGATTTCCACACCGGTAGCTATCCGGTCGGCGCATGCCAAACGCACGAGGCGGGCACGACTTGCAGAAAAAAGATGGACTCCGGGCTTGGAGTCGAGGTCGATGCGTCGGTGACGCGGGGAATGGAGTTGAGTATCCGGGTTATCGACGCTCGCGTGCGGTGAAAAGCTCACGAAATTCATATAGCTTTCGCCCGCTTGAACACTTGCCTGATCAACGAAAATTCTATGTGAGAGAGAACACAGACATACCGAGAACATCATGGCTGTTACTGACCTAGAAGCGCCCGACGAAGACCCCAAACTGGCTGCAGCGCTCGGCAACGAGAGCGCAGCGCAAAGCGGTCTTCGTCCGTTGAACCGGCTCACCAACGACAGCCGCCTCGCACGTATCAATGGCGACACGCTGGCGAAGACGGAACTGCCCTACTACTCGTTGTACGCACGCGAATTCCTGCGCGCCGACTTTAACTTCGCGGCCGCAAAGATGACCGTTGCGCGCGGGGGCAAGCTCATCGCGATCGAGTCGGAGTTTCGTACGGCCGAGGCTTTTATGAAGAAGGCGCTCGCGTGGGCAAGCAAGTTTCCAGGTCGACGCGCACCGACGCCGCCGGAGATGGTCACGCTTGAAATCAAGCACGCCATGTCCGGTCGCCTCGTGCGGCTCCTCTCGATGTATGACCAGCTTTTCCTGAAGACGATGGAAGCGCTGATGCTGCGAACCATGACGGCTCAAGTGCGCCAATCCGCGCTCGAGGCTGCTGAGGCACGCATCAATCAAATCCCTTTCTTGTGCATGCCGGACAACAACCGCTTTGCGCCAGAAGGTGTGCTGCTTCCGGACTCGGATCGAACTCACTGACATTGGAAACGAACTTCTCTGCGCTCCCGGTCTTGACCCGCGGCGGCGCTGGAAATGCTCGACCTAACACAACGACGGGAGGACCCCGCATGGACTTACGCGAAATTCAACGACTGCATGCGCAGTTCGCACCGGACTCGATGACCATTGACCTGCCGCGGCAGCTCGCTGCGCTCCCGGCGCCGGCCAATTTGACGGTAGACGCCAGGACACCCACGCTCAAAGTGCGGCTCCCGAAGGTGGTGCCTGTTGCTCGCCGTAGCCTCGTCGCAGTCGCTATCGCCGCTATGGTGGCTATGGCGGGTATGGGAGCCGCGTCGTTGTACAAGTCGGTGGGCGCGCCCTCCTCGCACAACCTGAAGAAGACGGTTGCCCAACCGCAACCCGATCAGAGCCAACGGGCTGCAACGGAAGGACAGCCAGTCGCCGCAGCGACGCGCCCGATCGATGCAGAACCGCCTCATCCGGTAGCGCTCGCTCCGACGCTGACCGGGAAGGACGTCGCTCCTGCTTCCTCGATCGGCCTGACGGCTGATCAGTTCAAGAATTCGCTGGGCACGACGGGCGGCCCCTCACCGAGCGTGGCCGCCACCAAGCCGCCCCCTGCAGTCTCCAACGATGAGCAACGAGCGGCTGCCTCACCTATTCATCAAGCGCATCGCGAGACAGAGGCGGCTACCCAGGCTTCCAACAAGTCCGCGACCTCAGTGACGCCTGCGCAACCTCCGGCACAGCCTGCCGCAGACGAACATGCGTCGCAACAGAACGTGGCACCAACCCGCACGCACAGCTACCGCCACCGCTCGCATTCGCGCGATGAGCAGGTAAGCGATGGCGATACCGGGTCGGGAACGAGCAAGAAGTCGGCACCTGCGAACCGCGCCGGCTCTAACGAAGTGCAGATGTTCTGAGGAAACGACACCATGAAAACCGAACTCAATATCACGCTTATTGCGCGCGGCTGCGCGATCACCGGCGACATGGTCGTGGATCACGGCATTTCGTTCTTCGGCCTGCTCGACGGCGGCATCATCTCGACGCAGGGTCTGCTGCACGTCGGCGAAGGCGGACTCGTAAAGGGCTCCGCGCAGGGCGAGCACGTTCGCATTGACGGGCGCGTCGACGGAGATGTGCACGCTCGGGGCTCGCTGGAAATCAACGGCCAAGTCTCGGGCGACATCTTTTACTCCGGCACGATCCGCCTTGGTCCGCGTGCGTCTTTGAATGGCACGCTGAAGCGCGTTGCCAGAATGCTGACGATCGAGGCCGATTCGACGCCGGACGAAGGGCCTATCGGCGGTCCGCGCCTGGACGACGTGAAAGGCCAGGAACGCGCGGAATCAAATGTGACAGAGCTCTCCCGCGCAAAGGCCTGAGCTTCCCTATAAGCCCGATGATTTGCCGATAACGGGTCAAAGTCTCTTAAGGACCCATTGCGCCGTCGGTGGTGGCGACCACCGATTCACAGGTTTGGGCGGATGCGCAGCGCAAAGCCCTCGACGCCCAACTAGACGAGCTTTTCGGTACTTCGGCTGACGATCTCGAAGCCGCGCCCGCGCCTCGTTCCAAGATCTCCTGACGCTCTTTGATGCAAGTATGACAACCCTCGTTCACCTCTTCGGTATCTCCCCCAACGTTCTCGAACTTGTTGGGAAGTCCCTCGTTTTCGCGCTCTTGCTGGCCCTCGCGAGCGGCATGCAGTTCGCAAACATGGGCTTCGTTCGCTTTAAAACATCCACTAGCGGCGACGAGAAGACGCCGGCACGCGACGCACCGACCCTACATCCGGCGCCCGGGAAAGGAGACGCAAGTGCGTGAGTATGCGCTGTTGGATGAGGACACGACCACCGGATGGGACGCGACAGCCGACCATGAAGCCGATTGACCCTATCTTCGACTTTCTCACTGTGACGTGGGACGCGGCCGCAAGCGCTGACCATCAGTACGGCACCGGCGAACTAGCAAGCCCAGTCACTAGACACTCTCGCCGGTACGGAATTCCAAAGATGCGTCCAAAGTACATCGCGAGTTCGCTGGGCAGATGGCCTTGATAATCTGCGTCTGCGACGTCGCCAGCTATCTGCTTCAGCATATCTGCTGCCCGTATGCCCAGCCGCATCCGCAACTGCTGCGACCACACCATCACGCCGTCAAAATCTCCGCTAACCACGAACAACAGCAAGACGGGAGGCGGGGCATGTCGCCTGTTGGGCAGCGCATGGAGCTCCGCCCAACACCCGCGCGTAACTAGATAAGCGGTGCGTTCGGCCATGTTCAGCAGTTCAAGAGCGAAATCTTCGCACTGGGGACTTCCAGCCACGCGTCCCGTCAGTCGGAATTGGACAGTAACCTGGTCAACCGCATCGTTGGGAACGCTGATGGCGACGTCTTCGCCGCAATCATTGAATTTGGACAGCGTCTCCGCCACGTCACGCGTGTCAAGAGCGTCGTAATTGACGTGTGGAGGCGGGATCTCACCCCGCTCGACAGCCGAGAAATCGGGCACTAACCATAGACCAAGGACGTGGCGAAATGTCGACATGACCGGTTCCTCGAGCGTGGCGGGAGTGGTAGTCGATGGTATACGTGAAATTTTGGAGTGCCGCCAGGCCTTTAGGGGCGTGAAACGGGCGCGCACAGATCAGGCGGCTGCAGCTACCGCCGTCAGTTGCGCTTCCACGACGAATCGTGATTCGAAGTTCTTCGACGTGCCGGAGATCATGAGCGACTCTCTCGCACGCGTCATTGCGACGTAAAACAAACGCCGCTCTTCTGGTTCGGTGGACTTCGGGTCCGGCACGATTGTCTCCTCGCTGCGCGCAATCCACACGTGGTCCCATTCCAGCCCTTTCGAGCTGTGCATGGTCGTCAAGATAAGCGCGCCCGGCGTCGGCTCATTGTTGTCCTGGCGCAGGAACAGCAGCCGCTCGGCGAAACTTCCGGAAAGGCGTGACAGGACGTCGTTCGTCGCCTGAATCGCCCGGATCGCTGAATCCTTCTTCGCGTATTTCAGCATCCACTCGGCGACGCCGGAGAGCGTTAGCGAATAAAACTTGCGATCGCACAGACTTTGCCATTCGGCGAGCCGCTTCATGAACTCGCGATAGTTGGTCGCCACGTCCTCTGGCAGCCCGAGGACAACCAACTCCGCCCGTCCTTTTTGGGTCAGTTCTGCCCCCATATCGGCATGGAGTGCGCGTAACTGCTGAGCGGTCAGCCCTAGGTGCGCGAGTACAGCATCAAGGCCCGTGTCCTTGATTCGCTCGACGATTTCGAGCAGGTTGCACATTAGGGCACCCTCCGGGCGGCTCAGCACCGACGCGCCCGATGCACGGTAATATTTGACGCCATGCGAGCGGCAGACAGACTCGAGCGGGTCGAGGATGCGATTGGTACGCGCAAGGATCGCGCAAGACTGCCCTTGCGCGAGGAGCGGCCCGAGCACCTCGACCGCCGCAGTTGCTTCCTCATATTCGTCTGGATGGCGGGAGGTTTGCACGTTACCGCCCGAGCCCTTCTCCGCACGCAGCACCTTCGCGATCCGGTCGACGTTGTTGCGGATCACCCGGTCCGCTGCGCCCAGAATCTCTGCCCGGCACCGGTAGTTGCTGCCTAGGACAACAGGCTTCGCGGCGAACGACTGGATAAACGACTCCATGCCTCGGTAGCCCAGCGCCTCGCGGAAGGCGTAAATGCTTTGGTCATCGTCGCCGACGACCGTCACGATCGAGCCTGCCTGGGCGTGCAGTTCAATCCAGCGGTACTGCAACGGGTCAGTGTCCTGAAACTCGTCAACGAGCAGATAGGTGAACGCGTATGGGGCGATGGTGCCTTGCTCCATCCCCTCTACAGCGAGGCGCAGCATGTCCTGGAAATCGATCTTGCCGTTCCGTGCAAGCGCGTCCTGATAGGCGTGATACAGCTCGCCGTCGGCAGTGTCCGGGTCGCACCGCCCGAAATTGGTTTTGATCTTCTCGATCGTTGGAATGACGTCTTCTGCCTTTCCGTCGCGGCCGAGTTCCTGCATCACGCGAATGAGGAGGCCGAGCCGGTCGCCATCGGAGGCGATATCGAGCGCGCGCGCGCCGGGACGCTTAAGTTGCTTGAAGGCCAGCGAATGGAAGGTGCCTGCGATCAGGCGCTTCTTCACCGACTCGCCGGCAGCGGCCAGGATGCGCTCGCGCAATTCGAGCGCGGCATCCTTCGAGAAGGTGACGGCGCCGACCGTCGCCGAGCTGTCTTGTAGCAGCAGGGCTGCTTTCGTGGCGATCGTTTTCGTCTTGCCCGCGCCCGGACAGGCGATCGCCACGCAATGCTGGCGCAACTGGGCGACTTCCCGTTGCTGGGGATTGAGTTCGTCCAGCATCGCGTTTCCTTAGTTGCCGCGGACCGTCGTCATCAGCTTCAGGTGCGTCATGTACCCGCGAATGCCAAGCGGGTTGAAGCGTTTGAGAAAGTTGACAGCCTCGTCGTCGACATCGGACTGATCGCGAATGCCGTTCCAGACCATGAAGTCGAAGTGATCCATCGCCCGGTCGAACTTCATGATCGCGCTAAGTACGCGCATCGAAAAGCGCGAGTAAGCCTCGACCTCGATATCCATCGCAGGCATCGGGATCGTCGGCTCGAACACAAACTCTTTGTTGGCACGAAGCTCCGCTTCCTTCTGCTGACGGAACCCTTCGGCCACACGCAGTTGCTCGTCGACGTAGCTCTCGATGCCCGCAAGCAGCTTTTCGAGCGCGCTGTTGACCACTTCCTTGTCGTTCTCGCCGAAAGTCGAGCGGCCGAAACGCTGCATGTTGATGCTCATGCGGTTGATGTACGGCCACCATTGTTCGAACAGCGGCTTCAGCCGGGTGTGGTTCAGACGCACGCGGGCGGTCACGACTGCTGCGCCGGAAAGCTGGCGGTCCAGCAACTGACGGCCGATCTCACGGCGGCGCTTGATGATGGCGATACGCTCAGCAGCCGGCAGGTCGCGGAAGAGCTTCCGCGTCTTGGCGACTTCTGCCCGCTTCATGTCGGCGTCGTCGGTGGAGATCACACCTTCCTTTTGGAGGCGGTCTGCATCGGCCTCCATTTGCGTCAACTCCCTCTCGAGTTCGCCGTCGTCCGCGCCGTCCGTCGTGAGCGGCGCCTCGACCGTACCTTGTTCAAGCGCGCTCAGCGCGACCTTTTCTTCACTGCCGGGTTCGACAACCGTGCTCATTCGCCATTTCTCCTATCTGGACCGCATCGGGCCCGTTTCATCGTGGGGGATAAGGCAAGCGAAGCGCGTTGCCCATATTCAATATTGTTGCGGCGGGGGCAGCGTGTGGTGGCTTGAAACGGTGACTATTTGAAGCGCCTTTCACCGATTGGCAGGCGCGCGCGCAGGCAGGCAGTTTGGGACGGTGGCAATGCGGACGGACGAGAAAAAACAAAAGCAACGCTATCCGGATAGCGTTGCTTTTGAAGAATGAAGCTGTTTTTCGTGAGCTTTCGAGGTGTCGTGCGATTTATTTCCCTATCTCGACGACTGGAACGACTCGGCCGCCTTCCACAGGAGACCTCCGAGGAGCGCCGCAACGGCGACCCAGTAGCCGACCAAGACCGGCAACGGAACCACTAGCACCGCGAATAGCGTGCCGGTCACCAGCAGCAGCCCGTGCCCTGCCAGATGGAAAGACAGGGGACTCACAAAACCCGCAGCCGACGCTTTGATCTTGCGGCGTGCCGCACCGTCGATGAACATGCCGAGGGCAAAAAGCAGCGTTCCGATGATCCACATCTTCATCACCATTGCGCGGAACAGCATCCGGTACACGAGCAGCCAGAAATTCTCAGTCCAGGTATGGGCGAACGATGAGAACCCGCCGTCGTCCAAGCCGCCTACCTTTCCGGAGGCATTTAGCGTGCGGTGCAGCAGTCCGCTATCGACAAACGCATGGCGGAACTCGTCGTTGGCGCTGCGCATGGCGCGGTCGACCCGGTCCTGCCCTACTGACTCAACGAGAGAACGTGTCTCCGCTTCCGGCACCTCGAATAGCTTTCGCTCCGGGATCGCTGGCATGACCGCGATAGCTAGCACCGGCACGAGCAGAAACCACACCTTGATGTGCGAACCGAACCGACTAGCCATGCAGCACCTTGACCAGCATGAGGGCGGGCACCGCCACGAGCGCCATCAGTCCGCCCCAAAAGAGCGCCGGCCGGAATTCGGCGATCGTCGCCAACGCGTAGCACCGGGCGCCCGCGCCGTAAGTGAATTCCTCGGGCACGGCCGCGCTCACATCGCCGTCGAATGCAGCAGCCGTGTCGCGTGCGCGCTGGGCCGTGCGCGGCTCAACTCCCGACAGCTTCGCTATGATCGTAACGGTGAGCGACATCGTATTCCTCGAAGTAACGGCGGAAAGCTTCCCCTTGAAGCACGCGTGCGGCGAGCTGGAACGCCGCGGTTCGCTCGGTGATCTCTTCCGGGCAACGCTCATCGACCATTTCGAACTGGTACTCAAAATGGCGCGCTTCGAACGCCGGAATCGCCTCGACCATCGGACACCACACGGACACCTTGTCGCCAGACCGCGCGACAAGCCGGCGGGCGTACAGAGCTTTCGATGGCTCGAACAGTCCCTGCATGAACGCGATATGCTGGTCGCCCGTGCGCTTGGCGCGCCGGAAACCATCCAGCGCCGACTCGATCATCTCGGCGACCAACGGCCCTTTGTCTCCGACAAAGCGCTCCCCGATGAAGTCGGCCACACGCGAGCAGGCGAGCTCCAATTCCGGTGCGACATTAAAGACCGCAACCAGTCTGTGCGAGAGCTTGTGATCGCGAATGACGTTTTTATATGCAGCGGACATAATCTTGTGTTTTAGCCTTCGATGATAGGAATTCGACCTTGGTACACGGCACCGCCAGAGATGCGCATGAAGTACTGCAGATTCGGCAAACTGTGAAGCAGCTTGACGGGAATGAGCGGCACCTTCTCCAGCTGGATGGACCGGGACTGGGAGCCGCTGAATTCAAGCGCGTGCGCCTCGGTCGTGGTGTTGGTGCTGTTGGACACGTTCACCACGCGGATCGCAGTCTCGCCCACCTTGTCCGAGAACCACTTTGCTGTATCTGAGTCCTCTAGTCTAAGCACCACCTGATTATTGAGGTTACCCAAAACCTGCAGCATTTTCGCTGCGTTTCCCAGTTTCGCTTCGAGGTCGGCACGCGCCTGGAATGCGACAAACGCCTTGAATCCCGCACCGCGGCCTTTGTTCAGGATCTGAATCACCTGCTCGTTGATGGCCTCCGCGATCTCATCGATGATCAGCACGACATCGGGCTTCTCAGCATAGAAGTTGTAGATCGCCCCGCACACGGCCGCCACGTCCGACAATGCCATCGAGGCGATTGCCTTCTGCACGATGTTGTTTGATAGCGAGTCGAGCCCCATATACAAGACCGCCTTCTGCTTGATGATCTTGTCGATGTCCCAGATCTCGCGCTCGTCGTCGAAGTCGTCCGCTTTTGGCGCGAGCATGAGACCGGTTTCCCCGGTCGCCAGCATCTGTAGCAGCGGCAACGCGGACGCGATGATCTTCATGTAGTGCTCGCGGTCGTGGGTGTGCGTGGCGATCAATCCATCGATCGTCTCGTGCCCGCGATCGTGAGCGGCGAAGCGCTCGAGATACAACTTCACCATCCCGTCAATCAACGAGGCGTCGTTGCGGCGCTGCGCGTCTTTTACGGTCGCCGTCACCGTCAGTTCTTCCCAGTCGGTGAGGCCCTTCTCGATGAAGAAACGCCGAAGCCCGCGGTCGAGTAAATTAGCGATGCCTGACTGTGCGTATTTGAGGATCGAGCGCAGGTTGGGCTTGTCGCCGACATACAGCTCGCCTTTCACGGCGCGGTCAATGAAGAGAAAGGCGAAATCACGGAACTGGCCTTCCTCCATCAACTGAGCGATGCGCGACGGGATTTCCGACGGCTGCGACCAGTTCTCGAGCGGGTTCAGGCGGATCGACTCATGCGGCTTCGCCTGATTGAAGTACAGGAACTTGCGCCCGGTGCGCGCGCACTCCTTCTCCACGCGCTTTTTCCACTCGTCATCGTTCTTCGGGTCGACGATGATCAGGACGTCCTTCGGGTTGTGGATCACCTGCGTGGAGATGACTTCGTAGGTGCGGGTCTTTCCCGCGCCAGTCGTGCCCGCCACCAGCGTGTGACCGCCCATCGCCTTATAGTGAAACGGCACCTCGACCTTCTTCTGCTCCATACCGTGGATCCAGGACGATCCCTGCGGCATGCGATCGCGAATGCTGTCGCGCGGACCGAATAGCCGCTCGATGCGCTCCTCCACGGTCCGGCCTATCTCGGTTTTCGGCAGCCACTTCGGCAACGACGGAATGTCGGTTACGGGCATCCGGAGGATTTCGTGGGCAATCTGCGTATGCTTCTGCGTCCACTCGTATCCGATGCCCAGATACATCGAGTCCGCTGTCTTCCGCATCGCGTTCTGCGTGGCAAGAAGGTTTTCGATGCGAATCTTGCTCAGCCATTTCGTTGAGATGGCCATGCGAAAGCTCAGTGCCTTCCATATCTGGAGCGCACGGATCGACAGCAGGGCCGCGCCGGCTAGCGCAAACGCCCAGCCGTATGGCATCCCGGAGATCAAAATGCCAACGATGACGATGGGCCAAACGAGAAACGGACGAAACTCGTAGATCGGACGGAAGTGATTGACGTAGTTCATGCCGCGGGTCGCTCCACGATGAGACGTCCGGCGCGCTCAACGATGCAAATGTCATTGCCGTGTGCGCGCATGAGGAGACTGCGCTTCTTGAGTTGTTCGACAAGGGTATCGCTCGTGATGCCGTATCCGCCGACGAGCCGCTTCTTGACGGCCAGCCCCTTCTCTTCCCACGTCACTTCCGCCTTTCCGGTCGCCACGTCGCCAGCAAGGGCTTTGAAAAACTCTTTCAGCATTGCAGCGCCGGGTCCCAGGAGTTCCGTCAATTCTTCGTCAGTCGGACCAACTCTGCTTGCATTGGACCTTGCGGGACGCGCTGCGGCAGGGTCGACGGGCGCCGGGCGCGACGCAGGCGCGCTCGGGCCGGTCGAGGGCTCAGCCGCGGCCGCACCAGCGGCCTGTGCTTCGCTGCGCTCCAACGCATCGAGCAACGACTGAGAGAACTTCGGCGCAGAGGCACTGGCCTGCTGCTCCGACGCGGCCGTTGCTCCAACAACGGCATCGTTCTGCGCGGACACGTCGGCTTGAGGCGCTGAAGCGGCGGCCGCCGACGGCCGTGCCTGGCCTGCGGAAGCATTGACAGTCTCCGGGGCGGGCGTCGCGACGAACTGCGGCTCAAGCGCGAGCGCGACGTGCACGGCTGAGGGAACGTCATACTTGACCGGCGCGAAGACGGCGCGTTGCGCCTTGCGTTCAAAGTCCACCGCAACGTCCATGGCCTGCCGCACCACCTTGTGGACGAGGGGTTCGAACCCCTGCGGGCTGCGCTCAGGATTGATCGCGTTGAAGAGGTCGTCCAGCACCGTTGTGTCGAACCCTGAGAGCAGCTCGGGTGTGATGACGGTCTGGGCAAACATGGCGGTGCGCATGCGCTCGCTTTTCAGTGGCGTCACACGCCGCTCAACCGCAAACTGACCGGCTCCGATCCACGTGCCGAACGCCCCGTGCGCCGCCGGATTCCACTTCGTGCGGTCCGAGAGCCGCACCATCTCGAAGTGGCGAAATGGCTCGTCCAGCAGCGTGCACGCAGCGGCCAGGAAGACGGCGTAGTTGTATTGCGGCTCCAGCCGGCGACGCTTGTCAGACGTGAGGTCAGCCGCGAACTTCTGCCCACCCGCGAGCCGCATGGCATAGAACGTCGATTCGATCGTCGCGCGGAATGCACCGCCCGGCTCGCAATGCAATTCGGGCGTCAGCGGCATGGAAGAAAACCAGTTCGCGCAGCGACGTAACACTGCGAGCCACTTGCGCGCGAACTCCGTTTCGGTGCTCTCGTTCGCGCATTGTCGAACAAGCTCAATGCGCTTCTGGTGCGTGGCGAATAGGTCCTCGGCAAGGATAGCTTCGTGAGCGGTGGTCATCACATGAAACCCTTTGCCAACTTCAGCGCCGCAGTGCCCGTTGCACTTGCACCGCCGCCAAAGATCGCCGCAAGCTTCGGAATCTCGAGCGACAACAACAGGATGAATATCGCCAAATTGAAGACGTAGATCGAGTTCACCGTTGTGGCCCCACCAACGCCAGACGCCTTCGACACCGCATCGCCGATCGACGATCCAATGAGTTTCATCAGGATCGCGACGACGACGACATACATTCCGGCGCTGATCATCCAGTCCAGCCACTTAACGAAGTAGTTGCGGGTGTAGGACGAGAAGCCGAGAGCGATCGCGATTGGCCCAAGCACGATTCCAATGGCCGACTGAATCTGCCCGACTGCCGAGTAGTAGATGAACACGATCGCCGCCAAGCACATCAAGAACGCGGCCAGCAACATGACCATCGCATCAGACAAGACCGCGGGAAAGTTCCAAAGGCTGATTGACGTCAGTTTCTCCTTTAGCCCGTCGAAGATGACCCCCGCCAAATGCGCCATCTGCCCACCCGTCGACGAGTCCGAGGCGCCGCTGATATGAGCCGCCAGTTGCTGAAACCATGTCCAGAACCCGCTCGCGCTCGCCGTGTAGCCGAGGTAGAGGGCAACGAAGATGCCAAGTACAGCGACCTCCTCGAATAAATTGACCCAAGCAGAGATCGGGTGATGGGTGCCGGCGAATCGAACACCGACGAGGACCAGCGAGATGACGCCCAAGCCCCAGGCGAACTTGTTCGCCTCGTCCATCACGCCCGAACTCGCAGTGATCGCGTTGGGTATCAAATTGCCTACGAGCGAATCGATTTGGGTGACTGCCGTCTGCGCGCCCTTGCCAAAGTCGCCGTCCGGACTGGCAAGGAGAGCCGCCGACCCAGCGGCGGTCGCAGAACTCGCAGACGCATTAGCCGCTTGGGCAAGCGCTCCAGCCGGGAACATCGCCGTGGCGACGATCGTTGCCAAGAGCAGGACAACAATCCGAAGTGTGGCCATGCAAGAACGCGCCATCACTGCCCCAGTACTTTTGACGACCCGATTTGCGCGTCGAATGCAGCGCGCTGCTGGTCTTGCTTTGCCTTAATGGCCGCTTGCGTCGCATTGTTCGTCTGCTGGTCCGCGACCGTCGCCGAATCCTTCACCGCATCGCTGCGCTGCTTCGCTGCCATCATCGTAAGAAGGTCGCTGTTCTGACTGGAGATGATGTCCAGCATGTGCGTGGTCAATTGAGCGGTGGCTTCCATCGTCGGCGACATGTTCAGTTGGTCCTGGATCTCCTGCCGGCGCTTCGCGAGCGTGCTCACATGCGAGATGACGTCGTTGCCCTGCTGGAACAGCTGCTTGGCAGTCTTGTCGTTGTTCTGCAGCCGCGTGTTTTGGTCCGTGAACCACTGCTCGGGCGTCTTTCCCGACTGCGTGATCAGAGCCTGCACCTTGCTTGCGTACTCGGCGTTGTTCTGCAGCCCACCGTACAGGTCCTTCAGTGCGTCGGTGTACTTGGTCAGGCTTGAGATGTCGCTCGTGATGCTTTTGAATTGCGCAAGCATCGCGGACGGATCGAGGTTGGTCGCCTGCTTGAGCTGGTTAAGCATCATCTGGTACTGATAGACCAGGTTCGAATCCTGATAAACCTCACCCTTCACGGCGGCCACTGCCGTCATGGTGTTTTGAAGGAAGTTCGATGCGTCGAACACGGGCATGTTCGCGTAGGTCTGCTGGACGAGACCAACCGTCAACACGCCGGTCGCGGCGATGCAGCGGAGCAATTTTTTCATCATGGCGGTACCTTGCAGATAAAGCGTTAAGCGTTGACGAGTACGTCGCGCACGTACTCCTCCTGCCACTGTGGGCTGCCGGACTTGACGTGCTTGTCGAGGAGCGCCTGCGCCCGGCCGTCCGAGCGGAGGTAGGCGAGCGCTTCTTTCGGGAACTGGGCCTGCAGCATCCGGCTTTGCTTCGCCGTCACCCACAGGTAATCGCGATTGGGCACTGCGTCCGAGATCATCTTGATCTGATGCGGCGTGAGGCCGAACACATCGCGGTACAGGTTTTGGTTGTTGATCGCGTCGCTGTTGGGCAAATAGATCAGGTTGGGAATGTTCTCTTTCAGAATCTCGAAGTTCGGCACGCGTGCGAGTTGCCCAAGAGACTGCGTCGCCATCACCAGTGCCGCGTTGAGCTTTCGGATCGTCACCGCCCAGATTTCAAGGCGCGCATAGAACTTCGGGTAGGTAAAGAAGAAGCCTGCCTCTTCAATCTCAATCACGGTGTAGCGCTTGCCGTCGAGAATCTGCGCGATCCGGTAGAACGCGTAGTCCATGAACAACGCGGCGGCCACCGGGAAGTTCTGGAACAGGTCGCCCATTTCGATCGACAAATCGTCCGAGATTGCGAAGCCGTCTTCGGCGTGATCGAAGAACTTGCCGTTCTTGTTGCCTTCAGTCCAAACCTGCAACCGTTCACGCAAGTCCGCAGGCAGCAGCGTGATCAAACTCGACAGACGCCACTTTTCAGGCGGGAAGCCCAGCGCCAGCGTCTTGATTCGGTCGAAGATTTCGGTCTGCTGCTGCGGCGTGCACGTGTAGTCCTCGCCCTCGATGGCAAGCTGCACCCAGTCCGCGACGTAAGACCAGTGCTTTTCTTCGCCAATCAGGGAAAGCGGATTGACCGAGGTCGCGGCCTCGAAGCGGCCGGTGGCATCGATGAATCGACCGCCGCCGAGCAGTGTCGGTATCCGCGTCGAGCGGTCCTTGTCAAACCGGATGCGGCGCGCGCCGTGGCGGCCCGTCTGGGTCATCAGGTAATTCAGAAACACGGACTTACCCGCGCCGATTGGACCGACGACGAGTGTGTGCGCCTTGCCGCCCGGATGATGCAAGTCGAAATACTGGAGCGTGCGATGGCGGGTCGGCAGGCACGTGAGCGGGCCGGTTTTCGTACCGGACTGCTGCGTCAGCCATTCGTTGACCTTCGAACCCTCGCCCACACTGCAAAGCGGGGCGATGTCGGACACGGCGGGCGTCTCAACGAACTGCAGACGCCTTTGCTGGTCCCACCGGCCCGGCAGCGTCGCGCTCCACGAGGCGAAGAGGTTCGTTTTCTCGAGGATCACACCGAAGCCAGCATTGCCGATGACGCCGACCACCTGACGCGTTGCATCCTCGCACTCCTCAGGGGTGCTCCCATAGACGACCACCGAAATGTTTGCGAAGCCGTACTGCTGGCCTTCGGCGTCGAGCTTTGCGAGCGCGTCACCCGCTTCCTTCGCGAGAATCTCACGGCCTTCGTCGTTCTTTTGCTCTTCCTTTGTTGCCCACTGCTTGAGGATGGCGACCGGATTGAAGGCCGCAACCTTATAGAACCCTCGAATCTTCCTGATGTACGCGCTTGCCCGCGAGGTGTCGAGGAAACGGAACATTACGCAGACGTCCAATTCGGCGTCCACCTGCGAGAGCACGTCGAGCGCCGCCTCTTGAAAGCCCATCCATTCCTTGATGCCGATGATGCGGGCGTACACCTTGCCGTGCGCCGATTCGAACATCAGCTCGGTCGCGCCTATCGTGACTTCGGTCTCGGTCAGATGCGTGTCCAACATCGTGACCGGATAGCGCACGCGGCGCTTGGGCGTCGACGGATTCGCTCGCTGATGCAAGAACGACAGGACGTTCTGGAGCTGCAGCCGCTTCATCTTCAGGCGCGTAACGCCGCCGACGAATCCGTCGATCACCGACTCGAACCGCTTAATCTCGTTCTGGATCTTGGTCAGGTCGAACGCGAAGGCGCTGCGCGCGAGAATCGTATCTTTCGCCGCTTCGAACATCGCGACAGCCAGATTCTTGCCGCCGACCGTCATGTGATAGCCGATCTTGTCGAAGATCCGCGAGATGCCGGTTTCAGACGTGAACGCCAGCGCGAGCGAGTGCGAGTTCTTGAAGTACTTGCCGCTGCCGATGATCGCTTGATTAATCGCGTCGACGCGCGCATCCGCTTCCGACGCGAACGTGCCGTCGATGCCTCCGCGCACGCGCCGGTGCGACATGCGCCACCACGCGGTGATGCGGTGATCGAAGTTGCGGCATGCATGGTCGAGATTGTCGCGGGCGGCGGTGATGTCGCCGGGATTTGGCGAGTCAGCGTCGATGCCTTCAAACTCGAACACGGTCAGCAGCGACCCGTCCTTGTTGAGCACCAGTTCGGGCGTAACCATCGTCGCCCAGGGCGCGATTTCCTGCACCGCGCGCTTGGTGAACATCATTTTCAGCATGGAAGGTCCTGATCAAACCCATACGGACGCTTGAAGCGCGCGCTAAAACGGCTGCTCGGCCCCGGCTCATAGACGTCCGGGTAGCGGTTGTACACCAGCATCACGATTCGCCACCACGGGTCAGTCGAGCTTTTCCAGCGCAAGAACACATGCACCACCACGCCGACAAGGAGAAATCCAGGGGTCCAGCTCGTGTAGGTGAGCAGCGCCGTCATCGTCCCGTTGAAAATGGCGAGTCCCCGGTCTGCGCCGCCCATCTGGCGCGGCAATGAGAGGCCTCGACTAACCTTGTGCTGGCGCATATCAGCAGGCGTTGGCCATGTGGAAGTGGCTCTGCATGATCGGCACAGCGACCGACGCAATACCGAGCCCCACCAGCACCACCGAGAACGTCTTGGCGATATTGCTTTCCGAGTTCGCCACTGCGACGCCGCCAAGCGTGATGAGCACGATGCCGATGCCGTACAGGTACGGGCCGCTGATCAGGTTGCTGATCGTGCAGATGATGTCCGTCAGGCCCGTCAGGTTCGAAAAGTCCCCCGCTGCCATCGCGGCCACCGACACCACGCTCAGCAGCGCGCCGACCAACATCGACTTGCCCGGGCGCAAATGCTTCGCGACCGTGGCGGCTCTATTCAGTACATTCTTTCCCTTCATTTGATGCTCCCCTTAAAAAACGCGTTGTAGGTCGTAATCGTTGTTTTTGAATCCCCGGATTTCGAGGATCTCGGAGACGTGCCGCATCTCGCCGGTGCGCTTGAAGTGCACGACGTAGTTGAAGCAGTCAGCGATGTTTTTGCGCATGTCTTCCAGTTCCCAGCGTGATCCGGTCGGGATGCCGAGCATGGCGAGCGATTCCAAGCGGCTGAGCGCCGTGCGCCCATTGTTCGCGTGGATGGATGCGAGACCGCCGTCGTGGCCGGTGTTGAGCGCCTGCAGCAGGTCGTAGGCTTCGCCGCCGCGCACTTCGCCAACGATGATGCGGTCAGGCCGAAAGCGCAGACACAGCGCGACAAGCAGTTGCGTCGTGACGTTGGTATCGGCGTTGGAGAGCAACCGCACGCGATTGGGCACGTGCAGCTTCAGTTCCATCGTGTCCTCGATGGAGATGACCCGCTGGTCTGGCGGGATCTGCTCGATCAGCGCATTGAGGAACGTCGTCTTACCCGCGGATGTGCCGCCGGCGACGAGCACGTTCTTGCGCGACTGGACGAGCGCAACGAGCGCGCGCATGAGTGCTTCGTCCTCGATGCCGTCTTCGAAGTGAATGGCTTCCGCAAACTCCGGTCGCGCATTCGCTGCCGAGAACGCCCCCATGTTCACGTAGTCCGACAGCGTGAGCTTCGACTCTCGATGCTTCCGGATGCTCAGCGCATGGCCGTCGATCGACGTCGGGCTCATGACCGCCGCGATACGCAGGTTCTGGTGACCGGCGTTGATCATGCCCTTGTCGCTACCCGCCTTCGCCGATTTCTCAACGGAAGAGGCGAGCGAATGGATTGCCCCTTCCAGCTGTTCCGGGCGCAGGTCGATGTTCTCGCGCGTCATCACGCCGCGACGCTCCACCCAGACGTTGCGGTAATCGTTAATCATGATTTCCGCGAGGTCGGGCGAGTCGAGCAGCTCGCGCAGCGGCGAAAGCGCATGGAAGAACATGCGCACGGCTTCCGCTTCCAGGGGGCGCAGCTTTAGGACTTGATTGTCGGCAGACTCGGACATGCGATGCTTTGTGGGCTATCTAACATGTCGGATATTGTTGTTGTTGGCAGACGTGCGCAGGCACTGAAAGAGGCGTCAAATTGAGCGGCTTTCGCGGCCGTAGATGCGCTCAGGCAGAGCAGCGCTCGGACGATACCCTGAGCTCACAACATCTGTGACCGAGGTCGACGGCTCGCATTTTGGTTGAGCGAGCCCAGTGACGCTATCCGGATAGCGGCCGTTTTGGGGAATGACGCATGAAAACATATAGCTTTCGGGTTAAGCGCGACCGGAAGTAGCTGTTAAGTGTTTGCCGCAAGCACTTGGCTGTCATGACCCCATTATGAGCGAGACATCCTTCGGGGCGCGCCTGGAAGCCATCCCGCCCAGCACCGGCGAAGGCGACGTGGCCCTCATAGACGAGCGGCAGCAGCGAACTCGACGGCTGCCTCGCCCGCATCACTCCATAAATGTAGGCCGTGGCCGACCAAAGACTGCTTCAGCAGACACGCCTGCTATATTGGGTGTTCCCGTCCCGGAGTCTTCGGCGATGCGCGTCGGAAAACCAGTCAAGCCTCTTCCCAATCCCAATTGCGACTACTGCGGCATGCAGGCGACGCTGGTGCACGCCGGCGACGACGCCTACCCTTACCGTGACGATCACGGCCCGTTGTGGCTTTGCGCGGACTGCCTGGCGTGGATCGGCGTCTTTCCGCGCAGCACCCGCCATGTACCGCTCGGCCGTCTCGCCGACGCGCGCCTGCGCGAACTGAAGGCCAAGCTCCACGCAGCGCTCGAGCCGTTGGTCGCGGCGAAGGTCCGGCGGGATGGCTGCAATGTGTTCGAGGCGCGCGCCAAAGCGATGAAATGGCTGGCTGGCGAGATTGGGGCGGATGCGCAGAAGTGCTCGATCCATTCGCTCGACGCGGACCAATGCGAGCGCGCGATCGCTGTCGTCGAGCGTTTTCGACGCGACCGCACCGTTACCCCTTCAGAAACGGCGTGGGAAGATCGTTAACCCGGGCAGTCAACCAAACGTTTGCTATGTCTCGCACCCTTCCCTTCCAGCGATCCGCTCAAGCGGCCCGTGCGCGCCTGACCAAGGCGCAACTGCTCCCGATCCCGCGTGCAATCGCCGATGACCTCGCGCTTCGTGCCCATCTGTCGTTGGAAGCGATCCGCGGCGCCTGCGACCACATCGGCCCCGCGCAGCACATCACCGAAGTTGTGTTGCTCGGCAAGTTCCTCAGTGAGGCCGGCCACGGCGAATTCTCGCTCGAATCCCTGATGGCGGCCGACCGGGCGATGGCCGAGGTGTTCGAAGGCGGCAGGCAGACCGGGACGTGGGGGGTGTCGTCGGAGTCCGCCTTTGCCCTGCTTGCTGCCATCGTCAGCATGTACGACAGGCAACTCCATAGCGCAACGCTCGGCGCGCTGACCACGGCGAGCGACCGTCTGGACCGGTTCAAGGCGGGCGATGCGTACCAGCCGCTGCAGAAGAAACGCCGCGCCTGAGCCCGCGCGCAGTCGAAAAAAAAAGCCCGGCATGCCGGGCTTTCGTTCTTCAGGGAATGCCCGGCCAAGCCGGGGACTAACAAATCACCTCCATGGTTTCGCCAAACGGCGCTTTCCGAGCCCGTGCCAAAGGCGTGGTTGAAGCCCACAGCACCGGGTAATGCGGCGCGACCGTCGGGAAACGCCCCACCATATCTGTCAGATAGACCAGAAAGGCGGGGTTCATGCCGTCCTGTGCCACGCGGTTGAACGGGTCGACGAACGCCGTTCCGCCTCCGCCGCGTACAGGTTTGATATCGGGTGAGTCGCCTCGCTCAAAGATCTGCACCTGTGTCACGCGGGTATCGCAATCCATCACGATTAGCCGCGCGGGCTTCAACGAATGGAAGACCGCGAGAATCTCCGCGTCGAACTGCGCCTGCGTCTCGTCGAACACTGAGCCGCTGGAGTCGCGTACAAAAACCGCATCGCCGATCGCCGGTGTATGCAGCGACGGCAGATAAAAGCCGAGATGCAGATACCGGCGGTTAGGCGTTGCAAAGCTGTAGTCCGACGGCGACGATTGCTGCGCAAATCGATGCAGCACTGAGCGCCAATCCACGACAGGCCGTACTGCCTCGCCCGCCATTGCCTGCAGATCGCCGGGAAGCTTGCCGCGCATCGCAGCCGCTTTCGCGGCCTGGGTGACGGCAACCTTCCACTCCGCTTCCTTTACCGGTTTGTCCGGCCCCTTGTAGGACCGCACTTCACCGAAGGAGCCGGGATGCGAAGGCTGATCGCCGGGCGACTGCCCCGGCGCGGTGCCGTTCTGGCCACCCGGCTTCGAGGGCTGCTTGCCGCTCGGCTGCTGCTGATCTTGCGGACTCGGCTGCGGCTGCTGGTTCTGCGGCTGCTGGTGATGCTGCGGCGACTGGTTCTGCTGCTGCTTCTCCTTCGCCTCCTGCGTCAGCAAACCGTAGATTTCCTCCGCCGACTTGCCCGTGTAGCGCGGATCGACGAGCGCCCCCTTCGGCAGAACCATGCCCGAGGACAGCACGATCGGGTTGATCGCGTAGTCACAGGCGTCGTTCCATCGATCCGGGTCACGCGCGCCCTGCCTCCAGCAATGGCCGTTGGCTACGTGCAGCACTTCGTGCGCGACGACACCCCTGACTTCAAGGTCGCTGAGCGATTCCATGTACGTCGGGTTATATCCGAGCGTTTCTCCATCCACCCAGAACGTCTTGGCAGTTGGATCCTCGCGCACATTCAAACGGAGCGCGAGCACCCCGAAAAATGGTTGCGAGAGGACGAGCTCGGTCCGCTGCCGGGCAATGCGCGGATGGACCGCGCTACTGCCCAACACCACATCGTTGCGGTCCATGACGCCCCCTTATGCGACGAGGCGCAGTTGGCTCGAGTGCACCGATTCAACTTCCATCGACTCCGGCTGCATGCCCATGAACGCGGCCATCAGCCCTTCAATCTCCTGTGCCTTGCTGGCCACCTGGGAGCGAAGCACGCGCGAGTCCTTCAATTCCGCGCCCGTGTGCACGGCCAGATGCGCCTTGGCCTGCTCGAGGATGTGCGTGAGCTGCGGGTCGTTCGCGAAGTTGAGCTTTGGCAGCAACGCGCAGAGCTCGCGCACGTTATTGGCGACGTCGAGCCGCACGTTGCCCGTCGCATACAGCCGGTTGGCCATCTGCGACACGGCTTCGTACAAACGCCGCGCCAAGTCCTCGTTCGCAGTCGCGATCGAGGCCAGAACGTGCTGGTCCAGCTCGCTCTTGAGCGTGTTGAGCACGTTCGCCGGAAGCTCGACGCCGAACTGGCTGGCGTCGGGAAACGGCAGAACCGCCATCTTCACGCCGAACTTCGTGGACAGTTCCGCGAGGGTCGGATAGTCCGCCTCGTTGAACAGCCCATTCAGTTCTTCGCGAGCCGCCTCCTTCAGGTTCAAGTAGTCGGTGAGAAACACGGAGACCGCCAAGTCGAACTCGTCTTTCAACGAGCGCATCTTTTCGGCGAAATCCATGTAGACCATCGTCGGCAGTAGCCGCACGCCCAACTGGTCGTACTTCAGCGTGTGGTCGTAGAGGTACGAGCGGATGCGGCCGGCGAGCGTCACGACTTCCGCAAAGCTCGGCGCGTGCTCGGGCAACAGGCGTTTATTGAATCTGCCGATGCCCTTCGCGTGGTGCTTGCTCTCGACTTCCTGCGTCACCTTGCCGTCGAAACGGCGGGCAACCCAGGTGGAAATCGTGACGGAGCAGAGCATGACCTTCGATTGGATGGAAGTGATGTCCATGAGAAAACCTCGTCGAAATGGAATGGTTAAAGCCAAAAAAAAGGCCCTGTGCGTCCGAAGACACGACAGGGCCAACATGGGTAATGCTGAGAAAAGCGGAGTGCTTGGTTACTCGCCGCGGATGATCTTGCCGATCTCCCCGCCTTGCGCGCCAATGAAGGCATAGGAGTTCTGGATCTGCGGCGTGCGCTGCACTGCATCGCGCACCAGCAGCGCCGCGAACTCGCGGTGCCCTTCACCGATCAGACGCTCGGTGTAACGCACAACGCGATCGAAGTTGTTTTCGTTCGCGCGTGCCGCAAGCGCTGCCGCGATCGCGTACAACGCGGAAGGCGTCGTCGGGATCATGGCCGTGTCGGGCGCAAGAAGAATCGCGTCCGGATTCGGCAGCTCGCGGAAGATCTGGAGGAACGCGACGAGTTCGGTCGCGGCACCCTCTCCCACCGAACCGGCGTAGGAGATGTGCTCCAGGTGCTTGGGGACTACATCCATGGTTTTCGCCACGAAGCCCCAGCTACGCGGGCTCGGCGCATTCTCGATGTCGCGCGACGTCTTCTGCACGGACAGCAAGTCCGGACGGAAGCGCAAGAACGCGACGAGCGCGGGCGGGATGTTTCCGCGCACGGCCCACTGCGTCCAGTCGTCGATGGTCGGTTCAAGCTCGACCACGGTGGCGAAACGGGAAATCACCGGATCTAGAATCCCGGAGACACCGGCGTTGTCCGTGCGGCGATTCGTGGCCGCGAGAAACGTGACCTGCGGTGGCAGGACGTGCTCCCCGACGCGCCGCGCGAGCAGCAACTGCATCTTCGCGGCTTGCACGGCGGGCGAGGCCTGCCCGAGGTCGTCCAGAAACCAGATCAGCGGGCGTCTGGCCGTCATCGCGCGTTCCAAATCCCCGAACGGCAGGAACTTGGCGGTCGTGCCATCGGGCGAGGGAAACGGCAACCCTTTTGAGTCGGTCGGATCCTCGACAACCGGGTGGCTGATGAGCAGTTCGTGATCAGTCGCATGCGCGGTCTGTTCAACGATATCGCTCTTGCCGATGCCGGGGCGGCCTGTGATGAGCACCGGCAGACGCTTCGGCACGTACAGCGAGAGGAGTTCGGTAAGTTGAGCGGGCGTGACTTTCATGATGGCTTCCAAAGAGAAGCCCCATAAAGACTACGCCCGTAGGGACGTGGTCCCTGTGGGGCAAGATATGAAAAAGCCGGCTCGTAGCCGGCTGGTCGATGCGTCAGTGACGCGGGTGATAGATGCAGTGTAGGGATCGGGCGGTCAGGCAATCCGTGCAAAGGTCGCTAATTCAGGGTGCCTTAAGCCATCTCGACGGCCGACGCGGCGAAAAAAAACCCGGCACGCAGCCGGGTTGGTCGAAAGTGAATCAGCTTGCGCGCTGTTCGAGCGCCACGCGCGCATAGGCGAGCGTACCGTCGTTCGCGCGAAGCGATACCTGCAAGTGCCGCACAGGATCAGCGAGCGCGTAACGCACGCTCGTCCCCTGCCGAACGCTCACGATCTCGGAGAAGCCTTCGGCGATCGTCCTGTCCACCCACTGCGCACCAGTCACGACTGCACCGTCTTGCATGCGGATACGCGAGATTTCAGCCGCCTCACGAGCGCGTGCGACTTCGCGCGCGACACGCCTTGACTCACGTTGCGAGACCGACAACGCCTCCCACTCTGCTTGCTGCACGGCGTCCATACCTGCCAGGTCGAAGATGCCCCGGCGCCGAGCCGCGGCGCGAACGCCGATGAGCTTGATGCCGAACACCTCGCGCACCGCTTGCTTGGTCGCCCGGTTGGCGTCGTCTGGCCGGTCCAGGATGCTGAGGAGATAGGACATGTCGGCCGTCTGCACTGCCTTCGCGACCTCGTTGGCGAAGGTGTGCGTATGCCTGCCGTGATCCAGAATGGCCAGTTGCGAGTCGAGTTGAAAGCGGCGTGCGCTGATGCTGCCCAACTTCCGCGCCTTCTCGAGTTCCGCCAGCCGGTTGTCGCGCGAGCGATCGGCGAGCGTACGCCGCAGCACTTCCGCGAACTGACAGGTCGGCGAGCCGACGTCGACAGGCTTCAGGTACGCCTCCGGCAAAGAGTGCGCTTCGAGAATACCCTTTGCGTACAGCAAGTCGTCGACTTCGACTGTCGTCGGCTCCTTCGGCGCGAGACCCATCACCATCGCGAGCAGCGCGGCATTGTCGGAGGTGATCGCCTGCTTCGAATGGCGCATCACCGTTGCCAGCGGCACCAGCTTCGTAAGCGGCAGCGCACCGCGCAACTCCGGCACCGCGAGAAGCGGCTTCGCCCATTGCAAATCGGATTCAAACTTCGACAACGAAGCGTAGTCGTCGATCACCGCTTGCGGAACGGGCTTGCCCGCCGCGAGCGCGTAGGCGACATGAACCTCGTGCCGACCATTGCTCTGCCGGTTGTCCAGGATCGGGCCCGCGTAGCGGAACCCGAACCGGCGCTGCGACTCGTCTTGCAGGAGCTCGAACAGATCGAGCCCGCGACGGCCGCTCTTTGCCGCTTCTTCGTTGGCTTGCGCCATCTGATCCGAGGAGAACAGATACAGCGGCTCCCGCGCCAGATCGAAAGCCAGATAGAGCAGTTGCCAGTGCTCGCGCCGGATTTGCCACGGCTCAAGCGCGGCGAACGACGGTCTGAAGTAAGCCGCGTCGATTTCGTCGATGAGCGACAGGAAAAGGGTCGTCGCCGTCCCGGGCCGACGAACGGTGAGCTTACCGTTGAAGCGAGTGACGGATACGGGGTGGCTGAAGAACGTGAGAGCGATCTCTGCCGCGTCGACTGCTGCCACGCACGTGTCGTCTCGCAGGAAACGGAGCACTTCGAGGATCGTGCGGAAAGACTGGGCGAAGCCCGAGAAGGAAAGCTGGTACATGGTCGACTGCCTCGGAAAGTTGCGGGCAATCGCTCCCTGTCGGGTCGATGCCCGGCAAGGGTTAAATGCGCCGAAACGGGCGCGGGGAAGCTGAAAAGCTATTACGCCGCGTCGAGTAGACGGGCGATCAGACGAGCGAGCGACCACGCGTGGTCACTGGAGAACACCTTGGCGCGAAGCAGCGGCATGATCGCGCAGGTCCGATCAAGCGAGTCGCTCAGCCGCGGTCGACTGACGAAGTCCACATGAACGATCCAGCCTTCCGAGTTGCCGATGCACACAGACACGGAAATCCGATCATGTGCCGACGGTTCAGGCCACGGTCGGTTGTGGCGTGCTCCGTACATCGCTTCGTTGGCGTCGTCCTGCAGGTTCGCGTGACAGAGCCATTCCGGTTCGAGCTCCGTCCCGCGCAAGAAGCGGCACAGACCCTCGAAAACCTGATCGACCGTCTTGCCGTCGGTGTTCAGCCGGGCGACTGACTTGACATCGACGGCGCCAGAAGCGGTGATACCGCTGGTGACAGCAGCCGGCAGCACATCGGCGTTTGCTTGAGACATAAACTGCTCCTGAAATGAAAAACGCGCCCGAAGGCGCGCCAGAAAAAGAAAGTCGAAAAAAACCGCACCCTGGAAGGTGCGGTTTTGTCTTTTGACTCAGCTTGCGCTGTGTCGAATCATTTGCCCCAATCGCGTTCGCGATCGGCTTTACGGCCATTGTTGGACGTCCACATGAAAAAAGCTGCAATGGACACGCCAAGCACTAACGTAAAAATCGATGCACCCATTTCACTCTCCTTTCATTGCGTGATAACCCGCGTACCACAATACTACTCCAAGCGACGCGAGAATCGTTGCCCCCACGACAGTCGAGAGGTTCCAGGACGATGCGGAGTGGACGTAGCCCACAGTGCCGCCGATAGACGCAGCCGATAGCGTATGGAGGTAACGCCCGTTCTGCTGGCGTTGGTCCTTCGACGGCGTCGCGACCGCATGCAGGATTTGGCGGATTCCCGGGGGCGGGTCTGCGGGAAGAACAACCACATATCCGCCGTTGACGACCGGCGTAACCGGCAAGACGTGGCCTCTGTACTCCAGGCTGAACGCCGGAGAACACTCAGACTCGTCCATCTTGCTCAACAGTCCGAGCAATCGCGGAGCCAAGTGAACCCGGCCTGTCGCGGGATCGAGCGTCACTCGGTCCACAATGGTGGTGCCGGAGCTGTACTCGATTTTCACCTTCGCCAGTTTCATCGACGACCTCCGCACTTCAAGTCGATGCCACCGGCCAAACGCAGGCCGTCCAACATCGCTCGATAGCCCGCGAGCGTCTCGAGTTGCGTCAGGGCGACGTGATTCTCACCACCGCCCGTCAGGTCGGAGCGGCCGCGCCGGGTTCTGAAGCTCAGCGCGACACCCGAACCGCCTCGACGCTCCAGCACGTCGACAAACAACGTCTCCGTGCGCAACGACACCCGTACCGCAGAGCTGCCGCGACGCGTATCGGTGACGATCTCGTGAGCATGCGCCGGAAGACGCAAGTCTTGGGCGACGCGTCGCAGAACGCGCGCCGCATGACGTTGCAGAGCCGCTTTCGCGCCGGCATTGGCACTACTGCGGTCCGCATAAAACACTCGGGGAAATTTCATGATTGCCTCATTGCAGACGAGGCAGGTCCCTTGCGGGGAGCCTGCCCCGCAAGTGTTGGCGCGATTTTCACCGCGCATTCAGAAGATGCGTACTGCGATGGTCGAGGCGTTACCGCCAGTTAGTGGGTGATCCGGTAGCCGGACCCATTCGAGACGAGAAACACCTGCTGACCCGCGGCGAACTGCTGATCGTCGACCTGCGTAACAACCACCGTCTGACCGTTTGCGCGACGAAGGAAAACTTCGACACCGCTGTGGCGAGACATAGCGGCGCTTACGCGCTGAGCGACCAACCCGGAAACGGAGCCGGAAAGCGCGCCGGCAATATAGCGGCCGCTCCCGTTGCCGATTACTTGCGAGCCCAGGAAGGCACCTGCTGCTGCGCTGACGATCGATGCAATGCCCGACGAGCCAGAATTGCTCTCGATGGTGATCGGACGCACGCGCAGGATGGTTGCCTGCTCGAACTGGCCGATGCGTTGAACGTCGTAGCGCTGGTAGGTATCCGGCGAGCCGAAGTCCGCCGTGGCGCAGCCAGTCAGAACCGAAAGAAGCATCACGGAACAGAAAAACTTGATCATTGATCACCTCGATTGAATGTGAGGCAATCCATTCCCGAAGGGGCTGGTTTGCCCCAAAGGGAAGAGAAACGGGAAATACGCAGCGAAAAGCTACGTGAGTCAGTGGGTGAACGAGGCGATTGCCGTCGAAACGTACACAACGACAACGAGAAACGACAGCATCTTCCAGGCTTCGGCGTCCTGCTTGGCGTACCAGGCGAGGCTGCTGAAAGCGTGTTTGAGCATCGGAAACATGGGCAACTCCTGAGAAAGGTAGGAGCCGCCCTCGATGGGAGGCTCCCATCAAGGAAAGATTTGGACGTGAAGAAACGGCGTCCAGCAGGCTGCACTGGACGCGTCATTTATGAAGGCCTACGCGGGGGCACGGCTGAGGTGATGCAGTCTGACACGACCGCTTTGCACCAGATGCCGTTCGGCTTGGGGATTGAGCGAATAGTCCCAGTCCACCATAGCCGTGCCGTCGCTCCACACCGAATGAATACGTCCGGTGTAAAGCTGCGGCGGACTGACCTCGACGTCCTGACCAACCACACGCTGATTCGCCATGAAACCGTTCTTGCTGGAAACTTTGACGACAGGTGCGAGATTGCGAGGCATAGACAGCTCCTAAAAAAAATGGGAGCCGTCTCCCGTGGGATTGACTCCCAACGGGACGAAAAAAGGCGACCAACGAGGGTCGCCTAGAAGATTGCCGTCAAAGACGGCTGGAGAGAAGATGGTCCTCCAGCACGCTGGAGGGGTAGGTCGATGCGCAAAAGCGCGGGGAATGGAGCCAGTCTACGGAGTCGGCCGCGCGGTGGGTGTCCGAAAGCTCAACGATTCGCTATGGCTTTCGCTCAGAAACGAGAAGGAACTGCCGCTGGTCACGCACGACAATTACCCGGCTCGGGACCGGAAGCGCACATCCAGGACGAAAAAAAAGCGCCTGCTCCATTGCTGGAGCGGCGCTTGAAAGTCCGTCGCATATCCGAGGGCCGTCGACGAACCTGAAAGAGAGGCCATTCTAGCCATCGACACCGGCGCCGATGAGTTGAAAGAGCCGCTAAAAACGCCGCGATTCATAGACAGCGGGCCGACGCGAAGGGGCGCGCCCGACCGAAGCACAAGGTACGAGTAAGTGATAGATGGCGTAACAGGGCGAAAGAAAGGCCACCCAGGGACGCGCCATGGGTGGCCTCAGTGCGGTCTCTCAAGCACCCTTATTAGCGGGTAGGGACAATATAGACTGACAAATTGAATCCAAGTGTTCGAAACATCACGTTCTCTGCGTCGGACGCCGGCCCGTCTTACCTGTAGGCGGGCTTTTTCTTGCGCATCGGAGATTAGCAACTAAGCTATTACTGCGTGTCCTCTGGCTGTGGGCGCGCTGTTGTAGATCATCCAAGTCTTGGCCCGCTATCGTTCGCCGCGATGCGGGCTTTCTTTCGCCCGGTCTGGCGCGCAGCGGGCGTCGGAGCCCCGCCCGCCTTGACTTTGCGCTGTAGCTGCGAAGATGAATCATCTACCCCGATTCTTCTTCGACCATGCTCCAGACCATCGACTTGTCCTCGCTTCGCACCCGTTCACACGCCTACATCCCAGCGCGTGCCCGTAACGTCGCACTCACGCCGGAGGTGTCGGCGCTGCTCGAGACCGATGCTGTCGTCGCGATCGGCGTGAGCGGCGGCAAGGACAGCGTCGCCTGTGCGCTCGCGGTCGCCCGCCATCTGGATGCCATCGGCCACACCGGTCCGCGCATCCTCGTCCATTCCGACCTCGGGCGTGTCGAGTGGAAGGACAGCGGCCCGGCGTGCGAGCGGCTTGCTGCCCACCTCGGCTGGGAACTGCTGACCGTCCGTCGGCAAGCAGGCGACATGCTGGCTAGATGGGAGAAGCGCTGGTCGAACAATGTTGAGCGATATCGCGATCTCTCGTGCGTGCGGCTGATCCTGCCTTGGAGCACTCCCGCTCTCAGGTTCTGCACCTCAGATCTAAAGCGCGGGCCCATAAATAGCGCGTTGAACAAGCGCTTTCCGACGCACAACATCGTGAACGTGACCGGCGTGCGCCGTCAGGAAAGTACCGCTCGCAGCAAGATGCCGGTATCGGCACCGCTCGATGCGCTATCGACCAAGGGGCGGACGAGCGCGACATGGAATGCGATCATCGAATGGACGGTCGACGAAGTCTTCACTGAGATTGCTGCGGCCGGACTGGCGCTGCACGAGGCGTACACGGTGTACGGTGCGTCGCGCGTCTCATGCGCGTATTGCATCATGAGTTCGTTGGACGACCTGCGAGCAGCGGCAAGCTGCGCTGACAACCACGACGTCTACCGTGAGATGGTGCGGCTCGAGGCGGAATCGACCTTCGCCTTCCAGGGTCAGCGATGGCTGGCAGACGTCGCGCCCCACCTCCTGTCGCCCGAACTGGCGGCCGACGTCGCACGCGCAAAGGCAGCGGCCATCGAGCGCCAAGCCATCGAGGCGGAGATACCTGCACATCTGCTTTTCTCGTCGGGGTGGCCGACCGTGCGCCCGACGCCCGACGAAGCGAAGCTGCTCGCGAGCGTGCGCCGCCGCGTCGCTCAGACGGTCGGCATCGACGTCGCATACGTCAGCGGTGCCGATGTCCTGCGCCGGTACGACGAACTGCTAGCACAACGTCCCGGCGCACCCTTGGCAACAACGCCCGGAGCGACGACGGTCCCTGCCCAAGCCAGCTTCGCTTTCTAGCGGGCGAAAAAAAAGCCACGCCCCGGAAATCCGGGGCGTGGCGTTGATCAAAACAGCACTAGGCGAGACACAGCGAGAGCTGAACGTCCGCCGCAAAGAATGCAGGATCCGGCTCGGCGCCTGCGCGCGTGACTGCCACCTCCCACTGGAGTTGCGCATCGCTGAAGGAACCCAGCCCGTACAACAGCCGGTCGGTGTCTTCGCGATTGAGCAAGTCGCCGAACGCAAAGCTGAAGACAGCCGGCGCAGATGCGTCCTCAGCCACGAGGCCGAGCGTTCGTGCAAGCTCGTCAGCGCGGCGGACCTTCCACTCCTCGGTGCCTTCTGGCGAACGCGTCACGGTGATGCGCGTCGCGGAAGGGACCTGCGGGGCGTTGCTCACCGCGTCACGGAACGCTGGAATCGCCTTCTTGGCGAAGCCCGGCGCTTCCATCTCCAGCGGATAGGCAACCTCCGTGACGAACGAACCGACCGCGCTGTACTGCCAGCCAGCGTGACGCCACGGAGCTGCACCCATTGCGACCAGCACATTGTGTTGGTCGATGGAATGACACCGCACCTCGGGCATCCGCTCCATCGCCGTCTTCGTTGCCGACGGCACCGGCACCTCGATCTGGGCGGCCCCACAGTCGTACTCCTTGAGCACTCGCCACACGCTGAGCGGCCCGCTGTTCCCGTAGATTGAGAGCAGCAGGTCGATGTCCGCATGCAGGGAAACGCTCAAGCTGCCGCCGACCAACTCATCGATACGGGACTCGAAGCCTGCCTGGATCAACGACAACCGGACGTCATCGAGCTGCGACTCAGGCACCGCCGAGTAGCACGACGAGCCGACCGACAGATCGATCGCCCGATCCCGAAGCAGCGCGGGCTTGGCGAGTTCACTTCTCCAACTCGCGATGTAGTTTTCCGGCCGGATCGATCCATTGCGGCTTCGGAGCATTCCGCCTTCGCAACTGGTCGCATGCGAGAAGACGCGGCGCATGACCTGCGCATAGTTGCCCAGCGCGACAGCCGACCAGTGGTCGGTGTGCGGATAGACGTTCGACTCATAGCCGCGTTCGAACAACGCGTAAATCCACTCGCCGTCCGCCTTTTGCAGTGCGCCTGCGCGCTTGCCCGTCAGAATTGAAGAACCCATGTTTTGCTCCATTGGTGCGGGGAGCAGCCCTTGCGGGCTGTCCCGCAAGGGTAGAAAAGACGGCCCCGTTACGGAGCCGATGAAATGCCTGTATCAGGCGAGGCGTTGGTGCAGGCGAACCGGCTGCGCACGGGTGAGCCAGTGCACGGCACACAGCAGCCCCGCAACGTCGCCTGCCATCTGCGCAAGCTGTGCCGCGTCATGCGTAGCTCGGTACTGCAGGTAATCCCAGCCCATTGTTGTCAACGCAAAGTAGGCAACCGCGCCGATGAAACAGGCGAACATCCGGCAGCGGGTTGTCGACTGCGTCCAGCAGACCGGCAACACCAGCAGAGACAGCGTGCCGAACGCGGCGAGTGCGTGCTCCAACGTCGATGGCAACGCGCTGCACAACCCAGCCTCGAGCGCCCTTAGACCCTGATGCGGGAACTCATACCCGAGCCAGCGATGGACCATTGCCGCAGCGATAGCCGCAAGTGCAAGCAACAAACAGCGAAGAATTCCCGCGACGTTGTTGCCATATTGAGCCGAGGGTCCGGCACAAAACCAGTTACTGATTTTTTTCATCTTGTTTTTCCGTTGATGAAGTTGAGAAATAGAGACTCGCCCACGCGTATAGCGCGAGGGAGCCACCATGAAAGACACCGCCCCACAAGAGGGGCGGCAGCGGGAGGAACGTCTAAGCGGCGAGCGCGGCCTTTCGGCTTTTCCTCGCCTTCTTGACGGGCGGCTTCGGGATTTCATATCCAAAGCGCGCCCATGCCGCAGGGTCCAACGGAATCGGATTCGTGCGCCCACTTGCAAGGTTCACGAACACGCCCGAGAACGGCACTGCACCGGTACGAAACATGGTCCACAGCATGTTGAACGCCTGGACTGCGATCGCCTGGTTGATGACCAGGGACTGCTTGCGCAGCGCCTCGGCCATCGAACACGACGGCGTTTCGTCTTTCGCATCGAGCTTGGCGTCGAGCAAATCCGGAAACAACTCACCGACATGCGGCAAGCGTTCGGGGTTTTTCTTCGCGTAGCTCTTGTTGCAGACCTGCCCAATGACCACTTGGCCGCGGTCTGTGTCGTTGCCGCAGTCGAGGTAATAAACCCCGCTCGTTTCCGCCGCGCTGACAATCGCGCGCCGGGCGGCACGCGTATCGACACAGCCGATCACGAGATCCACGTTGTAGAGCGGCTCGCCTGCACCGAAGCGCCGCGTTTCCGCCCGCCAGTTCGTGCCCATCAGCGCGTTGAGCCGATTGACGATGAGCGAGGCTTTGTACTCACCCACGTCATTGGGATAAAAGCCTTGACGGCCGACGTTGGTCGGGCTGACCGTGTCGTCGTCGAACACCGTGCAGTCGATGCCGCCAGGGTGACCGAGCTCTAGCATCGCGTGATGCAGCCGCGCGAGGCTCGGGAGCACCGCACTTCCGGTGCCGCCAGCGCCCACCACGACCACATTCCAGCTTCGCTCGAGCATCCGCGAAGGAAGTTGATGACGGATGGCGCTTGTCATGCCACCTCCTTCAACTTGGCCGCCGCGTACCAACTGCTCGGCACGCGCTCGACGTCCTCGAAGATGCCCTTCGCGCACAACCGCATCGCCATGCTCGGAACCGATGATGCGCAGTTCCCAACGACGAACGCGAATTTCGTCTCGTGCCGGTCATCTTCGTCGTCTGTCGACGAGAAGAAGGCCGGATGAGCGCCATGCGAGTGACAGTCGATCACGCGCAGTTCGCCTGCGAGTAGCTCCGGCCGCTCATACTTTAGCGAACCGGTGCCCTGCGACAGCACTCTCACAGGTGCCAGGCGAAACTGCTTGGTCCCGACGTTCCAGACGATCCACGCACCCGTTTCAAGGGGATGCGCGGCACGTGCCATTTCCACGAACTCGCCGATCAGTTCCGGCGGCACCGCGCCACAGCGCAGCACCGTCGATTCGACCACTCGCCCGTAGGGGATCGCAGTCGGAACCGTATAGTGCGCGACGCGGCGAACGACCGACAGCCACGGCAGATCGATTTCGATAAAGACACCGTTCTCGCCGATCAACAACCGCTCACCTGCCGCCCGCATGGGCGCTACCGGCTCGCGCCGGGGAACCATAACGGTCGGAAACGAGCGTTGAAGCGCGGCGTCACCAGCATTCAAGCCACCGGCATTCGAAACACCAGCATTCATTTCAAATCTCCTTTTTTGCCGGTGATCAGATCAGCGACGGTAATGTCCATAGGGACGAGCGCCTCTTTCGGGAACTGCTCGCCGTACTTGCCGTCGAGCATTCCCTTCCAGAATGCGAACTCGCCATTCGGATGCGAAACACGTTTGTTGCCGTGATTCGGGTGTGTGAAGGCCGATTCGAAGAATCCGCTCTCCCATCCGGCAATCGATTCGATGTCGATGCGCTTGGGTACATGAGCCGAGCCGACGCAGATCCGCCCCCAGTCCCAGGTGTTAAAGTAAGGCGGTTCGTGCAGCTTCGATGCAGGCGTTGGCCGGCTGTCTTCCTGCAGCGCGAACACGGAAAACCCGTTCGAAGCTGCACGGAACACCAACCCCGGATGCGGGACGACCGCGCTGCGTCGCCCGATCTCCTGACAGTCGAAGAAGACTCTTCGCATCGCCGGTCTGCACCACCACATCACCGCCTCTTGCGAAACCGCGAGCACCGTCTCAGGCAGGAATTCCGCCTTCGGGGCCGCGTTCTGCGCCAGCTCACGCAGGCATTCGACAAGTGCTATGCGGTCGATCGGCCGTCCGGCACCGATCGTCGCCCGGCCGCTCTTGCCCGGCGTCACCGGATGAACGGTGCCGTAGACGGCGCTGCGGTCCTGACGGCCATACAGCAAGATGGCACTGATCGCGGCGAGTTCGTCGACGCGGTCCGAGCCGATATCAAGCCCTTTCATAGAAAACTCCGGTTTATGCCGCGAGACACGCGATGACGCGGTCCAGTTGGCCAAGAATGGATAAGCCCTGCGACCAGTCCGCGTACTGCTTGCGGATGGCATCAGGCGTAGAGGCAAGCGGCGTAAAGCCGTAGTAGGTCGTGCCGTCGCCGGCGCTGGCGAGGTACTCGTAGTGAGAATCGAGTACTTCACCCACGCGGCTGTCGTTGTGCACCGTGAGCGTGGCGGCTGCATACGCGCAGCGAGGCCGATACTCGTATCCGAAGAGGTCGCGATTGCCGACCCGCTGCAGCATCAGCGACAGCTTCTCCAGCTCCGCACAGATGCGACGCGTGCGACCGGAGGTGAACCGCTGAAGCCGCCTAAGCGCCGCAACGCCAAGTGCCCGTTGAGGCAGATAGCGCCGGGTTTTCGCGTGCCACCGGTAGACGTCCATGTCGTCGGGACAAAGCTGCGGACGCACAACGGAAGGGAGGTAGTGCTCGATCTCCGCTTCATCCTCGCCGAATCGGTCGGTCAGCGTCTCGCGGGCTTCCTCGTCGGTCGCTTGCGAGTCGCCGTCCCAGAACCATGAGGCGAATTCGCCCAGGAACTCGTCCGGCGTTCTGACCCACATCGTGCGTCCCGCTGCACGATTGATCAGCACGATCGCCGTCGACACCAGGCGTGGATGAACATTGCGAAGCTCGGCGGCACGCCTACCGATCTCGAAGATGCTCTCCTCCGTGATCTCGATGCCGAGATACACAGGCGAGGTCGGATTGAAGTCGCTGCTGTCTTCCTGGTACTGGACGACTTCTTGCACCGCCTGCACGTCGCACAACACGAAGTCAAAGCCGAGGCAGTCCAGACGCGGCGTATGACGCTTGGCCCACGCGAAAAAGCCGTGGGCAAGCGCGTCACCCGCGCCTTTGAACTCCGGTACGTCGCGCGGCCTCAGCACGCCCGAGTTGAACTGGGCGGCGATGAGACCGGCGACATCCTTTTCGGCTTGCCAACGCATCACTGCGCGCGTTTTGACGTCCGAGCCGATGGCCGGCAGGCTTAGAAAATCATTGGGAGTTCGACGTCGGGCAGCGGGAGCGCGTCGCGGTTGCCAAGGCTCTCCCGAGACAGCGACCTCTGCACTAGACGGGCGAGGATCGAAGAGCATTGCTCGATCTCCTTGTCATGAAAAAAAACCGCCCTTCCGGGCGGTTGCTGATGAGAAAGAGCCAAGTCCGGATCGGACAGGGCTTTGAGGAGATCGCGCTTACGCATGGACGCGGCAGGGCATGACTGCACCCTTGGCACCGGCCGCGCGCACGAACGTGAAGCGCATGACATCGCCCTCCGTCGTGGGTCCGTCGATCGCCGCGGTCGTCAGCTCCGGGTACTGCGCGGAGTAGAGATCACGGACATCGTCGGGCGAGAACGTCGGCCCGGGATCGGGGAACGTCACGCCGTTGTAGACGAACTCGCGCGTGAGCTTCGCAACTTTGATAGCCATGTCTGCTCCTTAGTCGAAAAGCGATGCGAGGTTGGTGCCGGTGTTAGCCGGTTCCGCCGATGCCTCTGCTGCGGACGATGCCGAAGACGCAGTCGGGGCGGTGCTCTGCCCTTCAGCGTCGGCACTTCCGTCGTCATCATCGTTGTCCGCATCGATGCTCGATCTGCCGGGTGCAGGCAAAACAGGCGTGCTTCCGCCCTTAGCCAGCGTCTTGGTCGCCTTCGAGACTTGCGTCGTCTTGGCGGCCTCGAGGATGGCGGTGGTCGCAGCAACCTGCTCGGCGAGCGACGCGTGCGCGCCGGTGTAGGCCACGAGCGCGTCCACGAAACCCGCTTCCAGCTCAGGCGCCGTCGCGGTGAGCGCGAGCGGCTGAAGCATGGCGGCGTCTTTTGCCGTGCCTTGCGGCATGACGCAGACAACCATCTCTTCGCCCTTCATCTGCAACGACAACGTGAGCTTCGTGCAGTGACGCAGAAGCGGTTCAATAGCTACGAACATGGAAACTCCCGAAAAGAAAAAAGACCGCGCAGAGGCGGTCTATAAAGGATGGAAAACTACGATCGATGCACGGGGACGCCGCGCAACTAGAACTTGAGCACCTTCGGGATCTTGCCCGTGTAGTCGAAGCCATCGACCGCCAGAAGCGCGTCGATGACTTCGGACTTGGACTTGCCCAAGACCTTCTTGAAGTTGTCGCCGAGCGCGGCACGAATGCCGAGTTCGTCAGCGACCACCATCATTTCGGACTTCGTGATCAGCTCCAGAAACTCCTTGCAGAGCTTCCAGTGCTTCGCGAGATCGAGGTGATGGTGCATGCACAGACGGGTTAGGTACTGGACGTCGAGGCCTTGAATCGCGGCGACCGTCACACCGGTGACCGCGTGCGCGAGCTTCGTATCGTCAGCGGCAGCCGTCGAGGCAGCCGCTTTCGTCACATCGCCGGACCCGACCTGCTCCTCGGTGAGCTTTTCCCAGATGCCGGAGAGCGTCTTTTGGTCGACGCAGCGCATCTGGTCGGACAGCGCGATCGCAACGAGGTATCGCTGGGCAAGCGCAGGATCCGCACCCACCTCACGGCGCAGGGCTTTCCGCCACAACGCCACACGATACTGTTTGATCTTGTCCGACTCCGCCACCACCGTCGCCGGCGGATTGCTCGTCGTCGATGGTGCGGCCGCGCCCTTCGCTGCTGCGGGCGACGCTTTCGCGCCGGCCTTGGCTGCCTCGGGCTTCGGCTGCGTCGCGGATTTCACCGCTTGCAGTTGCGCCGCCACCTTCTTCATGTTGCAGACGGTGTCAAAGCACTGGCCGCGATAGACCTTGCCGATCGAGTCAGGCAGACCGCTCACCGCCGCGCCGTAGTTCTGGCACGCGTGACACGCCTTTGCCTGCTCTTCGCCGACGCCCTTCGGGCCATCGACTGAGAGTTGCACGCGCGTGTGGTTGTCGCCAGCACGCACGATGCGCACGACCGGATATTCGTCGCGCAGGCCGGTGGCCGTCACTTCGAGCATCTTTTCGGTCTTCTCGTTGTAGCAGGTGCGGTTGGTGCAATTGCCCGTACCGATGGATTCACCGAACATCTCGCCCTGCGTGGACGAATTGTGCGGGCATCCGGCGCAGTCGGCCTTGTCGAAGATCGCGGCCGCCAACGAACAGGCAACCTGCTCGATGGTTTTCTTGACCTCAGCGACCGCCTTGCCCTCCTTGATGATCACCGGCAGCAGCTTGTCCTGCGTCTCTTTGGGGAGCGCAGCAAGCAGCTCGGCGTGACCGAGAAGGATCTGTCGGGTGCTCAATGCATCGAGCACGGCAGTGCTGCAGTTCATCAGCGCAAGACGCTTATCCAGCGTCGCACGCGACCAACCGAAGATGCGCGCGACTTCGTCGCGATCGCCCTTGCACAGCCCGACTTGCTCGGCTGCCGCAATGGCTTCTTCGGCCGGCGACATGTCGGCCCGCTGGATGTTCTCGATGATGGCGAGCTGCTTCGCTTCCACCTCATCGATGTCTCGAACGACGACCGGGATTTCATAGTCTTCGCCGTGCGCCGCAAGCGCCGCCTTGTATCTGCGGCCGCCAGCGACGAGGCTGAATCCACCGTCAGCGAGCGTGCGCACGATGACAGGCTGGATGACACCCTTTTCGCGCACAGACGCGGTCAGCTCTTCCATCTCCGCCGCATCGAAGTACTTGCGGGGATTGACGCTGACCTGGATTTGCTTGAGGGAGAGAGTAGGCTGTTGTTGCATGGCTGGGCTCCTGAGAGGGAACCTGCCCCCTTTGGGAGTGGTTCCCAAAGGGTTGAACAACGTGGGCTGACTGACGTCAGCGCGGGGTCGATGCGTCTCTGACGCGGGTGATGGAGCAACAATAGCGGTTTACTTTGCGAGCACGCCACGCAAAAGCTCACGAATTCATGCCGTCTTTCATAGCCAGGCGGGTCTCGGCTCATTCTCATCAGCATCCAGCGGCTTGCCTCGTGTCCACGCAAGGCGATGGACCGCGACGAGGTCCGCCGCTAGCCGCTCCGAATCGGCAGCCGACAGCGCGAGGCTGATCGACCGAACATCGTCGATGCCGACAGCCACTTTTACGACCAAGGTCACGTCGCGATAACCCGGCGCGTCGAGCTTGCTGTCGTACTGGCACGAATGCACGACGTCGTCGTCCGGCAGCGGCGTGTGCGCCGGCTCGTCAGCAAGCCCCCATCGTTTGATCATCGCCTGCCAACGGACCTCGCCATTCGGAAAGTAGCGGTGCACTTCGGTCGCGTGTCGACTGTCCAGTCGCAGAACCTGGATGCAGTGCTCCATCAGATCGTCGTCGAGTCGTCGAAAGTCCGTGAGGCTAAAGGGGAAGTCGAAGCCGTTGTAGAGGCCTGCGAGAAACTGAGCGGCGACGCGCGCCTGCCCTGAGCTGCCCTCCGCCACCTCAACGAGATCGGCGAGTGAGTCCAGGCTCGCGTCGCGATCTTGAGCGCGTATCTCTGCCGCTCGCTGCGCAGGCGTCACTCCGCCCGCCGCGGCCGCCAGGAAGTCGTCAACGGTCTCTTTCAGCGCTGCCGCTAAATGCGTTGGGACAGTGAAGGCGATGGATTGGGTGCTGGGTGTTGGCGAATTACTCATTGCATTTGCAGTAGCGTAGTTGGCGCTTCAAATCGCGCCTGCCCGCATGATGCCATGAGTGAAAAAGTGCGCCGGCAGAACGCCGGCGCCCAAGACGGCCGGCGCATACGAGGGGGACGCCATACCGCGAACGGAGCGTATTTCCTGCGATGCGCAAATGATGCGGCGCAGCGAACACTGCCGCTCGCGATGGCGAAAACACGCCGACGCGTGGCCGAACGGTCGTCTGATCCCGGGTACAAGGTCGAAAAAAAACCCGGCTCGAAAGCCGGGTTGATTAAAGGGTGTGACGAGCGGCACCGAGGATGCCGCTGTGTCTTATGCCGCAGCGCCAGTCACGGGCGGCAGCGATCGTGACAGCAAGGTCGTGACTGCGCCCGCCAACGTCCACTCGCCGAACTGCTGCTCATGGCTTTCATGAACGAGGCGGTCGAGGCACAGCACCTCGACGCCATCGACTTGTACCTTGTTTAGGACTTTCGCCAGCACCGCGCGATTGGAGCCTTCACGTTTAACCGTGACGACGCCCTCCCCGATCACCACAAACACATTCGAGTCTTTCGGCATTTAAGCTGCCTCCTTCAGAAGTTTGCGCATGTCGCCCGCGGTCTCGGCCGCCAGCAATGCGAGGTCATCGACAAAGCGGTCCAGCAACGAATCCATATGCAAAAACGTCTCGTCTTCAAGTTCCGGCGTCGCCCAGTCCAGCCCCGCCTGCGTCGCATCACGTTTGTGCGCGACCATTTGGTCCTGATACTCGTCGATGCTCCCCGGGAGATGAAAATAGACCACCTTCAACACGCCCTTCCGGTTCCATCGCAGCGCGCGCCGCATCGCCTGATACTCGATGCGCCACGTCCACGAACGGTCGTAGAAGAGGATGTAGTCGGCGTTCGGCAGGTTGTAGCCCGCGCGGCCCGATGCCTTGGTAGCCATCAGTCCGGTTGCCAGTCCGCCCAAGAATCGCTTGTCCTTATCGGCCACGCGACGCTTGATCGGTATCTCGCCGTGAAACGGCACCGTCTGCACACCGTGCGCATCCAGCTCGCGCGCTAGAAGATCGAGCACGCCCGGATTCTCGGCAAACACGATCGCTTGCTTTCCTTCCGCCGCGATCGCGCGCATGCGCGCGACAATTGCGCGTTGCTTGCTCGTCAGCCCGCCGATGTACTGCACGCCATCCATCCCAAACTGCGGGTAATTGGCGGAAAAGTGAACGGCACGGATACGAGCTAGGATCGTGACTAGGTTGCACGCTTTCTTGTCATCGCGCGATGAGCGGTACCAGTCGGCGAACTCGTCGGCAGCGCGGAGATACGCGGCCAAATGCCCGCGATCCCAATCGACCGTTTCCACCTCGAACTGCGGTGGTTCGATCTGGACGTAGCGCGACACCTCGGGTTCTGCGACCAGCCGCCGCTTGATGTGCGGGGCGAGCATCGCCCGGTACAGGTGCAGCTTACCGATCTTGGGCACCTCGCGTTTCGCCCCATCCTGCAGGCTCTCCGCGAATTGCCACGTGACCCACTCCAGCACCACGAAGTCATCCCTGAATCGATCGACGCCACGCATGGCGTACTCCACCGAATTCATCCAGTTCTGCTCCAGATAGCCCAAGCGATAACCATACGGCTGAGCCGCCGTTCCATCACCGCCAGAAAACGCGATCAAACCGAACGCATCTCTCGGGTAGTTCGGAATCGGACTTCCCGTCAAAACAAACCTTCGCCGCGCCGAAAGCTGCCAAAGCGCGCGGCTCTGGTCGCTCGTGGGATTGGCAAGGCGCTCGCCTTCGTCGGCTACCAGCAGGCCGATGCGGCGACGCAGTCGATGGGCATACGTCACGCGCGCCGAAGCTGCCTTATCGACCGGCATGCGCAGGCGCTCATACGAGATAAGGTTAATCTGCCGGAGGTCGTTAAGGTCGGCCGCCGATTCGATTACCTTCACCTGCTCAGCCGAGATAGGCAACTGCCCCACCTCCTTGAGCATTTCCTCGATGAGCCGTGACTCAACAACGATGAGGCCGTGCTTCACGCCCGAGACGAGGATCAGCGCCAACGCGAGCCGGGACTTGCCGCACCCCTGCTCCCATGCGACGACACAGCCCGTCGGCTTGAGCAGCGTTTCGACCAGATCATCGACCTGAAACTCCCAGTCGAGCCACTGATCGACGCCGAGTGCCTTCACGCGCGACCGAAGCGCCTCGGCTTGGTCAGGAAACCGCGCGCACAGACCTTCGTGCACCACCTCCCATCCCTCGCTGACGTTCTCGACCGCAAACCGCGCATTAAGCTCGTCGACAGATAGGTGATACCCGACGCCATGCAGCGCGTATCGGTAGCGGCCGTCAGCTTCGCGATCAAACTGGACTTCGTCGCCCGCCTTAATGAGCGGACTGGCCCAGCGCGTCGCGTCGACCTTGTGGGTCTCCTTCGCGATGCCCGAGACGTGATCTCGCGATCCCGCACCGGTCGTCCACGCCACATGCCGCAACGGTATCGCCTGGCGTGCGCTTCGGCGCATGCGTCTCTCGAAGTGCTCCATGAAGCCGGGCGCGAGTTGCGGGTTGCCACCGACGCTGCGGATTCGATCGAGCAACTGATCAAAGGCCGCGACCGGATCGTCCTGCACAAGATACGTTTCCATATCCAGCAGGCCTTGCCCCGAGTAACGGAAGCCACGCGGCAACCGGTGGCCGTCGCGTGAGTAGATGCGCTTCACGAGAACCGCGTTGAGCACCATCGCTTCGTTGAAGCCACAGGCAAAGGACAAGCGAATGCGCCGGCCATCGTGCGACACCTTGACCGACTTGTCGCCCGTGACCGCACGCGTGATAAACGGCACGCTGTCATCGAGCTTCTGCAGTCGCAGCCGCGCCTCCCCGAAGGAGCGATCTTCGAAGTGAAGCCCGAGGTCCGGGCCGGGCTTCGCCAGATCGTCGACGACCGCACGCACGAAGTCGGAGGGACGATCGCGGTAGCGGTCGAACACCACAACCGCCGTGCGCACGTTCGCGCCCTCTAGCTTGAACGCGTCCGCCGGCAATTCGAACAATCCCGCCGCGCGGCGCTTCAGACGGTCGCCCTGCTCGCCCGCAACCATCGACTCGGCGGTCGTGATCGGCAGAAGCGCGACAACAACGTTCGCAGCCTCCAGCGCCTGATGCACTGCGTAGTCGTGGCTCAACGCGCTGGTTTGCGCGCCGTACCGGCCCCACGTCGTGCATTCGAGCGTCTGCAGATGCGGTGATTCGAGGTGGATCGAGAACGGCGGGTTGATGAGCGCGATATCGAAGCGTGTCGGATGGATGTGCTCCATGCCGGCCTGCCGGAACTCGCAATGAAACCCCGCGTCCTCGAACACCTTCTGGCACTGTTGGATGACATCGGCGTGGACGTCGACGCCGTACACGGCATGGCGTTCCGGGTCTGCATACTGAAGCAGCCTACCCGAGCCGACCGAGTTATCGAGGATGCGGATAAGCCGATCGACCTTCCAGCCGCTGATAAAGCTCCACATGAACGCCGCAATGGCGTCCGGCGTGAAGAACTGCCCGAGGTGCTGACGGCGCGCCGCGGCCAGCTCGCCCTGATGGGCAATCGACGGCGCCTGCGATCCCAGACTTCTGATCGCACGCAACGGCTCATACCAGTCAGGCTCAAAGGAAAACAGATCTCTCTGCATGAATTGCCTCTAGAAATAAAAAGACCCGCCGGAGCCGGTCGAAACGATGGGGAGGTGGATGCGTCAGTACCGGTCGCGCGAGGCGAGGTATTCCGCACCAAACTCACTAATGAAGAGGGACAGCGCGTCGCCCACGTCGTGAGCGAACTTGAACTGCCACTTGTCGTTGAACATGACGATCTCTAGCCCCGTGAACGACAGTTTTTCGCGGGTGGAAAACGTCAGCCGGTGAACGCTGAAATTGCGCAGTTGCATCGCCAGCGCGCCGAACTGATGCTTCTTCGCGAAGGTCGCCAGGCCGTCGAAGGTTGAGACCACTGCTTGCTGAGACGAGTAATAAACCTCGCGTTGACCCTTTGAATGAAAGGACGATTGAGAGGTAACGCGCTTTTCCAGGATGACCGCGCTGCTGGTGCGCTTGATCTCGGTATCGGGCTTGAGCCAGAAGCCGTCAATGATGGCCTTGGCTGCCTGCTCGAACGCGACGCGCTCGCCAGCTTCACCGCCGAACATTCGCTCGAGGTGTCGCCAGAAGCCGTCCATGTCAGGGACGTTGCCCTTCCTCAGATCTTCCTCAACGTCGAGGCCACATCGGTCAAGTTCGCGATGCTGGTCGATCTCGATTCTGCCGCCGGCGGGCGCGAACTTGCGGCTTGCCTCCATCACGAGCCGGGACAGCAGCCGTCGGCAGAACGTGTTGAGCTCGCGCTCGACTTTGTATTCGCTTCGGGCTTCCATCGCCGAATACTCAGTCATTCCGTCCGCAAAGACGTCGCGCTCCGCTTGAACCACCGCGCCGTAGGCCGCTGCTGCTGCCGTTTGGGCCGTCTTGAACTGCTCGATCAGCTGTGTGTACATGCGATTGCTCCAAAAGGTGAGCAGGCGCACGCCCGCGAAGGGGACATGCCCCTGCGGGTTGAGATAGGAAAATTGATTGCGCGGTGAGCTTGTGAAGGCGCCGCAACGTCGATGCGCGAGATGCGCGGGTGATCGACAAACGATACCTGCTGGAGATTGCTCATACAGGCAGAAAGACGAGCATTTGATGGTGCCTCTCGCCAAACGCTTCCGAAAGATATCCCCAGTTTCTCTGGATAAGCCTGGGGATAACTATTTCGGCTGCAATCACCGGTCGGGAGTGCGGTCCTGGCGCTGGTGCCGACCAACGCTATCCGGATAGCAGCCGTTTCGCGAAATGACGCATAAAAACATATAGCTTTCGCCCGCGCGCATTACGCCGCGCTTTCGGCTCATCGATCAAACAGTCCATTCGGCTGGCAAAAGACGCTTCATTCGGGGCGTCTTTCGGACACCGTCGCGGGCGGCGTCCAACGAAAATTGAGCACCGAATCAGCAATGCATAAAAAACGATCACCGACGTTATGAAGCTCAGTCACATCATCACCGTCGCCATACTCTGCGCATCCGCTGTTAGCTCCATAGCAGGGGTCGGCTTGGTCGCTCGCCAATTCACGATCGAGCGCACCGCTGTGCAGGTCGTCGTCAACACGGCGGTCGTTGAACGCATGCAGGGTGTTTCCGACGCAGTCGGATATCTGTCAGCGGCGGACCAACAAGCGTTGCTCCAGAAATATGGCTTTTCCGATCGCGATGCATTCGACAAGGCGTTGCGAGATAGGCGTCGGGAACTGGGCGAGGCGCAGCAAGTGCGGGCGGACACGCTCAGGGCCAACGACAAGCGTTTGGCGGGCTTGCTGGCTGCGTGCGCCTTTGCAGGCATCGCAGCGCTAATGGGCGCAATCGCCACCTACGACATAGCGGCCACTCGGAAGCAGCGGGTGGCGGACGTCACACCTTAAGGCGGTTCGGCCGCTTCTTCCCAACGATGAACTTGATTGTTGTCAGCTTCGAAGATTTCACTCGAGATCCGGCGGGCGCGCGCGCTGACTCGACCCCGTGCGCAGGCTTCCCGGACAGCTGGCTCGACGCGTTGGTCGGAACAGGTGAAGTTTTCTCGCGCGATTACGCGGCGCCCGGTGCGGTATCGACCGTTGGACTCCATTTCCCGAGCAGCGACCATGCCGAGCAGTTTTGCCTGTGCGTTCGCAAAGCGGCGAGTCTGCTAGGCACGCGCGCTCACGTTCACAAGGTTCCGATTGAGCAAGCGCACTCGACGTTGCGCGAGGTGAAGGGGTATGACGCTCGTTTCATTTGACGGCATAACCGTAGCGCTCACTGAGGTTCAAGACAACCCCGCAAAGTACGCGCGAGCGCTCGAGCGAGCCAAGAAGGTCCCGGGGCACGCCGTTTGCCGCTGCCTGCCAGAATCGCCGAGGGCGCCCTTACGTCTAGTCATCCGGCGTTACGGGGCACTTTTCCATCTCGCAAGGTGGCCTGACGACGCCAAGACTTGCTCGTTCTATCGCGCGGTGTCCCAGCCAGACAGAAGCAGCAGTGACACGCTGGCCGCGATTCGCACCATTGCTGGTGGGCTGGACGTCAAGCTGAGCACTTCGCTGTCGGTCCGCACCGTTGGTCCATCGAGGCGGCAGTCATCTGACCAGACCTCCGGCGGCACTTCGCGCCGCGCTGCGCCGCTGCTCGGCTTCCTGCAACGAGCATGGGAGGATGCAGGACTGAACGAGTGGGCGGGCGCGCCCTCGCGTGGGTGGGGCGCCTGCAATGCGCAACCTCTCTCCGTGCTCGGGGACGGAAAGCTTAACGGCAAATCCATGCAAGATGTGCTTCACGTCATGCGCCGATACGACGATGCTGACAGTTCGTCTGTGCTCGCCGAGTTCCAGTCATTCCTGGATCGAATAGTCACAACCCCGGCCCGGTCCGACCGCGCTCTTCTGATTGCCGAACTTCGCAGCGTCGAACCATCGAGATACGGATTCGTCGTCAGACTGCGCCAGACCAGGGAGACGTTCTTTGCGTCGAAAGCGGTGATTGACTCTGCCGCTGATTCGTTCCGGTCGGCGTGGGCCATGATCGGCGACGCTTGCGCTCGGGTGGTGACACTGGCCGTTATCGAGCGGACGAAAGAGGGCAACCTCCGGATCGTCGACTGCGCGCTGCAACTGTGCAACAGCACCTTCCTACCCTGCGACTCGAGCTTCGAGGTTGCAATGGCGAACCGGCTTGTGGCGCAACGCCGTCGGTTCGTAAAGCCCATGCGGCTCGAACCGCAAGATGCGATGCTGCCCGACTTCAGGCTGACCGATACGAACGTGCCCACAGCGATAGAGGTATACGGGATGCAAGGCAACGCGCAATACATGGCAAGGAAAGCCGAAAAACAGGCGTTGTACGCGCGTGAAGGTACGCCATGCGTCGAATGGGTGCCACCCAACGATCTGGCTTCAGTTCGACTTCCCGACGGAGCTTGACACGGCGCTTTGCCGCGATAGCGTGAGCGCATCTATAACCGCCGAAGGCCCCATGGACTCGAACTCTTTTTTCCTCAAGCGCGCAGTCGCGCGTGATTCCGACTGGCAGGTGAGCTATCCGGCACTGTCGATGGCGAGCTCCATCGACGCGGTCGACGAGCGGCGAAAACAGATCGTCGTCGCGGCCGCGGACGAGACAGACTTGCGCATGGTCTTCTTCAGCTCGCTCGGTGCAATCCTGGATTTCCAGGCTTCCTGGACGGAAATCGACGCGGGCGCGCGTGGCTGGCTCGCATTCACGATTCGTTGGAACCGATGGTGGTTGCCGAGCGTCCAGGACGCTCAGTGGATTGAACACAATGGTTTCGCGCCGACCGACCTTCGTTTTGTCAATCGGGACGTCGAAGGCGGGCCAACTGACACGACGTCGTTCCGCCGGTATCTGGACGCGGTCGAGGTTCAATACCGTCGCGACGAAACAGTCTCGCGCGTTTTGTTCCCTGACGGCTTGTACCGCGGCGATTCAGCGACGCACCTTCACGTTGACAGCCAGCATCCTTCACTGCCCGAATGAGTCGCGTCATCCCCTTCAGGCGCGTTCCGGTCATCATCGAGAAGCGCGCATTGCGCCCGGGTGTTTGCGCTCATCGCCGCATCCGGCTCGAAACTCACGGCGGCGTCGTGACTTGCGTCGATTGCAATGCAACGCTCGCGCCCTTCTGGGCGCTGTCCATGCTGTCCGAGCAGTACAGCCTTGCTATGTCTCAGATCGAGCGACTGACCACCCGGCTATCCCTCGCCGACGCTCGAGTGCTTGAACTGTCTGCCGAACTTGACGCATTCGCTCGGAAAGAAAGCCCTTCAAATCCGTCGTCTACCGAGCCTTGACGGGATGCCGAAAGATGGTGCAATAGCCTCATCGGCAACCTTATTGAATGCATCATGAAACAGACGTTTTCGTGCGGTCACACCGGCAAAGGGAAGTATTGCCACGCATGCGCAGCCGCAGAAAAGCAAAAAGCAGAACAGCGCCTTGCCCTCGAGCAAAAGCGCGCGGCAAAGCAGTCACACGCCGACGATCCCATCGACCTGTCCATCGTCCGGCACCTGGCCGCAGTCCAACGAGAAGCCAGGGAGCTGCTCGGGAAAGTCAGTAACGGCGTGCACCCGTTGTCGCTCGATGGCAAATACCTGAGATCGACTGCCGGCAAAGTACTATCAGTCCCCGTCGGCCGCTCGTATCGGCTCCTTTTCGACGCGCCGTCGCTTACGCCCTTACGTCTCGTCAGTCACGAGCAGTACAACGCAATCGCGGCAAGTCGCGTAGCGGCTTAGATTGTAAGCTTTTGTTAAGGTCGGCGTTTCCCACTAATTCGGCGAGAACGGCCGTAGCTATAATGCTTCACGCCAACTTTTATTCGCCGGGCCTCGGCGAGCGCCCCGGACCACGCTGCCATGACTGACGAGTTGTTCCCCTGCGACCATTGCGGTGGAAAATGGGCCTTTGGCTATTCTCACCGGCTACTTAAACGCCCGTCCGCACCCGCTATCGACTACCTAGGCGCGGACGCGAGCGTCGCGCCGGACATGAACGATCTCGAGGCGCGCTCGCTGTATGCGATCCCGCAGGAAAAAGTCTGCTGCATTTTCTGCGAAGACTGCGGGATGCAGACGCCCTGGATTGCAATGGGGAATGACCGGCACGCCGCTCTTGAAAAGGCCGGCACTATCTGGAACGCCCGCACGAGGCGTCCGGCCGCAAAAGAGGGCGACCTCTTGAAACTGATTAGGAAAGAGCTCAGCGCCGTCGACGCTCCTTTCCTAATTGACCTGCTGGCCAGAACGGAAGGTGACTGGGAGAAGCGCGGCCCCGTTTTCGCGATGCTCGCCAGGAAGATCGTCGACAGCAAGATCACCCTAAGTGATTTTTGGCCCGTAGACACCGTCCTCAACGATGCAGCCCGCTATCGAAAACTTCAACAGTTGGCCAAACGCATTTACATCGACGGAATCGCTTCAATCCAGTTTCCGCGCATCCCCGCCACAGGCGGTGACGAAGGAAACTTCGAGAACAGCATCAACCTGGCTGTCGACGATCTGCCAGATCGAAACTGCTGGTGACTTGACTCTGCGAAACGCCGGTCATACTGAATGTAACTCGGTCGTTCGGCCGAACTCAACTGGAAAGAGAAATGTCGCCCATCCAATACATCGCTGCTGCCTATCGGTTCCGCAGCAAGCTCGCACCGCAGATCACGACCGTGCTCGCGCTCGCTGCAATCCTCACGTATCACGCGGTAACAAGCCGTCAATTGGACTGGCTGCTCGGTTAAAACCGCAAGAGACGCTATCCGGATAGCGTCACGCGCGCTGCCCTCCGCTCGGCAAGTGCATGTTTTCGTTGACAAAAATGCGTGTTACAAAACCTGCCGTATAGTCACCACCCTCTTAAACGGCAGGTTTCCTTTCATTCCAGTAAGCCACTTTGCCGTTCCGCACACGCGTTGCCGCTAGGGTCATCGGCGTAAGCAACACCTTTCAGGTTGCTGCCTCTAAAATCCGATACACCTTCTGCCTGGAGATGCCAAGAGATTTGGCCGCGGCGGAAATATTGCCTTCCGCCACAGCAACGGCGTCGCGAACTTGGTCGACCGAGACCTTCGGTGACGTGAGTTGCCGCTGGGTGAAATAGCTCGACAGGTAAGCACCGGCCTTTTGCGCTTTACTGTGGCCGGCCGCCTCTACCACGGCTTGCATCGCTTCCCGATGAAGCGCCGGATCGGCCCGCTGATCGCTGCGCTTGATCGGCGCAGGAACGCCAGCGTGCTTTTCAAACATTTGCTGCAAGAACTGGTGCCTCAGGCCGTGGCAGGTCACGCCCAATCCCGCCTTCGTCACACCATGGCGTTTGAGAACCGTATAGAAGTGGTCCCTCCACTGTGTCTTGGTATAGCCGTCGGGGATAGTTGAACCGGTCGACCTGTTCGAAAGCTGAGCAGCTTCTAGTAGCACGTCCATCTTGAACTCCATCGGCACCACACGAGCGCGACCGCCCTTTGTGCCGTGGACTACGTTGAGCTTTCCGTCTTTACGGACTGCATCTCTGGGTCTCAACATAAAACTTTCTTCGACCCTCAGTCCGAACGCTACCTGCAACTTCATCTGCACTGCCACTACAGGCTCCGTTTCCGCAATTTCCTCGAGGATTGCTACCGCGTCGATTCCCTTGCCTTCCCACGATTTATCCTCTGTCGCAACGGAGGAGCGCCGGAAGTTATGCGCGTCCAGGTCGATGTATTCCGCCATCGTCTTAACCACGGTGGGCTTATTGATCCATCTTGTGAATGCGCGGAAATACGTCAACTTGTTCTCGATGGTTCCCGGACTCTGCCCCTCTTTGTGCCACAGCGTCACGAGACCCTCGATGTGCTTTTCCCTGAGCGCATACGGCGTTTGTAGCGCGAAGCCGATCTGGCGCAGCTCGACGAACGACCGGCAAAGCGTGCGCAGTCGAAAGCTTTGCGTCTTTACTGAAAGAGGCTTAGCGCTAACGCGCGTGCGACTGTGAACACGATTTACGTTGTTGGTGAAGATGAGCTCAAGGTGGGCTCGGAAGTCGGGTGGAAGCTCGGGATAATCGGCAACGACGCCCTTCACATAGATGGTTACTGTCATGCAGATGCTCCTTCCTCGTTGGTTGATTGCAGTTTCATGGCCGCGAAGTAGATCGCTCGGCCCCTCTCGAACGCCCTCGCCAGCTCACTTGAGCGCGGGAAGGCACCCGAGACCGCGCCGGGCGCGCACGACGTGGCGAAAATCCATCCAGCTATCGCCGCATGCCGTTTTGCCCTTCGCCGAGAGCGCATGTCGTCAAATCCGTAGCTGATCGACAGCCGCCACAGAGACCACGCGACTTCAGCTTCGAAGGCGTGATCTATCAGCGTGAAAGCCCGACGTCGTTGGCTTTGCTTGGGGGCTGTCGAGCGGTGCGGTCTCTCGTTCCGAGTCGCATTGCTCTGGACCTGGCAGCGCTTCACTGCCACGGTAGCGACGCTCGGTACCTCGTCCCGCCTGGGCCTCCACACAGACAGCGCTCGCGCCAGCGCATCAGCGCCTGACGCGTCGATCACATCAGCAAGCATCAGCGCTCGCAGTCGTGCGGTACCAGCCCAGCGCATACGACGCAATTGCAACGTCGCTCGAGACGAGCTCCGATCGCGAAACGTAATTTTTCAGCGGCTCTAGCAAGCGCGTTCTCCATCTTTGCGAACGAGTCAGCGACCGTGCACATCCGTGCGCGGTGCCATTCATTGCCCATGCGCCCCAGACTTCGGGAGCCTATCCCCGAGTCATGCCGCACAGCTGCTGCGTATCCCCGCCGGGTCCTGCCTTCCTGTCCTTTAGCGATTCCATCCGATAGCCCCGCACGTGGAAGAAACGTGCATCGACCTCCGTACTGCTGCGTGCTGCCAGTCGTCACGCTTCGCGTGTTGACCGCCGCTGATTTGCTGCCGGCGCACATCCAACGCGGACCCGCTTCGCGGAATATCTCGTCGTCGTGTACTTCCTGCTGCTCCCAGCAGTCGAACCGTCGCACTAGTGAGTGTGCGATTCGGCTATGCCGCTGCTACGGCTACCGCGCCGGCCAGCAACGCGCTGTCGCGCGCCGGAGTGCTTCGTCTTTGCGACGGCACAACCTCGGCCAAGTGCTCGGTAATCTCTTTGCGCTCGTTTTTTTCCGGGTGCGCCGCCCGTTCGTCTTTCGTACAGAGATCAGCTTGCCGTGTCGGCCTAGCTGGTCTCCCATCCCAAAGCGCGTTCACTCGGTCGCGGTGCGTCGGACCTCATGCAACGTACCCAGCGTCGTGTGCTGTAAGGATGCGTCCATCGTCATTGAGTGCTGAAAAGCGGATCACGGATAAGTGTCCATGCCCACTCCCAAGCCGTCTCAATTCGGACAATCGGGCAAAACCGCCCGCAAACCCAATGGATATCGCGTGTCCAGTGTCCTCAATGTGGGTCACTTTGCACTTGATTAGATTCAGAAAAAGGCCGCTTCATTTTGCGGCCGTGACAGAGGGGTTTCCGCTAGGCAAAGCGGTCCCCTCGATGGTCCTTTTCAGGAGGGTCGATGCGCATGCGCGCGGTTGGTAATTAAAAGAATACCGGCGCCTTGAACAATCGAAGAGTTAAAAGCTGCCTAAATGTTGCGAGCTTTTGCTTCCTTGACATTGCGTGTCGCTCTGTAGAGTTGGACAGGCGTAACGGGGACTTTTCTCACCGATTTCGTTCCGATAACTGACAGATTTTCGCCGCCTCAACGGGCAGATTCTTTATCTCACCGTTTAGGGGGAGATAACTGACACTTATGCGGACGTTTGGAGAAAGGGAGCCGCCACCACCGCCCATCTGCCACTTTTCGGTCAGATAACGGGCAGATAGCGCACCAATCGAACTGCTCTGGAGAGAGAATGAACACAATGAAAACGCATGCATCCGTCCTTGCCGTGGACGTCGGATATGGGAACACCAAGGTTGCCGTTCGCAACGGCTCGGAAGTCTCAACGTTCATGTTTCCGTCTCTGACCCCTGACTATCAGGCTAAGACGATGACGAAGCAAAGCAACGGCGTGTTGAAGGCAGTCCGGACCGTTGGAATTGAAGTCAACGGAAAGCAGTACGAGGTCGGACCGGAAGTGCCGTTGACCTCTCGCAACGGCGACCCTGGTCGCACGCTCGTCGGCAACTATTGCACTACAGATAGCTATGAAGCGCTCCTCGGCGGAGCCTTCCACTTCGCCAACGTATCGTCGGTCGACCGGCTTGTGCTCGGACTGCCCGTTCAGACATTTCAACAACACGCCGAGGCGTTGCGCAGCAAGTTTTCGGGAACGCTGCAGTTCGGCGATGAGGAAGTTCGCGTCGGAAATCTGATGGTGCTGCCTCAACCGTTGGGCGCTCTGGTTCATTTTTCACAGCACCCCGACTTCGCCCCGTCGCAGCGCAATATGATCATCGACGTCGGTTACTACACGACCGACTGGGTCGTCGCCAAGGGGCTGACGATGGAAGAGCGTCGTAGTGGCGGACATCAGAGCGGCGCGTCCCATTTCTTCCAGAAAATGGCGGAGCTTATCGGTGCAGCGACGAACGAGTCGGCCTTGGCGATCGAAGAAATCGACGAGGCGGCTCGCGCAGGCACGCCCTACTACGTTTTCAACGAAGAGATCGATCTGGGGCACTACGCCGCACAGGCTCAGTCGGTACCGGAAGCAGCGGTCAATGCGATCGGTAATTCGGTCGGGAGCACAAATGACATCCGCTGCATTTTCCTCACCGGCGGCGGTGCGGCGCTTTACGAGCCCGCGATCCGCGCGTTCTTTCCCCGCAACCGCATCGAAGTCATGAAGAACGCGTGCTTCTCGAACGTCCGTGGGTTCTTTGCGGCCGGCGAGGCAACGCTGATGCGTGAGCGCGATAAGAAGCGGAAGGAGGCCATGACCGCATGATAGGGGCTATTGAGATTAAACTGACCGTCAGCGAAGCTGTCACGCCCACTTTGTTTGCTGCATTAATGGCGGTCTCGAATCCAAGGCAACGGGCCGCGCTGCTCAAACGTCTTGCCGACGACGCACTGCGCGGCCGGGGAAGCGTGGGTCTCATTCCCACGGCCGACCAAGCGCACACGGCGGCCCAACAGAGCGAGGTTACCGACAGAGGAGCAGCGGCAATCGAAACGCAGATAAAGTCGGCATCTGCTGAAGACGAAAAGCCGCAAGCGCTGGCTGAATACCCGGAGCAGTCGTCGCCCATTGGCGATGATAGGCATCTGAACTACTTAGCAGATAGCCTCTCAGCTTTTGCTTAGAGAGCGCAGTTCTCTGCGCGTGTCACGGAGCGGTGGCGTCTCGCCGTCCGCCCGTGTCACCACCCCGCACCTTGACTTCGAACCTGTCGTGGCATCATTACTCATAAGGCCGAGCTAAGCGGCCACAAAGCCCAAGTGAAAATTCAAATGACAATACTCGATACTTTGACGCAACTCGACTGGACCCGCGGCGTTCGGATGTGGATTCTCGTGGCGGCCGCGTTCGCCGCATGCGAGGCGGCTTATCTGTTTCGTCGTGCCGTGTTCCGGCCAAGCGAGGGCGTCGACGATGTACGCTAAGTTTAAGACGTTGCCCCCAGTCGCACGTCGCGCGGTGATTGCGGTCACTCTTTTGTGCGTTGCCTGCGTCGCGGCTCGTCTGCCGGATACGCCGTTATGCAACTGGATTTTCGGACTTTCGCTCGTCGGTTCCTTTTGGGCTAGCGGCGTGATGGTTCCGGCTATGAAGGTCATACTCTATGTGTTCAAGGTCGCTTTGCGAATCCACACTAATCCGTGGTGAGAAGTCGCCACGACAGACAAAAAAAAACCCCGACCAATCGGTCGGGGTTTTTTTTAACGGGATACTCAGTGCAGCAGAGATACCCCTTGTGCGCTCGCCTGTCGACGAATGCAGTAAAACCAAGCAGTGTCCAGCGTGACGCCTTGTTTTTCAAGTCTGGCATGACCGCCTCGCTTTCGGTCGATGACGTCATAGGCTTCCGCCTCCGACTTTCCTACTCTCACGGAGCCGTTCTCAACGCCGGAAGTTGCCACGATCTGATACCGGCCAACAATCATGCTGAAGCTCATTTCCTCTTCTCCATTGGAAAAGCTCGGGCGGATTGCGGCCCCGGAGGGGACGAATCCCCACCGGGCAAAAAGTTACTGTTAGCGGCCAGAAGGCCGCGGAATTTCAGACGCGCAGTGCTTCGCGTAGCTCGCGACGCACCAGCGTTCTAACTGCAGGGCGACACGCAACCTGAGCTGTGCACCACTCGTCGGCAAAATCGGTTTCTCGCTTTTTCGGCCGGTGAACAATAGCCGTGTAGCCTTCCGCACGCAGCCGCTTCGCGAGTTTCAAGGCCGCATCGACGCCCGGCGATTTGCCGGTACGTGGGTCGACCGCATCGAAGTCCGCGAAGATATGGACAACGCGGATGCCGAGGCCGTCTGGTACAACGAAATCGGCGAGAAGGATTCGATTCAGGCAATACCAGACCGGCACACCAAACAGCATGTGCGCGGCATACGCCGTCTCAAGACCTTCCGCGACGCCGATTTCGCCATCGACCGGATCCATCAGCCGGACTGCGCCGCCGTTGAGCTTATGAAGCGTCACGTCGTTCAGCTTGGCCGGAAGGATCTCGCCATCGTTAGTGACGATCGACGCCTTCTCCGGTTTCGAGCGTTCAAGGAACGTGCGGTGCAGCGTTCCAAGACGGCCATCAGGCAGCGTGAAGCGAGCGAGGATGCCCGGCCACTGACCGATGACCTTCTTCTCGTGCCGGTAATCGAGCATCGCCATGCGCAGCGCTGAGGACGGCGCTACTGTCAGACCCGGCACCCGCTCGCGCAGGTATCGCGGAACGAGGCCATCGGAACCGACCAGCGTCGCTCGATCCCACATTGAGTCGAGGCGCTTGCGCGCCCACTCGGGATCGACCTTTCGGCCGGGCGCTGGGGCCGCAGGCTGCGCTCGGTTTTGCCGTGCATCGGCCAGGCTGCCGCCTTCAAGTTCGATCATCAGTTCGCGGAAGGTCATTCCGGCGGACTTGCAGATCAGCTCGAAGCCGTCGCCGGCTTTTCGGTCGCCGTCGTTGCACTTGCGGCAGACCCAGTCGCCGCGGCCGCGGTTGTTGTCGTAGGTGAAGCGGTCGTTTCCGCCGCAGATGGGACAGGGTGCGCCCTTCCCGGTCAATGAGCTTGCGGGCACTCCATACTTCTGGAGTAACGCAACCCATTGTTCCGGGGACAGCTTGATGTCCTTGATATTCATTGGCACTCCAGTTGTGGTGTGGTTGAGGTCGATGCCTGAACAGGCGGTGAAACCGTGCTCAAAAAAGCCGTCCGCCTCGCGCAAGGCGAGCACGGCGGGCGGCTTTTTTCAGCAGGGGAAGCGAAAGGCGGGTGTAGCGACCAACGATGACAAGTCGCGCAGGAAAGAGACGCTTCGCGGCTTCGCCGACCGTTTCCGGATCGACGAAGCAACGAAGGTGAGGAAATACAGGACGTGAGGTGAGCCCTTACGGGATCAAACGACCGACCATTTACTCCCCTCTAATTAGGGTCAGACCGTCAAAATGGGATATCGTCGTCCATGTCTGCGAAACCGCCGCCTCCTCCGGACGACGTCGATTGCGGATCACGGTGCGCCGGCGCAGCGTTGCTTGACCGAGGCGGATCCGACCTTCCTTGACGCGCGGGGCGTTGGCTTTCGAAACCGTCATTGGATGAGCGATCGCCAGAGGCGCGGCCGCCAAGCATCTGCATCTGCTCCGCGACGATCTCGGTCGAATACCGCTCTTGGCCCGCTTGGTCCGTCCACTTGCGAGTGCGGATTCTGCCTTCGATGTACACCGACGAGCCCTTTTTCAGATACTCGTTGACGATCTCAGTCAGCCGACCGAAGAACGACACTCGATGCCACTCGGTCTGCTCCTTCATTTCGCCCGAGGCCTTGTCCTTGTAGCGATCGGTCGTTGCTAGCCGGATATTCGCGACGGCATCGCCGCTCGGCAGATAGCGCGTCTCGGGATCAGCCCCGAGGTTGCCTACGAGGATGACTTTGTTTACTGATGCCATAACTGACTCCTTTAAGATTTTTTGGAAATAGACCAAAGCCACTTGTCCCACAGCACTTGCTCGCCGCTGGCATCTAGCTTGGGCCGTCCACGTCCATCGACTGCTGGCACTTTGGTTTTGCCGATCCGCTTGACTTCAACGCGGTCGCCAATGCGGCAGGCCGACTCTGCGATCGCGTCGCGCAGGCCCTCACCTTGCAGGACGTGCGTCTCGCCGCGATGCTCGAGCGTCACGCAAAACGATTCGTACGTCTTGCCAGGGCGCTTGCCATCGGGGAATCGTTTCTCGCCCCACTCTCTCAACACCCCGTACCTCGCGCGTTCAGTGCGTCGATGTGACGACTCAGCAGATCGAGGCGGCGTCGATTCGACGGCGTCCGCAATCGCAGGCCGGGGTCGAGCCTCGTTGATGGGGACCGATCGAGGGGGTTCGGTGTCGGGCACACGGCCAACAGGCGTGTCTTGCGCTTGGGCGCCCTTGACAGCAGCCGCAATGGCCTCTGTCAACGTTCCCTCGTGCTCGTGCAGCACTTCCCAGTGTGGCGCAAGCGTCGGTATCAGTTTCATACCGACAGCCGTTGGCCGCAGCTCGTAGTCGAACGCCGGACGGAACTGCACGACGACGCCACCTTCATCGCGAAACAGCATCGGTTGACCGGCGATGGCGATGTGCCGTTCGTTGGGGCCGCCCTTTCCGACCTCAACCGGAGATGAGCGGCCTGCGGGATAGCCGCTGCGAGGCTGCGTCTGGGAAGTCACCCCGAAAAGTGTGCCAAGCAGCCGACCGAATGTTGATGTGCTCATTGTCGGCCCCCTACAGCAGCGTGCCGAAGCACTCGCGACGCACCTCTTCCAAGTCGCGCCTGAGCAGTGGGTTGCTCAGGATGACGTCTTGCAAGATCTCGGGATCGACGCCATTGATCTGGCAGACGAACCGATACGGCAGCGCGCCGTTCCAGAACTCCATGACCCAACCGAGCGTAGCCCGGTAGTCATCGACTTCCATCTTTTTTCTGTTTTTGAGTCGCTCGCTGAAGAGGACAGCGCAATCCATCAACGACTCGGGCATGTTGTCGCCGCGTCTGCTGTCAGTCGCGAGACTGATCAACGCGTCGACCATTTTGTCTTTGACCGCCTCGCTCCACAGGTGCGGATCGGGCAGCGGATCAGGCTTGGCTTGGACACGCGCGATCGGCGCTGGAGGAGCGTCGAACATGTCCAGTTGCCACGCTGCTACTTCTATTTGCATGGATATCTCCGAATGAACGGGAACCCATGCCCGCAACGGGATGGTTCCCGTTGGGGTGAGGGGTCAAGACCGCCCGTACGGGCAGTCTTGACATTCAGGCGTAGCGACTAGTCGTCGGTGCCTGTCTTAAGTGGAACGACCACTGCGGACTTGGCGTACTGACGTTTGATGGGCGTGACGTTGGTGTCGGCGGTAGCCGGAGCAACAACGGCGGGCGCGGGCACCTTCGAATCCTCAGCTTTCTCCTCTTTCAACGCCGCTTTGATGGATCTCTTGATCCAGACAGCGACCGTGAAGGAGACAAACATAAAGGCGAAGAACGAGTGCGCGGCAAACCACAGGGCAAAGCAAACAGCGACCAACCAGCCGGGCGATTTCATCGCCTTCAATACCAACTGCTTCGGCATTTTTCTCTCCAGAAAAAGACGCACTAGGGGATGTCCAGCCAGTACAGCGCTGGATGGTTTTCGATGCTCGGGTGAGCAGGAAAAACGGGCGCGCGGAGAGGCGCTTTCGTCACGGCTCGATAAAGGCGTGGCGGAAGCAGCTCACTGCGGATGAAAGAAGAGATCGGAAGCACGCGCACCGATGCTTGGCGGCGGCTCGAGTCGATGCGTCGTTGACGCGGGGATAACAGGCAATTTACGCGCGGCGCCGATACGCGTGGTCGGGAAAGCTTCCGTTTTTATAGGGCCTTTCGATTTTCGGGCTCTCTTGGCAGTGCCGCATCGCATCCTTGACTTCTTCCACCCCCTGTCATGCTGATTTACATACACAACGGAGGCAGCGGATGTTCTTAGAGATACTTGTCGCAGTCGGCGGTTACCGCTTGTTCAAGGGGCTTCGGCGGCGGCGCCCGTCCGGATCGCGGAGTGCCGGTCGTGTGAAGCGCTCATCGCATGAAATCGGTGAGGCTGGTGAAGCTGTGGCGCAGGCAAAGCTCCGCACGACCCTTCAATGGCTATGCGGCGACGACTTCTACCTGCACGATGGGCCGTTACTCATCGAACACGCTCCCGGCACAGCGTTTCCCACGGCAGAGATCGATCACCTCGCGATCACGCCGTTCGGCATCTTCATCTTCGAGACGAAAAACTGGTCCGGCCGGATAGCGCCGTCGAGCAACCACGGGAAGCTGACGCGTATCGCCCGGAATGGTGAGCAAGAGGACAGGCGCTCGCCTATCGAACAAAACCGCAGCAAAGTCCGGTTCCTCCGGGAGCAACTCCCTGCCATTTGGCCGGTGACCGGTGCCGGTCTATTTACATCTCCAGAAGTCGAGCTCCAGCCCGAGCTATCGACGGATCTTCTGTCGCTAAACGATCTGCCCCACTGGCTCAGACTCAGGCGGGAAGCGTTCAAAGGCAAAAGGCCGATAGATATCAGCCGGGCCCGCGCGGCTGTGCTGATTTACGCGGAGACGTCGGCAACCGGGCTCTCGAAACACAAGATTCGCGTCGCGGCCGGTTGCGGTAATTTCGGGAAATCACAAGAGCAAACTCTAGGTAAGTACTTCCATGCGGACACTTAACAACGGCTCAAGTGTTACAGAAATGAACCGTTAAACGTTTGCGTTCTACAAAAAAGACACGGCTTTCGGCCGCGGCGAGTGAAAGACGGGTAAAAAATGACGTCTTTCGCAGATCGGAACCTGTAACCGGCCCGTTACGATCGCTTACACACTCGCGGCGAATCACGGCAGCGCGCGGGGGCGCTGAAGCAAATTTAGAGAGAAGTTATGTCCACAAACAATGACGATTCCAAGAAAGACCTCCAACTGCGAAAGACCGAAGTCCACGATCCGATGGACGACATTTTAGGCGGCGTCGCCCATAGCAGCGCGGACCGATCGAAGATCGAGAAGGTTGCACGCCAGCTTTTCGGCGACGGCGAAGATTCTGCGGAACTCGTCCTTCAGATCGTCGAAAACATGATCGCGATCGCCGAAGCGCGGGCGCGAATCTCGGATGACCTCCGGTTGATAGGTGGCCAGCTTATCAACACCATGCACCTAATCAAGAACTCGATGATCGCGAAGTCGGGTAACAAGACCAGCACTGTGCGAAAAGCAGCGACGATGGGCTACCGGTTCTTCGAAGGCGCACTCGGTGTGAAGTACGCGGCAGCGCGCCAGTACATGCGTTGCTATGAAGCTTTCATCGACAACACTGAGGCCATCCGGGTTTTCAACGTCGGCGAACTCGACATTCTGGCCGCCGATCACGTGACCGACGAGCAAGTTGCAACGATCCTCGCCGCAAAGAAGGCCAACGAGAACATGACTCGTGAGGACATCCGCAAGATGCTGGCGACTCTGCAGAAGCAGGAAGAGGCTCTTGCAGACAGGCAAGTACAGGTCGAGAACTATAAAACGCTTCTCGAGGAGAGCAAGACCGCCCATCGTGTCGCAGAAGACGAGGCTCGCCGCCTGCAAGATCAGCTGGAGGCGACTGCGAAGTTGATTGCAGACAAAGAGGCACAGCTGAAGCGTATGGACAGCTACTACACCGGCCGACAGGCTGGCCTGGCCAACCTCGAGAAAGATCTTGCAGACAAGGACAAGGAAATCCAGAAGCTGAACGAGGAAAGGAACGCCTTGCTTAATCGCAAGCCGGAGGTCCAGATCAAGGAAGTGCCGACGGCGCCGGCAGGATATACCAGCATCTCCGATTCCTTGGAAAAGCGCAGCGCTGAACTGAAAGTAATTGAGGAACAGTTGACTGAGCGGCGCGCGGAGTTGGCGCAGCTCGAGTTGGAGAGGCAAAAAGAGGCGGACGCCATTGAAGCGGCGAACCGCGTTCAGGCGGCGATGCAGGACGTTATGTCCGCATTTGAGACTTTTGCCGGCAAGCTGTCGACTGCCCAAGTGGCGGTTCAAGCGTGCGACGGTCCAGCCCAGCATGAGCCATTGATTGAAACCCTTGCCGCAATGATGCGCAAGCACCTCACCGAGATCGAGACGTCACTGCGCAAATAGCCAGCGCACACTAATAAGTAACGATGGCGCGGAAGCGAACGGGGTTGCTTCCGCTTGTAACTGATAACAAAACAAAAAAATATGTCGACCAACATCCTTGACCACGTCGAGACCAATATTCCGCTGTCAAAGTATCTTGCCGAGAAGATCCAGCGGACCAACTACTCTCTCACCGGTGTAATGCACAAAGTGCTGGCACGGTACAGCGACGCCGAAGCATTTTTCGGGGTCTCGTTCGAGAACATGGAAACGTTCAAAGCCCACGCCGCGCCCATGGCGAAGCTGATGAACATGCCGTTCCTAGCGCTCTCGCCCGCTCTGCAAGATCCGCGTGACTGGGAAACGTTCGTCGATGGCATCATGTTGTCGCAGACCGTCGTAAAGCTCTCGTCGGCAATGCCTTTTGTCGACGATGTGACAGCGCGCGATATCTTCCATTACAACTGCACCTACGTCTCGCTGCTGAAGGACGTCCTCCACCAGAACGTTTTGGCCGCCCCGCTGCTTGGCATTTCGTTCGAGCTAGCGGATTACCTCATGGCTTTGCCGATCGGGCGTCTTGAAGCCGCTATCGGCGGAATTCGCTTCCCGCTCTACAGATGGCGCTTCGACGACAACCTGTTCTGGTTTGAATATTCCGCCGGAGATCTTAGTGACGAGTCGGCCGCGCACTATGTCATGCGAACTTCAAAACTGAAGTCGAGCGCGCTCCCGTACAAAAACCTGTGGTCCGATTTGCGGCTCGACAGAGCCAAGCGCGAGGTCTACGCGCGCTTGATGATGACGCAGGGCTGTCGGGCGTCGACAGCGACCAACTTGTTCGCCCTGAACTCGGCGATCACTCGCAACACGTACCGGCAAATCCACGGCGTCAGCTCGCCTTGCGGCAACAGCGCAAGCTCTTTGACGTGGTACGTCGAACGCCCGGTTCACCGCCTTCAGGCGAGCATGCTGGTATGGCTTTATCGATGCGCGCTTAAAAACGGAGCGAACATTCCCGAAGCGTTGATCGCATCTAACGACGTACTGGAAAAGATGTTCGGCTCTCGCCTCGCCGTGTCAGCCGACCGCGCAAACCATCTAACACGTTCCATGGCGACGGATTCAAGGCTGAATCTCGCCCCGTGCAGAACTTGCGGAACCGAGTACATCTTGTCGAACGACGAAGGGAAAATCGAATTGGCCAAGGACTTTGTCTGCCCGGGCTGTGAATACGACCTGAAGCCGCGTACCGAAGCGAGAAGCAAGGGAAAAAAGCGTTCAAAGAGCAAGTGATAAACAGGAAAAGGAGGTGTCCAGGATGTCCCACGATTTCTCAATCGAGGCCGGTCTAGTCGTCTTTTCACACGACGGCCGCCCGCAGTTTGGCTGGCTCGACTTAGAGACGGGCGCCTATTACGCCGAGGCCGACGGACGCTGCATTCCGGACGCAATCGGTGCAATCGAATTTCACTCCGACGTGACGCACTGAGCCATGCAGGACTTCGCCTACCTCTTTCCCGACAGCGCCGCCGCGTGGCTCGAAGGCCGCGGCGACGCTCGATTCCAACGGTACGAGAGGCACTACCGCGCAGATCGGGCAACGGTGCAGTCGCAGGAGGCGTTCGACCTTGAGCAAAGCAACATTCGCTTCGCGCAAAGATTCGGCTCAGGCAGGCGGCAGTTCGCGGCCGTGTCGAAAAGCAAAGCATTCGGCGCGCTCGCAACTTTCCTGATTCTCTTTTGGGGCGGCACCTTGCTCCTCTCTTCGGTCGGCGCCACGCGGCCCGTCGCCGTCGCTGCGGTGTTCGGCGCCGTCTTCGTCGCCTTGCGGGTGAAGCACTTCCGAGCCCGCGCCAAACATCGTTAGCAAACGGTTGCGATCCAGCAACGGTGCGCAATTACGGACCCTTTCCGAGTATTACAATGCGTGCGCCGCCAATGGCCAACGGCAATTTGCCAACGAGGAAAGCGGTTTCGGAGCGGGCTTCCGAATTGCCTTGACTTCGAACACCGCTCGATAAGATGAAAGTAAGCAGATCGCGGGGGCGACTGCAACAGCTAGATCGGAAACAACAAATGACGATTCAGAAAAACTTCAAACTCTCGATGGCCGCGATCGCTGCATCGCTGCTCGTGGCTGCTTGCGGCGGCGGTGGAGGCGATTCATCGTCTAGCTCAGCGACACCTCCGTCCGGCGCGAGCCAGCCGGCCGGTAATGCGAACTCCGTTGCTATCGTTGCACCCCAAACTAGTGTGCAAGCGCCAACTTATGTTGCGGATAGCGCTCATTACGCCATGTTCACCGCGATCAACTCGTATCGATCGAATATGGGGGTAGGAATGGTCGCGCAAGACCTGATGCTTGATCTGGCTGCGCAAAACCACGCGGCATACGAGCGGGTCAACCTTAACAGCGGCGCGGAAAGCTCGTTGGGGCACACTGAAAGTTCGGCGAATCCGAGCTTTTATGAAGCGTGGCCATATTTGCGCGCGCGCAAGGCGGGGACTGCCGCGAACCTGTGGGTTGGAGAAAACGTTGCGGCGGGATACAGCGCGGATTTCAAGGACGCTAGCGAGGGTCAGCAGTGCGTCCAGCAATGGATAAATACTGTGTACCACCTCCAGGGACTCACCACGAACGCGACGTCAATAGGTCTCGGGTACGCCGCGCCCCTCGGCGGCAACGGGCCTTATACACAGCTCTCTTTCTGTGTCGCCGACTTCGGCGTTCTTTCCTCTTCTGCGCCGACGGCTGAATCGAGCTACAACTCTATCAACTATTATGGCGGTCAGCAGATCGCGGTTGGATCGATTGTCCATGCGCCGTATTCGAACGAGAGTAACGTTGCGCTGGCGATGCAAGTTGAAACCCCTAACCCGGCCCCCGACCTGCAGACGCCGGGACGTCCGATTATGGTCTTAGTCAATAACCAGAACGGGAACGTCCTGACTGTTGATTCTTTTGTACTCAAAGATGCTGCCGGTAACGTCGTGCCTGCACGAATCATCGTCGAGGCCTCCGCTGTTGCGGGCTCGAAGGCGACTGTGACGGCCGACGTCAACAACCACGTGAGCAAAGGTGTCGCCTTCTTACTGCCTCTTGCACCGTTGAGCGCGAACACCGCTTACACGGCAACTTTCGCGGGTGCACGTGACGGCGCGCCCGTCAACACTTCGTGGCAGTTCACCACGGCCGCTAGCTAACAGTTTTGGGCCGGCTACACGACGAGAGAAAGCGCCCTAGCGGCGCTTTCGTTTTTTGGGGCAATGGATGAGCGGTCACCGCCCTCGGCGTGTTTCACAAGAAAGACCGCTCGGGCCTACTCAGCCCCCTCCTCCGCCGCACGTGATATTGACCGGCTGCGGTGCGCCAGTGACCCGATTAACCGAATTGTCCGGATTCACATAGCAGTAAAGGATGTAGACCGTCGTGGTGTCACCGCAGGAAGTGACAACGGCACGCGGACCTTGCCCGTCGTACAGCCGACAAGCCATTCCCAAGCAACCGGTGGTGCCAGCGGCATACACCCGTGTCGGGCCTCTAGTGACCTGAAAGCCATACGTTGGCGCGGCAGTGATGCAGGCTGCATCCGGGTCGGGCGGAGGAGGAGGCGGCGGCGGCGGCGGCAACGCGCACGCGTAGTTCCATGAGCTTCCGTTCCAGACCGGAGCCGAGATGAAACCGTATTGACACGTCGGAGGCGGCGTCATGCACTGATACCTCACTCCCGCCTTTTGCCACGAATACCCGGCGGTACAGCCGGGCACGGTCGGCAACGCGGTCGGCTGATAGACGTCTGCGGCGTCAGCTCCGCTCCCCACACCTACGGCGCACGCAACAGCAAGCACGGTGCCGGCAATCCCGATTTTTTTCATTCACTTCCTTACTGATTGGGGTACGAACAGCCAACGTCGATCTCCGCCGTTAGATTTAACTGATCGGGTATCGGAGTGTTAGCGCCGTCCGCGAGCACGTCGTTAACCTGAAGCACCCACTGGCTGCCGTTCCAGCCCATCGTGAAGCTAGCACCACCGATGGGAGGATTGTGGTTGTTCGAATAGTCCGTCGAGACGGTCTGCGGAGTGATCCGATACCAGGCCGTTCCCCCTGGCCCGCACGCTGGAGGAGTGACGCCCCATCCGTTCTTCCACCCGCTGTAATGAGCATCACTGCTGTGATTCGTGACCAACGTGCTGACGCCTACCCAGTTGCCCCACTTGTTGCACACGTACATAACGTTGTTGCGGATCGTCACGCCGTTCCAGCCGCAGTCGCCGGCTGCAGCATTGATATTCGCGACGTTCGTGTTCACGACATTGGCGTTCACCGTTCCGCTGGAATTCACGTCGCCGACATTGATCGGTGCACCGCCCGTACCCTGATAGTTCTGGACGTACAGCGCGCCTTTGGTACGAACCGCCGCGTTCACGCTGTCCCCGTAGTACATCGCTCCGTTGTCAATCTGAAGGCTGTTCCCCGCCTGCAACTTCATAACCTTGTTCGCGCCGAGCGTCACATTGCCGACGTTCTGCATATCCTGGTTGTTCGCGTTCATCGTGCCCGTCAACGGCAGTGCGCCGTCGCGACGGTAGTACGGTGAGTTACCGTCCGCGCCAAAGCCATTGATCGCGAGCACCATCCCAGGCTTGCTCCCAACGGGATTGGGCACCGTCCACTGTCCATGAATCCCGGTAATCGTGGCTGGCGTGCGGTTTGTCGAGTAGCCGAACTGTGCTCCCCCCGCAGCCGTGAGCACGCCTGCACCGGCGATGTCAGCCGTCTTGTCCCGCATGCTGATGAGCGGCAGGCTCGGACAGATTTCAGAGGCGATATGGCAATTGCCCGCTGCGGTGGAGCAGTTGTCGGGCACGATCGACAGCGCAATCTGATAGGTTCCACCCCAAAAAGGACCGTCCTTGAACGAGACTTTGTTGTTAGCTTGCGCACTCAATTGAGCGAGCGTGGGCGCGGCTATCGCGGTGGACGTCGTCTGCGAAAACCCCGCTGGGATAAGCGATGCGTAGTTATTGGTAATGTAGCTACCAAGCGCCGAGTTGATCGAAGCGATGTTCTGCCCTTCGATCTGCAACAGGTTCTGGCGCTTCGCGGCAATGTCTTCTTTGATACCCTGTACGGTCAGCAAGGCCGCGCCGACCAGGACGATCAACATCTCAAGAATGCTTCCCATGTCGGCGGCCTGCGCTTAAGTACGGGTCGTCCAGAGCGCCATCGACGCCATTGAGCCATTCGAAGCACACGCGGTCGCGACCGTCGCCGGGTTGAACGTCGTCGTCGGCGAGAAGATTGTCGTGCCGTTCACCGTCACCTGTGTGTACACGGTGACCAATGCGGCCGCACTCAACGAACAAACCGTCGAGGTCACCGGATACGTGACAATCAACGAGTCGTTCGAGGTGACGAGCGTGCCAACGGCAGCCGTGATGGTGCCATTGAACATGCCCTTGACCGCCGACTTATCCGATGCGACGCGCGAACCCGCCGAGTCGAAGGCGTGGTTCTGCGCAAGGACGGTGAGCGTCTCGGAGGAGAAATCGGCGTCGTTCTGCGTCGCGTTTAAGATGCCGGTGTGGAACATCTGCGCTTCGCTCTTGAACTGCGACGCATGAATCAGATCGAGCACGTACTTGCCGCCCGCGTACACAGCCAGCGCGAGCAACGCGGCGCCCGCCATCACCGCCCCTGCTTCAATCATGGACAACTCGCCTGACTGCTTCTTCGCACGCGCGATCTTGAGGAGGCGCGCACGGCGCTCTTTGATCGGGTCGATCTGAACTGCTTGGTTGTTTTCGTTGGTCATTTTGCTTTTCCTTAATAGCTAGATGCGGCGGGATTCCCCGATGTGAGATTGACGGCACCCGTCACGACGTATGAGCCAATGCCGAGGGTCAGGAACAGTGCAGCGGCAAAACCGAGCAGCATGAAGTGCGTCATTCGGGCATTGCGCTTGACTGCTTCAACGACGCGATCGAGTGACTCACGGCCAAGACTCTTGATAGCGGCTTCAAACTGGTCGCGGCCCGCAGCGTCGGTAATCGTGTCGACGATCGTCATCGAGAAAATCCCAGTGTCGAGCGCACGCATTGGCTCGTCGGATCGGGCCGTCAAGCGCCGATCCATGATCTTCAGATGCCAGCGCAGCCACGGATCGGCCGTCTTAAGTAGCCGGTCCAGCGCGGCTCGCAACGTGAGGTTCGAGTCGAATAGGCCCGCCAGCGAGACGATAAGCAGTGCCGCGCGGAGATCGCGGCGATTGCGCCAAAGCAGCGGCATGCGGTCGAACTTGTCCCGCAGAGGCCCGGACCAACGCTTCAGGCTTGAGAAGTAAGCGAGGACAAGGCCGATGATTGCCGTGAGTGTGAGCCACCAGTACTCGTAGCAGAACGTGTCGACGTGATACAGGAACCGGCCAAGATCGGGCCATTGATCGAGCGGCCGGACGTCGAGCACCTGAGGGAAGATGACTCCGCCGAACAGCATGCAGTAGGCATACATGTAGACCAGCAGCAGCGCTGGGTAGGCCATCTGCACCGAAGTTGTTGACGACAGCACGCGCTTAGCCTTCGCCGCCATTTCCGCGAGTTCGAAGCCACGCACGACGGAGTCTTGGCGTGAAGATTCGTCGGCAATGTCCAGCAGCGCGTACTCGTCGCCGGGGATGAATGGCATGATAGCGAGCGAGAAGCTCTCCCCACGCTGCATCGTTTCCCGGATGCTGGCGAACACCCGCCACTCGAGCTTGCCGCGAGTGCGGCTGCGCTTTTCGTACGTTTGGAGCCGGTCGAACAGCGTCTCGGTGTTGCGCAGGCCCTTTGCTGCGATATCGAGACGCGTCTCGCGGTAGAAATCCTCGCGGACTTTCTGAAACCGCCAGCGCGCGACGACCAACTGCTGCCGCTCGGGCAGCATCTTTGCGAACGTGGTGAACATGGAGGACCAGGGTTAGACCGTCAAACCATCGACGCCGGGCATCACGCGGTACTGCGCGAACGACTGCATCGAGCGATTGATGAATTGTGGGTCAATCAAACCGCGCGAAGCCTTGAAAAGAGCATGTTCATAGAGGGTCTTTCCAGTCATATCCGCGTTATCGAATCCGGTACGGCGTTCACCGCGCCAAACTTTGCGGGCACCGGCCCAGTCGCGCTCGGCCACGCGCTCCAGAAACTCGGGCGTCGGACGGTAGAGTTCGGCGGCCAATGAGGGGCGCGTGGTGCCCCCCGCGGCCTTGCCATTGCGCGTGAACAGCCCTTTCAGCCGGCAGTGCTCGCAGCCGTCATAGTTGCGGCACGCCATGCGCGACGTATCGAGGCCGAACTTCGTGCGCAGCAGTTCGAGGTCGGCTTTCGGCATCACGTCTTCCGCCGGCACCTTGCAGTGCTCGCAAAGCGTCGGAATCAGCTTCTGGTTACCGACCGCATTGATGAACCCTTCTGAAGCCAGCTCGTCGATCGGAAGCTGCAGCCGCCCGCCCGCCATACGCATCACGGCCGCGATGATGTCGCCGGCGTGCAGCGAGAAACGCACCGGGTGACCGGTCAGCGCAAGTTCCGCAACCAGGCCCATCACGACCCGGTCACGCACTTCACCGATGATCAGATCGTCCGGGTCCTGCCGCATCAGCGTACGGATGACTTCCGCATACTTGCGGTTCGCTTCATCGTCGGTCTCGTCCGGGCGGCGAATAATCGAGTAGTCCGACAGCCACGGCATCGGATACTCGGACGGCTCGTTCACCGCGAATTGCTTCTTGAGTTCGCGATCCGGGAGCATGTACGACAGCGCGCGCAGCGTCGTCGTCTTGCCCGAGCCGGTCGCGCCAGTGAGTGCCGTAATGCCGCCGCTCACATAGTTCAGCGTCTCGATCAGCTCGAGCTGGCTCTTTTCGAATCCCATGTCCTTCGGCAGCAGCACCGAATAGTTCTTGAAGTTGCCGTCGAGCAGACGCAGCGTCACGTCATACCCGCCCACGAGCGGCGACGATTGCCAGCGCAAGTTGACCGTGTCCGTCTTGACGACCAAGGGGATCATTGCCGACTGCGGCGCGCTCGGCTGAAAGCTGTTGCCGGAGTTGGTGTTGCGCTGAACGAGATCGCTGTACGCAGCAAATAACGCGCGACGCACGATCGCCTTTCGCATGCGGCTGAACGTGTACATATCGCCGTTCACACGAAACCGGATTTCGACCTCATTGTGAAATTCGCGTGGTTCGAAATGAATGTCGCTCGCACCGTATGCGTGCGCGGCCTCAACGATATCGCGGAAGTTGCCGATCGCCCGGCTGGCTTCGCGGACTGTGGAGTTGGCGGAAGCGGCGGCCTTGCCCGAGTAGATGGCGGCGATCACAGCTTCCGTCGCGATCATCTCCTCGCGCACGAGAATGTCGTTGGCGCCAAGATCCTTGATGAACGTTGCGTATTGGGCCTTCTCCGCGAATCGGGCGGTGGCCACCGTAATCGCTACGCCCGGTTGCAATTCGACGGCGACGAACTCCTTGCGCGCAGCCGCCGGAATGCGCAGCGCGGCGTCGTCGTCAGCGACGGTGAGAACCCGCTTGAAGTCAGGAAGCGAATCGGGCGACACGAGTTCCGGACGACCGGAAGCCATCCCGCCGTCCTCGGTCTGCTCTTCGTCATCCGCTGGGTGTTCCTGTGCGGCCATAGTCGGCGTGGACGCGGCCTTATGTTCGCTGGGACTTGCTGGTCGTTGTGGCGCGTGTTCCGGTTGCGCACCGAACCGCTCGGCATTAGCGTCGCTCACGGCGACACTCGCGTGCTTGATCGATTCCAACGGCGCTGCTGCCGACCGGGGCTGCGGCTGCGGCTGTTCGATATGCAGTTCGGCCTGGGCTTCAGATCGACGTTGCGCACCAGAAGGCGCCGTTTGCGCCGTCAGGGCTTCGTCGTTCTCCGGCTGACCGCCTTCCCTAGCCGCCATGGCGGCAGACATGCTCGCGTAGCTCGGTCGCTCGAAGCTCGGCGGGACGAAGTGGCTAAAGGCCGGCTCGTCGTCGGCCGCGTCACCTTCAGGCCCCGACTGCGTCTGCACAGGCGGCACGGACCCGCGCCAGTCATCGTCGATCTCAGTGCTCTCGACGTCTTCGACATCGCCGCCCGATAGTGCACGACCTAGAAACATGACTTGCGGATTGACACCACGCGTGCTGACTGTCGACGCTCCGCCTCTCGGTCTTCCCGGCGCTATGCCCGGCGTTTTTGCATCCGCCGCGACCGGCTCAGGAGCGGCGAATTTCGGCTCTGCACTGCTGCCCGGCTCGACGAAGCTCGAGCGCGGCGCGCGAAACCGCTTGAGGAAGCCACCGCGGGGAGCTTCTGGTGTGCCCTGCTCTTCTTGTGCAAACAGACCCATTGCTTATTTCCCAAACGGTACGAAGGTGGAAGCCGTCGATGAGACGCCGCCCGGAGGAAGCGGCGAGGACAGATCCGTGATCGCCCTGACGGCCGGCGAATCCGGGAGCGCGACGGCGGGCGCGTCGGCAGGCGCTACGATCGTCTCCGACCACTTGCGCTTGCCGTCGACCAGATTGACCATGAAGCCGTCGATGGACGCGACCGTCCAGCCGTTCAGCAGCCGACTGCCTTGGCGTGCCGTGTAGGTCGTGCCTTGGTAGTCATAGAGCACGTATGAGCCAGACATGTCCGAATAAGCTCCAACGAAAGTCGCAGGAATGACGCGCCTGATAGGCGCTACGGGCTTGCGCCCGACCTTCGGCGCGGCCGGTGCGGCGACCGCTACCGGTGCAGGTGCGGGTGCAGGTGCGGCGCTGAGCGGCGACGAGAGGCCGATGCCACTGGACGGTGCCGCCTGTCCACTTTGCCCACCTTGGCCACCGCGCATCGAGTCCACGAGCTTCGCCCGCGCGAGCTTGTCGATGTCGTCCAGCGTCAGATGACTTTCCTGCGAGATTGCCGCGCCCGCCACCAACATGAGCGCACCGAAGCATGCGGCTCGTGCTGGCCACTTAGTTGAGAACATAGTATTTACCCTTCGCAGTGAAATGCACCCCGGTACCGTCCTCTTTCAACTCGACGTCGAGGGTGTCCAGTGCCATGTTGTCCGGCAGGCGCGCGAGCAGCGCGCTTTGCCATTTGTATCCGTCGATCTGCCAGGTACCTCGCTGGACCAGCGGCCCTTGCGCTTCACCGGCCATCGGCTGGCGCTGGATAAGGCGCTCAGCCGGCTTGATATCTACGACGTAACCGTGGCTATCGAGCGTGTCCGGCTTGGTGGAAAGCTTCTGCGGGTCGGTCTGCAGACTCTTAATGAGCGCCTGTTGAGTTGGCCACGTCTTCTGCTGACCAAGCGCCACGCGTTCGGCGACCGTCACTTCGGGCCCACGCGCGGTCAGATGCCAACCGTCAGCGTTGAAGACGACCGGACGCAGCGCTTCCGGCGCGCGTGCGTCAAACTCCTTGAACGTGCCGCCCTGTCGCTTGTAGGTTGCGATGCAGGGACCGGCGATCGTGCAGGACGCTTTCTGAAACTGCCACCCGGCAATGTTCGTTTCCTGCGCGCCGAAACTCGCGAGTAGCTTCGGGGCAAGCTGGCTCGCGAGCGGAGCGGGCGCGGCGAGTGTGCGCATTACAGCCGACTGATACTCCTGCAAGAATGTCGGCGGCGGCGCCGGCGGCGGAGGCGGCGGATTGAGTACGTCAATCAATTGCTTGCCACCATAGAACACCGCCGCGAGGATGACGAGCAACGGCACCGTTGTAGGCACGGCGACCGGGATCTTCTTGATGAGGCCGACCTTGCGCGCAACGATCAGCTCGCGCAGATCGAATACCTCATCGACCGCATGGAGTTGCGTGCCGTGGCCGAGCGTCGCAAGTTCGAGCCCCGCCTTCGCACAGGTGTCCTCGATTGCTTCGCGCTTGTCGGCGAGCCCGTTAAGCGCGACCTCCTCGTCAAGCGCGACGGCGCCGCGTTGCACCAGCACCAGATGCACAAGTTCATCGTTCTGGATGAGCACAAGCACTGCGGGCCGACGCGAGACTCGCTCAAGCGACGCGATGCGCGCCGCGGCGGAATACAGCTTGCCGCCCTTGCGCTGCGTTGGATCAAGCTCGCAGAAGCCGACGATGGTCTCGCCCTTCGACTTGAACTCGGTGTAGTGAGTCGCGCCGGACTCTTCCACGTAATACCGGCGCTCGGCGCGGGCACCTTTGGCGGAGTAGGCGCGCCAATCCAGCCCGAATACGAGCTTCGCGCCCTTTTCTCCCGGTATGGGTTCGAAGTGCATATAGATGCTTACCTCGCGCTCACATCGACGGGACGACGGTTGCCGTCAGCATGATCACCTGGAACGTGCGTCCCTTGTTCCATGCGCCCGACAGACCACCGATGCCGTTGTTGCTGCTGCCGTCATAGCGGTTGCTTACCGCGCCATACAGCACTACCGTCTGTCCATCGGACAATGCGATGGTCTGGTCGTCCTTGTTGCCGAGGATGTCGGGCAACTGGATCTGCTGCAGCGTGTCGCCCGACCCGGTGCTGGTGGTCGTGAACGGTCCGTTCAGCTTCGAGCTATCACTCCAGTACGACAGGATGATCTGGTTGTGATCATTGACCGACGGCAGGATGTTCACGAAGTCACCGACCGTGACCGATCCCGGCTGCAGACCCGGTACGCCCGCGCTGCTACCGGAGATCGAGCCCACACTGGGCGTAGTAGCTGCCAAATACCCTTTCGTCTCAAACGATCCGATCGAAACCGGCAGTCCATTGAGCGTCATCTTCGTCTGGGTGTTGTCCTGAACGGTCTTGCCGAAGGAATTGAGGCCGCTAATGACTGCGTTGGTCCCTTCCATGGGCGAGCCCGGCTTCAAGACGGAGAGGCCGACCGTGCCGCCAATTGCGGTTGCTAACGACGTGGGCGAAGCGACCGTAACGGCATAGCGCTTCAGCCCGTCGGAGATGCGGTTGAACACGATGTCTGCACTGACGCCCGCTTGCGACGAGTTGCTCAGATCGACTTGAAGGGTACGCACGCGCAGCGCGACCTGACGCGTTGAGACGGCGTTCTCACGCGTGAGCAACGCGCCCATGCGATCGACGGCTTCCTTGGTGTCGCGAACCATCACCAAGCGGCTGTGCGGATTGACCACCACTTCGCCGAGCGGCGACTTCAGTTTCTCCAATTCCGACTGGATGATCGCGATCTGATCGAACGTGCCGTCGCGTCCAGTGGAGGTGACTGACGAGAACGAACCGGTGTTGCCCGACATGCCGCCCGTGGTGCCACCGGTCGCCTGGTTGCCGGTAGACGTGTCCGTACCCTTTGACATCGTCGACTTGATGGACACCTTGCCCGGGATCGCCGCAATGGTGAAGGTTTTGGTGACGAACCTGCTGATGGAAATGGTGCTGCCATCGAACGTCCAGTCGAGGCCCAGGTTTTCCGTCACGCCACGGAGATACTCGCCGACCTTGCAGTTGCACGCCTGCGCATAGACCGGCTCGACATTCGACTTCGCCATCGCTTGCGGCAGCATCGGCGCACCCTGCCCCCCAGCACCGTTCGTTCTAGGAATCAACGCGTCGCGTGGAATGAATACGTCCGGGCTCAAATGCACCGGATAACCGGTCGCCGTCGAGACGAGCGTGGCGATTTTGGACAGTTGCAGATTGCCCGGGAAGACAACCGACTTTTCGCGGAAGATCGCCGGCAACGTCGCTTCATAGGCGACCGGCACCAACCGGTCGCCGAGGAACGCGGTCGGCACTTCTTCAACAAGCGACATCGACTCCGGGCCATTGCCCATCGCGCGTGCGGCTTCGGCGCTGGTCGCGTCATAGGCATGGTTCACATCGGATTGCGACACGGCGCAGCCACTCAGCGATGCGGCCACGAGAATGGCAACGGCGGATTTGATTTTCGTGAGGCGCATGGCGATTACTCTTGGCAGTTGGCTGCGCGTGCGACGACGCGGATAACGTTATTGGTGTGCTTGCACACGCGCGTGGGCGTGCGCATGTGATTGGTCGCCTGCATCACTTGCGTGAGCACCGACTTGAAGTCGCCGGAGAACGTCGCGTTGAACTCCAGCGGCAAGTCATCGTCGATCTTCCAGGCGAGCTGCCAGCCCTGCTGCTGCAGCCAGCGATCAAGCGCGTTGCGCAAGTTGATGTCCTGCGGCGTGATCGAGAAAGACAGAACGCCACCGGGCGCCGTTGCGCCACCCTGCGACGGCACGATTACCGGCGCGACGTCCATCGCGCCAACTGGCACCTGCGCGGCGACACCGGGGAGTGCGACTGGCGCGGGGCCACCGATAGCGGCTTTGAGCGCGGCCGGAGCAGCAGGCGTAGCGGGAGCAGCACGAACGACGGGAGCAACCGGCGACGCCATCGCCAGCTGAGCGACAGGCGCCTTCGCGGCAGGCGCGGAGAGCAATTGCCAGCCGTCACCGGGCGGCGGTGCTAGGCGAGACTGGTCGGGGTCCGCTGCAGCAAGACCCGATACGGTCGTGAGTGCCAGACATGCGAACAAGTGAGCCACCATGCGCGCGGTGCGATGCGTTTGAAGAGAAAAGATAGGCGTCATGTTGGTCAGTTCGTACGTTGCAGGCGGCGGTAAATGTTGTTGGCGTAGATGAGCTGCTTGTTCGAAGAAACGGCGTTGTAGGCACCGACTGCTTTCCATGTCGGACCGAACTGCTTGATGTTCGAAGCCAGGATCCATGTCCCCACGTAGGCGTTCACGCAGGCATCAAAAAGGTGTTGGCGGCTGATGCCAAAGCGCGCCAGTTTCGGCAGCCATGACGAGTTGATTTGCATCAACCCAATGTCCTCGCTTCCATCGGTATTCCGGCTCGTGACATACGGGCGCATTCCGGACTCTTGCTGTGCGATGGCGCGTACTACCTGGACGCTCACGCGGTGGTAGCGCGCTGCATCGTCAAGACAATCCGCACGCGCATGCAGTGAGACGGCCGCGCAAAGCAGCGTTGAGAAGTAGATCATTCGGTTCATGACGCGGGCCGATCGAAGAACCGCACGTCATGTTTGCGCAGCACGTTGACGACGTTGCCGTCGGCATTGACGATGAACTGGTCGGCGGTGCCGTTGAACTTGTAATAGCGGCCCTTCTGCTCGCCCGAACCGATGTGCGCCACGTCGGCGACCGTCACCTTGCCGACGGTGTCGGCGAACTTGAAGAACGTCGAGCCGTTTTCTTCAAACACGCTTTGCAGAGCGGCCCTGTTCGCGGTGTCGAACTCATAGACGGTTCCGGCGACACGGGCGACTTCGACCTTGTCGGCGCCGTTGGAGATCGTGAAACGCTCTGCGCGGTTAAACGTCACGACCCCGGTCGCGTCATCCCACCACGGGCGCAGCGATTTGCCGTCTTGCCCGGTCACCTTCAACTCCGCAGCAGGCTTGGCGGAAAACTTGATTTGTATGTGGCGGTCGTCACCATCACGGATCGCCAACGCGCCAAGCTTCGCGGCAAGGATGGACCCTGATGCGGCGGGTGCGTCTGTGTCGGCTTTCTTCGCGATATCGGCAATCGGGTCCGCACCCGGAGTGACCCCCGACGAAGCAGCAGCAGGACTTGCCGCGACCTGCGACACAGGCGCAACATAGTTGACGGCCACTGACTGCGGAGCCGAGCGGCGCAGCGTGACGTGATGAGCGTTAAAGTCGACGTCTGCATACAAGTCGGAAGCGGCCACGAGCCGATCGAGCGACTGCATCCAGTTCTCACCATCACGCGTGCCGAAGCTCGCCGAGGTCGTCAGATCGATGTCCTTCTGTGCCGAGCCCGTCCATCCCTGCGGCACGAGCGCTTTGACCAGTTGGGCCAGCGGCAGCGTCGCGTTCAAAGGCCGGGTACTTTCGAGGCTGCTGCGCGGTCCAATCAGCGCGAGGCGGCCGGAGAAGCCAGTAAAACCAGAGGGCGTGTCGCCGCGCGCCTTGTCGCCGATGAAGCGATTGGCTTTCTTCCAGTAAGCGGTGGCGCTCGAGCCGCCCGCGGAGTAACGGATCACCTCGGGCGTGCCCGGCACAACGATGTACGGTCCCTGGCTATGTCCACCGTCCACGCGCAACGACTGGCCGGCACGCGGCTGGAAATACGTGTCGCTGCCATCGTTGAAAACGAGTGCCGGTCGCTCTAGCACATTGCCCGCGATCTCATAGTCGAAGTCGAGCGGGTCTGTGCCAGCGGCCGCCGCGTTCAGCGTCACTGCGGCAAGCGCGAGAGTAAGAAGAGAGAGCGTGTGCTTCATAGACCGCGTTCGATTTGAGAGAGGTGCTTCACGAAGCGCGCGAGGTACTCGCGGCCCGGGGCGGGATTGGCGCTGTGGTAGTACGCGACGGCCTTCACAGCGGAATGCGTGAGGCGGTAGTTCTCATTGAGGATGTCTTCGGCCACGCGGATATTCGTTGCCGGCGCGAGCGCATTCCAAGCATTCGTGAAGCGCTTACTGTGGTATCCCCAGTTGATCTGCATGATGCCGACGTCAAAGTCCGATCGGCCGTTGCTGATCAGGTAGCGGACCGCTCGATACGCGTCTTCGCGGGTGCGAAAGAAGAAACCGCGACCAGCGACGTTCAGCGTCCACGGCCATGCGCGACCGTTGTATGCAGACTCGTTGAGCGCGATGCCAGCCAGAATCTTCGGATCGACCGAGGTGTGCATGGCGTCGAACGGCGCCTGAGCGGAGGCACATGCCCAACCGCCGCGGCGCTCGGTGATGCTCGCTTGAGCCTCGTCGGATAGGTTCGCCGTGCGCAGCCAACCCGCCTTTACGAACAAGCCTTCGAGGCTGACCGGCGATCCGTCGATGCTGATCGCAACGCCACCGGCCGTGGCCTCAACCGTTTGACCCTCAAATCGGTTAGCCCACGCCAGAAACGGTTTCAGTCCACATGCGTAGACCGGCTCGCCGGGCAGCTCGACGATGGCGCGCTTCACACCGTCATCAACGACGATGCGAGTTGGGCTGATGATTGAATCGATGGTCGCCGCGTGTGCGCCCAACGCGATCACGGACAGACAGGCAGCGGCCAGCGCCTTAGTCATGGTACGGCTCCATGACGATATCCTGCGTCACTTGCACCAGAAACTTCTGGCCGGGTTCAACGGTGATCGTCGGCGGGATATTCTGGTTGCGCTGCATGACGGTCTGGGCCGTCGCTGCCGCGACCTGCCCTGCCGTGTCACCATAGGTAGTGACTCCGTTCGGCGTCGCCGTTGTCGCCGTCTGCGAGCTGCTGTCGAACGCCTTCAGCAAAATCGCCGTAATGAAGCCCGCGCCGAAGATCTTCAGAAAGTGGTTGTTCACATCGCCCGAGAACCCGGCGTAGCCGTTCTGGTCGGCACCCTGCATGCCGTTGAGCGGCACGCTCTTCCCGTTGGGCAGACGCAGACTCGTGGAAGCAACCAGCAGGCGCTCTTGGCCAACTTTGACGTCCGCGCTGTACATACCATTGATGAACGCGCCCTTCGGGATCATCAAGCAATCGCCGCGGAGGCTGTCATACACATCCTCGTCAACCATCAAGGACACCCGACCCGGCTTGTCCGAGTTCAGCCCTTCGACCGTCTTCACATGGATCACATGGGGCGGCGTCAACGTGCAACCCGTCGACCGGCCATTGAAGGTCGTGCGTTCGATGCCGCCTTGGGAAGCCGCATCTCGGAGGAACGCGCGGTCGCGATCTTCGGGCGCTTGTCCCTGCTTGGCCAAGGCGAGCGCCATCGCGTCGGGCGTGTTAGCGCCCGCAGCGTTCCGTGCAGCTCGCACCTCATCCAACGAAGGAACGCCAGCGGGCAGTGCGCCGGTCGCTTGGTTCGCCGAACGCGACGCGCCGGCCTGCTTGAAGATAGACGACGTATAGATCGCGTCTTGCGCCGCTCGGCGGGAAAGCTCGCGCGTGTCCGTGCCCGAGCCGTTGACTTCTTCCTGGAAGTCGGCGCCGGTTAGCATCGGTTTGACGGCGGGCTTCGGAGCCGCTGCTTCAGATGCGGCACGCGCGGCAGCCTCCGACGCCGCAGCGTCGCGCTGCTGACGGATCATCTGGTCGATGTCGTTGTTGTTCGCGGCAGTGGGCGCTTCCGTGCTCGACTTAAGCGCCGTCGCCTTCTTGATGCGCGCGTCTTCGTCGGCCTTGTTTGTCGCCTGTAGCTGGTAGTAAAAGCCCAGACCTCCGATCACGACAGCAGCAAGAATGCCGATGCTCATGATCGCGTTGCGCGGCGTCTTGCCTTTGACGAGTGCTTCTTGCTCCGCGCTGGGCGTAGCCGAGTCCGGTTTCTTCGCCACGATCAGAATACCCCGAACAAGCGGTGGCGGCCGCGCGTCACCGTGACCTCGTCCTTGCCGGAACGCAGAACGATCTCGTCGGCGAGACGCTGGAGGACGAGGAAGTCTCCACGGCGAATGAAGTTCGCGACGACGCGATCGCCGTGGTCGAGAATAAACGGCACGGGCCACTCCTGCGCTTTGGCAGGCATGCGCATCCAGACCGCATGGCCGTCGTCGAAGACAGTCTCCGGCGTGAACTCGGCGCGACCTTCGACGCTGTAATCCCAGTTCAGCTTGTCCGGCGCAACGCTGATGCTTCCGGAATCGGCACCACCGCGGCTGCCGTTGGCCGTCGCGTCATCGCGTGCGCTGACGCGGGCCATCGGCGCGCGCGGGTACTGAAAGCGCACGGTTTGATAGAACATGCCGCCCGCCGGCGAGGCGATGAGCGTGAAGTCATACTCGCGCAGATTCGTCGTCAGATGCAGTGTGTTGACGAGGTCAGCCTTGTGCGGCTTGATGAACACGTGGTTCATCTTGTCGTCGTCGACCTCCCACTGGACGCTGTCGCCCATCGCCGGGTCGGCGATCAGCTTCTCGCCCTTCTCCAGCTCGATCGTCGTTAGCTTGAGCGGCGCGGTCAGAACGCGGTAGATCTGGTCGCGGCTGTATGGAAACACGCCGATGCGCGCGTCGCCGGGCATCGTCAAAGGATCGGCGCCGCCGTTAAACGGATTGATCGGGCTCATGGGGTCGCCCGCGACCATCGCGGCATTAAACGCCGAGTCGCTCGCGGCTTTCTTGGCCACAGCCGGTTGAGCAAGCAACGCTGCGCACGCAGCGAGAATGCACATGCCGATGACCGGCCGTTTATTGAAAATGGTTGCGGTCATGCTTATGCGGTCCGCTCGAGGCGGAAGAACGGAATGAAGATGCCGAAGGGGTTCGTCGTCAGCGCCTGCTCAGCAGTGGGCGCGACGATCTGATAGCGCAGCGTGAGCGCGTACGACTTCACGTCCGGCTTGCCCGTGACGCCAGCCTGCGAGGTGGTCGTCGTGAATTCGACGAGTACAGTCGAGTCTTCTAGCAACGCGATGTTGCGCACGTCGACTTCGCGGATCAGTTTGGGGTTGGCCGTGATCTGCTGGAACGGTGTGTCGGCCTTGAGCCAGTCGCGGAACTGACCGGCTGCCGCGCCTATCATTTGCGCTTTCACCGAGTTGATGTTCGCGGTCATGCGCGAAGTCTCGAGGCAGTCCGACAACACCGGCTCAATCGTGAACCAACGAACGGCCATGTCTTTGACCGTCGTTCTCACCGCTTGCGAGTCGGGCTTATAGGCGACAAGCTCGGTCACGATGGGATGGCCGCCGGTGTCGGCAGACACGCCCACGACGCGAGTGACCGAAGGCGGTGGTTGCCGCGTCCACACGGCGCCGGCCGCGATGACAGCCAGGCCGAACGAAATCAGCATCCAGCGATTAGCTTCGAGCTTGAGCCTTGTGCTCGTCTCGAAAATCACCCTGCTTGGATCTTCTTCGGCGTATGAGCCGGGGGCCGCGGATAGCGCGGCCCGACGCTTGTTCTTGAAAAGACGCATGGCAACCCTTTGAATGGTCACCATTGAAACAGCGCGAGCGTCCTTTTTTTCTCCGAAAGACGATGAGTTTTGTGCGCCATTGCACTGTTTACCACTCGCGAGACGACTCCGCGACAACTACCGCTGCGCAACGCTATCCGGATAGCGGCACTTTCTGGAAATGAGGCACGAAAAGATATAGCTTTCGCTAATCCGCCAGCACTCGTTTGTTGTAGATGCCTTCACGGGGTGGTCGTCATACCAGGGTCGAAGTAGCAGAAAAGCGGAATCGGTATCGGCAGCTTTTCGACAGGACATCCTTCCAATGACGACCTAGCGGCTAGCGCGGATCCTACCGAACGCCATCTAGGTTGGTTGCGCGGCCAACGCTTCGTCGGCTGGCAGGGGCTACCCGCGTATCGCGTCCCAAAATCACCAAAAAGTGTGCCGGAAAAGGGGGGGTTCACTATCCGGCACACTTTGTAACAGAGTACTTACCTTAAGAAATCAAAGGCTTAGAAAATGACACTTATCCAAGTAGCGCTATCCGGATAGCGTTGCCATCAAGCCATCGAGGGCCTTGCTACAAACGTTTCATGCTTAGCGATTCACGGAGCGTCGTCAATAAGCTGGCTGCCTCCGAGTAGGCGAGGAGGTCGCCCCCCTCACCCCTCACAGATCCGGACGAGCCCAATTAAGGCATCCGGTTCCTCATCATGCAGATTCGCTCACGGTTTGGCGTAACGACGGACAATCCGAGGGTGCGGTAACGGGAATAGGGTGAGTATCCGCATGAAGGCAACCCATGGCATAGAGCGTTCGTTCGACCTTCGCGACAACCACTTACGCCAGATGCGGGCGACGTGATTCCGCAGAGTCGCCAGGCGCTCGAAATTGCCGCTGATGCCAAAGTAGGCATAGTGCCCCTTAAGCATTCGACTCAGACGCTGGTGCTGATCGCGAAGCGGCCGGGTCCGCATACCACGGCAGACACGGCTGACTGCTTTGAGCGTACGCGCGACGCGGTCTTTGGCGGTCAATTGCCGCACCATCGCACGGCCCTTCTCCGAAGTCACCCACACGTGAGTGAATCCAAGGAAGTTGAAGGTCGTGGCCAGCGGCTCTTGGTGGTCATCGTGCCCGGATTGGGGTTTGAAGCGGAAATCAACCATCTGGGTTTTGTCCGGATGTAACTCGAGTCCGTACTTGCCCAATCGCTTGCGCAGCACCCGCAAGACGCGCTCGGCATCGTCCTTGTGCGCAAGGATCACGACAAAGTCATCCGCGAAACGAACCAAGGTGCTTGGCCCACGAAGGCGCGGTTGCACCTCAGCGGCAAACCATTCATCCAAAACATAATGCAAGAACACGTTGGCCAAGCAGGGCGAAATCACCCCCCTTGCGGAGTGCCGAGCTCCGGATAAGACAACTGCCCGTTATCCAGCACGCCTGCTTTTAACCACTTGTCGATCAGTCGTCTGATTACGCCATCGGTGACTCGTCTGGCTAGAAGCTCTCTCAATCTGACTTGGTCGATGCTGTCAAAGTATTTCCGTACATCAACGTCAAGCACCCACTGTCCACCGCGATACATAATCCCCTTCCACACGGACCGCAGCGCCTCGTGAGCACTGCGACCGGGTCGGAAACCGAAAGAACAGTCGAGAAAGTCGTGTTCATAGATCGGCTCCAGAAGCATAACAATGGCGCGCTGCGCCACCTTGTCTTCGAAAGCGGGAATGCCGAGCCCACGAAGACTGCCGTCCGCCTTGGCGATGAAATGCCGACCGACTGGCAGCGCGCGGTATCGGCCTGACTTGAGCCGGTCGACGAGCCCAAGAAGATTCTGCGTGAGATTGACTGCATAATCCTCTCCGGACTGACCGTCAACCCCGACTGCACCATCCTTGCGCGTACAGTCGTAGGCATACCTCACCACACTCAAAGTCGATGTAATGATTTAACGAGGTGAACGCCATCTCGGGATCACTTCTGGCCAGCATGGCTATTCGTTCCTGTTTCGTTGACACGCTTTCAGGTTTCAAAGCACCTCCGTGTTTCCCATGAACGATTCTGCACCAACGACGCCCCCCTTCCCATCGACCGGGTCCGCTTGAGCGGCGTTCCCCGGCGTCACCGGTACTACGAGGGCGCTAAGACTTCCTGTGCCGAATGCGAAGTCGCTTATGGATTCGCTTCTTCGCTCCAATCCTTCTTCTCCACGTTTTGCTCCCTGCAGCGGAGAGTTCCGCAGGGTATGGCCCTGTTTATATCGCCCCGCGCCTCAGGGCCACGTAAGATTGGTCGAACACAGGACCTCCCAGGTTCCTGGGGAATCCATCCTCGTACCTTTGCCCTCTGCTCTCGGACCCCGGTTGGTCTGACGGGCCTCACCATTACGGCTCGCACAATACTGTCCCCACAATTTGAAAAATGAAGACACTAACGGTTGCTTCATATCGAGGCTCAATCACACGGCTTCAATACCCGCTGCCTACGCTTCAAGTAGTGCGTTACCGCACTCGCATGCAAGGCTCGCTTCCGGCTGGTGGTTAGCCTTTACCGGGAGGGCGTCGAATCCTCTGGACTCCAATGACTGGTTTCTGTCACCTACGACTTCCCCCAATCCCAGGCTTCGCCTGGCGCTATCAAAAGCGAAGCGCAAAACCTATGTCGTATAAGGTGTCGCGTTGGTCAACTTGGTAGAAGCTAAGTGCTTCGCAGTATCCGCTCTTTTCGCCTATTAATTAAGTTTTCCTAATGACGTGTCGAGCTCCCAATAAGCTGCGCAGTCCAGCAATGTGCTCCCGGATCTGAGCGGTAACCGGCGGCCGATCTCTGGCGCGCTCCGGTTCGGCCGCGAATCGAGGCGTCTGACCGAACGGCTGCAGATCGGCTTCGGTGGCCACACGGATTTGCCCGCGTGCTCGAGCCATAGCGAACGCCTCCTTCCATCCTGCCGCCTGGCGACCGATGCCCTCGTCGAGGGTGTAGACGACCATATTCTCGCCGTCGTGATCGATCACGTACTTGCGCTGGCCGGTGGCATCGACGAACGTCTGTCCGGCGCTCTGGCGGGCCAGATGTTCGGCTTCCAGCGTCCGGGTCAGTCGCGAGAGCTCTTCGGCCTTGGCATCGATCCGTTGGCGGAGCTGTTGAGTAAAGTCCACCGTGCTGCGTAGAAGGCTGCGCAGGTAGTTGATCGGTGCCTTGGCGAGCTTGAGGTGGTCCCACGTAGCCTCGACAACATCGGAGAGACGCTTGCCGTTCTGCCGTGCTTCGCGCATGAGTTTGAAAATCAAGAAATCAAAAAACCCCAGGGACCGCAAGCGTTGGAGGTCCTCAGGCACTTGGCCCGGTTGTCTCTTTTGAAAAAGAGCAGGGCTTAGATCCTTATATATTCCACCGTCTGCCAACTTGGCAGACGGATGCTCAACGGAAGCCTGCGCGGGCGCAGGAAAGGGCGTCTGGAGTTCTTCGGTGAGACCGAGAAGGCCCGCCGCGCGCTCAGTGAGATGGATGTATGCACGGCCGAAGAGACCGGCTTCGACGTAGCGCGACTGGGCACGACGATCGATCAGTCCGGCGGCCTCGAGGTCATCGAGGCTCCGATAGAAGGTGCGCATGGACTGCAGCGCGCGACCCGTGAGGAGCTCGCGGCGGGCGAAGATGGCGGCGAATGGCTTCGCAGCGTCGACGGTACGGGCGAGGGCCGAGAGAACCGCGCGCGCACGCGGAGGGATCCCTTCGATATGGGCGGCCCGGAATGCAGCACGGAAAATGACCCAAGGTAGATTGGTTGAGTCACAGCGAAAAGCGGTGAGGGCGGCCGAATCTTCGGGGTGTGTTTCACCCTCGCCAGCAACGTAACGTTGCGCGATAGACATGTCGAGCGGTCCATTTCTCAAAATGGTGGATTACGCTTGACTGCCGATCTCGTTCCGTTACACTCCGAGTTGCTAGGTGCTCGTTCCGGATTGGCGTCCGGGAGTGCCAACGGGTGAGGCGGCTTAGCCAAGCCCATTTCAAAAGCCTCCGGTTGCCGCCGGAGGCTTTTGTCTTTCTAGCGTGTTAGGTCATCTTTTGTGCTCACCTTTCGAAGTCTTGGCTTGCCGACAAGAGCTCGATTGCTAAGTGGTTGATTTCATTGACCCGCCAACTTGGCGGATCAACGCCCTTTCAGCTCTGCTTCGATAAAGTCGTGAATGCGCTGCGCCCACGCGTCAGCGTCTTCGCCGCCCTTTTCAGGGAAATTCACGCCTACTACGCCGTTTCGCGAGGTGATCTGGCAGACCGGCAATTGGCCGCGTTTGATTACTAGCGCCGGCTTTCTTTCTGACTTCTCTTTCTTTGCCGCGACGTGCGCCACTGCTTGCGCCTGGGTGAAAGTTTCACTCTCGACGAGTTTGCCGACTGCCTCGATAACGAGTGCTTCACGACCTTCTCGCGCTGCCTTGACCAGTTGCTCGACCGCTGCGCTCCCAAGCCGCTCCGGTCGTTGCGCCAGCGTTTGTTTCGCTGCCTCGGGGAGAAGATCAAACTTCATGATCCGACGCACATGTGTGTCGCTGATCCCGGCCGTCTTCGCCAGCTCTTCCTTGTTGATTCCGGTCTGTTCTTGGAGCGTCTTGAATCCCCAATACTTCTCGAAATCGGACAGGGCAGGGGAGAGCAGGTTTGAGAAGAGGGCGGCGTGCTCGATCATCGACTCGTCGATGTCGAGAACCATCGCATCAATCTCTTCGCGGCCTAGTTCCCGATAGATGGCTGCCCGGTTGTTGCCAGCGACAATATCGAATTCGCCGTCGAGGCGACGCGCTACCGTGATTGGCTGGGCGAGGGGGTAGCGTTCGAGATTCGCTTTGAGTTCCGCATATTCTTCAGTCGTGAGTTTGCGTCGTCGACCTTCCACCTCGTGGAGCTTGGCGACCGGGAGACGGGACGGGGCTCTCTCTTGAAGCGCCTTCTTGAGCTGTTCAATTTCTTGTTGCTGGCTATGCACTCGACCTTGCAGGCCGATCAACTGACCTGGTGCGGTGCGCGGGGCAACCGGCGGGAGAGGGCTGGCGGGCGCGTCGTCCTCGTCGAGATTGATGGAGCGAGCCTTGTCGCGTTGCCTAGATGCTGTTGACATGAACTTCACTCCTTTTCCCAGAGGTAGCAAGCCTTGCTGTCGACGAGATCGACCACCTGATCGTAGGCCTCCCGGATACGGCGAAAGAGCGTGGCGTTGCCGTCGTAGCTCGGGAAGTCATACACCGTCGAGAAGTCATTGGTGGTCGTCCGAGCAATCTCGGTGTCTGGGATCTCCACCGGCAGCACGCGGTCGCCATAAGTGCTGATGACCCAGTCTCGAACTACCGAGGCGTTCGAGTTCGACTTGTCCTTCATCCGGGCGACGAGGATGTCGATGAACTCGAAATGCTTAGCGTCTTGAGCGGATTCGCCAAACTGTCGCATGCCCGAAACCATGTCCGAGAACAGTGACCAGAACTGAACCATCGATGCGAAGGAAAGCGTGTCCGGCATCACGGGAACAATCACGCCGTCTGCCGCAAAGAGCGCATTTATCGTCAAATAGCTGAGCGTCGGCGCGGTGTCGATGATGATGTAGTCGTACTCTTTCTTCAGTCCGGAGAGCGCGTTGTTCAGAACGTTCCAGAATTTAGCGTCCGGCGACGAGTGCACCCGTGCGGGCAGCATGAACTCGGCATTGAACAGGTCGGTAGAGGAGGGGATCAGGTGTAGATTGTTCCAGTAGGTCTCCTGTGGCAGACCTGACATGTCGGGTGTCTCGCCATTGACGTATGCTTCGACCACAGGAAGGATCGTCTGATCGCCAGTCACCTCCGCATGTGGATTAATGCCATACAGTGTTGTGGCACTTCCTTGCGGGTCCATGTCAATATGCAGGACCTTGCGTCCGTGCCGAAGGGAAAGGCCTTGCGCCAGAACCATTGATGTCGTGGTCTTCGTCACACCCCCCTTGAAATTGCCGATCGCAATGACCTTGCCGTCTTTGCCTTCTGGACGTGGCATTGGCTTACGTTCAGCTTTCACCCACTGCATTGTCTCGGCGAGACTGAAGGAGCGGGCGCCACCGGGCTTGTCCTGCTTGCCACCCGGCAACTCTCCCTTCTTAATCAGGTACGAGAAGCGAGCCTTGTCGATCCCGCACAGCTCCTGTAACTTGCTGCTGGGAAAGAAGGGCGCGATCTTTCTCGGCCATGGCTGCAGCATCTGAGTGCGGATGCGTTCGAGCATTCGAGCGCTACGGCCGGCGAGGTTCACGAGGTCATCGGGCGACACCTCAATCGGAGGGGTCGCAAGTTTGATGTCCATGTGGTTGCCCATTTGGGTTTTCTTCCTGTTTTGGTAGTTTCCCCTCGAAACCGTAGAAAAGCCGAAATCGAGGAGATTCGAACTGATCCGGAGCCTAAAGCGTAAACGGGGTTAGCGCAAGTAAACTTTGACGCGCCAGACGTAGACGTGGCGGGCCACCTACGGTCGAACCTCGAAAAAGCTTTAACGCAAGCAGGGGTCGCAGCCGTGAAACATCGGTGATGATTTCTGCTCGTGTTGCAAACGGTTTATTTTCAACGATTTAGCTCAGTTTTGATGCGGATGTTCCACGCAAAAACGTGCGCCATCCTGGTCAGATCCCTCTCCGGGCCTGACTTCAGCCACGCGGCCGCGTGGAAAATTGCAAACAAGGACGGCGCGTAACAAACGATACGGGATTAGTAATGTTTATTACTTATTGATGCTATGAACGGTCAGATCGCGGGCCGCGTTATGGCACTCGTGCCGGGGTAGAGCAGAACACCGTACTTCCATACACTTCTTCACCTACGCGATGTCCGCGCTGCCAGAAGACATTGAAGAAATCCACCCGTCCCTGTGGCGAGCCAACCAACTTGCCAGTCAGGTGAGCGCACTGTCGCCACCGGCGACGACCGTCTCACGGCGAACTGCCCGGCGGCGGTTAGCTGATGGGCTCGCTTACCGAACGGCTGGTTCAACAAACGGGCATTGGAGAAACCGGTTGCTAGAGCCTGCGCTGAAGGCGGCGTCGAAGCGAGCGGTCGTGTTCATCAAGCCGCTGCATGTTCCGAACGCGCTGGGACGTTCCTATCTCAGCATTCCGCTCGAGAAGATCATGCTGCTCAGGTCTGGCAGCACTGCGGATACGCTCTGCACCTCGGAGCAGGTTTTTGAAAACGAACACCTGCGGTGCCGTCCTACTCTGGCAGGAGCACATCCGTGCCGAGTCGCTGCGCCGTCTAACTCTGCGCGCGCAGTCATCCGAGAGACGCATCCCCGCGTCGCTGCGACTCGCGACCCGTCCGGCGACCAACGGCGTGCGGGTCAGCATTGTTAAACGGAAACGTCCGATCGGTGTTGATCCGTTCGTGTGGTCCTCGAGCTGTCGCGGATCCTGCTCAGTCCGCATGGGCGCTCAACCAACCCGTCCCGCGTTCTCGCGCCGGCCGCAATGTAGTCATTGCTTGCTTCGGCGGCGATCTCGTGACATGTCGCGAAAACTTCAGCGCTTTGAGCCTGTCGGCGTAGAGGAGGGCAGGGCGTTCTGGAGAAAGTATCGGAAATCCGGACATCGAACGCGTGCTAGCTCGCCTTGTAGCCCCGGAATGTGTAGCTGCGGGTGGCTCAACCGACCGTGACCGCTTGGGTCGTTCCCCCGGGTTAACCATGATTCATCCTGAGGCCTTGCATACGGGAGAGGACAGTATTCGTGCGATTGTCGTTAAGAACCCATATGGCGAGAACGGTCCACATTTGATCCCGGCTGATCTGATCCTTGATCGCCTCGGTACCATGTTGATGTCCGAAACGTTCGAGGGAAAGGACTCAGAATTCACATCTGCAAGCGTCCGGCGGCCGTACGGCCAGTTAGGCGTCAGACTACCGAAGGAGATTCAACCATCTGCAAACGCGAGACCCCGGCCGCAGCCGCTTCGCCGGGCGTCATTTCGGTCTCGTAGCCGTACATCATCGTCAGGTTGCCGTGGAAGTCCAAGTCGACGATGAGCGTCTTCAGGCCGCGGAGGGAAAACCGGCAGGCGAGGTTGCCAGCGATGGTTGTTTTTCCGACGCCGCCTTTAGGGGCGTAGACGGTTGCAACGTTGCAACGACCTGCTTTCCAGTGCGTCCCTTTGCCCCAGACTTCCTAGTCGTGCGGTGCCGCGCCTCCATGAAATGCGGTGGGATTTCGGGCTTCATTCGCCCAACAAGATGATGGCAGGCCAACGATAATCGGGCGAAAAAGGAGAGGTAAAGATGTCCACCCTTGCTGGTATGCCTATATCGCGCGATCCTCTGGCGCTCGCAAATCTTTACAACGCTGGTCTGGGCCGGAATTGGAAAAATCAAAGAGAAGCAGTCGCTGCAATGGCCCGGTTCACGCCGAAGGTCACTCGCGAGGCGCTCAACCGAGCGGTCGCGGTGGCAAAGCTCCCCGCAGAAGTGATTTCGCTTTTCGACGTAGCGGGGATCTGGCCTGGGACGGCGAGGTCTCTCGTTGAACTGCTTCGAAAGTACGGACCGACAAAGCTTCAGGATCGAGCGACGGCAGTCGATCGGACCGGAAAAAGTTGGAACGAAATAGTTGATCTTCTCGATGGACGGGAACCCGTCCCGCCGAAACGGCCGGCCAAGATCCCACCGTTGGCACTGGCTGCTGAATACCAGCGGGGTCTTGCGAAAGGAAGTTGGACGTCACTCAGGGCAGCGTTGGATGCTCGCAAAGATTGGAAGGCTTTTCGCCTATCACAAGCAATAGCAATATCGAACCTGCCACCTGAGGTATTAGAGCTTTTTAAATCTCGGCCTCTAACTTACAGACTTGGCGTGACGCTGGTTCAACTCCAAAAAGCGATAGGGACAGAGGAGCTTGCCGCGCGTGCGACCGAAATGTTGGGAGTGCCTCGCCGCCGCTCGACCGATCAAATCGTCGCCGCTTTGTTGAAAGTCAGGCTAAAAGGAGAAGGAAACGTACGGGTCCGTCGCGAAGGATCTGATATGGTATTCGAGTTCAAAGTGCCACTCAGCGAACCGGACCAGTTGGTTTTCACGGCCGAAGAAATGGCTGCTCTTATAGAGATGTCTATCATGACGTTGAAGGTCAAGATGCCAGACGCAAAACGCAAAACTAAAAAGAAGCCTGTCTAAGCGTAAAGTCGACATACTGAATTTTTTCCGGCCGTTTGACTGCACGAACGCCATTAAACAATCGAAGCACCGGCGAAGGAATTGCCGATACGGTCAGCTCGTCGCGCTGGAGAAACTCCGCCTCCTACTGAACAACGAACGGATCGCTAGCGGAGAGCAGTGGCGATGTCGCGGTCGCCTCGAAAAAGCGCTTCATGGCCGGGTAGAGAGCAGTTCGTGATCGGTTTGGCCGTGCGAACAATGGCAACGAGCGTCTTTTGACGTCGGTGTCGCTTTCGGCCGCCTCGCGACGAAGGGGGCCAATATACCGAGTGTCGGCAACGCGGGAACCAGTCCCCTACGGGGCAGGCAAGGGGGATCGCGGGCGAGGCCGCGCGCTCCCACATAGTCGCCGAACGCCGTCACGACGGCGGGGCCGACTGGCACGAACCGTTCTTTCGAACTCCTTGCCCACGGCGAGACAGGATAGTCGACCCAAGTTCGACTCCGGCGTCGCGCATGCTGATACCGTCGTTGAAAGCGCAGCACAATTTCGAATGGCGGAGACCTGTGTTGTGCGCCAGCACAAGCGCGAATCCTATGCGCGCCGGCGGCGGCCATGTCGGGCAGAGCGTCCAACACGGGCGGGGTGAAGATCCACGCTACATTGGTGTGGCTCCGCGCCATCTGGCTCCGCGGCTTAGCGGCGCGCGCCGCTTATTTCCCGCGTCGTCGTGATGGCGGCGGAGGAGCATCTTGATCTACTTCGTGAACGCGTCGTTGTCGAGGTACTGCGGATTGACCAGATCGTCGAACAGTCTTTCAGGGGCTGCGAGCGCATCCTGCCGGCGTTTACCCGGAATCTTGGCGGCAAGGAGGGCGCGCTTCGAACGTTTTCCTCGCGGACGTGCATAGTTGCGTATTTCGGTGAACGTGACCGCTGATTTCGGGAACGTGACCGATTCGGCGAGATTGGGCGTTGCGCGGTTTCGATTGTAGAGTTCCTCCCTAGTTTTGGTCGAGTTCTGGTTCCAGTACGCTGGACTTCGGAGATGGCTTTCTTAGAGATTCGCCTGTCAGTTTGATGCGGTGGTGACGGTGCATGAGGCGGTCAAGCATCGCGTCGGCGATGGTCTCGTCGCCGATCCAGCCATGCCAGTGCTCGATCGGTAGCTGACTGGTTACGATCGTGGCCTTGCCGGCAGAACGGTCGTCAATCATCTCGAGCAGATCATTTCGAACCATCGCGTCGAGCGGAGCCATCCCCCAATCGTCGAGCAAGAGAACATCAGTACGAGCAACCTGCAGTAGCCATTTGGTGAAGCCGCCGTTGCCGTGCAGAACGCGTAGTTCCTCGCCCAATCGCGGCACGCGCAGATACAACGCGGAGTGCCCGCGTCGGCAGGCATACTGCGCCAAGGCGCAAGCGAGCCATGACTTACCTGCGCCCGTCGCGCCGCTAATGAGCAGGCTGTATCCGGCTTCAACCCAGTCGCCCAGAGCCAGGCTTGTGAGCGAACGGGGGTCGACGCCCCGACCCGCGCGAGTATCCAGATCTTCGATGGCGGCTTGCGGATACTTCAGCCGCGCTTGCTTAAGCAGTCGGGTGCGACGGCGATCGTCGCGCCAGCTTGCTTCCCGGTCAACCAACAATGACAAGCGTTCCTCGAAACTGAGGGTCGCCGTGCCGGGCTGCGTCAATTGCTGCTCCAATCCGTCAGCGAAGCCATCCAGCTTCAAGGTGCGCAGTTGCGTCAAGGTCTGTTGCATCATCATGGTGGGTTCTCTTTATTGGTAGTAGCTGGGGCCGCGCACATGCGCGTGGCTTGGGCTGATCCATTCAACCGGGGTTGTTGCTGCGGCGCGGTCGCGGTTGTTGATCAGGATGTCGCGCACGTGGCGGTAACGGTGTACGCCCAGTTCGAGTGCCAATGCGCACGCTGCTTCTAGACGCTCGTGGCCGTAGCGACGAGAGAGCGAGAGCAGTCCAAGGCACGCCCGATAACCGTGTTCGGGATGGCGTTGCTCTCGTAGAAGCCGAGTAACTAGCGCACCGGTTGCTCCGCCAATCTGCAGGCCCCAGTGAATGAGGCGCTGCGGTGTCCATTCGAGATGGGCGCGGTGTGCCGCCGGCATGTGCTCTACGACTGTCGTGTAGCCTCCCACGCGATCGTTGCGGGCGTGACTCGCCACGCGGCGGCCACGATGCAGCAGCTCGACGGCGCCTGCCGTGATGCGCGCATCGAGCTTGAGTCCGACTAGCGCCTGCGGAACGCTGTAGCGGTGTTTGTCGATCTCGACGTGGTAGTCAATGTGGACCGTGACCGACTTGAACCGCGCGAGCTCATACGGTTGCACCGGCAGCGGTTGTAAAGCCGGCGCGTCCAGTTCGGCAAATGCAGTGGCGCGGCATCCCGGCAGCTTCTGAAACGGACGCCCGTTCAGGTTCTTCAGTAGCGGGCGGATCGCGTCGTTGACCGACTCAATAGATTCGAATCGATGATGACAGGCGCGCCATGATCCAGCGCTCGACGATCTGAACCGCCACCTCAACCTTCGGCTTATCCTGAGGGCGATAGACGCGCGCAGGCAGGAATGAGGTGCCGTAGTGGCGAGCGAAGTCCAACACGGTGTCGCCTGCGCGAGGCTCGTAACGGTCAGGGTCGGCGATCATCGCACGCGGGTTGTCCGGCACGATCAATTGTGGAACGCCGCCGTAGAAGGTCAGCGCGCGGCCGATACCGTCCAGCCAGTCCTCCATTGTCTCGGCTGGCGTGGCGCATGCGAACGTGTAACTCGATGCGCCCATGGCCGCCACAAAGATGTGCGCGCGACGCCCCCTCGTCAGCGGCAGCGTGGGGCCGGCGAAGTCGACGAACAGCTTCTCGCCAGCACGATGAATCTGCCGCATCGAGCGCTTCAGGCGTTTAGCGAACGCCTTATAGTGCTCACAGAACTGCGTATAGCGGTAGGTCTGCTGATTCGCAAACTCGGCCTGATACTCCTCCCATAACAACGTCAGCGTCACACCCTTGCGGCGTAGCTCTTGATGGATGCGCCCGTAGTCGGGTTGAGCATAGGCAGCGGGTCCGGTGGGCTTGCCAAGCAGCAGCCGCTCGAGCTCGCCTTCGTCCATGTCGCAAGCGCTTGCCCAGTCGAGCCTCGCGGCACCGGCCAGCCCGACGTACTTCGTGACCACACCCTTGGAAATGCCCAGCGAAGCGGCGATTCGATCGTGCGAGAAGCCGGCGTCGAATTTAAGTCGCAAAACGTCCTTGATCATGCGCATGTTCATCCGGTGCGCGGGCATCGTCTCTCCGGCCAAAGCCGGCGAGCATAACCCGCGTGGTTGATGTCATGCGCAACGCCAATCCAGCCGTCCGGTCCGCTCGGTCACGTTTCCGAAACGACCGGTCACGTTGCCGAAATCGCCGGTCACGATCCCGAAACGGCCGGTCACCTTCATCCGAAATACGCACGTGTGCCCTATCGGCGCCGAGCGCCGCTGGCCAGGGTTTGAGGGCGCCGAGAGGCGACCGTCTTGCAAAGCAACTTTTGCGAAACCGGGATTGTTCGGCAATTTAAGGCTGCACGCTTTTCGACTTGCCGCCTCGGCACGAAGGGGCCCGGATGCCCCTTGAGACGATGATGCGGATTCGAAGCGAAGAAGTTGCGATGGTTAGGTAAATGTCTCTTTCACACTGTTGTTGGTGCACCTGCCCTCCCCAGCACTTCGTATTCTATGAGTTTCGAACACAACCGCGGTTACGTTCGAAGCTGCTGAGATCCTGTTCAAGTGAGGCTCTTCGCAGCCCGACGAACGGCCATGTTGTGTGTTTCACGTGTAACCACGTTTCACACTTAATGTGGTTTCGCGGTAAACGCGTCTGATGGCCAAGCCTGATAGCTCTGAGCCTTCTCCGAAGTTGAAAGTTAACTTGGGTTTACTACGCCAGCCGTCTAAAGTCCCACTTGATTCTATCGGTTAGGCGAAAATTTGTCTTGGCGATAGAATAATCCAAACCGATCGAAAATGGACTATGGACTTAGATCTCGCCAACCCTGGTAAGACAACGCCTGAAGATCTTATCAAGCTCGCTGGGCTTTCCGACTTCATGTTGCAGAAGATTCGGGATGAGCTGTTGGAGCCTTTTCCGAGAAAGGTGCCACCAATGATAAGTTCAGCGCGTGTGCAGGAAATGTGCGGGATCGACGTCCAGCGGATGGCCTATATGCTCAAAAAGGGCGAGCTGCCGCAAGGCAAGCAAGCTCGTCGGGGGTCTCCGCGACAGTTTACAGTTGAAGAGGCTGTTCAGTGGGTTCGTGCTGAACTCGCCCCGACTCCCCGGTCAGGCCCCGGAAAAATCATCGCCGTCGCAAACTTCAAAGGTGGCGTCACTAAAACGACTATGTCGACAGTTCTCGCTCAGGGACTGGCGATGCGTCGTGGCCGGCGTGTTTGCCACATCGATCTAGACCCGCAAGGCAGCGCTACGACGCTCTATGGGATCAATCCACATGCAGAGGTCGACGCTTCCCAGACCATCATGCCTTTGATCGAGGCCTATTTAAGGGGTGATGAGTTCGATATGCGGGCCTTGCCGCAAGAGACCTATTGGCCAAACTTGGATCTCATCCCGTCGTCGACCGAGCTTTTCAACGCTGAGTTCATGCTGCCCGCCCGCGCATCAGCAGGTGCCCGTGGTGAACGATTCGAAAATGTCCTCCATGCCGGAATCGAAGCTCTACGGGAAGAATACGACTACATCATTTTGGATACGGCACCGACGTTGAGCTATTTGACAATCAATGCGATCTTTGCGGCCGACGGGGTGATCGTGCCTGTAGTGCCCGACGTTTTATCGTTCGCCTCGATGGTTCAATTTTGGCACCTGTTTTCGGACTTGGTAACTGGCATGGCAGCGCGGGGAGAACAGTCGCGCAAGGAGTTTGATTTTCTTGACATCCTCATTACACGGATGACACCAAAGCCCGCAGCCAAGGCAGTTCAGTCGTGGATTAGCCAACTGTACGGCAACAGGGTCATCCCAGTTGAAATTCCAGAGACTGACGTAGCGCGCAACACGAATATGCGTTTTGCGACGGTATACGACATCTCCACATATGAAGGTGGCGCCGAAACTCTTCGTCGGATTCGAACGCCCTGCGACCAGTTTGTCGATCGCGTCGATGATCGTGTTTCGGGCCTTTGGCAGAAAGGAGGTAGCGCACCGTGAGTATGAAGAATTTCGCTTCCAAGGCGGCGAACATACGCCTTACAGATGAAGAGGCGGACAAAGCACAGAATCGCGCTGCAACGACGCCCCGCACTGCGCCCGGTCAGCTGATGCACCTTCAAGCAAAGTCAGAGCAACAGCAGGATGAGATCGATCGGCTTCGGAAAGAGCTGCAAGAGGCGAAGCAGATGGGCGGCACCGTTGATGTCCCCCTTTCAGAGTTGCATGAAGTCCCAGGCCGTCGCAGATATATGGCACCGGAGAAATATGCTGAGCTTCGCGACAATCTCCGCCATAACAAGCTCATTCATCCCGTAGTTGTCCTGCCGCGCGCGGAGGGTGGTTTCGAGATTATTTCTGGACACCATCGAAGCGATGCTTATCGGGAACTGGGCCGAGAAGCAATTCGCTGCGTGCTGGGCGAGGCAACCGCTGAGGAAGCTGACGAAGGCGCCTTCTTCGCGAACTTAATGCAGTCGGACCTAACCGACTACGAGAAATATATTGGTCTGAAGCGATTTCAGACTGAACATCCCGAGATGAATAGGGCGACCGTTGCCGAGCATGTGGGCATCAGTCCATCGCACATTAGCGCCTTGCTGTCATTCGATCGTCTTCCGCCTGAAGTTCGGACAATTCTAGAAGCGAACATTGCACTTCTTGGCGCAAATGCCGCAGCCGACTTGGCGGTACTGGTTGAAGCGGGCAAGAGAGATCGGGTGTTAGAGGCTGTCCAACGTCTTGCCGACCGGAGGTTCGATCAGTCGCAGGCAGTGAAATTTGCTGGATCGTCCGATGCCCCGAAGAAAGCCACCCCAGAAGCGTCAAACTTCAAAATTCGGTCTGGAAAGACAACTTGGTGCAATGTCCGAAGTGCGAAGAACGTGATGCGAATCGAGTTTCAATCTGAGGAAATCGCAACTTCGGTACGTGATGCTATTCGAAAGCACCTTGAGCAGCTTGCGCAGACTCAAAAGCCGTAAGTCGTTGATTAACAATAACTTCGTACTACGCAGCCGTCTACCGGAATCGACATGACGAAAAACTAGCTTAAGAAAGACAAAGGCCCGCAGCTGGAAACTGAGGGCCTTTGCGATTGCGGGCTTGGCTGGAAACCTTGCCGCGCGACTCCCCAGCTGGAAACTGGAAAGGGACTGCAGACACCCGGAGTGTAGCGCAACAAGGTCGACAGTCAAGCGAATTCAATCCATTTTTATTGGATCGCTCGACATGTCTATCGCGCAACGCTTCGTTGCCGGCGAGGGTGAAGCACACGCCGAAGATTCGGCCGCCCTCACCGCATTTCGCTGCGACTCGACCAACCTGCCGTGGATCATTTTCCGCGCAGCGTTCCGGGCCGCGCACATCGAACAAATCCCTCCCCGGGCCCGTGCCGTCCTGTCTGCCCTCGCGCGGACCGTTGACGCCGCCAAGCCGTTGCTGCGATCTTCGCTCGTCGTGAATTGCTGACCGGCCGTGCGCTGCAATCGATGCGCACGTTCTATCGGAGCCTCGACGATCTCGAAGTCGCAGGACTAATCGAGCGTCGCCCCCAAAGCCGCTACGTCGAAGCGGGCCTGTTTGGTCGCGCCTATCTTCACCTCACCGAACACGCGGCTGCCCTTCTCGGACTGGTTGACGCCTCGCGCACGCGCGAGGGCGAGGCGTCGCAGGCGCTCTCCTCGTCGGCCGCTGCTCCCTCGCAAGACTCATTTGCCGCACCGTCTGCCACATTGGCAGACGGTGGAATATATAAGGATCTAAGCCCTTCTGTTTTTCAAAAGAGACAACCGGGCCAACTGCCTGCGGACCTTCAGCGCCTTCGCACCCTGGGGTTTTTTGATTTTTTGATCTTCAAACTCATGCGTGAAGCCCGAGATCACGGCAAGCGACTCTCCGATGTAGTGGAAGCCACTTGGGACCACCTGAAGCTCGCCAAGGCGCCGATCAGCTACCTTCGCGCCCTGCTTCGCACCCCAGTCGATTTCACCCATCTCGTACGTCGTCGGAGCGCGGATGGCAACGCCACGCAGGCGCACAATCAGCAACGCGCCGAAGGCCAGGCCATCGCCCTTCAACACGCGGGTCGCACCTTCATCGATGCGGACAACGGGCGTCAGTTCATCGTGGGCGCCGGGGGCGATTCGCTGACGATCTTTAGTCTCACGGAGCGCGTTGGACGGCAGGCCGCTGGCTGGATGCCGTCGTTCGCCGCGGCGCTTAAGTCTGGAAAACTCCGCCCCGCCACCGCCCTTGACCTCGAACGCTTCGCCCACGCGCAGCAGCAAACGCTCGGCAACGCACAGGCCACGGCTGTTCCGTTGAGGACGATGAAGTCGCCCGTCACGGGCACGGTGCGTGACCATATCGCTGGGCTGCGTCAGCTACTCAAGGTGCGAGGTGCGGAAGCGTGACGCGAGCTGCGGTACGCATCCGTCCGGGCAAGACGTCGCGGGTGCTGCGGCAAGGCGACGGAGAGCGCGAAGCGAACGCCTCAGTCGCGACGGGGTGAAGCTGAGTGCAAACCGGCCGGAGACTGGACGATTCACAACGCAACTACCGATCGGAACTTCCAACGTCCACGAACACCACGCCAACAGCACGCAGACTGACCCCAAAACCCAGCTTGCAGAAGCTTCGCCGATCCCGACCGGTGCGAGGAAACAGGTGAGGGCGGCAGAGGCCGGAGAGATGATCGAAACGATCGGGAAGTCAGCGCGGACGCCACCGCCTCAGACAAGGCAGGCGCCGCCCGTCATCGGTGCGGGGGATCACTTAACGTGCCACGCCAGCGCGGTCAGGGCAGGACAGCCGGACGCCCCGACCGTACTCAAGGATGCTCCGGTCGATCTGGCGGAACGAAACGGGTCTCCGCGTCGCCGCCACGAGCTTTACCGTGGGGGATCGCCAGACAGCGAGGGCGGACGGTATTAGCGGGCGGAGAGGGCGGCAGGGCGATTCTCACGCAGTTCCGGTTCAGCGTCGTGCAGTGCGCTTCGGCAGCCAAACCGGGACGAGGTACGCGGCAAAGCCAACCGAGGCGCGTGTGCGCACTATGGTTCGACGATCGATCACGTTGAGCTACATACGGCGACGGACGATCGAGGCACGTGCGAGCCACCAGTGGCCGCGGGCATGATGTCCCTTGCTCTCGTAAAAGGAGGCGGTGCGCGCGACGCCTATTCCAGAGTACCGGCGGGTGACCCGACCTCCCAATACATATAGAGCGCCGCTCCCCAGGAATTGGACCGGTCCCGTTCGCGACGTGCAACGCATCGCCAGCGGCAGCCGCGAGGGGATGGGTCGATCCTGACGTTGTCGAGGTGCTCGATCCAAAAAGGCGAACGGCCCATGCGGCATGCTGAGGTCCAACGCCGGCGTCGTCGTTGCCACCGAATTGTCGTGAGCGGAGCGTTGGTTGAGGTACCCGGTCAAGGATCCTAAACCCGTGCACGATTCTCCCGAGCGCGCCATTGCGCGAACCGGGCCCGTCGATCAAGATAGCGTCCGGCGCCTGCGAGGGCGGCGCCGTTCTCAACTTTCAAGGCACAACACAACATGGCAACCGGTACGGTCAAGTGGTTCAACGATGCAAAGGGTTTTGGTTTCATCACGCCGGACGCGGGCGGTGACGACCTGTTCGCGCACTTCTCGGAAATCCAGTCGAACGGCTTCAAGTCGCTCGCGGAAGGGCAGAAGGTGACCTACGACGAGAAGATGGGTCCGAAGGGCAAGCAGGCGTCCAACATCAAGCCGGCGTAACGGTGACGGCCCCGGCGATCCACGTGGTCGTCGGGGTAGTGGATCGCAGAAACGGCAGGGCAGGGTGGTGGCCGGGAAGGCGTTCTATGGCGGCAGGAACGGGTCCGCGTAGCGAGGTTTTCCTCGTGTGTTCACTCCGATTTGGGCCCAAGAACGAATCGCGGTCAAGCCTGATAATGTAATAGCGTCGGGATTATCAGAAACGGGTATACCCGTACCCTACGTATCGAGCGATCGTCCGCAATGCGCTAGTTGCTCGCACGGTGGGAATCGAGGTAGCCCTTCACTTGACGAGGGCGCGTCTTAGGTCGAATGCCCGATTGCCAGGTCCACGCTTAGAGCCGAAGATGGCGACCGGCGTCCGAAAGGGTGGCGCTGAATTTAACTACTCGAGGTCAAACAACAATGGCAACCGGTACGGTCAAGTGGTTCAACGATGCAAAGGGTTTTGGCTTCATCACGCCGGATGCAGGCGGTGAAGATCTGTTCGCGCACTTCTCGGAAATCCAGTCGAACGGTTTCAAGTCGCTCGCGGAAGGGCAGAAGGTGACCTACGACGAGAAGATGGGTCCGAAGGGTAAGCAGGCGTCGAACATCAAGCCGGCGTAATGGCGGTGGCCCTGGTGATCCAAGTGTCGCCAGGCGTCGGAAGGGCAGGGCGGAAGCCCGAAAGGAGGTCGTTCGATTCGAAAAATGCATCGATTAGCGAGACGGCCTTGTCTGCTAATTCTTATTAGCAGTGAATGGTTTAATGGGTTTTCTGGGGTATAATGCGTTTTACGCCTCTCGCCAAGCCAATAGGGGAGGGCGTTCCAGCCGATCCAGCCTCATCTGACCCACGGCGAGAGTTCAGCGAAGTCGTCGCCGATCCGCGTCTGGCGCTCGAAGGTTGGCGAGTCGAACGCGGCGACGCCTAGCGCCGACACCCGATCTCACCTCACACTCCGATGGCAAACCAGCCCCAGCAACTGACCCTGCCACCACCGCGCACCTACACGCGCACGGACTTCACGGCGCTCCGCGCATTCGTGCAGCGGGTGCCATCGGCCACCATCGCGCGGCTGTACTACGATGCGGAGCGCGCGCCGCACGCCGCGACCCCGGAAGCGGCCGAACGCTACCTGCGCCAGATGCGCGACGACCTGGTCAGCCTAGCGTTGCTGCATGGCTCGCCGGTGCTGGCCGATCACCTCAAGGCGTCCATCAAGCAACACGGCAGCGCGCGACTCACCGCCGTCACGCTACGCATGGTCGAACAGGCCGCGGGCCTCGCGGCCGCGACGCCGACGCTCACGCATCCGGTCGAGCTATGGTTCCGCCCGCTGATCGCGCGGCGCCTGATCGGTGAGGGCATCGCGACCTTGGGTACGCTCGTCGACTACTGCAATGCGCGGGGCGGCAGTTGGTGGCGCGCGGTGCCCCGCATCGGTCCCTTACGCGCGGCGACGCTCGTCGCGTGGCTGCGTCGTCACGAGAAAAGTCTGGGCGCGCGCGTCGCTGACGATGTCGACGCGCGCCCGCTTGAACTCGCGGTGCGTTCAGCGTGTCAGCCAGAGCCGATCGTGGTCGGCGGGGATTCGAGCGCGCCGCGACTCGCGCCGTTCGAAGCCTTGGCGGTACCGGCCGAGCTATCGGGTGGGGAGGGCGCACACGGCGCGCGTCGCGGCGTGAACCGCGCGGGCAGCTTCGCGTTCATTCGGGCCGAACACGATCTGGCAGCGGTGCACGCGTACCTGCATCGCTATCGCGATCGACCGGTGACGTTGCGGGCGTACACGCGGGAACTTGAGCGGCTGATCTTGTGGAGCGTGGTGGTGCGACAGAAAGCGCTGTCCTCGCTGATGGTCGAGGATTGCGAAGCGTACAAGGATTTTTTAGGGGCGCCGTCGGCGGCGTTCACAGGACCCAAGCGCCCGCGCAGCAGCGGACGCTGGCGACCGTTCGCACCGGACGGGCTGTCCATCGACAGCCAGGCCTATGCGGTGCGCGTGATTCGCGCCGCGTTCGCGTGGCTGGTCGAGGTGCGCTATCTGGCCGGCAATCCATGGAGTGCCGTGCAGGATCCCGCCACCGTGATTCGCGAGTCGTCGGTCCAGGTCGACCGGGCGTTACCGGCCGAGTTGTGGGCCAAGGTGCGGCGGCTGCTCGATGCGCAGTGCGACAAGCTACTCGACTTCACGGCGCCGCTCCGATCGCCTTCGACCACCAGAGAGGCGGGGTGGGCAAATGGGCGAGCAGTAATCGGGCCGCCAACAAACGGGCGGGCAGCAATCGCGCGGGCATCGCAAGAGGCGGGTTGTCAATGGCGTGCGGCGCGCGCGGCGATTTTGTTAATGGGGGACTCGGGCCTGCGACGCGCCGAGGCGGCGCAGGCCCGACGCGAAGATCTGCGGCCGTCGGACATCGCGAGCGAGTCCAAGCCAGCGCGCAAGTCGAAAGGGAGTGACGTGGCAAGCGCCGCGCCGGTTCCGCGCGCACGAACGGTCTGGACACTGAGCATTGTGGGCAAGCGGCGAAAACAACGGACGGTGCCGGTCAGCGGTCCGACGGTCGATGCGCTGCGGGCGCACTGGGCTGATCGTGGACTCGATTTCGAGACGGATGCCGCGGGCCCGCTGATCGCGCCGATCTGGATTCCGGGCACCGACGCGGCGCAGCTCCGACACGAGCGCGCAGAAGCAGGGGACGGCGACGCGGTGGGCGTATCGACGGGCGTTCCTTACACAGCTGACGCACTCGGGCGACTGGTGCGCATGGCGGTCAAGCGTCTGGTGATCGCGCTGCGCGCGGATCCGGCATCGCTCGCGGAGCTGACCACGGAGCACCTCGTGCAATTGGTGAACACCTCCGCGCACGCGTTTCGCCATACCTTCGGCACGCGTGCCGTGGCGCGCGAGATGCCGACCGACGTCGTGCAGTCGATCCTCGGTCACGCGTCGCTGCAAACCACCTCCATCTACGTCAAGGCGGAGAAGCGCCGCATGCTGGAAGCGGCCGCCCGCTATTACGCTGACGGGGACGCATAACGCCGTGCGGCATGTCTTGCGGGCGCGAGGGACCGTCGACGGCCGACGAAGATCGAAAATTTTACGGCTGGCGATGCATCCGCCTGCGGGCGAGCTACTTTTACGTACCTGCGTAACGGGTGCCGACCAGGCGTCGTAGTCGCTCGGCTCGGCGCTGGCGATGGCTCGCATCAGCGCACCCAGCGCGGTGTGCTTACCGAGTTCGCGCCCGAGGACTCGCGCCGTGCGCAACGTCACCTGTTGGGACCGTGATACGTCACCGCCGTCAACCTGAAACGTAAATAGGTGCGACTCCGGGGCGTCAGTGGCAGCTGTTTGATGGGCGATCATGATCGTGTTCATGACGAAAATGAGAAGCTTTTCGTCATTTACAGCTTCGCGCGGACCCGAAACAGTGCCCGCGTGCCTCGCCTCGCAGACGGCTCACGCCTGACGAGGCGCATCGGTGGAATCCCCTTTTTGACGCTACTACCTTCTACTAGAATGAATGTAACGCTCATCTCGCCTGCAACTGAAAAGGAGTACATCGAGTGCTGACGCCAGAGGGCGCTGACGACGCCGAAATCATCGTTCGACCCTGCACAAGCGGCGGCTGGCAGATTGAAGTACCGGGACCGGACGGAGTGCGCGTTACCACCGTCTCGACGGAACAAGAAGCACTGACGCGCGCGCTTGCTTGGACCGAACGTTGAGGTCCGTATCCTGCCGGCTGTTGATTGCGCTCAACTGCGGAAGAGCTCGAATCCTGACTAAATACAAATTTGGCCGGTCCGGTCGTTAAGCGATATGACGATTTTCGTTCTTATTCGCGACGAAGACGATGTTCGTCGCGAATGCGCCGAGCGTAACCTGACCTCCCTCAATCTTGAAGTGCGTGACGAGAATGTGTTTGTCGGTGCGGTCCGTTCGCCGATGCCGGCGTCGGAAAGACACCTCTTACAGCACCTCATCAACCGGCTTATGGCCGCAGGACGTGCTCGTCGTATTTGACTTGGCGTGGCTTGGCAACAGTTGCGCCGACGTGCTTCGAACACTGCAGGCGATCGAAGTGAAGAAGGCGGCAGTTGGATGCCTTAGCGGGGCGGAGGGAAAGACAACGGTAGATCCATTTCCACTTCGGGTGTCATTGAGACCACCATCAGCGGGGGCTGCTGTTATCTAATCTCTTTGAAGCGCTCGATCTCGTGAATTATCGCAGTACGGTGAAGCCGCATCGCCTCCACTGTGCCGAGAAACGTTTCGAGAAGCTTAGCTGCGTCCACCATATCGTGCCCCCTTATCTCCAACATACGTAGGATGGTGCGCTGTTGCTCAACGCGCAGGCACGCTTGCTCAATGTCCGCGTCGGCCTTCTCTAGTGTCGAGCGTTCTTTTTGTAGCGCGACGTTGTCTTTCATCGAGCCACGCTATTAGTTAAGCGAAGTCGGTACGTTGCGGCCGTAGAAGCAGCCGACCATCCTTCGTAGAACGGTTGAAAGCCGAAGGGGTGCGGATTGAGAAGGGTGCTTGTCCAAATGCGCCATTCGTGCGCCGGAACTCTCCCACGGCAGTAAACGTGAACGGGACTCGCTATCCTTCGACTGCGGAACCCGGCGAGTAGCCTCACACGGACGAACCTGCAGGTTGGGATTGATGGAACAAAGGGCCGGCGCCCAGCCCCTTTCATCGCAACGAGCACATCTGCGTCGACCGGCAAGGCGCAGTCAACCACCGCCAACGCCTTGTATGATCTTTCCTGTGCCGCCGCAGGTTTCGCACTTCGCACCGTCGAGCTGGCCTGAACCGTCACATGCCGGACAAATATCCTCGCCGGCGCCTGGTGTGCCCGGATCTGCTTCGTCGCCGGGATTCAGAGGAGGTTTGGGTTCCATGACATGCTCCGCAAGGATGGTGAACTGATCAAGCAATCGACATTCCGACACGGAATGACAGCGTACCGCAGGCGGACACGCACCTGTCCGACGCTTCAACGGTGATGCTTTGCAACTGTCGAGCGAGCCGGACACAGTATGTCCGTGCGCTCATCTCGATGAGCGCCCAAATCGCTCAATGACGCTTAGGAAGGCGCCATTTCTCTTCTGCGCTCGCGAAGAACTTCATCGTATTGATTCGCTCCGAACCACCTGACCTTGCGCTCAGCTAGTTTCCCTTAGAAAGAGAAGGGCAAGCGTACGGTGAGCTTCACCAAGCCGATCGGTGCGTCTGTGAAGTGGTCGTAAGGACCATCGCAGCCGGCGGCTGAATTTGTTGCCCGACGCGAGAACCAACGATTTAACGCGATGGCCACCTTCGGAAAGCTGAATCAGGGTTTTCTACTATTTTTCCAAACTTTTTCGGCCGCCTCTTTCGCTTCATCGAGCGTTGCAGACATGCCGAAGCTGCTCTGGCCAGCATCGTTGCCGTCCATCCGACGCACCACCCAAAGCCAACGCCCTGGTCCCGGTTCTTCACTGTCGGCAATGACCAATAACTCGATCTCTGCGGAGGCTTGCCGCCACCATTCAAGGCCGTCGAAGCTCGAGGGGAGCCAGTCACATTTATCGTCCATGGCGTTGTCAACGCGAGGCTGTCGCGCACTCACCTGCGTAATGTGACCGTATTGCACCGTACCGCGTCGGACGTGTTCTCGATATCAGCGTTTTCCTAACAAGGGAGGAGGATTGCTAGGCGGGTTCATCTGGAAATAGGAGGGCGCCGACGAACGTGTCGAGCGACTTTAGGCTCGTGAAGAAACTGGAGTTGCAAGAGGCTCACGCAAAAACGAACCCATACCTCGTTGGACTGATGAGTGCCGGAAGAACCACGGTGGGCCGCGCGCTCGCGCGCCGTCTGTGGCGGCCGTTGCACAAACCGGCGTGGCGTTTCTTCGATCTTCGATCTTCGAACTCGAAGGCGAGGAGGCCCTCCGTCGGCGGGAGGCGCATGTCGTAAATGCAAAGTCGCGGCCGAGGAATTGTGTTGGCGACTGGCGGTGCGGCAACGCTGCGACATGACAACCGTCAAGATTTCAAGCGTCGAGGCGTCGTCATCTACTTGCAGCCCGACCCACACGAAAAACGGGGCCGCATAATAAATGGCGAGAGCCTGCCGCTCCTACAAACCGACGGATTTCATCCAGACATGCAAAGCGGTATTCAACTCGCGCTACGTACTGTCCGGAGAGGTCGCTTAATTTCGTCCTAGAAGCTCGACAGCCAACGGTCAATGCGTTGTGTACGCCATCCTCACAAAGCTCGAAATAGCCGGTGCAACCATACCAGGATGACTTTACCGTGCACACAGAAACAACGAGGAGCCAAAGCAGCCGCTCATGGCAACGTCGAAACGACCGGTCTGCTGTCTCACTCAATGCCTTGGCAGAAGCGCTACGGATTTGCAGTCGGTCGACTTGTCAGGTTCAAAGGCAGGCACAACGGGTCGGGGCCGAGAACAAAGACGTCGCCAGAAATCAGTTTCAATCTACGTCCTTGCGCGTTCCCTTTGCTCCGGAGGACTGTGGAACGAGTGCGGCCGCTTAAAACAAACGAACAGGCATCGTGTGTATTAAGAGATTGGATTGCCGCCTGTGACGCCGTAGACTTCGCCAGTCACGTAGCTTGACTCCTGCGACGCCAGTAGGACGTACACCGGTGCCAACTCCGCCGGCTGACCGGGTCGTTTCAGGGGCACTTCAGACCCAAACCCTTCAATCTTTTCCTGCGGCTGCCCACCGCTAGGTTGCAGCGGCGTCCAGATCGGACCGGGCGCTACCGCGTTGACCCGTACACCCTTAGGCGCGACCTGTTTGGCCAGTGCATGCGTGAAAGCGGTAATGGCGGCTTTCGTCGGTGCGTAGTCCAAAAGGGAAGCGCTGGGCTGATAACTTTGGATCGAGGTCGTATTGATAATCGCTGCACCAGCCGGCATGTGCGGCAACGCCGCCTTGCACAGCCAGAACATCGCGAAGACATTGGTGCGAAATGTCGCCTCGAATTGTTCGGTGCTCAGATCGGCGATCGAATCGACTGACGTTTGTTTGCCGGCGACATTCACCAGGATGTCGATGCCACCCAGTTCGCCGACAGTCTTCTGAACGAGTTCACGGCAGAACGCTTCCTCGCTAATGTCGCCTGCTATCGCTGTGACCTTGACGCCGGCATCGCTGACGAGCCTGCGCACTTCTCGCGCGTCGGCTTCTTCGCTCGGCAGATAGTTCATGACGATATCCGCGCCTTCCCGGGCGTAAGCGATCGCCACCGCACGTCCGATTCCGCTGTCGGCTCCGGTAATCAAAGCGCGACGTCCTTTGAGCCGTCCGAAGCCTTGGTAACTTTCCTCACCGTGATCGGGTCGGGGACGCATCTCTTTGGCCAGACCCGGCGCAGATTGCGGCTGCCGGTCGAAGTCAGGACCGGGATACTGCTTCAACGGATCTTGCATGGCGTATTGGTTCTTCGTGGCAGTCATCGAAACTCCTTATCTAAATTTGGAAGCGGAAAAAACGGGCGCGATATGAAGACAGTTTCCTGCACGCGCAGACAAGCTGGATGAAAGGCTGCGTCATCGCTGCCGCACGGGTGTCGCGCTTATGCCTGTCCGATCACGGCGCGCGGCTCGACGAGACCTGGCACTCGCACGCGCATTGAAAAGATGCCGCCCGACTCCGGATATTGTTCAAGCTCCTCGGCGCTCCTACCCTGCCGCGCAGTGGTCACATACAACGTCCGTAGATCGGCGCCGCCGAACGCACACATGGTCGGACAGCGCGCGGGCAGCGGATATTCCTCAACCACCTCACCCGCGGGCGAAATGCGTACAATCCGCCCGCCTTCGTACAGGGCAGACCAGTAAAAGCCTTCACTGTCCACCGACGCGCCGTCCGGTCGCCCGCGTTCGCTCTCACTGTGACTTAACGATACCCAGTCTTCGCGTGGGCCGACTTCGCCGCTCTCACCATCGTAGGTATGTCGATAGATCTTGAACTTGGGCGTATCCGAGTGATAACAGTAGCGCCCATCCTGGCTGAACGCCATGCCGTTCGATGTCGTTAGTCCAGCGTCGATTTTCATTAACGCACCGTTCGTGAAACGATAGAGCGCCGCGCCACCTTGCTTCGACTCATCCTGCGTGCCCAGCCAGAAGCGGCCGTGTGCGTCGCAGCGACCATCGTTAAAGCGGCTCGAGGCAGGATTCTCCGGATTGGCGCAGAGTTGCCGAACGACCCGTCCGTGAGTGTCGAGCAAATAGATGCCGGTGCGCATACCTGCCACGAAGCCTCCGCCGTCCATCAGTGAAAAGCATCCGATATTCTCCGGCAATTCAATGGCGGCATCCGCACCAGTCTCAGGGTTGAAACAGTGCAGCGCGGGCGCCTCGATATCGATCCACCACAGCAAGCCTCTCCGCTCATCCCATCGCGGGCATTCACCGAGCGTCGCGCGAGCGGGTAGAACACAATCTAACGCATGCATCTGGCAAGTCCTCTCCTTTGAAATCACACCGTCACTGTGTAGCGAGCAATCGGCGACGGGTGCGCAATCGCTGTTCCTCGCCGCCTTGGTCATTGTTTCCCGAAACTCTCCAACTGGAACAAACGTTGCGTGGGCTTTGGACATGGCCTTCAGGCCACAACCACTCAAGAGGAACGAGCAATGAGCATTGCTTCAGCGCTGGGCTTAAGCACGGGCAAGAGAGTTCGCTACGCGATCGTAGGACTTGGCGATATCTCGCAGGAGGCCATGATGCCGGGCGTCGATCACACGGGAAATTCCGAAATCACCGCGCTGGTGACTGGCAACCCCGACAAGGCGCGCAAGGTTGCCGAGCAGTACAACATCGCAGACATTTTCACGTACGAGCAATTCGACGAACTGCTCGCGTCAGGGAAGGTCGATGCAATCTACTTAGCCACGCCGAACTGGCGGCATGCCGAATTCGTCATTCCTGCATTAAAGGCAGGCATTCATGTCCTGGTTGAGAAGCCTTTGGAAGTCTCAACGGAGAAGTGCAAGGCGATTGCCGCAGCCGCGGAAGCATCGACCGCAAAGCTGATGGTTGCATATCGCCTGCATTTCGAGCCGGGCACGCTGTCGACGATCGAGCGCCTCCGCTCAGGCGATCTGGGCGACGTGCGACTGTTTTCGTCCACTTTCGTGCAGAAGGTTGATCCGGCGAATCATCGCGCTAAAAGCGGCGTCGAAGCAGGCCCGATCTTCGACATGGGCCCGTATCCTGTGAACGCCGCGCGCTATGTGTTTGAAGCTGAGCCCGTCGAAGTTGTATCCGCCGTTGGCGTGCGTCACCCCGAAGCGGGCCTTGGCGATTTCGATGACACGGTGGCGGTCACGCTGCGCTTTCCAGGCGACCGGCTCGCGCAGTTCGTGGTGTCGTACACACTGAACACACTCGATTCGTTTTTTGCGCTCGGCACCAAGGGGAACATCGCAATGCAGCCCTGCTACATGTACGGCAAGCCGACGCAGCAAACGGTCACGATCGGGCAGGACGAAGCGACGCACTCATTCAAGAACACCGACCACTTCGGCGGCGAGATGAAGTATTTTTCCGACTGCATCCTCAATGACACGCACCCCGAGCCTGATGTCGAAGAAGGTTATGCCGACGTGCGCGTGCTCGAAGGCATCCTCAAGGCGCTGGAGCGAGGTGGTCCCGTGAAGCTCGAACCGTTCGAACGCGCTCGCAGGATCGACACGAAAGCTCAACTCGAAACGCTGCGTGCGGTGAAGTCGCCGGAGCTGATCGACACCAGTAATCCTGGCGCGGGAGTCGACAAGGTGCCGAAAAACTAATGGAGTGCCCCCGGATTATCGAACGTGATGCAGACGGCTTTCTCCCGCTTGACGCTTATGGCGCGCTCGGCGATGGCCGGTCCGTCGCGCGGAGCGGCGCGGATGGCTCCATCGACTGGTGGTGCGTCCCGAGCATCGATTCACCGCTGTTGTTCGACCGATTGCTGGACGTACGCAACGGCGGCTATTTTTCCATCACGCCGACTCAGCCCTTCGAAGTCGAACGGCAATATCGCGAACACAGTAATGTGCTCGAGACGGTGTTCACGACGCCCACGGGTCGCGCCTAACTTGTCGAGTCGCATAACAGTGGTAGTGCAGGGCGGCTGCCGTGGGCAGAGATGACGCGGCGTATCGAAGGCCTCGAAGGCACGGCGCGCTTCGAGGTGCGCATCGTTTTCAGTCGACGTGATGACTCGATCAGCCCGTATTGTTCGATCATCGGCGGACGGGACGTTTTCCATGCAGGGCGCGTGCTGGGGTTGTTTCTGCACGGTGCGAATGTTGTCATCGACGAACGTGCAATGAAGGTATCCGTGCGCACGTTGCCGTGCAGGACGGACAGCGCGAAACGCTCGCTATCGTTGCGGGTGACGATGAGCCGCTCGTCGTGCCGCCGATCGAAGACATTGATGGGCGCATCGAGACATCGGACCGTGCGTGGCGCGAATGGACGACGAACCTTCGATGCGACGGTCCGTACCGTCCCCTGTTGATTCGAAGCGCGCTGGCGCTCAAATTCCTTTTGTATTCGCCAAGCGGTGCAATCGCCGCCGCCGCGACGACCTCTTTGCCCGAGAGCATCTTCGCGTTCCTCACCCACCAACAGACGTTCGAGCCGCGGAAATCGAACACATGCCCGTTCAAGGGCGCGATGGATAAGCACGATGGTTAGCGAAGCTGCCGCGGTTGCAACTGCAGGTGACGCACCCACGATGACGCGACTCAAGGTAGCTCCGAGCAAAATCGCAACGACATAGTCGAAGGGCGAGCGTTGACCGAAGGCGCGTCTTTCCCCGTTACGAATTAGAGCCAGTGACCCGAAGAACACGGCGATGGCTCGGGCCGTCATCTATAGTGAATCCAGATCTTTCCCTTCTCCAAACACCGCGAGCAGTATGCTCATGATTCGTCTCCTTCCTCTCCATTCCGATTCAGCCGACGAAGCCTGGCAGACCCATTGCAGCTTCGCTTTTGCATGCGTGACAGCCTTCTTGACGAGCTCTTCGTAATCTGGATCGGCGCAAGGTTTAGGGTCGAATATAAGAGGTTGAGAATTTAGCGCGTTGCGCGTTATCAATAGCATAATTCGCGCAGCATTATTAAAAAAAAGTGAGGCCAAGCATGGAGCTGAGCAACTTCACGCAAGCCCGAGTGCAAATGTCCACAGCGCCTAATGGAAAAATGACATATATTGATACCCCACCCGCAAGATTCGTATTCCGAGGTCAACCCGATATTGAATCGCTTAAGAATAATCCCAGGAAAGTTAAGGATACCCACCCGCTGGCAATGATGGCGATCCCACGCCAGTTGGATGTCGGTCGTAAGCCGACAAGCTTGCAAAGGGAGCCCCAGAAAAGGCCAATTGCAAAAACTACCTTCAGCCTTGTATTGGGGTAGTAGCCCAGCAGCGCGCATCCACCGAGCAAACATAAGAGAAGGAGCGAACAACCGGCCACCGTCAACGAGAAGTCCATAAAAGATGGCTTTTTGAGATCTGCAAAGATCGACTTCATGGCGGTCTATATGTACGTCCAAATCGCATTAACGGAAACGGTCGCGGCATTTGAAGTTACAGATCACGCGTAAGCGCTCGATCTGGCACACGGGACCAACGTGACCGCGTGGCAACAGTCGCGTCAATACGGTGGTTGGATCAAGCGTTGTTAAGCGGTCAAGGCGTATGCTTCGAGAAGTTAAACGGCAGCAGGTCGGTAACATCGGCGTCTAGTGCTCGTTGCGGCAATTCGCTGAGTATCCGTACGAGATACGCATGAGGTTCGACGTTGCACGCTCGGCACGTGAGCATCAAGCTGTAGATCATGGCGCTGGCCTTCGCGCCAGCAACCGTGTCACTGAACATCCATGAGGATCTGCCGGTGGAGAATGGCCTGATGTCACGCTCTTATCCACGTAACCGAATTATGCAGAGTCCTACCTTCTGCGCCTTGACGTCAGTTGTGCGTCCGACCACCCTGGGGCCGGACGTCTCTCTTGAAGAGCTTCAGCAACGCAATACGTTCATGCTGTACGGTTAATGAGGGCGACCCACCAAGCAAGCATAATCATAGTTCGTCGAGAAAGGCGAGAATGTCTTTCGGCGGACAAAACCGGTGCTGTTTGAATTGCGGTGCTTGAATGGAGTTCAGTGCCCGCTGTTTCATGGCGAGATCGGCTTCGATGTACATATGGGTGGTGGCGGCACTTTCATGGCCAAGCCACAATGCAATCAACGTGACGTCTACACCGGCCTGAAGCATGTGCATGGCCGTGGCGTGCCTTACGATATGTGGAGTGATGCTTCGAGTCTTGAGTTGGGGACAGCGGATTGAAGCGCCAGCCGCAGCGAGCTTAAGTCGATCTGTTACGCCGGACCGTGTCATCTGGCCGCCGGCACGATTAGGAAAGAGCCACTGGTTCTGATCTGGATCAATCTGGTGTAGCCAGCGGCGGATTTGCTTCGCAGTACTAGCCCACAGTGACACGGTTCGCTCCTTTCGTCCCTTGCCGTGCAGGTTTGCGCAGGCGCCACGGTCCAATACGACATCCCCGACGCGCATAGCTATTAGTTCAGATACCCGTGCACCCGTGTTGTAGAGCGTAGCCAGCATAGCCTGGTCGCGCTGACCGCACCAACTGTTTGCAGCAGGAGCTGCAAGGATGCACTGCATTTCGTCTCGACTGAGGAAACCGACCATGGGTCTGTCGAAGCGTTTCATGGGAATGGCCAGCACGCGCTGAAGCCCGGGCAGCGCCGAAGGCTCCTGTAACGCTGCATAGTGAGCAAAAGACCGGATCGCAGCTAGCCGCGCGTTCCGGCTGCGGATCGCGTTGTGACGGGTAGTCTCCAGATATTTGAGGAAAGCAAGAATCAGCTCTGCATTGAAGTCGGCTAGCCGGAGCTTATGTGGTGACATGTTCAAGTCATTCTCCGCGAAGCTGAACAGCAACCGGAAGGTATCGCGGTAGCTGGCCACAGTGCGAGGACTGACGTTGCGCTGCTCGATCAAACGGTCCATAAAGAACTGTTGAATCAAGGTCGAAAACCGTACTGCTGGATCGGAGCTAGTCATTTGAAATCTCCCGTGCATAACGTTCGAAGCGTTGAGAGACTGAGGCAATCAGTTCAGGGACGGTGCTGACATACCAATACGTGTCAGTGACGCGAACATGCCCCACATAAGTGGATAACGATACGATTGCGTTATCGACATTGATCTTGTGTCGATACCAGCGAAGCAGGCAGTTCGTGATAAACGTATGCCTAAGAGGTGGTTTCAAAATGCCTGAGCAGATCGTTGAAGAGTATTCCAGCAGATCATGCAGGCAGCGAGTTTGAGGAAGGCTTCATGCATTGTCGCCAGTT
>NZ_JARUXP010000006.1:0-345 GCF_031451315.1 Caballeronia sp. LZ032
CTGTGCATTGGCGATTGAAGCCAGTTGATGTCGAAGGCAATGAAGTACGCCGGTCGGCTAAACGTTCTTTAACAATCTGGAAGAAGTAGTAAAGAGAGTAGCGAAAGCGCTTAGAGATGGGCGCAATTAACTGCTCAGGGTAGTGATTGTATCAAGTATGAAAAGGTGATCGAAAGATTGCTTTGGAATACGGCACACACGTAGTGTGGGCTCCACGTAAGTGCTAAAGCACTAACGTGGACCGACACGCGAATACTCAGCCTATGACCAGTGAGTCGTGAGACACACTCGTTATAGGGTCAAGCGAACAAGTGCATGTGGTGGATGCCTTGGCGATCACAGGCG
>NZ_JARUXP010000007.1:0-125345 GCF_031451315.1 Caballeronia sp. LZ032
CACAATCTCGGCCACTTTGGTTCCCGTCAAAACATTTAGTGGGAACCAAATTACCCCCGTTCACTGCTGCCCGGAGAACGGCCGACGTGAGACGCATACGCGATGTCCACTTACCCCGGCTTATCACCTACGGTCGACTAACCTTTCCTCACTCGGGGTCGGGACGTCTGACAAAGGTTCTTCAAGCGTCTCCGCCGCGTCGAGATGAGCTGCACAATGGCATCCGTTAGCGGCTCCCCGTTGGGCATCTTGCGTGACTCAGCAAAAGCACGCAAAACGTTAATCGCTGCCCGCAGATCAAGCGCCGGAGTCAAAGTGGACATGGTTGCTCTTCCGTGTTCAATCGGTGCGCCGAGTTGGTACGTATTTGCGCTCGATGACGCGCTCGCAAATGACGCCGCCAATCACAACGGCGACAGCCGCCGGCATACCGATCCACCACGACAACCCGGCGGCTCCGCACGCCCTCAAGGCCGCTCGAGCGGTGAAGCACCCGGCCAACGGCAACAGCAACGTCCACCAGGCGGCGGTCATCCGCCGGACGCACTAATAGCTAGATTGGGCGATATCCCAACCGCCCCATCCCCAAGCGGAAAGCGTCAAATGAATGAAAGTCGGATTCTCCTTGGTCACTTCGACGACTGTCTCCGATTTCGGTTTCGGACTTCCGAAGGTGCCAACAATCCGTCGCCCAACGGGCAGATACACCACTAAAACCTCTCCGTTCCCAATAGAGGCAATCTGCTTTCCATCGGAGTAGACCTGCAAGCGGTATGCATGCCCTGGCCAACTGTCCCGCTTGAAGATCACCTTTCCGGTATTGTCGTGCGGCGCGAGGACCGTCTTATCGAGGATATAGCTGCCCGACGTTTGCGTCGCTGTTGCGACATCTGGGACAGACGCGCATCCCCCTAAAAAAGTGCAAGCAACTGACAGTGAAGCGGCGACAACGATGTATCTCATTATTTTTGTTTTTCCAAAAAATGTCGGTAATGCACGACATGGCATTCCATCTACGTGGGATGTTGTTGGGTCTGTTGTCGTGCTTACGCGTCCTCTAGTCGCTTGAACAGCTCTCGGTGTTCAGCGTAGATGGAGGACATTCGTGATCGATTTTCGTCTCGCGCATATCGCTTAATTCCGGCGGCAAGCCCACGGGTCGAATACCACCGAGCCTGTCGCCTCTGGACCAGCTTTAGCCGTACGCGTTGTTTCATGGCGTGGATAACGCGACAGTGGAGGGGCCCGCGTCGGCCACTGACGTGACAACCGGCAGGCTCCGGGGTAGCGTCTGTGTAAGGAGGTCTAGTAGGTGTCGACGAGCCTTCGCCGCTTCAACCCCGGCCTTCCCCCTCCAGTTTGCCGGGTGTTGAATGCGGTAGCACAAAATCTTGCCGTACATCTCGAACTCCCAGAGCTGCGAATTGGGAACCCCCACGTCTTCCCAGTCTCTGCGCCCAACGCAGACTCTTCCGACTCCCTTGGTCGGAAAGAATTCACGCCTGACGGCAGCCGACGCTGAGCCGTGAGCGAAGATAACGACGTCTGGCTGGAAGTGATCAAACTGTACTTCCAGCAGTGCTTTGGAAAGGCGCTTGATCTCGGGAAAGTGTTCCGAGCCGCTGGGATCACCTCCGCGCGCATCGATGCAAAACAGGTTGGAGTAGATCAGTCCGCCGGAGTCGAACCGATCTGCTAGAGCACGCATGAAGTTGAAAAAGGTGGTGCCGCCGTCCCCACCTTTCTGAAGCCATTCGTCGAAGGATGCGCGATGCTTAGCAAGTGCCTTCGCCACGTATGCTTTGACTCCACCACCCTCCGCGCTTATGTGCCAATGTTTTCCGCCGAATTCCCTGCCGATCACCATAATGCGCTGTGCGCTCGGGTCTTTGGGACCGTTCACGAGAAAGGGCGTAGAAAGCCCTCGCGTCTTAGCTACAGAAGGATCTAGGAAAGATGGGTGCGTCGTCGCTAGGATCTCAGCGTAGCGCGCTTCAAGCTGTTCGTCCATATCGCGTCTTATGTTAGGGAAAGCAATTCAAAAAACGACACGCTTAACCGCGTTCGCGGAATCGGTGATGTCCCGCCCGAAACCGGCCACCGTATTACAAGCCGTCAACCAGCAAACCGCCGAAACAGCGGCCAACAAACATACAAGACCCCGGACCATTTCCAATCTTCCTTGTGCAGTGAATGTCGAAGCGCGCGCCCCGCGACCCGACGGCGGGTTCATTATTGCTTAGCGCGCTTCCGTTCGATACGTTTATCGGCCATCAAGAAAAATCACTTTAGTGCTTGTCGTCCCGCGCCATTACGGTGGGAACGTCGAAGGCGGCTGGCGCAAGATCTACAACTTGTTCGAGGGGTACTTCTCGAAGTCTGGTGCGATCAGTTTGCTGATTCCATCTGTCTCGACGGCGTCATCAATACGCTTACGGCCCTCAACGACGAAGCCAAGAGCAGCAATACCGAGAAGACGAAAGCGATCATCGACCACGAAAAAACCGATCGCGACGTAGCAGCTGCGTCAAGCATCCTTTCCACATCGCGCTCGCCCATACCCGATTTAGCGGTGATGGCTCCAATGCGTGTGGCGCGAGCGAGCCCCGCCTGTTTCATCCTTGCCGCACCGACGGTCGCAGCCAATGTTGCGTTCGAACTCGCAGAGAGCGATGCGACTGCTGTCGCTGCGCTGGCACCGGTTGCACCAACGGCGACCATCAAAGCGATCGCGACGACTCTATTTCCGACCATTTCCGCTCTGCCTCGTCAATCTGGGATTTCGCCTGCGCTTTCAAGGAGCGCAACGCCTGCTAACCCTGTTATCGGTCGTTTGATGCACATGCTTTAGCGACTATCCAAGCGTCAATGGCCGCCGGCTGCCCGATAACTAGACGGTACACCGCCGGCGCGTGTCACCTTGGAGCGAAAGGCGCTCCAAAAACGGCAGCTTTCGGCCGCGCAAGAACTAGCGTTCCCTTCACCATGCTCCTGCCGATCACGGCAGCGCGCCCGCTTCGAAGAACTCGGGCGCGCGGTGCATGACGGAAGCAGACGCCTCCGCTAAAGCTATGGGCGGCGAGAAGCAGTTCTACGTTGTGCCTGAGTGACGCTGACGAGCAGGCTGCTTCAGAAGCGGAATCAAGTTGTCTCGGAACATAGAGGCCCTGTGTACTTGCCTAGAAAGTACGCGATCGTTGGAGTCCCATTTTGCAAAAAAGCATTCTTTCACGCGCTGCGCTGCTGGCAACAATGACCGTATTCTTGAACGCTTGCAGTGGAGGCGGAGGCGGGTCGGGCTCCGGCAACGACCCGACATCACCTGGTGGCGCGGGGGCATCTGCTCCGACGGCGGCCTCTGGCACGTACACCACCAAGGGCAATCTGGTGACCGTCGAAGGCGTGGATTCGGAACGTCGCGGCTATCGGGATGACGTTAAGCAACTCATCATCGAGCAGTATTCGGGCAACCCGGCGGTAAGAAGCGCGGCAGAGGTTGCTGCCAGGAACTTCCAGACCAGCATCACGTCCGCTGTCCTAAATCAGGCCGACACGAGCGGCGTCGTCCTGGCGGCTGCTCAGAGCTCGGCATGCGCCGCTGACGCGGCAGGCCCAGCCAACGTCGATGCTGTCGTTGAAGCGGTGAACGGCGTCTACGCTCGCACTTTCAACACCCTCGAACGGCTGGCTGCGCGCAAGAAGTTTACGCAAGCCGCAAAGAACGCCGCAGTTCTGAAATACGACCTGTCGGCGTGCCCGAAGTCGGGAGGCGCGCAAGGATGAAGAAGATGTGGACGCACTTCGTTTCCTGCATCGTCGGATTGGCGGTTATGGCAACCGGACCATTCGCGCATGCCCTGCCTCGCGAACCTCAACCGTCATCGCAGTTCTATGTTTGCACGACTGCACCAAACGTCATGTATATCAACGGCATTTGGGGCGGTTCTCCCGATGCTGCGACAGGCTCATCCATCGCATTGCGCGACCGCATGGACGCGTATGGCATCCCGCACTGGCACGACGTAGTCGGGATCTGGAACAAATCGGAGGGCATGCTTGCTGATATCTTCGTCAAGCTTGTTCAGCAGAAGGTGGCTGAGGGACAGGCCGCGGACGAGGCATGGATTGAGCAGGTCACGCGCTACGCTAGTGGCTTGCAAAGCAATCTGTCCGACTCCGACAAGCAGCTTGTGGACAGCCAGCTAGGAGACTCCATTCTTGCTCAAGGCGCCCCGGATGATACGGATGCCGCCGCAACTCTCGACCAGGCGTCACAATACCTTTTCGTCACCAGTTCATTCGGCGGCAAGGTGATTCTCGTCGCTCACTCTGAAGGTAACATGTTCGCGCAGGAGTTGTATGCCCGAACCCAACTTCCCGTACCGAACAGCTACAACCGTTTCGCGAGGGTCGCCGCTAACGTCCAGGTGGTCAATGTCGCGACTCCCGCAATGGCGCCCAACACGGGCAAATACGTGACGCTTAAGCAAGACAACGTCATTAACGCGGCCCGGGCTCTCGCCGCAGCAACGAGGACGTATCAACCCGCTCCCGCAAATGCTGATGGAGGCATTCTCGCGTATTTCGGTGTCAACCACGCGTTCGTCGGCACTTACCTCAGCTCCAAGGTGCCCACGAACAATGCGAACATGGCACCGAATTTGGAAGCGGAGGTGATGCGCTTGGTACGCAACGCGCGCGATGATGCCGCCTCCTTCGGAACAGCCCCCGACGGTGAGCTGAAGGTAACCGGCACAGTCTCGCCGGGGACGGCGTCTTACACGGTCACCGCACCGGACGGCTCGCTTGCGACGACGCAGATGACCTCTTCCGCGACCACTGTCATTGCTTTGCCGTGCGACACCATTCAGACCGGCGTCTATCACATCGACATGGCAGCGACGTCAGGCAAGTTGGTCTCGTTCCCCGAGGTAACGTATGGATACTTTACGTCTCTTGCGGTGCCGACTGAAGGGGTCCTGACCAACATGTTTGAGCCGTGGGCATTCCTTGGCAGCGCTGGCGGCAGTCTCACGCCGTTCTCCGACAGCTCTGGGGCGCTTGACGTTCAGGTCGAAAAAGACGACCAGAGCAAAGGTTACCTAGTGCACTTATGGCACTATCGCGCGCTGCCGACCACGTAATCGCCAGCTGCTATCTCATCTATTACCGTTCGCAACGTTCTTGATGCCTTGCTCGTAGAGCAAGGCATTTTTTTACCTGCTCGGAAAAAAGAAGCTGCGATGAGGAGTCGTCGGGGCTTCAGCTGTGTCGGTGCCTATGGACGAGCGAGTTTCGCTCGCTCGTCGCGCGTCCTCAAGGCAACGTCGGGCCGCTCGGGCCTGCTATCGGCGTTTTGGCCGTTGCTAACCTGCGTTACTTCTTCGTTCGGCTTTCTCGCTTGGTCTGCAAGGATTGAGAAAGTCGGTTGCTTGACTTTGCCCTTGGCTCGCTAGTCTGGTTCGTGACGCGAATAGATCCGCGTCGCTATCGTCACTCAAGCGAGGTCCCATGGAACCCAACAAGAAAGAGCCCCTCGACGCGATGAAACTTATCAAGTCGCTCATCGACGTCATTCAAGCATCCATCGCGGCCGCGTGGAAAGCGGTCCTCCTTCTCGGCGGTGCGGTGTTGATCGCCTACTGCTATTTCGAAAGCATCGTGCCCGAGGGCTTGTCGCTCGGCGATGCCTTCTTCCTCGCCTCCGCCGCTTTCTCCTTCACTTGCATTGCGCTGATTGGCATCGGCTTCGGTGCCTTCGCGGCGTTGTGGGCGCTCAAGCTTGTCGTCGTCGCAAACAACTTCCGCCTCAAGCGCCGCGGGGAGCCACCGGCAGCTTCGTTGCATCGTGCAGTCGATAACGGAGCAACGGTCTTCATGTCGTTGATCGCAACACTCGCGTTCGCCTCCACGTTGGTTTTTCTGAAAGATCAATCGCCCGATGCGCGCATGCACGCGACGTTGTTGTTTTTCGCGGCAGCTGGACTGATAGGCGGGATCCTCCTGTTGATCGTCCCCACCACGGCACAGCGACCCAGCATTCGCCTGACCGTGAGCTTTCTTGCGATGACGATCTTCGGCTTGCTCGTAGCAACCCGCCCCGCCTTGTTGAATCTGGCAATGGTCAACCTCTGATGAGACAAAATAAAGTTGTATAGCAGAAAGAATAAAGTTGTATAGTGACGGCTTTTTGAGGGCGGTTTTCGTCGTGAGCAGATATCGTGCAGCCGAGACGCGAGAGGTTCGTGAACGACTGATCAGACAGGGTCGAGGACAAGGTCACGGCGCGGCCTATCAACCGTGGATCAGACTGGGCGAGTTCCCCAACCGCGGCAACTCGTTTCGCCTACAGTCACCGCTCACCGGCCGCACACATCACTACCTGTCGAATCTCGAATACCGGCATCACCTGCTCTGTGAATATCTGGGCAATGTGATCGACATCCGCGAGCAGTATCCGATCCATCCGATTACCGAGACGCTTGCGCTCGCCCATGAACTGGGTATCGCGCACCCGGAATTCGGCGGCCACATCTGTTCCGTGACGACAGACTCCCTGCTGACCATCGACGACGGCGACACCCGGCGTCAACTTGCGAGGAGCCTGAAATATACGAGCGACCTGACCGATGCCCGGGCGCTGGAGAACCTCGAGCTGGAGCGGCAAGCCTGGCTCATGCGCGGCACGACATGGGAACTGCTGACTGAGCACGACCTGCCAGACGTGCTGGGATTAAATTTGCGGTGGCTTCGCGGCTGGAATAAAGACGGTCGCGGCGCACCGTCCGCGGCGCTGCAACAGTACTTTATGGGCGCACTCGCCGAACAGTCCTTTTCAAAACCGCTCGGTTCGATCTTGGATCTCCTGGCCGACCGGTTTCGCATTGCCCGTTTCATGTCGATCCACGTATTTCGGTATCTGGCTTGGCAGCGGGTGCTAGAAGTTGACCTGTATGTGCCTCTACACCTGACCAGACCACATCCGGCGCTCGCGTCGAATTTCCGGAAGTTCGCCGCATGATCAGGCTGAAGATCAATGCAGTTCTGGTGCCGGCCGGCGACGAACCGCTGCGCGGACCGCATCGCATCCTCGCCCGGATCGCCGATGATCTGGTTCTGTTCAAACTCGACCGGCCGCACCGCAGGCCGTTCGTCGTTCCTCGCGCCGTCGTAGGCCAATGGGTTGCCGATCAACTTGTTTCGATCGGACCGGACCCTGCACCCGACTACATACGTCGTACCGATAACGAGATACCTACCATGCATCGCACGAAGCGTGACTCGCTTTGGGCAGCAATAAAGCCCCTCGTCACCGGCGAGGACGCCGACCTGATTTTCGACGAGGGCCATCGCTGGAAGGTCCTGACGCTGCGGGCGGCAGAGGTCAAGGTCACCGTCGCCTACCTGTACCGCGTGCTGCAGCGATACTGGCAGTTCGGGCAGATCCCCAATGCGCTGGTCCCCGCATATTCAAACAGCGGCGGCGCTGGCAAGGTTCGGGCATCTGTCGAGGGCAGCAAACGCGGGCGACCGCGAAAGGTGCTTTCCGCAGGGCACGACCCGGGCGCTGTCGGCGTCAATGTCACCCCCGACGATCTGAAATTCATTGCCCTGTCCGTCAAGGTCTTTCACCTGCGCCGCGGCATGACGCTGAAGGAAAGCTATGACGAAATGGTGCTGCATCACTATTCGACGCGCGAACTGGTTGACGGCGAGGTGCGCAAAATTCCGTTCCCTTCGAATCGGCTGATTCAACTTCCCACTTACCGCTACTGGGCGGCCAGGCTGATGGATGACATGAGCCTTCAACGGGAAGTGCTCGATGATCTGCTTTGGCGCAAGCGTCTTCGAGGGCGCGCAGGTCGCGCGCGGGACACTACGATCGGACCAGCCGACATTTTCGAGATCGACGCAACGGTCGGCAACTTCTATCTGGTTTCGGAATTCCATCGCAATCACCTCATCGGCCGACCCGTGATTTACTTCGTGGTCGACCGTCGCTCCACGATGATCGTAGGGCTGCACGTCGGCCTGGTAGGTCCATCGTGGAATGCGGCCCGCATGGCGTTGCACTGCGCATTCAGCAACAAGGTGAGTTTCTGCGCACAGTACGGCATCACGATTCGTCCTGAAGACTGGCCGGCGCAGGAACTGTGCAACCTGATCGTCGCCGACAATGCCGAACTGCTCAGCCGGCACGCCGAGAAGTCCTTGCAGAACCTGCTGCATATCGACTGCAACATCAATCCCGTTGGCCTGCCGGTCGCCAAGGGCACCGTCGAGAACAAGTTCGCCACGGTCAACGACTCCGTGGCCTGGGTGCCCGGCGCGTGGAAAGCGCGAGCGCTCGAACACGATGCGCGCAACGATCTCGATCTGCGCTGGGACGCCACCCTCACGCTTCGGGAATTTACACAAGTGCTCATCGACGAAGTTCTTTATCACAACAATGCAATAGCGATCCCGGATTTCCTCACCAAAGAGATGATCCAGGCCGGGGTGAAGCCGTATCGCCGGAACATCTACCTTTGGGGCCTCGAACACGAGTCCGGAGAACGGGCTCGCCATTCCGATCCGGCGGCGCTCTATCGGTGCCTTTTGCCATCCCGACGCTGTTCAATCACCGAGAGCGGCCTGAAAGTCGACGACATGCATTACCTGCCTGAAGGAGGTAGCCATGAGTTGCTGCTTGCGCAGGCGAAGCGATCACGCCGGTCAGTCACCATCCACTACGACGACAACTGTACAGATTTCGTCCATGTCATTGATGAGGCCGCGGGCAAATGGTCCCGCTGGCAACTGAACACATCATCCTCGGCGCGTTACGCCCGGCTGCGCTTCGAAGACATGCTTGAAGTGCAGGCATCGCTTCAGTTCGCAGCGCACGACGCAGCCGATCATGAGAACACGCAAAAGGCTGTCAGGAAACAGAAACAACAAGCCGTTGTGGCAGGCGCGAAGTCAGCGAAGCACAAGGCACCGCAACTTCCGACCAAAAAGGAATACCTGAACTCCACCAAAACCAACCGGCAGCGGGAAGTGGTAATGCAGAACGTCCTCCAGTCGACGGAGCCATCCACGCTGCAGAGTTTCGCGGCACGTGAACGCGAGGCTGCAACAAAGCACCGAAGCGAGATGCGCTCCCGGCGCAACAAGGTCGTCGCCCTGCGACGATCGATGCCGAAACCGGGGAAATCCTGATGCCGCGCGCACCATCGATTTCGGCCATCTACCGGCCCACTGGCGTGATTGCGTACGACGGAAATCCGCTGATCGAGGCACTGCCGCCGATCCATTCGACGACCGATATCGCATCGATGATCGAGTGGCTGCCACCAGCACCGCAGATCGGCGATCGCGAGACGCCCGCTGAGCTGCGTATTCACTCGCTGCCATCGATCAGAAAGCTCGTATATCTCTTGCCCGAATACGGGCTGTACAGTTCGATCTTCTCCGTTGTGCTGCGGGAGGGTTATACGACGCGCAACCCCGTGCGAACGGAAACCTGGCAGCACCTTCACTACGTCAACAGCGGCGGAAAAGCCGCCTATGGCGCTCCAGAGCCGGCGGCGCACAGATCATCTGGCATCCTGTTCTCCGGCTTGAGCGGAACCGGTAAATCAACGTTCATCAACCGGCTCCTCCAAACGTATCCGCAGGTTATCCAGCATACGCGGTACAACGACCAGCAGTTCATTCATCCCCAACTCGTCTGGATCAAGATCGACTGTCCACACAACGGGTCGCTCTCCGGCCTCGCACTGCGATTTTTTACGGCCGTTGACAAGGCACTGGGCACTTCATACGCCCGCAACAATTTTCCAGCAAGCGGTCGTTCGCCGAAGCTCGCGATGCTCCTTGAAGAGATGGCAGCGGTTGCCGCAAACCATTTTCTCGGCGTGCTGATAATCGACGAACTTCAGAATCTCAGTCGCGCGAAGACACAGGGCGATGAAGGGTTTCTGACGTTCCTGAGCAGCATGGTCGAACAGATCGGCATTCCGATCATCGGCATCGGAACGCCCGGCGTGACCAAGGTCTTCCGCAAGACACTGCAGGATGCGCGTCGTGCAGCGGCGATGGGCTACTATGAATTCCAGCGTTTTGCCGAAGATGAGGATGCATGGGACGACTTTGTGCGCACGGTTACCCAGTACAACTGGACGGACCACCCCATTTCAGACGATCCCGCCTTCAAGGCAGCGCTCTACTATCACACGCAGGGAATTGCGGCGATCGTCATCGCACTTTTCATCCTCGCCCAGTTTCGCTGCCTCGCAGCCGGCGAACCGCTGACAACCGACACACTCGACAGCGTATCGCTGGGCGAGCTTGCGCCTCTTCAGGCCGCACTGCGCGTGCTCCGCTCAGGCAGCGCCGATGGAATGCAAGAATTCGATGATCTTGCCACCGACAAGGCATGGGCCGAGGCGGTCGAAAACCTTGACCGTGCAGTTTTGGATTTCGTAATGACGCGAAAGCCGCGCAAGTCGTCAAAGCCGAGCGCGAAGAATACTGGTCCCAGGAAGGGTAAATCCCAACCATCGGACGATCCCCGCGATCTGCGGAATCTTGAAGACACCCTGAACCTGCATGAGCAGTTACGCGAACGCGGCCTGACACCCATCAACATTTTCGCACTGGGTAAGGATGCCAAGCCAGACTAGCTACAATGAATGCTCCCGCGAATCTAGGATCGATCGAGGTGCCCGTAAGCAACGTCCATCCGATGCTTTTCGGGTTGACTGTCAACTCCCGCCACTCACAGCCGTTTCCCGTACATGACTTCCGGTTCGGACCTGCTCCTCTTCCCCGCATCGCTGCCAGATGAAGCGCTCGTTTCCCGCGCGAGCCGCTATCACATTCTCACCCGCAACCGCAAAACGCGCGACAGCTTTATGCAGCTGTTCGGCAAGCCCCGGGTAGCACTCACTGACATCGTACCGCCCGATATCCCGTATCTGGCCTTGCGCCTGCCGGGCGACAGTGGCGACAACCTCGAACGGCTGCTCAACGACAACACGATGTTTCCGCTCGTCACGCTTTTCAACAGCTGGACGCCACCGACCGACTGGCTGAACGCCGCAGCGATGCCCACTGCGATGCGGCGGCGTACGCTTGGCCTCGCCGCCTTGACGAAGATGTGTGAGCACTGCCTGCGGGAAGATTTCAACGCCCTCGGATCGACCTATATTCACCGTGCACATCAGGCGCCGGGCGTGATTTGCTGCTGGAGACACGGGACGTTGTTGATCGAGCGGTGCCCGGAGTGTTCCTGCCCGTTCGAGCAACCTCGCGAGCTCCTTGAGGTTCCATGGCAGCGATGCGCGTGCGGCTACCGCCTTGGTAGCGATGTAGCTCCCCTAAACGAAGCCGCCAAAGCGGTCGACGCTGCGCGTGGCTATGCCGTATTCGCCAGGGATCTGTTGCTCGCAGCACCAGGCTCATATTCCACGCCGGTGATCGCCTCGACGTGCCGGAAAAAGTTGTTGGAGCTGGGGCTATTCCGTGGGCGTCAGGGAATCGACCGTAACGCAGCCGCCGCGGCACTGGAAGACTACTACGGCACAGCCCTGCTCCGGCAGATGGACCCCGCCTACGCCGCAGGCAAGCGCGATCAATGGTTTCGTGTGGGGAGCCGGAGTGGCACGCCGGACGTCCCGCTCAGCCGCCATCTGCTCACCGCGTATTTCCTGTTCGTCGACGTGAGCCGATTCATTCAGGCGCTCGACACGGCCGCAGCGGAAGCCCTCGCGCCACCGATGCCGGGGCAGGCCACCCTGGACCCTGACGGCTACGCTCAAAAGGCAAGTGACAAGGTTAGCCGCGCAGTCAACGAACTACGTCGGGCGCTCGAGGAAAATCCGCGCTATACCCTCGAAGACCTGTGGAGCCGGTATCGCGGCACGCTCACGCGTCTGTTGAAATGGGACCGCAAAGCTTTCGCACAGATTCGTGACTTCGCACAGAAGTCACGCAGCAAGCGGCCGATCGCCGCGCGGGTCGTCTCGCCGCACCGGCTCGACGGCGAGCGCGCCGACCAGCTTCGCCAAGCTGCGTTAAAACTCTATGGGAGCACCGATTGGCCCGCGAAAATTTCAAGGTACAGCATCGGGCGCGCAGCGAAACTCTCCAATGTCGTATGTGCCCGCGCAACTTACCCACAGTGCAATCAGGTGCTCGATGATTTTGCCGAGACGCAGTGGCATTTCTATGCGCGGCGCTACCTGTGGACGCTGGCGCATCTTCCTGCCCGAGCTTCGGCAACGGAAGTCTTGAACCGGGCTGGTATCTGGTACTACAAGTTTGTTGAACTGGACGCGTACTTTCGGGCGCGCTCACTCACACAAATAATGCGTCTTCGAGAAGGACAGATCGTCGCACTCCTGCGCGATCAAGGAGTCGACCTGAAATGGGAAGGCCCCTGCCCGGACAAGACATTCGCCCGATCGGGACGTGCGTACGTTAAAAAAGGCATGACAACGTCCAAGTCAATGCCCGACATTGATCGGCATGTCACGGCGGAACGAATGGAGATGGATATCTCTACCCTTGCGCTCGAACCCTCACAGCGAAGGCGCGCGTGACTCCGATACGAGCAAACCGAGACCTCATTGGTTGCCTGGTATGCAGCGACTCGATCTAGTACTGTAGGGCCGAAATCGCCCCCCTAATGCGATGTACACACTGACGAAACCGAGTGGCCGAAGTCGGCGCGACTACAGTCGCTCGCTAGTCTTTCATGCTCGTCTGAAAAGAAACGCCTCAGCGTTCGCGCAAGACGTCTCCGGCAAAGCGCGCTTATATCGGAAAATCGCGGTGCTGTGTCAGCCACCGGCCTCCTGCACGCCAAGCGGCTGCAATAAAGCGTCCAATTCACCACGACCCGGCAAGCGTCATTGTGTGGAACGAAATCCCATAAAGATCACCTGTACAATAAATGTAGGGTGTCAGCTGCCAGTGGGCGGCCGGACAGGATTTCGCGTCGGTCGGGCCGCCACGCGGGACCCCTGACGCCCTCTCTAATTTCTCATGCTCCAGCAGTCCGCTCGACAATTCCGGCACATCGCCCGTAAAGCCCGCACTGCACTGGAACACTTCCTCCAGATCGAGGCTGCAAGCGGCATCATTCTTCTCATCTGCGCCGCTGCTGCCCTGTTTTGGGCGAACTCCCCGTTCGGGGAGGCTTACCATCATCTTTGGGAAGCACCGGTCGCATTTAAAGTCGGCTCGTTCGAGTTTTCCAGATCGCTGCACTTCTGGATTAATGACGGGTTGATGACTGCGTTCTTTCTCGTTGTGGGGATCGAAATACGGCGGGAAATGCACGAGGGGTCGTTGAGTGAGGTTGGCCAGGCAGTATTGCCGCTCGCAGCCGCCGTCGGAGGCGTCGTCGGGCCCGCTCTCATCTACGTCGCGATCAACTATCCGTCCGGTGAAATCCGCGGGTGGGCGGTCCCAACGGCAACCGATATTGCGTTTGCCGTTGGCGTTCTCGCGCTCCTTGGACGATCGATTCCCGGCAATCTCCGGATTTTCCTTCTTACCTTGGCCATCGTCGACGACATCATTGCGGTTCTGGTCATCGCGTGCTTTTACTCTTCCGGACTCAACTATGCAGGCTTCGGAGTGGCCGCCATCGGCGTCGCAATGGTGCTCATCATGCAACGGGTCAGCATCGGTTCCGCGCCCGCGTACATGGTTCCGGGAGCGATAATCTGGGCGGGATTGCTTGTCAGCGGGGCACATCCGACGCTCGCCGGCGTCGTCCTCGGGTTGATGACGCCCGTTATGCCGACGCTCCGCCGGGAGCGGGCGCTGGTCGAGATGTCGCAAGCTACCGGCAACATGGCGCAACAGGATGCAGCATCAGATAAAACCGACGGACTGGCCAAACCGCTACAGGTGCTGCGCCAGGCCCAGCGTGAAATGCTTGCGCCCGTGGTGCGGGTGCAGTGGTCGCTTCATCCCTGGGTGGCCTATGGCATCATGCCGCTGTTTGCGCTGGCCAATGCTGGCGTGAGTTTCAGCGGACTCAGTTTGACCGGCGGTCAGGCGCAATACGTCCTGATTGGCATCATCACCGCCCTGGTACTTGGCAAGCCGATCGGCGTCTTTCTGGCCACGTGGGCGCTTGTGAAAACCGGAATGTGTCGCCTCCCAGCTGGCGTGACCTGGAGCGGTATCGCGCTCGTCGCTCTTCTCGCTGGCATCGGTTTTACGATGTCTATATTCATATCAATGCTCGCCTTTCATGATCCGCAGTTACTCTCTGTCTCCAAGCTTGCAGTGCTGATCGGTTCGGTTACCGCCGGTGCGCTCGGGCTGGGATGGGGCGTGATCCACACGCGACGCGCAGCTGCGGCGTGATCAATACGGATTTCAGCGATCTCTCGTGCAGTAGATGCGGCCGATCTGCGGTTCGCGAGCTTCTCGCTGCCGGCTTCCGTTGATTGGAAGCGCCAGCACGGCCTGTGATAGACAACCTGCACAGCTCCAGATTACACTATTGCAGTGCAGCGTAACCGCACTCCGATCACTTCCCCGTCCCCCGGATACCCATGTAAGTCATCGCAAACCCTTCCTAGTCACACAGTTTGACCGACAGGGTTTGCGGGCCTATTGGCAGCGTCGCGCGTTCGCAACGACGCTTTCCCGACTTGAGATGTTCACCCCGGCTTTGACTTCTGGAGAAGCCGCGCGGGTGGCCTTCAGATCTTCCCAGTAGCGCCGCGTCCCGGTTGGCCTGTGTCCGCATATGCTTTTTCAAGGCCTTCCAATGAAGAACAGTTCCTTCCGCGATGAGTGGCTAGCAAACCCTCGCGCCGATATTCTTGCCGGCATCGTTGTCGCGCTCGCGCTCATCCCTGAAGCGTTGGCATTCTCGATCATTGCAGGCGTCGACCCGAAGGTCGGCCTCTATGCAGCTTTCAGTATCGCCGTAGTCTCAGCCATCGCTGGCGGCCGCCCAGCCATGATTTCGGCCGCTACGGGCGCCGTCGCCCTGGTGATTGTCTCGCTCGTCAAATCGCATGGCGTCGAGTACGTGCTTGCCGCCGGAATTCTGGCGGGGCTTCTGCAGATCGTGGCGGGCTACCTGCGGCTCGGAGCCCTTATGCGGTTCGTGTCGCGTTCCGTCATCACGGGATTCGTCAACGCCCTTGCCATCCTGATTTTCCTGGCGCAGTTGCCGCAATTGCAACACGTGCCGCCCTATGTGTATCTGATGGTCGCGGGCGGCCTGGCGATCATCTACCTGCTTCCACGTGTGACTAAAACCGTGCCCTCGCCTCTGGTGTGCATCATCGTCCTGACGGCAATTTCGATGGTCATGCACCTGAAGCTGCGCACCGTCGGCGACATGGGCTCATTCCCCGACGAGCTGCCCATACCGGCGATACCAAAGGTGCCGCTCTCGTTCCAAACACTCGAGATCATTTTTCCTTACTCGCTGGCTATCGCAATAGTCGGCCTTCTGGAATCGCTGATGACGGCTGCCATCGTTGACGATTTCACCGATACGCCGAGCAACAAGAATCGCGAGTGCCGCGGTCAGGGCCTTTCCAATATTGTCGCGGGCTTTCTCGGTGGGATGCCCGGCTGCGCAATGATCGGTCAGACGGTCATCAACGTAAAGTCGGGCGGTCGCGGCCGGCTATCGACCTTCGTAGCGGGCGCTTTCCTGCTGATTCTGGTGGTCTTTCTTGGGCCTTGGGTCAAGCAGATTCCAATGGCCGCGCTGGTCGCTGTCATGATCATGGTGTCGATCAGTACCTTTAGCTGGCAGTCGCTCAAGAATCTGCGGACGCATCCCACGAGTTCGTCCATCGTGATGGTCGCCACCGTCATCACGGTCGTGGCCACGAACAACCTTGCGATTGGGGTTCTGGTCGGTGTGCTACTGAGCGCGATTTTTTTCGCCTCCAAGGTCCAGCGCGTCCTGTCCGTCACCTCGTCGCTCGACGAACTGAAACATGAGCGATCATACGAGGTGCGAGGTCAGGTCTTCTTTGCTTCCTCTGAAGCGATGGTCGCCGAGTTCGACTTCAAGGAGCACGTCAAGTCGGTCAGGATCGATTTGTCTCACGCGCATTTCTGGGATATCACAGCAATTGATGCGCTGGACCGGATCGTCAACAAGTTCAGGCGTAACGGGATTGCCGTAGACGTCATCGGTGCCAATCGGGCAAGTGCGACGATGATTGAAAAGTATGCAACGCATGACAAGCAGCCAGCGTCGGTCCATTACGAGCCGTCTCATTGAATGTGAGGAACCAGCACCGATGAATGTCAGCTGCAGATCGCTCTTCGGACGGCCGGGTGTCTTCCTGCGGCGGACCTCAATGTCTGAATGTACAGCCCCCTGTACGCTGGCGATCTGTCCAAAAATGGCTTAATCAATTACTGCAGATATGATCACTTCAGGTGCTCATCAACATCAACGCGTTGCAGTCGATGGCAACCGTGCCCAGCGGGCATCGGCTGGCCGGCTCTCAGGGACAACCCGCTTATCCGATCGTATCATCGCGCCGGGCGCACCTGTAAGGTAGGCTGTAGAAGACAAGACGGACGGGCGCGACTTACCGCCCAGTCCTCCCTGGGAGAGAAAAATAGAGGGCCTCGATTTTGCAGACGACGCCTGTAGTATCCATTGTCTACGACGACTTGGCGGTGCGTCGCGCGCTTGGCAGCCTTGTGCGCTCACTTGGCTGGGAGGCGCGACTCTTTGAGTCAGCCGAAGCGTTCCTTGCATCCGGGGAAGCTGCTGCCACTGCCTGCCTGATTTCGGACATCCGGATGTCTGGTATGTCCGGTGTCGAAATGCATGAACGTCTGGTCGCTCAGGGCGCAGCGCCCGCGACAATTTTTATCAGCGCCTATCCCACGCCGGCTCTGCAAGCGCGAGCAACCGACAATGGCGCCCTTGTTCTTCTTCAGAAGCCCTATCAGGCTTCTGCGATGATGCATTGGCTTTCCGTTGCACTCGGAAACCCATAATTCTGCTGCCACACCGGGCGAAGAAGGTGGATGGGTCGTCGAGCTTTTCCCCCTGGATTTTTACTTGGCCCGATGAGGGGTTGGACGCGTGTCTCAGGAATGTATTGGCGCTCCTTTCTCCACAAATACCGTCACGGCTTCGCGAGTCATCGCGGCGAACGGCTCAAAGTGGCTGTTTCCTGCCTATCCTGGTCGATGAGCATCTGGGAAAGCGGCCTACTCGAGATTCTGCGTATCGGAACGCGCACACCATTGGAACCAATCACGGCAACACCGAACCCGCAATTCGGTCGCGTTGCATGCGAGGACGCGGTCGAGGTGAGTTCTTGCGGGTCTTTCTCCGAAGGAGCTGATTACCCGCAAACAGAATTTAGGAATTTGCCCTTCGTTTTTTGAGGATTTTCCATTTAAAATCAATGACGGCACTATACAACTTGCGTCGACCGAAACTCCCACACTCCCAGAAAATCCGTTGAAATCAACGGAGGCACTATACAACTTTATTTTGCTTCATCAACCTCGGCGTGCGCTCGGCGCCCGGTCAAGTCGTCGTCTTTTCCGACACTGAGCACACGCAATTGGCGGCGATCGCAGCGGCCAGCGGAGTCAAGGTCCAGTTTTGCAAACTGCCGACGACTGACAAATGGGGCACGCGCGACGCCCGCGCCGTGTGGCACGGAGTAGGCGGCAGTTCCTACGTCCGGCTTTTCGACGAGACCAATGCGACGCGGGATGTTCTCGTGCGCGCCAACCGCGCCGACGTCGAGGTCCTCCGGGGCGAACGTACAGGCTTTAACTGTGCACCGACGCTGGCTGCCGCTCCTGTCGGCAAGTCGTCATGACGCGGACCTACGCCACCCTCAAGAAACGCTACACCACTGAGGCACTGAAACAGATGGGGTTCGTCAGAGACGGAAGCATGATGGTCCGCCGCGGAGCCATGCGCCGTGTCCGGGCACAGGCCACAAGCCTCGACGGAGTGTGGTGGAGGGTCACGCCGCTTGAGCGCCAGTGGCGGTAGCCAGTCATGGTCGGCGAAAGAGCATGAAAAAGACGCATCTTTCCAGTCCTGCGGCACTTTTACGGCCGGTAGCCTTGTCGTTGCCCTGGGAGAGATGGTGGGCAGCACATCGCCTCGCCATGAGCTCCCCGGCACGCAGCACCCCGGCCCCTCGACTCCCGGCTCCAGCCGGCGGGCCACACCTCCCTAAACGAGCGCAGGACCGGCTTGCTGGAGCAAGCCGGTGTAGTACCGAATTCGACGAGGTTTCGCCCGCTGCCGCCGCCCTGACTGAAACACGACGCCAGGCACGCTGAGCCGAGATAGCGAGGCCCAAAAGTGGTTTTGATGAAAGTCTCTTTGGCATCGACGCCAACGCAAAAGACTGAACACCCAACGAGGAAATATGAAGCTCAAGATGATCGGCCTTGCCGCCCTCTCCATTTTTGCCCTGTCCGCTTGCTCCGAAATGCAGATGGGTGCGCAATCCGCCAAGACGGCGGCGACCGGTTCCGCTGCCGGCGAAGCGTCGCAGAACGCCAACGCAGGCCTGCAGCACTGCACCGCGCCGCTCGGTACGGTCGCGATTGTCGAGGATACGGAAGCACCGTGGTACGGCCTGCTCACCGGTCAGTACCAGCTCGGCTCGACGGTGCCGGTCCTGAAGCTGCTCGTCCAGCAAAGCAATTGTTTCGTGATCGTCGATCGCGGCCGCGCGCTCGGAACCGCAATGGGCGAGCGCTCGCTGAACGCGTCCGGCGAACTCCGGAAGACGTCCAAGATGCACAAAGGCCAGATGGTCGCAGCCGACTACACGATCAGCCCGACGGTGACATTCAGCAATCGCGACGCGGGCGGCGGCGCAGCGGGCCTGCTCGCCTTCGTGCCCGTGGTTGGCGGTGTGCTCGCCGGTGCCGCAGGAACGATGAAGGCGCAGGAAGCCTCGACGATGCTCACGCTCGTCGACAACCGCTCCAGCGTCCAGTTGGCGGCTGCCGAAGGTTCGGCGCGTAACGTCGACTTCGGCATGCTCTCGGGCGTGTTCGCGGGCGGCTTCGGCGGCGCTGGTGCTGCGGGCGGCGGTGCCTACGCACGGACCGCGCAGGGCAAGGTCGTTGTCGCAGCGTTCACCGACTCGCTCAACAACCTCGTTGGCGCTGTTCGTCAGTACCGCGCACAGAACGTCAAGGGCGGCCTCGGCAACGGCGGGACCCTGGTCGTCAACTAATCGGACTGCGGCGGGAGGCCGAACGCCAAACCGCCCTGTTCAAGATCCATTTGAGTGGACCGTTATAGCAGGCTCATCGAACCAATAAGGAACTCATCATGCGTCTTTTCCTCGCCATTATCATCCCGTGGCTCCAGTTCTTCACGATCGGCCGTCCGATCGCCGGAATCATCTGCTTTCTGCTTCAGATCACGCTGATCGGCTGGATCCCGGCCGCCATCTGGTCTGTTTTCGCACTGGGCCAGTACAAGACGGATCGCAAGATCGAGCGCGCGCTCGGCAGCCGCGCCTAAGTCGGCCTTTTAAGGGCCGGCGCCGGGGCAGTAGCCTCGCGTCGGCCATACAGTTAGATAGGCAGGATGACTCGCCAGGAAGCGGTCAACATCGACTTCGGCGGATTCTCGTCAGTCGTCGGCGAATCGTTGGAGCTACATTTTGCAAGAAGACGTTCTTTCACGCGCTGTGCTGCTAGCGACAATGACCGTATTGCTGACCGCTTGCGGTGGAGGCGAAGGCGGAGGCGGATCTGGCTTGACCGTCGAAGGCGTGGATTCGGAGCGCCGCGGCTATCGGGATGACGTTAAGCAACTCATCATCGAACAGTATTCGAACAATCCGGCGGTAAAAAACGCGGCGGAGGTTGCTGCGAAAAACTTCCAGACCAGCATCACGTCGGCTGAACTCAATCAGGCCGACACGAGCGGCGTCGTCCTGGCGGCTGTTCAGAGCTCGGCATGCGCCGCTGACGCTGCAGGTCCAGCCAACATCGATGCGGTGGTTGAAGCGGTGAACCGGGTCTACGCTCGCACGTTCAACACACCCGAACGGCTGGCTGCGCGCAAGAAATTTTCGCAAGCCGCAAAGCACGCGGCCGTGTTGACGTACGACTTGTCGGCGTGCCCGAAGTCCGGAGGTGCGCATTGATGACGGAGACATGGACGCGCTTCGACTGTCGCATTGTCCGGATTGGCGCTTTTGCAACCGGGACACTCGCGCAAACAATCCCGTTTCCCTATTCTCCAGAATGAGCTTTCCCGCCCCGGCTTAGCCGCCGTCGTCCGCGAGCAGTGACGCTTGAGCCAGATCGACGTTGGGCGCTGCTTTCGGCTTGGCAGTGCGCGGCGGTAGCGGGAATGGCTCGGCGTGCATCGCCTCAGCCGGATATAGCTGCAAGAACGAGCGCGCTTCGTCCGTGCTTTTACAGGACAGCCAATCCTCGTATTCCGTTGGCGGGATGATCACTACGGACCGCTTTTCCGCACCGGGCCTGTGAAACCGCTTCATCAGCGGATGATCGTCGGCGTTGACCGTCAACATCGTCATCGACAGGCTCGTTGAGCCGTCGGCGGGATCTTTCCATGCCCGCCACAATCCAGCGATCGCCAGCGGCGCGCCATCGGCCATCCCGATGCGCCAGCGCACTGCCTTGCCGGTCTCGTAGTCTGGCTCGTAGAACCGGCGGCAAGGAATAAGAGCGAGTTGCAGCTTGTTCCACGCAGTGCGAAAACTCGTCTTCTGCCCCACTGATTCGGATCGCGCGTTCATCGTATCGAAGGCTTTCACGCCCGGTGCGATGAACTTGCGGGGGACCATGCCGAACGTCGCAGCGTCAGTCAAATACTCACCATCGACGCGGCGGAAGATCGGCGCAGCATAGTCCTTGTAGATTTCCGGCTTGTATTCGAACTTCGGCACCGGAAACAGACTGAAGACGTCGAACGCGTCTTTCGGATTAGACTCGTAGCTCGTGCACACTGTTTTCGCCCTCCGTTGTCGAAAATATACACGGAGGCGGAGGAGTCCCCGCCTTCCTCGTTGTTGCGGCTTGGGTTGGGAGGTGTGGCACCCGTTTTGCGCAAAACGCCCGTTGGCCTCGCCGCGTGACTGGGATGCGCCGCCAAGAGCGGCATCGACTGTGGCCGGCCAGATAACCTACGCGAGAGGTTCCTATGGCTGCGCGTTCTATCGCTTCAATGACGCTGAGTTTCGGTCTGGTATCCGTGCCGGTGAAGGTCTACACGGCCACGGAGAGCAAATCAGGCGTCGGTTTCAACCTCATGCACAAAGAGTGCGGCACCCGGCTCAAGCAGCAGTACGTCTGCCCGCACGACGGGAAAGTCGTCGAGCGCGCCGATATGGTCAAAGGCTACGAGTTCCAGAAAGAGAAGTACGTGATTTTCGAGAAGTCAGAGCTGGAGGCGCTGGAAGCGAGCGCGAGCCACACAATCGACATCGTGTCGTTTGTGCCCACCGAGGCGATCGACCCGATCTACCTCGACAAGCCCTACTACCTCGCCCCGGACAAGCGCGGCGGCAAACCTTACCGGCTGCTGCAGGAAGCGATGAGGGACAGCGGCACGTGCGCCGTCGCCCGTTGGACGTGGAAGGGCAAGCAGCACATGGTGCAGGTGCGCGCTGGCAACGACGGCCTGATTCTCCAAACCTTGCTCTACGCCGACGAGGTACGTTCGCAGGCCGATATCGGCATTGAAGAGACGGACATTCAGCCGACGGAGCTACAACTCGCCGAGCAACTGATCGAGCAGTACCGCGTCGACAGCTACGACGCGGGCGCGTACAAGGACGAAGAAAAAGAGCGCATCCTATCCGAGATCGACAAGAAGATCGCGGGCAACAAGATCACCGCCGCGCCTGCCGTCGAACAGCCCGGCGCGCAAGTCATCGACCTCGTGGAGGCACTGCGGGCGAGCTTGAAGAAGAAGCCGTCTGCCGAACAGCCAGCCGCACCGCGGGCGGCACGCAAGAGCGCGCGCACCGCCGCGCCAGCGGAAGAAGCAGCCGAAGCCGCGCCGGCGCCCAAGCGCCGTGCCGTGCGCCGTGCGGCCACTGAAGAACAACCGGCACCCGCGCGCAAGACTGGCACGAAACGGTGAAATGCAAGACGACGGATACAGCCTTCGTGATGTGCAGCGCATGCTCGGTGTGTCGCGCAGCGTCGTTGAACGGTTGATCGCGGCGGGTTTCGTATCACCGCTAAGCGGCGAAAAAGGCGAGCGGCGCTTCACCTTCCAGGACATCGTCATGCTCAGGACCGCGCATGCGCTCCGCGTGGCGGGTGTCTCCCCAATGAAAATCGTCCGCGCGCTCGACCACCTCCAGAAGAGCTGGGGCCGTGAAGGATCGCTCACTGGCGTGCGCATTGCTGCTGTCGGCGATCGCGTCGCCGTGCGGGACGAGGCAAGCCGCCAGTGGGATGCGGAGACCGGCCAACTGCTGCTGGATTTCGAGCCGGGACACGCAACCGGAAACGTCTCCTCCCTGCAAGCGCCGCGCGAGCAGCGGGCACGCGAAGAAGCCGTTGACCTGTTCCGGCAGGCGCGCGCTCTGGAGGACGATGACCTCGACGCCGCAGAAGCGGCCTATCGGAAAGCGCTCGAACGCGCGCCCGACTATACCGACGCATCGCTGAACCTCGGCGGCATCCTGATGGACAGCGAGCGGTTCGACGAGGCGATAGCGGTGTACCAAGACGCGCTGCGATACCGGACGAACGACCCGGTGCTGCTTTTCAACATTGGGGTGGCGCTTGAGGATTCCGGCCGCTTCCGTGAGGCACTGCAGGTTTATGAGCGTTGCATTGAACAGGACCCCGATTTCGCTGATGCCCATTTCAACGCCGCGCGCATCCATGAAGAACTGGGCGAAGCGACCCTCGCGATTCGCCACTTCAACCAGTTCCGCAGACTGCAGAAGCTCTAGGAGACGCTGATGACGATCGAAGCCGTTTGGTTCTTGATCGTCGGGGCATTGATGGTGCTGATGGCGCTGGGCCGCAAACTGGTCGAGCGGCTGCCGATGACCGGCGCAATGGTGTACCTCATTGTCGGCTTCCTCCTTGGTCCGGCGTGCGCCGGGCTGTTGACCATCGACGTCGAGCGCGACGTACGCCTGCTTCGCACGCTTACCGAAGCGGGACTTGTGGTGTCTCTCTTCGCCATCGGGATGTATCTGCGCGTCGAGCTTTCCCGGCCGCTCTGGCGACTGACGTTACGCCTCGCCGGTCCAGCCATGCTCATTACCATCGCGGTCATGTTCGCCGCCGCGCGGTGGGGGCTTGGACTGGCCGCAGGCCCCGCGTTGCTGCTGGCCTCTGCGCTCGCACCCACGGATCCAGTTTTGGCCAACGAATTGCGCGTCGAGGAAGCGGGCGACGATGAGCCGCTGCGCTTTTCCCTGTCATCAGAGGGCGGACTCAACGACGGCGCGGCCTCTCCGATGGTCTACATTGCGCTCGCACTTTGCGGAGTCGGCAGTCTGGGCAGCGGGAATCCCTGGACGTTCGCCCTTGCAATCGCGTGGGGACTGGCGAGCGCGGTGCTATTTGGTTGGGCGTTGGGCACCGGTGTCGTTGTGATCGTGACGAAGCTGCGCACGAAGTACGACCATGCGCTGGGTCTGGAGGGGTTTCTTGCGCTCGGAATCGTTGCCTTGGCTTACGGCGCGACGCTTATCGTCGATGGCTACGCGTTCATTGCCGTCTTCGTCGCCGGTGTCGCGCTGCGGCGGCAGGAAATGAAGTCAACGGGTGAAAAGCCGCCAAGCGAGGTGTTGCAATCGGTCGAGCGGGGCCAGCGGGAAGAAGCCGCCAAAGATCCGAAATTGGCTCACGCGTATATCGCGGAGAACATGATGGGCTTCTCGGTCGAGATTGAACGATTCGTCGAACTGGGTCTGATGGTCATCATCGGCAGCTTCGCATCGGCGCACTGGCGCGACTTACTGCATTGGTCCGTTCTTTGGCCAGTCCTCTTCCTGTTTATTGTCGCCCGCCCGCTCGGCACCACGCTATCACTCGTTGGCTCTTCGTTGGACAGGCAGCAGCGCGTCCTCTCGGCATGGTTGGGGCTGCGCGGCGTCAGCGCGTTTTACTATCTGCTGTTCTCCCTCGAACAAGCCGGGCACGACCGCGTCGGGCCGCTCCTGCCAATCCTGCTCGCGGCCATCGTCCTGTCGGTGTTCGTGCACGGCGCCAGTGCCACGCCCCTCCTCAATCGCTATCTCAGCCGAAAGTAATCGGGCCGGAACAATCTTTGCTCTTTCCACGCTATAACCGAAAGCGCGGAGGAACTCATGGCAGACCAGCACAAGCCCGGCGAGAAGGTCCAGACTTCGGGCATCTACAAGGTGGTGAAGGAAGGCGACGGCGGCTCCGGCTTCGAGGTGACGTGCGTCGAGGGTGAGCACTTCCCGCCGACGCGCAGCGGCAAGGGCGCGCACTACGAGCTTGTCCACGCTGCGACGCATTCGCACAAACATAGCGAACTGGGCTCCGGCGACTAACCGGCCGTGCCGCGGCTTTTTTCTTCGCCCACAGCCAGTCCTTCGTGGCGCTGACGCTATGGGCAATGCGGACCGTGCTCTCGCTTCGAAACTTTCACCCGCACCGCTTTCCATCAAACCGGCGCGAGTCAGGCCGGGCACGCCTGCTCACGTCACCTTCGCCGTCGAGAACGCCGGCATGTACGACGTCGAGGTCGTGAGCAGCGCATTCGAAATCAAACGGACGATGATTGGCTCACGCCACGCATTGCCGAAAGCGGGATGGGGCTATGCCGTCACCAATGCGATCGTCCCCGGAACGGTACTCCCGGCTCATAGCGAGCTCTGGACGAGCTTCGAGGCCGACCGCCGTACCACGTTTCGCGGCACCGTACCTATCGATCCACCGCCCGATACCGAGCCACAGTACTACTTCTCCGGACGCTTGCTTTACCGGCGCACTCGCGGCGAGCTATTTGAGACGACCGTCTACCGCCGCCTCACCTACCCGGACTGGGTCGGCTCGATCATCGAGCCGGGCGACACCCACCTCAATAAATCCGCCAGCGTAATATTCGCCGCAGCATAAAGCGATCGAGCGACAGTGCGCCGCCCCGCCCATCTCCGACGACTGCCAACCCGCTTAGCTGGTTCCTTCAATCGGATTCACCGGTAAAGCTGCATCGGTGTCGGCTGTCTGCGCAGGTGGCCAGATTGCGGTCCGCTCCGGCTCGACTGACGCCTCGCTGACCGGCCCCAACTCCTCGCCGAACCACGGCACTTCACCACGCATCATTTCGACGTAGGCGTCCCACCCGGCCTGATTGCCGGCGAAGAGGTCATGCTGAACCGTGTGCGCCAAAAGCTTGCGGTTAAGCGGGACCTCAAGCAGCTCCTTCGTCCAAAGGAAGTAGGCGGACGCGGCGCGCGCCGCGAAGTCGCGCGGCATCAACTGAGGCGCGACGAAGCCGAGAAGCGGAAAGCCCGCGAGAGAGTCCTCAGTAGCGGCAGCCTCACCGATAGTCTGATGGCGGTCAGAGCATTTCAAGACGCAGCCGATTGATTCCACCACATCGCCAAAGTGCAGCAGCAGCGCGCGACGCTCCCTCGCGTCATGCGGCTCAACGGCCTTCTCTTCGTTGTTGTCTCGGTTTATCTCGCTCATCTCATCCCCATTTGCTCATTGAGAACGCGGCCGGCGGCCACGGTTGCATTGAACTAGCGCGGAAGATACGCAAGAGGCGCGCCACTGATCTGGCTGCGGGGTACGACCGAATGGGGGAGCCCGGGAACTACACAGTAGCCAGACATCGGCTTGTGGCGACAGGAGCGATGCGCCGTGCCGTCGAATGGCAAGACCGAAAAAAAGAGCCTCGACCGATTTCCCGGGGCGAGGCTCACGTAACACCTATGAACGTGACAACGAACTTTGCTGCGATTTCTCAACTGCTGCGCTTCAACGACTACGTCCCTACTGCGTCTCCTGCTTACCGCTAGACAACGACTGCTTCCCCGGAACGACTGAATGCGAATGAGGAAGCGATGAACGTGAGACGCGCGTGCGGCAACCGCTTGTCCGGATAGGCGTGGAGGTTGGGCCGGAATCTCGGTGACTGCCTCCGTGCGACTCGTGCTGTTCATCGCCACGAAAACAAGTGTAAATGTGCGACGCCGATCACCAAACGACGAAGAAGCGGGGAAACGAGGCTCTGTCCGCGCGATAGGACACGCGTCGTCTGCCGATAAAGCGGCGACCGAAGCGACGACTTAATGCCCTGGAGCAGCCCGAATCAGCGCATGCCGACCGCGCGACGCATTGCCGCCGTGATGCCCTGCCGCGTTCGATGGAAACCCTCCCACGGATCGGTCCTGAGGGAGTGCATACGCTGCGCGGCCGTCTTGATCGTCCACTGATCCGCGCGGCCGATGTCTTGTAGCTCGTCCCACGCAATCGGCATCGACACGCCCATTCCTGACCGAGCGCGTGCGGAGAACACCGCGACCGTGCTCGCCCCTTTGCTGTTGCGCAGGTAGTCGATAAAGATCTTCTTGACTCGGTTCTTGGGGCCAAGGACGGCGGAGAACCGCTCAGGCATCAGCCGCGCCATGTAGCGCGCGACCGCATGCGAAAAGTCTTTCACTTCGTCCCACTGCTGCCGGCGCGTGAGCGGCACGACGATGTGAAAGCCTTTGCCACCGCTCGTCTTGATGAAGCTCTTGAGTCCGATCTCGTCAAGCAACACCTTTGAGAGCGTCGCGGCATCGACCATCATTTGCCATGACAGCTCGGGGTCTGGATCGAGGTCGAGGATGAATCGATCGGGATGGTCGAGGTCGGGCTGCACGGCGTTCCAGCTATGCAGTTCGACGACGTTCATTTGCGCGAGGCTGATGAGCGCTTCGTGATGGTCGACGACCAGCAGCGGCGGATGGCCGGGGTGCAGTTCGATCGGCAGCCGCGTGATACCGGGGATCTTCGAGCGCTCCTCGTGCTTCTGGAAAAATAACTCACCGTGGATGCCGTCCGGTGCCCGTACGAGCGACACCGGCCGATCCTTCAAGTACGGCAACGCGAACTCCGCAATCTCGTCGTAGTAGCGCACGAGATCGATCTTCTTCATGCGCGTTACGTCGTCAATGATCCGCTCGGCGTTGGACACCTTCACGCCTGCAATGACGAGCGTTCCGGCCCGGCCAGGTGATACCCGCGTCGTTCCCTTGGCCTGCGGCAGGCTCTCCGGTTCATCGACGTCGACGACCGTCTCTTCGGTCACGGCGGTGGCCGGCTTGTCCTCGCGCATGCCTTGGAAAACGGGATGACGAACCTCGCCCGACGGCGTCCATTCGAGAAACGACGCTTCGACAACGAGTTCGGGCGCTAGCCAGACGAAGTCGCGATCCTTCTCGCGCGGGGGCGGATTGTAGAAAGGCGGATCGTCGCGAAGAAGCTTCGCCGCCTTCTTCTCAAGCTCGGCGAGCGGGCGCGGCTTCAGCTCTGCCTTAACAGTTCCGGCGAAGCGTAGGCTGCCGTCTCGCTCGTGCACGCCGAGCATCAGCGACCGCATACCGCTTTTTGCGCCCGCCAGTCTCGTGTATCCGCCAACGACAAACTCCTGGCGTTGGAGGCACTTGAGTTTTATCCAGTCGGTCGAGCGGCCCGAACGGTACGGCGCATCGGCGCGTTTGCCGATGATGCCTTCGAGCCGCATCCGGCACGCGGACGCCAGCAGCGATTCCGGGTCTTCGGTGAAGGACTCACTAAAGCGGATACGCTCGCTCGACGTTTGGGCGATCAATTCGCCGAGTAGTTCCCTGCGCTGCGAGAGCGGCACTTCCCGCAAATCACGCCCGTTGAGAAAGGGGAGATCGAACGCGAAAAAGGTCAGTTGCGCGGTGCTGCGGCGGTCAAAAGCATTCTGCAGCGCGTTGAAGTCGGGGGTGCCACTCTCGGTGAGCACGACCACCTCCCCATCAAGCCACGCGTCGTCGACCGGCATCTCGTCGACGGCGGCCGCGAGCGCCGGCAATCGCCCTGTCCAGTCGTGTCCCCCGCGCGTGATCAGCTTCGCGCGTCCGCCCTCGATTCGGCACATCAGGCGATAGCCGTCGAACTTGATTTCATAGAGCCAGTTGCCGCTCGCAGGCGGCCGGCGGGCGAGCGTCGCTAGTTGAGGAGCAATCGACTCCGGCAATAGCGCATCAGCGGTTGGCCCGCCTCGGCTCGGGGAGCGCTTTTTCATGTGCTGACCGGAGGATCATCGACCACGCGAACCAGCGCTCTAGGATAGAGCTGTGCCGCGAGGTCTAGCGCCTCTTGCTTTCGGGCCACAATCATCACAAAGACTCCTCCGGGGCGGTCGGCATCGGGAACCTCAATGCGCCATCCAGCGTGTTCGTTGGGCCGGACGACCACCTCGTCTACGGGTTCATTTCCGATCGTCATAGCGCGATACCCGAAAGCATATTGCGCACTCAGAGCGCAAAGCCCTTGCCCGCACTAATCCACCCTTCCTAGAAGTTCTCTTCTATCCACGCCTTTGCCCATGCGATGGCGCGGTCGTGCGCCGCGCGCTCAGTGTCGAAGTACCCGATATCGGAAAAGTGGAAGATTTGGCCGTCAGCCTCGTCTTCGGTCGGTTGGCGCTCGACTTCGCACCATGAGTGCCAATGGTGGCCGTTTCGTTCAGGCCGCGAGTCAATGGTCCATTCGCGGTACTCGATTTTGTTTGTCGATTCGTCTTGGGGCTGCGGCATGTGCGGCATCGTCGGCGTCGTTGTCATTCGTATAGGTCGTACTGATCAGATTGTCGTAGTCGGGGCGTTCCGTGCTGACGATTGAGCGGAGCATCTTGGTGACGGCGTCGTGGCGGTCCAGGTTCTCGACGATCACGCGGGCGGTGCGCAGCGTGATTTCGTGGCATCTGGGCGAGCCCGAGCCGTCATCCGCTTCGAAGCGGAACCGATGGAGTTCCTCCGCCGATCCTGGTGGTGGCGGCTCATGCGAAACAATGGTCACTTTCATGCCGATTGAACATAGCTACCGTTGCTGGACAATGATAGCAATCGACGAACCTACGGTCCAAGAACCATGGCCCGCGGCCGTTATAGGAAGATTAGATTCCTTGGGCGAGGGGCTACAGCGGCAGCGGCCGCACTTACGCCTTCTCCTGCAATGCAAACCACGCTCATTCACCTGTCATCCACGCCGCGGCATCGAGCCATGGCCGCCGCCGCAGCGGCTTTCTCAATTTTCGCGGCCGTGCTCGTCTGGCCGCACGCCAAGAACGCTGGGCCTGTCATTCCCGCCTTTTTGCCGGTATTCGCCACCTGGGTCACTCTCACGGAGGGGCTGACTGCGCTGCTGCTATGGACGCAGTACGTGGTCTCGGGAAGGTTGCTGTTTGCAGCGCTCAGCGGAGCGTACGCGTTCACCAGCGTCATCGCCGCCATTCAGTTACTCGTCTCCAGGCATCTTCTCGCCGACAGGTCTGCTTGGTGCGGGGCCGCAAACGGCGATCTGGATCTGGGTGTTCTGGCATGGGGGCTTCCCTGCTCTGGTGACGGCCTCGTTGCTTTCCCGCTCGGTTCCATCGAGATTGAACCACCGGGCGCGCGGCAGAGCCGTGGCCGTGGGTGCGGTAGCCCTAGCGGTCGGCCTGTGCGCGCTTGCAACTGCCGGGCAATCGCACCTTCCGTCGTTGGTCGCGCGGTCCGGCTCCTATGCGCAGCTATCAAGCAGCCCCGCTGCACTCATTGTCGAAGCGACGTGTCTGGCCGCGCTCGGACTCCACGTCTCGACCACTCGCCTGCGGTCCCTGATGGACCTGTGGCTGGGAGTCGCGCTGCTCGGCGCGCTGATCGATGTGACGCTGACCCTCTCGGCGAGCGCCCGTTACAGCGTGGGCTGGTACGCCGCACGCGGAGCCTCGATGGTGTCATCGAGCGCTGTACTCGGAATGCTGGTCTATGAGACGACCAGTCTGTACCGCCGACTGTCTGAAACTCACCGGACGCTAGTCGAGACGTCGGCGCGTGACGGCCTCACGGGCGTCTTCAATCGCGCCTACTTCGATGAGCGCTTTGCGCAGGAGTTTTCCTTGGCTTCCGCCAGCAGTCAGCCGTTGTGCGTTCTGCTGATCGATGTTGACCACTTCAAGCCATACAACGACACCTTCGGGCATCTGGCGGGCGATAAGTGCCTGAAACAAGTCGCCGACGCGCTCGCGAGCACCTTGCGTCGTCAAAGCGATTTCATCGCACGATATGGCGGTGAAGAGTTCGTCGTCGTCCTGCCCGCATGTGAATCGGAGGCGGGACTGCGCGTCGGTCAGTCGCTGAGGGCAGCGGTGGAGAAGCTCGCGATTCCATCGGCATCGCCGCGCGGCGGACCCGTCACTGTCTCGATCGGTCTGGCTTGCACGTTACCGAACCAGCCTGAGTCGGGCCAAGCGCTGCTGGGCCTTGCAGACGCCGCCCTGTACCGAGGGAAGTCGCGCGGGCGCAATCGAGTGGTCGATGCCGCAGAGATTGCCGACCACGGGCCGATGTCAAGCCCGGCACGGCTAGGCATCGCTTCGAGCACTAGGCTTTAGAGCGGTGCCCGGCACGAGGCACTGCAATCCGCATTGGCCAGTCTGGCATCGGCGGTTCGCGGTGGTCAACGTCCGCCATTCCGTAGGCGAGCGCGTACCGCCGAGCTGATAGCGCGCACGCGAATTGGCCGAGCGCGCCGCTCGCACGAATTTCTCCGTCGGCGGCACCGATAATCACCATCGCGGTGTAGTAGTTCCCTTCGTCGACAGCAATCGGTGACAGGGTGAAACCCTTGTAGCGCACTTCGTAGTCCGCTTGCATTGCAGTCTTCTCTCAGGTCTAGTCGTTCTTAATACTAGTCCAATTTGCGGTAAATAATACCCGCCATTGAGAGAGAGAAGTAATTCCTTCATACACGCTGATTGTTGCTTTCGGCAAGCGTCGACGAGCTTTGCATCCCTCGAAGATTCGGGGGAACGACGGCAACCACTGTCAGTGGGTACAGCCCGTGCGTGAGATAGCCATGCGCTGCGGCGTCAAGGAGAAAAGCGATGAACCCGATCTTCGATGAAAAGACGCGCGATGGCGAAATCGCAAGGGCGCTAAACACGGCTCTGCACGCTCTGAGCGTTCATTCCGGCGCAATCGTTCTGCTCGACGACAGCGAACCGGTGAGACTAAATTTCAGCTACGAAACTGCGGCGATCCTGCGCGCCATGGAACTGCTTGGCGTGAAGCCCGGGGAAACGCTGCCTGCGCCGAACTTCGGCGATCACAATCTCCGAAATAAGAACGTCCCGGGGTTTTAGGCCCCGGGACGTGCGAATGAACTACGCGGGTTTCGGTTAGGCTGCTGCGACCGCACCTTCAATAGCTTGGCTAAGCTGGCCTACGTCAACAGGCTTGGTGAAGTGGAAGTCGAATCCGGCGTCTGCGGTGCGCGCCCGGTCTTGAGGCTGGCCCCAGCCGGTAATGGCGATGAGGGTGACGTCTTTCATAGAAGGCGTCCCCCTGATATGGCGAGCCACGTCCAGTCCGCTCATTCCCGGCAAACCGAGATCAAGCAAAATCACCTCGGGGCTGTACTGGCCAAGGATCTCCACCGCCTCCTCGCCTGAATAGACGGTGCGGACTTCATGGCCCTCCAATGCGAGAAGCGCCGTCATCGCATCGGCGGCATCGACGTTGTCATCAACGACTAGAATGCGGCGCGTCTTAATCGACGATGGGATCACAAGCGCATCGCGCGCCGGCACCTCAGGTGGCACTACCCTGCAGTTTGCCGGGAGGTGAATGGAGAAACAGCTCCCTTTGTCTTTTCCGGCGCTTGATGCCGTTAGACGGCCTCCGTGCAGTTCGATCAGTGATTTCGACAGCGCCAGTCCGATGCCCAGACCCCCTTGCCGGTGATGATCCGGGTTCACTTGTGAGAACATCGAGAAGATCGCTGACAACTTGTCCGGCTCGATGCCAATGCCGTTATCGCGGACTGCCAAAACAATCTCCGCCTCGACAGAGGTCACCGTCAGTTCGATGTGCCCGCCCGGTTGAGTATATTTCGCCGCGTTGGTGAGAAGGTTGGCGATCACCTGCGCGAGCCGTAGGCGGTCCACCTCGAGATGGACCGGCCGGGCGGGGAGCTTGACGACGAGCTCATGGCTCTTGCCGTCAAGCATCGGCCTCGCGGTTTCGACCGCATCGTCAATCACTTCCTTGAGCGCCACCGCTTCCCTGCGCAACGACAGAGCCCCGCGTGTAATGCGCGAGACGTCCAGTAGGTCATCCAGTAAAAGTGCCATCGCGGCCGACTGTCGGCGCAGCAACGTCGTGCACCACCTTCTTTGCCCGTCCGTCACACCGGGCTGTTCGAGTATCTCCGCGACCTGTCGGATCGGCGCGAGTGGATTGCGCAGTTCATGGGCGAGCGTCGCGAGGAACTCATCCTTGCGGCGATCAGCTTCTGCGAGCGCCTGTTCTGCTCGCACCCGCGCCGTGACATCACCGAACCACGCGACGACCGAACCATCGAGTGACGCGGCGACGACGTGAAACCATTGATCGCCGTTAGCTCCTTGAACACGGACGTCGAAGGCGTCGCGCCCTTGCCGTTCAACTAGGGGGGCGAGTCGTTCAAGCAAAATATCGGCATCCCACCCGGGCGGGCGGACATAGGAAGTCGAACTACCGACCACGACCCCTGAGCCTTCGTTAAATAACTGCGCGGCCGCCTCGTTCAGGTAGTCCCAACGAAGTTCCGTGATGTAACCGCCGCGCATCACCGGCGTGACGATGAAAAACGGCACGCCGGCGCTATTCAACGCCACGTCGAACCGATGTCGCGCATCGCGCTCGACCTGCAATAGGCGCCCCGCTGCGTCCTGCGTCGCTGCTTCGGCTGTCCCCGCGCGCCTCGCCACCTTGGCCAATTGCTGTCCGGCAATCACCAGCACCGCGCCGACGACTGTGTAAGCCAGCAGCACAATTTGTTCGTTCGACCGCGGCACCTCCAAGCGGCCGATAGGGTCCATCCACAGCGCGCCAAACCCGATCCCGGTTAGGAGAAGCAATGCCCCCGAGAAAGTGCCGAACAGCACGGTGACAAACGGCAGCGCGGCGCTAATGAGAAGGAATGGCAGCCGGCCTTGTGCAAGCATGGTCAGCATTTGCTGCGCTACTAGGATAGCGGCTGTCGACGCGAAGCCAAGTAGAAGGCGCGTCTTGAACGGGTATTGTGCGATACGAACGATCATGACTGAGGCCCGAGTGTAAAGCTTTTGTCCGGCGCATTATCCATTCCTCGTATATAAAAAGGGGATGCACCGCACTGCAGGCGAAAAAAAAGCTCCGGGGGCGACCCGGAGCTTGAACACAGTGAAAATTGGCGGCTAAGCCGCTTCCGCAAAAAGACTTAGCTGCGTCGGGTCGTATCCCAACAGCGAGTCGTGCTCCTCGTCATCGATCGCGTTCGCGATCAGATGCGCATCGAGCCCCGCCGGTGCCAGGTTCAACCGCTGAGCGAGTCGCGAGAAGTACTGCCCGCGCTTGGCCATGTCCTGATACCGCTGCGCCATGCCAGTCGGCAGTTTCACGATGCCCTCGTTCAGCCAGAAATGCGCTGAGTCAATAGCGTCGCGATGCTGCGTGTCCAACAGGAAAGCAGTGTCATACGTGCACGTCACGAATGCACAGGCGGCTTGCGCGTCCACCTCAAACTGCGTGGCTTCCTCGAAATACACCGTCTGCTCGCCACCGGTCGTCCTCGCATATCGCCCTGGCCGACTGGGATGCCGGTAAGGATTCCACTGCTCTGCATCGAACGAGCGCAGTCCGAGCGACGGCGCGTCCCGGTCATACTGCCCGACCGGATACCAGCCGTGCAGGAGGATGTCGGTCTTTGGCAAGCCGTCGAGCTTTGGAACCGGATACCGACGCCCAAGCACGTTCACGTCGTGCCAAACCGCGAGCGCCGGAAACGCATGCGGCGCGTAGTGATGCATCGAGAGAAAGAAGTCGATGGCCACCAACTGCTGCGGTGTCACGAACTCGAACTGCGGCTCGCACAGCAGCCGATTCTCTTCCGTGTCGGGAATCAGCCCGGTTGCCAGCGCACCCGAGTGCGCTTCGGCGCGGTCGCGCTCGGCCGCGTCGATACTGCAGAGCTTCTTGAGCAAGTCGACTCGCGTCGCGTAGCTGTAGGTGTCTGCCTGGATGCGCGTGTATCCCGCATCGCTCAGCGAACGTCCCACCAACTCCCGGCGCGACATGTCCCACTGGATTGCTAGCAGATAGTTGCGAAAGTCGTTCAGCGGCCGAAGATGCCCGTACTGCTCATCCTCGATCATGGCCTCAAGTGACTTGTCCCGGTCACCGGCGACGCAACAAAATGCGCACCCGAAACGCGAGCCGCACGCGGCGCGAGCACCCGATTCACCCACCACGACGCCGCACGTACCACCGTTGCCAGCGCGGTAGATCTCCGACAGGCGGTGGATAGTCGCGGGCAGCAACGGCGAAACGAACGGCATGCATTTTGGATCGGCTAACAACGCGAGCATCGTCCACACATCGTCAGACGTCCATTCGCTTAACGGGCTGAGGGTGAGCGCCCCGGTTCGGCTTCTAACCGCGTGATCGGCGCTGTCGCGTCGCTCAGTCATTGCGACCGCACGCGAGGTGCTTTCGTCCCTGCCAATCACATCTACAACAGACCGGCAAAGTGTTACATGCCATGCCGCATTGGCGAATTCGCACAGGTAACACTTTCGACGCGTAATTGCCTACGATTTTTCGAAATCCCGCTGCAGGTTTCCAGGAAGTGTTACCGCTCGATTCGATGGTGTAGCGCGTCGTGACCGACTGGCCTCTGAAACGTGAATGCGACTTTCGTTTTGCCGCTCATCCGTCGTGCGGCGCCTGCCTGACGCCTATCCCAAGTGAGAAGCTTTTGATTTCGGCTTGGCCGTTTCCATTGATGTCAGCTCGTGAATGATCCCGCAGTTCTCGACCGGCCGCGCACCACCACATCTCTCGCGCAGCTTGGTTAATTGCGCCCGAAGTTGAAGCAGTTCATCGATACGCGTGTTGACGTGGTCAATGTGTTCATCAATTAGCGCGTCCACGGCACCACAGCCGATGCCTGAGTTGTCAGCGGCCTCAAGCAGCGAACGAACTTCGTCGTGCGTAATGTCCAGTGCGCGGCAGTTCCGGATGAAACGCAAGCGGTCGACGTGGCCCTCGTTATAGGTCCGATAGTTCGCCTCTGTCCGGTCCGCCACGGGAAGCAACCCTTCCTTTTCATAGAATCGGATCGTGTCGGTGGTGCAATTAGCCAGTCGCGCCAGTTCACCGATTTTCATGTTTTTTCCGTTCCACCTTGACCTTGGAGCCACTCCAAGGTGTTTACTACATCATAAATCAAGGATGGATACCACCATGTCGGATGGAAACGTTTCGAAAAGGCGCCAGGAGCACGGCTCAGACGCTGTAACTGCACATGAGCAGGACCGCGGCCGCATTGCCAGGCGCGCAGAGCGCCATGATGACGAGGAACACGAACGCGGCTCCTCGAGCGGTCACGCCCACTGCTGCGAAGACGCAGACGACCGAAAGAGTGGCCACGACCACGACGATAGCCAGGCTAACGAACATTCGGGTGGAAAAAGCTGTTGCGCGCCTTCCAACGCCGACAGCTGTTGTGGCGCCGAGACCCGGACATTCGGAGCGCTTGCCGAGCCAATCGCGGATGGCTCGAATCAGCGAAAGCGCGGTCATGGTCACGAACACAGCCAAGACCATTGCGAGAGTGACGCTCCCCGACCTGCGGCCGGCAATAGCTGCTGTGCGACTGCCGCTAGCGATAGCTGCTGCGCACATCTTGCCTTATCTCTCAGCGCATTAGCCGCGCCGACTTCGGTTGGCGGCACGGTTCGGACACAAATCCGCATCCTTCAGATGGACTGCCCGACAGAGGAAGCGTTAATCCGCAAAAAACTGACTGGCATGCAGGCGGTTACCGCGATGGAATTCAATCTGATGCAGCGCGTGCTGACGGTTGCTCACAAGCCAGAGGCGCTTGCCCCCGTACTCGATGCCGTACGGTCACTGGGCTTCACGCCGGAGCTGGCTAGCGCAGATGGGCAACCTGAGAAGGTGCCGGAACCTGAGCACAAATCCTGGTGGCCGCTGGCGCTTTCCGGCATTGTGGCGATTTGCGCGGAGGTCGCCAGTTGGCTCTGACAGCCTTCTTGGCTCGTCGCCGCACTCGCTTTGCTCGCGGTATTTGGCTCGGGGCTGACGACATACAAGAAAGGTTGGATTGCCGTCCGCAACGGTAACCTGAACATCAATGCACTGATGAGCATCGCCGTCACGGGCGCGCTGCTGCTCGGCCAGTGGCCGGAAGCAGCGATGGTCATGGTGCTTTTCACCATAGCCGAACTCATCGAGGCAAAGTCGCTCGACCGTGCTCGCAATGCTATCCAGGGCTTGATAAGGCTGGCGCCGGAAACGGCGACCGTCAGGCAGTCGGATGGGTCGTGGGCTGAAGTGGAAGCGAGCTCCGTCACTCTCGGTGCGGTCGTCCGCGTGAAGCCTGGCGAGCGCATCGGTCTCGACGGCGAAATCACAAACGGCCGTTCGAGCATCAATCAAGCGCCCATCACTGGGGAGAGCCTTCCCATCGAAAAGGCGGAGGGTGACGCGGTGTTCGCTGGAACCGTCAACGAGTCGGGTTCGTTTGAGTACAGGGTCACTGCCGCAGCAAACAACACGACGCTGGCGCGCATCATTCACGCAGTTGAAGAGGCGCAGGGTTCGAAGGCTCCAACACAGCGGTTCGTCGACGAGTTCGCTCGCATCTATACCCCGATCGTTTTCGTCGTGGCGCTCGCAGTTGGGGTAGTACCACCGCTTTTGTTTTCGGGCGACTGGTTCGACTGGATTTACAAGGCGCTTGTCCTGCTCGTCATCGCTTGTCCCTGCGCGCTAGTTATCTCGACACCGGTCTCGATTGTCAGCGGCCTCGCGGCAGCGGCGCGCCGAGGCATCCTTGTCAAGGGCGGTACGTATCTGGAACAGGGACGAAAGCTCGAATGGCTTGCACTGGACAAAACCGGAACCATCACCCACGGCAAGCCGCTCCAGACAGAGTTCGAACTGCGTGTGACGGACATTGATGCCGCACGCGTTCGCTCACTCGCAGCAAGCCTGTCAGATCGTTCCGACCATCCGGTATCGACGGCCATTGCACGAGCCGCGGACAATGACGACATAACGCGGTATCGGGCCGAAGAATTTGAGGCAATTCCTGGGAGAGGCGTTCGCGGCGTTGTCGATGGGAAAGGTTATTCGCTCGGCAACCATCGGCTGGTCGAAGAACTTGGTCGCTGCTCCGCAGAGATGGAGGAGCGACTCGATGCCCTTGAACGTCAAGGCAAGACGGTCGTAATGCTGATTGACGACAGCCGGGTGCTCGCGCTCTTTGCGGTGGCAGACACCGTCAAGGACAGCAGCCGCGAGGCAATTTCAGAGCTTCACGAGCTCGGCGTGCGCACGGCGATGCTGACCGGCGACAACCGTCACACCGCGCAAGCCATCGCGAAGCAGGTCGGAATCGACCAGGCTGACGGAAATCAATTGCCGGAAGATAAGCTGCGTGCAATAGAGCGGCTCTCCGCGAACGCAGTCATAGTCGGCATGGTTGGCGACGGCATCAACGATGCGCCTGCGCTCGCGCGTGCTGATATTGGCTTTGCAATGGGCGCCATGGGAACTGATACGGCAATCGAACGGCAGATGTCGCGTTGATGGACGATGACTTAAGGAAGCTTCCTGCGTTTATTCGTCTGTCGAAGGCTACCCACTCAGTTCTTGTGCAGAACATTACGCTAGCACTCGGAATCAAGGCTGTATTCCTTGCATTGACGGTGGTCGGCTACGGAACCATGTGGATGGCCGTATTCGCTGACGTGGGAGCCAGCCTGCTCGTTGTCGGCAATGGCCTTCGTCTGCTGCGCAAGTGACCGGGCGAACCTTTGCTAGTACGCTTTGAATCGACCGGAGGTTGCGATGGGATAGTTGCAATGTATGTTGCACGGGCATTTTCTCTGCCTTTCCGTTCGACATGTCGATCCTGCACTACGCAAGGACTCGGCGCGAAGTCCATTCATGCCACACCGGCCCTGCGTAACACCATCAGATGGCTGAACTAGGAGCCGCTTTTTCCCGCGCCTGACCAGGCTTCCCCGGCCCATCGACGGGGTCTGCATGCCGCGCATCATGAATAGCATCGAGAGCGGACAAATCAGTACGCTGGCCATCGCTACGAATGTGCTGAGCTCGCCCAGTATCTGAGGCAGAGCCCAGTAACCGATTGCTAGAATCAGTGCGAGAGCAAGCGCAATAGTCACCGTCGACTTCGTGTTGTACTTCGAGGTTGAATCCTCGCGGCGATGTGTTGAGATATTGTGGGAGAGAACGAAACACATATTTACTTCGACGGAGCAGCTGCGGCCTGGTCCGCGTACTTGAGCATAATGTCGCCCATCGCACGCATCATCTCGCCGTGCATCTTCATCGCGGTTTTCGGGTCCATACCGGCCGTACCGCCCATCATCGGGCAGTTCCCCATCATTCCGCCCATGCCCATCATCGAGCCGTGTTCCCGACTCGGCGATGACGAGCCGGGAGACGTATTCACTCCTGCTCCTGCTGCCGCCATGCTGACGGCACTTGCACCGAGAAGCACTGCCGGAAAAATCAATGCGCCTACAGTTTTAGTGTTCATGGAAAGCTCCGAAATTCAATTGAATCGTGTCGCTCGTGAAGCGTTCACGCGCAGGTCGACAGTCGTTGCGCGTAGGCGAACGTGTGCGAGCGACGGCACACAACCGATCAAACCTGGTTGAAAGGGAGTTACACCGAACGAGGCGGAGGCGCGGGAAGTTCCGGAATGAACTCTTCAGCGAAGTTGGGAGTAACCGCCCGATAGACAGGTGACGAAGGCGCGTCGAGGAGCGAATGCTTCACGGGTATGGGCGGCACACCGCAAAGGAAACCGCTTGCGCCGCCCGGGCAGACGTGATGGACGTTCACGGCGTTGTGTTCCACGTCGTGTCCGCAGGGTGTCGAGTCAAAGGCATCCGACACGCTGGCTTGCTGTGATGCCATTGCCGTCATTTCCGGGCATGACGTCGCCCATGCCGGGTCGCCAATCAAAGGCAACCAGACAATCAGCAAACATGCGACGAGTTTTACCCAAAATTTCATGAAGTTCAGTATAGGCCTGGTCGCGGCGCACCGCTAAGACAACGTCAGGAGACTCAGGCGTGGCTTCATGTCACTGGGGCCCATTTCTCCAGGTGCGGCAGGAACGCATCGGCGCCGACGAATCCGGCGAGTAGCGCGTCGAATTGCGGCCGCTGCGTCGAAAAAGGATGGCTGGCGGTTCAAAAGTCTGAAGCGCCTCGCCATCGCTCGGCGACCACCTCGTGCGCCGCGCCGAGCGACACCCGCTAACAGAAACGCTGCTCGGATGACAGTAGTGCCGACTCGTTGACAGTTGCGCGGCCAGCGACGTCAGAGAGACAGCAAGCCGAGCGCAATGCGCAAGACATGTCTGACCGTCTCGTTCCACGCTTCAACTGATGTCGCTAGCATCGCGGGTTCTGTCTATTACGAGCCTGCGAGTACGGCGTCAATTCATCGTCAAGATTGTTTTTCCAGCCTCACAATGGTCAGGTTGCCGTTGACGTTCTCGATGCGAACCCTGACCTTGTCGCCCTCGTGGACTCGCTTGACCATCGCAGCATCCTTTGCCTTGAAGGCCATCGTCATTGGCGGCATGCCGACGTTCTCCAGCGCGCCGTGCTTCAGCGTAATCATGCCGGTCGTCGCGTCCACGTTCTTGATTTCCGCATCGGTCAACGCGGCGTTCGACGACGCCTTCGCGGCCGAAGATTTTGTGGACATATTCATGCCGGCCATGTCATCGCCAGCAAACGCGAGGGTGGCGACAACGGCTGCAAACGCCGCTGTCGCGACAATCAGTTTCTTCATTGAATTTCTCCAGTTTCGGTTGATGGCACTCTCGCGCCGGAAGGTACTTCACGACGAAAACGGGCCGCGCTGGCCTTTCGTGCTTGACGGCGCTGTGACAGGAACCAGGCGGCGGGAATCACGAACATCGACAGAAGGGGCGCGGTGACCATGCCGCCGACCATCGGCGCAGCGATGCGCTGCATGACTTCCGTCCCCGCGCCCTGTCCAACCATGATGGGCACGAGACCAGCCAGCACGACCGCAACCGTCATCGCTTTCGGCCGCACCCGCAGCACAGCGCCTTCGAGAATTGCGTCGAAAAGCAGCGCCTCTGTCAGAGGCTTACCGTTTTCCAGCCGACGATTAAGTGCCCCCTTGAGGTACAGCAGCATCACGACGCCAAATTCAGCAGCAACACCGGCGAGTGCGATGAAGCCCACAGATGTCGCGACCGACACGGCATGACCCAATATCCAGATGAACCAGAGGCCGCCCACCAGCGCGAAAGGCACCGTCGACATGAGCAACAACGCGTCAGCCGCGGAATTGAAGGTCAGGAAGAGCAGCACGAAGATGACGACCAGGGTCACGGGAATGACCGTCCGCAGTTTGGCCGCCGCGCGCTCCAGGTACTCGAACTGTCCGGACCACGCGATTGAGTACCCGGCGGGAAGAACGACCTTTTCCGCAACGGCACGCTGCATTGCTTTCACGGCTGACTGCAGGTCCGTGTTTCGGATGTCCACGTAAACGTAGCCCGAGAGACGCGCATTTTCGCTGCGAATCATCGGGGGACCGTCGGCAATTGCAATATGTGCGACATCGCCGAGCTGTATTTGCGCGCCCCTGTCGGTGATGACTGGCAACTGGCGAAGCCGCTCGAGCGAATCCCGGACTTCGCGTGGATAGCGGATATTGATGGGAAACCGCTCCCGACCAGCAATTACTTCGCCGACGTTGTCACCCCCTACCGCCGACGAGACGACCGACTGGATGTCGGCCACACTCAGCCCGTAACGGGCCGCCGCAAACCGGTCGATATTGACATCAATATAACGACCTCCGTTTAGCCGTTCGGCCAATGCGGACGTCACGCCAGGCACGTCCTTCAAGGCTGCCTCGACCTGCGTCGCAATCCGGTCTATCTGCGAGAGGTCCGCACCGGAAATCTTGACCCCGACGGGCGTCTTGATGCCCGTCGACAGCATGTCCAGGCGATTGCGGATGGGCGGCACCCAGACGTTCGACAAGCCAGGGACCTTGACTGTCGCGTCCAGTTCGTCGACGAGCTTCTCCGGCGTCATGCCCGGGCGCCACTGGTTGCGCGGTTTGAACTGAATTGTGGTCTCAAACATTTCGAGCGGTGCCGGGTCCGTGGCAGTGTCGGCGCGGCCCGACTTGCCGAACACGGTCGCCACCTCCGGCACGGTCTTGATGAGCCGGTCGGTCTGCTGCAGCAGTTCGGACGCTTTCTCGGCCGAAATGCCCGGAAGCGCCGTCGGCATGTACAGAAGGTCGCCCTCATCAAGCGGAGGCAGAAATTCCCCACCGAGATGCGAAACCGGGACTACCGTGGCAGCCAACGCAATCACGGCGAGCCCAATCACGAACCACGGGCGTCGAAGCGTTGCTTCGAGCAGGGGCCTATAGAGGCGAATGAGCACCCGGTTGATGGGATTGGCATTTTCGTGCGGGATGCGGCCACGTATGAGGTAGCCCATCAGGACGGGCACGAGCGTGACCGACAGTCCCGCAGCAGCCGCAATCGTGTAGGTCTTAGTGAATGCCAGCGGCGAGAACAGCTTACCTTCCTGCCCTTCCAGCGAGAAGACCGGAATGAACGACAGCGTGATGATGAGCAGCGAGAAGAAGAGCGCCGGCCCTACTTCGGCCGCAGACGTTGCGATGAGCTCCCAGCGTTGCGCGGCAGAAATCCGCACGCCAGGATACTCATGCTCGAATGCTTCCAGATGTTTGTGAGCATTCTCTATCATCACGATAGCGGCATCAATCATCGCGCCAATGGCAATCGCAATACCGCCGAGCGACATCAGGTTCGCATTGACACCCTGATAGTGCATCACGATGAACGCGGCGAGAACGCCGAGCGGTAACGACAGAATCGCAACGAACGCACTGCGCAAATGAAACAGGAAGGCCGCACAGACAATCCCGACGACGATGAACTCTTCAATGAGCTTGTCTTTAAGGTTGTCTACTGCGCGCTCGATGAGCTGGGAGCGGTCATAGGTGGTTACAACTTCCACGCCGGCGGGTAGAGAACGTTTAAGGTCGGCGAGCTTCGCTTTCACGGAGTCGATGGTCGTCAGTGCGTTCTTCCCCGAGCGCATAACGATGACCCCACCCGCGACTTCACCCTGCCCGTTGAGCTCCGCAATGCCGCGCCGCATCTCGGGTCCAATCTGGATACGCGCCACATCGCCGAGCAGTACCGGTGTACCCGCATCGTTTGTGCGCAGCACGACGTTGCGGAAGTCATCCAGGGAATGAAGATAGCCGGAAGAGCGGACCATGTATTCGGACTCCGCCATCTCGACCACCGAACCGCCCGATTCCTGGTTCGCCTTGGCCAGTGAATCGGCCACCATTGCCTGGGTGATGCCAAATGCGCGCAGTTTGTCCGGGTCGAGGACGACCTGATACTGGCGCACCATGCCGCCGATGCTGGCCACCTCCGACACATCGGGCACCGACTTCAACTCGAACTTCAGGAACCAGTCGTTCAGCGCCCGCAGTTGCCCAAGGTCGTGATGCCCGGTTCTATCGACCAGCGCGTACTCGTACACCCAGCCCACGCCGGTCGCGTCAGGACCGAGCGAGACCGTCGCTCCCGACGGCAAGCGGCTTTGCACCTGATTCAGGTATTCGAGCACGCGCGAGCGTGCCCAGTATTGGTCCGTCTTGTCATCGAAGAGCACGTACACGAACGCGTCGCCGAACGACGAATAGGCGCGAATGGTTTTTGCGCCCGGCACGCCAAGCAGTGTCGTGGTGAGCGGATAGGTGACCTGGTCCTCGATGACCTGCGGTGCCTTGCCCGGATACGATGCTTTGATGATGACCTGGGTGTCGGACAGGTCAGGCAGCGCGTCGAGCGGCGTTTCGCTTACCGAGTAGGCGCCCCATGACGTGACCAGCACGGTCGCAAGCAACACGAGGAATCGGTTGCGGATGGACCAGCGGATAAGACGCGCAATCATTTGGCGCCTCCGACCGGTTCGACCTTTGTCAGCTGGTAGCCGTCTCCAGACTGCCGAAAGACGAAGTGCTTGGTCTCGCCCGGCTTTACATCCGGAAACGCGTCTGGCGCGGGCTTACTGAATGACATAGTCATTGCGGGCCAGTTCAGGGCGGGAACGGGCTGGTGCGAAAAGGTGATGTCGCCTGCAGTTACTTTCTCGACCTTCCCGGTGGTCTCATACGTCTGAGTCGCCCCCGAAGATGAGGCTTCAGCCGAACCGGTCGCGGCCATGACGTCCGTTGCGCTCGATGCGCGGCGACCTTCGAGCCTCGGCAGAACCGATTTGAGGCTGGCTTCGGAATCGATGAGGAATTGGCCGGAAGCGACGACAGTCTCGCCCTCCTTCAGACCACTGACGACCGCAGTCTCGTTACCAATGTCGTTGCCGACGGTGACATTGACAGGTTGCAGGCGTCCGTCGCCGTTCTTCACGATGACGACGGAGCGTTTGCCGGTTGTGATAACGGCTTCTGAAGGCACTAGCAGCCGCGGCACTGCCTTCTGGCCGGCGACGTGCACTCGCATGAGCATGCCCGGCGTCAGCTTGAGCGCTGAATTGTCGAGTTCAAGGCGAGCCTGCAGTGTGCGGCTGGTCGTGCTGATGCCAGGCAGGATTTCCCGAATCTGGCCTTTGAAGCGCTGGGATGGGTCACCGCTAAACGTCGCGTCGACCGCCATGCCAGGTTGCACGGACAACGCGAGCGCCTCTGGGATTTCGACGACGAGCCACAGTTTCGAGAGCCCCGCGATTTTGGCGAGCGTCTGCCCAGGAGTGACCATCGCGCCTTCCCTGACGTTCAGTTCGCTCACGACGCCCGTTTCCGGCGATGACAGCACGACATGGGTCTGCGCCTTAGCGGTCCGGTCGAGGGCCGCGATGACGCCGTCCGGAATCGACAACGCCCGCATGCGCGCGCGGGACGCTTCCAGCATGTTGCTGTCCATTCCACTGCGCTTGAGCGCAAGGTACTCTTCCTGCGGTGCCAGCCAGTCCGGAACGAAGAGCGACGCAATCGGTGCGCCCTTTGCAATCCGCTGCATCGGGGCGCTGGCGTTTAGGTGGTCGATGTAACCCGTCACGCGTGATTGCACGACGTCTGCTCGCGACTCGTCGAACTGTGTGGTGCCGACGGCGTCGAACCCATCCGAAGTATCCTGCCGGCGCACGGTCGCGTAACGGATACCGAGGTTCTGCTGAAGGCCAGGATCGATGCTGACACCCGGCGCGCTACCATCTTCGTCCGCGTAGACGGGTACGAGTTGCATGTCCATGAAAGGCGACTTGCCCGGCTTGTCGAAATGTTGTGCCGGAACCATCGGGTCGTGCCAATAGAGGACTTTGCGACCCGCTCTCGCGTCGACCTTGTCTGCTGACGTTGACACCGGGGCGAGAGCGCCTGCTCCCCCCGAAGCCGGACGCTGGGTGCCTGCAACATAGCCGACGGCGAGTAGGGCCGCTGCCGCAAACACCGCCAAGGCTGCGCGTGCCAATTGTTTCTTTTGCATGCGTTTCTCCTTCACTGACCTGCGGTCATCGAAGCCGGGACGACCTGGTATTCAAGCTGTGCCCAGGTCTGTGACACGTCTCGCCGCAGGTCAAGCACCTGAAGTTCAGCCTCTAATTGCGCGCGTCGTGCTGCAAAGGTGTCGGCGAGTGAGCCGGTGCCTGCCTTATAGGCGGCAGCCGCCAGTTGTACGCGCTGGCCAGCAGCGGGAAGGAGAGAGTCGGAGAGATTGGCAATGCGCTCGCGACCGCTCTCGAGGGTGGCGGACTGCGTACGAATGTCGGCTTCGACCTGACGCTGCGCGTCCTCGTACATCAGGCGCGCCCTAGTGCCAAGCTCCGCCTTTTCCGCTGCATCCCGGTCCTGGCGATTTTTGCCATTGATGGCCAACGGGATGCTGACGCCAATCGACACCATGTTCGAATACGCTCCGCCGCGCTGTTGATACGCAACGCCCCACGTCCAGTTCGGGCTTCGGTTACTGTTCGCGACAGCCGTATCGGCATCGGCGAGCGCGATGTCGCGCGACGCAGCGACGAGCGCCGGCTGCACCTCACGCAGTTCCTCCGGAGGTAGCGTCGAGACGTAGGACAAGGGCGCAGGTGGCTCGCCTGTCACGTCGGACGCGGGCATTGCCGTCCATCGCGACAGCCCAATGAGTGCCGTCCGGAAGGTCTGGCGGGTCTTGAGCAACTGGTCCTGGGTCTGCGCGAGCATTACCTGCGCTTGCGTGACGTCAGCGGCAGTCGCCTTCGCCCCACGATATGAAGCCTTCGTCGCGGCGAGCTCATGACTCATATGGTCAACGAGTTCCTGCTGCAACGAGACGGTCTTCTTTGCGTAGGCCGCGTTCAGCCACGCAATGGCGGTCTGCTGACGCGTGTTCGCGAGCTGCGCCAAATAGCCCGCTCGCTCCCGGTCAACGACGTCGTTTGCTAGAGCGGATTGGAGTCGGCGCTTCTCGCCCGACACCCATTCCTGCTCGATGCCGACGCGACGCATGGTCATGAAATCCTGACCGACCGTGAATTTCTGCTGCCCGGTCACGGGCAAATTGTCGATGCCCGCCTTAAGCGTCGGGTCGGGCAACTGGCCGGCCCGGACGGCTGCCTCCGAGCTCGCGCGTACCGAGGCCTGCGCCGCACCCATGACGGCGGAATGGTCCGTCGCGGCCTGAAGTGCCGCATCAAGCGTAAAGGGTGTTTCCTGAGCGTAGGAGGCTACGCTCGTGAGAATAAGCGCGGCGAAAAGTGAACGCGCGCGCAGAGATGCACGCCGGCATGACGGCGTGCCAATGATTGAAGGCATGTTCTAGTCCCAACGGCGGACTCCGATAAGGAATCCACGTCCTGGATGCAGGACGACCTCGCCGCGGATGCGGCGAACCTGTCAGCGAGGGATTAGATGGAGCGAGGAGGTCGCCAGAGGCCGGCCAACTCACGGACGGCAAGCGACTGTGCGTAGTGAAATACGACCGGACTGGACAGCGCGCCGGGACGGATTATTTCAATACGTGGTACCGGATGATAAAGGCTACCAAGCTGGCACTGAGCAGTCGTCTTGCACGAGATGTCCTTGACCTTCTCGTGCTTGGACGGATTCGTCATCTCGCAACCGGGCATCTCTGACGACATCGCGCTGCTTTCGTCGGAACCCGCGCTCATCTGCATCGGACATTCTCCGGTCAAGCCGCTTGCTGCCAGCCCACTGATGGGCAGCACAGCGCAAAGCAGCAGAAGAAGCAGTGTCCGGAGGAATCTCATGGCCGAGATGATAGCGAACCTATTTTAGTCACGTTTTCGCCAGCTTGTCCCAACGCTTTCATGCAGCGCATGGAATTTCACACCGTCTTTCAACGCTTGGCCTTCCCACCACGGGAAGATGCATGCCGAAATGCTTCACCTTTGGCGTCCCACTGAACTATTTGTCTGAAGCCAGCTTGACCGCCAACCGGTTCCTTTCTTCAAGAAGACCGTCATACATCGAATACACTTGCTGCAGGTGTGCGAGAAGCGACTTGAACATTTCCTTTGCGTCAGCCTGCTTCGCGGCGTTCGCCTTCGTCTGCAATGCTTTCGTCTCAGACATCAGTCTCGCGATAAGCGCTTGATCGTCGTCGGCCTTCCGCTGTTGCTTCTGCGCGGTCTTGAGTTCCTTGATATTTTCCTTCAGGTCCGGGTAGCGGTTGTAAATCAGCGAATGCGATACGCCACACCGTGCCGCGACCGCGTGAATGCTGATACTCTCGCCGGCCTCACGCATCTCGCGTATCGCCGCAATAATCCGGGCTCGTGTGTCCATCATCGGGCGTCCACCGTAATCAATTGCTCTGAGGTGAGTTGGTCAATGATCTTGTTCGCCGCAAAGAGGTTGTCTTCCAGGGACTGCCGGAACGCCTGAAACTGGTCTTGCGCTTCGTGCGGCATGCCGTCAATCCGCCCGATTTTGGCCTCGCAACTTGCACTAATCGCTCTCCAATATGGGAGATGCTTCGGTGTCGCAAAGTAAGTGTCGCAGTATAGGCAGTGGGACGGATCGGCCGCATTCCTGATCTTGCATGACGGCCCCTTTGTGCAGTAGCCATGCGGCAAACCGCGGATCGACTCGCTGTGTCGCGTTGTGAAAGTGATAACATCTTTCATGCTTTTGAAATGCGGCTGCTGCTCCGTCCCAAACGCTTCGTCATTCATTCCATCGTTCAACGACATCAACATCCTCTTGAGACGTTCGCCACCACCGCCGGCAACACGACCGGTGACCGCCGACTGAACAATATCGTTGACTGACCGGCCATTGACCAATGCCTCAAAGTGCTCGATCACGCTCCTCAGTTCGTTGAGTGACTTGAATCCGCGTTCGGTATAAACGAAGGTCATCGCGCGATGTAGATGCTTAAACTGATATTTAATGTCGTCGAGATCGCCCAGTCTGTTCGCGATAATGAACCAGGCAAACGTATGCCGGAATTGGTGGGCAGTCAGATTGAACGGGTCTCCGACGCGATACGGTTTCCCGCGATTCCCGCTGTTGCCCGCCACCGAACGGTAATTGCATTCCATCTCCTCCAGCTGAACCATGTCCGCAGCGGTAAGGGGAATCCGGTAATGTGAGAGCTTGAGCGCACGTATGCCGTCGGCGCCTTTTGTATAGCGAACGAAATTCGCCGTAAAGACCGTCAGGCGCAGACCGAATAGCCATCGATTGGCCAGCCCGTGCGCGAACGTGTTCACGTCGTCGTCGGTGAGGTGATCGCCGTAGTGTTGCTGGAGCAGTCGGGCGCGTTCATAATAGAGTTCGTTGACCTTGGACAGTAGCGTCACGCCGCGCCATGCAGACTCATTGGCGATCCAGTCGAGGCTGATTGCATTGTCGTCTGTCTTTGACAGTAGGCTCTTCAGATAGAAAACCGTCTCCCCTCCTTCGGTCCGCTTGCCTGCACAACCCGTTTGTAGCGCACCTGCTTCGCCATCCCGCATGCCCGTGAACGCAAGGACCAGCGCATACGTGTGCAACTGAAGGTCACGAAAGTAATCGTAAAGAAGAGTTTTCAGCCGCCTTGCTGCCCTTCGCGCCGTCGAATAGACGGCTGCCGCCGGATCGACGCATTTCGCTGCGACAATACCCCGATGTGTCTCGCGAAAAACAGCAGCGAATTCGTCGAACCTTGCTTCCGCCTGCTCGACATACCCGGTGGCTTCGGCAATCACACGCTTCATCACGCCCGTCGGGACGATCGCGTGCCGAAGCCGGTTTTGCGCTTCGTGCTGGTCGATTGCCGGCAGCGTTAATTTGTTCACGAGTTCTGCGAAGTCAGTTCTGTCAACTAGCGCATACATTGACAGGCACTTCAGCGCGTCGCGAGCCGACTTGTAGCCAGACGTGAAGACCTTGGCATTCATGCCTCCATCTTTTTCGCTGTCCATCAGAAACCCCAGCAGGATCGTACGCAACTTGAGCGACGGGAGCTGGTCGAGGGTCCGAAACGACTGCAATCCACGTTGGGCACAATAGCGAGAGAACCGTGCTAACGAACGAACGCGCTGCGTAACGGATAGCCATTTGTACGGCGTGCCGCCTTCCCGGGCGCCCGAGTGAAGCAGGAGGAGCATGAGGGCTTTAAGCTCATAATCGAATTGCACACTTCCAGTGGCCACCACCAGCCCCTTCTGGATTCCCCGCTGGCGAAAATCCTGCCCGCCGAACGTATAGATGGCCCGCGGCGCCCGCTGGTCACTATAGGCCCAGACGATCTTGTCACGAAGCGAATCAATTTCGCTGACCGACAGGTCGTTGATGGCGATCCGGCCATTTGCCGTTGAAATGACATCAATAATTTCCGGGAGATCGGTTTTCATACACATCGCCCTTTATCCACTGAGGCCCGTCGTCGCGTCCGTGATCGCAAAACCCCAGTCTGGGTGCATCCCCTTGCTCGACAGCAGCATCTGTCCTTTCTTCGTGACGCCAGGCACCATCGCGTCGAGCCTGGCGAGCATGTCCGCCACGCGATCCTTTAGCATAGCGATATTTACCCTCTGTTCCTCGGTATCGTCCCATTCGAGCGCAGACGATTCCATCGACCGCAGTACGTACTCGCGATAACTCAACAACCGCCAAACGTGATCAGGATCGGCAACAAGACGGAAAAACCTGCACCAGATGCAACTCAGAAAGTCTGCGCAAAAGTGCGCTGTCGTCCCTCTTTCCCCGAGCAGTCGCTTGTGTTCGAGCCCGTATCGCGCCGCCTCGTCATCGCGACCAGTCGACGCGCATTCGCCTGTCGGCGTATGCTGCAGCCGAATCTGCGGGTCCGTAACGATCACGATTCCCGCCTCGATCTCCTTCCCGCTAAAGTATTTGCCCATGGTGTCGACGGCTTTGCCCAACGTGTACCTGGACTGGTTCTCATCGATCCTGTAGTAGTTCGACTCGAACGTCGCGAAGTCATGTTTCGCCGCAGCCTCATAGTCACGCAGGTTCTTCTGCACCTGCCGGTACAGGTGATTGACGCCGCCCTTCCGGATTTTCGTGGAATCGAATGTCAAAGTGCATCCGCGTCTGGCCAGCATTTCGGTGACCGCCTTTGTCGCGGCCATGGACAGCCGCTGCACTTCACCCTTCCGCACAATGAGAAACACAAACGTACGGTGCGGATTGCCGTCGGGCAGAGAAGCCCGCAGATCCGCTGTCAGGTTGTCCCGGATATGCAGAAGGTCCGCGACCGCGCTGCGCATCGCGGATATATTTGTTGCGGGATCATCGAAAGTGTACGCATCCGATCGGTAGCCCGCCCGTGCTTTGCGGAGAACAACGGCAACCGCGCCCGGATTTAGCGGAGTCCCAGCACGAATAATGTCATCACATTCAATACCGAGAACAGGGGACAGATTCCATCCCGTCTTCAGCAGAATGCGCGCGAGATGAAGTGTGATTCTGTCTTCCCGCGAGCCGCCCTCGTCGTAGAGCATAGCCTCGATGTGGAATGCAAGTTCGCGGCATTGCTCGGCCGAATAGAAGTCGTCCGCATTGAGAAGCCTGAGATGCCTGTCCGTTCGACTGGTCGTAATCGGATACGCGTCGACGACAGTGAAGCCGTACCGCTCCAGAAACCACACGAGGCCTTTCCTGTAGGTGGAGGCGGTCTTTGTCGTCACTGTTCCTGCGCGAGCGGCATTCTGCAAAAGTAAAAAGATCGTCTTCTGAAGCCTGTGTCCCGGTAGATCAAAGGCCCGCATGCCGTGCTCCTGTAACTCGACACTGAATTCCTGTATGAGTCGCTCGCGAAACATCACGAGGACCGCCTTCAGTTGGGTATATTTGTGATACACCGTGCGCCAACCGAATGGTTCTTGTGGCAACGACGCAGCGAGGGCGGCAAGCAGTACCACGAGATCATCGTAAAGCGCGACAGAAACCATTCTGATCGGAGCGAAGTCGCAGAAGATGGGGCGGGACGAATAGTCGTTTACAAAAGCGAGCTGGTACGCCTGAAGTTCCTTCCTGTCGCGTCTGGCCGTCGGGAACAACGCATCCACAATCTCTTTGACTGGGGAAAACTGATCAGCGGTAATGCCATCAAGCCTGTGCGCTTTGGAAAGAAGCTCACAGTCATTTTCCGTGAAGGCGACCAGACCGCGCGAAATAACAGCAGCACCCGCACTACCCGGCAGCGCAGACAGTACAATGCGCAACCCGCGCTGCAGGCGCGTGAGCACGTCACGAACCGTTGCCGCCTTCCTGTATTTCAGCGGCTTGCTTCGTACGATCGCCGCAAATTTTTCAACATCGCGAAAGACTGGTTCGGACAGTGCGAAAAGCTCGGTGAGATCTGCGGTGTGCCCGAGCACATCAACGACTTTCCGTTTCCAGCGGATCGGGTCATGACGGGCAAGCAGATCAGTCATCGCCGCTGCCTGCTGCCACGTGCGAAGTTTCTCCGTCATCTCGTTCAGCTTCGGATATTTTGCAAACGCCTCAAATCCTTCGGCCACCAGCCACAACCTGGCACGGCTGCCTGCAATGAGTAAAGAAAGCAGGGAGTACGTTTCGTGCTTACGCAACATGCCGGATGACCGAGCCCGTCCCTCGGCGTCTATCGCGAGGATATAGCGCTTATACGTCAACAGGAATTCTGGAGATACCCGATACAGTTCCGAAATATCCGTGTGCCCTGCGCGAAGCTGAAGAAAGCTCGGAGGCTTCGCGCCCGGATCGTTCCTGTGCAGTGCAATGATCTTGTGCAAGGCGCCGACCACGTTTCGGTAATACGCCGCATTCCCGCCGGATCGATATGTCGCACCCACGAATTGCGCCCACGCGTCCTCATCCTCGATGGCGTCAACTCCACGCGTCAAAAACCGCTCGCGAAGCGCGCCGGGAAGGCGAGCCACGACCCTGCTTAGGGCGGGCAGGAGGTGCGAAAGACCCGTTCGCACCGTTGCAAGTGACCAACCCCATCGTTCAGGGTCTTCCCCGTATCGCCCCACGCCTGCGCGGATGTCAGCGGCCAGTTTCAGCGATATGTTTTCGGCATGCGTGAGACGAATTCCATCGCCTCTGGAATCAGGCCTGAGCGCCCTCATGCGTCGACCATTGAAGCGATCGCTTCGGACTCAAGCCCCGGCCGCAGATCCGCGAAAATCTGGCTCACCCAATCCTGCATCTGGCTTTCGAACGTTATAGATCTCGCGAAGTTGAGGTACTTTTGCGTCGTCGAGAAGTTCGCGTGACCCATCAGGCTCATTAGCTTGTACTGGATAAAGCCAAGCGGTAAGTGCTTCTCTAGCATAAACCTCGCAAGCGAGGTGGCGAAGGTGGCGCGTAAATCATGAAACGATCTGCCGAACCTGATGCCACCCTCGGCATATTTCCGCGCCACGCATGACGTGACATTCGTGAGCGATGCACTATTGATCGGCTTGCCGGAACGGTTCAGAAAAAGTGGACGACCAACGTCCGCCCCGTGCACAAGGTCCCATTTGGCAGCGCGTCGCATCCGCTCCGCCGAGTTCCTGTACTCCCACAGACCAAGCATCAGGAAATGCGGAAGCAATACCATCCTCTCCTTGTTGAACTTGCCAGTCACCCGAACCGGAAAGGCCGTAGTCGACGATAGCGACGGATTCACAACGGCGCTCTCGGAGAGCGCCGCCACTTCGGCCGCACGCAAACCGCATGCAAGCGCGAGTTCCGCCCAGAGCTTGCGGCTGTCAAGGCGCATATGGTCACTGTCAAAGAGCATTTTGAGTTCTTCTACCGTGTAGGGTGTTAGCCCCTCGTTCAACTCCGCCATCTTCGATTTGTATCTCTTTGGAATCGCGAGATCGGCGGTCTGGACCATTAGCGCCTTCTCGTCCTGAACCGCGCTGAACAGCAGGTCGAAGTCGCCATCTTTCCGCGGCTTCCTGACGGCTATACGTTTGTACGCAAAGGGAATGCGGTCGATACGCCGCATCTTGTGCGCCCACTCGTAGAACTGGCGAACGTGATTGACGTAAAGACTGGCTGTGTCTCGCGAAACCTTGCCTGCCTCGATTTCACCGATCAAGTGAACGCGGTATCGATATGGAGGCAGCCATGCCTTCGCACGGTCGCCATCTGCTGCTGCATAAACCTCGCGCCAATCCGTATCGGTGCGGTCGAGCCACGCGAGAAATCCCCGAAGAGAGTTGGCTATGCTCTTCAAGGTCTTGAGCGAAACACCGCCCTTCGGATTGCGATTGCGGGATGCTTTTGGACGTAGAAATTTGCCTCGGTAGCGATGCTCCATGAACAGGTTCATCTCGAGCGCATCCGGCAACCTCGATGCGCAATAGAGCAGTGGGAATCCCTCGACGACATGATCCCCGTGAAATCGCACCTGACGGACCGTGACATCGGCGCCACCGGTGTCGCGCGGTGCGAGGCTATCGAAATAGGGAAGATCTCCAAGGTTCATGCTTACAGGAACGACGAGGACACGTGAACCGATAGATTCGGTGTTGGATGGACTGCAGTGATTTCTTGTCATGACATTCGGTGCCAAAGATTCTTATAGTCTGAAGTCGTCCATCGCCAAGCGGACGAGACGGTAACACTCGCACCCAGATTCGACAAGTGGCGTTAGCAACTAAAACTCGTAGATGCGGTTACCCTGCGCAGCCCGAGTACCGTTATAACTTCACGAGCACCGTCATCCGCCGCTCGTCGTTCAAGCAGTGTTCGAAGCCGACCTCCCGGCCGTACCTTCCATTCGTCCGCGCACGCCCTAGTCCGTCGACCGTCACGCACGCCATTCTCAGGTGTGCGTACCAATGTTCCACGTCCAATCGTCGACACTACGAACTGGCTTGCCAACGAAGGGGTCGTCACATGAACCTGTACGGGCAACAGCGACGCTTCGATATACGACTGCAGCTCGTCCAGCACTGAGTGCAGGAAGTTGGCGATGGTCGGGTTCTCGATGGTCGTGTCGGCCGACTGGACATGGTGCGTGATCGTCGTGCCGCCGGCACGGCGAATCGCCTCAAGCATTAAAACCAAAGCACACGTGCTGTCCTTGCCGCCCGAATAGGCGCAGCTCAGGCTATGCCCTTGTTCGATGTAACGCTGCATAACGCTGATCGCAGCTTCCATCTTCGAGAAAACTTCTTGTTCCATCTTGTCGCTCCAAAAAATGGGAGCGACCCTTACGGGATGCGCTCCCGAAAGGGTTAATGGTGTAAATCAAATCAAAAGGTCAGCCGTCGCACGTTGCGCCTCTTCAAGGCCCTCGTGCGCTGCGGCGAACATGTCCGCTTGCCTCGTTGCGCGATCCAGCCGCGGGAGCGACTTCGCATACCGGCTCACGCTAGTACCGTCGAAGCTATCCGCACCGGCGGCCGCACAGATGCGGATGCGCCGCGCCGAGTTCACGCGACCGACGTGCAAATAGCAGTGACGCCGTCGCGCGAGGGACCCCCACACGTGCGCCGTCTGCTCTTTCCACTCCGTTGAACCGCCGATGGAGATGCCAACCGCAGGAGATAAGAGCGACGCTAGATCATCGACCTGCATACCGTTCTGAACGGCGATCAGCATCCGGCACGGCATCCCGCGAAGTCGTTCTAGCCACTTGAGCGAGTAGTCGAGCGAGGCCATGCCACCCATGACGATGTCCGGAAGGACGAGCCAATCGGCCCGTTCGCCGAGCCGTTCGACAGCAACAGAAAACGCGTGCTCATCGAAGGGCTGACCTTGCTGGTACGCGGTCCAAGCGCCGTTATCCAACGCGTAGCGATCGAAGCCCTCGGTACGCAACTCGCCCTTGGCCGAGACCAACAAGCGCCAGTCGGCGCCCTTGAGTGCGGCCAGGTTGCGGCGGGTGCCCGTTCGACTCGCGTAACCCACGAGCGGCTGCCGGTGCATGGCGATCCGTTCTTCGATTTCCGGGTCGTCGTCGGCAGTTCCATCGACTCCGTAGTAGTCGGCGTACGCCATCAGGGCTTGCGCGTAGCCGGTCTTCTGGCCACTGGTGTATTGCTCCAGCCACGGCGGCGTCATCGACGCACCCCGGTTTGCGGTTGCAATCTGCCGCCGATGATCAGGAAGACCTTCGTATCGACGTTCCGGACCCACGGGCGAACTTCACCCGCGTCCGTCGCGGTCCCGGCGATGTAGCCGATAGCCGCTTCGAGGTTGGGAAACTGCTCGGGCGATGCACCCAGCTTGGCTGCTTCGAACATAAAAACACTCCACAAAAATGAATGCGGAGCGACCCCAGCGGGTCGCTAGCCCGCAAGGGTTGAGAAAAGAAATTGAACAGCGTTTGTGCCGCTTACTCGATCAGCTTGACGCTCTGCCACCAGCGACCGCCCGAGGGCAGCCCTCTGACAAACGAGATTGCCTCCGCCTCGTCGCGCGTGAGCTCGATCACCCCGCCCTTCAAGATGGCCGTCTGTAGATAGACGACATTCGCGAGGGCAAGCGCGCCGTGCTGCTCGGCGATGGCGGTCAGGGTTTCGACGGCATCCAGCAGTTCGGCATGAAACTGCTTAGCGTCAGCGGCCAGACGAAGCGAAACGTCGGCATCGCCGATCGCGCCTAACACCGCATCGCATTGGGCTTGCGGGTCGTCGGGCCCGTACTGCTCGGGCTTGATCCAGCTTCGGATCACCATGTCATTGAGTACATCGTCGACAAAATCGGTGCAGGAATAGGCCATGGAGGCTCCGGTCAGAAATGAAGAAAAAGAGCCGCTGTCAGATGCGACGCAAACGGCCTGTTTCGAACGCAGACGCGCGACGCAAGTACGGCGGGCGCGGCGGCTGCGACTGGGCAGTCGCCGGTGCAGCTTGCTGCGCGGGCGGCTGGTGACGCACCGCATTCGAATGAGACGGACTGCCGGCTGCCGCGAGCAGCAGCATCAAAAGGTTTGCCATATGGGATAGCGCTGAAGGGCGCGAGAAAGAGGAAGAACGAGGAGCGCCCCTTGTGGGGCGACTCCCCACAAGGGTTTGATAAGAAATCAGGCGGCAAGCGCCTGAACGTCGATGACTGCGTCGGCCTCAGCGACAAGGTCGGGCGTCTGCGAGATGAAGAACTCCCGCTGATACCCGCCTTGGCGCAACACCTCGCGCTTCATTCGCATGAACTGCACTTTGCGCTCGGGATCGAGCGGGCCGTCTGACTCGTCGCTGAACAAGGTCTGATACGGCTGACCGGTGTTCTGCGCGAGATAGAGCGCGATGCCCCGCGTGAGGCACTCGTTAATCCAGACCTTCTGACCGCCGGACATGACGGAGACCGACTTGCTGCTGTCGGACTCGGCGTCGTGAACAAGGATCTCAAAGCCCTCGCGCAATTCACCGCTTGCGAGCGTGCGCTGCGTGCGGATCTCAACGGTGAAGCGCATGCCGTAGCACGCGAGCAATAGCTCGTTGACGGTGTGCGTCAGCGCCGGGCCCGCGTCATCGATGGTCAACGCGATCACGCCGTCGTTGCCCAAGCCCTTAGCCAGCAGCTTCCAATGAGCAATTTCATCGGAGAGGCGTTCGGCACGCGACTGCGTGGCCGAGAACTTCTCCAACTCCACAGCCAGGGCTTCCGCTTCGGCCTGCAACACGCTTTGTGATCGGATGGATTGCTCGATCCGACCATCCAGTGCAGCGACGGTCTCGCGGTTCCCTGCGATGTCACGATCCAGCTTCGCAATCGCGGCTGTCACATCGACGGCGGCCAGTCGCCCGACCTCCTGGGCAATGCGAGCAAGCTCCGCTTCCATACGCGTCTTCTCAGACTGGTATTTGGCGGTACGTGCGGCACTTTCCTCGGTGATCGAACGCAACTCAGCTTGCGCCGCTTCAAGTCCCGACACGGCTGCATCCAGCAACGGCTTAGTGGCGGCAAGCTCTGCCGCCGCCTGCAAGGCACGGCGCAACTGCGCGGCCGCATCGGTGATGGCGAGCATCTCTACACGCTTCGCCGCCAACTCAGCCGGCACGAGCGCCAAGGATTCGGCCTGCGCCTTCTTCTCGCGATACTCCGCGCGAAGATTCGCCACCGATATACGCTGGACCTCCGCTTGCTCTTTCGCTTGAAAGGCTTGCGCGAGCAGCGGACAGTGCGCATGCATCGAATGACCGACGCACGGCACTTGCTCCGCCACCGCAGCCTGCTTGTTCAACGTGTCGAAGTGCGCGGCTTTCGTCGTGCCCTGGCTCATCAAGCTGGTAAGCGTCGCATCGAGCGTGGTCAACGTCGCGCGTTTCACCTCCAAATCGGCAATGTCGCGCTGCAGGGGAGCAAACCTCGCTTCCTCACGCGCAATCGCCAACTCCGCCTCCTCGCGCTTCGCCGCCGCACCGAGGATAGCCTCACGGCGGGCCAGCGTTGCTTGGTGCGTGGCAACCGTCCGACTTAGCACGGCGACGCGCTGCTGACAGCGAACCGCTGCTGCTTGCTCGTCGCCAGCCGCGCTTTTCAGGGCACGCCCCAACTCATCTCGGCGCACGCCCAGCTCTCGCAGGCGCGCTTCGGTCGTGGCCGATTCGCTCTGCTTCGCCGCAAGCGTCGCCCGCTCTTGAGTCAGCTTGCTCGCATGCTCAAGCGCTGCATCGCGTTGCTCCCGAGCGGCACGCAAGGTGTTGCCCTGCGCGACGATCGACTGCTCAGCGTCCGCTTTGCGCTGCCGTTTGCTGGCGAGCGCACCAAGCTCAGACTGGATGCCTTCGAGCGACTTGCCGAGCACCTTCGCGACATCAGCGGCTTTCGCCGACAATGCCTTCAGGTGGTCGATGCCAAGGAGTTCAGCCAATAGCGTCTTGATCTCGCCCGCACCGTAGGACGCGAGCGGCCGCCGGTTCTGAGCCGAGAACACGCTCGTAAAGAACGTTTCCAACGAACCGTTGATCGCCTCTACACAGCGGTTATACGACTCGGCCTTGCCGTCCGACACCGTTCCGTCAGGCAGCGACACCGGGCGCCACGTACCGTCGACGCCGCGATAGGCAAGGTAGTACTCCGCCTTGCCTGTCTTGCCGGGCTTGCGAAACGTGAAGGACGAGCGATAGCGAATGCCGTCGTGCTCCCATTCGAGTTCCTTCAAGGCACTGGTACCACAGACGTGATCCCAGTAAGAGAACGCGTCGACCGACAGCTTCGACGCCCTGGACGGCATGATCGGATACGGGTGCAAGTTGTCCATTATCGTGGTCTTGCCGGCCCCGTTAGGGCCGGTCAAGGCGATGAGGCCATCCGGCAACGTCTCCAGATCGAGCGTCACGCAGTCTCGTTTCATGCCGTCGCGCACGCCAACGAAGCCTTCCAGTGTCAGTTTCAGAGGCCGCATGACACGTCCTCCGACACGTTCAACGAAGCGGACAGCGTTGCCATCTGCGAGTAAAACGCGTCGTCGTCCTCGTTGGGAAACGGCTCGTTTATCACGACGGACGACACAGATTGCACCGGTGCTTTGGGCGCTTGAAGCGTTCCGTCTAGTGCGGCCGCCACGTTGTCGCAGACTCTGCCGAACTCGCGACGCGCATTCGTCAGAAGCTCGGACCAGCCGCTATGCCCGGTGAGGCTACGGATCTCAGCAGCAGACCACTGACTTGCATAGCCTTCCTGATAGGACCAGAGAAGGTGCTGCATTTCAACGGTCGGCGTAACGGCGATCTCGCACGCCCCGGGGGTTGTGGCGACCAGCAACAGCGTCTGACCGAACTGCGCCAGTACCGCGCCGCGGTGTTGACCGAACGGCTGATGCTGAATCGCAGCGGTAAAGCCGGCCGAATCGACCAACGACTTTTGAAGGTCACGCGATGAGCAGTCGCCCAACGCAAAGGTGCGAACCCAGTTCGGGCCAGCGGGATAAAGACCAAACATGATGCACTCCGTTATGGTGGGCGGAGTGCTGCCCCGGAAGGGATCGCTCCCCGCCAGGGTGAAAGAAGAAATGAACTGCTAGAGAAAGGTCCTGCCACTACGAATCGATGCGTCAAAGACGCGGTAAAACCTGTGTTTCGATAGCGACGTTGACAGTCGGCTATCGGAACACGGCTTGCGTGTTCAGGCGAAGGAGCCATACTGGCCTCCTCTGCATGCGCGGCTACTTTATTTGCTAATTAAGCCGCGAACAAATCATCGTTGAGCCACGAAAGCTGACTTGCCAAAGCCGACTCGACAATTTCCACCGTCGCATCGGGCATGGGCAGTGCATCGTCGCCAACATCGCTATCCGGAGCGACGTGGGCCGTCACCGGCGCAGGCTCGGATATGCTCGACAATGCGTCAGCGTCGCTCAGTCGCGCCAGCACGCCAGCGGCGATTGCCTCCGCGTCCCCGGTTTCCAGCAACTGCAGCCGGTCAAGCAAGGGCGCCGGATCGACGTCAGCGTGTTCGCACCAACCCTCGAGCTTCCGGTCAATCGACGTTTCGAGGCTGATGCCTTGGGCGCGTGACCGGACGACGGGAAGAATGCGAGCTTCGACCTTCAGCTCGGCCGCGTTGCTGAACAGCGCGGCGATCGCGTCACGGTCCACTGACTGTTTGTGCTCTTCGTCGACCTGCCAACGAACTCGCACAAACTTGTCGGTCGCATCAAGCGCGATTGCCGTGAGGCGCTGCATGTCGGGCGGTCCATCAAAGTCGACGCAGATCGTCTGCCGTGAAGGCGTAACGACCAGATCGGCGTGCGCGCTTCCGACCTCAACATTCCACATGAGAAAGCCTTTGTCGCCTTCCTCACCGTAGTAGAACCGCCCGATGGAACCGGGATAGGCCACGACGCGCCCCGCTCGCTCCCACTGCTGCGCTTTATGGATGTGTCCAAGCATGAAAGCATCGCATTCGGCGTCGAACAAACTGCCAAGCGAGAACTCATGGTCGAACCCTGCCATCGTCACGCCGTGCTCGGTCGTACAACCGTTGACCGTGCCGTGTGACACCCCGACAGTTCGAATGCCTGCGGCACGAAGCTGCTGGTTGACGCGCCCTGCTACGGCGAGATAGTCGCCCAGCACGGCTTCAAGACCCGTCCCGGCTTCCTTAGCACCAACAGCGACCGCCAGCGCCCCCTTATTAACCGTGGGCAGACACGTGAACACGACATCAGCCCCGATTGCCAGAACCTCGCGCAGCTCGTCGTCCGAGAACACCGGGCCGTCCGAGGGGTAGAACCGCCCCTCGTGGAGGCTTACCTGCTGCACGCGTTCGGCAACATAGATCTGATGCGTCGTTGCCATCAGTTCGAAGTTGCGCAGCGTGCCCGGAGGCTCGTGGGAAAACGTGCCCTGCAGCATCAGGACCGGCATGCTGCCGCTCAGACCGTTGATGCGGCGTGCGAGGCGGTTCAACGACGGCGCGTGTGCGTCGAGACGATGGTCCGTCGCATCACCCGAGATGACTGCCACGTCGGCATGGGCCAGCACCGCATGGTCGATGCCGAAACCGAAGCATCGGTCCGACTCTTCGATGTTGCCCGGCGCGTAGTGCAGGTCAGAAAAATGTGCGATCTTCAAATCGCCTCCTATAAATGAAAAAGGCCACCCGAAGGTAGCCAGTATTTGCCGACGCACCGCTAGGGCGCGCTAAAGGGATTACGTTGACAGCGTGTCGCGGACTTTCATCAGCGCCTTGCCCAGAAGGTTCTGGCCGCGCCACTTCGATCTGTCCGTGATGTCTGGATGGTGCTCACCGAGACCCACACCCCATATCGTGTCGTAAGGACTTGCTTCGACAAGCTCGGTCGGCGCCGTTGCGAGCAACAACGTCCGAAGACCCGGATGCTGCGCGAACTTCTCACGGCACCCGACATAGACGATCGACTCACGCTTGGCTTTCCACGTATCGAGGTCGAAGCCCCTAACCTTGCGGCCGAGGGCTTTCTGTTCCTTCGGCAAATGCGTGGCAAGTACAGCTTTGGCAATGTCCTCGTCGCCGAACAGCTTGGCTTTGGAGAACATCATGAACTGTTCCACCGACACAAAATTGACGTCATGGTAAGTAAAGCGGCACGGATGCCAGTTACTAAAAGCGTCCTCCGCGCCGAAGAACAGCGTGAAGTTGCCGACTCTACGCATTGGAAGCTCCTTCGCGTGAACAAGTAGATGGGCCGCCGAAGCGGACGAATTCGATGCGCAGGTACAGCGCGGTCGAAAACATTTGAGCAAGCGGTTCTTGCTGAAATGCTCTCATGCGCGAGCGGGAAAGACCGTGAGACACCGGAGAAAGGATGCCAGCCCCCGAAGGGGACTGGCCAAGGTTAGACGTAGGCAGCTTGTGCAATCGCGTCCTGAATTTCGACATCGAGCGAGGCGGGATCGTCAAGCGCGTTCTTGAGACGCGCATTCATCGCATCTACATCAGCGATGCGTTCGATCCAACCGCGACCGTACGTCTGGTGCGCGTACTTGCGAAAGCCGTTTTGTCGCTCCGGCTGACTTAGGCCCAGACGATGCAGCAGGTCCGACAGGCGGTGACGCTTGTCTTCCAGCGTCTCGTCGGGATCCGGCGAGTCGTCGTCGTGACCATCGGCGCCGTCGATGCCTGATGATGCGCCATCGCCTGTCAGTGCTTCCCCGGTCTGTTGCTCTGGCTGAAGGAGCGAATCGCCGATCGACTGTACCGTTCCGTCCGACTCGAGCAGCGCCACTGCACGACTGGCAGCATCGAGCGCCGGTTGAGCCTCGTCCGCGCCATCCAGCAGCGCGCCTAGGTCGATGTCGGCATCGAGCACCGTCAACATCTGCTTCTGACGCACGGCCTGGCCATTGTCGTCAATCCGCGTGATGTCGAACTCTTTCTTCGAGAGCCAAAAGCGCGTGCCGGTGAGCCTGCCGCGCGCCAATGCCACGGTCTGCATCGCCGAATACGCCTTCTGCAGCACGTAGATGGAGTTGGTCGGCAGCTCGATCAGCCCAAGCCCCTTTACGTCGGGAACTGCAAACAAGAAGTTAGCGGTCAGGTTGCACTTGCGGTCCTGATACTGCGGACAGACGTGAGGATCACAGACGCCATCGGGAATGTCGTCGTCTTGCCGGTGGACGACCAGTCGCCCACCGAAGGATCGCCGCGCGCGTTGTGCGCGTGCGTTGCGCTCGACCGGCGCGTATGTCTTGCAATAGCGTTTGCCGTCGCGGTCGTACTCCGAGAAGTACTGTCGCCCGGTAGTCGTGTACGCGGCCATCTGATTTGGCACATTGCGCAGCCAGTCGTCGAACGCAAACATGATCGGGAAACGGTAGAGCCGCAATCCTTGCCCGCGATCCTCGCCATACAGCCGCAGGATTTCGTCGGCCGTGTCCGGATTAGAGAAGTCCGAGCGTCTGCACACGAAGTAATCGACGTTTCTGGGAATCAGCGCGTTCCGAAGCTTCAGCGACGTTTCGAGCAGCTTGCCGATGGCTTCGAACGACTCGCCCGCAGCGACCATGTCGTTGTAGAGCTTGACCGCTTTTTCGTTGGACTGGTGCGCCCGCGTGAGCACTTTGATGCCGGGTCGAATCTTGCCGATCGTGGGCGGGCGAATAGCTCGTTCCTCAACGAGGCTACGCGGCGCGTGATCGAACATCTGAACAACTGCATTCATGACGGTTTCCTTGCAAGAAAGAAGATGGCGTTGGTCCGCAGTGATTCGGCCTGAGATTGCATCTCTCGGGCTGCAGCACTGCCGCGACGTTCGCTGATATGGGAAATGAAGACAGAGCGCTCTGCGTCGCTGAACATCGCGACTCGAGCGACTTCGCACCGCTCACGCCAAACGGGGGACGTGGTGTCCGCCTGCTCGCACTCGGTATTGATTTGATGCGTGATGGCCTCGGCGATACGTTGATTGAGGCGGTCGGGCAACAACATAGAACAGCACCTCCGTTGAGAAATGTCCGGCCGCAGGAAGCGACAGACGAAAAAAAAGCCCGCTCCCGTGAGGGAACGAGCTTCTTGAAATCGATATAGAGACCTACGCGCCACGTCCCTTCCGGGGACGTGGCGTGCAGGGAGCGGCCGGCATAGGCCGGTGTCGCTCGGTCAGAGAACGTAAAGTCGTTCTCGCGCAGCATGGTCACGCCGCGCAACAGCCCTTTTCGGAATTACTTCCGCCGCAGGAATCACGGATCAGCCAACTTCGATCGTTCTACCCAGATCAGGCTCTGGAGAGAGAACACCCGAAAACCCGGGTTCGAACGATGTACCGGCGCAAATGAATGCAGCACTGGGTACGAGTATCACGGCTGAAATTGGGGAGTGTGTAGCGAGCACACTCAGCACAAGGAAGATTTCCACACCGGTAGCTATCCGGTCGGCGCATGCCAACGCACGAGGCGGGCACGACTTGCAGAGAAAAGATGGACTCCGGGCTTGGAGTCGAGGTCGATGCGTCGGTGACGCGGGGAATGGAGTTGAGTATCCGGGTTATCGACGCGAGCGTGCGGGTGAAAGCTCACGAATTTGACCTAGCTTTCGCCGTCTTGACTCTTGCCTAAACAATGAAAATCTTATGTGAGAGAGAACACAGACATACCGAAACCGATCATGACTGGTACCGACATGGAAGCACCTGAAGACGGATTAAGACCCAGCTCACCTCCGGTCGCGCCGACTGGCGAGAGCGGTCTTCGGCGGCTCGACCGCCTGACCAACGACAGCCGGCTCGCGCGAATCCATGCGGATACGCTGGCTAAGACTGAACTGCCGTACCACTCGGCATTCGCACGTGAGTTTTTGCGAGGCGACTTCAACTTTGCAGCAGCGAAGATGACCGTCGCTCGCGGCGGCAAGCTCATCGCTATCGAATCTGAATTTCGAGTGGCCGAAGGCTGGTTCCGCAAAGCAATGGCTTGGGCCAATGAACTGCCCAAGAGGCAGACTGCGACGTATCCGGAGATAGTGACGCTCGAAATCAAGCACGCCATGTCTGGACGATTGGTACGCCTGCTGACTATCTATGACCAGCTCTTCTTACTGACGATGGGCGCACTGATCGCTCGATCGTTGGGCTCGGAAGCTCGTCAAAGCACCCTCGATGCCGCTCAAACGCGGATTCGCAAGATCGCCTATCTCTGCATTTTCGACAACGATCGCTTTGCCCCCGAAGGTGTGTTGCTTCCCGACCCTGGTCAAGCCCACTAAACCGTCTTGAGCGCGCGCATGCGCTCTCTGTCTTGACTAGCGGCAGCGCTGGTTACGCTCGACCTAATGCAACGACGAGAGGACCTCACATGGACCTACGCGATATTCAGCGACTGCACGCACAGTTCGCACCCGACTCGATGACCATTGATCTGCCGCGGCAGATTGCGGCGCTTCCGGCGCCGGCGGACCTGACGGCTCAGGACAAGGCGCCTTCTATGAAGGTGCGCCTGCCGAAGGCAGCGCCCACCGCGCGCCAAACGCTCGTTGCCGTGGCACTCGCCGCTGTGATCGGTATGGCAGGAATGGGAGCCGCTTCCCTCTACAAGTCGTTCGGCGCACCGTCGGTCCACAGCGCCGCTCGCTCGGATTCCGGTGCAGGCAAGCTCGCGGGAAGCGAGCAGCCAACTGCACCAACGACGCGTCCGATCGACGCGGAACCGCCTCATCCGGTTGCCGTGGCACCGATGCTCACCGCGAAGGACCTCGCTCCTTCGGGGGTTGGCTTGACGGCTGACCAGTTCAGAAATTCGCTTGGAAGCAACGCTCCCGCCGTTGGCGCAACCCCAGCCAAGTCGGCCCCGGTTTCGACGGAGGAGCAGCGAGCGGCGGCGTCGCCGATTCGTCAAGCCCGTCGTGACGCGGACGCGACACAGCAGCCTACAGCCAACGCCCCCGCGATGAAGGCGGCCGCACCGGCAGCGCAAAGCGCTGCGCAGCAACCGGCGACGTCGGCCACGACGGCAACGCCCGCCGGGAAGACGCAAGCCACAGACGGCGCGACGACAGAGACCTCCACGCCGTCGCACTCGCACAGCTACCGCCATCACGCAAAGCGCGCGCGCGACGAGCAGACCACGGAGTCCGACGGCGCCGCCGCATCGAATAAGAAAGCAGCACCCGCGACCCGCGGCGGGTCGAACGAAGTGCAAATGTTCTAGGAATCGACACCATGAAAACCGAACTCAACATCACGCTTATCGCGCGCGGCTGCGCCATCACCGGCGACATGGTCGTGGATCACGGCATTTCGTCTTTCGGCCTGCTCGACGGCGGCATCATCTCCACGCAGGGTCTGCTGCACATCGGCGAAGGCGGCCTCGTTAAGGGCAGCGCACAGGGCGAGCACGTTCGCATTGACGGGCGCGTTGACGGCGATGTGCACGCGCGTGGCTCGCTGGAAATCAACGGCCAAGTCTCGGGTGACATCTTCTACTGCGGCACCATCCGCCTCGGTCCGCGTGCGTCGCTCAACGGCACGCTCAAGCGCGTCGCCAGAATGCTGACGATTGAGGCCGATTCGACGCCGGACGAAGGGCCTATCGCCGGTCCGCGCTTGGACGACACGAAGGGCCAGGAACGCACGGAATCGAACGTGACGGAGATCTCGCGCGCCATCGCCTGAGCCCTGAATAAGCGTGATGATTTGCCGATAACGGGTCAAAGTCCCTAAGAACCCTGATCATGAAACCCGTCGAACCGATCTTCGATTTCGTCACTAAGACGTGGGACGCGGCAGCGCAAGAAGCCGCGTTCGAAGGCCATTGCTTTTGCATGCTCGACACTGGCCGGCTTGTGAACAGCCATGCGATGACAGCGGGCACGCCGCACTGGAACCGGCCCGCGTACAAGTCCGTCGTGACGTACAAGATGGCTATGCGCCAATAACCGTAGGGTTTATACTGATCACGTCTCCTCCATGTCTCGACCGATATGGATTGCAGCCCGCCTTGAGCGGGCTTTTTTTTGGCTGTAGCCACGAGAATCAGCGTTTCATCTGACGTTGAGCGACTATGCGGATATGCCGACCGCTTTCGCCACGGCGTGCACATGGACTGCAAGCACTTTCACTCTTCGACTTCACTGACTGAGGCGACCATGCCTGACACCGTCCCGAAGCCTGAGCACGAGTTCCTCAACGCGCTCCGCAAAGAACACAAGCGCGTCTCAGTTTTCCTGGTCAATGGAATAAAGCTGACAGGCCGCATCGAGTCCTTTGATTCGTACACGGTCTGTCTGAACGCGGCGACGGGCCCGCAGGTGATCTTCAAGCACTCCATCTCGACGGTCAGCGAGGACCGCGGTCGCCCTCAGAACTCTGAGCGCCACGAGCGCCCTGATCGGCGCCCGCGCCCCGGGCAGAAGGTGCCATGAATAGACACGGCACCGAGAGTAGCCGAGGCGGATCAATCGGCGCTCGAGAACCGTGGCAACAGCCCAATCACACTCTTAGGCCGCTGCCGCTACTTGCTGAAGTTGAGCTTCGACGACAAAACGAGACTCGAAATTTTTGGACGTGCCCGAGATCATCAGGGATTCACGTGCGCGCGTCATCGCGACATAGAACAGACGACGTTCCTCTGGCTCCGTCGACTTCGCATCAGGGACGATCGTCTCTTCGCTGCGCGCGATCCACACGTGATCCCACTCCAGCCCTTTGGAGCTGTGCATCGTTGTGAGGATGAGCGCGCCGGGCGTCGGCTCGTTGTTATCCTGACGCAGGAAAAGAAGCCGCTCAGCGAAGCTGCCCGACAAGCGACAGAGGACTTCATTCGTCGCCTCGATCGCGCGAATTGCAGAATCCTTCTTCGCGTACTTCAGCATCCATTCAGCGACGCCTGAGAGCGTCAGCGAATAAAACTTCCGATCGCACAAACTTTGCCATTCCGCCAGCCGCTTCATGAACTCACGGTAGTTCGTCGCGACGTCCTCGGGCAATCCCAGCTCGACTAACTCGGCGCGGCCCTTCTGCGTCAGTTCCGCGCCCATTTCGGCATGCAATGCGCGCAAATGCTGCGCGGTCAGGCCCAGGTGTGCGAGAACGGCGTCAAGACCGGTGTCTTTGATGCGCTCGACAATCTCGAGCAGGTTGCACATGAGCGCGCCCTCGGGGCGGCTCAGCACCGATGCGCCGGATGCGCGGTAATACTTGATGCCGTGAGAGCGGCAAACGGATTCGAGCGGATCAAGGATGCGGTTGGTGCGCGCAAGGATGGCGCACGATTGTCCTTTGGCGAGCAGCGGCCCCAGCACCTCGACTGCAGCGGTCGCTTCTTCGTACTCGTCCGGGTGCCGCGATGTCAGGACGCTCCCGCCCGGCCCCTTCTCGGCGCGCAGCACCTTCGCAATCCGGTCGACGTTATTGCGGATCACTCGGTCGGCCGCGCCGAGAATCTCGGCACGACAGCGATAGTTGCTGCCGAGCACGACCGGCTTCGCGTCAAACGCTTCGATGAACGATTCCATGCCGCGATAACCCAGCGCCTCGCGAAAAGCGTAGATGCTCTGGTCATCGTCGCCGACGACGGTCACGATCGAACCGGCCTTTGCATGAAGCTCGATCCACCTGTATTGCAGCGGGTCGGTATCCTGAAACTCGTCAACGAGCAGATAGGTGAACGCGTACGGGGCGATGGTTCCGTTTTCCATCCCCTCCACGGCGAGGCGCAGCATGTCCTGGAAATCAATCTTACCGTTGCGGGCAAGCGCGTCCTGATAGGCGTGGTACAGCTCGCCGTCGGCAGTGTCCGGATCGCACCGCCCGAAATTGGTTTTGATCTTCTCGATCGTTGGAATGAGGTCTTCTGCCTTCCCGTCGCGGCCGAGTTCCTGCATCACGCGGATGAGCATACCGAGCCGGTCACCATCCGAGGCGATATCGAGCGCACGTGCACCGGGGCGCTTCAGTTGCTTGAAGGCGAGCGAATGGAAGGTGCCCGCGATCAAGCGCTTCTTCACGGATTCGCCGGCGGCCGCCAGGATGCGCTCCCGCAGTTCGAGCGCGGCGTCCTTGGAGAAAGTGACGGCGCCGACCGTCGCGGCGCTGTCTTGCAGCAACAGGGCCGCTTTCGTGGCGATCGTTTTCGTCTTGCCCGCGCCCGGGCAGGCGATCGCCACGCAATGCTGGCGCAACTGGGCGACTTCCCGTTGCTGGGGATTGAGTTCGGCCAGCATCGCGCCTCCTTAGTTGCCGCGGACCGTCGTCATCAGCTTCAGGTGCGTCATGTACCCGCGAATGCCGAGCGGATTGAAGCGCTTGAGGAAGTTGACTGCCTCGTCGTCCACGTCGGACTGGTCGCGGATGCCGTTCCAGACCATGAAGTCGAAGTGATCCATCGCGCGGTCGAACTTCATGATGGCGCTCAGCACGCGCATCGAGAAGCGCGAGTACGCCTCGACCTCGATGTCCATTGCGGGCATCGGAATGGTGGGCTCGAACACGAATTCCTTGTTGGCGCGAAGCTCCGCTTCCTTCTGCTGCCGGAAGCCTTCGGCGACGCGCAGTTGCTCGTCCACGTAGCTCTCGATGCCTGCGAGCAGCTTTTCGAGCGCACTGTTGACCACTTCCTTGTCGCTCTCGCCGAACGTCGAGCGGCCGAAACGCTGCATGTTGATGCTCATGCGGTTGATGTACGGCCACCATTGTTCGAAGAGCGGCTTCAAGCGGGTATGGTTCAGCCGCACGCGGGCGGTCACGACTGCTGCGCCGGAAAGCTGGCGGTCCAACAACTGACGGCCGATCTCACGGCGGCGCTTGATGATCGCAATACGCTCGGCCGCAGGCAGGTCGCGAAACAGCTTGCGCGTCTTCGCCACTTCCGCCCGCTTCATCTGCGCGTCGTCGGACGAGATCACGCCTTCCTTCTGGAGGCGATCCGCATCCGCCTCCATCTGCGTCAACTCGCGCTCAAGCTCTCCGTCGTCCGCGCCGTCGGTCGTGAGCGGCGCCTCGACCGTACCTTGTTCGAGTGCGCTCAACGCGACGTTCTCCTCACTGCCGGGTTCGACAACCGTGCTCATTCGCCATTTCTCCTGTCTGGACCGCATGGGTCCCGTTTCATCGTGGGTGATCAGGCAAGCAAAGCGCGTTGCCTATGGGATCCATTGTTGCGGTCGGGGGCACCGGTCAACGTCCGAAACAGCGACTATTTCGCGCGCCTTTCCGACGACGGAGCCGAGTGGGGAGCACGTTTACGCGCAGTGCCCCGTTGCGCTCGCACGCACGGTAAGGTCATCCGCGCGTTCAAGAATGGAGGTCGGTGAGAGCAAGGACAGGCCGGCTCGGGGCGAGACGGCGCTTCCGTGAGGGAGCGCCGAGGGGGGAGTGCTGGTGGCTGGGGACCGTATCATGATGAAGCCCGTTTGCCACAAAGAAGCTGATTTTTGCGAGCTTTCCGGACTTCGCCTTACTAACTGCTTTCTATCGCGCAGATTGAAACGACTCCGCTGCTTTCCACAGTAGTGCGCCTAGCAGCGCAGCGGCCGCGACCCAGTATCCCGCCAGCACGGGTAACGGGGCAACGAGCACGGCCAAGAGCGTCCCGAAAACCAGCAAGAGGCCGTGGCTGGCGAGGTGGAAAGACAGCGGGCTGACGAAGCCCGCCGCCGAGGCTTTGATCTTTCGCCTAGCGGTGCCATCGATGAACATTCCGATGGCAAAAAGGATTGTGCCCACGATCCACAGCTTCATCACCATCGCGCGAAAGACGATTCGATAGACGAGCAGCCAGAAATTCTCGGTCCACGTATGCGCGAAGCTGGAAAAACCTCCGTCGTTCATTCCGCCGACGCTCCCCGACGCATTCAATGTCCGGTGAAGCAGGCCTGTATCAACGAACGCATGGCGAAATATTCCGTTTGCCCGGCTCACAGCGGCATCAACCTTCTGCTGCCCAACGGTAGCCACCAACGACTGAGTCTCGACGTCCGGCACCTCGAATAGCTTCCGGTCGGGCACCGCAGGCATCACGGCGATTGCCAACACCGGGACCAAGAGAAACCAGATCTTCAGGTGCGAACCGAAGCGGCTAGCCATGTAGCACCTTTACTGCCGCCAACACGGGTATCAGAGCTACGGCGAACAGCCCGCACCAAAAGAGCGCGGGGCGATACTCGGCGATGGTCGCCAGTGCGTAGCAACGCGCTCCGGCGCCATGGGTGAACTCTTCGGGCACGGCAGCGTTCGCATCGCCGTCGAATGCCATGGCGGTCTCGAGTGCTCGCTTTGCCGTGCGGAAATCAGTCTGCGACAACTTCGCTATTATCGTAACGGTGAGCGACATCGTATTCCTCGAAGTAGCGGCGGAACGTCTCGCCGTGCAGCACGCGGGATGCGAGCTGGAATGCTGCGGTACGCTGCGTGATATGGTCCGGACAGCGCTCGTCGACCATTTCAAGCTCGTGGTCGGGATGGCGCTGCTCAAACGCGGTGATCGCCTCCACCATCGGGCACCACACTTCAACCTTCTCGCCACGGCGCGCAATGTAACGACGCGCGTAAAGTGCCTGGGCCGGCTCAAAGAGACCTTGCATGAATGCCACGTACGGTTCGCCGTTGCGCTTGGCCCGCCTGTAGCTGTCGAGTGCCGATTCAATCATCTCAGCAGCCAACGGCCGCTTGTCTCCCATGAATCGTTCGCCGATGAAGTCGGCCACGCGGGAGCACGCGAGCTCGAGATCCGGCGACACGTTGAACACCGGCATGAGCCGGTGCGACAGCTTGTGATCGCGGATGATGTGTTTGTATGCAGCGGACATAGTTTTAGGTTTAGCCTTCGATGATGGGAATTCGACCCTGATACACGGCACCTCCCGAGATGCGCATGAAGTACTGCAAGTTCGGCAAGCTATGGAGGAGGCGAACCGGGATCAATGGCACCTTCTCAAGCTGAAGCGAGCGCGATTGCGAGCCGCTGAATTCCAGTGCATGCGCCTCTGTAGTCGTGTTCAAGCTGTTCGAGACGTTCACCACGCGGATCGCGGTTTCGCCGACCTTGTCGGAGAACCACTTAGCAGTATCTGAGTCCTCCAGTCTGAGGACAATCTGGTTGTTCAGGTTACCCAAAACCTGCAGCATTTTTGCTGCGTTTCCGAGTTTTGCTTCTAGGTCGGCGCGCGCCTGAAAAGCGACAAACGCCTTGAACCCGGCCCCGCGTCCCTTGTTGAGGATCTGAATCACCTGCTCGTTGATGGCCTCGGCGATCTCGTCGATGATAAGCACGACGTCGGGCTTCTCCGCGTAGAAGTTGTAGATTGCACCGCACACCGCCGCGACGTCAGACAGCGCCATTGAGGCGATCGCTTTCTGCACGATGTTGTTCGACAGGGAATCCAGGCCCATGTAGAGGACCGCCTTCTGCTTGATGATCTTGTCGATGTCCCATATTTCACGCTCGTCCTCGAAGTCATCTGCCTTCGGTGCGAGCATCAACCCGGTTTCCCCAGTCGCCAGCATCTGCAGCAGCGGCAGCGCCGAGGCGATGATTTTCATATAGTGCTCGCGGTCGTGGGTGTGCGTCGCGATCAATCCGTCGATCGTCTCGTGCCCGCGATCGTGAGCGGCAAACCGGTCGAGATAGAGCTTGACCATCCCGTCGACCATTGACGCGTCGTTGCGACGCTGAGCGTCTTTGACCGTCGCCGTGACTGTCAACTCTTCCCAGTCCGTCAGCCCGTTTTCGATGAAGAAGCGACGCAGCCCGCGCTCAAGAAGGTTGGAAATCCCCGACTGCGCGTACTTGAGAATCGATCGGAGGTTGGGCTTGTCGCCGACGTACAGCTCGCCCTTCACGGCGCGGTCGATGAACAGAAACGCGAAATCCCGGAACTGGCCTTCCTCCATCAACTGCGCAATTCGCGACGGAATTTCAGACGGCTGCGACCAGTTTTCCAGCGGGTTCAGGCGAATCGACTCGTGCGGTTTGGCCTGATTGAAGTAGAGGAACTTGCGGCCGGTGCGGGCGCACTCCTTCTCGACGCGCTTTTTCCACTCGTCGTCGTTTTTGGGGTCGACGATGATCAGAACGTCTTTGGGGTTATGGATCACCTGCGTGGAAATGACTTCATACGTCCGGGTCTTGCCCGCGCCCGTTGTACCGGCCACGAGCGTGTGACCGCCCATTGCCTTGTAGTGAAACGGCACCTTCACCTTCTGCGGCTCCATGCCGTGGATCCACGATGATCCCTGGGGCATGCGATCCCGGATGCTGTCGCTCGGTCCGAACAGCCGTTCAATGCGCGCCTCGACGGTCCGACCGATCTCGGTTTTAGGCAGCCACTTGGGCAACGACGGAATATCCGTCACCGGCATGCGAAGAATCTCATGGGCGATCTGCGTGTGCTTCTGCGTCCATTCGTAGCCCGTGCCCAAGTACATCGAGTCCGCTTTTTGCCGCATCGTCTTCTGCGTGGCGAGGAGCTTGTCGATATGGATCTTGCTGAGCCACTTCGTGGAAATCGCCATTCGAAAGCTCAGCGCCTTCCAGATTTGCAGTGCGCGTATCGAAAGCAGCAGCACACCCGCCAGAGCGAATGCCCAGCCGTACGGCATCCCCGAGACTAGGATTCCAACGATGACCACCGGCCAGACGACGAATGGCCTGAACTCGTAGATGGGTCGGAAGTGGTTGACGTAGCTCATGCCGCTGGCCGCTCCATGATGAGACGCCCTGCTCGCTCGACGATGCAGATATCGGTGCCATGAGCGCGCATGAGTAGCTGCCGCTTCTTAAGTTGCTCGACGAGCGTATCGCTCGTCATGCCGTACGCGCCGACAAGGCGCTTTTGCACGGCAAGGCCTTTTTCTTCCCAGGTGACCTTCGCGTTTCCCGACGCGACGTCGCCCGCGAGTGCCTTGAAGAACTCTTTCATCATCGCGGCACCCGGCCCCAGCACCTCAGTTAGTTCCTCGTCTGACGGCCCGGTTCGGCTGCCGGTGCCACGACCGGTATTAGCCGCCGCAGGGTCGATCGCTGCCGGGCGCCGTGGCGCGGGGGTCGGGACTGTGGAGGACTCAGTCGTTGCGGCTGCATCGCCCGGTGCTTGGCTGCGCTCCAACGCGTCACGCAACGACTGAGACAATTTAGGCGGGGCTCCTGAGACCTTCTCGTCAGCGGAGTTCGTTCCGGCCGCGCTAGGCGTTGCGGCCGCGCTGGGCGTTGCCGAAGCCAGGGCAGCCGAGGCCGCCATGTCCCCGGATGCCGGCGCTGGCTGCGGATTTGGGTCGTTTGAGGACGTCTTACTGTTTGCCGGGGCCGTCGATTGGACAAACTGCGGCTCGAGCGCGAGGGCGACATGCACGGCGGACGGAACATCGTATTTGACCGGCGCAAACACCGCCTTCTGCGCTTTGCGCTCAAAGTCCACGGCAACGTCCATCGCCTGCCGTACCACTTTATGAACGAGCGGCTCGTAACCTTGCGGACTGCGCTCTGGATTGATCGCGTTGAAAAGGTCGTCCAGCACCCCGGTGTCAAACCCGGCGAGCAAATCTGGCGCGATGACAGTCTGGGCGAACATCGCGGTGCGCATCCGCTCGTTCTTGAGCGGCGCTGCTCGCCGTTCCACCGTGTATTGCCCGCCGCCCAGCCACGCGCCGAACGCGCCGTGTGCCGCCGGATTCCACTTCGACCGGTCGGACAGGCGAATCATCTCGAAATGACGGAATGGCTCGTCAAGCAGAGAACACGCAGCCGCCAGGAAGACCGCATAGTTGTATTGCGGCTCGAGCCGCCGCCGCTTGTCGGACGTGAGATCCGCGGCGAACTTCTGCGCACCGGCCAATCGCATTGCATAAAACGTCGACTCGATCGTCGCGCGGAAAGCACCGCCCGGCTCACAGTGCAGATCCGGCGTGAGCGGCATCGAGGAGAACCAGCTCGCGCAGCGGCGCAAGACGGACACCCACTTCCGTCCGAATTCCGCCTCAGTGCTTTCGTTCGCGCACTGGCGAACGAGCTCAATGCGCTTATGGTGCGTCGCGAACAAGTCTTCGATCGCGATAGCTTCGTGAGCGATTGTCATGGAATGAATTTGCTCGCCAGCTTCAAAGCGCCAGTACCGGTCGCCGTCGCACCGCCACCGAAGATCGTTGCTAGCTTCGGAATCTCAAAGGACAGCAGCAGCACGAACACCGCCAAGTCGAAGACATACGCCCCGTTGACGGTCGTAGATCCGCCTACGTGCGTAGCCTTGCTTACCGCGTCTGAGATGGACGTCCCGACGAGCTTTATCAGGACGGCAACCACAACGGTGTACATCCCCGCGCTGATCATCCAATCTAGCCACTTCTTAAAATAGCTGCGCGTGTACGACGAGAAGCCGAGCGCAATCGCGATCGGGCCAAGGACAATACCGACGGCGGCCTGAATTTGGCCAATCGCGGTGTAATAAACGAAGATGATCGAGGCGAGAACCATGAGCATCCCCGCGAAGGCGAGAACGATGACATCGGTCAACAGCGCAGGAATGTCCCACAGCTTGACCGTCTTAAGCTTCGCCGTGAGCGCGTCGATGATGGTCCCCGCTAGGGACGCCATCTGGGAGCCCACCGACCCGTTGTCGGAATTGCTGATATGTGCCGCCAACTGCTCAAACCACGTCCAAAAGCCAGCCGCCGACGACGTGTAGCCAAGGTACAAGGCGACGAAGATGCCGAGGACAGCCACTTCCTCGAACAGGTCGACCCACGCGGAAATCGGATGGTGGGTCCCGGCGAACCTCACTCCGACGAGAACTAGCGAGATAACGCCCAGGCCCCACGCGAACTTGTTGGCCTCGCTCATCACGTTGGAACTTGCATCCACTGCCGTCGTGACGACGTTGCCGAGCAGGACATGGATCTGCTGTGCGGCGCTGCTTGCCCCCTTGCTAAAGTCGCCCGCCTGGCTTGCCAGCAGTGCAGCCGAGCTAGTCGACGACGCCGGCACAGCGGGGGCCGCTTGCGCCATTGCGCGGCTAGAAGTAAAGCCGATGCAGCAGATCACCGCCAGAAAGACGAGGAGCGACCTCATGAGCGAAATTGCTGATCGCTCCATCATTGCCCCAGCACCTTCGAAGATCCGATTTGCGCGTCGAATGCAGCGCGTTCCCTGTCCTGTTGCGCCTTGATTGCCGCCTGACTCGCGTTGTTCGCCTTCTGATCGGCGACTGTCGCCGAGTCTTTGACAGCGTCGTTGCGTTGCTTGGCCGCCATCATCGTCAGAAGGTCGCTGTTCTGACTGGAGATGATGTCCAGCATGTGCGTGGTCAACTGAGCGGTGGCCTGCATCGTCGGCGACATGTTCAGTTGGTCCTGAATCTCCTGCCGGCGCTTGGCGAGCGTGCTCACATGCGAGATGACGTCGTTGCCCTGTTGGAAAAGTAGCTTCGCCGTCTTGTCGTTGTTCTGCAGTAGCGGGTTTTGGTCCGTGAACCACTGGTCGGCGGTCTTTCCCGATTGCGTGATCAACGCCTGCACCTTGTTCGCGTACTCGGCGTTGCTCTGCAGGCCACCGTAGAGATCCTTCAAAGCGTCGGTGTACTTGCTCAGGCTCGAGATGTCGCCTGTGATGCTTTTGAACTGCGCAAGCATCGCGGCCGGATCGAGGTTGGTCGCCTGCTTGAGCTGGTTAAGCATCATCTGGTACTGATAGACCAGATTTGAATCCTGATAAACCTCACCCTTCACGGCGGCCGCTGCCGTCATGGTGTTTTGAATGAAGTTGGATGCGTCGAACACAGGCATGTTTGCGTAGGTCTGCTGGACGAGACCAATCGTCAGCACACCGGTTGCGGCGACGCAGCGGAGCAATTTTTTCATCATGGCGGTACCTTGCTGATAGAGCGTTAAGCGTTGACGAGTACGTCGCGCACGTACTCCTCCTGCCACTGTGGGCTGCCGGACTTGACGTGCTTGTCGAGAAGCGCTTGGGCGCGGCCGTCCGAGCGGAGATAGGCGAGCGCTTCTTTCGGGAACTGGGCCTGCAACATCCGGCTTTGTTTGGCCGTCACCCACAGGTAGTCGCGATTGGGCACCGCATCGGAGATCATCTTGATCTGATGCGGCGTAAGGCCGAATACATCGCGGTACAAGCCTTGGTTGTTGATGGCGTCGCTGTTGGGCAGGTAAATGAGGTTGGGGATGTTCTCTTTCAGAATCTCAAAGTTCGGCACGCGCGCAAGCTGCCCGAGCGACTGCGTCGCCATCACCAGCGCGGCGTTGAGCTTTCGGATCGTCACAGCCCAGATTTCGAGGCGCGCATAGAACTTCGGGTAGGTGAAGAAGAAGCCCGCCTCTTCGATCTCGATCACGGTGTAGCGCTTGCCGTCGAGAATCTGCGCGATCCGGTAAAACGCGTAGTCCATGAACAACGCGGCGGCCACCGGGAAGTTCTGGAACAGGTCACCCATCTCGATTGACAGGTCGTCGGAGATGGCGAAGCCGTCTTCGGCGTGATCGAAAAACTTGCCGTTCTTGTTGCCTTCGGTCCACACCTGCAACCGCTCGCGCAGGTCCGCGGGCAATAACGTGATCAAGCTCGACAGACGCCACTTCTCAGGCGGGAAGCCGAGCGCCAGCGTCTTAATGCGGTCGTAGATTTCGGTCTGCTGTTGCGGCGTGCACGTGTAGTCCTCGCCCTCGATGGCAAGCTGCACCCAATCCGCGACGTACGACCAGTGCTTCTGCTCACCGATGAGCGAGAGTGGATTGACCGAGGTTGCGGCCTCGAAGCGCCCCGTGGCGTCGATAAATCGGCCGCCGCCGAGCAGCGTCGGAATACGGGTCGATCGGTCCTTGTCGAAGCGGATGCGCCGCGCGCCGTGGCGGCCCGTCTGCGTCATCAAGTAGTTCAGAAACACCGACTTACCCGCGCCGATCGGACCAACGACGAGTGTGTGCGCCTTACCGCCCGGATGGTGCAAGTCGAAGTACTGCAGCGTGCGATGGCGGGTCGGCAGGCACGTGAGCGGGCCGGTCTTCATACCGGACTGCTGCGTCAGCCATTCGTTGACTTTTGAACCCTCGCCCACGCTGCAAAGCGGGGCGATGTCTGACACCGCGGGCGTCTCAACGAACTGCAGACGCCTTTGCTGGTCCCAGCGGCCAGGCAGCGTCGCGCTCCAAGAGGCGAACAGGTTGGTCTTCTCGAGGATGACACCGAAGCCAGCGTTGCCGATGACGCCGACCACCTGACGAGTGGCGTCCTCGCATTCCTCCGGCGTGCTCCCATAAACGACCACCGAAATGTTCGCGAAGCCGTACTGTTGGCCTTCGGCGTCGAGCTTTGCAAGCGCGTCACCGGCTTCCTTCGCGAGGATTTCCCGGCCTTCGTCGTTTTTCTGCTCTTCCTTCGTTGCCCACTGCTTGAGGATTGCCACCGGGTTGAAGGCCGCGACCTTATAGAACCCGCGAATCTTCTTGATGTAGGCGCTCGCCCGCGAGCTGTCGAGGAATCGGAACATCACACAGACGTCCAGTTCTGCGTCCACCTGCGAGAGCACGTCGAGCGCCGCCTCCTGAAAGCCCATCCACTCCTTGATGCCGATGATGCGGGCGTACACCTTGCCGTGCGCCGATTCAAACATCAGCTCGGTCGCGCCGATTGTGACTTCGGTCTCGGTCAAATGCGTGTCCAGCATCGTGACCGGATAGCGCACGCGGCGCTTGGGTGTCGACGGATTCGCGCGCTGATGCAAGAACGACAGCACATTCTGAAGCTGCAGCCGCTTCATCTTCAAGCGCGTAACACCGCCGACAAAGCCGTCGATCACGGACTCGAACCGCTTGATCTCGTTCTGGATCTTGGTCAGGTCGAACGCGAAGGCACTGCGCGCAAGGATCGTGTCTTTCGCCGCTTCGAACATCGCGACAGCCAAATTCTTGCCGCCGACCGTCATGTGATAGCCGATCTTGTCGAAGATCCGCGAGATGCCGGTTTCAGGCGTGAACGCCAGCGCGAGCGAGTGAGAGTTCTTGAAGTACTTGCCGCTGCCGATGATCGCTTGATTGATCGCGTCGACGCGCGCATCAGCTTCCGACGCGAACGTGCCGTCGATGCCTCCGCGCACGCGCCGGTGCGACATGCGCCACCACGCGGTGATGCGGTGATCGAAGTTGCGGCATGCGTGGTCGAGATTGTCGCGCGCGGCGGTGATGTCGCCCGGATTCGGCGAGTCAGCGTCGATGCCTTCAAACTCGAACACGGTCAGCAGCGACCCGTCCTTGTTGAGCACCAGTTCGGGCGTAACCATCGTCGCCCACGGCGCGATTTCCTGCACCGCGCGCTTGGTGAACATCATTTTCAGCATGATTCTGGCCTATTAGCATGGAAGGTCCTGATCGAACCCATACGGGCGCTTGAAGCGCGCGCTAAAACGGCTGCTCGGCCCCGGCTCATAGACGTCCGGGTAGCGGTTGTACACCAGCATCACGATTCGCCACCACGGGTCAGTCGAGCTTTTCCAGCGCAAGAACACATGCACCACCACGCCGACAAGGAGAAATCCCGGCGTCCAGCTCGTGTAGGTGAGCAGCGCCGTCATCGTCCCGTTGAAAATGGCGAGTCCCCGGTCTGCACCGCCCATTTGGCGCGGCAATGAGAGGCCTCGACTAACCTTGTGCTGGCGCATATCAGCAGGCGTTGGCCATGTGGAAGTGGCTCTGCATGATCGGCACGGCGACCGACGCAATACCGAGGCCGACCAGCACCACCGAGAACGTCTTGGCGATATTGCTTTCCGAATTCGCCACCGCGACGCCGCCCAGCGTGATGAGCACGATGCCGATGCCGTACAGGTACGGGCCGCTGATCAGGTTGCTGATCGTGCAGATGATGTCCGTCAGGCCCGTCAGGTTGGAGAAGTCCCCCGCCGCCATTGCGGCTACCGACACCACGCTCAGTAGCGCGCCGACCAACATCGACTTGCCCGGGCGCAAATGCTTCGCGACCGTGGCGGCTCTGTTCAGTACCTTCTTTCCCTTCATTTGATGCTCCCGTTAAAAAACGCGTTGTAGGTCGTAATCGTTGTTTTTGAATCCCCTGATTTCGAGGATCTCGGAGACATGCCGCATCTCGCCGGTGCGCTTGAAATGCACAACGTAGTTGAAGCAGTCAGCGATGTTTTTGCGCATGTCTTCCAGCTCCCACCGTGATCCGGTCGGGATGCCGAGCATGGCGAGCGATTCGAGGCGGCTCAAGGCCGTGCGCCCGTTGTTCGCGTGAATAGAAGCGAGGCCGCCGTCATGGCCTGTGTTAAGCGCCTGCAGCAGGTCGTAGGCTTCGCCCCCACGGACTTCACCAACGATGATGCGGTCGGGGCGAAAGCGCAGGCACAGCGCGACAAGCAACTGCGTCGTCACGTTCGTGTCGGCGTTAGAGAGCAGCCGCACGCGGTTTGGCACGTGCAGCTTCAATTCCATGGTGTCCTCGATGGAGATCACGCGCTGGTCGGACGGGATTTGTTCGATCAGCGCGTTGAGGAACGTCGTCTTACCTGCTGACGTTCCGCCGGCGACGAGTACGTTCTTGCGAGACTGTACGAGCGCGACGAGCGCCCGCATGAGCGCCTCATCCTCGATGCCTTCCTCGAAGTGAATGGCTTCGGCGAATTCCGGCCGTGCGTTTGCGGCAGAAAACGCCCCCATGCTTACGTAGTCGGAAAGCGTCAGCTTGGACTCGCGGTGCTTCCGGATGCTCAGCGCATGGCCGTCGATCGAGGTCGGGCTCATAACCGCCGCGATACGCAGGTTCTGGTGACCGGCGTTGATGATGCCCTTGTCGCTGCCAGCCTTGGCTGACTTCTCAACGGAGGAGGCTAGCGAGTGGATTGCCCCTTCTAATTGTTCCGGGCGCAGGTCGATGTTTTCGCGCGTCATCACGCCGCGACGCTCCACCCAGACGTTGCGGTAATCGTTGATCATGATTTCCGCGAGGTCGGGCGCATCGAGCAGCTCGCGCAGCGGCGAAAGCGCATGGAAAAACATGCGCACGGCTTCCGCTTCGAGCGGGCGCAGTTTCAGCAGTGGGTTATCGGCAGACTCGGACACGCGATGCTCTGAGGGCGATCTAACATGTCGGGTATTGTTGGTGTTGCAATGTACCTCCGGATCCGCAAAAGACGCCTCAAATTCATCGGCTTTTAGGGTATTGCCAGCTATCGCCCCCGGTAATTAGCTCCTGGCCTGCCAGAAGGGCCAAGTGAATTATCATGATGAAACGCATTTGCCGGAAAGACGCTAAAAATGATGTAGCTTTCCGGCTACGGCCTGCGGCGAGTGGCTGTTAGGCCTTTCCTGTTGTTCGGCGGACATTTTCGTCGACCGCTATCCGCTTCGTTCGTTTTTCCGCCCCTTAAGTGATCGGCGATGCGTATCGGAAAACCAATCAAACCCCTTCCCCACCCAAATTGCGACTATTGCGGCAATCCGGCCGTCGTTGCGCGTGCAGGCGACGACGCCTACCCTTACCGAGATGATCATGGCCCGCTGTGGCTGTGCCAGAACTGTGAGGCGTGGATCGGCGTCTTCCCGCGCAGCACGCGAAATGTGCCGCTCGGGCGCCTTGCCGACGCGCGCCTTCGGGAACTGAAGGCGAAGCTCCATGCGGCGCTCGAACCGTTGGTTGCCGCGAAGGTCCGGCGCGATGGCTGCAATGTGTTTGAGGCGCGTGCCAAAGCAATGAAATGGCTGGCTGGCGAGATCGGGGCGGATGCGCAGAAGTGCTCGATTCATACGCTCGACGCAGATCAATGCGAGCGCGCGATCGCCGTTGTCGAGCGTTTCCAGCGCGGCCGCACCGCTAGCCCTTCAGAACCGGCGTGGGAAGATCGTTAACACGGGCAGTCAACCAAACGTTTGCTATGTCTCGCACCCTACCCTTCCAGCGCTCCTCTCAGGCAGCCCGCGCGCGCCTGAACAAAGCGCAATTGCTCCCGATCCCTCGTGCCGTTGCTGATGACCTCGCGCTTCGTGCCCACCTGTCGTTGGAAGCCATCCGCAGCGCGTGCGATCACATCGGCCCCGCGCAGCACATCACCGAAGTCGTGTTGCTCGGCAAGTTCCTCAGCGAGGCCGGCCACGGCGAGTTCTCGCACGAGTCGCTGCTGGCAGCCGACCGGGCGATGGCCGAGGTGTTCGACGGTGGCCGGCAGACCGGAACGTGGGGGGTGTCGTCGGAGTCAGCCTTCGCGCTGCTGGCTGCGATTGTCAGCATGTACGACCGGCAACTGCATAGCGCGACGCTCGGCGCGCTGACCACGGCGAGCGACCGTTTGGAACGGTTCAAGGGCGGAGAGGCATACCAGCCGCTGCAGAAACGGCGCGCTTGAGCCTGTACGCACTCGAAAAAAAAGCCCGGCAAAATCGCCGGGCTTCGTTTTTCAGGGGAATGCCCGGCCAAAGCCGGGGACTAGCAGATCACCTCCATCGTTTCGCCAAACGGCGCTTTCCGAGCCCGTGTCAAAGGCGTGGTTGATGCCCACAGCACCGGGTAGTGCGGCGCGACCGTCGGGAAGCGCCCCACCATATCTGTCAGATAAACCAGAAAGGCGGGGTTCATGCCGTCTTCCGCGACCCGGTTGAACGGGTCGACGAACGCCGTCCCGCCACCACCACGCACAGGCTTGATCTCGGGCGAGTCGCCTCGCTCGAAGATCTGCACCTGCGTGACGCGCGTGTCGCAATCCATCACGACCAAGCGCGCGGGCTTCAACGAATGAAAGACCGCGAGGATCTCCGCGTCGAACTGCGCCTGCGTCTCGTCGAACACCGAACCGCTGGAGTCACGTACGAAGACCGCGTCGCCGATTGCCGGTGTATGCAGCGCGGGGAGATAGAACCCGAGATGCAGATACCGGCGGTTAGGCGTCGCGAAGCTGTAGTCCGATGGCGACGACTGCTGCGCGAAGCGATGCAGCACCGCGCGCCAGTCCACCACAGGCCGAACCGCTTCGCCGGCCATCGCCTGCAGATCGCCGGGGAGCTTGCCGCGCATCGCGGCCGCTTTCGCGGCTTGCGTGACGGCAACCTTCCACTCCGCCTCCTTCACTGGCTTGTCCGGACCTTTGTAGGGCCGCACTTCGCCGAATGACCCGGGTTTCGCTTGCTGATCGGCGGGCGCCTGCCCCGGCGCGGTGCCGTTCTGGCCACCTGGCTTCGGAGCCTGCTTGCCGTTCGGCTGCTGCTGATCCTGCGGACTTGGCTGCGGCTGCTGTTGCGACTGCTGGTTCTGCGGCTGCTGTTGATTGTGCTGCGGAGGCTGTTGCTGCTTTTCCTTCGCCTCCTGCGTCAGCAAACCGTAGATCTCCTCGGCCGACTTGCCCGTGTAGCGCGGATCGACGAGCGCCCCCTTCGGCAGAACCATCCCTGACGACAAGACGATCGGGTTGATCGCGTAGTCACAGGCATCGTTCCATCGATCGGGATCACGCGCGCCCTGCCGCCAGCAATGGCCGTTGGCCACGTGCAGCACTTCATGGGCGACGACACCCCTAACTTCAAGGTCGCTGAGCGATTCCATGTACGTCGGGTTGTAGCCAAGCGTTTCGCCATCCACCCAGAACGTCTTGGCAGTCGGATCCTCGCGGACATTCAATCGGAGCGCGAGCGCCCCAAAAAACGGTTGCGAGAGCACGAGCTCGGTCCGCTGCCGGGCGATGCGCGGATGGACCGCGCTACTGCCTAACACCACATCGTTGCGGTCCATGACGCCCCCTTATGCGACGAGGCGCAGTTGGCTCGCGTGCGCCGATTCGACTTCCATCGGCTCCGGCTGCATGCCCATGAACGCGGCCATCAGCCCTTCAATCTCCTGTGCCTTGCTGGCCACCTGAGAACGAAGCACGCGCGAGTCTTTCAGTTCCGCCCCCGTGTGCACGGCCAGATGCGTCTTGGCCTGCTCGAGGATGTGCGTGAGCTGCGGGTCGTTCGCGAAGTTGAGCTTCGGCAGCAACGCGCAGAGTTCCCGCACGTTGTTGGCGACATCCAGTCGGACATTGCCAGTCGCGTACAGGCGGTTCGCCATTTGCGAGACGGCTTCATACAGACGCCGCACCAGGTCCTCATTCGCGGTCGCGATGGAGGCGAGAACGTGCTGGTCCAACTCGCTCTTGAGCGTGTTGAGCACGTTCGCCGGCAACTCGACGCCGAACTGGCTCGCGTCGGGAAACGGCAGAACCGCCATCTTCACGCCGAACTTCGTGGACAGTTCCGCGAGGGTCGGATAGTCCGCCTCGTTGAAAAGTCCGTTCAGTTCTTCGCGAGCCGCCTCCTTCAAGTTCAGGTAGTCGGTGAGGAACACGGAGACCGCCAAGTCGAACTCGTCTTTCAACGAGCGCATCTTTTCGGCGAAGTCCATGTAGACCATCGTCGGCAGCAGCCGCACGCCCAACTGATCGTACTTCACGGTGTGGTCGTAGAAGTACGAGCGGATACGGCCGGCGAGCGTCACGACTTCTGCGAAGCTCGGCGCATGCTCGGGCAACAGGCGTTTATTGAATCTGCCGATGCCCTTCGCGTGGTGCTTGCTCTCGACTTCCTGCGTCACCTTGCCGTCGAAACGGCGGGCGACCCAGGTGGAAATCGTGACGGAGCAGAGCATGACCTTCGATTGGATGGAAGTGATGTCCATGAGAGAACCTCGTAGAGAAAGGGAATGGATAAAGCCAAGAAAAAGGCCCTGTGAGTCCGAAGACACGACAGGGCCAACATGGGTGATGCTGAGACAAAGCAGAGTGCTTTGTTACTCGCCGCGGATGATCTTGCCGATCTCTCCGCCTTGCGCACCAATGAAGGCATACGAGTTCTGGATCTGCGGCGAGCGCTGGACAGCGTCTCGCACCAGCAGCGCCGCGAACTCGCGGTGTCCTTCACCGATCAGACGCTCGGTGTAGCGCACGACGCGATCGAAGTTGTTTTCGTTCGCGCGTGCCGCAAGCGCAGCCGCGATCGCGTACAAAGCCGAAGGCGTTGTCGGGATCATGGCCGTGTCGGGCGCGAGAAGAATCGCGTCCGGGTTCGGCAACTCGCGGAAGATCTGGAGGAACGCGACCAGTTCCGTCGCCGCGCCCTCTCCCACGGATCCGGCGTAGGAGATGTGCTCCAGGTGCTTGGGGACTACATCCATGGTTTTCGCCACGAACCCCCAGCTACGCGGGCTCGGCGCGTTCTCGATATCGCGCGACGTCTTCTGCACGGACAGCAAGTCCGGACGGAAACGCAGGAACGCGATGAGCGCGGGCGGGATGTTTTCGCGCACGGCCCACTGGGTCCAGTCGTCGATGGTCGGCTCCAACTCGACCACCGTGGCGAAACGCGAGATCACCGGATCGAGAATCCCGGAGACACCGGCGTTGTCGGTGCGGCGGTTGGTGGCCGCGAGGAACGTGACCTGCGGCGGCAGGACGTGCTCGCCGACGCGCCGCGCGAGCAGCAACTGCATCTTCGCGGCTTGCACGGCGGGCGAGGCCTGCCCGAGGTCGTCCAGAAACCAGATCAGCGGGCGTCTGGCCGTCATCGCACGTTCCAAGTCCCCGAACGGCAGGAACTTGGCGGTCGTGCCATCGGGCGAGGGAAACGGCAACCCTTTTGAGTCGGTCGGATCCTCGACCACCGGGTGACTGATGAGCAGTTCGTGATCAGTCGCGTGCGCGGTCTGTTCGACGATGTCGCTCTTGCCGATGCCGGGGCGGCCAGTGATGAGCACCGGCAGGCGCTTCGGCACGTACAGCGAGAGGAGTTCGGTGAGTTGAGCGGGCGTGACTTTCATGATGGCTTCCAAAGAGAAGCCCCATAAAGACTACGCCCGTAGGGACGTGGTCCCTGTGGGGCAAGATATGCAAAAGCCGGCTCGTAGCCGGCTGGGTCGATGCGTCAGTGACGCGGGTGATAGATGCAGTGTAGGGGTCGGGCGATCAGTCAATCCGTGCAAAGGTCACTAATTCATAGTGCCTTAAGCCATACCGACGGCCGACGCGACGAAAAAAAACCCGGCACGTAGCCGGGTGGGTTGAAAGTGAGTTAGCTTGCGCGCTGTTCAAGCGCCACGCGCGCATAGGCGAGCGTACCGTCGTTGGCGCGAAGCGATACCTGCAGATGCCGGATCGGGTCAGCGAGCGCATAACGCACGCTAGTGCCCTGCCGCACGCTCACGATCTCCGAGAAACCTTCGGCGATCGTCCGCTCCACCCACTGCGCGCCGGTCACGACTGCACCGTCTTGCATGCGGATGCGCGACATTTCGGCCGCTTCGCGAGCGCGAGCGACCTCGCGGGCGACGCGCCTCGCCTCACGTTGCGAGACCGACAACGCCTCCCACTCTGCTTGCTGCGCGGCGTCCATCCCCGCCAGTTGGAAGATGCCCCGGCGCCGAACCGCAGCTCGAACGCCGATGAGCTTGATGCCGAACACCTCGCGGACCGCTTGCTTGGTCGCGCGGTTGGCGTCGTCTGGCCGGTCCAGGATGCTGAGGAGATAGGACATGTCGGCCGTCTGCACTGCCTTCGCAAACTCATTGGCGAAAGTGTGCGTTTGCCTGCCGTGATCGAGAATGGCCAGTTGCGAGTCCAGTTGGAAGCGACGGGCGCTGATGCTGCCTGACTTCCGCGCCTTTTCGAGCTCCGCTAGCCGGTTGTCACGCGCGCTGTCGGCGAGCGTGCGCCGCAGCACTTCCGCAAACTGGCAGGTCGGCAGGCCGACATCGACGGGCTTCAGGTACGCCTCGGGCAAAGGATGCGCTTCGAGAATGCCTTTCGCGTACAGCAGGTCGTCGACTTCGACCGTCGTTGTCAAGTGCGGCACGAGACCCATCAGCATCGCGAGCAGCGCGGCATTGTCAGAGGTGATCGCCTGCTTCGAATGGCGCATCACCGTTGCGAGCGGCACCAGCTTCGCAAGCGGCAGCGCCCCACGCAACTCCGGCACCGTAAGAAGCGGCTTGGCCCATTGCAAGTCGGAGTCGAACTTCGACAACGAAGCGTAGTCATCGATCACCGCCTGCGGAACGGGCTTGCCCGCCGCGAGCGCGTAGGCCACATGAACCTCGTGCCGACCGTTGCTCTGTCGATTGTCCAGCACTGGGCCGGCGTAGCGAAAGCCGAACCGACGCTCGGACTCGTCCTGAAGCAGCTCGAACAGGTCCAGCCCGCGACGGCCGCTCTTAGCCGCCTCTTCGTTGGCTTGCGCCATCTGGTCCGAGGAGAACAAATACAGCGGCTCGCGCGCCAGATCAAAAGCCAGATAAAGCAGTTGCCAGTGCTCGCGCCGGATTTGCCACGCTTCGAGCGCGGCGAACGACGGTCTGAAGTAGGTCGCGTCGATCTCGTCGATGAGCGACAGGAAGAGGCTTGTCGCCGTTCCGGGCCGACGAACGGTCAGCTTGCCGTTATAGCGAGTGACGGATACGGAGTGGCTGACGAACGTGAGCGCGATCTCTGCCGCGTCGACTGCTGCGACGCTTGCGTCGTCTCGTAGGAAACGGAGCACTTCGAGCATCGTACGGAAGGTATGGGCGGAGCCCGAAGAGGAAAGCTGATACATGGTCGATTGCCTCGGAAAAATTGCGGGCAATCGCTCCCTGTCGGGTCGATGCCCGGCAAGGGTTAATTGCGCCAAAACCGGCGCGGATAAGAGTTGAGAAGCTATTACGCCGCGTCGATTAGACGGGCAATCAGACGAGCGAGCGACCACGCGTGGTCAGTCGAAAACACCTTCGCGCGGAGCAACGGCATGATCGCGTAGGTGCGGTCGAGCGAGTCGCTAAGCTGCGGTCGGCTGATGAAGTCGACATGAATAAGCCAGCCCTCGCTGTTTCCGATGCACACGGAAACGGAGATTCGTTCGTATGACGACGGCTCGGGCCACGGTCTGCTGTGGCGCGCTCCGTACATGGCTTCGTTCGCGTCGTCCTGCAGGTTCGCGTGACAAAGCCACTCGGGTTCGAGCTCCGTTCCGCGCACGATGCGGCACAGACTTCCTAACACCTGATCGACCGTTTTGCCGTCGATGTCGAGCCGCGGGACTGACTTGATATCGACTACGCCATCGGCGCTGATACCGTTGGTGACAGGGTCCGACAGCACATCGGCGTTTGCTTGAGACATAACCAGCTCCTGAAATGAAAAGCGCGCCCGGAGGCGCGCTAGAAAAAGGAAGTCGAAAAAAAACCGCACCCAAAAGGGTGCGGTCTTGTCTGTGGACTCAGCTTGCGCTGTGTCGAATCATTTGCCCCACTCGCGTTCGCGATCGGCTTTTTGCCCGTTATGCCCGGTCCAGAGGAAGAAACCGGCAATGGAGAGGCCAAGCACTACCGTGAAAATCGTCGCACCCATTTCACTCTCCTTTCATATTGAAATAGCCGCAGTACCATAATACTAACCCAAGCGCCGCAAGTGCGATCGTGTTCACTGCCGTTAGCAGGTCCCACGACGCCGCCGAATGCGCGTAGCCCACTGCGCCGACTATTGAGGCCGCTGAGAGCGTATGCAGTAGACGCCCGTTCTGCTGGCGCTGGTCCTTGGTCGGCGTCTTAATTGCATGAACTATCTGCCGCCATCCGGGGCGTGGGCCCGCTGGAATGGTGACTGCGTATCCGCCGCCGACATTCGTCACCGGCAAGATGTAGCCCATGTACTCAAGTGTGAACGACGGCGAACACTCCGACTCCTCCATCTTGCCGAGTAGCCCGAGTACACGCGGTGCCAGATGAACCTGACCTGTTGTTGGATCGAGCGTAACCCGGTCCATGATCGTGGTGCCGGAGCTGTACTCGATTTTCACCTTCGCCAGCTTCATCGACGACCTCCGCATTTCAAGTCAATGCCGCCAGCCAAACGCAGGCCGTCCAGCATCGCTCGATAGCCCGCGGGCGTCTCGAGTTGCGTCAGGGCGACGTGGTTCTCGCCACCGCCCGTAAGGTCGGAGCGGCCGCGCCGGGTTCTAAAGCACAGCGCGACACCTGAACCACCTTGCCGCTCAAGCACGTCGACAAACAACGTCTCCGTGCGCAACGACACCCGTATCGCCGAACTGCCGCGACGCGTATCGGTGACGATCTCGTGCGCATGCGCCGGAAGACGCAAGTCCTGGGCGACGCGTCGCAGAACGCGCGCCGCATGACGTTGCAGAGCCGCTTTCGCGCCTGCATTGGCACTACTGCGGTCCGCATAGAACACTCGGGGAAATTTCATGATTGCCTCATTGCAGACGAGGCAGGTCCCTTGCGGGGAGCCTGCCCCGCAAGGGTTGGCGCGGTTTTCACCGCGCATTCAGAAGATGCGTACTGCGATGCCCGGTTAGAGGAATCGCGCCTTATAAGCGTCGAGCGCAGGCTTCAAGCGTATGAAGCTCGCGTCGCCGTAACCGTCGCTGATTCGCCCAACCTCGGCGAACATATGCGGCCGCGCGCCCGATGGGTTGAACTCGGGGTGAGACACGATCGCCGCGAATTCATCAACGTCGCCTGCTTGCGCAGCGACTTCCACCGGAACCATCCCGTAGAAGTTCTTGCCGTTGACATCGTTGGTCGACGCGTCCCAGCCGCTGGTCTGGCCGTGGGTGATCAACTGATAGTGGTTCATTGATGGTTTATCCAGTTGGTCGGAGGCGTTGCCGCCAGTTAGTGGGTAATTCGGTAGCCGGACCCATTTGAGACGAGAAACACCTGCTGACCAGCAGCGAACTGCTGATCGTCGACCTGTGTAACGACCACGGTCTGACCGTTGGCGCGACGAAGGAAGACTTCGACACCGCTGTGGCGCGACATAGCGGCGCTTACGCGCTGAGCCACCAACCCGGAGACGGAGCCGGAAAGCGCGCCGGCAATATAACGGCCGCTACCGTTGCCGATGACTTGCGAGCCCAGGAAGGCACCTGCCGCTGCGCTGACGATCGATGCAATGCCCGACGAGCCCGAATTGCTCTCGATGGTGATCGGACGCACGCGCAGGATGGTTGCCTGCTCGAACTGGCCGATGCGTTGAACGTCGTAGCGCTGGTAGGTATCCGGTGAGCCGAAGTCCGCCGTGGCGCAGCCAGTCAGAACCGAAAGAAGCATCACGGAACAGAAAAACTTGATCATGGATCACCTCGATTGAATGTGAGGCAATCCATTCCCGAAGGGGCTGGTTTGCCCCAAAGGGAAGAGAAACGGGAAATACGCAGCGTCAAGCTACGTGAGTCAGTGGGTGAACGAGGCGATTGCCGTCGAGACGTACACAACGACAACGAGAAACGACAGCATCTTCCAGGCTTCCGCGTCCTGCTTGGCGTACCAGGCTAGGCTGCTGAGAGCGTGTTTGATCATTGGAAACATGGGCAACTCCTGAGAAAGGTAGGAGCCGCCCTCGATGGGCGGCTCCCATCAAGGAAAGATTTGGATCTGAAGAAACGGCGTCCAGCGAACTGCACTGGACGCGTCATTTACGAAGACCTACGAGGCGGTATGGCTGAGGTGATGCAGTCTGACACGACCGCTTTGCACCAAATGCCGTTCGGCTTGATGGTTGAGCGAATAGTCCCAATCCACCATCGCCGTGCCGTCGCTCCACACCGAATGAATGCGTCCGGTGTAAAGCTGCGGCGGGTTGGCCTCGACGTCTTGACCGACCACACGCTGATTCGCCATGAAACCGTTCTTGCTGGAAACTTTGACGACAGGTGCGAGATTGCGAGACATAGACAACTCCAAAAAAATAATGGGAGCTGTCTCCCGGAGGGATAGGCTCCCAACGGGACGAAAAAAGGCGACCAACGCGGGTCGCCTAGAAGATTGCCGTCATGGACGGCTGGAGAGAAGATGGTCCTCCAGCACGCTGGAGGGGTAGGTCGATGCGCTAAAGCGCGGAGAATGAAGCCAGTCTACGGAGACACCCGCGCAGCGGGAAACGGAAAGCTCAGCGATTTGCTATGTCTTTCGCTCAGAACCGCCATGAAACGGCCCCTAGACGGTGACTCGACCTGACGCGAGTCGCCCGGCTCGGGACCGACAGCACGTAGCAAGGGCAAAAAAAAGCGCCTGCTCCATTTGGAGCGGCGCTTGAACGTTCGTCATAGTTCCGAGGCCGTTGACGAACCTGAGAGACGTGCCAATTCTAGCCATCGACACCCGAACCGATGCGTCGAAAAGGCAGCTAAAAGCGTCGCAATTCAAATGAAGAAAAGGCCACCCAGGGAATGTCCCCTGGGTGGCCTCAGTTTGTCGTTTTGTGTTGTCTGGTCTCGCAAGCACCCTTCTTAGCGGGTACGAACAATATAGACTGACAAATCCAGTCGAACTGTTAGCAACATAACGTTCGGTGATCAGGGCCGCCACCCGGCCCGTCGTTAGCTCTAGGCGGGCTTTTCGTTGCGCATCGGCGATTAACAACTAAGCTATTACTGCGCGTCCTCTTGGCTGTGGGCGCGCTGTTGTAGATCTCATCCAGTGCCCGCTATCGTTCGCCGCGACGCGGGCTTTTTTTCGGGCAGTTCCGCTCGGAGCCCCGCCCAGCTTGACTTTTCGCTGTAGCTGCGAAGATGAATCATCTCCTCCGATTCTTCTTCGGCCATGCTCCAGACCATCGACCTGTCCTCGCTTTGCCCCCGTTCGAACGCCTACGCTCCAGCGCGCGCCCGTAACGTCGCACTCACGCCTGACGTGTCGGCGCTACTCGCGACCGATGCTGTCGTCGCCATCGGCGTGAGCGGAGGCAAGGACAGTGTCGCCTGCGCACTCGCGGTCGGCCGCCACCTTGACGCCATCGGCCACAACGGACCTCGTATCCTTGTTCATTCCGACCTCGGCCGTGTCGAGTGGAAGGACAGTGGACCCGCCTGTGAGCGGCTTGCCGCTCACCTTGGCTGGGAGCTGCTCACGTTGCAACGGAAAGCCGGTGACATGCTCGCCAGATGGGAGAAGCGCTGGTCGAACAACGTCGAGCGCTATCGCGATCTCTCCTGCGTGCGGCTGATTCTGCCGTGGAGCACGCCGTCCATGCGCTTCTGCACCTCGGAATTGAAAGGAGCCCTAATCAATTCTGCGCTGAACAAGCGTTTTACGACGCACAACATCGTTAGTGTCACCGGTGTGCGCCGTCAGGAAAGCAATGCTCGCAGCAAGATGGCTGTCGCCGCCCCGCTCGCTCCCCTGTCGACCAAGGGCCGCACCGGTGTGACGTGGAATGCGATCATCGAATGGACCGTTGACGAAGTCTTCACTGAGATTGCTGCGGCTGGACTGGCGCTGCATGAGGCGTACACGGTCTACGGCGCGTCGCGCGTCTCATGCGCGTACTGCATCATGAGTTCGCTCGACGACCTGCGCGCCGCGGCAAGCTGCGCTGATAACCACGACGTCTATCGAGAAATGGTGCGCCTGGAAGCTGAATCGACGTTCGCCTTCCAAGGGCAACGGTGGTTGGCCGACGTCGCGCCCGATCTCCTGCCGCCTGAACTGGCCGCGGACGTTGCGCGTGCGAAGGCTGCCGCCATCGAGCGCCAAGCGATCGAGGCGGAGATTCCTGCGCACCTGCTCTTCTCGTCTGGGTGGCCGACGGCGCGCCCGACGCCCGACGAAGCGGAATTGCTCGCGAGCGTGCGCCGCCGCGTCGCCCAGACAGTAGGCATCGAGGTCGGCTACACCAGCGCAGCCGACGTTATGCGCCGGTACGACGAGCTGCTGGCACAGCGGCAAGGCGCGGCCTCTTCTCCCGACGCAAATGCCACCGCACCCGCAGCCGCATCAGTCCCGGCGCAAGCGAGCTTCGCCTTCTAGCGGGCGAAAAAAAGCCACGCCCCGGAAATCCGGGGCGTGGCGTTGATCAAAACAGCACTAGGCGAGACACAGCGAGAGCTGAACGTCAGCCGCAAAAAATGCAGGATCCGGCTCAGCGCCTGCGCGCGTGACGGGCACCTCCCACTGGAGTTGCGCATCGCTGAAGGAACCCAGACCGTACAACAGCCGGTCGGTGTCGTCGCGATTGAGCAACTCGCCGAACGCAAAGCTGAATACGGCCGGCGCACATTCACCCTCTGCCACGAGGCCGAGGGTCCTTGCAAGCTCGTCCGCACAGCGGACCCGCCACTCATCGGTGCCCTCAGGCGAGCGCGTCACGGTGATGCGCGTCGCCGAAGGCACCTGCGGGGCATTGCTCACGGCGTCGCGGAACGCTGGAATCGCCTTCTTGGCGAAGCCCGGCGCTTCCATCTCCACCGGATAGGCAACCTCGGTGACGAACGAGCCGACCGCGTTGTACTGCCAGCCAGCGTGACGCCAGGGCGCTGCGCCCATCGCGACCAGCACGTTGTGTTGGTCAATCGAATGACACCGTACCTCGGGCATACGTTCCATTGCCGTCTTCGTTGCCGATGGCACCGGGACCTCAATTTGCGCCGTGCCACAGTCATACTCCTTGAGAACACGCCAAGCGCTGAGCGGCCCACTGTTGCCGTAGATCGCGAGCAGCAGGTCGATGTCCGCGTGCAGCGAAACGCTCAACGTCCCGGCGACCAGTTCGTCGATACGAGACTCGAAACCGGCGCGGATCAACGACAGCCGGACGTCGTCCAGCTGCGACTCAGGCACCGCCGAGTAGCACGAGGAGCCGACCGACAGATCGATCTGCCGGTCACGAAGCAACGACGGCTTAGCGAGCTCGCGTCTCCAACTTTCAATGAAGTTTTCGGGCTTGATCGAGCCGTTTCGGCTTCTCAGCATCCCGCCTTCGCAACTGCTCGCGTGGGAGAAGAGGCGCCGCATGACCTGCGTGTAATTGCCCAGTGCCACCGCCGACCAGTGGTCGGTATGCGGATAGACGTTCGACTCATAGCCACGCTCGAACAACGCGTAGATCCACTCGCCGTCGGCCTTCTGCATTGCGCCTGCGCGCTTGCCCGTCAGAATTGATGAACCCATGTTTTGCTCCAGTAAATGCGCGGAGCAGCCCCAACGGGCTGCGTACCCGCTGAGGTGAAAGAGGACCGCTCCACGAGGGAGCGGCTAATGCTGCTAGCGCAGACGCGGCATAACCGAGAAGGCCGTCAAGCACTGCATGCAGCACATGACAAGGCCGAGCCAGACGCCGAACGCAACGCCGAACAAGACGCCGTGTGCACCGCAGGCGAAGCTCGCGCCAATAACCACCGCGACGCCGCGCGCAAGGTGCGACATCAGGAAGCGGTTGACGACCCAGTCGCACGCACGGGCGAAGAGTCCTGGGCGGGCGCGGTCTCGCTGACAGGTGACCTGCCATGCGAGCGAGGCCACCAGAATGCCGAGGACCCCGGCCATGATTCGGCCAACGCCCGATGCGTCGTGCAACAAGTGCTCGTACGCGAACCTGATGGCCATGCCGAGATAGCCCGCCGGCGGGAGCGAATTTGCGGCCGTTGCGACAACAAAGGCCGCACAGCACCACCAGCGCTCTTGCCACAACGCCGCCGCCACTTTGAGCGGTGCCGAAACTACGATTTCAATGTCTTCCGACATTCGGATACTCCTGTTGAGGTTGTCGTGCTGTATAAGCACGAGAAAAAAAATGCCGACCCCTTGCGGAGGTCGGCAGTGATGGAACAGCGACTACTTACGCAGCGAGCTCGCCCTTGCGGCTCTTCCTGGCTTTCTTCACGGGCGGCTTCGGGACTTCGTACCCAAAGCGCGCCCACGCGGCCGGATCCAACGGAATCGGATTTGTGCGCCCCGTTGCGAGGTTCACAAACACGCCCGAGAACGGCACCGCGCCGGTTCGAAACATGGTCCAGAGCATGTTGAATGCTTGGACGGCGATCGCCTGATTGATGACCAGCGACTGCTTGCGCAGCGCCTCTGCCATCGAACAGGACGGGGTCTCGTCTTTCGCATCGAGCTTCGCGTCGATCAATTCCGGAAACAACTCGCCCACATGCGGCAGCCGTTCCGGATGTTTCAGCGCGTAGCTCTTGCCACAGACCTGACCGATGACAACTTGGCCGCGATCCGTGTCGTTGCCGCAATCGAGGTAATACGCCCCGCTGTGCTGGGCTGCGCCAACAATCGCGGCCCGAGCAGCACGCGTATCGACGCAGCCAATCACGAGATCGACGTTGTAGAGGGGCTCGCCCGGACCGAATCGCCGGGTTTCCGCCCGCCAGTTCGTGCCCATCAGTGCGTTGAGCCGATTGACGATGAGCGAGGCTTTGTACTCGCCCACGTCGTTCGGATAGAAGCCTTGCCGGCCGACGTTGGTCGGGCTGACGGTGTCGTCATCGAACACGGTGCAGTCGATGCCGCCCGGGTGACCCAGTTCCAGCATCGCGTGGTGCAGCCGCGCCAAGCTCGGGAGCACAGCACTTCCGGTGCCGCCCGCGCCTACTACGACCACATTCCAGCTTCGCTCGAGCATCCGCGAAGGAAGTTGATGTCGGACAGTCCCGTTCATGCAACCTCCTGCGCGCGAGCCGCCGCGTACCAACTGCTCGGCACGCGCTCGACGCTCTCGAAGATGCCTTTGGCACACAGGCGCATCGCCATACTCGGCACCGACGACGCACAGTTGCCAACGACGAGAGCGAACTTCGTCTCGTGTCGGTCATCTTCGTTGTCTGTCGGCGAGAAGTACGCGGGATGCGCGCCATGCGAATGGCAGTCGATCACCCGCAGTTCACTTCGAAGAAGTTCCGGCCGCTCGTACTTCAGCGACCCGGTCCCCTGCGAAAGCACCTTCACAGGTGCGAGGCGAAACTGCTTCGTCTCGACGTTCCAGACGATCCAGGCACCGGTTTCCAGCGGATGCGCGGCGCGTGCCATCGCGACGAACTCGCCGATCAACTCGGGCGGCACCGCACCGCAACGCAACTCGGTCGACTCTGCCACTTTCCCGTAGGGGATTGCGGTCGGGACCGTGTAGTGCGCAATGCGGCGAACGACTGAGAGCCACGGCAGATCAATTTCTAGAAAGACACCGTTCTCGCCGATCAGCAGTCGCTCACCGGCCGACTGCATCGGCGCGACCGACTCACGCCGGGGCACCATGACGGAAGGAAATGAGCGTTGAAGCGCGGCATCTGCAGGATTCAAAGCACCAGCGTTCATCATCGAACTCCTTGTTTGCCAGCGATTAGCTCAGCGAGGGTAAGGTCCATAGGAACGAGCGCATCTTTCGGAAAATGCTCGCCGTACTTGCCGTCGAGCATTTCTTTCCAGAACGCGAACTCGCCATTGGGATGCGAAACGCGTTTGTTGCCGTGGTTCGGGTGCGTGAAGGCCGATTCGAAGAATCCGCCCTCCCATCCGCTGATCGACTCGATATCAATGCGCTTAGGCACATGAGCCGAGCCGATGCAGATCCGCCCCCAGTCCCAGGTGTTAAAGTAAGGCGGTTCATGCAGCTTCGATTCTGGTGTTGGCCGGCTGTCCTCATGCAGCGCGAACACGGAGAACCCGCTCGAAGCTGCACGGAACACCAACCCCGGATGCGGGACGACAGCACTGCGCCGCCCGATCTCCTGACAGTCGAAGAAGACTCTTCGCATCGCCGGTCTGCACCACCACATCACCGCGTCTTGCGACACCGCGAGCACCGTCTCAGGCAAAAATTCCGCCTTCGGTGCCGCGTTCTGAGCCAGCTCACGCAGGCAATCAACAAGCGCCATACGGTCGATCGGCCTTCCGGCACCGATCGTTGCCCGGCCGCTCTTACCCTGCGTCACCGGATGAACGGTGCCGTAGACCGCGCTGCGATCCTGACGGCCGTACAACAAGATGGCGCTGATCGCCGCGAGTTCGTCAACGCGGTCCGAGCCGATATCAAGCCCTTTCATACAAAGCTCCTAGTTATGCCGCGAGACACGCGATGACGCGGTCCAATTGGCCAAGAATGGATAAGCCCTGCGACCAGTCCGCGTACTGCTTGCGGATGGCGTCAGGCGTACAGGCAAGCGGCGTAAAGCCGAGGTAGGTAGTGCCGTCGCCGGCGCTGGCGAGGTACTCGTAGTGCGAATCGAGTACTTCCCCCACGCGGGTGTCGTTTTCCACGGTGAGGGTGGCCGACGCATAAGCGCAGCGGGGCCGATACTCACAGCCGAAGAGGTCGCGATTGCCGACCCGCTGCAACATCAACGACAGCTTCTCCAACTCCGCACAGATGCGCCGCGTGCGACCGGCGGTGAACCGCTGAAGCCGCCTAAGCGCCGCGACGCCAAGTGCCCGTTGAGGCAGATAGCGCCGGGTTTTCGCGTGCCACCGGTAGACGTCCATGTCGTCGGGACAAAGCTGAGGACGTACAACGGAAGGGAGGTAGTAGTCCATCTCCGCCTCGTCCTCGCCGAATCGGTCCGTCAGCATCTCGCGCGCTTCCTCATCGGTTGCGTTCGAGTCGCCATCCCAGAACCAGGAAGCGAATTCCCCAAGGAACTCATCCGGCGTCCGAACCCACATCGTGCGTCCGGCTGCACGATTGATCAGCACCATCGCCGTCGACACCAACCGCGGGTGAACATTGCGAAGCTCGGCGGCACGTCTGCCGATCTCGAAGATGCTCTCCTCCGTAATCTCGATGCCGAGATAAACGGGCGAGGTCGGATTGAACTCGCTGCTGTCCTCCTGATACTGGACAACGTCTTGCACCGCCTGCACGTCGCACAGCACGAAGTCAAAGCCAAGGCAGTCCAGACGCGGCGTATGACGCTTGGCCCATGCAAAGAAGCCTTGGGCAAGCGCGTCGCCCGCGCCTTTGAACTCCGGTACGTCGCGCGGCCTCAGCACGCCCGAGTTGAACTGGGCGGAGATAAGACCGGCGACATCCTTTTCGGCGTTCCAACGCATCACTGCGCGCGTTTTGACGTCCGAGCCGATGGCCGGCAGGCTTAGAAAATCATTGGGAGTTCGACGTCCGGCAGCGGGAGCGCGTCGCGGTTGCCAAGGCTCTCCCGAGACAGCGACTTCTGCACCAGACGGGCGAGGATCGAAGAGCATTGCTCGATCTCCTTGTCATGAAAAAAAACCGCCCTTCCGGGCGGTTGCTGATGGGAAAGCGCCAGGTCCGGGTCGGACAAGGCTTTAAGGAGGTCGCGCTTACGCATGGACGCTGCAGGGCTGCGGTGCGCGATGAGCTGCACCCTTAGCACCAGCCGCACGCACGAACGTGAAGCGCATGACATCGCCCTCCGTCGTGGGTCCGTCGATCGCCGCGGTCGTCAGCTCCGGGTACTGCGCGGAGTAGAGGTCGCGGACATCGTCGGGCGATAAGGTCGGCCCCGGATCAGGGAACGTCACGCCGTTGTAGACGAACTCGCGCGTGAGCTTCGCAACTTGGATAGCCATGTTCTGCTCCTTAGTCGAAAAGCGATGCGAGGTTGGTCCCGGTGTTAGCCGGTTCCACCGATGCTTCCGACAAAGCCGAGCCCGGCGATGCGTTCGGGGCGGTGCTCTGCCCTTCAGCGTCGTCACCTGCGTCGTCATCATCGTTGTCCGCATCGGTGCTCGATCTGCCGGGCGCCGGCAATGCCGGCTTGCTGCCGCCCTTAGCCAGCGTCTTGGTCGCTTTGGAGACTTGCGTCGTCTTGGCGGCCTCGAGGATGGCGGTGGTCGCAGCAACCTGCTCGGCGAGCGACGCGTGCGCGCCGGTGTAGGCCACGAGCGCGTCAATAAAGCCCGCTTCCAGCTCGGCGGCCGTCGCGGTGAGCGCGAGCGGCTGCAGCATGGCGGCGTCTTTTGCCGTGCCTTGCGGCATGACGCAGACAACCATCTCGTCGCCCTTCATCTGCAAGGACAGGGTGAGCTTCGTGCAGTGACGCAGAAGCGGTTCAATAGCTGCAAACATGGAAAACTCCTGAGAAAGAAAAAAGACCGCCATTCAAAGGATGGGCGGTCTATAAAGGATGGAAACTACGATCGATGCACGGGCGAGCCGCGCGTTAGAACTTGAGCACCTTCGGGATCTTGCCCGCGTAGTCGAAGCCTTCGACGGCCAGAAGCGCGTCAATGACCTCGGGCTTGGACTTGCCGAAGACCTTCTTGAAGTTGTCGCCGAGCGCGGCACGAATGCCCAGTTCGTCGGCAACCACCAACATTTCCGACTTCGTGATCAACTCCAGAAACTCCTTGCAGAGCTTCCAGTGCTTCGCGAGATCGAGGCGATGGTGCTTACACAGACGCGTGAGATGCTGGACGTCGAGGCCTTGGATCGCAGCGACCGTCACACCGGTGACGGCATGCGCGAGCTTCGCGTCGTCTGCGGCTGCCGTCGAGGATGCCGCTTTCGACACATCGCCGGACGGGACTTGCTCCTCGGTGAGCTTCTCCCAGATGCCCGAGAGGGTCTTTTGATCGACGCAGCGCATCTGGTCGGACAGGGCAATCGCAACGAGGTATCGCTGGGCGAGCGCGGGCTCCGCACCCACCTCACGGCGCAGGGCTTTACGCCATAACGCCACGCGATACGCTTTCATCTTGTCCGACTCGGCCACCACCGTCGCCGGCGGATTGCTAGTCGTCGATGCCGCGGACGAACCGGTCGAGCCCTTCGCTGCTGCAGGCGACGCTTTCGCGCCCCCCTTGGCTGCTTCGGGCTTCGGCTGCCTCGCGGCTTTGACCGCTTGCAGTTGCGCCGCCACCTTCTTCATGTTGCAGACGGTGTCAAAACATTGGCCGCGATAGACCTTGCCGATCGAGTCAGGCAGGCCGCTCACCGCCGCGCCATAGTTCTGGCACGCATGACACGCCTTCGCCTGCTCCTCGCCGACGCCTTTGGGGCCATCGACTGCGAGTTGCACGCGCGTGTGATTGTCGCCAGCACGCACGATGCGCACGACCGGATATTCGTCGCGCAGGCCGGTGGCCGTCGCTTCGAGCATCTTTTCGGTCTTCTCGTTGTAGCAGGTCCGGTTGGTGCAGTTGCCCGTACCGATGGACTCGCCGAACATCTCGCCCTGCGTGGACGAGTTGTGCGGGCATCCGGCGCAGTCGGCCTTGTCGAAGATCGCGGCCGCCAACGAACAGGCAACCTGTTCGATGGTTTTCTTGACCTCGGCGACCGCCTTGCCTTCCTTGATGATCACCGGCAGCAGCTTGTCCTGCGTCTCTTTTGGGAGCGCAGCAAGCAACTCGGCGTGACCGAGAAGGATCTGTCGCGTGCTGAGCGCATCGAGCACGGGCGTGCTGCAGTTCATCAGCGCGAGACGCTTATCAAGAGTCGCACGGGACCAGCCGAAGATGCGCGCGACTTCGTCGCGATCGCCCTTGCACAGCCCAACTTGCTCGGCTGCCGCAATGGCTTCTTCGGCGGGCGACATGTCGGCTCGCTGCATGTTCTCGATGATGGCGAGTTGCTTCGCTTGGACCTCATCGATGTCTCGAACTACGACCGGGATTTTATAGTCTTCGCCGTGCGCCGCGAGCGCCGCCTTGTATCTGCGGCCGCCAGCGACGAGGCTGAAGCCGCCGTCAGCGAGCGTGCGTACGATGACGGGCTGGATAACGCCCTTTTCGCGCACAGACGCGGTCAGCTCTTCCATTTCCGCCGCATCGAAGTACTTGCGGGGATTGACGCTGACCTGAATTTGCTTGAGGGCGAGAGTAGGTTGCTGTTGCATGACAGGGCTCCAGAGAGGGAACCTGCCCCCTTTGGGAGTGGTTCCCAAAGGGTTGAACAACGTGGGCTGACGGAAGTCAGCGCGGGGTCGATGCGTCTATGACGCGGGTGATGGAGTAAAGATAGCGGTTTTAACTGCGGGGACGCCAGGCAAAAGCTCACGAATTCATGCCGTCTTTCACAGCCAGGCGGGTCGCGGCTCGTCCTCGTCTGCATCCAGCGGCTTGCCTCGTGTCCACGCAAGGCGATGAACTGACACGAGATCCGCCGCTAGCCGTTCCGAATCGGCGGCAGACAGCGCGAGGCCGAGCGAGCAAACATCGCCGACGCCGAGCGCGACTTTGACGAACAAGGTCACGTCGCGATAACCCGGCGCATCGAGCTTGTTTTCGTACTGGCACGAGTGCACCACGTCGTCGTCCGGCAGCGGCGTGTGCGCCGGCTCGTGAGCCAGCCCCCATCGTCTGATCATCGCCAGCCAGCGGGCCTCCCCCTTGGGAAAGTAACGATGCACTTCCGTCGCGTGCCGACTGTCCAGCCGCAGTACCTGCATGCAGTGCTCCAGCAGATCATCGTCGAGCCGTCGAAAGTCAGTGAGACTGAAGGGGAAGTCCTCTCCGTTATAGAGGCCTGCCAGAAACTGAGCAGCGACGCGTGCCTGCCCAGAACTGCCCTCGGCCACCTCAAGGAGATAGGCAAGCGAATCCAGGCTGGCGTCGCGATCCTGAGCGCGTATCTCGGCCGCTCGCTGCGCGGGAGTCGTTCCGCCCGCCGCTTTTGCGAGGAAGTCGTCAACGGTCTCTTGGAGTGCTTCGGCTAAATGCGTCGGAACGGTAAAGGCGAGGGATCGGCTGCTGGGTGCTGGAGAATTACTCATTGCATTGTCGTGGCGTAACGGACGCTCCAATTCGCGTCTGTCCGCATGATGCCATGAGTGAAAAAGTGCGCCGGCACAACGCCGGCGCCCAAGACGATCGGCGCATAACCGGGGGGACGCCTAACCGCGAACGGAGCGTATTGGCATTAAGGGCCAAATGATGCGGTGCAACGAACACTCGGGTTCGCGATGGCGAAAACACCCCGACGCGTGGCCGAACGGTCATCAGGTCTCGGGTGCAATGTCGAAAAAAAACCCGGCTCGAAAGCCGGGTTGTGATTAAAGGGTATGGCGAGCGGCATCCGAGGATGCCGCTGTGTCTTATGCTGCTGCGCCAGTCGCGGGCGGCAGCGATCGAGACAACAACGTCGTGACTGCTCCTGCCAACGTCCACTCGCCGAATTGCTGCTCATGGCTTTCGTGGACGAGACGGTCAAGGCACAGCACCTCGACGCCATCGACTTGCACCTTGCCGAGGACGTTCGCCAGCACCGCGCGATTGGAGCCTTCACGTTTAACCGTAACGACGCCCTCCCCGACCACCACATACACGTTCGAGTCTTTCGGCATTTACGCTGCCTCCTTCAAAAGTTTGCGCATGTCACCGGACGTTTCCGCCGATAGCAATGCGAGATCGTCGACGAAGCGATCCAGCAAAGAATCCATGTGCAGAAACGTCTCGTCGTCCAGTTCCGGCGTCGCCCAGTCGAGCCCCGCCTGAGTCGCATCACGTTTGTGCGCGACCATTTGGTCCTGATACTCGTCGATGCTTCCTGGTAAATGGAAATAAACGACTTTCAACACGCCCTTCCGGTTCCATCGCAGCGCGCGCCGCATCGCCTGATACTCGATGCGCCACGTCCACGAGCGGTCATAGAAGAGGATGTAGTCGGCGTTCGGCAGGTTATAGCCCGCGCGGCCCGATGCCTTGGTGGCCATCAGTCCGGTTGCTAGTCCGCCCAAGAAGCGCTTGTCCTTATCGGCCACGCGACGCTTGATTGGGATCTCGCCATGAAACGGGACTGTCTGCACACCATGCGCATCCAGCTCGCGCGCCAAAAGATCGAGCACGCCCGGGTTTTCGGCGAACACGATCGCTTGCTTGCCTTCCGCCGCGATCGCGCGCATGCGCGCGACAATTGCGCGTTGCTTGCTCGTCAGCCCGCCGATGTACTCCACGCCATCCATCCCGAACTGCGGGTAGTTGGCGGAGAAGTGAACGGCACGGATACGAGCGAGGATCGTCACCAAGTTGCACGCCTTCTTGTCATCGCGCGATGAGCGATACCAATCGGCGAACTCGTCTGCAGCGCGCAGATACGCGGCCAAATGGCCGCGATCCCAGTCGACTGTCTCCACCTCGAACTGCGGTGGTTCGATCTGGATGTAGCGCGAGACTTCAGGCTCGGCGACCAGCCGCCGCTTGATGTGCGGCGCGAGCATCGCCCGGTAGAGATGAAGGTTGCCGATCTTTGGCACCTCGCGTTTCGCCCCATCCTGCAGACTCTCCGCAAACTGCCACGTCACCCACTCCAACACCACGAAGTCATCCCTGAACCGATCGACGCCGCGCATCGCGTACTCCGCCGAATTGATCCAGTTCTGCTCGAGGTAGCCCACGCGATAACCATACGGCTGGGCCGCCGTCCCATCACCGCCTGAGAACGCGATCAAACCAAACGCATCTCTCGGATAATTCGGTATGGGACTTCCCGTCAAAACGAACCGTCGCCGCGCCGAAAGCTGCCAAAGCGCGCGGCTCTGATCGCTTGTCGGATTGGCGAGGCGCTCGCCCTCGTCGGCCACCAGCAGGCCGATACGGCGACGCAGACGGTGCGCGTATGTCACGCGCGACGAAGCCGCCTTGTCGACCGGCATCCGCAGGCGTTCATACGAGATAAGGTTGATCTGTCGAAGGTCGCCAAGATCCGCCGCCGATTCGATTACCTGCACCTGATCGGCCGCGATAGGCAACTGCCCAATCTCCTTCAACATCTCCTCGATGAGCCGGGACTCAACAACGATGAGGCCGTGCTTCACACCGGAGACGAGGATCAGCGCCAACGCGAGCCGGGACTTGCCGCAACCCTGCTCCCACGCGACGACACATCCCGTCGGTTTTAACAGCGTTTCGACCAAGTCGTCGACCTGAAACTCCCAGTCGAGCCACTGATCGACGCCGAGCGCCTTCACGCGCGAGCGCAGCGCCGCTGCTTGGTCGGGGAAGCGCGCGCACAGACCTTCGTGCACCACTTCCCATCCCTCGATGACGTTCTCGACCGCGAACCGCGCATTGAGCTCGTCGACAGACAGGTGGTACCAGACGCCATGCAGGGCGTATCGGTAGCGCCCGTCGGCTTCGCGATCAAACTGGACTTGATCGCCCGCCTTGATGAGCGGCCTGGCCCAGCGAGTCGCGTCGACCTTGTGGGTCTCCTTCGCGATGCCCGACACCTGATCTCGCGATCCAGCGCCGGTCGTCCAGGCGACGTGCCGCAGTGGTACCGCCTGTCGCACGCTGCGTCGCATGCGTCTGTTGAAGTGCTCCATAAAGCCGGCTGCGAGTTGCGGCTCGCCACCGACGCTGCGGATTCGATCCAGCAACTGATCGAAGGCCGCGACCGGGTTGTCTTGCACCAGATACGTTTCCATATCTAGCAAGCCTTGCCCCGAGTAACGGAAGCCACGCGGCAGCCGGTGGCCGTCGCGCGAGTAGATGCGCTTCACGAGAATCGCGTTAAGCACCATCGCTTCGTTGAAGCCACACGCAAAGGACAAGCGAATGCGCCGGCCATCGTGCGAGACCTTGACCGACTTGTCGCCCGTGACCGCACGCGTGATGAACGGCACGCTGTCATCGAGCTTTTGCAGCCGCAGCCGAGCTTCGCCGAACGAACGTTCCTCGAAGTGCAGCCCGAGATTCGGGCCGGGTTTCGCCAGATCGTCGACGACCGCGCGTACGAAGTCCGACGGACGATCGCGGTAGCGGTCGAACACCACGACGGCCGTGCGCACGTTCGCGCCTTCCAGCTTGAACGCGTCCGCCGGCAGTTCGAAAAGACCTGCCGCGCGGCGTTTCAAACGGTCCCCTTGCTCGCCCCCAACCATCGACTCGGCGGTCGTGATCGGCAGGAGCGCGACGACGATGTTCGCCGCCTCAAGCGCCTGATGCACGGCGTAGTCGTGGCTCAGCGCGCTGGTGTGCGCGCCGTACCGGCCCCACGTCGTGCATTCGAGCGTCTGCAGATGTGGCGACTCGAGATGGATCGAGAACGGCGGATTGATCAGTGCGATATCGAAGCGCGCCGGATGGATATCCTCCATGCCGGCTTGCCGGAACTCGCAATCAAACCCTGCGTCCTCGAACACCTTCTGGCACTGCTGGATGACATCGGCGTGCACGTCGACGCCGTACACGGCATGGCGTTCCGGGTCTGCGTACTGAAGCAGTCGGCCCGAGCCGACCGAGTTATCCAGGATACGGATAAGCCGATTGACCTTCCAGCCGCTCACGAAGCTCCACATAAACGCCGCAATGGCGTCGGGCGTGAAGAATTGCCCGAGGTGCTGACGCCGTGCCGCGGCCAGCTCGCCCTGATGGGCGACCGACGGCGCCTGCGATCCCAAACTTCTGATCGCACGCAACGGCTCATACCAATCCCGCTCAAACGAAAAGAGATCTCTCTGCATGAAATGCCTCTAGAAATGAAAAGACCCGCCGAAGCGGGTCGAAAGGATGGAACGGTGAACGCTTTAGTAGCGGTCGCGCGAGGCGAGGTACTTGGCGCCAAACTCACTAATGAAGAGGGACAACGCGTCACCCACGTCGTGAGCGAACTTGAACTGCCACTTGTCGTTGAACAGCACGATCTCCAGCCCCGCGAACGACAGCTTCTCGCGAGTGGAAAAAGTCAGTCGGTGGACGCTGAAGTTGCGCAGTTGCATCGCCAGCGCGCCAAACTGATGCTTCTTCGCGAAGGTCGCCAAGCCGTCGAAGGTTGTTGCGACCGCCTGCTGAGAGGAGTAATACACCTCGCGTTGCCCCTTCGAATGGAAGCACGACTGCGAGGTGACGCGCTTTTCGAGAATCACCGCGCTGCTGGTGCGCTTGATCTCGGTATCGGACTTGAGCCAGAAGCCGTTGATGATGGCCTTGGCTGCCTGCTCGAACGCAACGCGCTCGCCAGCTTCACCACCGAACGTTCGCTCGAGGTGTTGCCAGAAGCCGTCCAAGTCAGGGATCTTGTTTTTCCTCAGTTCCTCTTCGATATCGAGGCCGCATCGGTCGAGTTCGCGACTCTGATCGATCTCAATTCTGCCGCCGGCGGGGGCGAACTTTCGGCTTGCCTCCATCACAAGCCGCGAGAGCAGCCGTCGGCAGAACGTGTTGAGCTCGCGCTCGACTTTGTATTCGCTTCGAACTTCCATCGCCGAATACTCGGTCAATCCGTCAGCAAAGACGTCGCGCTCGGCCTGAACGACAGCGCAATACGCCACTGCTGCTGCCGTTTGGGCCGTCTTGAACTGCTCGATTAATTGCGTGTACATGCGATTGCTCCATGGGGATGAGCAGGCGCACGCCCGCAATCGGGGACATGCCCCTGCGGGTTAAGGTAGACGTTGCGGGTGCGGCGAAGTTGGTCGCCGAGAGTCGATGCGCTAGGACGCGCGGGTGATGGTTCAACGATACCTGCATGACGTCGCCGCGTTGCGGGGAAAGGCGAGCTTTTGATAGCGCCTCTTCAGCCAGCCGCTTTCAGTTATCCCCAGTTTTTCTGGATAACCCTGGGGATAACACGTCACCGCCGCGCACATTCACCCACACATCTCTCGGGGTTCACGGTCCGGGGGCTTCATCATGATGAAGCGCGTTTGGCGAAAGACCCCCTAAAAACGATAGCTTTCCGGTCAATTTGCCGGCAAGGAATTCCGGCTCAACTACGTGTGCGCACGGTGAATCGAAAAGGCGATCGAAACGACGCATCTTTCTCCTTCGCTAATGAATCGCTGATCGCGAGAATTGCGAACTGCGCTAGCCGCGTCAACGATTCCATGAGCACATGAAACTGAGTCACATAGCCACTGTTGCCGTCCTCATCGCTTCGTGCGCGACCTCGGTTGCGGCGATCGGCCTTGTTGTGCACGGATTCAAACTCGAGCGAACAGCCGTACCGGTCGTTGCAGGCACAGGCCTCGTAGAGCGCATGCAAGGCGTCTCTGATGCGCTTCAGCATGTTCCGGCCAACGCGCAGGCGACTGTGCTCCAAAACTATGGGTTTCGCGACCGTCAGTCGTTCGACGACGCGCTTGATTCGCAGCGTGTCGACCTCGCGAGGGCGCAAAACGTCCGCGCCGAAGCGCTAGCAAGCAACGAAAAGAGGTTGGCCGCACTGCTCATCGCACTCGTATACACAGGAGTCGTCGCGGCGATGGGCGCGCTCGTCCTTTGCGACAAGGCTTTGGCGAAAGCACCAACTTGCAACTGAGGCAGCTCCCATCTGCCTCTTCGCCCGTGACTAAGGACGATGGACCTCATCATTATCAGCTTCGAAGACATCAGAGATGACCCGGCAGGCGCACGCGCAGATGCAGAGCCGGCCGCTGGATTCCCGGACTCATGGCTGGACGCACTGATCGGCGCTGGCTCGGTATTTTCTCGTGACTATGCCGCTCCTGGCGCTGTGTCGACCGTCGGCGTTCGGTTTCCCAGCACTTTCCACGCAGAGCAGTTCTGCTTGAGCGTGCGCCAGATGGCCAATCTGCTGGGCACTCGCGCCCATGTTCACAAGGTCCCGAGCCACCAGGCGCGTTCCACCCTGCGCGAGGCCGAAAGACATGGTTCACGTCTCCTTTGACAATCTCACCGTTTTGCTTGAGGACGTTCAGAACAGCCCGGCACGCTACGCGCGCCAGCTTGAGCGTGCCAAGAAGTCGCCGGGATATGCGGTGTGTCGATGCAACGCTGCGGGTGCGGGCCAACCGCTGCGTCTCGTAGTTCGTCGCTACGGCGCGCTCTTTCATCTCGCGCGATGGCCCGACGAAGGGCCGCACCACAACTCAAAGTGCCCTTTCTATGCGGCGGCCGCTGCGACCGGCAAGAGCAAGTCCGACGCCGCTGATGCAATCCAGCACACGCCTGCGGGTTTGAACGTCAAGCTCGACGCTTCCCTATTTGTCAAAACAGTCGAAACCTCTCCCCGCCTGTCCGCGAACACTTCAGGCACCGGCAAGACGCGCCGTGCGGCGCCGCTGCTCGGCTTCCTGCAGCGTCTCTGGATCGAGGCGGATTTGCATACCTGGACGGGTGCCTCTGCGCGCAGTTGGGGGCAATGCAACGCTCACCTCGTCGCCGCACTTGGAGACGGCAAACTCAACGGTAAGCCGATGCAGAGCGTCCTGCATGTCATGCGTCGCTATGACGAAAACGAAGCGCAATCCATCGTCGCGGAGTTCGATGACTTTCTTGGGCGGATTGAAACGACGCCCACGGCGTCGCAACGTGGCTTGGTCCTTGGCGAGTTGCGCACGGTCGATGCTTCCAAGTATGGCTTCGTCGTCAAGCTTCGCCAGACGAAGCGCACCTTCTTCGCCTCAAAGCAGTTGATTGCGATGGCGGCCGCATCATTTCGATCTGCGTGGGCCATGGTCGGCGACGCGAGCGCGCGGATCGTGGTGTTAGCGGTCATCGAGCGGACCAAAGAAGGCAATCTTCGAATCGTCGACATCGCCCTGCAGTTGTGCAACAGCAGCTTCTTACCTTGCGACTCGAGCTACGAAGTCGCGATGGCCAACCGGCTGGTCGCGGAGCGCCGGCGGTTTACCAAGCCGCTCAGGCTGGAGAACGGCGATGCACAGCTGCCGGACTTTCAACTGACGGACACCGAGGCCCCGACCGCGATCGAAATCTATGGCATGCAGGGCAACCCGCAATACCTTGAGCGCAAGAAGGAAAAGCAGGCGCGGTACGCGCTCACTGCAACGCCTTGTGTCGAGTGGATACCACCGGCAGAACTAGCGTCGGTACGACTGCCGGCCGCCGCTTGACTTGACAGCGCGCATCACCGCGATACCTTGACCCAGTTCTCAACTTCTCGATACAACACGTGAGCTCGAACTCGTTCTTTTTGAAACACGCGACGGCTCGCGATGCCGACTGGCAGGTGAGCTACCCCGCGCTCGCAATGGCAAGTTCGATCGACCCGGTCGATGAGCGGCGCAAGCAGATCGTTGTCGCGGCCGCCGACGACACCCATGTGCGCATGGTGTTCTTCAGCACCCTTGGCGCGATCCTCGACTTCCGGGCGTCGTGGGCAGAGATCGATAGCTCAGCGCGTAGCTGGCTAGCCTTTACCGTTCGTTGGAACAGGTGGTGGCTACCGGACGGCGGACACGCGCGAGCACTTGAAAAACACGCGTCGACGCCGACCGATTTACGGCTCGCGCATTGTTCGATTGAGGGGCGTCTCACCGATGACGCAGGCTTTCGGCGATATCTTGATAATGTTGAGCGGCATTATCGGCGAGATGCGAGAATCGCTCCGATTTTGTTTCCCGACAACATTGCTGGCGACACTGGCCGTTGTCCGCCTAGGGACGCGGAGCACCCGTTGACTCCTGAATGAGCACCATCCTTCCATTTACGCGTCTCTCTACCAATGATGCGCGCAGTCACGGCAACGACTGCGCGCATCGTCATATTCGGCTGGCCAAACACGGCGGCACCGTCTCTTGCTCTGACTGCGGTGCGGCCCTGGCGCCCTTTTCCGCGCTTTCAATGCTCGCGGAGCAGTACGGTCTCGCTCTCTCGCAGATCGAGCACCTCAAGAATCGTCTGGCTCTTGCTGATGCCCGGAATCTCGAGCTTTCCAAAACCCTCGACGCCATCGATAACCTGAAAAGAGCACCGAAACAGCCTTCAACGGAGACTTGACGGAGCGTCAATCGGTGGTGCAATAGGCTATCAGCAACAACAGAGCACCAGCACCATGAAGCAGTCGTTTGCATGCGGCCACACCGGCAAGGGGAAGTTCTGCCACACCTGCGCCAACGCAGAAAAAGAGAAAGCGGAGCAGCGTCTCGCGATGGAACAAAAGCGCGCGGCAAAGAGAAGTTCGACTGCCGACGACGCCATCGACCTGTCGATGGTTCGCCATCTGTCGTCCGTTCAACGCGAGGCACGCGACCTCCTCGCGAAGGTCAGCAACGGAATCCATCCCTTCTCGCTCGACGGCAAATTCCTGAAGTCGTCCGCCGGCAAGCTCCTATCGGTCCCCGTTGGCAGATCGTATCGGTTACTTTTCGACGCCCCATCTTTGAGGCCTATCCGCTTGGTCAGCCACGAGGATTACAACGCCATCGCCGCCAATCGCGTCGCCGCGTAGTCTGAAAGGTGTTGTAAAGTTCGGGGTTGTTTCCTAATTTGGCCGGGAAACGAGCGTCGTTATAATGCATCCGCCCACACCCTTTTCGCCGACGATCGGCGAACGCCCCGGACCACGCTGCCATGACTGACGAGCTCTTCCCCTGCGACCATTGCGGCGGAAAATGGGCCTTTGGCTACTCGCACCGGCTATTGAAGCGCCTGTCGGCGCCCGCGAGTGACTATCTGAGCGCCGACGACCGAGCTGCTCCGCAGATGAACGACCTCGAAGCGCGCTCGCTCTTTGCGATCCCGCAAGAAAAGGTTTGCTGCATCTTTTGCGAAGACTGCGGCATGCAAACGCCTTGGATCGCAATCGGCGACGACCGGCACGCGGCATTAGAGAAGGCGGGGACGATCTGGAACGCTCGGACGCGGCGCCCCGCTGCCAAGGAAGGCGATTTGCTCAAGCTGATCAGGAAGGAAGTCAGCGCCCTCGATGCGCCATTCCTGATCAACCTCTTGGCACGAACGGAAGGCGACTGGGAGAAGCGCGGCCCAATTTTCGCCATGCTGGCTGCGAAAATTGTCGACAGCAAGATCACCTTGAGCGATTTCTGGCCTGTCGACACAGTGCTCAACGATGCTGCGAGATACCGGAAGCTCCAGCAACTTGCGAAACGCGTCTACATCGACGGCATAGCCTCGATTCAGTTTCCGCGCATTCCTGCGACGGGCGGTGATGAGGGCAGTTTCGAAAACAGCGTGAACCTCGCAGTTGACGATCTGCCGGACCGCAATCGCTGGTAACTTGACTTGCGGCTTATGCGTCCATACTGGTTTGGTGCTGGCCAGTTCGGCGCCAGCAGCAACCCACCACCACAGGAAACGCATGTCCCCCATCGACTACCTTCGCGCCGCTTACCGCCTGCGCGCAAAGCTCGCACCGCAGTTCACGGTGGTCCTCGCCTTGGCCGCCATTCTCACCTATCACGCTATGACAAGCCGGTCGCTAGATTGGCTTTTGAATTGACTCAAAAGCGCGGGACTGAACCCACGCGCCATATCACTGATATGGCGCTTTGCGTGGACGCGTTTAGCGCATCCCATTGATATTATTGAGTTATCAGGCTTTCCGCGAGTGTTACATTTGGCAAACTATGACTAAATGTAACACTTCCGTGACGTTGAATGATCCGATACATCTTCTGCCTTGATATCTGAAGGAAGTTTGCGGCAGCTTTTTTGTTGCCGTCGAACTTAGCGATGGCATCACGCACTTGATCGAATGTGACGTCGGGCGCCTTTTGCTGCTGCACCCTATGCGTCGATAGATACGCGTTTGCAATTGAGGGCCGGCTATGACCTGCCGCTTCGACCACCTGACGCCTGGCCTCCTCGTGCTGCGCCTTCGGCGCGATTTCACCTGTTCCCTTAACCGGCGCTTTAACCCCTGCCAGGGCTTCGTACATGGCGTGAAAGTTTTGATGACGTAGACCGTGGGCAGTTATTCCGAGCGCGCTCTTGCGCACGCCGTGCTTGCGGAGCACTCGGTAAAACCGGTCTTTCCACTGATGCTTCGTATATCCCAGCGGAATTGTGGTCTTGGAAACTGGATTCGTCAGCGCTGCCGCCTCCTTCAAGACGTCTAGGCCGTCACCGATCGGGACAACCCGGTTCCGACCGCCTTTCGTCCCCCGGGTGACATGAAGCATCCCGTCATCGCCGACTGACTCGACCGGGCGCAGGAGGAAGCTTTCCTCGACGCGCAAACCGAAGGTCAGCTGCAGGCGGAGCTGGACAGCGACATACTTGTCGGTATGTGCGATCTCCGCCATCTTCTCGATCGAATCGACTCCATTGCCCTCCCACGACTTGTCTTCGGTGGCGATGTACGAGCGAACAAGACCGTGCTCTTTGCGGTCAACGTAGCTTTCCAACGGGCCAATCAGGTTCGGCTTATGCATCCACTCGGCGAGTGCGCGAAGATAGGTCAGCTTGTTCTCGATTGTCCCGCCTGTCAGCTTCTTACGAACCCAAATGTCCACAAGTGCCTCGACGTGCTTCTGCTTCAGGGCCCACGGAGATTTCAGCGCGTATCCGTTCTCGCGAAGCTCCACGAATGCGTGGCAGATCTTCTGAATCCGATATGCCTGTGTCTTCAATGACAGCGGGTTTTTACTCACGCGAGTCCGGCTGTGCACGCGAGCGACGTTGTCCTCAAGAAGCCGTTCCAGTTCGATTTTGAAGTCCTCTGGCAAATTGTAGCGACGAAGTTCTGAGCGGACGTTGACGGTGACCGACATTAGCAATTCCCCTGTGCGTTCGTGATCAAGTGATTAGTTGCATAGCAGAGCGCCCGTCCTGTCTCGAACGATTGGCGTAGCTCGGGCGACCGCGCAATATGGCCGGATATCTCAAACACGCCTGCCGCCGCAGATTCCCATCCGGCCGACGCTGCATGCCTATGCGCAGCTCGTCTCGCACTCACATCGTCAAAACCGTATCGCACGGACAATTGCCACATGGACCACGCTAGGTCAGCCTCAAGCGGATGATTGATCCACGGCGCCTGCGCGGCTTTCTGCGCACCTGTGCTGGTGGCGCCACCCGCCGTCAGCGCGACGAAACGTCCGTGCGGCTCGATCCGCCTGAGCGACGGCTCGAGCAGGATATCTCGGGCACTGAAGCGGTGTGCCTGCGAAACGTCTGGCGTCCAAGGAGAACCACGCTCGATCGCTGCTCCGAATGCACGCAAAAACAGCGGCGGCGCAGGCGCTAAGACCTCTATCCAAGGTGTGGCTCTAGTCCACGCAGCCAAGCTTTCCGGCGAGACGGAGGAGTGATTACACAGCGAGGTGAAGTCGCCCGCAGGCACGCCAGACGCGTGATTACATTCGTCGAGCTTCGCTAGAAAGCCATCTATGTCGACCGTGGTGCGCTCAAAGCGATGGGCGCGGTCCAGGTTCAGCGTCAGCCCGTAGTGCCGTTCGACCGAGTGGAACACGTCTAGGAAAACTGGCCCCATGACGCGGTGGTACGAGCCGACAATATATGAGCCCGTTACTGCCTTCCGAAGCACGAATACGTCCAACGGCTCCTGCATCGTTTCCTCGTTGATTTGCGCTTGGTCCGCGGACACTGACATGTGCCCGATCCCTTTGTCGCCGGGCGAGAACCGCAGGGAGCCTATCTCCTCGTCTCTTCGCGCTGCGCGCCGCGTAACCCCGCCGGGTCCGCCCTTCCTCGCCTTTAGCGATTCCATTCGATCAGCCCCGCACGTGGAAGAGACGTGCATCGACCGTCCGTGTTGCTGCGTGCTGCCGGTCTCACGCTTCGCGTGTTGACCGCCGCCGACTAGCTGCCGGTAGGCATCAACGCAGGTCCGCTTCGCGGAACCTCTCGCCGTTGATTGTTCTCCCCGCTGCTGCCGGCAGTCCAACCGCGAGCATTTCGCTTCGCGATCGGGCTGTGCCGCTGCTACGGCTACCGCGCCGGCCTTAGCACTGATGCGCTGAGGCCAATTGCTCGGTAATTGCTCTTGCGCTGTTTTGTTCCGGTTGCGCCGACCGTTCGTCTTCCGTACAGGGAGCAGTCGCCTTTCTGGCTTGCTCGCTCCCCCATCCCCAAGCGCGTTGAATCCGCCGCGGTGTGTCGGGCCTCATGCAACGTACCCAGCTTCGTGTGCTGTAAGGATGCGTCCATGCTCGTTGAATGCGTCCGTGATCGCAGCAGCAGACTGTGTCCGTGTCCGCTCGCACCTCGACTCAACTTGCTTTCTCGGGCTGAACTGCCCGCAAACCCAATGGATATCGCGTGTCCGTGTTCCTCAACTTGGCTCACGGTGCGTTTGATTTGTTTGAGAAAAAGGCCGCATGATTTTGCGGCCTGTGACAGAGGGGATTTTCGCTAGGCAAAGCGGTCCCCTCGATGGTCCGTATAGGAGGTCGATGCGCTGGTCGCGCGGTTGGTGATTGGAATATTAGCCTCTCGGAAGCCAACGCATTTTTCGAAAGCTGCCTAAATGTAGCGAGCTTTTGCTTCCTTGACTTTCTGTGGCGATCTGTAGAGTTGGACCCGTGACGTGGACTTTTCTCACCGAATTCGTCGAGATAACTAACAGATTGAAGCAAGGCCCATCATCCTTTCTTGCTCCTCACCGTTGAGGTGGAGATATCTGACAGTTTTCCGGACGTTGGTAGAGAGAACGCCATCATCACCGCCTATCTGCCACTTTTCTGTCAGATAACGGGCAGATGAGTGTGGCCTATTGAAAAGCTCTGGAGAGAGAATGAACGCAATGAAAGTACATGCACCGGTCCTTGCTGTCGACGTCGGTTATGGCAACACCAAGGTTGCCTTTCGCAATGGATCAGACGTCTCGACGTTTATGTTTCCGTCGCTGACGCCGCCGTACAAGGCACATACGATCGCCAAGGAGAGCGCCGGGCTGATCACGACACCGAAGACGATCGCGGTGGAGGTCGAAGGTAAGCGCTATCAGGTTGGTCCGGGCGTCCTGTTGAGCTCGCGCAACGGCGATGCGGGCGCGACGCTCAACGATGACTACTGTACGACTTCGAGCTATGCAGCGTTGCTGGCAGGCGCGTTTCATTTCGCCAACATTGCATCGGTCGACCGCCTGGTCCTCGGCCTGCCGATGCGCAACTTCCACACCCACGTTGCGCATTTGCGTAGTGCCTTCGCCGGTAAAAATGCGTACGGCGAGGTTGGTTTTGATGTCGGGAGCGTCATCGTGCTGCCGCAGCCTCTGGGTGCATTGGTCAACTTCTCGCGCTATCACGAGTTCGACAAAGAGGACCCGCACCTCATTATTGACGTTGGCTACTTCACCACGGACTGGGTAGTGGCAACGGGGCTGACGATCGACGAAGAGCGCAGCGGAGGTCATCACAGCGGCGCGTCTCACTACTACGAAGCTATCGCGGCTGTCATCAAGGAGAAGCTGCATATCGACACGCAGGGAATCGAGCGGATCGATAAGGCGTTGCGCACCGGGTCCACGTTGCTGCTCAACGGGAACGATTACGACCTTAGTGAGTTTTTGCCTGGAGCGCAAACGGTCATAGACGCTGCGGTAAAAGCTATCCAAGCCGGTGTGAAAAATACAGTGGACATTCGCTCAATCGTTCTCACGGGTGGGGGTGCGGCTCTCTACAAGTCCGAAATACAAGCGCGCTTTCCTCATTTGAGGATCGACCATATGCCAGATCCGTGTTTCACGAACGTCAAGGGATTTCTTGCCGCTGGCGAGGCAACGATGCTGCGCGATAAGAAGCGCAAGGAAGGAGTGCCCGCATGACAGGCGCTTTGGAGATCAAGGTAACAATCAGCGAAATAGTGACGCCAGCGTTGTTTGACGCTCTGGTTGCGATCTCCAACCCGAGGCAGCGTGCGGCGCTGTTGAAGCGCCTTGCCGAAGATGCGCTGCGAGGCAACGTTTCGGTCAGCTACCAGCCGGAGACGCGTGATGCGCCCGCTCCGAGCGGGCAGCCAATCGCCGGACCAACGATCATTGCGCCAGCGCGCGACGCGGTCGTTACAGCTGCACCGAGTCAACCCGTCGGCGACGGCGAGCCAGACTTCGACTACGCATTCCTGGCTGAAAACCTGAACCTGGGATGACGCAGCGATCGGCAAGGGCGTCGCTGCTCTTCGCGACCGCATACGTCGCGACCGCTTGACAATGCGAGAATGCTGACAAGATAGGAACGTATAGTTCAGGCCTGCATAGGCGACGGAGGGAGAAATGGCCTTTTTAGAAATGTTGGCGCAAGCCGACTGGACGCGCGGCGTTCGCATGTGGATCTTCGTGGCCGGCGCGTTGGCTGCGTGGGAGGCAGCTTATCTGTTCCATCGCGCCTTGTCCCGCTCAGCCGAAGGAGCCGATGATGTACGCTAGATTCATGGCGCTGCCATTTTTCACGCGACGCATCATTATCGTGATGGCGTCTTTCTTTGTGATGTGGGTTTGCGCGTACCTGCCGAAGAGCGGCTTCACTCAGGTGTTGATCGGGTCTAGTGCGTTCGTTATGTGTTGGGCAACTGGCATCCTCGTTCCGTTCCTGAAGGTCACGTTCTTCTTCCTGCGGTGGCGTTTGTGGTACGTGGTGCGCTACAAGTAGTCGCTGATTACTAGCCGCCAAATAAAAAAGCCCCGACCAAACGGTCGGGGCTTTTGTCTTCACGGGGTATCAATGCAGCAGAGATACACCTTGTGCGCTCGCCTGTCGACGAATACAGTAAAACCAAGCAGTGTCCAGCGTGACGCCCTGCTTCTCCAGTCGGGAATGACCGCCTCGTTTGCGGTCGATCACGTCGTAGGCTTCCGCCTCAGACTTTCCAACTCTGACCGAGCCGTTCTCGACACCGGACGTTGCGACGATTTCATACCGGCCAACAATCATGCTAAAGCTCATTTCCTCTTCTCCATTGGAAAAGCTCGGGCGGATTGCGGCCCCGGTCGGGGACGAATCCCCACCGGGCAAAAGTTACTGTTAGCGGACTAGACGCCGCCAAGAATTAAACATGCAGTGCTTCGCGCAACTCACGGCGCACTACCACTGCAGACGTCGGGGCGTGCGCACGGTCAGATCCACACCACTCATCAGCGAAGTCGGTTTCCCGCTTCTTCGGCCGATGAACGATAGCCGTGTACCCTTCACCGCGGAGCCGCTTCGCCAGCTTCAACGCCGCGTCGACGCCCGGCGACTTCCCGGTACGTGGTTCGACAGCATCGAAGTCGGCGTAGATATGCACGACACGAATACCAAAGCCTTCCGGCACAACGAAATCCGCAAGAAGGATTCGATTCAGGCAATACCAGACCGGCACATCAAAGAGCATGTGCGCGGCGTATGCCGTTTCCAGCCCCTCTGCAACACCAATCTCGCCATCGACCGGATCCATTAGCCGGACTGCGCCGCCGTTGAGCTTATGAAGCGTCACGTCGTTCAGCTTGGCGGGGAGGATCTCACCATCGTTAGTAACGATGGACGCCTTCACCGGCTTCGAACGTTCAAGGAACGTGCGATGCAGCGTTCCTAAACGGCCGTCTGGCAGCGTGAAGCGAGCGATGATGCCCGGCCACTGCCCGATGACCTTCTTCTCGTGCCAGTAGTCGAGCATCCCCATGCGCAGCGCCGTAGACGGCGGTGCCGTCAGACCCGGCACCCGTTCGCGCAGGTAGCGCGGCACGAGGCCATCGGCCCCGACAAGCGTCGCCCGATCCCACATCGAGTCGAGGCGCTTCTTCGCCCACTCGGGATCAACCTTCCGGCCCGGAGCGGGCGCGTCTGGACGTTCGCGAGTTCTCCGAGCGTCCGCGAGGCTCCCTCCTTCGAGTTCGACCATCAGCTCGCGGAACGTCAGTCCCGCGGACTTGCAGATCAACTCGAAACCATCACCGGCCTTACGGTCGCCGTCGTTGCACTTGCGGCAAACCCAGTCGCCGCGGCCACGGTTGTTGTCATAGGTGAAGCGGTCGTTTCCTCCGCAGATGGGACAAGGCGCGCCCTTCCCGGTCAACGAGCTCGCGGGCACTCCGTACTTCTGGAGCAACGCAAGCCACTGTTCCGGGGACAGCTTGATGTCCTTTACATTCATTGTTCACTCCAGTTTGGGGTGGTTGAGGTCGATGCCTGAACAGGCGGTGAAACCGTGCTCAAAAAAGCCGTCCGACTCGCGCGAGGCGAGCACGACGGACGGCTTTTTTCAGCAGGGGAAGCGAAACGTGGGTCTAGCGACGAGCGAGGCCGCGTCGCGTAGGAAAGAGACGCTTCGCGGCTTCGCCGACCGTTTCCGGTTCGACGAAGCAACGAAGGTGAGGAAAAACAGGAAGCGAGGTGAGCTCTTACGGGAGGATCAGATAGCCGCCCATTCCCGACCCATTAATAGGGCCGAAACGGTTCTGTTTCGTCATCTGGTCAACATTGCCGCATGAACCCGTGGTGCGCTGGCTCGGGGACTTGGTCCGTTCCGCGACGCGTAAACTTCGCGGTCGAAACGAGCCCCGGAGGTATCATCGATGCGCATCTTGCGCGGGTGAGACCTCAATTTAGCCGAGGCGGCGCCGACCGATGCGGCGAATGCTCGCGAATTCGCACCGTCTTTCGCCGGAACTACTGAACGAACGTGGCCCGTTCCGGTCTTCCTGAGCCGACGGAAGTGAACCCTCCAGCCACTTCTGCAAGATCACTCAGGCTGCGACCCCCGCACCGTTCGCCTCTCGCAGGATCTCGATTGCCTCCTTCAACACGTACAGACCGATCGCGAACCCAACGACGAGGTCGACTACTCGGAGGCCAGTCACCATCACAATGCCGCCCGATACGAACACCGCGATGTTGGCGAGAACGTCGGCACGAGTACAGATATAGCTGGCGCGCATATGAATCTCGCCGCGCCGGTACTTCGTGAGCCGCAGAAGGACGTAGAGATTGACGGCCAACGAGATGACGGAATAAGCCAGCATCACTGAGCCGACTGGCTCACTGCCGACATACCAGCGTCGGATGACCTCCCCGACGATCCCCACCCCCAGGAGCACCAGGATGCCGCCTGTCCATCGGGCCGCATTCTTCTTAAACGCGAACCCGCGTGAGAACGCCATCAAGGCCAATGCGTAGGCTGCTGCATCAGTCAGCATGTCTAGCGCGTCAGATAACACTCCGGTCGATTGCCCGGCCCACCCTGCTCCGACGCCAATCACGAACATCGCGAGGTTAAGAGCCAGCGCAACTTTGATCGTTTTCCGCTGCTCCACGGTATCGGACGGAACGCGAGAGCACTCGCAACTCATTGCAGACTCCTCAATTGTCAGTTCACGGACTGTGTTTCATATCGCCCTTCGACGCCAACAAGCAGCCCGCGTTAGCGCGCAGGCCGTTGCGTCGACGAGAGTCGGCATTGCACCGGTGTGGCACTCTCGGAGCCATGTTCCCCCGAATGCTCGCACTTTGCCATGTCGTGCAGCAGCTGTCGATTCGATATTTCTTGAATTATGGAATCGGGCGCGCTATCGTTGCAAACATGGACGTCACGGTAACTGCAAACATGGATTCGAACCTCGTCGTACGCGTGCTCGGCGCGCTCGCTCACGAATCGCGCCTCGCTGTCTTTCGAACACTTGTCGTGGCCGGCCCCGACGGCATGGCCGCCGGCGAGATCGCTCAACAAGTCGGACTTGCGCCGTCGAGCTTGTCTTTCCACCTCAAGGACCTCTCGCACGCCGAGCTCGTGCGCGCCCGGCAAGAGGGCCGCTACGTTTTCTATTCGGCCAACTTTGAGGCCATGAGCAGCCTCATTGGTTTCCTGACGGAGAACTGCTGTGCGGGCGCGTCGTGCGCGGCCAGCGACCCATCGAACTGCTGCGGAGAATCAGCATGAAGCGCATTCACATCCATGTATCGGTTCAGGACCTGAACGAGAGCGTGCGCTTTTACAGCGCCTTGTTCGGCAATGTTGAGCCGACGGTAATCAAGTCCGACTACTGCAAATGGGAACTGACGGATCCCGCGGTCAACTTCGCCATTTCACAACGCGGCGCGCCGCTGGGTGTCGATCACATCGGCATCCAGGTCGAGAACACAGCGGAACTGGCTGAGATGAACGCGCGCTTCGCGTCGGCTCGCCTGCCGGTTCAAGTCCAGGAGGACACGACCTGCTGCTACGCCCGCTCGGAGAAGGCGTGGACGGTCGATCCGCAAGGCGTCGCATGGGAGACGTTCCATACGCTGGAATCGGCGCCCGTCTATGGCGAGTCGCGCGATCGCTCGGCCGAGGCCACCGCTGCCGCGTGTTGCTCCCCCACCGAAACCGTCGTCACCCTGCAGAGGCGATCGTGAGCACCAAACCGTATTCGATTCTGATTCTGTGCACCGGCAACAGCGCGCGCAGCATCATGGCTGAAGCACTCTTTAACGTGCTCGGCAAAGGCAAGTTCCAGGCGTACAGCGCCGGCAGCCACCCGGGGGGCACCGTCAACCCGTTCGCCATTGAACGCTGCAAGGCGCTTGGCTACGACACCTCGAATTTGCGCAGCAAGAGCTGGGACGAGTTCGCCACCGCCGACGCACCGCAGATGGATTTCGTCATCACGGTATGCGATCAGGCCGCGGGCGAAGTCTGCCCGCTCTGGCCGGGCCATCCCATGACCGCACACTGGGGCTTCGAAGACCCTGCGGCATTCGAAGGCAGCGACGAGGAGAAGCGCAAGGTCTTCAACAAGGTGTACCGCCAGATCATGACGCGCGTAAGCCAGTTCGTGAACCTGCCGCTTCACGTGCTCGACCGCAACGCCATCCAGCACGAGATGCGCGCGATCGGCGCGAAGCCCGTTGAGGAATCCAATGAGCACGACTGACACTTCGCGCAGTAAGGCGGCGCCCCGCATCGGCTTTTTCGAGCGCTATCTGACGGTCTGGGTCGCGCTGTGCATCGTCGCGGGCATCGCGCTTGGACACGTCTTTCCTGCGCTCTTTCATGCGATTGGCGGCATGGAAGTCTCACAGGTGAACCTCCCCGTGGGCGTGCTGATCTGGGTGATGATCATTCCGATGCTGGTCAAGATTGATTTCTCCGCGCTCGCGCAGGTGGGGAGCCAATGGCGCGGCATCGGCGTGACCTTGCTGGTGAACTGGCTCGTCAAGCCGTTCTCGATGGCGTTGCTCGGCTGGATCTTCGTGCGACATGTATTTGCCGCATGGCTGCCTGCCGATCAACTCGACAGCTACATCGCCGGACTGATCCTGCTGGCGGCTGCCCCCTGCACCGCCATGGTTTTCGTGTGGTCGCAACTGTGCAAGGGCGATCCCTATTTCACGCTCTCGCAGGTCGCGCTCAACGACACGATCATGGTCGTGGCATTCGCGCCGCTCGTGGCACTGCTGCTCGGTCTGTCCTCGATCACGGTGCCGTGGGGCACGCTGATTGTCTCGGTCGGCCTGTACATCATCATCCCGGTGCTGCTGGCCCAGTTGCTGCGCAAGCATCTGCTCGCTCGCGGTGAAGCGCACTTCAAACACGCGGTCGCCCGTCTGGGTCCGTGGTCGATCTCCGCGTTGCTCGCCACACTCGTGCTGTTATTCGGCTTTCAGGGTGAAGCGATCGTGCGTGAGCCGCTGGTCATCGCGATGCTCGCGGTCCCGATCCTGATCCAGGTATTTTTCAACTCGGGCCTCGCCTACCTGCTCAATCGCCGCCTGGGCGTCGCCCATTGCGTCGCCGGTCCCTCGAGTCTGATCGGCGCGAGCAACTTCTTCGAGTTAGCGGTCGCCACTGCGATCAGCCTGTTTGGGTTTCACTCGGGCGCGGCTCTGGCAACGGTGGTCGGTGTGCTCATCGAGGTGCCCGTCATGTTGCTGGTGGTGGGCGTCGTCAATCGCTCGCAACGCTGGTACGAAGCCGCCTGACCGTTCTTCAGAGCTATGTTTCCGAATCTCCCCAATCTAAGCGCCGCCCACGTCGATATCCCTGACAGCGAGAAGCTGCAGCCCCTATCGATCTCCACACACGCGCCCCGGATCCTGTTGTTGTACGGCTCGCTGCGGCCCACGTCATACAGTCGCTTTCTGACGCTCGAGGCCGAACGCCTGCTTCAAACATTTGGCGCTGAAACGCGCGTGTTCGACCCGCACGACTTACCCATGGTCGACAGCGTGCCAGCGGACCATCCGAACGTGGTCGAACTGCGCAAGCTCTCCGAGTGGTCGGAAGGCCAGGTGTGGTGCAGCCCGGAGCGTCACGGCACGCTCACCTCGGTGTTCAAGAATCAGATCGACTGGCTGCCGCTGGAGGCAGCGGGCGTGAGGCCGACCCAAGGCCGCACGCTCGCGGTCATGCAGGTCTGTGGCGGTTCGCAGTCGTTTAACGCGGTGAACGCGTTGCGTGTGCTCGGACGATGGATGCGCATGGTCACCATCCCCAACCAGTCCTCGGTCGCAAAGGCCTGGCAGGAGTTCGACGAGAACGGCCGGATGAAGCCGTCTGCCTACTATGATCGCGTCGTCGACGTGATGGAAGAACTCATCAAGTTCACGCTGCTGGTTCGAGACCGATCCGACTACCTTACGGATCGCTATAGCGAGCGCAAGGAAGCGAGGCCGGCACAGGCAACGTCGCTCGCAGCAGCGGCGATGGACCACGAAGTCGATGGCAATGCCGACACCGACGACAGCGAAGCGCAGTAAGCGCGTGATCCGTCGCGATGCCATCGCGACGCTTGCGCTCGCCGTCGCTCAACTCGTCTCGTGGGGTTCCGTCTATTACGCGTTCTCACTCTTCGTCGTGCCGATGGAGCAGGCGATGGGCTGGAGCCGAATCTCAACGAACGCTGCGCTCTCATGCGGTCTCCTGGTATCGGGATTGGCCGCGTACCCGGTTGGCAAGTGGATCGATCACGGCTACGGCCGGCGCGTCATGGTCGCCGGTTCGGTGCTGAGCGCTGCCATGCTGCTGCTTTGGTCTCAGGCGCACAGCATCGCCGTACTTTACGTCGTATGGATCGGTCTGGGCGTGGCGATGGCGGCCACGCTCTACGACCCCGTCTTCTCCATCATCACGATGGATTTTCCAGCAAGCTTCCGTAGCAAGATTACGCAGGTAACACTTGTCGCCGGCTTCGCCAGCACTGTGTTCATCCCGCTCACGCAGGGCCTGGTAACGTGGTTGGGGTGGCGTGAGGCGCTAGTCGTGTTGGCCATTCTCAATCTTGCTTTATGTGTGCCCTTGCAGTGGGTCGCGATCCGACGTAGCGCCACGCATCAGACCGGTACGGGCCAGCGCACGGCAATGAAGGCGATCAATGCCGCCGCCACGCGTCGTGCGCTGCGCACGCCGACGTTCTGGGGACTCGCCGTGTGCTTCACGGCGTACTACGCAACCTTCGCCGCGCTTACTTTCCATCTTGTGCCCTTGATGACCGAGCGGAAGGTTCCTTCAGCCGTCATCCTATTCACGATGGGCATCATCGGTCCCGCCCAGGTACTCGCCCGCATCCTTTGGGCGACAGTCGGCCGTGCCGTGCGACCCTCACGCGTCGGGCTGATCGTCACCACTGCATTCCCGCTCTCAGTCGTGATTCTGATGGCTTGCGGCACCTCAACGTTTTGGCTCGCCGCCTTCGCGACGGTTTACGGTGGCGCAAACGGCATGATGACCATTCTGCGCGGCACCATCGTGCAGGATGTCATGTGGACTGAGGGTTACGGCGCGACGAGTGGTTTGCTCTCTGTGCCTTCCAACATCGCTAAGGGCATCGCGCCGTTGTCGGCCGCCGCAATCTGGGCGTTCCACGATAGCTATATGCCGGTCGAATGGGCCGTGCTGGTTGTCTCGCTACTGTCCGCAATTGCGTTTATGGCGGCAATGCGGCTTGCCCCGTCTCATGCGCATCATAATGAGCGATCTGGCGATATGGCCGCTCTCGCCGCAGCCGAGTCGGCCGCCGAACCGAAGGTGCCCAATTGAACTTGCAAATAAGCGGTGCGCAGGTCACAGAACTTGTGCAGATCAAGGCTCTCCTCACAGCAAGCGGGCTGCCGGCGACGGATATTACCGAGATGCATCTTGATCGCTTTCTCGTCGTTCACAATCCCGGCGGCGCCGTCGTCGCAAGCGTAGGTCTCGAGCGATTCGCCGATGGTGCGATGCTGCGGTCGCTCGCAGTCGCCAAGGAATATCAGAACTTGGGCCTCGGTCGCCTTTTGGTCCTGCGCGCCGAGCAGATGGCAATGGACGAGGGCTGCGCCCAGCTGTGGTTGCTTACGACGACAGCAGATGGGTTTTTTCGTAAGCGCGGGTACATAGTCATCGACCGGCGCGCCGTCCCAGAGGACGTTCGGCAGAACACGGAGTTTTCGCTGTTGTGCCCAGCAAGCGCCATGTGCCTGCACAAGCAGCTCGGGGAGCACTAGCGCCACCCCGCTCACGGCAGTCCTTCATCGTCGGCGCTGTCCGTCGATTGGGCTGTCGAGCTCTTCGATGTTCAGCCCGCGGCGCGAGCACTGATAGGCAATGCGCTGCCACCGTTCGATCCAACTGCGCTCCGCCGCTTGGTAATGACTGAGCTGCTCACGCAAGCTGCGGACCGTTTGATCAAGGTAGAGGATCTCGTCGCTGGCGGACTTCGTGCGTGAACGACGTTTCGGCTTGTCGAGCGCCCGCTTGGCCGTCTGATAGGCCTGCAGGATCGGCGGATGGCGACTTAACGCCTGCCGCGTGTAGCCCGAGCATTCTTCAATGCTCCGCCACGTTAGCCCCCGTCCGAACTGGGCCGGCCCCCGCAAATACCGGACATGCGGCAACGCTTAAATTTTGAGGTAGTCTTCTGCCTATGTTTAAGCCTAGTCACAACGTGGAACCACTAGAAGTTCTGACCCAGCCGGAGCAGCGCCGCCGGCGTTCTGTTGAAGAGAAGCTCGCGATAGTTCGCGAGACGTTCGAGCCCGGCGCGACCGTTTCTGGCGTCGCTCGCCGGCATCAAGTAAATGCCAACCAGGTCTTCGGCTGGCGCAAGCTCTATCAGGACGGGAGTCTGTCGGCGGTCACTGCCGGCGAGCAGGTTGTGCCGGCATCAGACCTAGCCGAAGCAATGAAGCAAATTCGTGAGCTGCAGCGATTGCTGGGAAAGAAGACGATGGAGGTAGAAATCCTCCGTGAAGCAGTGGAGTATGGTCGAGCAAAAAAATTGACTGCGCGCTCACCATTGCTGCCGGGGGACGACCGTTGAAAACGGTCTGTGAAGTCCTGGGTGTGTCGCGCTCGAATCTCGCAGTCAAATCGAAGCGGTCGGCTGATTGGGTCGACCGGCGCAAGATGCCGGTCCTCGACGACATGGCGCTTGTCGCCGAACTTCACGAGCTGTTAGGCGACGTGCCGACATATGGATACCGACGTGCTTGGGCGCTGCTGAGGCGAAGCCGGGATGCGCTGGCTCAACCGCGCGTGAATGCAAAGCGGGTGTATCGCGTGATGCGTCGCCACGGCCTGCTGCTTGAACGTCGCCCTTGTCAAGTCTCGTCTACGCGTCGGCATGATGGCAAGGTCGCGGTGGACAGAAGCAACGTGCGCTGGTGCTCGGATGGCTTCGAGTTCCGCTGCGATGACGGTGCTCCATTGCGTGTCGTCTTCGCACTCGACTGTTGCGACCGCGAAGCCATGAGTTGGGCCGCAAGCACAGGCGGTTACACTGGCGACATGGTGCGTGACGTCATGCTTCAAGCCGTCGAGAACCGTTTCGCCGGCGCGCTGAAGACCGAAACCGAAGTCGAGTGGTTAAGCGACAATGGTTCCTGCTACATTGCCGACGACACATTAAAGTTCTCTCGGAAAATCGGACTGAAGCCGGTCACGACACCCGTCAGAAGCCCGCAAAGCAACGGGATGGCCGAGAGCTTCGTTAAAACGATGAAGCGTGATTACGTTTCGTGGATGCCGAAACCCGACGCCAGGACGGCGTTGCAAAACCTGGCCATCGCGTTCGACCACTATAACGAGTCACACCCGCACAGCGCCCTGAAATACCGCTCGCCTCGTGAGTTTCGTCGGCAAGCAGTTTCTCCAACCTAAGCGTGACCGGGTGTCCGGTTATGCGGGGGCAAGTCCACGAACTCACCATTCCCCCAGCGTTGCAGTTCGGCAAGGATGCTGGCCACCTTGCGATCATCAAGCTTTGCATTGGCGCGAATGGTCTTACCCATCACCCCCTCCCGCGATATAGCGCTCAAGCTCCGTCTGCCCAAAGCCCAAAGGGGCCAGTTGCGTCATCAACTGCACATACTTGGACCGTAGGTGGGTGATCCAGTCTGGCAGCATGACACCGTCGTTCGCAAGCTCACGCGTCGTATCCAGACTTATGCTCACGACCGCCGCCTGGCGCTTCAGTTCGTCGATGCGCTCGATGTCGGCCTCACGCCAAACATAGTCATTGCAATCGGCGCTGCACTGCAGATGGCGCGGACACGGCGACATCTGGAAGTCGTGCAAGCACATACCCGCGCCGACGTCGTGCACGGCATGAATGCGCGCCGCGAGAAACGTCTGTGCACGATCAGCAGGAAGCGCGCTTGCGATGTCTGGCACCGCGCCCCTCATTCGGCCACCCATGACCTCGCTCACCACCTGCGCGGCGCGCTCGACGACGGTCATGTGCTGGTAAGCCTTGGTATCTGCTGCATACTTCCGGCCGAACCACTTCGTTTGGACCAGATCCGGCGCACCGCCTTCGTCAAGGAGGTGGTTAAGGAAGTGACGGAAGCCGTGTGAGCGGATTTCGATGCGCCCCCCGTCCCTTTTCACAATGTTGTGGCGTTCGAAGATCGACGCGCATGCCTCTCGGCCACCCAGGAAGTCGCTGACGTTCTGATCGGTGATGGGTCGCGCCGCGTAGGTCAGGGTCGTTTTGGTCCCCCGATGCATCTGGTTGGCATAGACGACGCAAAGCGCGTCGTGCAATGCCAGACCGGTTCGGTGTCCGCCCGGAATGACGGGCTTTGTCCAATGGTCCCGCAGCAAGCCCTTATGCAAATCTGTCCGGCTTACTTGGATTCGTCCGTGCAGCAGGCGAAACGGAATTTCGCGGCACCGAAGGAACTGTGCGACGTTCGTGCTTTTCAGGCCGAGCACCAAGGGCAATGCCGCGCTATCCACCTCGCTCGCACACTGCACGTCGGCCAGCAAGTCTCGCGTCTCGTGGTAGCGCCGAGCCAGGCTGCGGGCGCCCTGCGTTGCGATATGCAACTCGTCCAACACCTCAACGACGAGCGCCTCCGTCGTATGCGTCGCGCCAGGGCCGTTGAGAATTCTTTGGACAAGCGTCGGAGAATGCGGCAGGCTAAGCCTGCCGCAGGCAGAAGGGATCAACCCAATG
>NZ_JARUXP010000008.1:0-113979 GCF_031451315.1 Caballeronia sp. LZ032
AACTGGCGACAATGCATGAAGCCTTCCTCAAACTCGCTGCCTGCATGATCTGCTGGAATACTCTTCAACGATCTGCTCAGGCATTTTGAAACCACCTCTAAGCACCTGAAGTAGATATGGTTTGTCACCCTGCACGAAAGCATCGACGATTGTGAGGCAGTGCTCGACTGATCCTGCCTCGTTTCCACGTACAGCAAGTCATGCAGCGATCATCCTAGCCTCGTAATCGACGGGAGTGGAGAAATCGATAGAGGTGTGCAGGCGTTGTCGATTGTAGTAGCCCTCGATCCAGTCGACGATATCCAGACGAGCCTGAGCGGGCGTTTCGTAGCGAACTTGATAGATTCGCTCGACTTTCAGGGTTTTGAAGAAGCTTTCCATTGGCGCGTTGTCCCATGCATTAGCGCGACGGCTCATCGAAACGTTCATCTTGAAGTCAGCGGCCAGTTTTCGGTACGCCCGGCTTGCATATTGGGCGGATTCAACCGGTCGTCGCAACACCTTTGATCGAGGAGGTGTTGCATGGTGCGAAGTGCAAAGCAGGTGTATCGGTTGACCGGTCGAGCAGCGATGTACTCGCCGGGCGCGCCATCGCTTGGAAACGAGATCGAGCGTCGCTTTTGGCAACAGATCGCGACTGGCATTACAAGCGAGAAGGCAGCGCAGGCGGTAGGCGCATCTCAAGCAGTGGGCTCGCGCTGGTTCCGCTATCGTGGCGGCATGCCACTATTCATGTCCGAACCTATCGCTGGTCGATACTTGTCGTTCTCTGAGCGAGAAGAGATAGCATTGCTCTGTGTCCAAGGCCTCGGAGTGCGCGAAATCGCTCGGCGTATCGGACGCAGTCCATCAACCGTTTCGCGAGAACTTACGCGCAATGCTGCAACCCGCAGTGGGTATCTCGAGTATCGTGCCTCTGTCGCGCAGTGGAAGGCGGATCGATTCGCTAAACGACCGAAGCCAGCGAAGCTGGCGACTAATGAACGACTGCGTCATTATGTACATGAGCGCTTGGAAGGCAAAGTTCATGACACTGATGGCCGTGCAGTTGTTGGGCCTAGGCAGGCACCGTTTAAGGGGCGAAACAAGCCTCGCCGCGGTGATCGAACGTGGGTCAAAGGCTGGTCACCCGAACAAATCGCCAATCGGTTGCAAGTGGATTTCCCGGATGATAAATCGATGCGCATTTCCCACGAAGCCATTTATCAAGCGCTTTATATTCAAGGGCGAGGCGCGCTTAAGCGCGAGCTGGTGGGCTGCTTGCGCACCGGTCGCGCGTTGCGCGTTCCTCGAGCGAGAGCGCGTGCCAAAGCGTGGGCGCACGTCAGTGAACAGGTGATGATTTCCAGTCGGCCCGCAGAGGCGGAAGATCGTGCGGTGCCGGGCCATTGGGAAGGCGACCTCCTCATTGGCCTGAACCGATCCGCCATCGGTACGCTAGTAGAAAGATCAAGCCGTTTCACAATGCTCGTGCATTTACCTCGAGAAAAAGGCTACGGGTTGATTCCGCGCACGAAGAACGGACCTGCGCTAGCCGGCTACGGGGCTGTCACGATGGCCAACGCACTCAAGAAGACTGTGACTGACTTGCCTGCGGAGTTATGGCGGTCATTAACATGGGATCGTGGCAAGGAGCTTTCCGATCATGCCCGCTTCACTATAGAGTCTGGCGTGAAGTATTCTTCGCCGACCCGCAAAGCCCGTGGCAGCGTGGTACGAATGAAAACACCAACGGCCTTCTACGACAATACTTTCCAAAAGGCACAGACCTATCCCGGTGGAGTGCTCGCGAGATCCAAGCCGTTGCTAATACGTTGAACTCAAGACCGCGAAAAGCTCTTGGATGGAAGACGCCCGCGGAAGCTCTCGACGAGTACCTAAAATCTGTTCAACAATCCAGTGTTGCGACGACCGGTTGAATCCGCCTTGACTTCCGCGATCGGAATGTAATAACAACCCCAGCGCGGGCTTACGGTGCCAGCACGCGCTGCGCAGTGCCTGGCAGACCAGTTCCGCGTTGATGCGCTCTGACATTGACCAACCTACGATGCGTCGGCTTGCCAGATCCAGAATGGCAGCTAGGTATAGCCAACCTTCGCCGGTCCTGATGAACGTGATGTCGCTGACCCAAGCCTGATCGGGCTGCCAGCCGTCAAATCGACGATCAAGCAGGTTGGGGGCAACCGGTAAGCGGTGTGTCGAATCCGTCGTCACCCGATACGGGCGTTTATAGACCGGCCGCAGCCCTAGGCGTTGCAGACTACGGCGTACGCGTTCGGCGCTCGCCGGCTGCCCCTGGATCCTTAATTGCCTTACGATCCGAGGACGGCCGTAGCTGCCGCGACTGGCCCGGTGAATCGCTGCCACCTCCCGATCAAGCGCGGCGTTGGCCTGCGCTCGCTGACTTGGCACGCGCTTACGCCACTGGCAATATCCGCTGCGCGACACCGTCAAGACGTGACACAGCCGAGTAACACTGTACTGGTCGCGGTGCTCGTCGATCCATGCGTATATATGGACTCTCCCGTTTTGCAAGCGATGGTTTCCTGTCGCGGTGCCAATGGGTAAGTTTGCACGTATATATCCGGCCTGTTTTCGCGGCTAAGCCGCTGGCCATGATGCAAATCGCCTGCTTCGGTCTCAATACTTCAGCGGCCTTGAGAAGCCACTACGCATGTCGGATTTCCGAAGCCGGGTCCAACCCGGTGCGCATCAGCCAATCATCGTTCGCAAACTGGTGAAGAATAAAACCGTTACGATTTAACGCCAATGGAAAGACTCGTTCTTTGCGAGGATCGACCAGGCAATGCGCGACAGTTTGTTCGTTAGGGCCACGGCCGCGATATTCGCGCCACGGCGAATCGCCAACGCATTTGCCCAGCGCGAAATGGCGTCTTCACGTCGACTCGCGAAGCGTAAAATCGAGCGCGCGCCTTGGATCAACAACCATCGCAAATAGCCGTCCCCTCGCTTGCTGATCCCCAGCAATTTCTGCTTACCGCCGCTGCTATGTTCGTGGGGCGTCAGCCCAAAGCTCGCTGCCATGCAGCGACTGTTTCGGAAACGTCGCGCGTTGTCGACCGCTGCGACTAGAGCGGTGGCAATGACCGGCCCAACGCCAGGAACTTCGAGCAGGCGAGCGCAGCGTTCGTCCTCGGCGGCGATGCGTTTAATCTTGTTGTCCACTTCCGCGATACGTGCCTCCACATGCCCGAGTTCCTGCCACATTGCTTCCGTGAGCTCGCGTGCGAGGGCTGGCAGCGAGCCGATTCCGGCCGCAATACAATTTCGCATGCCGTCTTTGAATGCCGCCACTCGCGCAGGGAACACAATGCCATACTCACCTAGTAGCCCTCGCATCTGATTAATGAGCGCCGTGCGGGTCGTCATCAGACGCTGTCGTATGCGGTGGACCATCTGTATGGCTTGCTGCTCTGGCGTGTTGATCGCCACGGTTGGCATGTCGGGACGTAATACAGCGTCGCAAATTGCAGCGGCGTCGTTCGCGTCCGTCTTTGAGCGCCGTACAAACGGCTTGACATACTGCGCTGGGATAAGCTTTACCTCGTGCCCAAGCTTCTGCAGTTCGCGCGCCCAATAATGGGAAGTGGCGCACGCTTCAATGGCAACAAGACAAGGCGGCAATTTGTAGAAAAACGCTAAAACTTGGTTGCGCTTGAGTTGGCGTGCGACAGCGGTTCGTCCTTCAGCAGTCACGCCGTGCACTTGAAATACATTCTTCGCAATATCGAGTCCGACGGTCTTAACTATCATGGCGGCTCTCCGGTAAAGAAAGGACATTGTGCGCTTCCAGGAAAGGTGGGAGAGTCCATGCATTACTTCACCGCGACCCCTTCACGAAGTACGCCGTCGCTTTTCGAAGGATCTCGATATCGAGTCTCGCACCGGCGAGCTCTTTCCGAAGTCGGCTGTTCTCCGCCTCAAGTTCGTTGATCGGGCGCGTCGATCGCGTGCTCTTCACTCCGTGACTGTCGACTTCGCCGATACTTTTAGCACTGTGACTCCGTCGACTCCAATTGCCCAAGGTTGCCACGGGCACTCCGAGCCGACGCGCGGCTTCGTGCTGCCCGACTGATTCGGCAAGTCTAATGGCCTCGACCTTGAACTCGTCCGTATATTGCCGCTTTGGCACTAGCTTCTCTGACATTCGAACCTCCGTACAAACAGAAATTAGCAAATTTCTGCTGTACGTGAAACCGAGGCACGGTCACTGGCTGCTTGCACGGGAGGGTCGAACGGCAAGCGTGGAGAGCATCCGTAAGGGTCTCGCTGAGTGGCCGGGTGGTGAATCGGCCGGACGACGCAAGCACCGGCTATTCGACGAACGCGCAATTCAAATCGGCCTTACCCGGCTGGCCGAAATGGAACACGCGTAGGATTACTATCCAGGACATAAGGCAACGCCGATCGCTCGCGCAAGCCCCTGTCGGGTTTAACACTGATGAAGAGCGTTATTGCCGCTTCAACCGGCGTGCTCCGAACACTTCCCGGCGTCACTTAGCTTCCGCCATTTCGTGGCTGGTGGTACTGTCCGCTTGACATAACGCCGTCGTGTCGTTCGGCGCGCGCATCACGCGTCGTCCGGAGCAACTCCTATCGGTTCTGTTGGAGCCTTAGGACCTCAGCAAGCGCGTGTATGTTGAATGGCTTGGCAAGGCACGCGTCGCAGCCGGCCTCACGTGCGACGCCTTCTTCCTCGCCTATTGGTCGACCAGTGACCGCCACAATCGCAACGCTTGAACCCGTTTCCAGTTGCCGGACCCGGCGCGCGAGCTCGTATCCGTCCAACTCGGGCAAGTTCACGTCGGTGATGATCAGCTCGAATTCGGAGGCCGCCAACAAATCCAAAGCTTGTTTTGCACTTGCCGATGTATGGACCTTTGCTTTGTAGAGAGAAAGAAGGTCGGCCATCGCGGTCAACGACTCCGCAGAGTCATCAACCACGAGTACGCGAACGCCTTCGAAGATCGACAGGTCTGCGGGCGATGCTCCGACTCGACGGTGCGCGGAAGCAGCGTCCGCAGGTAGCCAAACCAGGAAGCGAGCACCTCGGCCTTCACCTTCGGAAAACGCTTCGGCGGTCCCGCCGTGGAGTTGGGCTAACTGGCGTACAAGCGAGAGCCCAATCCCGAGTCCGCTTGATCGCACGCGCGACCGCACGTTGGGCGCCTGCTGAAAAATCTCGAAGATCGATTCCAGCAGAGGCGGGGCAACGCCAATGCCCGTGTCGGCCACTTCCAGACGCACCTTGTTGGCTTCCTGCCGAAGTCGAACACTCACGTGCCCGCCGCTTGGCGTGAATTTCAACGCATTGCTCACGAGATTCCAGACGATCTGTTCAATTCTGACCGCGTCGGCGCGAATGATGAGAGGCTCTGCGGGGACCTCCACTTCCAGGTGTATCTCGCGAGCGGCAGCATCGTCGCGCACGGCTTCAGTGATTGACCGTGCGATCTTGGTAACGTCAGTCGGCGCGAAGTGCAGCGCAAGCTTCCCGGTCTGGATGCGGGAGGAATCAAGCAAGTCGTCGATTATCTGCGCCTGGGTCAGCACGGACTTCTGAATCGCGTCGGCGATTTCCTGGATACGGCCGACATGCTGCGCCTCCGGCATCCGAGCGAGAATCTCGGCTTTTACGTGAATCAAGTTGAGTGGATTCTTGAGTTCATGCGACAGCACCGCAATGAATTCATCTTTCAAGCGGTTGAGCTTTCTGATCTCGTCATGGTCCGCGCGCTCCCGAGCAAGCGCCATATCCTTCTTGCCCTCGACAAGCTTCCTGTTCGTCGCGTCATGAACAATCTTCGCGAAACCTGAAAATCCCGGCACATCGATGCGGCTCAAAAAGCCACTGCAAAAAACCTTCATGCCACCTTTTTTCAGATGCCAGCGCTCGTCTTCGGCGCGTCCAGTGCTGCGGGCCTTGTTGCATTCTTCTCGGGGGACGCCGGCGGCAACGTCTTCGTTCGCGAAAATTGCGTCAAGCGGGCGACCCAGCATTTCGTCGGACTGGTAGCCGAAGATTCGACTTGCGCCGACGTTCCAGCTGACGACCAGGCCGTCATCGCCGAGAACAATGATGGCGAAATCATGCGTTTCCTGAGCAGCAAGCCGGAGTTTTTCTTCGCTCGCTCGCGCCTGCATTTGGGCGGCCTTCTGTTCGGAGATGTCGATTAGTGCGAGTACTGCACCGTCGATCCGGTCATCATCGGTGCGGTATGGGATAACCCGGGCGAGGAAGCTCCGTGCATCATTGCTCTGCACTTCTTTTTCGACGGTTCTGAGCGACTGGAAAGCGGCGCGCAGATCGTCGATCATTTCTGGATAGTCGAGCTTGTGCGTGAGGTGCTCCAGCGGCCGACCCGTGTCAGCTGGCAGGATATTGAAAAGCGTTTCCGCGGGCGAAGTGTAACGCTTGATGCTCAGCGTCCGATCGACAAATATAGTCGCAACACCGACCAGAGCAATCAGATTCTTCAAGTCGTCGCCAACCCGCGCGGCTTCCTGAACTTTCACTAGAAGTTCGGTATTGACCGTGACAAGCTCCTCGTTAAGCGACTGCAATTCTTCGCGGCTTGCCTCCAGTTCCTCGGACGCCGAACGCAACTCCTCATTCATCGCCTGCAATTCTTCGTTAGAGGCCCTGAGTTCTTCGCCTGAATTGCGTGCGTCCTCCAAAGTATTTCGCAAACGGTCTTCGCTTCCGGCGAGCGCTTGCTTTAGAGAATCGACCGTTTCCTCGCCGGGTTCGCTTCTCAGTGCGGCGTCAGTTGTCGTCGGAAACGGTGCCAGCAAATCACATGTAAGCGAGATCAGGTCCTCGTCTCGCCCGAGGTCACGGAAGGGTCGCAACGACAGGGTCACCGCGATGTCGCCGGATGCGGTCTCGAACGGAACGGCTTCTTCATCCCCACGCCGTCCCATCGAGACGCAGCGCTCAATGGCCTGGCGCACACGAGCGTGCACGTCATCGCGAACGACATCGAAGAGGTTCACTGCCCGAGTCCGCCTCAGATCTTCAGTCAGCCTGTTTGCGTTCGCTGAACGATAAACGATCTCACCGTCTGTGCGTATCACCATGACGGGTGGCCCGAACAAGTCAAGGGACTGCGTCTGGCTCGGAATCTTCACTTGAACTGGCTTATCGTTGACGGGCAGGCTGAAGAACGCTTGTCCGCCGCCGATGTAAGGCTGAACCTGAAAGTTGGGGTAGGTGGGCAGACCGTTGGACGCAGTTCTTGGCATCGAACGATAGATCTTCTTTTGCTTATTGATAGGCTCGAAGAATTCTTGTGCGAAGTCGGCCGATTCGGCGGTGCCGAGGAACAACAGCCCTGCCGGGCGTAACGCAAAATGAAACGCTTCGACGACCCGCGATTGCGCCCGCCGATCAAGGTAGATAAGCAGGTTTCGACACGAGATCAGGTTGATGCGGGAGAAGGGAGGGTCGCTCAGCAAGTTGTGCGCGGCAAAGATCACCGTATCGCGTAACGATTTCGTCAGGCGATAGCGGTTGCCCTCTTTGTGAAAGTACTGGGCCAGGCGCGCAGGGGAGACATCGTTGGCGATCGCTGCCGGGTAACTCCCGGCTCGCGCGATTGCGATCGCCCGTTGGTCGATGTCGCTCGCGAAAACAGCCACCCGCGGTCGATGAGGGAGTCGGCGGGAGATTTCGTCAAGAAGGATCGCGATGGAAAACGCTTCTTCGCCTGTCGCGCAGGCTGGAACCCACGCCCGCAGTTCCTCCTGCCCATACTTTCCGTTGGCAAACTCGGTATGCAACCGTTCTTCGAGCGCGCCAAAGGCTGAGGGATCGCGAAAGAAATTCGTCACGCCGATCAGCATGTCAGCCAGAAGTCTCGGCGTCTCGTCGGAGTTTGCGGTCAGGAAGGCATTGTAGGCAGCGGCAGTTGTGAGACCGTTCACTTGCATGCGGCGCTCGATGCGACGCACAATCGTGCCCCGTTTGTAATTGGAAAAGTCGTGCTGGGTCCGAGTCCGCAACGTTTCCAACACTTCGTCGATCGCGCCGGCGTCCGGGATCAGCGAGTCGGTGCCCCCGGGCGGCTCGTCCGGGTCGGACGGCGCCGGAAGTTCAATTTGTGCGGCGCTCCTCACGAGCTCCAAAAGCCTCGGAATGATCTCGGCCACGGGAAGGACCAGGTCGACGTCCCCGGTCGCAATGGCGTTTCGCGGCATCTCGCCATACTGCGCTTCCTCCGGACGCTGGGCGATCGTAATGCCGCCTTGTTCGCGAACGCGCGCAATGCCGACTGACCCGTCGGTTCCCGCGCCCGACAGCACGACGGCGACCGCGCGAGCGCCGTGGGCGTCGGCCAGGCTCCGGAAGAAAACGTCGATGCTGGTTGGCGGCAGGCGCGGTGGTTCTGGGTCGCTCAGACGCAAATACCCGTCTACCATCGCGAGGTGTTTGCCGGGCGGAATGACGTAGACGTGGTTCTTTTCGAGCGGCACCGGACCATGAACTTGCTGCACGCGCAGGCTGGCAACGCTCTGAATGACGTCGTGCGCGTGGCTGGCATGGTCGGGCGACAAATGCAGTACGACAACAAAGGCAACATCCGGCGAAGGGGGCGCAGACTCGAATAGCCGCAAAAGCGCCTGGACGCCGCCCGCGGAAGCGCCCACACCGACGACTGCGAAGTCAGGCCCGGTCGACTTGCTCTGTTCCTTTTTGCTCATTCCTGTATTTCCTCGACTCATTGACGCAGTACGTCGGCGCCGACCACGCTCGCTGGCCCGGAAAACACTCGTAGGAAGGTAGGAGCGTCGGTGCCTCGGGTGCTTTCTGCTAGAGGGGCGCAAACAACGCGATCATATCGAGTAGAGGCGCAGTGCCCATACCTTTTTGGCAGAAACCGTCGAATCCCGCTTCGATGCCCTTCGACTTCACAGCGAGTTCGTCCATCGAGGTATAGGCTATAAGAACCAGGTCGCGAAGAAGCTCCATTGCGCGTAGGAGCGCTGCAAGCTGAAAACCATCCGGCGACGGCATGTTGATGTCCAGCACGGCGACGTCGGGCGTCCATAAAGCGATTTGCTCGAGGGCCGAACGTCCGCTGACGGCGAAGCGGGCTTCGTGACCAGCAGATGAAAGGGCCAGGGCCACGGCTTCGGCTCCAAGCGCGTGGTCGTCGACGACGAGGATGCGCAGCGGACGGCGCGGGCGCGCCCTCCTTTCCGTCCAAATGAGCGGTTTCATACTCGTCCCGTGGGGATAAGGCTGTTTTGCTCGCGCGGCGCAACTGCCGTTCCCGTAGCCTGAGATGAGCCGTTCGACCGGGGGGCAAGACAGGCGCCGGCCGCAAGCAGCCTCCCGCTTAGCTCTCCGGGTAATCATGGAAATTAAGCCGGCAAGCCGGACGACACAATCGGAGGTGTCTGTGACTGATGGTCTTGAAAAGAAAAACCGGATCGTGGCGGTTGGAACGTCGCTGGGCGGTCTCGAGGCGCTCCGAACCGTCCTGTCATCGCTGCCGGAGAATCTCGCCGCGCCGATGCTGATTGTCATGCACATCGGTGCGTTCCGCAGCGTTCTGCCCCAGCTGCTCAGCCCCGTCTGTACATTGCCGGTGACGCATGCGATAGATGGCACCGTCTTAGAACCGTCCAAGATCTACATCGCGCCTCCCGACAGACATCTGGTTGTTCAGGACGGGCGGGTGCGCTTAACTACCGCGTCGAAAGAGAACTTCACGCGTCCCGCGATCGATCCTTTATTTCGTTCGGTCGCGGTCGAATACGGCCCACGTGCCATCGCTGTTGTCCTGACCGGTGATCTCGACGACGGCGCCGCGGGTGCTGCGGCCGTCGACGCATGCGGTGGCAGAATAATCGTAGAAGCACCGAACGAAAGCGTGGCGGCCTCGATGCCCGCTGCGGCGCTGCGCGCTGTTCCGAGCGCTACGGTGGTGCCACTGGACGGTGTTGGGCAGGCTATTGTCGATGCGCTTCGCCAGCCCATCAAAGGAGTTTCCATGAGCCCCCAAAAGCAACGTATAGAGGCCGAGGCAAGAATGACGCTGACTGGATTTTCCTCGCCCGAGGAGCTCGACCGTCTGGGCACGCGCAGCACGCTCACGTGTCCGGACTGCGGCGGCGTCGTGTGGGAAATCAGCGATGCTCCGCCCTTGCGATATCGGTGCCATACCGGACACGCGTTTTCCGAAGCCTCGTTGGACGCTGCCCAGAAGGCCGATGCCGAAGATGCCCTGTGGACGTCGGTGCGTCACGTTGAAGAGCGCGCGATGCTGGCAGCGCGTCGCGCTCGTATGGCCGAAACGCTCGGTGATGATGCCCGCGCGAAGAGCGAGCGCGATTTGTCGCAGCGGCTTCTCCGACTCGGTGGGGCTCTCCGAGATTTCGTGCTGGATAGTGCAGGGAATGATGACGACCCGTCGTCAGGTCCGTCCGACAATGAATCGCCAATTTCAGCGTCCTAATGGCCGCTTTCTAACCACGCGACTGTCCGGTTTAAATAGCGATTTTCCGATCGCCACCTGCGGCGAGAAACGCAGCAGCGCGACCGCCACCTCGCGCTGCATCTCGTATTCACGTACAGCGCTGCGATCGAGCATCAGCGCTTGAGGCGCGAGCGCCGTGCCCTGCCGCGCTTTATCCCCACTCGCGCATCCCGCGTCCTTTGCCAACGCGTCGAGCACGATGACTTTGTCGCGCTCGAGCACCGCGCACCCATGCTCAAACGGAGGCGACCACCTCAGTGTGAACACCTCCAGCGAAAGCCGGGGCAAGTGAATGGCGACGAACACAGCCGTAGGGACTCGGCAAGATCGGCGACGGTTGTAGGGTGACGGTCAAATCGCTCAGTTCGGATGGAACCGCGTCGCCTTGGCGTGCCGCTGGACAAACTGATGTGGCTGCGTGCCTCGAAAACGGCGGACGCCTTGTGGTGCGCGGAGCGCGTTCTGCAGGCCGGAAGTTGCGGTACGCAGCTGTTCTGGCAACAGCACACCGCTCCCAGGCTTGCCGACGCTTGCACCTGGCCGCTCAGGCGACCGATACGTTGCTGATTCTGGTACGTCCGCTTGCCGGCGCCCTGGAAGCGTAGCCGGCGACCTTACGCCTTGGCGTGAGACCCGCAGAGGGCGGCATCGCAATCGACATGATTAAACGTACGAGAACGCCAGCGCATTCGGCCCATGCGGCGCCCGCAGCAGCACGCGACTTGGCCGCCGAGCGTGTTGAGCCTGCTGACTCACGCGCGCGAGCGCCGGGCGCAACGGACGCATTTCACCGACGGCAGGCTGCTGAACGAGCAATTCCACGAGCGCCGCAAGCGGCCAGCCGCCGCCGTTACCGCTCGCAGGTCGGGCGACTATGCTGCTTGGTGACTGCGGAGGAAGTGGAACAGCGTTGGCAGGGCAGGTCGGTAACAAGTCCTCGGGCGTCACTAACGCCGGACGCCGAAGACGAAGTCAGGTTGGATTTCGGCGCGCCGGCGCTCACAATAAAATTCAGCCAGGGCATTAAGCGCCCGGCGGTAGACTCCAGTCGGTTCTTGCCGACCGCGCAGCGGCCCAACTTGTTGCTGTGCGATATCGTCCTCGGTGGCGAGCAGGACGGCTATGACGTTCCATGGCTCATCCGCGAGGAAACAGGCGAGCCGCGCCGCGACGCTGACGGAGCGCATGCCCGCGGTTGCGGGGTTATGCGCAGGCGGACGCGCGCTCACGCGCGTCGGCGTCCGGCTTCCAGGCGCATCCGACGAAACCGGTGCTCGCGCCGAAGCTCATCGCGACGATCGGCGGTGTAACGCTGCGCCCTGCGCAGAAATGCAGAACAACTTCGCGGATGAGCATCAAGACTTGGAATCGCCCTCGGCCGGCTTCGTCTCCGACAGGTCGTCCGTCTTCACTTCTGCCTGATGGACCGACGTGCCTTCGTCATCAGTTTCGGAGATGTCGGTTTCGAAGGTTTCATCGCCCGATACGGACTGATCTTGCGTGCCGGGGTTTTTGGGTGAGGTGCTCATGTCGATACTCCTTTAAGGAAAGGCCGGAACACGTTATGCCGCTGAGTTTTGGCGTCGGCACTGACGGGTATTTGCAACCGTCGTTCCCGCAAAGCAAATTTTTTGGCGTCGAAATCTTGAGTTCCAGGCCGGTGCTTCACTGGAAGCGGCCGAATTGACTGCCGCGGTGAAGCGAAGTTCGTCGCCGCCGACACGCTTACTATCCCGAAGGCGCTTGTACGGCGTCTTTGTACAGCGACGTTTCGAGGCAAGGGCACACTGGGGCATGATGTTATAGCCTCATCCCCAGTTACGGTAAAACCACTGGATTCATAGAAAGCAATTTCATTGTGGTTCTGGAGTCTGCGTCAGCCGCGGTGAGCGGTACCCTATCCGACGGGCTTTTTGTTCGAGCGCCGAAAGAATGGCGAACTCCATACCTTCGAACTCCGGGCGCGCATACAGGTGTCTGAGCTGGGCGACTTGATAGCTATGTCGACTGGTACCCCGCATTCCAGGAGTTCTCCATCAGCGGAGCGTGCCACCAGGAACCGCGAAGACTCGAGCGGATACGAGGCTAGCCTTTTGGACAGCTATCCACGCGGCTCCGATTAAAACGGCACCGAGCCATGCCCTCGCGGGTGCGACGCTTGCTCCCTCTCGCTCTATTCAGAAACCAGCGAAGGAGCACAGCATGAAAGCCGTCGTCTTCCACGGAGTCGGAAACATATCCCTCGACAACGTTCCCGACCCTTCGATTCAGCACGATCAGGACGCCATCGTTCGCCTGACTGCGAGCGCCGTTTGCGGGACCGACTTGCATATGGTTCGCGGCACGCTCGGCGGCATGAAGCCGGGAACGATTCTCGGCCATGAAGGCGTCGGCGTGATCGAGGAAATTGGCAAGGGTGTGCGTAACTTCAAGCGCGGCGACCGCGTACTGATCCCATCGACGATTTCCTGTGGCTTCTGCTCGTATTGTCGGAAGGGCTATACCGCTCAGTGCGACGAGGCCAACCCGAATGGCCCGGCCGCAGGCACGGCGTTCTTCGGTGGCCCGCAATCGACGGGACCCTTCAACGGCCTGCAAGCCCAGTTCGCGCGCACGCCGCTCGCGAACGCGAGCCTTATCAGGCTGCCGGAGAATATCGACGACGAACGTGCCATTCTGATGTCGGATATCTTTCCGACCGGATTCTTCGGCGCGCAACTCGCCGAAGTCACCCGAGGCGATACGGTCGCGGTGTTCGGCGCCGGGCCGGTCGGTCAGTTCGCCGTGGCAAGCGCGTTCATGCTCGGAGCAGGACGCGTGATCGTCGTGGACCGTCTGCAAGATCGCCTGGACATGGCGCGTGCGCAAGGCGCGGAAGCGGTCAACTTCGATGAAGAGGACCCGGTGCAGGCCATCCTTGAATTGACCGGCGGCATCGGCGTGGATCGCGCGATCGATGCGGTAGGCGTGGATTCCGTCCACGCACAGGCGGGCCCGGCATCATCCGAGGACAGTGCGAAGCAGGGCGAATCAGAAAGCGAAACCGTAACTCCCGAGCGCAACATGTCGGACGGCAACTGGATTCCCGGCGATGCGCCCACCCAGGCGCTCGACTGGAGCATCGCCGCGGTGGCCAAGGCCGGGACGCTCGGCATCATCGGGGTTTATCCGCCGAATGATCGATTCTTTCCTATCGGCGTCGCAATGAACAAGAACCTGACGATCAAGATGGGCAACTGCAATCACCGCGCGGTGACGCCGCCGCTGGTGGAGCGCGTACGCAGCGGATCATTCGACCCGCTGCGGGTGTTGACTACACGGGAGCCGTTGATGAACGTCATCGATGCCTATAAGGCGTTCGACAAGCGACAACCCGGCTGGATCAAGGTCGCGCTCGAACCGGTGGCCTGATTGCGCATCGGAAAAGGTAGATTCTCATGGCGATCCATAAAGCCGGCAACCGCTCCGTCACTCACACCGTGGCCCTCGACCAGATCGACGTTCGGAAGGGGCAGGTAACGGAAAAAATTGAGCGCGATGTTTTTCGTCAGCGATTCACGGCGCGCTTTTACGATCCGGCGTTTCGCGTAGAGGACGAGGCGATCGACCGGCTTGAAGCGATCGCGTGGGACGCGTATCTCGAAGGCAGAAAATCGCCGATAACCGAAAAGGCAGGACCGCGTTTCGCAGACCCCGAATACGAGCTATCGGTGGAATGGCGCGAGGCGAGCGACCGAATTGCCACGGCGCAGGCGCGGCAGCGCGATCCAGAAGCGCCGTCGCGTGTCGTCATCGTCGTGGGTTCGTCGCGCAACGACTTCACGTGTCCGGGCGAAATGTCGAAGTCGTTCCGGCTGGCCAAGCGAGCGGAAGCCATCCTCCAGAGCGCGTCGATCATAGTCGACGTGCTCGATCTATCACGGCTCAACTCTGAGCACGACCTCCATATCCATCCTTGCAAAGGCTGTGTTTCGACGGCGATGCCGCTTTGTCACTGGCCGTGCAGTTGCTATCCGAACCATTCCCTAGGCCTCGTCAATGACTGGATGAACGAGATCTATGAAAAGCTCGCCGCCTGCCACGGCTTGCTGATCGTCACGCCTGTCTACTGGTATCAGGTCAGCAGCCCGATCAAGTTGATGATGGATCGCCTGGTCTGCGCGGATGGCGGCAATCCCGATCCGTCATCCACGCACGGCAAAAACCCTGCTGAAGCCAAACAACTCGAACTGGATGGATGGGATTATCCAAAGCATCTGGCAGGGCGTGCATACGGGCTCGTCGTCCATGGCGATGTAGCCGGAATCGAGGGTTCGCGCCGCGCGTTGACCGATTGGCTCGACTGGATGGGTTTCGTGGAGTCGGGTGCAAAGTCTCGGCTCGACCGATTCATCGGCTACTACGAGCCGTATGCCACGAGTCATCAGACGCTCGATCGTGACTTGCCGGTTCAGCAGGAAGTCGAGAACGTCGCGCGTGCGCTCGCGGCCAAGGTGGCACAAGTGCGTGAAAAATTCACCGAGCCGGATTCGAACCTTCAGCAACCGCGCGCGAAATAGCCTCTTAAACGCAGAGGCGTCGCGCGGGAGCCGTTACGGCGGGTGGCCTAGTGATTGTCGGGCAAGGCGTAGGCGATCACGTAATCGCCGAGCTTGGTCAGGAACGAACCATGTCCGCCCGCCGCGATGAGCACGTATTGCTTGCCGTTGGCCTCATAGGTCATCGGCGTTGCCTGGCCGCCTGCGGGCAGCCGCGCTTCCCATAGCTTCGCGCCGGTGTCCGTGCTGAACGCGCGCAGATAGTCGTCAGCGGTGGCGGCGATGAAGAAGACATGTCCTGCTGTCGTCATCGGTCCGCCGAGCATCGGCATGCCCATCTTGAATGGAATGGGAATCGGAGACGAGTCGCGGGTCGTGCCGATGCGTTTCTTCCAGATCACTTGGTTGGTGTCGAGATCGAGCGCGGCGACATAGCCCCATGCGGGTTGCTTGCAAGGCAAACGCACGGGCGAGAGGAACGACATCGGCAGATTCGATGGATTGCCGGTGTCGCGCGCCTGTGCGGCGGCCGGCGTTTCATAGTAGGACACGCCGCGGCAGGTCACATGCTGGAAGCTGGGATCGGGCTTCAGTTGCGGGTCGAAGCGCCATTTCTGCTTGCCGCTCGCGCCGTCCAGTGCGACCGCCTGCTGATGCGGCGTGCAGAAGTACAGCGTGCCATCGACAGCGAGCGGGGTGACTTCATCGGTGATCTCGAGCGGGTCGTTCGGGCCTTTCATGTCGCCCGTGCGAAAACGCCATGCTTCGCGCAGGTTCGAGACATTGCGATCGTTGATCTGCGCGAGCGGTGAATACCGGGTGCCGGCCTGTGAGTTGCCATAGGCGAGCCAGTTGCCCGCGTGCTTGCCCGGTGTTTCCGCGGCCGCCGACGTCGCCGCGCTCACGGTGCCGTCTATCTGCTGCGGATCGTTGAACGCGGCATAACCCAGCGCGACGCCCGACAGCACGAGCGCAACGCCCAGCGCCGCCGGGCCTGACGCGCGTGGCGCGACATAGATGCGCAGCACGAACGGCAGCACCATCCAGATGCCGACGAGCACGAGCACATCGAGGCGCGACGCGAGCGCCCAGAAATCGAAGCCGGACTCGGCGATCGCCCATATCAGCGTGCCGAGCAGCAGTAACGCATAAAGCCAGAGCGCCTTGGGACTTGCGCGCAGAACGAGCCATGCGATGACGAGCGTGACGATGCCCGCGATCAAATAGTAAGGCGACCCGCCGATGGCAACGAGCCAGCCACCACCTATGATCAAGTAGAGGCCCGACAGCGCGAGGAATACCAGCGTAATCCATTTGACCACTGCCGAAGGCGCGCGCGGCCGCGCAAGAGGTGGGGAGGAGGGAGCATTCATTTGACAACTCTCGAGGGTGGGGCCCGCATGCGATGCAGCGTCGAAGGCAGTTGGTTCACTCAGCAGTCGTTGTGCCCGTCGATGACGCTTTATCTGCGCGCAGCGGCTTGCGCGTACGCTCCTCACAGTGCTAACTGCTGGGGCGCTAACTTGTTGAGTTATCCAGGGCGGCAGTCTGAGGAGCGTGTGGCTTCGCGGCGAGGCCAGAGGCCGGGTCATGGAAGCTTGCATTATTCGCGACTGCATGCTTCTCAATTCGGCCTTCAGGCCAAGCGTGTTATTGAGGAGTCGGCAGTGAAGGACGAATACCTCCTTAATCATGCTTTGCATTGGACAAGCGTGACGACCGTTCACCGGAACGCCCTTTGATACGGATGTCGTCGCCGCATGCGGTCCGCACTAGGCGCGCCACCGGCGCGGTACATATAACTTGCCTAAACGCTCTTTCGCCAGAAGGATTCCATGAATACCCACGTTGCCAACGCGGAGGACTTCCGGATAGAAGATTTACGTAATGGCAGCGAATGGTGGCAGTACGGCCTGCAACCTGGAGATTGCGGTCGCGGCGCGCATAGATATGCGCGCCGCCGCGCTTCAGCCTTCTTCCTGCCCGACCGCCTTCGACACATCGGCCGGTGCCTGAAACTGCTGTTCCGGCAGCGCATCGAGCGCGGACATCACATCGTCGCTTGCCTTGCTTGCGCGCTGTATCGACGATGGTCTGCTTGTCCGCGGGATAGTGAATGCCTCTCAACGCCTCCTGAATTTTGATGAACACGGTATTGGAACCGCTAGCGGACGTGCCCTTGCTCATGGCTTTGAACTCCTTCGTTCGTGTGCGGAGTTACTGGCTGGCGCCCGATGGCGTATCGCTTGCCGCCGTCGCGGGGAAGCTGGCCGCTGCCGGCGCGGACGTGGCCGACGTGGGCGCGGCAGCCGCACTGTCGCTGGCTGCGCTGCCCGCGCTCGTGCTGTTGCGGTTGCATCCAGCGATGACGCAAAGACTTGCCGACAATGCGGCGATCGCCGCGGCTTTCAACATGATGGATAATTTCATGGTGCGCTCCTTGTCTTGCCCCGGTCGATAAAACTGATGAGCCCATTGACTGATCCGCTTGCGTTGCCGCCGATGGCTTCGGTTTGGGATCGGGCTCGGCCTCCGTGTCGGTGCCGGTCTTGCCGGTGCTGCGATGGACGGTTGCGCCGGTTTCATCGAGCAGATCGTCGAGGTCGTCGCTTTCGTCGTAGGCGGAAGGCGTGGGCGGCATCGAGATCAGGAGGAAGTGCACCGACACGGCGGGAAGTTCGTGGATGTCGAAATGACTGGTCATGGCGGTTAGAGCGTTGAATGAATCGTTCGTAAAATTCAGCAAGCGGCATTCCGCTGTTCCGCGCGCGCCTTAGGTCCTCGACTTGCTAAATGGGTGCAAACAGCAGGAGGAAGAATGGCTCTTCATCCAGTGCGATCCGTGCAACGGGAAGACGGCTTCGATTGACGGGCGAATCCTGCTCGATGAACTAAGCGCCAATCTCGCGTTCTTCTCGAGCGATGGCGGCCAGTCGAGATTCGATGTCCCCGAGTTTCGCTCGGCAAGTGGCATGTTCTACGTGGCGCGCACGGCCCTCGGAAAGCCCGTCGGGTGCGGCGCATTAAGGCATCGACGCATCGACGGCCGAGATCAAAAGGGTCTATAGCCGTCAATCTGCATCGGGCATCGGGCATCGGGCGTCGGGCATCGGGCACCGGCACGGCCGTCGTCCGGCATCTGGAGGCCGACGCTGCCGGTTGTGGCTACAGGAGGCTCTTCCTGGAAACGCGGGCGGTCACAAGCGTGCGATGCGGTTCTACCAGGGTAATGGATTCAGTCCCATCGAACGATATGACGGTTATGTCTGCCAGATGGATGCGCGCTGGCTTGAAAAAATGCTGGTCGATGTATGACGTCCGCCCCCACAGCGCCGCATCAGCGTCGACTATTTCACGTCGATAAGCGTTTGACGGCATGCAAATTGCACCAGCTGCGTCGACGCCCGGCGGACCGACTTCCGCTGGCTCGATACCGCCGAACACCCAAGGAGACGTTCATGGCTAACAGGGTTCAAGGTTCCGACCCGGTCGATTCCCTCATAACGGAAAAGGCTGAGGCTGCATATGAATTCCCGACCAGCGCAGACCGGCCTTCTTCGAATGAGAACGGGGAGTCATCCGCGTCCGGCAATGATATGCGTTCGGTCGTCAAAGACAGGCTCTCCGATGTGCGGGACGGAATGGCGACGAGATATCGGGCGGCATCCGAAACCACCGACGACTTCGTGCACGACAATCCGTGGAAGGCTATCGCGCTGGCCGCAGTCGGCGGCTTGGTGATCGGGATGCTTGCTTCGCGTTGAACCAGATTGAGCGGCGATCGGGCGACCACCTTTTCAGTATCGCCGATCGTCGCGTTTAATTGAATCCATTGCGAATCACTCGTTCGTCGGATCGCCCGGGTCTTCGACACCCTTCTCGATGTTGTCCTTCTGATCGCCGTAATCCTTGCGATTGGCGCCGTTGGTGATCTCCACGTCGCCCTTGAGCTTGCGGTCCTCGTCGCCCGTCACCTTGCCGATCGCGGTGTCGGTCCAGCCCTTGACCTGTTCCTTGATGCCTTCCTTCTGATCCTTGTTCAAGATTTTCTCCGTTCGGTGCAGGCGTGCGGCGCCGCACGCGCTGTAATGAAGTGTGTCAGACCTCGACCTATGCAGCATGTCGTGTGCCGCCGCTATCATCGACGCGCGAGGAACACGCAATGCTTGACCGCCAGCATTCCTTACCCGCAGCGAGTGCCACCATGCGAATCCGGCTCAAACCTCTCGACCAACAGGTCATCGTCATTACGGGCGCAACGAGTGGAATCGGGCTCGTCACCGCGCGCACCGCTGCGAGACGCGGCGCCAGGCTAATGCTCGTATCGCGCGACGAGAAGGCGCTTTCCTCACTCGCCGACGAGTTGTCGCGAGATCGAAGCGATACCGTCGCGTATGCCGTCGCCGATGTCGGCGACCGTGAACAGCTGCAAGCCGCCGCGAACGAAGCGATTTCGCGCTTCGGCGGCTTCGACACCTGGATCAACAATGCAGGCGTCTCGTTGTACGGGCGCTGCGTCGATGTGCCGCTGGAAGACCAGCGCAAACTCTTCGATACGAACTACTGGGGTGTGGTCAACGGCTCGGTCGTCGCCGTGCAACATTTGCGGGAACGGGGCGGCGCGCTCATCAATCTGGGAAGCGAACTATCGGACGTCGCCATTCCGTTGCAAGGCGCATACGTTGCATCGAAGCATGCGGTGAAGGGCTTCACCGACGCGTTACGCATCGAACTCGCCGACGAGCACGCACCGGTCTCGGTGACCCTCGTCAAGCCCGCGGGCATCGACACGCTCTTCGTCGAGCACGCGAAAAACTACCTGGATCATGAGCCGAAGCTGCCACGGCCGGTGTATGCGCCCGAGGTGGTCGCGGAGGCCATACTGCACGCCGCGGCTCATCCGCGGCGCGACATCTATGCGGGTGGCGCATCGCGCGGCATGGCCTGGTTCGGGCGATCGGCGCCGCGCGCGTACGACGCCATGACGAGCCGGCTCGGTGTGAAGGCCCAGCTCACGAGCGAGCCCCGGCGCGACGGCGATAGCCTCTATGAGAGCGGCACCGGCCTGAGAGAGCGGTCCGGACGACACGGCCGGGTCCGCGAACGCAGCTTCTACACCGATGCGCATACGCATCCCGCGAGTGCGCGTGCGGCGCTCATGGGCATCGCGGGTGTGCTGCTGCTCGCGGCGGCGCGACGCTATGTACGCGAGACACAGGGACGTCGGCTTACCCGCTTCCTGCGCTGAAAGTGCGGGTCATGACAGGCCGCGTGCGAATCGGCATCTCCGGCTGGCGCTATGCGGGCTGGCGCGGCGTATTCTATCCGCCGAAACTCGCGCAGGCGCGTGAACTCGAATTCGCGTCGCGCCGGGTGCAGAGCATTGAGATCAACGGTTCGCATTACTCGCTGCAACGCGCATCCAGTTGGCGTGCATGGCGCGATGCGACGCCCGACGAATTCGTTTTCAGCGTAAAAGGTCCTCGCTATCTCACCCACATGCTGCGCTTTCGCGATGAAACGGCTATCCCTGCAATGGCAAACTTCTTTGCGTCAGGCGTGCTGGGCCTTGGCGAAAAACTCGGCCCGTTCCTCTGGCAGTTCCCGCCGAGCTTCGCTTTTCATGCGGACGACTTCGAGCGCTTCCTCAAACTTCTGCCAAAGGATACGGCCTCCGCCGCGGCATTTGCCCAGAAGCACGACGCGCGAGTCAAGGAACCGTGGTTCGATGCGCCAAGGAAAAAGCGAGCGTTGAGGCACGCCGTGGAAATTCGGCATCCGAGCTTTCTTGACGAGACCTTCGTAAGCTTGCTACGCAGACACGGCGTTGCGCTGGTGGTATCGGACTCCACGGCTGGCTGGCCGTACGCAGAGGACGTGACCGCCGATTTCGTCTATATGCGTTTGCACGGCACCGAAACCCTTTACAGCGGCGCATATACCGACGAGGCGCTCAACGCCTGGACGCATCGCATCGTGGCCTGGGCGAAGGGAACGCAGGCCGCGGACGCACGGCTTATCACGGCGCGCAAGCGGCGAAGTCGCGCATCGCGCGATGTCTTCTGCTACTTCGACAACGATCAGAAAGTACAGGCGCCGTTCGATGCCGAACGGCTCCGAGAACTTCTCGAAAGAGGCTCATTCAGCGCTTCATCGCGCTAATGAAATCGTCGATGAAGGTCAATTGGCCAACGCCTCGCGTTCGAGTTCGTCCAACGGAAGGTGACGCACGTCCCGGCCCTTCACGACAAACACGAGAAACTCAGCGATGCTCTTTGCGTGATCCCCGATCCGCTCGAGCGCTTTGGCGATGAACAGGTATTCGAGCGCGACCGAAATGGTTCGGGGCACTGCGTTCATCTGCATGGCGAGCCTGCGGGAAAACGAGCGGAACAGTTCGTCGATCGCTTTGTCGTCGCGCACGATCCGCGCGGCATCTACCGTGTCCATTCGTGCGAATGCGTCGAGCACCCGATGCAGGACGGAGTGAACCATCTCGCCGCATTTTTTCAGCTCGGCCACCTGGAACGATGCCGCTTCACCACTCTCGGAAATATGCCGCATCCGTTTGGAGATCTTCCGTGCTTCATCGCCCATGCGTTCGAGGTTCGTCACGCACTTGGACATCGCCATTAGTAACCTGAGATCGCAGGCAGCCGGCTGTCGCCGGGCGATCACATGTTGTATCTCATCGTCGATTTCGATTTCAAGCGAGTTGAGAACCCGCTCGCTGTCGCGGATTTGCAGCGCGAGCGCCGGATCGTACGCGTTCAACAGTCGCAGGCAGCGTTCGATCTGCATTTCGACGAGACCACCCATCTCCATGAGATGGGTCGAGAGTGCATCGAGCGAGGCGTCGAATGCCCGTGAGAGATGCTTTTCTGGCATGGCGAATATCTGGTTCACGCCCCTCATGGTGAGCGGTGAAGTCGTGTCGTCCGAGGGGCGGACTTCACGCTTATCGTGTTGCAAATAACGGTATATACCGTTTCATGGCCATTGCGCAAGCAGTAATCGCGCTCGAGGAAGCGTTCAATTCGCTAAGCAGATAGGGATTCGGCGCGATGCGCGTTGACCGGGTTGATGCCGCGTCGCTAGTGTCCGGAGGACGCTCCTTTCGGACGCCAACTCGTTCGTGAGGCTCGCACGATGTGGTACGTCGAGTGCTCGAATGAAAGCATTCTCCTGTGCCGAAAGACCCGCTAATGCGAGTCTTCTGGCACCGTGCCTGTCGAGGTTTATTCCGTGAGAGTCGAGTTCCATGCCCCGCCCGCAGCGGTCATGTCGAAGAGACCGAGAGTTCTGGGCTCGACGTCGTTGATCATCGCGTTTGCGCTTTTTATTTGTATCGACCGGTACTACGAACGAGCGGCGACGCATCCGGTCGACCTGGTCGTCCTTTGGCTCTCTGCTCAGTACTGCATTGCGGCGGTGCTTTTCTGTTTCTGGCCCACATCCTCTAAGAGGACGCTGAAGGAGAAGCTGCTCGTCGCCCTGTTGATTGGCGGCTTCATGGGCGGCGCAACCTTGCCGAAGGTCGTCGCCTTGTTCAATGGCCTCGGTGGTCCGCAGGCGCCGTGGTGGTTCTATCGCATTCCGTTTCCGGCGATTTCCGTCACAGCCTGCACTCAGACGATCATGGTCGCCGCGGTCGAGGCGACCATGTGGGTCGTCGCTTACGCGATTGTGTCCAAGCGGAAGCCGTGACCTTGGCGCATCGGGTCTGCACAGGCAAGCAGGTCGGAAAAGTTTTGGCACCACGATTGCTGTCATCGCGCAATGCCACCATCGGAGGCGATCATGGCGTCCATCTCGAAGCCGCTGTGCCGAATCCTTTTCCTCACACTGAGCCTCGCCGCGTTCGCTCGGGCGGGCGTTGCCGAGGAGAGCGCGGACAGGCGCGGCGATCATGCCCGAGGCGGCGGTCCGCAGCTTCAGCTCATCGCCACGTTCGAACATCAGGTCACTGGCGTGACGCTCACGCCGGATGGCCGCACTTTCGTCAACTTCCCCCGCTGGACGGAGGACGCGCCCATCTCCGTCGCGGAGCTCGGAGCGTCCGGCGATCTGCGTCCTTATCCGGATCCCGAATGGAATAGCTGGCGCAATGCGCGCCGCGACGAAGTCACGCCGCAGGATCATTGGGTATGCGTGCAGTCCGTCGTGGCGGACAAGCACGGCAACCTCTGGGTGATCGATCCGGGCGCGCCGGCGCAATCGCTCATCGTGCCCGGCGCGCCGAAGCTCGTGCGGATCGATCTCGCGTCGAACCACGTCGCGCAAGTCTATGCGTTCGATGAAACCATCGCGCCGCAAGGAAGCTATCTCAACGATGTGCGCATCAGTCCGGACGGGCGTTTCGTCTACATCACCGATTCCGGCGTGCGCGGAGCGATCGTCGTGCTCGACACGGGGTCGGGCAGCGCACGACGTGTTCTCGACGGCGATCCGAGCACGCAGGCCGACAAGACCGTCACCGTGAAGGTCGACGGCAAGCCGCTGCAACAGACGGACGGCAGGCCCGTGAGCTTTTCCGCCGACGGCATCGCGCTGACGCCGGACGGACGTTACCTCTATTGGCAGGCGGTCAAGGGCAAAACGCTTTATCGGATCGCAACCGACGCGCTGCAGAATGCGCAGCTCAGTCCGCGGCAGGTCTCGGCGCGCGTGGAGGCGGTGGGTATCGATGGTCCCGCGGACGGGCTCTGGTTCGACGAGCGTGGACGTCTCTATGTTTCATCGGTCGAGCATCATGCGATTCGCGTGCGTGACGGCGAGCGCATCGACACGCTGCTACGGAATCGCGCGCTGATCTGGCCCGACACGTTCTCGGAAGGCGCCGACGGCACGATCTACATCACCGATTCGCGCATTCCCGAGATGAGCTGGTTCGATCCGCAGAGTCCGATCGCGCTGCCGACGCGGCTGTATGCGATTCGAGGACGCTAGCGCCGGGCGACGCCGTACTCGGCGTGACTCGTTCACCGTGGATATTGACGCAGAAAGAGGAAAGCAGCGTATGGAACAGCGATTCGATGACCGGCGCGTCCACGTGCTCTGCTCGGGTCTGGCAGCGGGACTGGCATCGGCCTCGGCGGCCTGCACCGGCGCGCAGCGTGCGGGTCATGCGCCCTACGCCGCGCTGAATGCCGTGACGCATTGTGTGTGGCCCGACGCATCGTCGCAGGAAAGGCCGAGCATCCGCTACACGGCGCTCGGCGCGACGATCCACATGGGCAGCGCGGTGTTCTGGAGCGTGCTGTTCGAAGCGCTGTGCGGACGACGGAGCCGTCCCGCGGGAATCGTAAGCGCTGCCGCGGCGACCGCCGTCGTCGCTTATGTGGTCGACTACCACGTCGTGCCGAAACGCTTCACACCGGGATTCGAGACGCATTTGCCGAGGCGCTCGCTGGCCATGACATATGTCGCGTTAGCCGCGGGATTCGCAATCGCCGCGCTGGCGCGACGCGCGTCCCGCTGAGGCCACTCGCCGCGCGACACGCCGCGCCGCGCGGCGCTTCATGCTTCACTCCGCGAGCGGCGCATCGAGCACGTGATGCGCGGCGATGACCGAGCGTTCATTGATGGCGGGCGGCCGGGTCTTTCTCGGCCGGAACACGAGATCGCCTCGCTTGATGTGCTCGCCGCTGATGGAGCAGACATCTTCCGCGCGCGCTCTGCCAAGCGACCAGACTTGTTCGGCGAGGCAACCCAGTTGCGAGTCCGACCACGACACGCTCGCGGTGCGGGACGTCAGACGCTCTCGTATCGTGATCGACACATGACTGTGCGCGGTCGGGCGCATCGCTGCTGAACGGCGCAATGATTCCTGGGAAGGTGCAAGACAGTCGAACCAGGTTACACGCGCTTCGAGTGCCGTCTGGGTATTGTCGATGGTCGCCATAGGTTGCTGATCTGTTTGCGAGTGTCGGTCGATCCCGGCATGCGCCGGCTCCGTTTTCATACGACGCATTCGTCATGCCGAAACAGCGCACGACGCCACTCATGGGTCGTGTCCGGAAGCTTCCGGTATCAAACAGGGCCTTTGCGCGACGCGACCGGACTCCGAACCGCGATCCGCACGCAGTTTCGCGATCGTCGGAAATGGAGCGGCCGCGCTTGTAGTGGTGGTTCCGGGAAGCGTTACCTCGAACCGCGATTCGCGAAGTACCGGTGCAGCAGCGAGGTCGCGCTCGAGCCATGCAGGACGACGGAAAGCACGATGGTCGCGAGCACGATCGGCGCGATCGGCCGGACATGTTCTCCGCCCGCCTGTTCGAGCGCGAAGAGCAGGTAGTAGAAGGCGCCGACGCCCCGTATGCCGAGCCATCCCGCGAGCAGGCGCTGCGGCCGGTCCATGCAGGAACCGGCGAGCGATATCGTCGCGCTGAGCGGACGGGCGACGAAGAACAGAAAGAGCGCGGGCCATATGACCCGCCAGTGGAGAAGCGCCTGCCAATGCGCCGACACGACGCTCCCGATCAACAGCATCAACGCGAATTCGACCAGCCGTTCGAACTCGAGCGCGAACGCCATCATCGTCTCGGCCATGTAGGCGTGCGCGAGCTCGGGGTCGCGGGCGGCTTCCTCGCGCTCGCCGCGTTCGACCGACTCGAGCGCCTTGCTGGGCGAGGTCTTGCCGGTTGCGGCGAGCTCCTGCCGGCGCAAGGACACGCCGGCCGCGAACACCGCGATGAACGCATAGCCGTGCACGAGCAGCGCCGCGCCATAGGCAAGCGCCATGAGCCCGAGTGCGATGAAGCCTTCGAGCCCGAGCGCCTGCCGGTAGCGCGTTCGCAGACGAATCACGAGGCGCACGACGCCCGATCCGAGTCCCCAGCCGATGACGAGCGCACTGACGACGCCCCAGGCGATAGCCGCCGCGAAGGTCCACGGATTGCCGCTGCCGGGGCTTGCACTTCCGCATAGCGCGAGCGCGACCAATGCGAACGGGTACGCGGCGCCGTCGTTGCAGCCGCCCTCGGACGAAAGCGCGAAGCGCAGCGGCTCATCGTCGCCGGCCTTGCACACGCGCAATTCGTTGGCGAGCACGGGATCGGTCGGGGCGAGTATCGCCGCGAGCAGCAGCGCAGGTCCCGAGGCGAGGCCGAGGCCGAAGCGCGCGGCGACATACACGAGGCCGATCGTCAGGATCATCGCCGGGCCCGCGAGCCGCAGCGTGAGCCGCCAGAGTTCGTTCGAAAGCGGCACGCGCAAATGCATGCCGATCGCAAACAGCGAGACGACGAGACCGGCTTCCGTCAGCACGCGCAACAGACGCAGATTCCCTTCGATGTCGGGCTCGAGCAAGCCGGCGCCGGCCGGGCCCAGCGCGAATCCCGCGGCGAGATAGACCATGGCGCCGGTCATCGGCAGGCGCGAGATCACGCCGCGCATGACGGCCATGAGAATCAGCAGCGCGCCTACCACCATGAACCAGACCGCCTCGATGACCACCGCTTGCTCCTTGACTTCGTGGACCGCGCTTGCCGGTGATACACGCTCGTCGGAAACGCGGTCGAGCAATCGACATTCCAAATCGCGCCCGTGGCGGCGCGGACGAGATCGGGCCTTGCGCGTCGAAAAACGCAGCTAGAGAAGCAGCGATTGAGCGCGGTGACGAGATAGTGGCCGCCGACCTACGAAGTCCTGAGCTTTAGGAGGAGAGGTCAAAGCAGGACATGCCGCACCCAGACGTCGGAGAATGCAAGAGGTCATCATGGTGACAGAAGAAGGTGTCGATGAAATGGAAGTTGTTGTTAGTGCGTGTCGTGGCGGCTGGCAAATGGAGGCCCCGGCAACGCAAAAAGTCAGCAGCATGGTAGTGCACGACAAATGTCAGGCGGTCATACTCGCGCGGAGGCTTTTCCCCGACGCTCAGATTCGGATTTTGCTTACTGACGATACGACCAGGCCTTCCTAAAGTGGAGTTGTTTGAGAGCTCTTGAGAACACTCCCTTCTCGACGACTAGGCGGCCAAGGAAGCAATAGATTCGGTTAGCGCAACTCCGTTCCTGCTGTTCGCTTGCTTCAGAAAAATCTCCGCGATGCCTTTGGTCCGAATGCTCGCCTCGACGCTGCGAAGTTCCTTCAGCCGAATCCATTTGCACCGAGCAATCTCGTTCGATGGGACCGCGGTCGCGTCCGCTTCCACACTCGCGATGAAGACGAAGTGTCGAGTGCGCAGTCCGCGAAACTGAAACGCATAGCGGACCTGCAAAGCAGCAAGCCCCGTCTTCTCCTGTAACTCCCGCCCTGCGGCGTCAGCGGGCTCCTCGGCTGTCTCGATGCGACCGCCAGGGAACGCCCATCGTCCTGTTGCCCGGGCAACAAGGAGGACTCGTCCGTCCCGTTCGCAAATCACGGTTGCTCTACGTTTCATGAGACTGAAAATCCTAGGTTGAAGAGGGGCGGCTTCCTAACGGTCACGGGCACATCTGGGTCCGACGGTATAGCCTAACTGTTTTCCGGTATCGTGGGGGGCGTGATGAAATCGCGTTCGGGTGCCGAAATCTGCTTTCCGGCCGCTCTCTTCGGCATGGCCTGCCCTTTGTCTATGCCAACGCTCATCTTGGCGTTGCTCCGGGTCATCATCGGAACGGTGTACGTTGGGTACCGCGAGTCGCGCGCGTTTCCGGCAGACTGCGTGCCTCGACATTGCCAAACGGAGTTTCGAAGTGCTTTTCTCTGGTTCTACCACCTGGCGTATTGGCCTTGGTACATGTTCGTTGAGCTAGCTTAGCTCGCAGAGACAATGAGGTCGCGGTTGTCGCAAAGCTCCTGGCACTCGAAGTCAGCGTCGGATGTCGAAGGCGAATCGCGAAGGGACGACGAGCAGCGTCGAACGGGTATGGCAAGCGCATCTATCACGAATCTCGCCCATCCAAGGATTGGCAGGCGCTTCGCCGGGGAATAGGATGTCCCGCGCCGCTAGTTCGAAGGTTCCGAGGCCGTACCACCACGCGGGCTGCGCTCATTAGCGTCCCATACGGTCAACCAATAGCTGTCCGCGTGCCGCAAGAGCGCCAGCAACGACTGGTACCACGTGCGCAGGCACGCACCATTCAGCGTCCGTCCCGTCTTCCAACAGCTGCTCGGCGAACAGGTGAAACACCTCCGAGCATGAAACTTCCGGCCGCGGATCATCTGCACCATGTTCGCGGTACATGCTCGCAAACTGCAGCACGCATCGGCTCAGCGCTGCACTTGTCAACTGCGCCCAAGCGCAGCTTTCCTTGCCCGCTAGGCTCTGCTGCATGCGGTTTACGACAGTCAACAGCGCGCTCGACAGACGTTCGGGTATTCCGAGGTACGCGTAGCCAACGCCGCCATTGTCCATCCTTGTCTCCATTTCGCCGTACGTCGCGAATACTGCCGCCGATGGTTGCAATCGGCATGCCGAACATCTGACGTCATGGCTTGGACGCCTTGCGCACAAGCGAATGGCTGTCGAGAGGTAGCAGCGGCAAACGAGAAGACGCGGGCGTGCGTTTTTCCGGCCGCACCTCAAGCGACCGAAGCGACTGCCGTAAACAGGATTGTCACACTGTGACCGTCGGCGGAAATGTGCAGGCTAACGACAACAAGGAGACCCTATGAAAAAAATTGCTGCTTTAATCGTCGCGCTGCTATGTATTGTGAACGTCGCCCACGCTTGCCCGAAGGGAGAACATCCTCACGGCGGCACCGGTTCCCATCATAAGGGCGGCTACTGCTCCTAACTTACCGCTTCTTCGAAGCCCGCCTCCGCGGGCTCTGCTGACGTTTGTCTCCTCGTTCATGCCACTCTCGGTGAGCGTGCAAGTAGGCGCCCCTCCAGTTTGATGCCAAGGGTGCGTCGCACTGGCGGGTTATTGGGTGTCGCTCTCAGACGCGGGCAACTCGACTCGGAGGTCGCCCGATTTGTCTTGCCAGACCGCGGCTGGCGGCTCGTAATTCCTGCACCCATAAGGAACTCACTCATCGGGCAGGCCCGCGAGGGCAGGCGGGCACACGCGGCACTCAAGCAAGGCCCTTCGACCCTGTCCTCGAGATAGCGGACTACGAACTCGCCGGAGAACTCGACCTCGCGGGGGATCTGAAAGGGAGCGTTCATTCGGCGTCGGATATGGTCAACGGGAGGCCCTCTCGTTGTCCCCAGGACCCGGGCTTTTCCAACGCCTCAGCGAGTCAAAGACCTGGAGCGATGCTTTCCGGCAGTCACGAATTGATTCCGCTGGAGTGCTTCCGGCGCTGCGCTTACGACCGTTGTAGCCGCGCTCGATAGCACTGAGCAGGTCCACAAGCGCACGCTTGCCGCAGCGGGAGTCTCTCGGTTGATTTAAGAGCAGGCTACGCGCTGGACGAGGGCTCGTATCTGTCGGAGATTTCTGCTACGGCCTCTTTCGGACTCGAAGCCGAACCCATTCCTTCCGATCGTGTTGAAAGGCGGAGATAAGCTGCCGCAAGACGTCGCAATTCATCCTCGGAAGCGTCCTCTATCCCGATGAGTTGATTGCTCGCCGCACGATGCGACGAGAGCAACTCGTTAAGCTTTAAATGCAGGGCAACGCTATCTTTATTCTGGCTCTGCTGAATCAAAAAGACCATCAGAAATGTGACGACAGTTGTGCCAGTATTGATCACTAGCTGCCAACCATCGGAGTAGTGAAACAACGGTCCGGTTACAACCCACGCAACCACTGTCAACACCGCCAAACAGAAAGCGGCTGGCGAGCCAGCCCACCTGGTAACCAAGCTCGCGAACTTATCGAAAGCACGGGATAGCGGATGTGGATTGGCGTAAGCGGGGCTCGCGGTGTCCGGAACCGTATCGAGTTCGTCGACAGACGAGCGAGACGTTCTGGTGTTGTCCATAGCCTGCTCCCGGGTCGCTGTTGCACTTTATGAGGGCAAGTCACGTGCCAGTCGGCTGGACGTAAGCTGAACACGGCGCGAGCGCCGACATGAAAGCGAGCGAAGAAGCGCCGCAGCATTTTGGCGCCACGACGTCGAGTAGCAGTGGAAGGGCTTCAGTACTGCCGTACAGGAAGGCGCATGCCGGCGTTTGGGAACGCGCCGTGGGAGGACGGCAGACCGTGGCCGCCCAGCTCGACTTGCAGTTTGGTTTCATTCATGAGGCTCGCTTGGCGCACCATCTGTTGGCAAAGATAGAAGAACTCCATTTCGCTGAGCCGTGTAACGCGGCGCTCGCCGCACTGGAATGACGAGCATGAAGCGTTCGAGCGGGGACACCTTGGCTTGGGAGGAGGTCACAGAGGACTGCGGACGCAAACAGTTCGCCCGTTTTCGAAGTGGTCGTGTTGGAGACGACGTCCATCTTGAACCGTCGCGGGTCCCGGATTCGCTGAATTGCTGGGACAAAGGAAATGGAGGTGCGAATGAGTCAATCATCGGTTGCCATCGTCGTGAGCCGCGACGATCCGACATCACCGGAGGGAACACGACTTCTCGATGAACTCAGCGCAATGCTGGCCGTGTTCTCAGGAGACGGAGGGCAATCGCGGTTTCAACTCGCCGACTTCCGCTCGTCGAATGGAGCCTTTTGCATCGCGCGAACAGCGCTCGGCGAGCCGGTGGGATGCGGAGCGTTCTGGCATTACGACAACGGTACGGCCGAACTCAAGCGACTCTACAGCCCGCCCAACGCCGCTGGCGTCGGGCAAGCAATTCTCCGTCAACTCGAGAGCGATGCAGCCGCCTCAGGCTGCAGGAAGATCGTGCTGGAAACGCGCGCCGTAAACCATCGCGCGATTCGCTTCTACGAACGCAACGGCTTCTCGGACGCAGCGTTATGGCGCGTACGTTGGCCGGCCTGATGCGCGTTGCTTCCAGAAGCTGCTTCGATCGAAGTAAGGGTAAAGGTGACAGCAGGCAAGCGTCGATGAATACGCTGTTGTTGCCCCTGTTGGTTATTTCCCTAGCCCGGTTTCCACTCGCTGAATATGAAAAGCGGTTGGCGGATGCTGCGCTCGATAACGAAACGCCAGGCGCGGCGCCGTCTGCAATGCAGACGGCGCCGTGTGCACCTTACACCTTGTCCGCGCTTCCCGCGCCGAGATCGGCGCCCGTCGTCGGATCCGCCGAAGGATCTGAAGCCGTACGCGATGCCATCGCTTGCAGCACCTGCACGTCCTGCTCGGTAACGGTCACGGTCGCGGTGCCGTCGCCGCCGTCGACTGCGGGTTGCGGGTCCTCGACGAACTGCCAGTCGCCGCCTTCGTTCCACGGTCCGCGCGCATCGTCGCCCTTCGACATGTTGAAGTACACGCTCGCGAACTCGGGAATGCCCGGCAGCTTGCCTTGCGGAAAGTTCGGCTGAATCGAATGCAGCGCCTTCTCGAACGATTTCTGATGCGCGATTTCGCGCGTCATGAGAAAGCCCAGCGCTTCCTTGATGCCCGGATCGTCGGTCACGTTCATCAGGCGCTCATAGACGATCTTCGCGCGCGCCTCGGCGGCGATGTTCGAACGCAGATCGGCTGTCGGCTCGCCGATCGTATCGATATACGCGGCGCTCCACGGCACGCCCGCCGAATTCGTGAGCGACGGACCTCCGCCGTAAAGCAACTGCGTAACGTGCGAATCGTTGCCGGGGCCGGTGAGCGATCGATACAATTCGGCTTCCTGCTCGACGGCTTCTGCGAGTTGACCTTTTGCGCCCTTGTTCAGCATCGCGACGATCGATCCGATGACTTCAAGATGGCTCAACTCTTCCGTCGCAATATCGAAAAGCAGGTCCTTGCGGCCAGCATCGTCTTCGCTGACCGCTTGCGTGAAATAACGCATCGCGGCCGCCAGTTCGCCTTGCGGACCGCCGAATTGCTCCAGCATCAGATTGGCCAGACCCGGATTGGGGACGCCCACGCGTACCGTGTATTGCAGGCGTTTGTTATGCACGAACATTTGAACGACTCCTTTTATGGCGCACGAACTCCCTCACGGGCTTCGCGCGAGTCATCGAAGTTGAACAGCTAGCTTGCAGCGCCCAAGAGCGACGCGCATGCGTTGCCTATGGCCGTGTGACTGCAGGCCTCAGCGCGTCTCGGACTCGCGCTGGCGTGTTGCAGCAGTGAAGCCGCGTCGTGATATGTGAGGCAAGCCTAATACGATGTGCTGCGGCCCGCCTGAGCACACTTCAGCAACCGGTGTGCCACCGCACGGGCGGTAGGCGTGCGCTTAACCGTCTGTCTTCTTGGGTCCCGTCCCAGCGGCGGAAGGGGCCCGAGATTCGATCGGAATCCACGGATACGACCACCTGCCGTAAGAGCAGGGAGGGCGCAATGGCTACTGACGAGCTCGCATGCGGCGGGGCGGGGAGGGCGTTGCCCGCATCGCATGGCAGCCGCGATAAGCGAAGGGTGCGAAGCGTTTTCGGGTTTTTTCAAAACCCGGCTCATCGTTTGGTCTTCACGACTCCGGCGGTCATTGTCATGCCGCGCGCGGCCTGCGCTAACGCCATCATCTGTGCGGCGGGAATGTTGACAGTCAATACGGGCCGCCAACCTATCCGGAAGATATATTCGTCGGCTATCGAGACTCCGATCGAACACCGGCCCGCTCGCCGGTTCGAGGCAGTGGATGTTCATGTTGGTTGAGCAAGGCGCGCCGATGCCGCGACCGATCAAAAGAGATAAAGGCTTCGCGACGATGTTCGCGCACCTCGGAGGAACGACAGTCACGGTCTTTCAACACAATGGAACGGACCTCGACTATACGCTCGCACCACCGCGATCAGACTGAATTCACGCGCGGATCTTCAAGTTGTGCGTGCAACGGATGGCTTTCGGACGAACCCTGTTGGGCATATTACGAGACTCGTATGGCGCCTTCGATTGGCGGTTCCTTTCTGTTTCAGCCCGCTCGGCCTTTTACTTCCCGGCGTTTGGTGTTTGGGCGGTGCGACCCGGCATCGCTATTGCTGAAGGGCCGGAGCGACTGGACCATTCAATGAGGAGATTTTCATGAAGGCACATCCGGCTCTGGCTACTTTCGCCGCGTTCACGCTGATCAGCGCCGCGCCGATCACCGTTCTTGGGCAGACGCAGGCGGCAAGTACGACTCAGGCTAACGATCTTCCGGCAGTCGATAAAGCGTTCGTACAGGCCGCGTCGGAATCGAGTTCGACCGAAATCGACACGGCCAAGCTCGCCAGCAAGCAGTCGCAGGACAAGGACGTTAAAAGTTTCGCGCATCACATGATCGTCGACCACACCAAGTTGACCATGCAGTTGAAGATGGCGGCCCCGCATGGCGTCGCAGTCCCGAAGGACAACTCGGACACCGCGGTGATCGACGCGCTCAGACCGCTGAAGGGCAAGGAGTTCGACACCATGTACATCCAGAAGGTGGGCGTTGAAGGGCATCAGAAGGCCGTAGCCGCGTTCCAGAAGGAAGCGCAGGAAGGTCAGAACGCCGACCTCAAGAAGGCTGCGCAGAAGGCGCTGCCTACCATCCAGAAACATCTGAAGATGGCGCAGGATCTCGCCGCGAAGAAGGGCGTGCAGTAAGCGAAATCTAGCGTGGCACGGAAGGCCCGCGTCGATGCACGCGGGTCTGGTACTTACTGGTCGGCGTTCGGGGCGCGGCGGCTGGCACCGTCGATGCTCTCAACAGAGCGCCCGATCACCGGGAGATGACCCATGGACGTCAAATCGCTGATGGGCGGCGCTTTCGCGTGGCCCGTTCGCACCTTCAAACGCTTCAGCGCCGACCGCAGCGCGCCGATGGCCGCAAGCATCGCCTTTTACTCCGCTTTCTCCCTCGCGCCGACGCTCGTCATGGTGATCGCCGTCGCCGGTCTCGTGTTCGGCGCGGAAGCGGCGCGCGGGCAATTGTTTCATCAGATCAGCGGGATGCTCGGCAAGGAGGCGGCAGCGAGCGTGCAGGCGATCGTCGAGCATGCACATCAGAGCGGCGGCAGCGGCATCGCGGCGGTGCTGTCGTTCGTGCTGCTGGCAGTGGGCGCATCAGCGACGTTTTCATCGTTAAGCACGGCGCTTTCGGTGATCTGGCCGAAGGACGCCGAACAGAAGTCGGGCGTCGCCATGCTCGTCAAGGTGCGGCTCATTTCCTTCGGCCTGGTCATGGGCGTCGCGTTTCTGCTGATCGTGTCGCTGGTGCTCGACACCGCCGTCCAGGCTGCGGGCAAATGGGTGTTCGGCGAATCGCCGCTCGTCATAATTGGCGACATCGTGCAGTTCCTGCTCGGACTCGTGATTCTGTCCGGCGCTTTTGCCGCGCTGCTCAAATATCTGCCCGATGGTCCTGTGCCTTGGCGCGATGCGCTCGTCGGCGGGAGCATTTCCGCCGTGCTATTTTCCGTCGGCAAGAAGATTTTCGCGTTGTACCTCACGCACGCGGGGACAGCGAACGCATTTGGCGCGGCGGGCTCGCTTGCCGTTCTATTGATGTGGCTCTACTTCGCCGCCGCGGTTTTGCTGCTCGGCGCAGAAGCGGCGGCAACGCGAGTTGAAGCGCGCGAAGGCGAGCAACGGCCCGCGCCGGAATCGCCGGAAGCGCTGCCACCGAATGGCGGACAAGTGCCTGCCGGCCCCGCGGCCGACGATGCCACCGTGCACGCGCCCCCGCCCGCGCCCGTGCGCGTGCCGGTGCCAGTGGCCGTGCCGGTGCCGCGCGCGATGGAACCCGGCGCGACGATATGGACGCGGCTCCTCGCAAGGAGCATCAGCGTCGTGAAGGCCAATCCGAGCCGGTTCGCGATCGCGGCGGCGGGCGCGGGCTTCTTCGTTTTCACGCGGGGCACGCATCGCCCGGCGGCTCGAAAGCGGTGAGCGTCGTGACCCACGCCGTTGAGCGAAGAAGCATGTTAGTTCGCAGAACTGGATCATAGTCCAGTGTCACGCGTGGCTTGGCGGTGCGGCCGTCGCATCGCTCGCCAACGTGGCGTGCATCGCCGTGCGGGCGCGCTGCGCTGAGCGCGACTTTCCGTCTGCCGGACATTTCATCGAAGTCGATGGCGTGGTTCTGTGATGTCTCGGGAGACACGGAACGGATTGCGTTGATAACGGTGATAGTGGCGAGGACAACTTGACGCATCAATTCGAGGCCACGTTCGAAAGTCGATGGGCGAATGTCGACAAACCTCCTCGCCGAACCGAGACTAGAACGACATCACATTGATCAAGGAAGATCGCGCATCTGCGGTTCCGACGCGATGACAGCAGCGGTGGCTGCAGCAAACCTCGCGAACGCCTCGACCGATTGAGGGCGCCAGTTTCACATGCTCCGGCCACACAGAGTTGCAGAGGCCCGCGACAACCGGGACGCTTGCGGCGTTCGTGTGCGCAGCGTCAGAAGTACGCTGGCCAGTAGTAGCAACAAAACAAGGTCGCCTACTGCTCGCATAAATCTAACCCGTGTGAATTCGTCTGTTGATATATGTCATGACATCGGAGGCGCTGTACTTCCTTAATGGGACCGAAGCGCGTAGCAATCGCGACACCCGCCAGCGGGAGTGGAGGCTAATTCGCGGCATAGCGTTTGCGGGCAGATCTGCGCCGTAACCGCCCAACTTTATGGAGAATCGCCATGGCCGTCGCAACCCTTAATGACCTTTTTATTCACGGACTCTCTGATATCTACAGTGCGGAGAAACAGCTGACCAAGGCGCTGCCCCGACTGGCGCGGGCTGCAACCAATCCTGAATTATCGGCAGCGTTCAAAACTCACCTGGAAGAGACGCAGGGACAGGTGGAGCGGATCGACCAAGTAGTCGAAAGTACTGGCGTCAAGCTTAAACGCTTGAAGTGCGTCGCCATGGAGGGACTCGTTGAAGAGGGTCAAGAGCAAATCGAGGAAATCGAGAAGGGCCCGATCCTGGATGCAGCGCTGATCGCGGCGGCTCAGAAAGTTGAGCACTACGAGATCGCTGCGTATGGGACGCTGGCGACGCTTGCGAAAAAGCTCGGTTATACAGAAGGTATGAATCTTTTACTGGAGACGTTGGAGGAGGAAAAGTCAACGGACGAAAAGCTGACCATGCTTGCCAAGCAAGAATTGTCGAAGGAGGAGGTGGGCAAGTAACGCGTTATCGCCGCGGGTGTACGGCCTCAGAAGACGCGAAGGGCAGTGACGTATCTATCGTACGTTGCTGAAGAGCTTTCGGCCTACGTCATGGCCGCGCTTATGCTTCGGACAGGGCAGCGCGAGGCTGTCGCCCGTGGATTAGCAAATGAAGAGCCGCGGACAGCCGTACGCTGCGAGCACGCGGCTCGTCGAGGTCAGTCGAAAGTGATCGCGCGGCTAGCTCTTGTGCTTGGCAAGCGTTCTGAAAGGGCATAAGGCAAAGGAGACGGTCCGCCATAAGCGACAACGAAGGAACTCGGCATGGCTTCGGTGCTACTGGTGGATGATGATATGGGGTGGCCGGGTTCTCTCGGCGTGCGATTGCGGCGGAAGGTCATACTGTCCGAACTGCAACCGACGGCGAACACGCTTTATCGCTCGCGAAATCGGCACGCCAGACGTTGTGGTGACGGACTGTGCTATGCCCGGCTTGGATGGCGTGGGGCTAATCCGTTCAATGCTTGCGGATCCGAAGCTTGCGCAAATCCCGGTGATTTTGATTTCCGATGCTCGACGGCGCCCGAGCGTACCTTGTGTCTGCTTTATGAGCAAGCCGTTTCCCATGCTTGCGCTGCTTCGTCAATTGCAGGTTGGCGCCAACGAGGACGTAGCCGCTCAGTGCTAATGCTGGCTGCGAGTCGCTTCTCGCCGTCCGATAGAGGACCCCGAATTGGCTTTCATTGACTGTGGGCCGGCGCGGGAGGCGGGCATCACCTTGAGCCGCCTCTCATTCAGGATCAGCGTCCCACTCTCCTCAGCTTGAGCTTGGAACCCTGTTAGGCGCGACAGGGTTGCCGGTCCTCGGGCGAGCAATATTGGCTGTCGGGGATCGATTGTGTTCCTCTCCCTCCGCCATCAAAGAAGCGCTCTCGCTGACCTCGTCAGCGTTGGATTGCCTCTGCGGCACCCGCATTGCTGTAACGCTTACGACGAGGTAAGCCGAACCTATTTGGCGGGGGCCAGCGCGATGCAAGCTGTCAACGTTGCGAAAACCGGGTTTGAGATCGGTTGGGATTTCGCTCGATTGGCCGTGTATTGGACCCTGCAATCAGCGAGCACAGTGTACTGGACGGATACCGCGCCGGACGTGAGCATTTTCGCGTTCCGCAACATCTTCCCGATCGCTTCGTGTCGAAATGGTTGCAGCTTCGGCTGAACGCATTTCGACGCCGCCGAATTCTCGACTGCGAAGTGACTCCTGCCTACCTAAAAAGGATCGACTGCGCGGTGTGCCCGATTACATTGACGGCCATGACACATTCTGCGCTAGCCGAAAGCGACTGGTCGGTCGACAGGATCAACAATGATGGGGCATACGCGCCCGGCAACCTCATGGTGATGTGCGTCAAAGCGAATCGAGCCAAAGGAGCTAGGGGCTATCATGAGGTCATTCAGCTGGTATCGAAAAGTGGAGATGGCTTGTTGCTCGGTCTTTCCAAGCGCGAGTGGGCGCGTTTGGCCTGTGTGATGGTCGGCGCGGCGAACTTGACCGGGCCTAGTCCAACTCTCCTGCCGCTTCTCACCCGAATCCCAGAGGATTCCCGGGTGCCCCTGTACTTCGTTTTCCAGCAGATGCTCTTGCTTTCGGCGCGCTTAGCGACCGAGCGCAACCGGGTTATGAAGGCTTTGTGCAGATTGCATCCCTCGAGTGAGCGTTCCCTCGTTTTGCGATGCGCAGTGGAAAGGTTGGCGGTGACCTTAAGAGATGCCGCTTACCCATACGACGCATTATCTGACGAAGGCGTTCAGCGCCCGATGAGAAACTGGTTCACGACTATGCCGGCAGGCAGCATACCCGGATTACTTCGAGTATGTTCCCAGTATGGCGCCGAGCGGTGCGAAAATGCACCTCCAGTGGCATGGGCGCTAGAGACAAGCGGTCGCTTCTAATTTAGCTGGTTTCAGAGGAGTGGCGGGCGACGCGCCGATCCCGCCACGCGACATAGCATGCTTCGCGCGTGTGTTCGAGTGCGCGTGGCCGACTTGGCAGCGGTAAACCGGACGCCGTCATGCCCTCCTTCCCGAGGTTTCCTTCACGATCACTGTTGGCAAACGCCGGACATGTTGCACCACTCCTTGACTGAAGCGCGACGTCATTGCTCATGCACCCATTTCGTCGCAACGCTGCACCGAAACGCCGCCTACGAAGGACAGCGACGCGAGGTGCTCTGCGCAGAGGCGCAGCGTCCTGACGTCTCCGTTGCACAGGATGGTCATGCCTTCTCGCGTATGGTCTGCTCGACGAACTGTCACACCCAGCCGGCCTAACGCGTCGAGAACGCTTGCGTTTGCAAGAGGCTCACGCGATGCTGAGCGGATGGCGAGAAGCACGTCGAGCGTGACAGGTGCTGGGTCTTTCATTCGGCTTGCCCTGCCCATGAGTATGCCTGATTACTAATGCCGATGGAAAATCTGCATCGCAGCCTTGTCACAAGCTGACTCGCACGGAGAACGAAAATGCCCATCGAATCGATGAGCGCAGAAAATGCCGGATGCAACAGGCTTCCCACGTTCAGTATGGACGACTTCTGGCATCTCGTGATGTACGGAACCCGCGTTGGACGGAAATCAGGATGCGACGCTCATATTTTCGTGGTGATCCGCCGCATGCTGATGCGAGAGTTCGGCGGCGCATTCTAAAAAGAACCATTGCCTGCGGGGCGATGCGCATATCCCTCGCGCGTGGCGAAGCCGCAGCACACAAGGCCAGGTGGCCACTCGAAATCCAACGCGCTGTCTCGATCCGAGCGGACGCTCCCGCGACGTAGCCACCCGCGGAAACGGGTTGCTTCAGTAGGGCGAACCACAATGACGAGATCGTTTTAAATGATTGATAAAGCTCTGGCAGCTAGGTCATTGCGGCCGCGATGCGTCGCGCGATTATTGGCCGCGTCTTCGAGCACGCCGGACGCGGAATCGAACAGGTGCCTTCCCTTGCGTATCGAAGTCGTTTCGCCGTCGAGAGAGTCCAGACGTAGCCGCACTCGGGGCACGTGAGATCACTGGGCTTTGCGACGGCGTTGAGTTCGTTAGCGCCCGAACTACCTCGCAGCGTGACCGACGTCTCGACTTCGGCAAGTCTGGCCGCGCCATCGTCGAGTTCGCCACTACGCAGGCGGCCCCCTTGCAACGACCAGTCCGCTCCGACGCATTCATCGGCTCTACAACGCAAGCGCAAACTGATTGACGGATCGAACGATCTCGCAACTCGCATGCGGACCGCAACGGTCGGTGCACGTGCCTTCAATGTTGCCGCCAGACCAGGCATGACTCTTCGCCGAAAATCGGCGTGCTTGCGGCGCCTAAGAGCGCTCTCGTACGCTGCGCCACCTTCCCGCCTTTCGACGCGAATCGGACAACGTGTCGTCGGCAGTGCGTCTGGCGCTCCTGTTTCAATCACACGAACGATCGAGCGGCGAAGGCGCTTCGCGCGTCCTCTGGCTCGCCGTGACTGCGGGGAAGCGCTTCGAAAAGACTGAGGCCGACCAGTTCTTCCCGCCGATGCGACGGCGCATTCAGGAACCCATCGTTGACCGGCGAGGACGACCGCGTCCTGAGTTGGCGACAGCAGATAGACGCTCACTGGAGACGCATTGGAAACGACTTCGAAAAGCGTAGAGCTGAAGGCCGCGGCTTTCAACCGACGGCCCCCAAATCCATCTCGAATTAGTTTGGCGATCTCCGCTGATGTTGGACAGACAGCGAGGCCGAGGACATCGTCGTCGATCCGATATGCCGGACGGTCTTAGCTTTTTTGATGCGCGCCGGCACCTCGCGTGCGGCAAGACGCGGCGGTAGCCGCAAACCGAAGTTAAGAGCGACTAGGGCATGAAAACTGCTAGACACGTATCGATCAAACCAAACGATCGGAGCCGACATGGCGACAGACGAGCGACGCCGCCTCGGCGAGTGGCTTCCCCGCGAAGAGGAAGTGATCGCGCGGTTTCGCGAGACCTTTGCGGAACACGCGCGGAAACGAGCGAACATGGCGAAGCGAGCCGGCGTCGTCGAAGAGATGGCGGCGTTCATCCGCGACGATCCGGTTGTGCGCATGGATTTCACACGTGCGATCCGCCAGGCGCGCGAAGCCGGTTACACACTGGGTTATTCGAGTATCGACGAATTCATCGTGCTGCTCGATGCGATGCTGACCTATTCCCCGCCTTTCAGCACATCGAGCCTGATTCACTGTCCCGTCAACGCATTGCTCGACTGGCCGATGGTCATGCCATCCGGCTACGCGCTGTTTCGTGACCCGGCGTTCAACGCGCATCTGAAGAAATTACTGAACGTGTGGTCTGGATTCTTGAGCGGACCGTATTCGCGAACGCATCTGACGACCGATTCACCCAATGGCTGGTTCAGCAAAGAAGCCGACGAGAAGATCGGCCTCGATCAGTTTCTCTGCGATCCGCAAAAGCCTTATTGGGGTTTCGCGTCGTGGAATCATTTCTTCACGCGCGAATTCAAACCCCATGCGCGTCCGGTCGCGCACCCGGACGACAGCAAGGTCATCGTTAGCGCGTGCGAGGCATCGCCGTATAACATCCAACACGACGTGCAGCTTCAGGAATCTTTCTGGATCAAGTCGCAGCCATACTCTCTCCTCGAGATATTTACCGCGAAGGAAGCGGAGCTCGCGGGCCGCTTTGTCGGCGGGACGGTGTATCAGGCCTATCTCAGCGCGTTTTTTTACCACCGTTGGCACGCGCCCGTGAGCGGGACAATCACGAAGGCGTATCTTGTCGATGGCACCTATTACTCCGATGCCGATTCGGAGGGCGAAGAGCCGGGCAGTCTCAACGATTCGCAAGGCTATATCACCGCGGTCGCGGCGCGCGCGGTGATCGTCATCGATTGCGATGATCCATCCATCGGGGAAGTCGCGTGCGTGTTCGTCGGCATGGCGGAAGTGTCGTCGTGCATGATTGAGGCGTTGCCCGGCCAGCGCGTGCGCAAAGGGGAAGAGCTTGGCTACTTTCAGTACGGCGGCTCTACGTACTGCCTGATCTTGAGGCCCGGCGTAGTCGAAAGCTTCGCACGTCAGCCGCCATACCATGACGATGCGCCGCCCGTGCACGTCAATGCGCATCTCTGCACGACGCGTTGACCGATAAAAGGGGAGCGTGCGCGATTGAGGCTGTACACCGACGCGCGCATCAAACGATGAGCGCGCGAAGGGAGTGTGCGGAGCGCTGCGGCACTACCGCTCGAGCTGGCCCCGCGGCGCATCATTCTGAACTCGCCGGAGAAGCAACGATGACACTCCAGAGGAAAATTGCCAACTGGCGCAGGATCGGCCACTTTTGCACGAGACGCATGGGCGACTATGGGGAGCTGATTTCAGTCGAGCTTGCCGAAACGAAGAAGCGCGTGCTGCACGAAGTGATCGCGCTCGTCACGCTCGCGATCGGCGCGCTGTTCACGTTGTCCTTCGTATCGGTCGCCGTGATCGTAACGGCGGTCGGCACCCCGCATCTGGCGCTGACCGCGTGGTGCGTGGCGGGCGCATGGCTCGCGGTCGCGGTTATTGCCGTGCTCGTAATGATGTCACGCAGGCCGGCGGAGCCGTTCCAGTTGCTGCGCGATCAGTTGCGGCGCGATATGGAAGCGATCAAGGAGGTCGCGCAATGAAGCACGCCGAGGCTCAGGAAGCCATGCTCGCGCGCATGGCCGAATCGCGCGCGGAACTCATCGCAGCGCGTGAGGCGGAGGCGCCGCTGCGCATCAGGCGCACGCCGCGCGTGCGGCCGGCGACGAATAGGGCGCCATGGTTTCTGCGCTCGCCGAATGCCGAATTCATCGCACTTGCGCTCGTCGGCGTCGCGGTTCTGGGCCTGCGCCACACAGTCCAGACGGCAATCGGCGCGGGATTGAACGCGTCGACGCATCGCGCGATTTCCGATCTTTTCAGCGGACTGCGGGAGTAGAGCAGGACTCTCGATGCGGACGTCTGAGCGCCCGCATCGAAAGAACGAACATCGCGCGGGGTTTCCCGGGTGTCCATCGCGTAAGCGCCGCTCAACTCAACGTTGCCGCCTGCCGCTTGGCTCACCTGGCGGGGCCACGCGTCGCGCCGATGACCGCGTTGGCGCCGGACCGCCGCGTAACTCTCGATGAGCGCCGGTCAGTGCAGGCGTGCGGTGTTATCGCCCGCATCCTTTGGGATCTTCGATTCGAGTTCTTCCTTGCGCTGCATCAGCTTTTTGCCGAGTGCGTCGAGATCCGCGCCCGACTTCCGCAGCTTGGGGAACAGGTCCGACTCTTCCTCTTCGATGTGATGGTTCACCATCTCGCTCATCACCTTGAAGGTCGCGTCGAAGCCCGCGTCGCCTGCTTTCAGCTTCACAAATTTTTCAATCAGCACCTTCACGAGAAAGTGTTCGACATACGCTTCCTCGACGTCGGGGCGGTCGTTCTCGCCGAGCGCTTCCTGGGCGGCGGGATAAAGCAGTTCCTCCTCGATCATTGCGTGCACCGTGAGCTCTTCGCAGGCGCGGCGGACGAGCGTGGTCTTCGCGTCGAGATCGTCCCTCGCGGTTTTCCCGAACGCATCGAACAGCTTCTGGACGGCACGATGATCCTCGGTCAGCAGCTGGATCGCGTCTTGGCTCTGCGTCGCCCGGGCGGTAGCGGCGGTCGTCGTTTGTGTGGGATCTTGGCGGGACATATTGTCCTCCGTTCTGAGTTGAATGGCTCCTGCACAGAGCAAGGCGCGGACCCGGCTAGTCGACCGCGCCATGCTATTGCTCGGCGAAAATAGGAGCGTGCTGCGGCTGCCCGCGCGGCTTACGCCGTTCGTTTCCGATTGCGCAGCACGAATTCCAAGCGACGCGCGCGGCGCTTTAGCAGGGTCACATCGGGAAGTGGAAAGGCGCCGAGTACGCGCTCGCGTGATTCTTTCAGATGGCGATGAGCTGACCGCATAAGTGGCCGTACTAATTCAGCTTGGACGAGTTGCGCGGCTTCTCGGCGCCGCCTTTCCAGGCGCACTCGGTACATGCGGCGTCGACGCGGGCTGCTAACCGACGTCATCCAATCCATCCTCGTCATCCTCCGAAGCAGACGCGGTCGACATATATGAGTGACGAAGCCCCTTCCTTGCAGTCCGCCGCGCCAATTACGCTGGCGAGTAATTTGCAAGTGACCGCCTTCGCCGTGAACTGTCCTATGCAGACGAATTCCCAGAGAAATCGGCGAGTGGGACCACACTATGTTTCCGCTCGAAGCGCTCGATGACAGCGTCAGCAAAGACCGATCATGACGGGATCTTACTCGGCGGGAAGAACAACCTTCGATGGCAAGATGTCGGCGCTCATTTGGCAACAGACGTATCACCGCTTGCGACGATCTGAAGGTCGACTTGAAGGGTTGCCGCTTCCGTGTACGGCGCTGACGGACTCCAGCCGAATTTGAGACTGTTGCAGACGGTCACCGGCTCCGTGGCATGCCTACGCGCCTCCCGTGATTCTGACGGCCGAACTTCCGTCCTTCACGATTCCGGATCAGCCGGTCGGTTGGCACGAGCCACAGACCCATGTCATTGGTGCGCTCGTCGCGAGCCAGATCGAACTGCGTATCAGTCGAATCGACAACGTGTTCCGCTGGTTTCTGGTAAGAGCACAGCCGGTCGCAGACTCAGCTAGACGTAATGAAGGTTTGATCGGCTCTGACACCGTTATTGAGCTGCAGCGACAGCAGTCGGGTGCCTGCAATCCTTCAAGGCGGCCAAATGCCACGTTGCGAATCGAGGACGCTGAAACCCGCGGCTTCGCGCTCGGCGTGGCTTCGCACGGTGTCGACACCGCGTCGACACGGCGTCGATACGGCACGCGGGTATCAGGACAGCGGGAAATTGGGTGCGTTTCCCGGCCTCGGTATCGGACTGAACGGCGTCTTTATCGCCTTCGTGGTGCCGCTGCTGCGGCCAGTCCTGTCGCGATCCGCCGGAAGTTGCCGATCATTGTCGTGGCGAACGGGAACAAGGGTTGCAGGGAATACGACAGACTGTCTGCATCCAACTCTACGGGTTAAGCATGCGAGCCTCACGAAACGGATCATTGCTCTCGCGCGGTGTGTTGATTGCCGGCGCGGCCGTCGCATCGATCGGGATTGCGGCGTGGACCGCCATGCGCGCGCGACGTGCGGAGCGCGACTGTCCGCCGCTCGGCCAGTTCATCGAAGCCGAAGGTGTGCGGCTCCATTACTTCGACGAGGGTGACGGTCCGGTCGTGGTGCTGCTGCATGGAAACCTGGTCACGGCGCAGGATTTCCTGGCGAGCGGGCTGTTCGATCGTCTATCGAGACGCTATCGCGTCATCGCTTTCGATCGTCCGGGCTTCGGATACAGCGAGCGGCCGCGCGGTCGCCTTTGGACGCCGCAGGCGCAGGCGCGGACCATCCAATCCGCGCTCAAAAACATGGGGCTGCCCCGCGCGGTAGTCGCCGGCCACTCCTTCGGTTGTGTCGTCGCGGTCGCCATGGCGCTGGAACCGCATATGGAGATTCGAGGGCTCACGCTGATCTCCGGCTACTACTATCCGACCGCGCGGGTAGATGTCGCGATCAGCGCGCCCGTCGCCATTCCGGTCATCGGCGATGTGATGCGCTACACGGTCTCGCCTATCGTCGCGCGCATGATGTACGGGCGTACGGTCCAAGCTATGTTCGCTCCGCGCGAGGCAACCGAGAGCTTCCACACGTATGTGCCGCGTGGAATCGTACTGCGCCCGTCGCAGATGCGGGCCACGGCGGAGGATGCCGCGTGCATGATTCCGGCCGCGGCGCACATGTCGGCACGCTACGGCGAGATGGACATGCCGGTCCGCATCTTCGCCGGCAGCGATGACCTGATCGTCGACGCGGCGTCACAGTCCGGGCGTCTCTTCAAAGACATCGGGCATAGCGTGCTCTCCATCATTCCGAAGCGCGGGCATATGGTCCATTATGACGAAGCCGAGCGCATCGGCGACGCCGTGGAGGCGATGGCGCTCGAATGAGCGCGCCAGACGTAGGCCTACTTGTGCAGCTTGCTGCGCATCGAAGCGACATCGTTCGTGGTGATCGGACGCGCATCGTTGCCCCAGGACGCGCGCACGTACGTCAGCACTTGTGCGATCTGCACATCGGTGAGGCGCGCGGCGAACGGCGGCATCGGCTGACGCGGCGGGCCGTGTATCGTCGCCGGACTGTTGCCGCCTTCAACCAGCAGCCGGATCAGCGAGGTCGTGTCCTCGCTGATGACCGACGGATTGCCGGCAAGCGCCGGAAACGCGTTCTGCACCCCCTTGCCGTCATCGCGATGACACTGCGTGCAAAAGCCCGCGTACACCGCCGCGCCTTGTGCTGGCGCAATGTCGGGAGCGCGCGTTTTAAGACGGCCGGGCTCCGCGAGTGTGGGATCGAAGATGCCATCCGCTGCGCCCGTCGCGGGCAGGCTCTTCAGGTAGACGGCGATCGCGCGCAGGTCGTCATCGGTCAGATACTGCAAACTGTCCTCGATCGTTTCGACCATGCTTCCATATGCAACGATACCCGCGCCGTGCCCGGTCTTCATGAACGCCGCAAGGTCCTGCGCTGTGACACGGCCGAGCCCCGAGCCGGGATCGGCTCGCAGATTCGGCGCGAACCAGTTGTCGTTGATGCCGCCGGATAGAAACGCTTTCGATGATTCGTCGTAGCCGCGCTCCTGATAGCCGATGCCGCGCGGCGTATGACACGAGCCGCAGTGCCCGAGCGACTGCACGAGGTACGCGCCGCGATTCCAGTCGGCATCGTGGCCGGGTCGCGGCGCGAAGCGGTCCTTCGGTGCAAGCGCCGCGCGCCACAGACGCAGCGCCCATCGCTGGTTGAACGGAAACGGTACTTTGGTCTCGGGCGGCTTAAACTTCACGGCCGGCACGCCTTGCATCATGTAGGCGTAGAGGGCGCGCATGTCGTCGTCGCTGATCTTGACGAAGGCGGGATAGGGCATCGCCGGATACAGGCCCTTGCCATCCCGTCGCACGCCTTCGCGCAACGCTTTCGCGAAGTCCTCGAAGCTATATGCGCCGATGCCCGTCTCGCGGTCCGGCGTGATGTTGCTGCTCACGATGGTGCCGAAGGGCGACGTCATTTCGAGTCCGCCGGCATACGGCGCGCCGTGCGATGCCGCCGTATGGCAGCCCGCGCAATCCGCGGCTTTCGCAAGGTACGCGCCCCGCGCAAGCAGGTCGGGCGAGGGCGCTGCATCGTCCGCCATGGCGACAAGCGGCCACAGGAGCAGGATGAGGAGAAAGCGGGAGACGTTCATCGTCATTGGTGATACAGATAGGCGGCGATGTCACGGGCGTCAGATTCGCTTACACCGAGATCGGGCATCGCGCTGCCCGGCACGATACGCTGCGGGAAGCGAATCCACGTCTGCAGATTCTCGGGCGTGTTGGGCAACTTACCGGCGACGTAGGCGCGCTCGCCGATTTTCTGCAGCGTCGGCCCGACCTTGCCGTAGGCGCCCGGCACGCCGTCAATGCGATGACAAGCGCCGCAGCCGTAGCGCCGGATCGCATCGAGGCCGCGTTGCGGATTGCCGCCGGTGATCGAATCGGACGAAGGCGGCTCGCCCTTGCACGCAGCGAGCGCGACGACCGGCAACAGCGCGACGATAACTTTGCGCATGCTGTCATCCCTCGCGGGCGATGCGCTCGCCGATGCGCGGCGGCGGGCGTCGCATCAGCCAGCGCGCACCGACCATCAATCCGCCGATCAGATAAGCCAGTCCGCCCGGCACCCACATCACGAGGCCGCCGAGTTGCTGATCTTGCAGCGGATCGAAGCCGAGCGCGCGCGTGGTCTCGATGCACGACGGATACCAGATGCCCGGCGCCAGCGTCAGCAATGCGCCGAGCGCGCCGGTGTGAACCATCGTCGTGAAGAGGGAGAGCATTGCGTGCGCGTTCGACGCGCCTTCCGGCCCACCTTCCGACGCACCTGCCGATACGCGGCCGAACACGGCCCACCAGAAGAGCAATGCGCTTGCGAGGAAACTCGCATGCTGCAACGTATGGATGCCGGGCCGGGCGAGCGCCGCCTCGAAGAAGCGCGGCGCATGCCAGATCCAGAGCGCGGCGGCGTGGAGCGTCCACGCGACGAGTGGCAATGTGAGCCAGCGCCACGGCAATCTGATCCAGCGCGAGCGCGTCGCCGCGCCGATGCGTACTCTCGCGTTCGCGGGAAACGCCCAGAGCCACACGCCGAGCGGCCGGCCGATGACGAGCAGCGGCGCCGCGACCAGCATGAAGAGTTCGTGCTGAAGCATGTGCGCTGAAAACAGCCATTCGCTCAGTCCGTGCAGCGGCGACACCAGCGCGATCACGAGCGTGAGCCATCCCGCGATGAATGCGGCAAGCCTCGCTGCGCGCTCCTTGCGGCCTTGCGCGCCGCGCCTGCGCAGCTTCACATATCCGACGAGATAAAGGACCACGCTCACCGTCAGCACGACGATGACCCACGGCTCGAACGTCCACGCGAGAGGCGACGCCTCGGGCGTGTCGGCGGGAACGTGCGCGTTTGCACCGGCACATGCGAGCAGCGCGCAAAGCGGTGCGAGTTTCAACATGCGGACAGCAACCATTGCGGTATCGATATGGCGATCACGGACAAGACCGACAGCGCGCCCACGCCTGCCGCGACCGCGGCGATGAACGCCGGGCGCGCGGGACGAGCGGCGGTATCGGGCGCCGGCAGGGCGAGCGCACGCCGCGCGTCGCGCCAGCGCTTCCAGGCGAGCAGCGTCGCGGCCACGCACACGATCGCGCTCGCGCCGCTCACACCGTGCAGCAACGCCTCGCCTCCAAGCCGGCATGCCGGCGTCACCAGCGCATAGTTCACGCTGAGGCAGCCGAGGACGACGGATGGAGCGCCGAGCAGCGCGAGCCAGGTCTTCATAGCCGGGCCGCCCAATAGATCACGCAGTAGATCGGCAGCCAGCTCAACACGACGAAGTACCAATAGAGCGCGTTCTCGCTGACATCGACGAACCGCTTGCTCTCGAATGGTCCGGTGAAGAGCAGCACGGTCAGCACGGCGGTATCGACGGTATCGGTGATGAGATGAGTCGTGTGCAGACCGAGCAACAACCACACGACCGACCCATACGCATTCGTGTACCAGCTCACGTTCAGCGAAGCGAACTCGAAGCCCCGTATCACGAGGAACGCGATCGACGCGACGAGGCAGACCGCGAGCCAGATCGCAGCTTTGCGGCGCTCGCCTCGTTCGGCTGCGTTCTTCGCAAATTGGTTGGGCGCGAGGCTCACGATCAGTACCACGGTGTTCAGCGTGCCCCATAAAAGACGCGGTGCATCGGCGGCCATGGGCCAGGCGGGCGCGCGCGTGCGCAGATAGAAGTACATCATCACGGCGATGGCGAACACGGTGCCTTCGATCAGCATCAGGCCGGCCGTGCTCCACCACATCAGACTGCGATGACTGAAGGCGAAGGTGGGCAGCGCGCGCACGTCGAGCACGAAGTCGCCTGTCTCGGGCCTGTCGGGCCGCGGCGTCGCCGTGCGGGTATCGGTGTTCATGGCTGACGCTCCCGCGCGACGGCGAGCCGGTTATCGGCGCGGTTCGGCCAGAACCACCCGATCATCGCGATCGCAACGGGCAGCGATGCCCATACGATCGCCCACGGCGTATAAATGGAGCCGATGAAAAGCACGGTCGTCGCCACTGCGCTGACGAATGGCCAGACTGATGGCTTCGGAAACAGCGGACGGTGATCGGGCTGCGCATCGAGCACGCTCGTGACCAGAACCTCGCGTGCATCCGCAGCAAGCCCCGCGACGAATGCGGGCTGCGCGGCGGGTTCCCACAGCGGATCTCGGCCGTGCACGACCGGAATGGCATCGAAGTTATGCGGCGGCGGCGGCGACGGCACGCTCCATTCGAGCGTTCCCGCGCCCCACGGATCGGCGGGAGCGCGTTCGTCGCTCCTCACGCTTCGGACGACATTGACGATGAAGAGCAGCACGGAGAGCGCGATCATGTACGCGCCGACCGTCGCGGTGAGATTCATGCCGTCCCAGCCGAGCCCGTGCGGATAAGTCCACACGCGTCGCGGCATGCCTTCGAGACCGAGCAGGTGCATGGGAAAGAAAGTCACGTTGAAGCCGATGAAAAACAGCCAGAACTGCCACTTGCCCAGACGCTCGTCGAGCATGCGCCCCGCGAACTTCGGGAACCAGTAGAAGAACGCGCCGAAGAGCGGAAACACGCCGCCGCCGAACAGCACGTAATGCAAATGCGCGACCACGAAGTAAGTATCGTGAACCTACAGATCGAGCGGCACGGACGCGACCATGATGCCGGTCATGCCGCCCATCACGAGGATGAAGAAGAACGCGAGCACGAAGAGCAGCGGCACGCGCAGATTCAGCTTGCCGGTCCAGAGCGTGCCGATCCAGCAGAAGATCTGGATCGCCGACGGAATCGCGATCATCAGGCTGGCGGCCGTGAAGAAGCTCTTGCCAAGCTCGGGGATGTTGGTCGCGAACATGTGATGCACCCAGAGCCCGAACGCCAGAAACGCGGTGGCGATCAGCGAAAGTACCATCGCTGGATAGCCGAACACGGGACGGCGCGCGAACGTCGGAATGATCGACGAGAGGAAGCCGAGCGGCGGGATGAAGACCAGATACACCTCGGGATGGCCGAAGAACCAGAACAGGTGTTGCCACAGCAACACGTCGCCGCCTTTCGCCGGGTTATAGAAATGGGTGCCCACGAGCCGGTCGAGAATCAGCGCAGTGCTGCACAGCATGACAGCGGGCATCGCGAAGATCACCATGAGCTGCGTGACTAGCGTGGCCCAGACGAACAGTGGCATTCGGTTGAGTGACATGCCGGGTGCGCGCATCTTGAAGATCGTCGTGATGAGAACGACCGCTTCAATAAGACCGGAGAGTTCGGTGAAGGTGATCATCTGCGCCCAGATGTCCGCGCCCTTGTTTGGCGAGTAGTCGGGGCCGGCGAGCGGCACGTAGCTGAACCAGCCCGCGTTCGGCGCGGTGTTCACGATGAGCGCGCCGAACAGCAGCAGCCCGCCGAACAGGAAGACCCAGTACGCGTAGGCGTTCATGCGGGGAAACGCGACGCTGCGCGCGCCGATCATCAGCGGCACGAGGTACGCAGCGACGGCCTGCATCACCGGCACGGCGAAGAGGAACATCATCGTGGTGCCGTGCATCGTGAAGAGTTCGTTGTAGAGGTTCGGTCCGATCAGGCGTTGGTCCGGACGCGCGAGTTGCGTGCGCATGACGAGCGCGAGCAACCCGGCGAGCAGAAAGAACGCGAAGCACGTCACGATGAAGCGCCGCGCGATCGTCTTGTGGTTGATCGCGCTCAACATGCCGATGAAGCCGGGCGGATCGCTCCAGGTTCTCGCGAGTGCGTCGCGCACGTCGGGCGCGGCGTGCGGACCGTCGGTCAGCGGCGTGTCCGTCATTTCAAGGTCTCCAACCACGTGAGCAGCGCCTGCAGGTCGTCGGGCGGCAGGCGTGTGGGCGGCATCGCGGTGCCTGGCTTGAGCGTTCGCGGATCGATAATCCAGCCCGCGAGATTGCCGCGGTTGTTCGCGAGGGTTCCTGCGGCGATGAACTGCCGGCTCGCGACGTGGGTCAGATCCGGACCGATGCTTCCCTGCGCGGGCGTGCCGCGCACGGTGTGGCAGCGCGCGCAATCCTGTGTCAGGAATACGTCCCGACCGCGCGCGGCGCGTCCGTCTGACGTTTGCGCCGCCGGCTCGCGCTGCCGCGCGGCCCAGGCTTCGTATTGCGCGGGCGGATCGGCTGTGACCGAGAAGGCCATCAGCGCGTGCTCGTAGCCGCAGAACTCCGCACACTGACCGCGATAGACGCCGGCCTTGTCGGCGCGAAACTCGATGGTCGCGTCCCGTCCGGGAATCATGTCCTTCTTGCCGTGCAGGCTCGGCACCCAGAACGTATGAATCACGTCGGCGGCCGTGAGCGAAACGACAACGGGTCGTCCCACTGGAACATGAAGCTCGTTGGCGAGCACGAAACCGGATGCGCCGTTTTCATCGGAATAGCGCGCTTGCCACCACCACTGATAGCCAGTCATCTCGATGTGCAGCGCATTGTCGACCGGCAGCCGGGACAACGCGCGGTCCGTGACGACGTCCGCGAGTACGAGTGCGAACAGGAGGAACGCGGAGAGTCCGGTGGCCGCAGTTACCCAAAAGCGCATTCGCGGGTGCGCGCGATTCACCGTGGAGACGTCCGCCGGCGTCGCGCGGTTGGCGCGCGGAGCGCGCACCATCGCGATCAGGCATGCCAGCAGGATAGCCGCGAAGACCACGCAGCAGACCGCGAGTGTCAGATGCCAGAGGTCGAGAATGCGGCTCGCCTGAATGCCGGCGGGGGTCAGGGCGCTTTGCATGGTACGTCGGCCATTTTCCCAGGTGAGCGCGTCTCGTCGGAAATGGACAGAAACCGAACAGGCACGTTCGCAACAGCAATCGCCGTTCCCTAGAGCGTTAAGTCGGGTCGCGATTCGAGAAGTACCGGTGCAGGAGTGTGCTTGCGCTCGTGCCATGCAGGACAACGGAAAGCACGACGGTCGCGAGCACGATCGGCGCGATCGGCTGGACATGCTCCTTGCCTGCCTGTTCGAGCGCGAAGAGCAGATAGTAGAAGGCACCGACGCCCCGAATGCCGAGCTCGACCGATTCGAGCGCCTTACTGGCGTCGTCTCTCCCGTCGCGGCGAGTTCCTGCCGACGCAAGGCCACGCCCGCCGTGAACACCGCGATGAACGCATAGCCATGCACGAGGAGCGCCGCACCATAGGCAAGCGCCATGATTCCGAGCGCAATGAAGCCTTCCAGCCCAAGCGCTTGCCGATAACGCGTTCGCAGGCGGATCACGAGGCGCACGACGCCCGAGCCGATTCCCCAGCCGATGACGAGAGCACTGACGATGCCCCAGGCGATAGCTGCGGCGAAGGTCCACGGATTGCCGCTGCCGAGACTCGGGCTCCCGCACAGCGCGAGCGCGATCAACGCGAACGGATAGGCGGCGCCGTCGTTGGAACCGTCCCCGGGTGAAAGCGCGAAGCGCAGCGCCTCGTCGTCGCCGGCCTTGCGTACGCGCAGCTCGTTGGCGAGCACCGGATCGGTCGGAGCGAGGATCGCTGCGAGCAGCAGCGCGGGTCCGGCGGCGAGGCCGAGGCCGAAACGTGCTGCGAGATACATCAGGCCGATCGTCAGAATCATGGCCGGCCCGGCGAGCCACGACGTGAGCCGCCAGAGTTCGCTCGCAAGCGGCACGCGCAAATGCATGCCGATCGCGAACAGCGAGACGACGAGCCCGGCTTCGGTCAGCACGCGCAGCAGGCGCAAGTTTCCTTCGATGTCGGGCTCGAGCAAACCGACGCCGGCCGGACCCAGCACGAACCCCGCGACGAGATACACCATGGCGCCAGTCATCGCCAAGCGGACGATTAAGCCGTGCATACCGCCATGAGGATCAGCAGTGCGCCTACCACCATGAACCAGACCGCCTCGCTGATCACCGCTCGCTCCTCGACTTCGTTTCCCGTGCTTGCCTGTGAAACGTTCGTTGGCAACGCGGTGAAGCAATCAGTATTCCATGACGCGTCCTTCGACCTTGCAGCTGGCATACGAACTGCTGCCCAGCATCGCATGCGAGCCAGCCCTCAAGAAGGCGATCATGGACATCCCACAACAAGTCGTTTCTTTTCTCAGCTCGCGTGGTCTCACGCTCGCGACCGCGGAATCGTGCACGGCTGGATTCATCGCGTCGCTGGTGTCGTCGGTGCCCGGCAGTGGGGGCTGCCTCGACGTGGGCTTCGTGACCTATTCGCCGACGGGCAAGGCGGGCTTTCTCGGCGTACGCGAGGAAACCATGCAGCAGCACGGACTCACGAGCGAAGCGGTCGCGCGGGAGATGTCGGAGGGAGCGTTGCAGCAGGAAGCGTGCTGTGCGCAGGTCGCGGTGTCGAACACGGGCGTAGCCGACGAGGTGCCGGACGGACCGCCGCCGGGCACGCAGTGTTTCGCCTGGTCGTATCGCACGCGCGAGGGCGACATTCTTACCTTCGCCGAGACGAAGAAATTCGAGGGCGAACGCAACGACATCCGGCGTGCGGCAGCGCTTTATGCGTTGTCGCGCATCGAACATTACTTCGGTCAGCAGCAGGCACAGCGCGTGAGGGAGAAGCGATGAACGAGCAAAGCATCGATTGGCGCACCTGGCAGGAAGAGATTATTCGCGAACTCGGCGTCACCCGAGACTTCGACGTCGAGGCCGAGCGCGAGCGTCGTATTGACTTTCTTTCGAATTACCTCGTCGAGCAGGGGTTGCGTACTTTTGTGCTGGGGATCAGCGGCGGCGTAGATTCGTCGACGGCGGGCCGTCTCGCGCAACTGAGCGTCGAGCGCATCCGTGCAAGCGGATATGATGCGCGTTTCGTCGCGCTCAGGCTGCCGTATGGCACACAGCGCGATGAGGAAGACGCCCGGCTCGCGCTCGACTTCATCCGGCCGGACGAGGCGCTGACTGTTGACGTGAAGCGCCCATCCGACGAAATGCTCGGGGCGCTGAAACGCGCGGGCGCGCAATATACCGACGATTTCCACGAAGACTTCGTGCTCGGCAACATCAAGGCGCGCCAGCGCATGATCGCGCACTATGCGATAGCGGGCGCTCGCGTCGGCGTGGTGATCGGCACCGATCACGCTGCCGAATCGCTGATGGGCTTCTTCACCAAGTTTGGCGATGGCGGCGCCGATATCTTGCCGCTTTCGGGGCTGAACAAGCGCCGCGTGCGAGCCCTCGTGCGTTCGATGGGTGCCGTGGATCGCCTCGTGATGAAACTGCCCACGGCCGATCTCGAATCGCTCACGCCGCAGCGTCCGGACGAAGAGAGTTACGGCATCAGCTACGAAAACATCGATGACTTCCTGGAGGGCAAGGATGTCGGCGAAGAAGTGCTGCTTACAATCCGCCGCTTCTATATGGCAACGCGTCATAAGCGCATGCTTCCGGTCGAAGTGCCGCGCTCAGCCGATTGACGCGGGTTTTTTCTCCCAAGGCATGGCATGCGAGTCCACCACCTCAACTGCATATCGAGCTGTCCGCTCGGCGGCAAGCTCTTCGACGGTCGCACGCCGAGTCTTCTGCGGCGCGGCGAACTCACATGCCATTGTCTGCTGGTCGAGTCCGAGGAAGGTCTCGTGCTGATCGATACAGGCTTCGGCCTGCGCGATGTCGCCGACCCGCGCAACCGCCTTTCGGCATTTTTCCTCTTGATGCTCAAGCCCGAGTTCCGCGAGGAGATGACCGCGATACGCCAGATCGAAAGATTGGGCTTCTCAGCCGCCGACGTACGGCATATCGTGCTCAGCCATCTCGACTTCGACCATGCGGGCGGTCTGGATGATTTCCCGAACGCGATCGTGCATATGCTTCGCATCGAGCGGGACTATGCGGTCCAGCAGCGAACCTGGCTCGATCGACAGCGCTTTCGGCCTCAACAATGGTCGACGCAGCCCAACTGGCAATTCCACGACGCAATCAGTGGCGACCGTTGGCATGACTTCGAATGCGTGCGGCCGCTCTCCGCGTCGCTGAACGATATTGCGCTGGTGCCGCTCACGGGACATACCTTCGGGCACGCTGGCATCGCGGTGCACAAGGAGAGCGGCTGGCTGCTAATGGCGGCGGACGCATATTTCTTCCACACCGAAATGGATCTGGAGCGTCCACGCTGTACGCCGGGGCTGGCTGTCTATCAGTGGCTGATGGACAAGGATCGAACGGCACGTCGCTGGAATCAGGCGCGCCTTCGCAGGCTGTGCGCTGGCGACGCGTCATCCGGCAAGCTCGACGTGTGCTGCAGCCATGACCCGACAGAGTTCGAGCGCCTTGCGGGGCGCTCGGCGGGCGTCCCTGCCGAGGCATTCAGACAGCCCAGGTGCGCGCGGGGCTAGCGGCCCGGAATACGAACCGTGCCGCGGCGTTATAGATCGGGTTTGCTGCCTTCCCCGCCGGTTCGCGCGCGGTCAAACGTATTGCTACCCATGCCGGGTTCGCTCGCCAGTTGCTGCTGCGCCAGAATCCAGAAATCCTCGGAGCGTCCCTCCGGACGGCCTGCTTCTTCCCAAAGCCTGTGAGCGAGTGCGCGGATCTGCTCTTCCGTAGTGGGAACGTTCATGCTCTTCTCCGGTGGAATCGATGCTGAACACAGCACGCTCAACGCGAGGCGAGCATGCCCACGACGACCCCGGCCAGCGCGGCAATCGCGATGGCATTCCACGGATTCTCATGCACGAAATCGTCGGTCGTGTCGGCTGCGACCCTGTACTTCCTACTCATGGCATCTTGCATGTCCGCGAATTTGTCCTTGGCGCTCGACCGCAAATCGCCCGACGCGCCGTTGCTGCCCCCATTCCACGACTGCGACGCTTCACGGAAACCATGACCGTCTCTCTTTGCGGACGGCTCACTGTGTCCATCAGTAGCCATGCTCTCGCTCGTCGGAAATTCGTAGCTACTGCCGGCGCGTTCGGTCTTCAGAGCGTCGACGGGGTCGAGCGTGCGATCGTTGTCAGCCATGGTTGCCTCCGACGGGCATAGTGGAATACGTTAGGGTAGCCGAGTATCCGTGCAAACGGCACGCGCGGTACCGCAATCCGCGTGCCGCTTCTCCGGGATCACGCGGTTTCCCCGCAACTCCCGTCGCCAACGATCGAGCCATGGAAGACGATCAGATGAACGTAGGCCGCTCACTGCATCCGACGCGCGTGATGTGCGCGAAAGGCTTCATACCGCTCTGGACCGCCGGCGCGGTATCCACCTCGATGATGTGGCTGGAAATGCTCGTCGCTGCGCTGTTCACTTTCAAGACGACGAATTCCGCGGTGGCCGTCGCAGTAGTCTCCGCCTGCCGGAGTCTGCCGCTTCTTCTGAGCGGAGCGGTCGTGGGCGTGGTGGCCGATGCAGTAGACCGAAAGAGGATTGTGCTTGTCGGGTTGTTGCTGGCGAGCGCTTCGTCGACGACGGTCGCGGTCCTGTCCTGGCTTGGCACGCTGGCTACCTGGCACCTTTGCGCAGCCGCGCTGGTGAGCGGCGTCGTCTATGCCACCGAGATGCCGGCACGAAGGCGCATGATCGCCGAGACGGCGGGGACGGCGATGGCTTCTCGCGCGGTCGCCATCGACAGCATGACCAACTACGCGACGCGATGCATCGGCCCTCTGTTTGGGGGCTGGATATACGGCGTGCTCGGCGTCGCAACGTCGTATTCTCTTTCGGCGGCGTCGTCTCTCTTCGCGGCGGCGCTCATTTCCCGCCTCGAGGCCGTGCAAACGTCGACCAGCTGGCTCTCATCGTCGCAGATTCGCCGAGACCTCGTCGAGGCGTGGCGATATGCGCGCGGCCACCGAACGATGATCGCGCTTCTGGTCGTGACGGTCATCACAAACTTATGCGGTTATAGCTATAACGTTCTGCTGACGCCTCTTGGCAGGGAAACGTTCAACTTGTCGGCCTTGATGATCGGCGTGCTTTGCTCGGCGGAACCGGCAGGGTCCTTCGTGGCCGGAGCAATCATCGGAAGCGTTCGACCGCGCGGCCGGTCCCTTCTCTGGTTGCTGACGGGATCGATATTGTTCTTTCTTGCGATAGCGGTTGCCGGGTCCGCGAGCGCGCACAAGTGCTCGCTGACCTTGCTGCTGCTCATCTTCTTCATCGGCGGACTGGGAAGCGCCGCGTACAACATACATCAGACGACCATAGTTATCGAATCCGTGCCCGATGCCATGCGCAGCCGTGTCTTTGGCTTAGTGACTGTCGGAATCGGATGCTGGCCGACAGGAACGCTATTGGCAGGCGGGCTTGCAGCAGTGCTCGGCCCCGCCGGTGCGCTGATCGTTCTGGGCATGACCGGTATCGTGGGCAACGGCCTTCTGGTACTTTGCGCAGCGCGCGCAGGCGTCCGCGTAAGCAGAAGTCGAGCGAAACAGTAGTGTACGTGAGTGAGCTTCCGCCGACCGTGCGTCCGTCGCCTGGTACGCGCTGAAGGCCGCCGGAAAGGGAACGTCATTTGCTCGCGCGAGGTACAAACAGATCGAACACGTGCGAGGCAAGACATGGCCGAATCAGACAATGGCGTTCGCAAGAGCGCCGCATACCCGTATTCGTCGGGCGGATGGGGATCGCTGAAAGCGGTCGCAGGCGCGCTCATCCGGGAAAAGGTGCCGTTGAAGGAAAGCACGGTCCTGCTGAAGCAGAACAAGCCCGATGGCTTCGCCTGCGTGAGCTGCTCGTGGGCCAAGCCGGCGGACCCGCATACCTTCGAGTTCTGTGAAAGCGGGGCGAAGGCGACCGCGTGGGACCTGACTGCGAAGCGCATGACGCCGCAGTTCTTCGAGTTGCACACGGTGACGGAGCTATGCGCGTGGCACGATCACGATCTCGAAGATGCGGGGCGTCTCACCGCGCCGCTGCGCTACGACGCCGCCACCGACAAATATGTGAGCGTCTCGTGGGACGAAGCATTCGAGGACATCGGCCGCGAGTTGCGCGCGCTCGATCCGAAGCGCGTGTCGTTCTATGCATCAGGAAGGGCATCGCTGGAAACGTCGTACATGTACCAACTCTTCGCGCGCATGTACGGCACCAACAATCTTCCCGACAGCTCGAACATGTGTCACGAAAGCACGAGCGTCGGGTTGAAGGCCGCGATCGGCGTGGGCGTCGGCACGATCAGGCTCGACGACTTCGAGAAGACCGACCTCATGTTCTTCTTCGGGCAGAACGTCGGCACCAATAGCCCGCGCATGCTGCATCAACTACAGGAAGCGAGAAAGCGCGGCGTGCCGATCATCACCTTCAATCCCTTGCGCGAGCCGGGGCTCATCAAGTTCGCCAATCCGCAATCGCCGCTCGAGATGTTGTCACCGGCGCATACGGTGATCAGCACGCAATATCATCAGGTGAAGACGGGCGGCGACACGGCCGCGATGCTCGGCATCTGCAAGGCCGTCATTCAAGCCGACGACCGCGCAAAGGAACACGGCGAGCCGCGCATGCTCGATGTCGACTTCATCGAAACGCAAACGGTCGGCTTCGAGGCCTTCGCAGATTACGTGCGCGCCGCGTCCTGGGACGATATCGAACGCGTGGCGGGCCTGCCGCGCACCGATCTCGAAGCCGCTGCCGAGGAATACATGCGCGCCAACGCGGTGATGGCGCACTACGGGATGGGCATGACGCAGCACAGGCAAGGCGTGCAGAACGTGCGCATGCTGTGCAATCTACTCTTCCTGCGCGGGAACATCGGCAAGCCGGGCGCGGGGCCGTCGCCCGTGCGCGGACATTCGAACGTGCAGGGGCAGCGCACGGTGGGCATCACGGAGAAGCCGGAGCTCGCGCCGCTCGACAAGCTCGCGAGCCAGTTCGGCTTCGAGCCGCCGCGCGAGAAAGGCATGAACATCGTCGAGACCTTCGAGGCGATGCTCGATGGCAAAGTAAGCGCGGTCGTCAATCTCGGTGGCAACCTCGTGCGCTCGGTGCCGGACCGCATGCGCATCGAACCGGCGTGGCGGAACCTGAAGCTCACGGTCAATGTCGCGACGAAGCTCAATCGCAGTCATCTCGTGCATGGCGAGAAGTCGTACATTCTGCCGTGCCTGAGCCGCATCGAGATCGATATGCAGGCAAGCGGCGCGCAGGCGGTGTCGATGGAAGACAGCACGGGCTGCATTCACGGCTCGCGTGGCGTGGCCGAGCCTGCATCGCCCGATGCGCGCTCGGAGCCGTATATCGTCGCGGCGCTGGCGAAGCATACGCTCGGCGAGCGCTCGACCGTCGACTGGGAACGCTGGCGCGACGACTATGCGCTCGTGCGCGACGAAATCGCGAAGACATATCCCGAGACCTTTCACGACTTCAACGAAAGAATGTGGACGCCGGGCGGCTTCCCGCGCGATCTGCCAGCACGCGAGCGCAAGTGGAAGACCAAGAGCGGCAAGGCGGAGTTCTTCGTGCCAGAAAGCATCGGGGAAGATCCGGACATGCCCGAACGCGAGCCGCAATCGTTGCGGCTCATGACCTTGCGCAGCGACAGCCAGTTCAACACGACGATCTACGGCCATGACGACCGCTTCCGCGGCATCAGCGGCGGCCGCATGGTGATCCTAATGTGCGAGGCGGACATGGTGCGCCACGGTCTCAGGAAGGATGACCGCGTGACTTTGCGCACCATCGCGGCCGATGGCTTCGAGCGGCGCGTCGGGGGTCTGCGCATCGAGCCGTACGACATACCGCAGGGATGCATCGCCGGGTATTACCCGGAGTGCAATCCGCTCCTGCCGCTATGGCACTACGCGAAGGAAAGCAAGGTCCCCGGCGCGAAGTCCATCCCGGTCCATATTGTCGAGGTAAACGGTACGCCGCGCGAGCCTTGAGCGCCGTTACGCGCGATATCGGCGGCGCGCGGAAGCGGGCCGCAGACAGTGCGCGAGCGCGAGCGCGCCGATCGATATCAACGCAAACGATGCGAGCGGAAACGTGCCCACGGTATTCGCCGCGATCGCGCCGGGCCGGTGCTGCGCGACGAGCTGCATGCGGCGCTTCGTCATGCGCATGCCCAGCTCGGACAACTGCGAGGCGAGCGCGCGTTCGGCCGTCGGAAGCAGCACCGTTTCCTCATCCGCGACGTGATGCATCGCTTCACGCATGAGCTGCATGAAACGGGCGTCGTAGGCGGCATCCTCCGGACCCATCGAACGCAGCTTCGCGATGTCTTCGCGCATCTTGTCGTGCTCGGGCTTGCTCTTCGTAAGATGTTCGTCTCCGGCCATCACCTCGCTGAGCGCGGGGTAGAAGATCTCTTCCTCGAGTTGCGCGTGTATTTCTAGCGCCGTGCAGGCGAGCTCGACGATGGCGCGCTTTCTCCACCACGCTCTTTCCGCGTGATAGCGATGAAAAGCCGCCATCACATGCGTGTGATCCATGCGGATCATCGTCGTGATGGAAGGGGAGCAGGATGGCATGTCCACGATGACTCCTCAGCCGCATGTGTAGGGCTGCTGTGATGGTAGGGTATTCGCGTAATCGGTCGACTAACGTTGGAGATGTGGGCTGCGTCCCTCGTTAAGGCTTGAGGACCACCTTGATACATCCATCTTCTTTGTCTCGAAAAGTCTTGTACATCGAAGGACCATCCTCCAGACGCATGCGGTGCGTGATGACAAACGACGGGTCGATCTGTCCGTCCTGGATGCGGCTCAGGAGATCATCAGTCCAGCGGTTGACGTGCGTCTGGCCCATGCGCCAGGTGAGCCCCTTGTTCATCGCGGCGCCGAACGGAATCTTGTCGATCAGTCCGCCATACACACCCGGCACCGAAAGCGTACCAGCGGGACGGCACACGTAGATCATCTCGCGAAGTACGTGGGGCCGGTCGGTCTCCAACATGACCGCCTGCTTGGCGCGATCGTAAAGGGCGTCGAACGAACGCGTCGCGTGCGATTCCATGCCGACTGCGTCGATGCATTTCTCCGGACCCTTGCCCTGCGTCAAGTCCCGCAACCGATCCAGCACGCTTTCCTCTTTGAAGTCGATTGTGATGGCGCCCGCCGCGCGCGCCATCGCGAGACGTTCGGGCACGCGATCAATCACGATCACCTGTTTCGCACCGAGCAGCAAGGCGCTACGCACTGCCATCTGCCCGACAGGACCCGCGCCCCAGATCGCGACGGTATCGGTCGGCTCGATCTCACACTGAACCGCCGCCTGCCATCCGGTCGGAAAGATATCGCCGAGAAAGAGCACCTGCTCGTCGGTGAGCCCGTCCGGGATTTTTACATGCGTCTTGTCCGCAAACGGCACGCGCACATACTCGGCCTGCCCGCCAGGGTAGCCGCCCGTCAAATGCGTGTAGCCGAACAAGCCCGCCGTAGCGTGACCGAACACCTTATCGGCGGCGTCCTTGTTTCGGTTGGAGCGCTCGCAAACCGAGAAATTGCCGCGCTTGCACTGGTCGCACTCGCCGCAGATGATCGTAAAGGGCACGACGACGCGGTCGCCAATTTTTAGCGCCGTGTTGTCTCGGCCAACTTCGACGACTTCTCCCATGAATTCGTGGCCCATCACGTCCCCGGACTTCATGCCGGGCATGAAGCCGTCAAACAGATGGAGGTCCGAGCCGCAGATTGCGCAGGTCGACACCTTAATGATCGCGTCCCGGCCATGCTCGATGAGCGGGTCAGGAACGGTGTCGTATCGAATATCCTTCTTGCCGTGCCAGATGAGTGCTTTCATGGATGCCTCGGGCTGTTTTGTTGCAATGGCGGGTATGCTGTCGTGAACCTAGGCTTCGTTGTCGGCCTTGCCGGGTCTGCCGCTGCGGCTCGTGGGCTCGAGGTCGAGATCGACATGATCGTGCTCGGGCACATATGGCCCTTCCTCGGAATGATCCTTTCCCTTGGGCACAAGAGTCGGGTCGATGTTGCCGTGCTCGCGCTGTTCGATGGTGCCGTCACCTTTTTCCTTTATATCGCCCTCGCCAAGCGCTTTGCGGCGCTCGTCCGCACGCTCGAGGGGATCAGATGGTTCGCTTTGCATCGCCTGCTCCTTCAACACGCTTGAGGGTATCGCTTTCCATTCGAGCAATCGATATGCCTCGATTACCAAGGGTGCGCGCTTTGTCGCGAAACATGAGACATTTCGATTGGGCAGGGTGCTTACGCCATTGCCTGACGGCACTGAGCGTCGCGCCCTTGCATGGCCTCGAATATCGCACGAAAATGCTGCGCCGTGCGCCGCAATCCGTCGTCGAGCGAGGTCGTCGGCGACCAGCCGAGCGCCTCGCGTGCGAGCGCGATATCCGGCTGTCGATGCCACGGATCATCCATCGGCAGAGGCTTGAACACGATCTCCGACGACGACCCCGTCAGTTCGATGATTCGCCGCGCGATCTCGAGCATCGAAAGCTCGTGCGGATTGCCGAGATTCACCGGACCGGTCAGTTCGTCGGGCGTGTTCATGAGGCGGATGAACGCATCGACCATATCGTCGACATAGCAGAACGAACGCGTCTGCGAGCCTTCGCCATAGACCGTGATCGGCTCGCCCGATAGCGCCTGCATCATGAAGTTCGAAATCACGCGCCCATCCGACGGGTGCATGCGCGGCCCGTACGTATTGAAGATGCGCGCGATCTTGATCGAAAGCCCGTGCTGCCGCCGATAGTCCATGAAGAGCGTTTCGGCGCAACGCTTGCCTTCGTCGTAACACGAACGCGGCCCGATGGGATTCACGTTGCCCCAGTACGCCTCCTGTTGCGGATGCACGTGGGCATCGCCATAGACTTCGCTCGTCGATGCCTGAAAGATGCGCGCGTGCACGCGCTTCGCGAGCCCGAGCATGTTGATCGCGCCGTGCACGCTCGTCTTCGTAGTCTGCACCGGATCATGCTGATAGTGAATCGGTGAAGCGGGGCACGCGAGGTTATAAATCCCATCGACTTCCACATAGAGCGGAAAGGTCACGTCGTGACGCATCAGCTCGAAGTTCGGGCTGTCGAGCAGATGCGCGATATTGTCCTTCGTGCCGGTATAGAAGTTATCGACGCACAGCACGTCATGACCTTGCGCAAGCAGACGCTCGCACAGATGCGAGCCGAGAAAGCCCGCGCCGCCCGTCACCAGAATCCGCTTCCTGAAGGCTTCTTTCATGTCGTCAAGTCCTGTCAGATGAATGGCTAGCTGCACACATAACGCAGCGCTTCGTCCCAGTCGCGCGCGAAGCGGGCGATGTGGAAGCGTTCCAGCGCGGTGCGCCGCGCGCCTTCGCCGAGACGCCGCGCTTCGGCGGGATCGCGCAGAAGGTGCTGCATCGCGTCGATGAGCGCTTGCGTATCCGTATGCACGTAGCCGCTCTCGCCGTTGCGGATCACGGTGGCGAGTTCGGTCGTCGCGAGACCGATGATCGGCATGCCGATCGTCATCGCCTCGACGATCGCGAGTCCGAGACTCGTCCAGCGAATCGGATTGAAGAAGAAACGATAGCGCGCGCTGAACGCCGCAAGCTCCAGATTGCCGACTTCGCCGATGCCGCCCGCCGATTGCGCATCCATGCCGACGAGATCGAGCGGCACGCGCGTGGCCGCTTGCGCATAGACATCGTTGCCGAGCCTTCTTCCGCGCTGACGCAGATGATTGATCACCGCGATGCCGCGCTGCAGTTCGCCGCTGTAATGCACGTCCTTGGGCACCACCACGCCATGCTCGATGACGCGCGTGGGCGTTTCGCCGCTCTCCCACATGAGCCGGTTGAAGTGCGTGACGTGCACCAGTAGCGTGTCGCGCTCCCGCACCCAGTGCTTCTGTTCGAAAGGGTTCTCCTGCGGCGGATCGTGTTCGATATAGATGCGCGGCAAGCGCCGCTGGGCATCGGTGAGCAGGTTGAGACGGTCGTCGTCCCATTGATGCCTGTGCTGGAACAGCACGACATCGAACGATTGCGACGGCACTTCGCTCGCCGGTATCTCATGCACGTTCGCGCCGAACGGCAACGCGCCCGCCGTGCCCGCGTATCCGGGCGGATAGCCGGGACGCGTGACCAGATAGAAGTCGTGCGGCGCCTGGCTCAGGTAAAAGAGGTAATTGCCGTGGATATGCCACGTGAGCACACGCAAGCGCCGGGAACTAGTCGTGGGCATGAAGAAGCGTCTCCTGTCGGACGGTGGTTTCGAGTTGGGCGAAAGCGGTATCGAGCACCGATCGCACGCTCACGTTGAGCGCGCATTCGTGGCCGTAGGGACAGTCGCGAAACGCGCATGGACGACATGCGGGCCAGTCCGCGAGCACCCGATGACGCGCATGATCGAGCGGCGCCCAGCGGCGCGTATCGCTGCCCGATGCGATCACGACACTGGACGTGCGCATCGCCGCCGCGACATGCGATAGCCCGGTGTCGTTGCAGACGATGAGTCTCGCCCTCGCGACGAGCGCGGCCAGCGCGCCGAGCGACGTGCGTCCGGCGAGATCGATGGCTCGCAGGCCGGCATCGTGTGCAACGCGCGCGGTGAGCGGCGCTTCGCTCTCACTGCCCGTGACGGCGACTTGCCAGCCGGCTTGGGATATCGCGCGCGCCACTTCACCGAAGCGCTCGACGGGCCATCGGCGTGAAGGCAATTGCGCGCCCGGATGAAGCAGAACGAGTCTTTCGCAAACGATCGCGCGGGCATCGACCAGCGCATCGCATTCGCGCGTGTCGTCGTCGGTGAGCGGAATCTCCAGATCGAGCGCATCGGCTTCGATGCCGAGACGCTGCATCAGCGCGGTATAGCGCGCGGGCTCGGGCAGATCGTCCGGCCACGGCATGAACACGCCTTCGCGCATTGATTCATCGGGCTTGAGAAAGCCCGCGCTCATGCGCGCGCCCATGCCCGCGACGATATCGTTCGCGACGCCGCCGCTGCCATGCAACTGGATCGCGAGATCGAAGCGTCGTTCGCGCATGGCGTGCAGAAACGCGGGCAGATGCGCGTCGGTTTCCTCTTGCTCGGGAAATCCGATAGCGCCCGGAAACACGATGCGTTCATCGAGGAGATGCGCGTATCGGTCGACGAAGCTATTCGCCCAAGGCAAGCCGATGAGCGCGATATGCGCCTGCGGATACGCACGCCGCAACGCGCGCAATGCGGGCACGGCGCACAGCATGTCGCCGAGTTGCAGCGTGCGAAAGATCGCGATGCGTTCGATCGGCTCGATGTTCATAGGAAGAACACCCCGAACTTGAACGCGCCGCGAATGCGCCAATAGATCGACAGATACGGAATGATCGCGGATGTCCATAACATCTCAGCGATATGCGCGGGCGTGCGGGCCGTCGTCTTCAGTCGTTGCGTGCAGAACCATACCGTCATCGCTGCCCATGCGAGTCCCGCCATCGCTGCCATGCGCGGCGCACCCGCGATGAGCGATACGAGCGCCACGACGAGCGCCGCGAGCATCGCATAGTAGAGCAGCGGCGGACCGCGCCGGATACGTTCGCGAAACAGCGCACGATGCTTCTTGTACAGCAGCGCGTCGAACTGGCTCTTCTTCTGCTGAGAGATGCTCACGCCCCAGCGCGCGGGCCGCACGGGATGCAGGACCATTGCATCGTCGGCGCGTGCGATGGAAAGTCCCGCGCCCATCAACGCGAATTGCAGATCGGAGTCTTCACGCCACGCGGACGTGAAGCGCGCATCGAATCCGCCCGTGCGTTCGAGCGCGGCGCGTGTCGCGAACGCGTTCGCGGTGGCGAACTCCGTGTTGGCGAGACCGGCTGCATCGAGTTCGTAATCGGTCGGACGCTTGCGCAGCGGCACGACGATGCGGCCCGATACCGCATCGGCGCCCGCATCGAGCGCGCGCATGCCGTTCGCGAGCCACTGCGTATCGGGGATGGTGTCGTCGTCGGTGAAGGCGATGCTCCGTGCGAGCGAAGCGCGCCAGCCCGCATTGCGCGCGCCGGCCGGGCCTTGCGTCGACGTCACCGGCACGTAGCGGATTCTCGGTCCGTTCTGTGCGTGGGATGCGGCGAGACGCTGCACGGATGTCCTGGTCGCTTCATCGGGACCGTCATCGCACACGATGATTTCATATCGCGCCGGATCATACGCTTGCGATGCGATCGCGCACACGCAGCGTTCGAGCATCGCGGGACGGCGATACGTCGGCACGATCACGGACACGTCCGGAATGAAATCGTCGCGTGCAGCGGCGGGCGCATCCGTCGCGCTCATCTCGCCGTTTTCGAAAAGCCCCGTGTACGTGCTCATGCGCGCGCACCCGGTTTTTCGACGAGGAACGAGCCGATCACGAGCGCATCGAGCGGGGAGGTCCAGAACGATTCGAGCGCATCGCGCGGCGAGTTCACCATCGGCTCGCCGCGCGTATTGAACGACGTATTGACGAGCACCGGCACGCCCGTGCGCGCCTTGAACGCGGCGATGAGATCATAGTAGAGCGCATGCTGCGCGCGATTGACGGTCTGCACGCGCGCGGTGCCGTCGATATGCGTGACCGCTGGAATGCGCGCCTTCATCTCGGGCCGCACATCGAACACGAACAACATGAACGGCGCGACGCGTGCATCGACGAACCAGTCGGCGGCATGCTCCTCCATCACGACGGGCGCAACCGGGCGAAAGTCCTCGCGATCCTTGATCTCGTTCAGACGCGCCTGCATCGACGCATCGATGGGCGATGCAAGGATCGAGCGCGCGCCGAGCGCGCGCGGCCCGAATTCCGTGCGTCCCTGATACCAGCCGATCACGCGGTTCTGCGCGAGGATCTCCGCCGTTTCATCGGCGATATTCGTGAGCTTGCGATAAGGCGCGCGCGTCCATTTCAGAAACGCTTCGATCTCTTCGTCGCCGAACTCGGGGCCGAGATACGCGTGATCCATGCGCCACTTGCGTTCACGGTCGCCTGCTTCTGCGCGCTCGCGATAGTCCGTCCACAACGCGGCGCCGAGCGCCGTGCCGGCATCGCCCGCGGCGGGCTGCACCCACACTTCCCTGAACGGACCACGATCGCGCAGCCGCGCGTTCATCACGCAGTTGAGCGCGACGCCGCCAGCCATCGCGAGATTCGGCAGCCCGTTGCGCTCATGAAGCCACTTCGCGAGTTCGAGCGCGGTCTCTTCGAGCACGACTTGCAGCGAATGCGCGATATCGAAGTGATGCTGCGTGAGCGGACCGCCGCGTTCGCGCGCGGGGCCGAAGCGTTCGACGAGACGCGGCGCATCCACGGTATAGCTTCCGTCATGACGATACTTCACGACCTCGCGGAAATGATCGACATAGGCGGGCTTGCCGAAGGAAGCGAGCGCCATCACCTTGTACTCGTCCGACGAATGCAGGAAGCCCAGGTAGCCCGTCACGGCTTCATAGAGCAGGCCGAGCGAATGCGGCAGTTCCACCTGCTTCAGCCGTTGATATTCGCCGTTCACGAACTGCCCGAGGCTCGTGGTCACGCCTTCGCCGCGGCCATCCATCGTGAGCACGGCGGTATCGTCGAAAGGTGCCGCGAGAAACGCGCTCGCCTCGTGACACAGATGATGATCGACGTTATGCCATTGGAAACGCACCGCGCGTCCGCCGCTCGCGAAGCGCTTCTTCAGATGATGCGGCGCGCCGTCGAGCAACTGTCCTTTCGCGTTGACGATATAGCTCAGAAACAGCGGGTCCCACGGTGATTCGGACGGATTGGTCAGCGCTTCTTCGGACGGCATCATCGGCAGCGCGATGCTCGCCTTCGCGTCCTTCGGCATGCCGGAGAAGAGTTGCGGATCGTATGAATACGCGATGTGATCGATGTCGGCCAGCTCGATGCCCGCTTCCTTCAGGCAATAGTCGATCGCATCGAACGGAAGCTGCCAGGTCGAGAACGGCACGGGGCGCTTCGCGTGCTTGACGTGCGTGAAGCGTTCGTCCTCGGCCGCCGCGATAACGACGCCATCCTTGACGAGCGCCGCCGCGCTGTCGTGATAAACCGCGTTGATTCCCAATGTGTACATGTCTAGCTGGCCTGTGTGGTCGGGTTGATTTGCGATGGATTTGCTTCGATCAGTTCCAGCACGGCAGATACGACCTGATCCACGGCCACGCCCGTGAGGCACGCATGATGTCCTTCGGGACATACGCTGCGATAACACCAGCGGCACGGCACGTCGTTGTAGAGCACGCGATGCGGCGTCTGCCACGGCATGTGCTGCGGATTCGTGAGGGCGTACAGATCGACGACGGGCGTGCCCAGCGCCGATGCGAAATGCACCGGCCCGCTGTTGTTCGAAAGCAGTACACGCGCATGCCGGATGAGCGCGGCGAGTTCGCCGAGTTCGAGCGCGCCTGAGAGATCGAACGCACGCGCGCTTGCGCCGCATGCTTCGCGGCACAACGGACTTTCGCCCTGCGAGCCGGTCACGAGCATCGGCCATTGCAGATGCGCGCCGAGGCGTCCGATCGCTTCGGCGAAGCGCTCGACCGGATAGCGGCGCGAGTCCGCGCTCGCACCCGGATGCACGACGATAAACGGCGCATGCGGATCGACGCCGCGAGCGCGCAGTTTTTGCGCAAGCGATGCGGCATCCTCGGGACGCACGTTGAAGCGCATGCGCGTATCCGCCGTGCGCGCGCCGACTCGCGCGACGAGCGCGAGCTGCCGTTCGACTTCATGCCGCGTGCCCTGCTGCGGCTCGGTTTCCTGCACCCAGTCGCTGAGAAGGCCATATGGGTTCTCGCGACAATGCGCGAGGCGCAGCGGAATGCCGGCGAGATGACAGAGCATCGCGGCGGGCAGCGGATTCTGACTGTACACGCTGAAGATCACGGCCGCATCGAACTGCGCGGTATTGAGGCGCGCGCGCATGGCGAGATCGGCGAGTGCATCGACGGGCGCATCCTGCTTGACCCACGGCGCGTCGTATTCGATCACATCGTCGATTGCATCGATGAAAGGCGCCGCCGCCTTGCCCGCGCGCGATGCGAGCAAGGTCAGTTGCCGTCCGGGCTGCGCGGCGCGCAGCGCGTGCAGCGCGGGTGTGGTCATCAGCACGTCGCCGAGATTGTCGAGACGGATGCAGAGAATGCGCTTGACCTCCGCGCCCCAATCGCGCGGCTCGTTCGCCGCGCTCTTGCGCGCATGGGCCTCGACGACCGGCGGCAATGCGGACGGACTGAGTGGATCGCGCTTCATGCGGGACACTCCGCATTGACGATCGCAATCGCCGCCTCGTACATGTCCTTCGCGACGATATCCGGTTCGCGTCCTGCGCCTCGCAGCCATTCCGTCTCGTTGCCGTTATCGATGAGCACGCAGCGACAGCCCGCGCGATGCCCCGCTTCGACATCGTCGAGAATGTCGCCGATGAACCAGCTCTGCGAGAGGTCGATGTCGTGTTCGCGTGCCGCGCGCAACAGCAGACCGGGCGCGGGCTTGCGGCAGTCGCATGCGCGCGTGTACTCGGGCACGATGCCTTGCGGATGATGCGGGCACCAGTACATATCGGTGAACGAGGCACCCGCTTCGGCGGCGAACTCGCGCAGACGCGCTTTGACCTGATCGAGCGCACGTTCCCCGAACTTGCCGAGTGCGACGCCGCTCTGATTGCTGACGACGAAGAGCGGCAGTCCAATCCATGCGAACAGACGCAATGCGTCGAGCGCGCCGGGCGCGAGACGCATCCAAAGCGGATCGACATTCCAGGGCACATCGTCAAGCAAGGTGCCGTCCTTGTCGATGAAGACGGCTGCGTGCGGCAGCTGCATCATCGCGATCCTCCGCTCATCGCGACGCGCGCCGCGGTCTGTGTCTCCGCGCCGCTCATGCCACCACTGATGCGCGCATAGACCTGCGCCAGCGCCTGCGCGACGCTCGACCACGTGAACATCGCGTTCGCGCGCGCGAGGCCGGCTTCGCCCATGCGGCGCGCGAGCATCGGATCGCGCTTGAGCGTGGCGATCGCGTCCGCGAGCGCGGCCGGATTCTTCGGCGGCACGAGCAGTCCCGTCTCGCCGTGCGCGACCGAATAGCGGATGCCGCCCACATCGGCGCCGATGACAGGCGCGCCGCACGCCATCGCTTCGAGCGGCGTGATGCCGAAAGGCTCGTACCACGGCGTCGTGACGAACACATCGGCTGCGTTATAGAAGTGCCTGAGTTCGGCACGGCCATGACGGCCCGCGAAGTGCACATGCGCTTCGATGCCGGATTCACGCGCGATGCCGCGAAGCCTGCCGATCTCCGGCGTCGCGATTTCGTTGGCTTCGTCGGAGTTGCCGCCCACCACATAAAGCTCGACGCTTTCGCCATGATCCGCGCGACAGGCGCCGAGCGCGCGCACGACGTTGTCGATGCCCTTGCGCGGCACCATGCGCCCGAGTTGCAACACGATGAAGCGATCCTGCGGCCAGCCGAGCCGTTCTCGCGCGCGCGCCTTGTCGAGCGGATGAAACTCTGCGCGATCGAAGCCGCACGGCACGAGATCGATGCGCGCGGGGTCGGCATCGTAGAGATGGATGAGGTCGTTCTGGTCCTGCGGACATTCGGCGATCACGGAATCGGAGCGCTTCACGAGCGCGTCTTCGATATCGAAGCGCGCATCGGGAAAGCCGTCCGATTCGCCCTGATGCAACCGCCGCACGCGGCCGAGCGCATGAAAGGTCGTGACGAGCGGCACGCCGAGCGCTTCCTTGATGCGCAGTCCCACGAGACCGGACATGAAGAAGTTCGCGTGCACGATGCCATACGGCTGCGCTTCCTGCTTCATGAATTCGATCATGAAGTCGGCGAACGCATCCATGTGCGGCAGAAGTTGCTCCTTCGGCAACTGCACGGGCGGCCCCGCCGGTACGTTTATCACGCGGATGTTTTCGAAGCGCGAGACGAGAGGCAGCAACGAGCGATCGCAGCGCGTGAAGACATCGACATCGTGACCGATACGCACGAGCTGGCGCGCGACGTTCGCGACATAGATGTTCTGGCCGCCGCTGTCGACGCCGCCCGCAATCGCCAGCGGCGAAGCATGTTCACTAATCAATGCGATTTTCACGAGAGTCTCCCTTGGACTGGCCGCCCGCCGTCATTTCTGGTCATTCAAGGGAACAGCATTCGTCGTGCCGCTCGTTTCGTTCGGCTGGCGAAAAGAGAAACGATATGCGGTTCGTCGTGGAGTGCACCGAATTTTCGACAGAGTTCAGTCGCGCTCCTATGAAAGCATTTCTTGGGGCGCTGTAGTTATTTACTGGACTGAAGCGTTTTCGCACGAGTGACTGCTGCGGTTCGTGTGTTCGCGCACTTGGCCGCCTGACCGTCGGGCCTACGCGTGCGGCGGTGACCAGGGCCGTTGCGTGGCTGGTCGAGGTGAGCTATCTTGCAGGCAATCTGTGGGGCGCCGTTCACGAGCTGCGACTGTGACGCGGGGATCGATGCAGGTGCACCGGGCACGAGCGCGCCGGCTACAACCCGAGCATGGATCGCACGACCTATCCGGCAGAGATTCAAGCTGCGGGAGCGAAGGCCGCGTCCCAGAGCGGCCCGACTAGCTTCGGCGGCGCTGCTGACACGACGTCGGCAGCGGGCGGCCCGGCGCACACCGGCAATAGCGTCGCACCGGTCTACTGAGCCGGGCTTTTTGCGTCCCATTTGGCGGCTTCCGACGCGTTGATCCGCCGTCAGGCGAGGCATGCTTGGTCACGCGTCGTCGCGACGGAAGGTGGAAGCAAGGTGTCCGAGACAGCGCAGGACCAAGCCAACCGGGTGTGGTGTGACCAGAGGATCAGACACGGTCGATATATAGGGAGGGCTGCCGACACCGCATGCTGCTGGCCCCACGAGGCGTACAAGCACTTCCTGAAACGTCCGGATCATAAATCGAACGAAGTCTCTATTCCGCGGGTACTTTTTCTAAGGCTGATTCGCCGCTCTCCAGCAGTTCATGAAGCTTGAACAACGCGATTTTCAGATGGCCATCAACCGCTAGTTTGCGAGCCGTGTGCAACACGTCCTGCTCAAAGGCATCGGGTTCGATTCCCCTCGATCGTCGCATCTCGATCATCGCCTTCCTCGTCCAGGTATTGGACGTCGAGCGATACGTCGCCAGAAACCATGACGGTGGCTGTCAAGCCGTTCACCATGTCCGGTTTAACCTCGTCGACGCTAGTAACCGTGTTGCTGCACGGGCCCATCGAAGGTCCCATCATTGAGACCGGCGAACTCCTCCTGATGATCCTCAAAGAACGACTTGACAGCTTCTTCAACCTTGGCCCTAAGGTCGGAATCTTTGCATAGATCGTCGAGGATGCTCACGTTGCCTCCTGTCATGTTGTTTCCGAGCAAGCCCGTCGATCGCGACGATCTCGATGACACCTGGACAGCCTTCGCGCTCCATCGCGCGAGGACGTAGCCAGCTACACGGCAGGGCCGCGTGAATGCGCATGCCTTTCGCCACACGCTCGGCACGTAATCGGTCGCGGACGAGGTACCCATCGATGTGATGCAGAAGGCTGGGCCATACGTCGCTGCAAACGACAACCATCTACGTGCAGGCCGAGAAACAGCGGGTGTCGGAAGAAGTGGCTCGAGTTTCTTGGCCGAGCCCGAATGCGACTGGTCCGCTCGGACGCACCCAAAGGACTTAGGTGCCAAGCGCAAATTGATTGAAGAATCGAACCATTTCGCTCGTTGCATGCGGACCGCAAGGGTCGGTGTACGTGCCTTCGATGTTCCCTCCGGATCAGGCATGACCCAGTCCGTGGACAAGCCATTGCTCGCCGACGGGGCGTCTATTCTCATCACGAAAGACACAACACGTGTACGCGTAGCCGTTCTTCGTTTTCTCCACGTAAGTTGAAGAAGGTTCAAGCGACGCGCTGCAGTCGCCATGCAAGAGTGCGCGCATCGCGACGATTTGATCGCTATTACGCGGATGCACGATTTCGTCGGCGTCGCCGTGAAAGACGATGAGCGGCACGACGCGGTGTTGGAGACCTTCAGGCAAACGTGCGGGCAGGCGCACCTTACTCATCCCATCATTCATCGCACAAAGCGCAGAGAATGCCTCATCGGCCACGCCGAAGGCGACGCCCGAGTGGACCGCTGCGGCCGCGTACAGATCTGGATGGGTGACGGCGAGATTGACCGCCATGGCGCCGCCAGCCGACATGCCCGCCACATAGACCTGTGTTGGGTCGACGTGGTAGGCCGCAATGACCTCCCGAGTAAGGGCCGCGATCATCGAGGTTTCGCCGGACTCACGCGCCTGGTCGCTGGGGCGGAACCAGTGCCAACATCGAAGCAGATTGGTGCTCTCCGACTGCTCCGGATAGGCGACGATATAGCCGTGCGCCTCTGCGGCTTCGTTCATTTCTGTGCCGGCTGCGAAGTCGTCGGGGTCTTGGTGTGCGCCGTGCAGCATCACGATCATCGGTAACGGCTGGCCGTGATAGACACTCGGGACGTAAAGTTTGAACCGGTGGGTATGGCCGCCATGCTCGAAGCGATTGCTCAACCATTGCGGCCCATTCGTAGCCGCCAGCCCGTGTCGCCCGCAAGAAGGCGCAATCGCGGGGCGCGACCGCTCCAGCGGCGCTGCGTCCTTGCTCGCGTCGATCGGGGCCCGGGAATGATCCGGCTTCCCGCTTTGGGCGGTCGTCTGGGGCTCCACGAAAAAATGCGTCGCCAACCACAGCGGTCCGCCGGTGAACAGCGAAAATAGCGCGGCCTGTGCCGACGCAAGCGGATCAAAGTTATTCATTTCGTCTCTTTGAAGTAAATCAGCGTGCGCTCGGATCCGCACGCAGACGCAACGGGCGATCCATTGGCCGCGTCAGGAACACTGCATTCGCCATTCCTGGCGTCGCATAGAACCTAAGCGAAGATTAGAAAGCGAATCGTTAAATCCGCGATGCGTCGTGCGGCGCGCGCCCATCGGTCTTTGGCAGCGCCATGCCGCATGAAGCCTCTCGATTGCGGCCTCATGCAGCTCGTCGTATCAGGCTGAACGCTTGGCGGGTGCGCGCGTGGTTGTCTTTGCGATTTCGCCGTTCGCATCCAGTATGGTGCCGCCCGTTTCGGGTACGGCGTCGGTCGCGGAGTCGGCGAGGTTCGTGATGAGATCGCTCGACGATTGGACGTCTGACTGCCCGTCGCTCGCGGCGACCTTTGCCGCCTCACTGAATGTGACGCCGTTACGCTCATACTGGCCGCGGACTTCGCCAACTATGTCGTCTTGGGTTGACGTGATAATCGACATCACGTGCTGGCCGTAGGAAGCGGCCTTCTGGGGGAACTGGGCGAACATGATGGACTGCCAACCAAGCACGTTGCCTGCGTCCGCCTCGTCCCCCGCGCGCAGTAGCGTGTTGCTTTCCTCGACTACCTTGTGGACTGTCTGTACGTTCAGTTCCGTCAGCGCTTGCAGACCGCTCGCGAAGCGCCCCGTGACGTTGAGAAGCGTCTGCAAGTTGGCGCGCGCGAGGGACGGAATCTGGTAAGCGAAATAACCGGGGTACTGAAACATTGACTGGCTCCTTTAAAAACTCGATGAACGTCGTTTGAAAGGAAATGTCAGACACGCCACACGGTCGTGCAGGAGTTGCCGGTCCGAAGAACATCGCATCGTGGGTGCCGACATCTGAAGCGGATAAAGGCGAGAGTCAGATCGCCCGGTCGCCTGAACCAGGCGATCGCAATGCTGCATCGGTAGGGCTTATTCGGGCGTCGTCTTTTTGGTGCTGGAAACGTCGACGGAGGCATCTCGGGAACCGGGCGTGCGCTCGACTTCCACTTGGGTGCCGCGGACGGTATCTGTGACTGTCTCGGTGCGGTTGGATGCTTCCTTGCCGACCACCACTTCCTCAACTACGCGGGCGGTCTTGGCGACGACAGCTTCTTCCGCAGTTTCCTTGATCTCAACGGAACCCTCGCGCAGATCGGCGGCGGTCGCGGGCCGGTCCACAGCGCGGCGCTCGATATTCGCGTGTTCTTCGCGCAGGTTCACCGACTCGCTGACTGGCGTCTCGGTCAGGCGGGAGTAGACTCGCACGCCACCCGTTTGCACGGATCGTTTGCCGACTTCCAGCGATTCCTGCACGACCGGAAACGCCTTCCGCTCTTCCGCGATCTGGTCCGCCGTGTAGGCGGGCGCGTCGCGGTCATAGTTGGTATAGCCCGTGTTGCGCCATTGAGCGACGCGCGAATCGATGTCGACCGCGCCGGCCGCATACAGCGCATCACGCACGCGTTCCGTCTCGGATTCATTCACCACGTCTACCGACAAGAGGGCACTGCCACGCCGCACGGCTTCTTGATAATGACCAATCTCTTCCGGTCGATCGCTGTCGCCGAAAAGATTCTTGAAGAAATGCTCAATCCTGGCCATCGCTCCTTCATGGACTTCGCCAGCGGGACGGCCCGCTGCTGCGCTGTCCACAGCTGGATCAGTGGACAGGGTCGAACGCTCGTCATTCGAATGCACGCGCATGTCCGTGCGTGCGATGCCTTCTGCCTCGAGCCGCGTCTGGGCGCGCTCCGCATCCTGGAAGGTATCGAATACACCGATAATCGTCTGAGTCATTGTGGCATCTCCGGATAAAGGGCTTGCGCAAGCCGAAAGTGAAGCGCGTGTGAGAGCGAACGCAACCTCCGTTCCAGTGCAGCTCAACGAGAGGGCGGATCAGGCTTCCACTGGCCATCGGGGCCGTCGCGCCGCTCAACTACCAGTTCCTCGGCATGCGTCAGGACTTGACGCACGACGTCGCGTTCTGTCTCTGTCGTCTTGATGTGTACCTCTTCTTTCAACGTCAGTTGCATCGTGACGACCGGCACATATTCGTAAATGGGAATGATTAATGTGTCGCCGTCCCGGCGCGGCTCCGCGCGTTCCTCGACCGGGCGATTAACAGGTACGTGCTTGACCTCAACATGCTGCTCGCGCAGGCGCATCGTCACGGGTTCCATCTCTTCATGGACAACCTTGCGTACGCGCACCGCTCCCGTCTCCGTCGTCCTGACGCCGACCTCAAGCTCCTCCTGGACGGCAGAAAGACGGACTTCATCTTGTGAGACGCCTGACGCGGCGGGGTTTGGTGCGGCTTTCTCTGAATTCATCGATTCCTCCATGCGCGAGCGCGGCGTGCCACGAGGCCGCTCACAGCCGGCCACTATGCGCGGCGGCCCGGTTACGAGGCAGTGCGGGATCTCGATCCGCCGCGGCGCCGCCGCTTTCCTCGAACGGCGGTTGATGGCGAAAACCGGCGCCGCCCGACACGATCGCGATGATCGCGCCGACGACCAGTGCAGCGAACGAGAACCAGCTCGCACGCGCGACGCCGCGCGCAGCCGTATCCGCCGCTTGGCGAGCGTTCTGTTCCGCCTCGGGGCCGGATGCCGCGGAGGCTGCCGAGGCCACTGTAGCTTGCACCTGCTGCTTCGCCGAATCGATCAGCTGATTGCTGCTGCCCGGTTGATTAGCCGCAGTCGCCCCGACTTGGGCGCCGGTCGCGGCGATGCTACTTGCCGTGCTCACAGCACCGGTGATCAGCGACGTCATCCCATAGACAATCAGCAGTGTCATGACGGCCCACGACAGCAAGCCGTGTAGCCATCCAAGCACAGGGGCGCACCGCCCGGCGAAGTAGGAGCCGACGAACACGGCGAACACCGTTGTCACGATGACCCAGACGCCCGAGCCGAAGCCAAAGCCGTGCAACGGGTCGGGCTTCGACAGCGGCGCCAGCAGCGATGCACCGATGGCGGTGCCGAGCGCACTCATGGTCAGATAGACAATCATCGAGAGGATGACTCCCGCGATGATGGACCCCCACGACAGCCGTGGTAGGCCGTCTTTGGTCGTTAAAAGTCGCATGATCGTTCTCCGTTGAGTCGTTGCGAGGATGGTCCTGACTGGTCGCAATAGACATGCCGACTCGCTGGTACCGGCGAACAGAGGACGCAACGACCGCGCTCTCCCGCGCGTCGTCGTAAGTGGACGGTGAAAGTAAAAGTGACGGCGCCATACCAGCCAAATTGTTGCGCGATATACGTCACGTATCGGACGCGCGCGGTGGCGCATGGGCTGGCGACAACGCGCTATGATCCGACGACAAGGGGAAAACGGCGACGAGAACGGCGGAGCGAACCGCTAGCGCGGCTCAAAACCAAAAAAGACAGGAGAAGGAGTCATGTACGCTAATGTCGACGACGCGCAGTCCGCCTTCCTGGATGCCCTTGTGATCGAAAGGAAAGTGGTTTGGGTCTTTTTGGTTAATGGAATCAAGCTGACTGGCCAACTGACGTCGTTCGATAAACGTGTCCTCTTACTGCAGTCTCCCACCGGCCTACAGACCGTTTTCAAAAGCGCTGTTTCTACGGTTTGCCCGCCCCATGTGATCGAAGGCAGGCAATCACGGGATGGCCGTCCCGTGGAACAACACGAACGATTTCGGCTGAAGCGGCCTCAACGCTAATCGTCACCATGCCTGCGAACAAGTGAGTTGTGGCAGCGCCATGTCTGGACGTCGAGAAAATGGCGGTCAACCGGTATGGTGATTGCTGCGGGTGGGTTACGGTCGTGCTCCTAGGATACCGAAGATGCTTACACAGAAAACCAAGGACATTGTCAAGGCGACGGCACCCGTGCTCGCCGAGCATGGATATCCAATCATCAAGCGCTTCTATACGAGACTCTTCGAAGCTCATCCGGAGCTCAGGAACGTTTTCAACATGACCCATCAGGAGCGAGGCGAGCAGCAGCAAGCGCTCGCTCGACTAAAGAACATCGCAAACAAGCACGCTAGCCTCGATGTGCGACCCGAGCACTACCCCATTGTGGGTGAGCACCTCCTGGGGGCGATCAAGGACGTGCTGGGCGACGCTGCAACGGACGAGATCATTTCCGCGTGGGCGCAAGCCTATGGAAATCTGGCTGACGTCCTGATGGGCATGGAAAGCGAGCTCCGTGAGCGCTCTGCAAGTGCACTGGGCGGCTGGAACGGGTGGCGGAAGTTCGTCGTGAAGGAAAAGCGCGCCGAAAGCAGCGTCATTACGTCCTTCATTCTGGAGCCCGTCGATGGGCAACCAGTGCCGAATTTCGAACCGGGACAGTACATCAGTATTGCTGTGAACGTGCCCGCGCTCGGCCTTCAACAAATCCGTCAATACAGCCTGTCCGATATGCCTAATGGGCGCAGCTACCGAATCTCCGTCAAACGGGAAGAGGGCGATGCAACGCGGCCACCCGGACAGGTCTCGTCGCTGCTGCACGATCACGTCAACGTCGGCGACGAAGTCAAGCTGGCCGCACCGTACGGGACTTTCTACATCGATGTCAATGCGGCAACCCCGCTGGTGCTAATCAGTGGCGGTGTCGGGCTTACGCCGATGGTGAGCATGCTCAAGCGCGCCATCCAGAATCCACAGCGACAGGTCGTTTTCATCCACGGCGCCCGCAACAGTAACGTCCATGCGATGCGCGACCGACTCAAACAGACAGTCGCCACGTATCCCGATTTCAAGGCTGTTGTGTACTACGATGATCCTTTGGCGGGCGACGTACAAGGCGTCGATTTCGATCGCAAGGGCTTTATCAACCTCAGCGAGATCAAAGACCTCCTCTTGTTACCGGATGCCGACTACTACATTTGCGGCCCGATTCCCTTCATGCGGCTACAGCATGATGCTTTGCGGCAGCTAGACGTCCCTGAATCAAGAATCCACTATGAGGTTTTCGGTCCGGACCTCTTCGCGGAGTAAGCCAGCGGTTTGATGAACTTCAGGCCAAGGACGCTGCCCAAACGCGTTGTGCTGCAATGTCCGCAGACGCTGCATGGACCGGACCATCAAGTCTGCGGCTGGCCGCCTTGGCCGGAGACATCCAGTAAAAGCTCGATGAGGGCCTCGCCGCGCCCAATCCCTGCGTTCGGCCGCAGCATTCACCCCGATGCAGTAACGGCGTATCGGCAACGGTGATAGTGTTCCTCGAGCGGCGAGTGACGCGGCCACCGCTCGGCTGGCCGCGCACACGGGGCTTTATATCAGTCCTGGTCGCTGCGCTCGACAACGAGCATCAGCGCGCAGACGCTGCGGCGTCGAGTGAGCCATAGCGATAACTGTTTCTTCCTTCTCGTTTGGCTTCGTACATTGCTTTGTCGGCCGTCGCCAGGAGCCTGTCCGGCGTCGTTGGCGTTTGAGCGTTGCACAGAACAACGCCCACGCTCGTCGCAATCGTGACCTCATGATCAGTCAGGCAAAATGGCCTACTCAGCGGGATGCAGATGGATTCGGCAATGCCGCTGGCGGCCGTCTCATCGGTCACGCCGTGACTCACGACAACGAATTCGTCGCCTGCAAGACGGCTCGTAAAATCGCTCTTGCGCACCGTGTCCGTGAGGCGCTGGGCGACCTGTCGTAACAACTCATCGCCTGTCTCATGGCCGTATGCATCATTGACCGGCTTGAAGCCATCAGGTCGAGAAAGAACAGGGCCAGCGCTTGACGCGTTGCACGGTCAGACGCAAGGTGTTGCGCCAGATGCCCGGTCAATGCACGTCGGTTTGGCAATCCGGTGAGCGGATCACGCATTGCCTGCGCGATGAGTTGCCGCTCGGCCTGCTTACGAGCCGTTACGTCTTGCGCCATCTGCGTGCAAAAAGCGACCTCTCGCGACGTCTCGCAGGCATCCACGCCGACCCGCGATTTGAACCACTGCCGATGTTCGTCGACCAGCGAGACCAGCGCTATTGGCACGCTGAGCATGTGTGCGAGCACACGCGTGATGCGATCGAATGCTTCTTCGGCAGGTGTATCGAGAATCGATAATCCGTGCAAGACGCGCAGGCGTTCTGCCTCGTCGGGCGGCATTGGAGCAACGTGCATGAATTGGTCTTGTGCAGGCGTTCATTTACGAGCAATCCATTCTAACGGCAGTCGTTGCAAGCGTTTGCCAGCAGCAACAGCAGCATGGCGTCGACAATAGACGAAGCGTCCTTGCACGTGACGTACGTACGATTATGTGGACACGAAAATGAAGCGACGCAAAGTACGGTGGCCGCGCTAGCCGTCGCTTTGCCGGTCAACGGTGCAGCGGTTGCGCAGACGGGAGGGCAAAAGGCCCAGTGCAGCCTCACAGGTGAAGCAGGAAAGGGCGGACCGATTTTTCCCAATTCATGCCGCCGATATGGCGTAGCGCCGGCAGTGTTCGAGGTATCCGACCTCGTGGCTTCCCACCAGATCGACGATGCTATGCCACAGCCATAGTGGGGCATCCATTGAACGTGTATTGCCCCGTCTGAGATCAGTGAGCCAGCTCCGTCGCGTTGCTCGGTCCATTTGCCGCGCGTGCGCCTGGCCGACGATGCGCGCCAGATAGCGCGCCAGGTTCATCGCCTCGGTTTGCCCGATCTGCTCTATTTCTAGCTTCAAATCCTGCGGCAGCAACTCGCGGAGAATGACTGGTTTGCCTTGAAGATCGGCCGCGCGCATTCGCTTGCCGAGGTGCGGGGAGAGATTACGGGCGCCTTCCACGACACGTTCGGCGTTGTCGCGCGGCATTGCGGTGTTGGCATAGCCGGGTGCCGCAGCCTTGACGGCTTCCTTAATGTCGATGAGGCAAAGATCGTCGCCTTCGACTACGCCCCCGTCGACATCGAGTAGAACGGCGTACCGAAGACGTCCGAGGGAGCTGCAGCCTTTGACCCAGTAGGCGGCGTCCAATACGGTGACGTTACCGGTATTCGAGCGGCCCCGCAGACTCGTCGCTAGATCGGCGACAGTTTTTTTCTCAAAAAGCGCTTCAATTTCGCCACGTTCGTCTTTGGTGATCGGCCAGAACCGCTTGCCAAACGGAATGGTCGGCTGCGTGTCGTCTAGTCTTTCGCGCGCTAGATGTTTCCATGAACGACGAACGGCTTCGCGCATCACGATGCGCACGACCTCTGGGCGTCTGATTTCCTCATCGAGGTTGCATTTCTCGTCGAACGTTTCCGTATAGCCCGCGAACAAGGCTTCAATCATATTGATCGTCGTAACGCCTGGCAGCGCTGAACTGCGCGCCGCGGTGGCGAGGGACAATCCGAGACGAATCAGATCATGCACCGGATTACCGATGACGGTCTGATCCAGATCTCTGATCTGTACCTCGATTCGACCGTTGGCATCGGCAATTGGACCGAGATTGCCGGTATGGCAATCGCCGCAGATCCACACTGCTGGTCCCGACGGCAGGCTCTCGGCAGACGCCTCGTGAAGCCAGTCATAGAACTTGATCGTATTTCCGCGCACGTATGCGTGCGTTGAACTTGCCATCTTGTTGTTGCGCCTGGCAGTCAGGACTTTCAACCGACGTTCGCAGTCGGCCACCTTCGCTTTTCGTTGATTTCGCCACCGGACAGTGCCCTTCAAATATCGATGATGCGACGACGGGTGAAAAACGTGATGCATGCCATGTGCCCGAGCGGAAGTGGTCGCGCAATGCAACTTTCTTCCGTTGAGGCCATTACGTCTCCGTCGCATGGCAATTGAAGGGTGCTTATTTTGCTCTAATTAATCAAATCTATCTGGTTCGAAAGCCTGATAATGTAATATTATCGGGATAGCGTTTCAGGGGTAAAATTCACGAATTCTGATTTACAAGAGAGGAGAGCGCGCCGTGGCACAAGGCTTTCCGCCGGATGACCCCAACGCGGACCGTAAACCGGACCACGAACCGGACCGCGAACCGGACGACGGCTCGGGCGACGCCTACGACGAGCTGCCGGATGCGTACGTCACGCGTCTTTTGCATGAGCTCGAACAGGTCGTCACCGCGAGCCGCCGCACGATTGCCATTCGCTATGCCGCCCACGGGGTGACCTTCCCGGTGCCGCCGACGCTGGACCGCGCCGAACTCATGGTACTGACCGCGCTGGTGCAGACCTACGGCGTCGCGGTGTTTCGCGATGACTTCAGTGGGGTGCGCCAGCGCTTGGCGGAATGCGGTGCCGTGGTCGTCCTGCAGCAGACGGTGTTCGGCGATCGCCCGGGCCGGGGCTTGCAGCGTTATGGGACTCGAATCGGTGGGGGATCCGTCGGCGGCGTCGCTGCGCGCCTGCAGGAAGCGCGGCCGCTGTTCGAGACGCTGTGCGAGCAATTTCCTGAGACCTTTCTGGTGCAAGCGCGGGCACTGCTGGCGCGGGTCGCGCGGAGATCGTTGCCGCCGAGGCCACGGAGGCAACCGATGCCACCGAAGCCGCCCGAGCCGCCGCTCGAATCGGAGGACGGAGAGTGCGACGATGCCTAAGCACAGTCAGCAAGATCGGCACGATCAGCATGACGCCTCGGCTCGGTCGGCCCAAAAAGCACCCTCCGAAGCTCGCTCCAAGGCTGCCCCGGAAAAGCTCACCGCCAAGACCGCACGCCCCCCGGAGAAGCTCACCGAATCACTTGCCCTCGAGCGCCGTTACACGACCAAGGATTTCACGGCGCTGCGCGCGTACGTGCAGCGCATCGCGCCCGCGGTGATCGCGCGCACTTACTACGATCCCGACGAGGATGCGCACGCGGCAACGCCTGGTGCGATGGAGCGGCATCTCAACACGATGCTCGACGCACTGGTGGCGCTGGCGCTCGCGCACGGCTCGACGGCGCTCGCCGATCATCTGCGCGCGTCGATCCGTCAGCACGGGCGCCCGTCGCTGACGGCGGTCACCTTCCGCATGGTGACCGAGGCGGCGCAGTTGGCCGCATTGCCGCCGCGGGCCGATCACGCCATCAGTGCTTGGCTGCGGCCGCGCGTGGCGCGTCGGCTGAAAGGCGAGGGCATCCAGACGCTCGGTGAACTGGTGGCCTTCTGCAACCGACGCGGCGGCAGCTGGTGGCGCTCGATTCCGCGCATCGGCCCGGGCCGGGCGCGCGCGATCGTGAGCTGGCTGCGCAAGCAGCACGTATCACTGCAACTAACGATCGAAGCAGACGTCGACTCCGAGGAACGGGACGGCGTGCCGCTGATCGCGGCCGAACTGGTCGAAGTGGTGCCGGCCGCCAAGGTGACGGGAAGCGGCCCAAGCGGCGTCCCGAGCGGCGGCGGTCCAGGCGGCAGCCCGGAATGTGCAAGCCGGCTGACGAGTCGCCTCGTTCTTGCGCCGCTCGAGCGTCTCGCCGTGCCGCACGCGCTCTCCGGCGCGCATGGCGAAAATCGTTCGACGGCCTTCTGTTATATCCAGGCGAACCACGATCTCGATGCAGTGCGCGCGTATCTGAACCGCTTTCGCGATCAGCCTAAAACGCTGCGGGCGTACACCAAGGAGCTCGAACGCTTCCTGTTATGGGCGGTCGTCTTGCGCGGCAAGGCGCTGAGTGATCTGCGCGTGGACGACTGCGAGGCCTACAAGGACTTTTTGAAAAGCCCCGATCCGCGCTTTGTCGGCGAGCGCTTCCCGCGGCACTCGCCGCGGTGGCGACCGTTTGCCTTGCCCAACGCCTCTGCGGCCGCCGACGGTGCCGCATCGCTGTCCGCGACGCTTTCGCCCGACTCGCAGCGTTATACCGTTCGGGTACTGCAGACGGCGTTCGCCTGGTGGGTCGATGTGCGCTATTTGGCAGGTAACCCATGGACGGCAGTCAACGATCCGGTCGTCGTCAAGCGCGCGAGCGCAATGAAGATCGAGCGGGCATTGCCAGCCGAACTGTGGCGCAAGTTGCGCGACGAGCTCGATACGCGATCGGCAGCCGCGGGGGCGAAGCAATGGCGCGCCCTGCGCGCAGCCATCTTACTGATGGGCGATTCCGGTCTGCGGCGTGAGGAGGCGGCCTCCGCGCGTCGAGAGCATTTGCGTCCGTCCCAAGTTACGACAGGCGGCGTCGCTGTGTGGGAGTTGACGGTGATCGGCAAGGGGCTGCGCGAGCGGGCCGTGCCAGTGAGCGCCGCGACCCTCTCGGCGTTGCGTGTGCATTGGGCCGATCGACGCAGTGACTTCGACGGCGTAGCGGACGGGGCGATGCCTCAGGGTCCTTTGCTCGCACCCATCGTGATCCCGTCAACGGACGCATCGCGGCGGCGTCACCGAAGCAGACAGCCGGGTTCGCAGAGCGAAGCCGGTTACACCGCCGATGGCATCAATCGGTTGATGGCGCGCATGTTGACGGCCCTTGTCGAGACCATGGAAAATCTCACGTCAGACGAGCGGGCGACGCTCGGCTCAGTCACCGCGCATGCGATGCGACCTACGTTCGGAACGCAATCCGTGGCCAATGAAGTACCGATCGACGTGGTGCAGAAGGTGCTGGGTCATGCCTCTCTGCAGACGACCTCGATCTACGTGCGGGCGGAACGAATCCGAATGCTGGAAGAGGTGGCTGGCTATTACGCGCGAAGCGCTGACTTCGTTGGCGTCACCCAACGCGACAAATGAATGTAATGAGTTAGCGATGCTACCGCTCGAAGAAGCTACGACAATATTTCTAGGTTTGGCTCAACTTAAAGGGGTGGGCTTCAAGACCCTTCGCGGGTACGGCGGGGTTGACGCCGTTGCCGAAGGATTTGCGACGGAGGGCGCGTCGAAGTTCATTCGCCGTCTGTCGGATGAACCCCTCACCCACGACGTCCATTCTCACGTGCTTCGGATGGGTACGGTTGCCGCAGCAAACATCCGAAATCGGGGCATCCATCTGGTTCGTGCAGGCGATCCCAACTATCCGAAGCGATTCGAAGACCTTGATGAAAATTTGCGCCCACTCTGGTTTTTCTACCGGGGAGACGTTCAACTGCTGAGCGCGTTCAACGTGGGGGTCGTCGGCACGCGATCCCCATCTGATGAAGGGGCGTTCTTGGCGAAATATGCGGTCGCAACGGTGCGCGCGCTCGACGCCTGCCTGGTCAGTGGACTGGCCAAGGGCGTTGACGAAATCGCCCACGAATGGGCGCTTCACTCCGGCGTGAAGAACATCTCTGTGTTGGCGAACGGTCTCCTGAGGGTGTATCCCGCTAAGAACGCGGACTTGGCCGATAAGATCGTCGACGCAGGAGGCGTGCTGATTTCCGAGTACCTTCCCAGTGAGGCACCCAGCGCGGAGGCGTTCGTCTGGCGCAACCGCTTGCAGGCCGCCCTTTCGAATTGCGTCGTCGCGCCGGAGTGGAAGCGCGCGTCAGGCACGGCGCACACGATCAGATTCGCGAAGAAGCTTGGCCGACCCACGATTAACCTAGTCTCTACGGGTCGAACGTTCAGCGATGATCACGGCCAAGCGGACATGTCGTTCAACGTTCCCGCCGAGCACACCGAATTCACCGACGCATTGCGCGGCACGCTGGCCGGGGGGCAGGAGCCACCTGCCGAGGCGCATGCAAAGACCGCCTTTTTCGCGCGGCAAGGTGATTTGTTCGGAGCGACGGAATGAGTTTGAAGCTCTTGCTGGTGAGTGTCGGTGGAACGCTTGCGCATGGTAATCAGATCAACGGGAAAATCGCTGCAGAGTTGGGCCGTTTGGTCCGAGAGTTGGATGCCCGCGGCGTCAGGACTGTCCTGTGGTCCAATCGAAATTGGACCGTGGGTGGCGTTCCGTTGCGCCAATACTTTTCCCAGATCGCCGGCATCGACGTCCCTGTCCATGGAGCAGGCGTCGATCGCAGCCCTGCTCGCGTCCTTCAGAACTCTGCGGCGCCCATATTGCAACGCTACGGGGTGCAGACCCACGAGACGGTACTCGTCGGCGGAATGACCGACGACATGCGCGCGGGCGTTCAGAACCAATTCATCCTAGTGCGACCAGACTGGTACGCGCAGCAGATGGAATACGGCTTTCCCGTCGCGAGTGTGGGCGAGTTAGCGCGGTTCTGTTTTGTCTTTGCGCTCAGGCAGCATCCGATTTTCTGGCGCGTGCAGCACGGTAACCTCGACGTCAGCGCCGGGGGGCCCTTCTCAACGATGAACGAGCGGTTCGCTGTCTTCGGCGGTGACGCTCGAGCGTTCGCGAAGCACGGGCAGGGGCATCCTGACTTCTGGTTTTATTTCACCGTGTCGTCGTTGTACTTTGCCGGACTTCTGCAGGGCGTCGACTATATTTGCAGCTATCCTGGCCACAAACCCGATTCGGATCCGGATATACACGGCGTGTCAGCGACACTGGCACGACTCGGAAAGTGCTTCGGTAAATCCTACTATCACGACTTAATCATCCGGCATCGCGAAGCCCCGAAGAGCCAATACACGAAAGCGGCGGACCGCAGGTTCATCACGCAATTGAACACGATCCACTTGCAACCGAAACCGCATCGAAATTTGCGCGACCAGCCCAACAAGACCAACCTCAAACTTGCGGGCAAACGCGTCCTGGTCGTCGATGACTTCTGCACGTCGGGGTGCAGCTCGGAAGCCGCGCGCGCATTCATCGAGGCCGCCGGTGGTCAGGTCCGGCTGTATTCATGGTTGAAGACAATCAACACGGCGTATCAGGAGATCACGCCGTCGATCGATCTGAACGCGTACGCAGCGGCGTCGCTTGCCGCCGACCCTCCTGCGGTGGCTCATGCCTACCATGCCGGTATCATTGATCATCATGCTCCGGCTGAGATTCAGTCGATCTTCGATCAGTTTTGCGGGTGGACCTGGTAGCGCCAGATTTTTGGGAGGTCGGCAGTGATAACGCAGGGACGTGCAGCTGAAGGCCCGGGTCGAACCCCAGCGCGCAACTGCGCTGCCCCGGAAAATGCGCCGGGACCATGAGCAGAATGCTTTATACTGTATGTATATACAGTACCATGACAATGCACGAGGAGTCACATGAGCACGCCGTTCGACTTAGGCCAGTCATTACTCGCGGCCGCGCCGGTTGAGCCCCTGCGAGAGATGGGCGCTTACGAGGCGCTGTGGCAATCCGATCGGGCATCGTTCAAATCGATTGCGGAAACATTCCGACAGAATCCGAACGCCACGCCCTCCGAACTCGTCCCTGCTCAGACCATCGATGAAACGGTTCCGCAGGTGATGGACCATCTCGAACGGGCAGGGATTCATGATCTTGGCATCTGCGTGCACGGGACGGCCGACTATCCGAATAAGCTTCGGGATGCGGCGTATCCGTTGGAATTCTTGTACTTCAATGGATGGCAGGATCTGGCCTTCTCCCACAAGTCTGTCGCCGTCGTGGGCACGCGATCTCCGTCCGATGAAGGCGCGAGACGGGCGAAAAAGCTCGTCAAACTGTTAGTTAAACACGATTTCACGATCTTTTCAGGGCTCGCGCGGGGCGTGGATACGATCGCGCATACCACCGCGATTGAAGCGGGCGGGCGGACCGTGGCGGTCATCGGAACACCCATTACGGAGTCCTATCCGAGCGAAAACGCGGACTTGCAGCGCCGGATTGCCAAAGAGTATCTCGTTGTGAGTCAAGTTCCCATCCTTCGCTATGCGCGGCAGACGTTCCGAGGAAACCGCCTCTTTTTCCCGGAACGGAACGCGACGATGTCCGCGCTCTCCGATGCAACGGTCATCATTGAAGCCGGCGAGACCTCGGGGACGCTCACGCAAGCGCGAGCCGCTTTACATCAGGGCCGGCAACTCTTCATTCTGGATAGCTGCTTTCAGAATCCAAAACTCACCTGGCCCGCGAAGTTTGCAGAGAAAGGCGCAGTCCGAGTGAAGGACTTCGACGACATTCTCAACAGGCTCGGCAATGCGGCTCCTGCAAATTGATGAGGCAACCCGAAGGGATCATCGTTACCTAAGGGCTGACGACTTTTGTCTCTACCAAGGGGAATACACGGCGCGCGGAGGCTATGGCTGCAGCCCCATGAACGACATGATCTTGAACATCAAGAAGTCGGTCACTAGAAGGGGGCGTCCTGAATACCAATACAAAGAACGAGATATTCGTCGTGCCGGCTTAGCCTTTCGCGAGGCGTTGAACGCAGAGGCGCTTGCGACGGTCACGTTCGTTCCCGTTCCTCCTTCAAAAGAAGTCAATCATCCCGAGTATGACAACCGAATTGAACTGGTCCTTGCTCATATGGCCGAGGGGACGAATGCGGACGTCAGGCAACTTGTGCTGCAGGCGGGGAGTTACGAAGCTTCAAGTCAGGCGGCGATACGAGGAGGCGACCGCATGCATGCCGAGGACCTGATCGCGCTCTACAGGATCAATGAGGGCATCGCCGATCCCGCTCCTCAGCGCATCCTCGTGGTGGACGACGTCCTGACCACCGGGAGTCACTTTGTCGCGATGAAGACCGTTCTTCGACAACGGTACCCAAACGCATGGATCGGTGGCCTCTTCATTGCGCGACGAAGAATTGAGGACGACGTTGCTGAGTAGCGTTCGCCGGTCAGTGTAGTTGGTCGGCGGCAGCTCTATCACTTTCCTTCAAGAATGAACTCAACTGATGTCGAGAAATGGCCTCCGTACATGCAGCACGTTGGGGTGCGGCATGCGTTGCAAATTGCCCAGCAGGTTGCAACCTGGAGCGAAGAGAAACTTTACGGACTCGAGTTGCACGCTCCTGAGCCAGACCATATGGCAGCTACAGCGTTCTCGATAGTTCACGAGCACCAGAAATCCTGTCTCTTGTTGGTCCAGCATGGCCTCGTCGGTTCGGCCACAGCCTTGATGCGCCCGTCCGTTGAAGCTCTGATCCGTGGGCTTTGGTTGCAATGGGCGGACGATACCGAACTCTTGCGTTTCCAAAGAGGCGAAGATAGTCTCAATTTAGAACGTGCAATTAAGATGATCGTGCAGCGTTCAGGCGTCGCGCGCTACAACGATCTGCTTGGCATGTGGGCCGAGTCAAAAAGAACACTTCACGGTTATGTACACCACAGCTTTCAATCGATAGTCCGTAGGTCTGGACAATTTGAGATGCCGCCAGAGGAAATTGTTTCGCTGCTTACCTTCAGCGCCGCGCTCGCAACGCATGCTTCCATCGAAATTACAGAGCTTGCGAGTAAGCGTGTTGTTCCTGGTCAAGAGAAGATAGGTCGGGAATCAATGCATATGCTGCAGGGAGAGCTGGTGAGCATTCTCGATGCACTCGGCCTTGTCGAGATCCGGTCTAAGAAAGATGTGCCAACAGAACGGGAGGTGAATGACTGAATGACTCTATTGCACTGGCAAAAGTGTCGTAGAGAAACAGCCGGTCGCCACGACCAGGATTCTGGCTTGCAATGTTGCTTGTTCAACGATGCCCCGATGGATATCGTCCATCGCGCGTTGATGCGGCGCCGGCCCATCCACGCGTCGGGAAGGCGCGGCGCAGTCAATCGACTTGCGCAGTCAGCGTCGCTTCATTCGCCCGGAAAGTCAGGCACCAAGATTGCAGAGCAATTTTTAACGCCCTTCAAATGCGCATACTTCGGTCGGGACGCGCAGGAGCGTCGGGTGTCAGCAGAACCTACAGCAATCATCGGCATGGGTCGCTCGAGGGTGGGCTTGACATAACGCCGTCCTCGATCACAACAGGCACGGGACAGACACGGGGCTTGATCCTGCTTTGGCACGGGACTGAGCCGAGCAACCGGAGCGCGGCGCATGACCTGGTCCTTCACAGGATCAGGAATGCGATGCCCGCCGTTATGGTCGGTAACAACGCAGCGCCGAGCAATCGCAGCGGACTCACCGCACCTCCCGAAAATCGATTACCGAGAATCGCCAACCCGGCCGGATTAGGCGCGTTGGCAATCACGGTCAGTCCGCCGCCCGTCACGGCGCCGGCCACCAATAGGTATTTTGCGCTGTCGGACAAGCCAGGGAGGAGCGAGCCGAGATAAGTGATGGCCGCATTATCCATCACTGCCGTTAGCCCCGTCGCGCCGAAGTAAAGGGTAAGAGCGTCCATCGAACCCACGACCGGCTGCAGCCACCACTGTTGCAGTCCGCCGAGCACCACCAGTCCGCCGAGAAAGAAAGCGACGAGAAGGCTTTCGCGAAGCATGAGGGGCGATTGATGGCGCTCGTATGCCTGCGTGTAGCCGAGGAAAAACAGAAACGCCCCGACGAAGACGACGGCATGATGCGAGTTCATGACGACCAGCCCGAGAAATCCGATGTGAACAAGTGTGACGCCCACTGGAACGGGCTTCGATAGCAAATCGCCAGTGTCTTCGGTCGTCGGCCGCGACGGGACACTTTTTGCAGCGATTGCGACGAACACAGTGGCATTGAAAAGGACAGCAAGGGCTGCTTTCCACCCGAAAGTCGCAGCCATGAAACCCGTGTTCCAGCCCCAGGCACTTGCGACCATCAGCACCGGTGGTGCGGCGTACGCCGTCATGACGCCGCCGATCGACACGTTCACGAAGAGCAACGCGAGTCCGAAGTACTTAACGCGTTCGGGTACTGGAGCGGCGAACAGTCTGTCCCGCAAGAGAAGCGCCGCGAGCGTCATTGCGGCCGGTTCGGTAACAAGGGAGCCCAGCAGCGGAATTGCGGACAACGAGAACCACACCACGGCAACCTCTGCGCGCAGCGGCAAGAAGCGAGAGAGCCCCATAACGACGTTCGTTACGAGGACAAGAATCGGTCGGCTTGCCGCGATGACCATGATGACGAAGACGAACAGCGCCTCGGTAAATTCGCGATGCTCCAGGTATCCGACGGTCGCCCTAGACCCGACAAGCGCCCACATGACGAGACACAGAACCAGCGCCCAAAATCCGAAGACGACCTCGACTTCAGCCAGGAAGTGAAATATCCCTGAGTGCCGTGGAAAGTGGTGGCCAAGCGTTTCGATTCGGGCTACGGCGAACGTATGGAGCAGAGCAATTGCGAAGATGACAGCGGCAGTAACTTCAACGGAATGGGGCATCGAGCGAAGGGAAGGTGGGGTTTTGAATCTAGAGCGGTTGTCAATCTGGTAATGTTACAGCACGCTTTCAATTTAGTCGGACGAGCCGGACAGGCGGAAGCACCGCAGATTTCGTCCCGGGATTAGCGACTGAGATACCCGTTCAATCACATCTTTTGAGGTAGCGGTCGAGCAGAACCGTGGCAGTAGTGCCATGTAGAAAAACGGATAGAACGATGGCCAACAAGATTATCGGCATGAGCTTGCCAGCTATGCCGTTTCCAGCCCGCTCGAGCGCGAAAAGCAGATAGTAGAAGGCGCTGACACCGCGCAGTCCTAGCCATGCCGAGAGTGAACGCTGGTGGCGATCCATCGACGAGCCAATAAGAGAGAGACTGCTGCCGAGCGGGCGCGCGACGACAAATAGAAACAGGACCGGCCAGGCAACGGACCAGTGAATCAGTTCGCGCCAGTGCGCAGACACGACGCTGCCGATGATGACCATCAACCCGAGCTCGACGAAACGTTCGACCTCCACCGAGAAGCCCATCATGTTCTCGGCAATGTAGGCGTGAGCCAGTTCGGGATCCGTGGCCGCTTCCTCACGCTCCCCACGTTCGACGGACTCCAGCACTTCATTCGGTGGCTGTTCGCCGGTTGCCTTCATTTCTTGGCGGCGCAGCGCAACACCGGCGACGAACACGGCGATAAAGGCGTAGCCATCAACGATCAGCGTCGCTCCGTAAGCCAATGCAACCAGTCCTAACGCAAGAAAACCTTCGAGGCCCAGTGCGTGGTCATACCGCGTGCGAAGCCAGGTCACGAGAACCACGATACCCGCGCCCAGCGCCCAGCCGATTACGACGGCGCTGACCAGTCCCCAGGCAATCGCGAGGGAAAACGTCCATGGATTGCTGCTGCCAAAGCTTTCGATCCCAGAAAGGGCGAGCGCGATGTAGACCATTGGTGAGGCTGCACCATCGTTCAGACCGCCTTCCGACGACAAGGCAAACCGCAATGGCTCCTCGTCGCCAGCCTGCTCGACGCGCAGCTCGTTGGCTAGGACAGGATCCGTTGGTGCAAGCGCGGACGCCAAGAGCAGCGCGGGACCGAGGGCGAGTCCGAGCCCCCACCGAGCGGCAACAAACATGATGGCGATGGTAATGAGCATCGCCGGGCCAGCAAGCCGCAGCGTCAATCGCCAAAGCGGATCCGACAGCTTGATTCGCAGATACATCCCGATTGCGAAAAGCGAGACGACGAGACCGGCCCCGGTCAGCGTGCGCAAAAGCGCAACGTCGCGTTTGAGGTCGATGTTCAACAAGCCTGCGCACGCCGGACCGAGTAGGAAGCCGACGACAAGGTAGACCATTGCGCCGGTCATCGGCAGGCGCTCTACGATCTTTCGGCCAATGGCCATCAAGACGAGTAGAGCCCCAACTATCAAAAACCAGACGGCCTCGATCGTCAAAACAAGCTACCGATTGCCGGGAGCCGATCAGGGCGCCGGTGCGGCCGGATTATTGTCGTCAGCCGCGGCATCATCGGCGGCATCCTTCAAGTCTTCCTTTGCGTCACCGAGCTCCTTCCTCGCTTCGCCACCCGCCTGTTGCGCGTCGCCTTTTGCTTCCTGTACCGAGTCGTCCGTCATTTTTCCAACGCCTTCGTTGATTTTTCCCTTAACTTTTTCGCCCACGCCCTTGACCTGATCTTCGTTCATCGCGGTTCTCCTCAATTCCTGCCGATTGCAGGCTTCAGTACACTCGCAAGGTTGGTGCCGACCCATGCTATGACTTCGCAAAGGAGATCATTAACTGTGTCCGATACCCCGCAAATCAGAGTTGAACGCGAGGCAGGCGGTTGGATCTGGATAGCCGTTGTCCGAGGTTCGCATGACGATTCGCCGCCCGTGGTTCTCCAATGCCATGAGGCTTTTGTCAGTCGGGAAGCAGCGCTTTTCGATGCCGCCCAAACCTTGCAAAAACGGAGCGTCCTGCCAGACGGCGCAGGGCGAACAGATACGGCATAGTCCTGGGCCGTATCCACGAGCCGTCAGCCGGCCGTTGATTTCTGCTGCCAGCGGAACCTATGAATGACGGTGGAATCTGCGCCGGTCGCGGAGGGGGGCCGCGCTGCCTGCGCCCGCATAGAATTACGGCTGAGTCCAAGGGGACAAATCGGCACCAATGCAACTATTGGTGTCAGAGCCGGAGCATTGCGCGTCTGTGTGACCGTTCGATCTAAGCGCCTCAGCATGCATCAAGTGCTGCGCGCTATCACTTTTCAGTGAAAGCCTTCACAAAAATCCGTCGAAATGTGCCAGCCTGATATCGTCGTGACGGCGATGGTCGCCCGCCACGGCGACACAACGCAAGCGAATTTGCTCGGGCCGGCCGCCCGCAATCGCCTGCATAGATAGGCCGCCGTCGACGTCGGGCAAGCCAACATCGAGGAATGGAAAAGGCCGCATGCCGAGCGGGGGCAGCCGGTTCTCGTCTTGCGCAGGAAGGAAAAGGCCACGGCCACGCTCAACAGAAGTTCTTGCTGACGGTCGTTAGTCCGCCAAGCAGGTGCGACATGTCGACGAGTCGCTGCGCCACCAGGTGACGGACTTCGCCTTCGCATTGCCAGGTGCCATACACCGCAAGTAATGCAGCGCCCAACGCTTCACGTCGCTGTTTCTCAAGCAGTGAGGGCCATACGATGACGTTGACGTTGCCCGTCTCATCTTCGAGCGTCACGAACATGACGCCTTTCGCGGTGCCAGGTCGCTGCCGTACGGTCACGAGCCCGCAGCCTCGTGCGAGACGGCCGTTTCGATAGGTCCGCAAGGTCGAAGCCGGCATGAGCCGCTGTTCAAGCAGCGCCGGCCGCAAGAGCGATAGCGGATGGCGTCCGAGCGTCAGTCCCGCGGTGTCGTAGTCGCTCACGATCTCCTGCGCTTCAGATGGGGCACCGAGCGTCGGCGTTTCATCGTCGATTCGGGTATCGGACAAGATGTCGCGGTCGGGCACCGCGGCAGCGGACTGCCACAGCGCTTCACGACGGTTCCCCGCAAGTGACCGGAGCGCGTTCGCTGCCGCGAGCACCTGCAGGTCGCGGCGATCGAGCTGCGCGCGACGCCCTAAATCGCTGACGCTTGTAAACGGCTTCACGGCGCGTGCCGTTTCGATCCGCTCGGTGGCGCCTTCACGCATGCCCCTGAGCAACGAAAGGCCGAGCCGAACCAACGGCTTGTCGTGACCCGGCCGCTTTTCCAGCACAGAATCCCATCCGCTGATGGTCACGTCGATCGGCGCCATCTCGACGCCATGACGCCGCGCGTCTTGCACCAACTGAGAGGGCGAGTAAAAACCCATCGGCTGGGAGTTGAGCATGGCGGCCAGAAAGGCCGCTGGCTCATGGCACTTGAGCCAACTGCTCGCGTAGACGAGGAGCGCGAAGCTTGCGGCATGACTCTCCGGAAAGCCATACTCGCCGAATCCCTTGATCTGCTCGAAGATGGCTTCCGCGAACGCCTTGTCGTAACCGCGCGCCTGCATGCCCCCGACGATGCGATCGTAGTATTGCTGCAGGCCACCCTTGCGCTTCCAGGCCGCCATCGCGCGCCGCAGCTGATCGGCTTCACCCGGCGTGAAGCCGGCAGCGAGAATGGCGACCTGCATCACCTGCTCCTGGAAGATCGGCACGCCGAGCGTGCGGCCGAGCGCGGTTTTCAGTGCCTCGCTGGGATAGGTGACCGGTTCGAGCTTCTGGCGCCGCCGCAAGTAGGGGTGGACGGCGCCACCCTGAATCGGACCCGGTCGCACGATCGCGACTTCAATCACGAGATCGTAGAACTCTCTGGGTTGCATGCGCGGCAGCATGCTCATCTGTGCGCGCGACTCGATCTGGAAGACGCCGACCGTGTCGGCGCGGGAGATCATCTCGTAGGTGGCCGCGTCTTCGGCCGGAATGTCCTGCATTTCAAAGCGCTCACCGCGTTGCTCCGAGACGATATCGAGCGTGCGTCGAATTGCCGACAGCATGCCGAGCGCGAGCACGTCAATTTTCAGCAAGCCGAGTGCTTCGAGGTCGTCCTTGTCCCACTGGATGGCGCTGCGGTCGGGCATCGCCGCGTTCTCGACAGGCACCAGCCGCGTGAGCTTGCCGCGACTAATCACAAAACCGCCCGAGTGCTGCGACAGATGCCGGGGAAAATTCAGTATCTGCGCCGCCAGATTCGCCCACATGGCGATCAGCGGATTGGCAGGGTCGAGGCCGGACTCTTCGAATCGACGCAGCAGATCCTGCGAGTGATCGAACCACTGATGGCTCTTCGCGACCTTGTCGACGATTTGCGGATCAATGCCGAGCGCCTTGCCGGTCTCCCGAAGTGCGCCCCGCGGTCGGTAGGTCGACACCGCGGCGGCAATGGCTGCGCGATCGCGTCCGTACTTCCGGTAAATGTACTGGATGACCTCTTCGCGTCGTTGGTGCTCGAAGTCGACATCGATGTCGGGCGGCTCACCGCGTTCCTTGCTGATGAAGCGCTCGAACAGCATGTTGCCACGTGACGGATCGACTTCGGTGACGCCGAGGCAATAACACACCGCGCTGTTCGCCGCCGATCCGCGGCCCTGGCAGAGGATGTGCTGACTGCGCGCGAAGCGCACGATGTCATAGACGGTGAGGAAGTACGCTTCATAACGCAGCTCGCGAATGAGCTGCAGCTCGTGCTCGATTTGTTGTTGCACGTTGTGTGGCACGCCGGCGGGGAAGCGCCGGTGCGCGCCGATATAGGTCTCTTGCCGCAGATAGGCTTCATGCGTGTAGCCTTCGGGAACGAGTTCGTCGGGATACTCGTAGCGCAATTCATCCAGCGAGAAGGTGCAGCGCGCGAGCACCCTCAACGTTTCGGCAATCGCATGCGGCGGATACAGGTTCGCGAGCCGCAAGCGGGAACGCAAATGCTGCTCGGCATTGGGCGCAAGCTCATAGCCGCATTCAGCCACGGGTTTGCCGACGCGAATCGCGGTCATGGTGTCTTGCAGGGGCTTTCGCGAGCGCACGTGCATCACCACGTTGCCGGTCGCCACGACCGGAATTCCGGCTCGCAATGCCACTTGTTCAACGATGCCTCGATGAATGTCGTCCATCGCCCGCTGATGCAGCGTGAGGCCGACCCACGCACGCGCCGGAAAGGTCTGGCGCAGCCAGTCGACTTGCGCAGTCAACGTCTCTTCATTCGCCGGAAAGTCCGGCACCAGGATCGCAAGGCAGTTGGGAACGTCCTTCAAATGCGCGTACTTCGGTTCTGGTCGGGCGAGATCGTCGGGGGTCAGCAGGTAGCTGCCCTTGGCCGCCCGCATGCGCGCGAGCGTAATGAGCTCACACAGGTTGCCGTAACCATCCCGGTTTTGGGCGAGCAAGATAAGGCCGAACGCGGGGTCAGATGCGGGCCCAGCAGCAGGACCAGCAGCGGGGCGGCTTTTGGGACCGCTATCCGCATCCTGACGCGCATGGACCAGACGAAAGTACGAGCCGATGACCAGCGGCAGCTTCTCTTCCTTGGCCTGAACATGCGCGCGCACGACGCCCGCAACCGAACACTCGTCGGTGATGGCCAGTCCCGCGTAACCGAGTTGCGACGCGCGCAGCACCAGTTCTTCGCCGTGCGATGCACCTTGGAGAAACGAAAAGTTACTAAACGCGAAAAGCTCAGCGTAGTCGGGCAGGGCCGATGAGGGAAAGTCCACAATGCCACCTGCTTATCCGCTTAGCCAAACAACCCGTGCAGGAACCAGCGCGTTTCCTCGGTCTTGACGCTCGGCCGTTCGCGGTAGATCCAGTAGCAGCTTTTATCGTCGGCTTCCGCGACAAAATAGTCGCGCGTCACCAGCGCCCCATCGTGCCATCCGGCCTCGATCCGTTCGCCAGTTGAGACGAGCTTCAGCGGCGAACCGTAGAACGGACGATGATTCTTGACCATCAAGCGCAAGGGCACATGCAGTAGCCAGGTCGGTCGCGGCAGATCATCAGGCGCGGGGAGGGTCTTCGGCGTGCTCTGCACGGGCACCCACTGGTTGGCGTGTTCCGGCCGATGATCGGGCGCGGGCGCGGGCCGCAAAACATTTTCGGCGCCCAGACGTGCCGCTAGAAGCTCTAGCAGCCGGTTATGGTCTTGCGCGGACCCGCCTGGCTCGGGAAACAGCGAGTCGCTGGGCGGCTCGGCCGCTCGCACTTCGGCGGCCGTCAGCCGCACGGCGATGACCGCGGCTTCCAATTCCGTGCGACCGAGTCGCTCCTTCAGGAGACGAACCAGGTGCTCTTCATGCCAGGTCGGCTCAGCGAGTGCGATCTCAATGAGCGTCGGTTCGATGGCCTGGCGTCCGCGTTCATGCTCGAGCGTGATCGTGGCATGCGTGAGCGCCAGCTGCTGGGCCGTGAGCCACCCGCAGAGCTGCACGACGAGTCGCCGCGCGGAAAAGAGGATGGCTTCGGCATGCTCAACGCGATCAGGCAGCTCGACGCGTGCGCTGAAGGTCGGCGGCGGTTCGAGCCATTCGTGCAGTTCAGGCGCCAGGCCATAGGCCCGGTCTAGGGAATCGAGTAGGTCCACGCCACATCTCTTCTTTAAACCTGCACGGGGCAGGCGTTGGATATCACTCAGGACGCGGCAGCCCAGTCCATTGAACCAGTCGGCGAAGGGGCGCAACTCCGGCACCACCATGAAGGGCAAGACGTCCAGGTAGCGTTCGAGCGAACGCATCTTGAGCACCCGCTGGCGGCCGGGCTTGGCGAGGAGCCACGCACCGCGCCCGGTGGGCGCGACGCTTATGCGCGCGGTGACGCCGATGGTCTTGACGACGTCCTTGATGTCCCTGCACACGCGCAGGATGCCGCCGAAGAGGCGCAAGCTCGCGGTGACGTCGACGACGACGGTTTGCTCCTCGCACACGGCCACCTGCGGCGAAAAACGCAGCAGCGCGACCGCCACCTCGCGCTGCATCTCGTGTTCACGCGCGGCGCTCCGGTCGAACATCAGCGCCTCCGGCGCGAGCGTCGTGACCCCGCCGCGTTTCATCCCCACTCGCACGCCCGCGTCCCTTGCCACCGCATCGAGCACGATGACTTTGTCGCGCTCGAGCACCACGCACCCGTGCTCAGACGGAGGCGACCACCTCGGTCTGAACACCTCCAGCGAAAGCCGGGGCAAGTGAATGGCGACGAACACGGCCATAGGGACTCAGCAAGATCGGCGACGGTTGTAGGGTGACGGTCAATGGTTCAGTTCGGTTGGGACCGCGTCGTTTAATCATGTCGACTGCGATCCCGCCCTCTGCCGGTCTCACGCCAAGCCGTAAGGTCGCCGGTGACGCATCCTGGGCGCTGGCAAGCGGACGCACCAGAATCAGCAACGTCTCGGTCGCCTGAGCGGCCAAATGCAAGCGTCGCAAAGCCTCGGAGCGGATGTGCTGTTGCCAGAACAGCAGCGCACCGCAACTTCCGGCCTGCAGCACGCGCTCCGCGCACCACAAGGCGTCCGCCGTTTTCGACGCACGCAGCCACATCAGCTTGTCCAGCGGCACGCCGAGGTACGAGAACGCCAGCGCATTCGGCACATGCGGCGCCTGCAGCAGCAGGACGGGCCGCCGAGCGTGCTGATCCTGCTGAGCGACGCGCGCGAGCGCCGGGCGCAACAAACGCATTTCACCGACGCCGGGCTGCTGCACGAGCAATTCCACGAGCGCCCCAAGCGGCCAGCCACCGCCGGGCAGTTCCGCGGACAACGCCGCGTAGCCGGTGTCTACGGTCTTACCGTAGGCACGCGCCAACTGCGATCCGCGCCACAGACTCGGGTGAATCGACTCGACATGTTTGGGCAGGGCCGCCATTTTGCATAAGTACTGTATGTATGTACAGTACTTTACATCGAAACCCGCAACGCGGTATTGCGCCCTTTTTTGTCGCGGCTGGCATCTCGGGCGACTATCCTGCTTGGTTACTGCGGGGAATACGGAACGGCGCCGGCAGCGCGGTCGGTAACCAATCCTTGGGCGTTGCCCAAGCCGGGCGCCCAAGACGAAGTCAGGTTGATTCCGGCGCCGGCGCCCACAATTATTTTTGAGGCGGGGCATTGAGCGCCCGGCGGTAGATTTCCCCCGTCGGTCCACTCTGAAAGCGAATTGCTGAGGGCTCGAGCGGCGCGCTCTTGCAAACAGTCTGTGGGGTTTTATGAACAAGATCGGTAGTTGCATTTCACATGGATTGGGGACCGGCCATGCCCACGCCGCGGACCATCCCCTACCTCCGAAAGTTAGAGAATGTCGATAGGTTCCAAGCACCAGGTACGAAGTAAAGGACGAAACGAGACGACGTATGGCCGGATCTGATAGCAACGAAGTGTTGGATGTGTCGGACGCGCGGGCGGAGCTGCTGTGCTTCCTGGTCGCGACCGTGGCGGCCTCCCATTCGCTCACATACGAGTGGCGAGTCGATCATCTCGTGGAGAGCTGCCGCATCTGGCTTCGACGCAATCGCCTTTGGATGGATTGGCTCGAGCGCGTGCGCCTCGGCCAGCTGGCGCTCAAGATCGCACAACGCGACCTGAAGGGCGCCGGCATCGCGGTGCGCCAGTCGAATGTCCAGGCGCTCTTCACGGGCGACATGCAACTGAACTATTCGTGCACCGTCATCAAGAAGATGCTGGCGCTGTGCAAAGAGGCGCTCTGACGTCCTGGGCACGACTCCTTGGAGCGCCGCTATCACGACAAGAGGGGAACCCAACACATGTGTTACTCCGCGCAAATCCAGGCTGACTATCGCCGCTACGTGAAGATGTTCGGCGCACAGATGGACATCCGCGAGTTCGCGCGACTGTTCTGGGAGCGCGCCGAGGGCAGCAAGGCAAAAATCCCCAAGGCGATGGAAGACGCCTTCCGCGAGCCTCAAACCGATGACGAGCGTCAGATCAAGACCTTCATTGATCGATACAACGCGGAACAGGCGACCAAGGTCGAGCAGGAGCTTTTCAAGCAGCGAACGCGGCTGGCCGATGCTGAACGCACGCTGCAGACAAAAACGACCAAAGCGGCGACCGAAAGCAAGCGCATCGCAACCGACAAGATCGATGCGGCGTTACGGCGCTTGGCCGACTTCGGTCGAACTGAACAAGAGCCCCGTGACTCACGCATCTTTCCCGGCTACTATGCGCCCGTGCTCGTGGTCGAAGACGGACAGTATGTCGTCAAGCCAATGCGCTACCAGTGTCGCATCGCGGGTAAGCCTGCGAACTATGATGTTAAGTACCCCGGAACATATAATGCGCGGCGCGATAGTCTGGAAAAGTTCTGGAAGCCGTGTTTCGGCTACACGCATGGTCTACTGTTGGTTGACGTCTTCTATGAGAACGTCGCGAGAGCGAAGTGCGAGAACACGCTATTTGAGACGCATGACGGACCGCAGGCGCCCGGCGAAAACGTCGTCCTGGAGTTTCGCCCCAACAACGGTCAGCTGCTGATGGTAGCGTGCCTCTGGTCGAAGTGGACGGCTCCCGGGCAGCCGAATCTCCTCTCGTTTGCCGCCATCACCGATGAACCACCTGCCGAGGTGGAAGCAGCAGGCCACGACCGCTGCATCGTCCCAATCAAGCGAGAAAACGTCGATGCCTGGTTGAGTCCGCAGGCGTCCGACCTCGCCGCACTCGACGCGATCCTCGAGGATCGAGAACGGCCTTACTACGAGCATCGGCTTGCCGCGTAGATTGTGAACAGCAGGAGCCGCTTGCCGGCGGCCGCCCGGAACGCGCCTTGCTTCGCTGTCATTGTTCTTTACTGAGGAGGTGCAACGATGGCAGGCGACAACTCGTATAAGCCCGGTGAGATCGTCAAGGTGTCCGGCATCTATTCCGTCGTTCATGACGATGGCAAGGATACGTTCGAAGTCACGTGTGTCGAGGGCGAACATTTTCCGCCGACGCGCAGCGGCAAGGGCGCCCACTTCGAACTCAAATACGCGGCGACGCACTCACACAAACACGGTGAACTGAAGGGCACCGAGGCGCGTGGGTGACATGGCTAAGGTCTAATTACCTGATCCACCGGCATGAAGTGCTAACTGTCTAGCGCTTCATGCCGATTGCTTCATGCCGACCGCGCGGCGCATCGCGGCGGTGATGCCTTGCCGCGTGCGCCAGTAGCCTTCCCACGGATCCGCTGCGAGTGTGCGTTGTCGGTGGATGGCTTGCGCCATCGTCCACTGATCACCGCTTTTTACGTCCTTCAACTCATCCCACGATATCGGCATCGAAACCGCCATGCCGGGGCGGGCGCGCACCGAAAACGCGGCCACCGTACTGGCGCTGCGACCATTGCGCAGATAGTCGATGAAGATCTTGCCAACGCGATTTTTCGGCCCCAGCACAGCTGAAAATCGCTGCGGCACGACGCGCGTCATGTGCTGTGCGACCGCTTGGGAGAAAAGCTTCACGTCCTCCCAGCCCTGTCGGCGGGTGAGGGGCACGACGATATGAAAGCCCTTGCCGCCGCTCGTCTTCGCAAATGAGCGCAGGCCCAGCTCATCCAGCACGACCTTGACGAGTGATGCGGCTTCCAGCATCGCTGACCAAGGCAAGGCGGGATCGGGATCGAGGTCAAAGATGACGCGATCGGGATGTTCCAGATCGGGCGCCGCGCCGTTCCACGAATGGATCTCGACGACGCTCATCTGAGCGAGACCAACGAGCGCATCGGCAGTATTGGCAACCAGCAGCGGCTTGTGTCCCGGATACAGGCTCACGGGCAACTCCTCCACGCCGGGAATGCGCGCACGCTCGGAGTGCTTCTGAAAAAACAGTTCGCCCGCAATACCGTCGGGCGCGCGTACAAGCGCAAGCGGCCGGGCACGCAGGTAGGGCAGCGCCCACTCGGCGATCGCCTCGTAGTACCGCACGACGTCAAGCTTGATGCGGCCTGAGGCCTGATCCATCACGCGCTGCGGGTTGCTGATCTTGATGTCCCCCACGATGACTGTGCCGCGGGGACCGGGTCGTTCGCGCGTCGAGCCGATCCGCTCATGACCTTCGACTTGTGGATCGTCAATGACCTTTTCTTCCGTAACGGCCTGTGCAGGCTTGTCTTCGCGCAGGGCATGAAACACGGGATGCCGGATTTCGCCGTTGGGCGTCCATTCCAGGAACGACGCCTCCGCCACCATGTCGGGCGCGAGCCAGTGGAACTCGCGATCGCGTTCGGGTTGCGGTGCGTTGTAGAAGGCGGGCTCAGTCTGAAGCAAGGCTTGAGCGCGCTTGCTAAACGCGGCACTGCGCGCAGGCGTCAGATGAGGCGCAACATGGCCCGCGTACCTGAGCGTGCCGTCTTGCTCATAGACGCCGAGCAGCAACGAACGCACGCCAGACTTTGCACCCTTCACACGCGAGAAGCCGCCAATCACGAACTCTTGCCTGAGATTGCACTTGAGCTTGATCCACTCGTTCGAGCGACCCGAGCGGTACGGCCCATCGGCGCGCTTGCCGATGATGCCTTCGAGTTTCATCTTGCAGGCGGACGCCACGAGCGACGCCGGGTCCTCGGCGAAATCGTCGGAATAGCGAAGGAGAGGGCTTTCGACGCTTTGCATCAACTCGTGAAGCAGGGCCCGACGCGATCGAAGCGGCTGCTCGCGGATGTCGTTGCCGTTCAGCCACAACAGATCGAAGACATACAGGACGATGTCCGCCGTACTGCGCCGGTCGAAAGCGTTCTGCAGCGCATTGAAGTCGGGCTTGCTGCTGGCGTCCAGCACGACTGCCTCCGCGTCAATCCAGGCCCTGTCGACCGGCAGGATTGCCAACGCGTCTCGCAACCGCGGCATGCGCGCCGTCCAGTCGTGTCCGTTGCGCGTGATCAGCTTGACGTCGCCCCGCTCGATGCGAGCGAGCATTCGGTAGCCGTCGAACTTGATCTCGTAGGACCATTCCCCTTTCACGGGGTGACGCTCGACCAGCGTCGCCAGTTGAGGCTCAATGAGCGCCGGCATTTCGCCTGGCGCCGTGTCGGGCGCGCGTACCCGAGTCGCGCGCGAACCGGTCCACCGACCCATGTCACTCGTCGCCCGCGTCCGGCGGCACGCCGTCGCCGTCGCCTTCATGGTCCCCTTCGCCGTCGCCCCCATCGAGCATCGGCGGACGAAGCGGTTGCTGCGTGTCGATGCCCGCCATCTCGAGCGCCGCGTCGATGCGCAGAAGCTCGGCCCTGAAGCTCACCCGCCACCGCGTTGGCGGTTCGTCATCGCCCAACAGCATCATGCCGTCATGGATGACGAGCGCATAGCGCGCAACGAGGAGCGCATCGACGAGTTGCGCTTCCCGTTTCGCTTGTTCCAAGAATTCAGTCGCTTTCATGGCGGCACCTCCCGTCGCCAGACGCGCAAGCCTTACGCCCGGGGCGAGCAAGCGGGAAGAGCGAGCCGTTGTCAGTTCAAGTTCGGGCTTGCAATCGGGTGTCGATCTTCGCGCTCGCTTCCGGTAGCCGGGAATTGGGCGGAGCACGGCCACCATTAATCCAAAAATCCCGGCGCGAAGGTAACCGACGAAATCTGCAGGGCTCGCTCAGCCTACGGTCCACCAGGCAGCGCGTAGGCGACAATTGAGTCGCCGGGCGCGGTGCGTAGCCCGCCGTGCCCGCCCGCGGCAATAACGATGTACTGTCTGCCGTCCGCGCCCATATAGGTCATCGGGGTAGCCTGGCCGCCGGCAGGCAGGCGAGCACGCCATAGCTCGGTACCAGTGCGTTCGTCGAAGGCGCGTAGATAGGTGTCGGCCGTTGCGGCCATGAATATCAGTCCGCTGCCGGTCACGATGTTGCCCCCGATCATGAAGATGCCGGTGGGCAGGGCTACGTTCGCGTGCGTATTGAAGAGATTCGAATCGCGCGTCGTGCCGACCGGTTCCTCCCAGGCAATGCGGCGACTTTTCAGATCGATGGCGACGAGCTTGCCCCCCGGTGGGGCGCTGCAGGGAACATCGAGCGGCGTAAGCCACGGCTTCACTACGGCGGCGTAAGGCGTGCCGTACTGCGGCGCAACCGCAAATTCCTTCGGCTTTGGGTACGGCGCGTTACTATTCCAGCCGGCCCAGGGCTTGATCAATCCCCGGCGCATCGCCTCCGCTGTCGGCATCGACTCCATGGTGAAGGGAATGTAGCTCGCATTGGCAATCAGAAGATGATTTACAGGGTCCAGCGTCGCGCCGTACCAGTCCACCACGCCATCGAACGCCGGATACGCGATCGTGGTACCCAAGGAGGGCGGCGTATAGAGGCCGGCGTAGTGCGCACGCCGGAACTGGATGCGACACCAGAGCTGCCCAATTGGCGTGGCGCCCCACGTGTCCTTCTCCGTCAGCTTGCGTGGGGCCAGCGTCGGCATGCCGACGGAATGTGGCTGCGTGGGAGAAGGCCGTTCTCCGGGCAATGCGGGCGACGTCGGCACGGGTTTTTCGACGACGTTGGCAAGCGGCTTGCCGGTACGACGATCCAGCAGAAAGAATTCGCCCATCTTGGTAGTTTGCACAAGCGCGGGCACCGTGCTGCCGTTGGGTCCCGACAGATCAACGAGCGTCGGACCGATCGGCAGATCGAAGTCCCACAGGTCATGATGCACCGTCTGGAAATGCCAGCGCTCGTTGCCGGTTTCAATGTCGAGCGCCACGACGGCACTGGAGTATTTGTCATCGAACGGCCGTCGATTCGCGCCGTAGTAATCGGGCGTCGCGTTGCCAAGCGGCACGTACACAAGTCCGAGCTCCGCGTCGGCCGTGTAGGTACCCCAGCCATTGGGCGTGCCGCGCGTATAAATTTCGCCAGGTCTGAGCGGCGCCGTCGGATCGGGCTTGCCCATGTCCCAGGCCCATGCCGGCTTTCCCGTAAGCGGGTCATAGGCCCGCACCACGCCCGACGGTTCGCCTTCAGCCTGCTCATCGTAGATCCAGCCGCCGAGAATGATCCTGTCTCGCACGACGAGCGGCTGAGAAGTGATGAAAAGAAAGCCCGGCGGAACCTTGCCCATGTGCTCGGTGAGGCTTACAAAGCCGTGTTCGCCGAAGCCCTCACAGGGTTTGCCCGTCTCGGCATCGAGCGCGACGATGCGCGCGTCGGCGGTCGTGGCAATGATGCGCCGCGGGCAGTCGCTTCCGGGCGGCGCTTCGTAGTAGGCGACGCCGCGACACGCGAGGTATTCGTTTGCCGCGGTCTGTGCATGTGGGTCGAACGTCCAGATCGGCTTGCCGGTGGTTGCGTCGAGCGCGATCACGTGTCGATGTGGCGTGCATAGGTATAGCCGGTTGCCGACCTTGATCGGCGTGGCCTCGAAGTTGAATTCGCGTCCCGCGGTCGTTTCGCCCTTACGTGGAAGATCACCTGTCTCGTACTGCCAGGCCTTGCGTAGCCGCTTCACGTTGGTGCCCGTAATCTGACCAAGCGGCGAATAGCGCGTGCCCGCCATCGTATGGCCGTAATAACGCCAGTCGGTATCAACCGTATCGACCGCTGGTAGCGCACTATTCGTGCGGAGGTCGGATAGCGCTTCGTATTGAACGTGCCGAGCGTCCGTCACGGCGAAGCCCGACCAGAAAATGCCGATGATCGACAACGCATAGATGACGCCGGCGACACTGGCCGAGATGCGGGCCGCATGCCTGGCGGTGAGCGGCCGTACGACCATCGGCAAGCTACACCATATGCCGAGCACCGCGAACAGAAAGATACGCGGCATTAATTTCCAGCCGTCCAACCCCACTTCGAAAAGTGACCAGGCGAGCGTGCCGATAAACAAAGCGAATTACCACCACAGGCTCCCTTCGCGGCCCATGATCATTAGCACGCCAGACACGACGAGCAGAGTTCCCGCGACGACATAATAAGGGGAGCCACCGAGCGCAAGAAGCCACCCGCCGAGCGCCAAAAATGCCGCCCCAAACACGGTGATGAAGACGCCGGTGAGAGTGGGAAATAGAAAGAGTCGACGCGGCATGGCAAGCCTCGTTGGGAACGAGCATGCAGGGGCACACAGTGGACACGCAATTTGCATGCCGCGCTGTATGCCGCGCCGCATGCCGCGCTCGACATGGCGGTATGCGCTATCTGCCAGGGGCGTTGGATGACGACGTACCGATGTTGCGGCGAGGGAACTGAATCCCCCGGCGATTCAGCGGACTCGTCAGTTCCCTGCCTTGGCGACAGAAGCGCAATCGCCCAATCGCCGAGATTGGCGGCTGGCCCGCGGCTTGCCCTGCGGTACCGTAGGAAGCGCTGCGCTTCGACTGCTGCTGCTGCGGGGGCGGCTGCGCCGTCAATTAACTTCGTCGGGAGTGGTGTTGTACGGCATCGGCAAGGGCTTGCAAGTTGAACGGCTTTGGCAGACATGCATCACAGCCTGCCTCGCGCGCCCGGGCTTCTTCCTGGGCGACCGGACGACCCGTGACGGCGACGATGGGAACATCCATGCAATGCGGGAACTTCCTCAATTGACCGACCAACTGATAGCCGTCCATGTCGGGGAGATTGACGTCGGTGATGATCAGGTCGATTTCGGCTTTCTCGGCAATCCGCAAGGCGTCGGTCCCATTCGTCGACGTTGAGACGCGTGCCTCGTAGAGCGACAGCAGATCAGCCATCGCCTGGAGCGAATCTGGTGAATCTTCGACCAAAAGAACGTGGACGTCTTTGAACACCGACAGGGCGGCCGGCCGTTCGCCGGCCTGTCGATCGGCGGACGCCGCATCGGTGGGTAGCTGCACCACAAAGCGGGCTCCTTTGCCGTCTCCCTCAGAAAACGCCTCCGCCTTGCCGCCATGCAACTCGGCAATCTGGCGCACGAGCGACAGGCCGATTCCCAGTCCGCCGGGTCGCGTGCGATACGGTACGTTCGGCGCTTGCTGGAACATGTCGAATATCGATTTCAGGGCGTCCGGCGCAATGCCGCAACCTGTGTCAGCGACTTCCAGCCGGGCCTGATCGCCGCGCTGATCGAGCCGAATGACCACCTCGCCGCCTTTGGGTGTGAATTTCAGGGCGTTGCTGAGCAGGTTCCAGACGATCTGCTCGACGCGCACCGGGTCACCTCGAATCAGCACCGGCGTTTTGGGCACGTCTAACTGAAAATCGATCTCGCCCTCGTCGAAGTCTTTCTGCATCGCATTCGCGATGGTACGAACGGCGTGGCCAAGGTCCGTTGGCGTGAATCGCAACGACAGCTTACCGGTCTGGATGCGCGAGAAATCGAGCAAGTCGTCGATGATCTGAGCTTGGGCGAGAACCGACTTCTGGATCGCGTCCGATACTTCCTGAACGCGGCTGATATGCCGCGCCTCGGGCAGGCGCGCGAGAATCTCCGCCTTCATATGAATCAAGTTCAGCGGGTTTTTAAGTTCATGCGACAGCACGGCAATGAACTCGTCCTTGAGACGGCTGAGCTTGCGAATCTCCATATTGCGTACACGCTCCCGCGCACGCACGCTGTTTTTTCTGCCGTCGGCCAGTTTGCGCTGCGTTGCATCGTGGACAATCTTGGCGTAGCCGGAGAAGCCGGGCGCTTCGATGCGGCTGAGGAAGCCGCTGCAATAGATGCGCGCGCCGCTTTTCGTTGCATGCCAACGCTCGTCCTCGGCGCGCCCCCGTTCGAGGGCTTGATCGCGCTCTCGGGCGGGCACGCCGGCGGCGATGTCTTCAGCGGTGAAAATAGATTCGAATGGTTTGCCAAGCATTTCCTGAGCATCGAAGCCAAACAGGTGCTTGGCGCCGGCATTCCAGCTGACGATCGCCGCATCGTCATCGAGCACGATGATCGCGAAATCGTGCGTCGCGTGCGCCGCGAGCTTGAGCTTCTCTTCGCTGCGTCGCGCCTGATCCTGTGCGGCCTTTTGTTCTGAGATCTCGATCAGCGCGAGGAGGGCGCCGTCGATGCGATCATCATCGGTGCGGTAAGGCAGCACGCGCGCGAGGAACGTGCGGCCGTCCTTGCTGGTCACTTCTTTTTCCGACCGCTTGAGCGACTCAAACGCCGCACGAAGATCGGTGAGCATCTCCGGATAGTCGAGCTGGTGGGTCAGATGCTCAAGCGGCCGTCCGGTGTCAATCGGCCGGATATTAAAAAGGGTGTCGGCAGGCGCGGTGTACCGCTTGATGTTCAGCGTGCGGTCCACAAACACGGTAGCCACGCCGACCAAGGAGATGAGGTTTTGAAGATCATCGCTGACGCGGGCGGACTCCTGAACCTTGGCCAGCAGTTCGGAGTTGACCGTCATGAGCTCCTCATTGAGCGACTGCAATTCTTCGCGGCTTGCCTCCAGCTCCTCGGTAGCCGAGCGCAACTCCTCGTTCATCGCCTGGAGTTCTTCGTTCGATGCGCGCTGTTGCTCGCTGGAGACCTGCTGACGCGCCATGGAAGTGCGCAAACGATCTTCGCTACCCTCGAGCGCCTCCCTTAACGTGTCCAGCGTGTCCTCGCCCTCAGATGGGCCGTGCTCGGAGACCGCATCCGGCAGCGGCGTCAGTACATCGCAGGTGGCCGACACGAGATATTCCTGGTGCGCGCCATCGCGGAACAGTCTGAAGGATATGTTCACCGCGATCTCGCCCGATGCGGTCATCAACGGTACGGACGTTGCGTCCTCGCGGCGAACCGTTTTCAAGCAGCGCTCAATCGCCTGCCGAACCCCCGGCTGGGCATCGCTGCGTATGATGTCGAACAGATTGCTTACCCTGGTTTGGCGCACGTCCTCCGTCAGCCTGTTGGCGTGTGTTGAGCGATGCACGATCGTGCCGTCCAAGCGCATGACGACTATCGGCGGACCAAACAGGTCGAGCGCGCGAGCCCGACTCGGCAGATGAGCCTCGTCTGCATCGGCGATCGGCGGCATCGAAAAATACGTCTGGCCGCCAGAACCGGCTGCTTCCCCATCGGTAAGCGGCAGCACGTTGCCAGGACTTGACGCGGCCGCGTTCGGCAGCGCGCGGTAGATCTTTTTGTGCTTGTCGATGGGTGTGAACAGTTCTCGAGCGAAATCGGCTGACTCCGCTGAACCGAGGAACAGAAAACCTTCATGCGGTCGCAATGAGAAATAGAAGGTGTCCATCACTTGCTTCTGCGCGCGGCGATCCATGTAGATCAGAATGTTGCGACAGGAAACCAGGTCGGCACGCGAAAAAGGCGGATCGCGAAGCAAGTTGTGGGCAGCAAAAATCACCGTATCCCGAAGCGATTTCGCCAAACGGTACCGATTACCCTCCTTATTAAAGTATTGGCTGAGGCGCTCCGCTGAGATGTCGTTTTCGATCGCGAGTGGATAGTTGGCCGTGCGTGCAATCGCAATGGCGCGCTCGTCGATGTCGGTGGCGTAGACAGTCACGCGGGGCCGATGCCGTAAGTGGCGCACGGCTTCGTCGAGCAATATGGCGACGGAAAACGCCTCTTCGCCGGTCGCGCATGCCGCAACCCAGGCGCGCACTTCGTCGCGTCCTCGGAGGTTTTTCAGGAGCTCGGGGATGACCGCGCGCTCCAGTACTGCGAAAGCGTCCCGATCTCGAAAGAAATGGGTCACGCCGATGAGCAGGTCCGCCAAGAGCTTGGGCGTCTCCTCGGCGTTGTGATCGAGGAAATGTCGGTACGCGCGCGGAGTCGATAGTCCGTTGACCTGCATGCGGCGCTCGATGCGACGCACGATCGTGCCACGCTTGTAGTTGGAAAAATCATGGCGAGTCCGTGCGCGCAAGATCGCTAGAACCTCATCGATCGCATCGGCATCGGGAACCGGGGGTTGCGATGCGGCTGCATGTTCGTCATCCGATGGCGCCGGCAAGTCGATTTTTGCGGCGTTTTGCGCCAATGCCAAGATTCTCGGGATGATCTGATCCACGGGCAAAATAAGGTCGACATCGCCGGTTGCGATCGCGTTGCGCGGCATGTCGCCATACTCCGCTTCATCGGGACGTTGGGCGATGGTCACGCCGCCTTGCTCGCGCACGCGCGAGATGCCGACCGAGCCGTCCGTACCGGACCCCGACAGAATGACCGCGAACGCGCGCGAACCATGCGCGTCGGCCAGACTTCGAAAGAACACGTCAATCGAAGTCGGCGGCAAGCGCGGCGGGTCCGGCTCGCTCAGACGCAAATAGCCATCGATCATCGCGAGCAATTTACCGGGCGGGATCACGTAGACCGTGTCTTTCTCGAGGGGCACCGAGCCGCTCACCTGGCTGACCCGCAAGCGAGTGACGCGCTGAATGACGTCGTGCGCGTGGCTCGCGTGATCGGGCGACAGATGCAGTACGACCACGAAAGCCACGCCAGGCGAAGGGGGAGCGGTCTCGAACAGGCGCAGGAGCGCCTGCACCCCACCCGCCGAAGCGCCCACGCCGACCACCGGAAAGTCGGGTCTCCGCGGTTTGCCAGGTTGCTTTTCGTTCGATTTCATGTCGACCTCTCGTTGCGCTGAATTGCTTGCCCTCTCGTCCGGGATCCTGATGAGCAGGAAGCCGAATATGTGATGATATCGAGAAGCGCAAATCGACCGATGTCTCGATGTGTCGATATGTCGATGTCTCGCTTCAGCGCGTCGGCAAACCTTTCTGCTAGATATCCTAACGTTTAATTGCTATAAAGCTTCACTTCCACTACCTTTTGGTTCGAATGCAATTCCGACCGGCCGCCTTTGCCTCGTACAACGCGCGATCGGCGCGCCGGACTGCTGCATCTACCGTGTCAGCCTCGGTAAATTGGGTCACTCCTGCCGAGAAACTGTAGTTGATGGAAGGTTCTTCTCCGGTTTTGACGCTTTGCATCGACACGCGATTCTGCAACAGCGTGAGAACGGCGACAGCCTCGTCGAGCGGGGCGCCGAGCAATACAACGAGGAATTCTTCTCCTCCTATCCGGCCTACGGTGTCCTGCCGCCTGAGTGTCTGCTTGCAGACCTCTGCGAAATTCATCAGCACGGCATCGCCGGCTGTATGTCCAAACTCGTCGTTGATCTGTTTGAACCGGTCAAGATCAACCAATGCCATGGAAAGCGGAAGCGGCGCAACCGACTGGACGAAAGCCTGTCGGCCTACCTCCAGCATTTCGAAGGCATGCCGTCGATTCGGAAGCCCGGTCAAAGCATCCGTTCGTGATTCCCGATAGGCGGCGTCGCGTGCTTTTCGCGCCTCGTCCTCGCCTCTTTTCTGCTCGGTAAAGTCAACGCCTATTAAGGTGATCCATCCATTTTCGAAGAGGGTTTCGGTCATCCAGAACCAACGCCCGTCGTGCATATCCGTCGCAAACGTGCGTTCACCCGGTGTACCGCGCCGGCGACGTTGAGTGTCCGCAATGAACTGGATAGGGTCGTCCCGATCAATACGAGGTCCGCACTGGCGTTCCACGCAATGAAGAATCAGGTCGGCGAACGTCATTGAATGCTCACTGGACCACAGTTGAAATATCCTGCGGAACGCGGCGTTCGCATATATCAGGCGGTCTGACTCGTCGTACACCGCGACTATCGTTCCGCCTTCCGACAAAGATTTTAGAATTGCGCCGAAGGCTGGGAATGCTGCTTGAAACTCACCGGAGGAAATCATTGTTCATCCCAAGAGTGTCTACCTTGACCTCATCCTGATCCGGAACGCGGTGCCTTGTCGATAACGGCAAGCAGTTCTCCAAGATCGACGGGCTTGACGAAATAGGCGTCGAAGGAGTCCTGCCCACGATAAAGGCTACGGTCTCCAACCCGGCCGGTAAGTGCAACAAGGGTGGCGCTCCGACCTCGACTGCTCCTGATCCGGCGAGCAACTTCGCGGCCGTCAACGTCCGGTAGCCCGAGGTCCAGGACGACAACCTCGGGTTTGAACTCCTTCTCGACGTTTAAGGCTTCATGGCCGCTTTTCGCGGCCCGGATGATGTGCCCCTCCGACTCAAGCACAAGGCTCAGGCTGATCGCCGCATCCTCGTTGTCATCGACAACAAGCACCCGGCGCGCGACCGATGCAGTGGCAAATTGCGGTAGGGACGGCCGCTCAAGGGAGGTATCGACAGTCGGGATGACCGGCAAGCGCACATCGAATGAACTTCCTTTCCCAGGGCCTTCGCTGTGTGCTGCTACCTTGCCCTCATGGAGTCGAACCAGCGCACGCACAAGCGCCAGGCCGACCCCGAGGCCGCCCTTCAGCCGGCCACCGCCAGATGGAGCCTGGGCGAACATTTCGAAGATCGCTGCTAGCTGGTCCTGCTCGATGCCGATGCCATTGTCAGTCACGGTGATCACGGCCTCATCGTCCTGCCGGATAACCGAAACCCACACGTTTCCGCCCACAGGCGTGTAGCGGAGGGCGTTATTGAGCAAGTTCTGGACGATCTGCGAAAGCCTGACGGCATCCCCACGGACATAGATGGGCTCAGCCGCAATTTCCGCTGCCAGGTGGTGCGACGAACCGGTGATGAAGTGGCGCGCGCGCGTGCTTTCGATAACGTCTCTCACGACGGCGCAAACGTCGGTTCGCGTGCGTTGCAGTTCGATCCGCCCTTCAGCGATGCGCGAGATATCCAGCAGATCATCGGTTAGGCGCGAGGCCTGATCCAGCTGCCGATCAAGCATATGAACGGCCCAATCCTTGTCGGGCAGGGACGGGTCCGGGCGTTTGAGCAGGGCGATGGCAGACCGCATTGCGCTGAAAGGATTGCGCAACTCATGCGCGAGCGTGGCCAGAAATTCGTCCTTACGCCGATCCGCCGTCATGAGGGCCCGTTCGGCGGCCTCCTTTGCCTTGAGGGCCTCTTCTGCCCGTTGGCGCGCCTGAACAAGCTCACGTTCGTACTGATGCCTGTCGTTGACGATTACGACCGCGAACTCGTCCACTTCGCGTCCTGCCTCGCTTACGCGACAGGCGTTGACGAGCACCGGAATGACGACTCCATCATTGCGGCGCAGGCCCAGCTGCACTTCCGCCACCGAGCGCTGCACCTGTAGCAGCGGGACGAGGTGCGTGTGCATGAACATCCGGCCACCGACCGTCAGCAGATCCAGAAAGGTCAGGCGATCTACAAGATCGGCTGCGGAAAAGCCCAGCCATCGGCACAGCGTCTGATTGACGCGCAGGATTTTCCCGCCTGCCGCAGTTGCCAGCAAGCCGCAGGGGGCCCGTTCGTAGGCCGCGTTGCCTGCGGCTACCACGTCACCGCGTTCATGCGTCGTCACCTATGACCTCGTGAAGGAATCCCTCGATGGCATCGACGCTAGCGCTGGGCGCACTCAAGTGGGGACAGTGGCCGATATTTCTTACAATCGCCAGCCTGCTCCCGGGAATCGTTCGGTGCATGTACTCGCCGACGCAAACCGGTGCGAGAAAATCGTCATCCGATTGAACGATCAGGGTGGGGGTAGAGACGCGAGACAGTTCGGCCCGGTGGTCCGCCAGGAAGGTGACGCGTGCGAAGTGTTTTGCAATGTCTGGATCGGTCCGACAAAAGCTGTTGACGAGCTCATCTCCAAGGTGCGGCTGTTCCGGCGCGCCCATGATGGCTGGAGCCATCGTGCTCGACCAACCGAGGAAATTGTTTTCCAGCGTTTCCAGCAGTTCTTCAACGTCCGCACGCGTGAATCCGCCGTGATATTCGCCATCGTTTATGAACGAGGGCGAGGGTCCCACCATGACGTTGGCGGCAAAGCGCTCGGGCGCCCGAAGCGCAGCGAGCATTCCGATTGTCGCGCTGACCGAGTGCCCGACGAAGATAACGGGACCGGTAGCGGTCTCGTCAAGCACCTCCAGAACGTCGTCGGCATAACCGCTCAGCGCACCGTACTTGGTGTAATCGTAGCTCGCAAGATCCGACCCGCCGCTGCCCACCAGGTCGAACAGAACGGTCCGGTAACGACCTTCGAATGTCGGAGCAACAAACCGCCACATCGACTGGTCGCAGCCGAAGCCATGGGAAAAAGCCATGGTTGCTGGCCCACTGCCCAGTACCTTGACATTATTTCTTTTCAGGACGCTCATAGGCTCTCAGAAACGGTTTGGCGCGCAGACCGGCCAGAAGAGGAAAAGAACGGCAAAGGCAGTTCGAACATTTTACCTTGTGGTGTCTAGTACTTTCACTTGACGAGCGACAGGTCCTGCTCGTATCGCTTGATCGGGAACGTGAGTGCCTCTTTCCCATGGTAAGGCGCCTTCACCGGACGGGCAACGAGCTTGTTGATGGCCAAGCTAAACCGGCTGAATGTTGATAAATTGATCGATGTGGCAGGCGTACGAATTGTCAGAAAGTCAACTCGGCTATGAATAATGGAAGCACCGATCCTTTATCTTTGGGACTAGCCTTTCGGTCGCTCGCTGATGCTTGAGCCATTGTCGTGGCACTGGTGATTATTTCGAATGGGATTTCGCGGAAAGATGACTTCGTCCAGCCTCATTAGTCGGTCTTGCAGAATCGCGCGAAGCCAAGCGCAGCGTGCGGATAGGTGCAGATAAGCAGTTGCGAAACTCCCAGTTTCAATATGAAATGGGCCTAT
>NZ_JARUXP010000009.1:0-63348 GCF_031451315.1 Caballeronia sp. LZ032
CAATGGCTTCGTCGGCGTGACGATGTTCTCGCCGTTCCTGAAGAAAGGCCCGGACGCAACCGTCGAGGATTATCTCGAAGCGATCGAATACACGATCGATGTGATCGGCGAAGACAAAGTAGGTATCGGCACCGACTTCACGCAGGGCTACAGCACCGAGTTCTTCGACTGGATTACGCACGACAAGGGCCGTTATCGCCGCCTGACGAACTTCGGCAAGGTGGTGAATCCGGAAGGCATCCGCACCATCGGCGAGTTTCCGAACCTGACGGCCGCGATGGAACGCGCGGGCTGGAGCGAGTTGCGCATCAAGAAGGTGATGGGCGAGAACTGGATGCGCTTCTTCGGCGAAGTGTGGAACGTCTGAACGTGCTGGCCAGTCGCGCGGGCGTACAATCCCGACGCCTGTGTACACCCAATGCACGCCATCATGCCGAACCCGAGCGAGACGACGTCCAAGCTGGACTATGAAGATCTTTTCCGGCATCTGCCCGTTGCGGTGATCGTGGCCCGCGAGCGCATCATGGTGGACTGCAATGCACGCGCGCTCGAACTGTTCCGGGCGGAACGCGGCGATATCGTCGATCAGTCGTTCTCCAAGCTCTACCCGCAGAAAAAGGACTTCGCGAGCACCGGTCACCGTCTCGGACCGCTGATCGCGAAGCGCGCGGTCTTCAGCGACGACCGCATCATGCGGCGCATCGACGGCAGTCATTTCTGGGTCACCGTGCGCGGCTTCGGCTATAACCCGCAACGCCCTTTCGAGCTTGCCGTCTGGACCTTCACGGATCTTTCGGACAGCGCCAAGCCGCCCGATGTCACGAGCACGCTGACGGAACGCGAGCGCGACGTCGCCGCCTGTCTCGTGCATGGCCTGACGAGCAAGGAGATCGGCAAGGAACTCAACATCAGCCCGCGCACGGTGGATATCCATCGGGCGAGCCTTCTGCGCAAATACGGCGTGCGCGCGACGCCGGAACTCATCACGCGGCTGCTGGCCTGACGGTCCGTCAACTCAAGGCGGTTTCGGCGAATTGCGTGCATTGCCGAAAGAACGAAAAGGGTTTCCCGACTTAGCATGATCCCGGCTCTTGAAGGTGACTGCCCTCCGAGACCCGGGACCCGAATCACTCGCGTGTTCACGCGCTCAAGCCCCGGTCCTGACTGAACTCACAGCAGCATCCAGCGAGGACACTGTGGCAAAGCTGATCGACACACCCATGATCGAACGCCGGAACATGCTCACCGTGAGCGCCGGCACCGCCATCGCCGCGATGGCGGCCGCGGCGGTACCGCTGGCATCGGCGGCGGAACGCGTGGCGTCTGCACACAGGACGCCGGGCAATGCATCGGTCGATTCGGTCACGGCGAAGGACGGCACGCGCATCTTCTTCAAGGACTGGGGCGCCGGCAAAACGGTCGTGCTGTCGGCGAAGCTATTGCGTCACGCGAGCCTGAAGGTGTATCCGGGTGCGCCGCACGGCATGTGCACCACCGACGCCGACAAGGTCAACGCCGACCTGCTCGAATTCCTGCGCAGCTGAACAGACCCGAGCCTCAGGTACAGGCTTCGATAGCAGGAGCCAACGCGAGAGGCTCGGGTTCGTCGTCGATCTCGTTGAAGAACATCTTCGCGGCGCGCTGCACCGAAGGCGAAAGCGGCAGCAGTTCCTGCACCAGCAGATCGGTGGCGCCTTCCAGATCGCTATCCACGGCGAAATCGGTCGCCAGTCCCCATTCGTATGCCTGCGAGCCGCTGACATAGCGCGAGCGCATCAGGATGTCCCGCGCCCGTCCCCCGCCCACGATGCCGGCCAGCCGCTGCAATGCGCCGGCGCCCGGAATCTGCACGACCTGATCCGAAGGAAAAGCGTACAGCGTGGTTTGCGTCGCGATGCGGAAGTCGCATGCGAGCGCCAGCTCGAACCCGGCGCCGAAGCAATAGCCCCGGCATGCGGCGATCACGGGCTTGGTGCAGCGCGCGGGCGCGTCGGTCTTCCAGTCCGCCGCGTGACCCGCAGGGCGGCACGCATCGGTTCCGCCGCGGCAGAAATGCTCGCCGCTCGCGCGCAGCACGATCACCTGAACCTCCGCCTGCGCCTCCAGTGCGCGAAACGCATGGTCGAGCTGCCGGCCTGCTCGATCTCGACAGACCGCTGGTCATGCTCCGGCACAGCGAGACCTTGCCTATCTCGAGCGTGGGCATCGACAACAGCCTCGCAACCTACATGCTCACGCGGCACTTGCTGGAGCGCGGCTTTCGCAGCTTCGCCTATCTGGGTTTCGGTCATGCGCAGATCAACGCTGCGCGCATTGCCGGCGTGCGCGACGGCCTTGCGGAAGCCGGTATCGAAGTCGACGTACACGACGCTCACGCACCGACCAGCCGCGCCGGCGAGCATGCGTGTTCGCGCGTGATGCTGGGACCGCGCCGTCCGCAGGCCGTGATCTGCTACAACGACCTGATCGCGCTCGGCTTCATCAAGGCGGCGCGTGCGCTCGGCATTCGCGTGCCCGACGATGTCGCCGTGACCGGCATCGACAACATTCCCTACGGAGAACTGTCCGCGCCGACGCTGACGAGCGTGGACACGCAGAGCGAGACGATCGGGGAGGTCGCGATGCAGAAGCTGGTGGACATGCTGGGCGGGAAGGATCACATCGAGCACGTGACCATCGAACCGTGTCTGATCGTGCGCGATTCGACGGCCGTGACTGACGGCCGCTGAACGCGGCGGTTCAGGTCCGGTTCGCCATCAGCAGCAGCGTTTCTCCGTCCTGGACCACTTCGCGGGCCTGGTTCAGCACCTTGAGCCTGAGCGTCGCGATGCCGCGATCCGCGCGCTTGGTCGGCCGCTTCGCGACCACTTCGACCTCGACATGAATGCGGTCGCCGATCATCAGCGGCGCGCGGAACGACCAGTTCCAGCTCAAGGTCGCCAGTCCCTTCAGGCGGACGGCGCAACGGGTCTTGAGGCCGTCGGCGAGCGCGAGTCCCAGCAGTCCATGCGCGATGCGGCCGGGAAAGCCGGCTTCCTGGGCCGCGACGTCGTCGAGATGAAGATCGTAGAGATCGCCCGATACGCCCGCGAAATTGACCACGTGCGTTTCCGTGACCGTCATGCCCGAGGTGGCGAAGTGGTCGCCGGCCTCGATGTCGCTGAGGTCGTACATGCCGGGCGCGAGCGCACGGCCTTGGGCGATGGCATCGGTATCCTGTCGTACTTCCATGAGCGTCGTTGTCTCCATTGTTGGTGATGAGCGGTCGCCTTCAGCAGACCGTTTGCAGGCGCTGCGCACACACCTTCAGCACTTCGTCCGGCTCGACCTTCCACCAGCGGTCGCGCGAAAACAACTCGACTTCCACCATGCCCGCGTAACCCGCGCGTTCGATCTCACCGCGAAAGCCCGTCAGATCGATCACGCCGTCGCCCATCATGCCGCGGTCCAGCAGCATGTCGCTGGTGTCGGCGAGCCAATCGCACACGTGATACGCGAGGATCCGTTGCGCGCGTCCCGCCGCCGCGATCGACTCCGCAAGCAGCGGGTCCCACCAGCAGTGATAGACGTCGATGGCAACGCCGAGCATCGACGGATCGCCCGGCGCGATCTTCTCGCACAGCGCGAGCGCCTGCCCGATCGTGTTGATGACGGCGCGTTCCGCCGCGTACATTGGATGCAAGGGTTCGATGGCGAGCGGCACGCCGAGCTTGCGCGCCTCGGCATGCAACTCGGCGATGCCCTCTTCCACCTGCGCACGCGCGCCCGGAAGATCGCGCCCGTTCGCGCTCACACCGCCCACCACCATCACGAAGCAGCGCGCTTCGAGTTCCGCCGCCTCGTGCAGCGCCTTGATATTGCTGTCGATGCTCGCGCGCCGCGCGGCCTGCGTTTCGCCCGTCAGGTATGTGGAGCGGCAATAGCCGGTCACCGTGAGTTGCAGCGCCCGCAGCTTGCGCGCCACGGCGGCAACGCCCATGGCTTCCACTTCATGCCGCCATGGCGCGACGCCGCCGAAGCCGGCGCGCGCCACGCGTTCGAGCGTTACATCGAGCGGCTCGCGATGTCCGAGTGTCGCGGTATTGATCGCACAACGGTCCAGCCGGTTCTCAAGCGTCTCCATGCGTGTCTCCGCTCATAGTCCGAAGGTCTGCATCACGAGCCGCATGCGCTGCACAGCGAGTTCGGGCTCGCGCAGCAGGTTCGCGGCATCCGCGAGACGGAACACGTCCGCGAGATACAGCGGCGGACGCGCGCCGTGATGTCCGCCCGGCATGAAGAAGTGCGGCTGGAATCCGTTCAGGTACGCGAGGAATACGACGCCCGTCTTGTAGTACTGCGTGGGCGCGCGGAAGATGTGCCGCGACAGCGCCACCGTAGGTTCGAGCAGACGGTCATAGCGTGCGGCGTCGCCCGCGGCCAGTGCAGCAAGCGCCTGCGATGCAGCGGGCGCAATGGCATCGAAGATGCCGAGCAGCGCATGCGAATAGCCCTGCTCGTCGCCCTTGATGAGCGACGGATAGTTGAAGTCGTCGCCCGTGTACATCTTCACGCCTTCCGGCAGGCGGCGCCGGAAAGCGATCTCGCGTGCATCGTCCAGCAGCGAGATCTTGATGCCGTCCACCTTGTGCGCATTGTCCGCGATCACCTGGAGGCAGACATCGGCGGCTGCGTCGAGATCGTTGCTGCCCCAGTAGCCTTTCAGCTCGGGATCGAACATGTCGCCGAGCCAGTGCAGGATCACGGGCTGCGAGCACATTGCCAGCACCTCGCGATACACGCGCAGAAAATCGTCGCGATGCCGCGCCACACGCACCAGCGCGCGGCTCGCCATCAGGATCACGCGGCTGCCGGTGCGCTGGATGGCGTCGAGTTGCAGCGCATAGGCGCGGATCACGTCGTCGCAGGACGTGGCCTCGTGCGCCGGAAGATGATCGGTGCCGCAGCCCGAGGCGATCAGCGCGCCGGGCAGATCGCGAGTTTCCTGCATCGTGCGCTCGACGAGTTCGCGCGCGGTATCCCACGTCACGCCCATGCCGCGCTGCGCGGTGTCCATGGCCTCGGCGATGCCCAGTCCCTGACCGATCAGGTAGCGCCGGTATTCGATCGTGCGCGTCCAGTCGAGCACGGCGGGCTGGTTCAGCTCGCTGCTCCGAAGCGGATCGGCCACGACGTGCGCCGCTGAATAAGCGATGCGGTTGAACTTCGCGCCCATCGGCGCCCCACCGATCGGGTCGCCGGTGAGCCGATAGTTTTCCAACTGGCCGGAAGCGGCCGGAAGAACGATTTGCATGATGTCGAAGGCTTGAAGGTTCGGTTACGACGCAGGCATCTCGATGCCGAAGAACGTCGCGAAGGCCGCGAGCTGTCCTTCGATCATCGGCTGGCCATTGGTCGCGCGGCAGCCGCACGCCCGCGCATGTTTCAGCAGCGGCGTTTCAGCGGGCGTCATGATGATGTCCACCACCTTAAGCGCAGGCGCGAACGCGCCGAATGCGACGGGCATGCCGTCGCCCGGCTTCATGCCGACAGACGAACAGTTGATCAGCACGTCCACGCCCGCGAGATTGGCGGGATCGACATCGACGCTCGCCGGACACGCCGGGTAGTAGCGATTCAGCCGCGCCGACAATTGCTCGGGCAACTCGCGCTGCGGATCGCTCAGCGCGATGCTCGCCGCGCCGGCCTCCGCCAGCGCATGGGCGACGGCCGCGCCCGCGCCGCCCGCGCCGAGTTGCTTCACATGCTTGCCGCGCACCTCGAAGCCAATGCGCGTCAGCCCCTGCACGAGACCGGTGCCGTCGAACAGGTCGCCGAACCAGCTGCCATCGGGCTGGCGGCGCATCACATTGAGCGCGCCGACGCGGCGGGCGGTGTCGGAGACTTCATCGACCATCGACATCGCGCGCACCTTGTGCGGCACCGTGACCACGAGGCCATCGAGATTGCCGAGAGCCTGAAGACCTGCGACGGCAGGCTCGAACACGTTCACGGGGACATCGAAGGGCAGGCAGATTGCATCGATGCCGCCGGTCTCGAAGAGCGCGTTCATCAGCTGCGGCGTCTTCACCTGCGTGACGGGGTTGCCGAGAATGCCGAACAGCCGTGTCGATCCGCCGATGCGCGGTCCCTCTTGCGCATGCTTCGTCACGACTGCTGCTCCCTGAACGCAGCGAGCCGCGGATGCGACGGCCAGCTTTGTTCGTCCATCGCGGCGTCGAGGCCCATCGGCTCGGGACGGAACAGGCGCTCATCCATCAGCTTCAGGTCCGGCGAGATGACCGGACGGAACGCCATGTGCGCGAGCACGTCCCGTTCGAGATCGATGCCCGGTGCGATTTCGATCAGTTCGAGCGCGCCGTCGATGGTGCGGAACACCGCGCGCTCGGTCACGAACAACGTGATCTGGCCGCGTTCCTGCGCATACGGTCCGCTGTACGACACCTGCTGCAGTTTCGACACGAACTTGCGATGCGTGCCTTCCTTCAGGATCTGCAACTGGCCGCCTTCGCACGCCACCTTCAGGCTGCCCGCCGTGAAGGTGCCGCCGAAGACCATCTTGCGCGCGTTCTGGCTGATGTTGATGAAGCCGCCCACGCCGATCAGCTTGTTCGCGAAGCGGCTGATGTTGACGCTGCCCTGCGCATCGATCTCGACGGCGGACAGAAACGCGATGTCGATACCGCCGCCATCGTAGAAGTCGAACTGATACGGCATGTCGACGATGGCGCTGTAGTTGCGCGCGGCGCCCGCATCGAGTCCGGCCGCCGGCGCGCCGCCGATCAGCCCTTGCTCGTTGGTCAGCACGATGTGATGCAGCACGTCTTCTTCCGCCGCAACAAGGCCGATGCCGGTACACACGCCTGAGCCCACATTGCACACCGCGCCGACGCGCAGTTCCATCGCGAGACGCCGCGCGATGATCTTGCGTTCGTCGAGCGGCAAGCGCGGAAAGCCTTCCAGCGGAATGCGCATCTCGCCGGTGAACGCGGGGTCGTAGGCGGTCTGGTAGGTCACCGGTTGTTCGGGATCGATCACCACGGCATCCACCAGCATGCCGGGAATCTTCACTGTCTTGGCCGGCAGGGTGCCGCGCTTCGCCAGCCGCTTGACCTGCACGATGACCAAGCCACCGTTGCGGCGCGTGGCCTGCGCCATCGAGAGCATGTCGCCGAACACGGCTTCATGTTCCATCGAGATGTTGCCGTCCTCGTCCGCCGTGGTGCCGCGCAGGAACGCGACATCGACTTCGAAGGGCTTGTAGAACAGCCACTCGCGGCCTTCGAGTTCGATCAGGCTCACGAGCTTGTCGTCGCTCGGCGCGCCCTGAATGCCGCCGCCATTGCGCGGATCCACGAAGGTGTGCAGGCCGACATGGCTGATGAGCCCTGGACGCCCCGCCGCCATCTCGCGCGTCAGCAGCGAAAGCGCGCCTTGCGGCAGCGTCCACGCCTCGATCTCCTGGTTCAGCGCCATCTGCGCGAGCGGCGGCGAATCAACCAGCGTGCCGCACACGACGCGCTTCAGCAGGCCCGCATGCGCGAGCCGCGACGCGCCGCGCTCGCCGCGATCGCCCAGACCGACCGGATGCACCGACGTCAACTGACGAGGCTCGCCCTTCGCGAGAAAGCGCCGTTCAAGCGCTTCGATCAGCGTTTCCGGCACGGCATGTCCGCTCCCCGATCCGCCGATCATCAATGTATCGCCATCCTTGAGCAGGGATGCAGCCTGGTCGGCGGTCAAGATTTGCATGGTTTCAACTCCGCTTGTTTCTGTGTGTCGATTTCAGTGTCCAGGCGTGTTCGCCTTCGTCACGCCGCCGTGCGCGCTTCCGGCAAGGCGGGCTCATCGTCGCGATGACGCGAGAGCTGCTTGCCGAGCAGCGCCGCAATCAGCGTGAGGAAGCTGAAGACCGCGAGAAACACCATCACGTAGGTGGGCTTGCCGTTCGCGTAGGCCACCAGCGCGGTGGCGATGAACGGCGTCGGCCCGCCTATGAGTGCGCCGGACATCTCGCGGCACATCGCGATGCCTGAAAAGCGGTACTGCGTGGGAAACAGGTTGGCCAGGAACGCCCCCTGCGCGCCGCAGGTGCAGCCCCAGCTGATGCCATAGACCGCGCTCATCGCAATGGTGGCGAGCACGACGTCCTTCGAATCGATCGCGAGGAACAGCGGATACACGAGCGCGAGGGCGATCATCGCGCCGGCGGCGAAGATGTTGGCGCTGCCGAAGCGGTCCGCGAGCATGCCGCCGACCGGCGCACAGAACAATGAAAAGAACAGCGCGATGATGAGCACCACCAGACTGTCCGATTTCGCCATGCCGACCGTGTTGGTCATGTAACTGAGCGCGAAGGTATTGAGCACGTAGCTGAGCGCCTGATGGCCACCCATCGCGAAGAAGCCGCACAGCAGTTCGCGCCGGCTGTTGCGGAACAGTTGCGCCAACGGCACCCTCTCCGCCTTGGCCTTCTTGCTGGCCTTTTCCATGGCGGCGACGTACTCGGGCGTTTCATCGAGCTTCGAGCGAATGTAGATGGCGACGCCGAACAGCCCCAGCGACAGCAGGAACGGCACGCGCCATGCCCACGAGAACAGGATGTCCTCGGGCACATACGAGATCAGCAGAAAAGTTGCGATCGCAATCATCACGCCGAAGTTGGTGGCCGCGTTCGGAATCGAGGTGAAGAACGCGCGCCGGCTCGGCGGCGTGTATTCGGCGATCAGCGTGATGGCGCCCGCCAGTTCCGCGCCCGCGCCGAAGCCCTGCATCATGCGCATCAGCACCAGCAGCAAAGGCGCGATGATGCCCGCCTGCTGCCAGGTAGGCAGTATCCCCAGTCCGACCGTGGCCGCCCCCATGATGGTCACGCAGAACACGAGCGCCGGCTTGCGGCCGTACTTGTCGCCGATGTGCGAGATGACGATGCCGCCCAGCGGGCGAATGATGAAGCCCACCGCGAAGGTCGCGAACGCGGCCAGCGTGCCGGCCAGCGACGAGAGTTGCGGAAAGAACAGCTTGTTGATGATGAGGCCCGACGCCGCAGCGTACAGGCCATAGTCGTACCACTCGATGATGGTGCCGAGGGTCGACGCGAACACGGCGCGTCGGATGTTCCTGCGGTCTGCCTTCTGCGCGTGTGCTGGTTGCATGGCGCTGTCTCCTGCTTCGCTTTTGATTTTGTGCGACACCGCGGCCTCGCGGTGCACGTTGACGGAAATCCCTCCGCCTGTTGCGGCGGACGGTACTGCTGCATGAATCAGCCTTGCTGTCAGCCTTGCTTCGTGCGCTTGCCGAAGGCGTTGGCGCCCGCTTCGTAATTGCCCGACGCGAAACAGAGCGAGGTCAATTCGTTCTCGTAGCGGATGCCCTGCTCGACGCTCATCGACAGCGCCGCGCGCACGGCGGCCTTGACCGATTGCGTCGCGATGGGGCTGAATTCGGCCATCCTGCGGCACAGCGCCATGGCGCTGTCGACGACTTCCGCGTCTTCCACCACCATCTCGACCAGCCCGATATCACGCGCTTCGCCGGCGTCGATGGTATCGCCCGTCAATAGCAGACGCATGGCCTGTCCATAGCCGACGAGACGCGGCAGCATCTGCGACGCACCGCCGCCGCCCACCCAGCCGCGCAGCACTTCGGGCGCGCCGAACTTCGCGCTCTTGCCGGCAACCCGGATATCCGCGCCGAGCATCATCTCGAGGCCGCCGCCCAGCACCCAGCCCTTCAAGGCCGCGACGACGGGCTTGGTGAAGTCGCGCACCACCATCGCGTAGTCGGTGCGTGCACGAAACTCCCATGCCGTCTGGTAAGTCTTGAGCGAATGCAGGTCGCTGCCCGCACTGAACGCGCGCTCGCCTTCGCCGCGCAGCAGCACGACGCGGATCGCCGCATCGCGCTCGATGTCCTGACGGATCCCGAGCAGCGCCTGCGTCATCCCGGGCGTCATCGAATTCATTTTCTCGGGACGGTTGATGACGATCTCGGCCACCGCGCCGTGACGCCGCATCACCATGTTCTCCTGCATCGCGCCTCCTCTTTTGTCGGCCGCCAGGGCAGCCTGTCCTCTTCGCGTTTCCCCTAATACTTACTTACTAGTAAGTAGCTTGAGCGGACATTATCATCAATCTCAGGCGTCAGGCAACGGAAATTTGAGGTGCAGCGAACGAAGGCGGCGCAGTCCTTTTTCAGGCGAGGGCGGCAACGGGAAAAGAATGAGGGTCGTGTAAAATCAGCCGCTGAAAAGTGCCGGATCGCTGCCCACGGCACGCTCCGGTCCCCGCCCGCCACGCCCGTTTCTTTGCCCCGTGTGAGGCCCAGTCAACCCTCCGATCCTCACCAAGGTGCCACGTTGAGTCAGACCACAAGCGCCGTGAAACCCGCGAAGCCCGCGAAAGCCACCAAGGCCGGCAAGGGCGACCCGGCCGCCGCCGCACCGAAGCGCTCGTCGATGTACGACAGCATCAAGGACCTGGCGAAGCGGCTCCTGATCGCGCACGGCTATCACAAGACCACGTTTGGCGTGATCGCCAAGGAACTCGGCATCACCACGACCAACATCCACTATCACTTCGGCAACAAGAACAGCCTCGTCGAGGAAGTGGTGAAGGACTATGTGGCGGGCGCCACGGAAGGCCAGAAGAAGATCTGGCTCGATGAAACGCTTTCCTTGCAGGACAAGTTGCAGGCTGAGATCGGCTACAACCGCAACCTGTTCCGCAAATACAACCCGGGCGGCAAGACGCGCAAGCCGTGGAGCCTGATCGGACGCCTGCGCATGGAAAGCGACGTGCTGACCGACGAAGCACGCGCGGCCCTCGCGGGCTTCACTACCGAGATTCACGCGGCGGTCGAAGTGGCCGTCGAACAAGCAAGCCGCAGCGGCGAGTTGAAACGCGACACGCCGAAGGAAGACCTGATTCTTCTGCTGACGCATCTGATCGACAGCCTCTCGGTGTTCGCACAGGACGCGGGCGGCTTCGAGCGCGTCGAACAGTTCATGAACTCGTTCTCGCGCGTGGTGCTCGCGAAATACACCCGGTAAGTCTCTCGTACACGCGACGAATCGCACAGTCGGCGTTAAGCCTACTGGACAATTAGATCGATCTACCTTAATGTCTTCTCACGGAGACATTCTATGAACGAGACTGGCTTTGGCATTGCCGTCGTGGGCGCGGGCATGGCTTCCGCGCCGCATCTGGCGGGTCTGCTCGACTTGCAGGACCGGGTAAGCGTGCGCCACGTCGTGGCGCGCTCGGCGGAACGGGCGGACGCATTCGCGAGCCGCTTGCCGCACGCCCGCGTCACGCTGGATCTGGACACCGCCCTCAACGACGAAAACGTGAACGGCGTGCTGCTGCTGACTCCGCCGAACACGCATCTCGAACTCGGCGCACGGATCGCGGCGGCGGGCAAGCACCTGCTGGTGGAGAAGCCCATCGACGTCACCACGTCGCGCGCACGCGAACTGGTCGCGTGTTGCGAACAACATGGCATCGTCGCGGCGGCGGTATTGCAGCACCGCACGCGCGATGCATCGCGCAAGCTGCGCCAGTTGCTCGATGCACGCGCACTCGGCGCGATTCACAGCGCCAGCGTGGCCGTGCCGTGGTGGCGTCCGCAGTCCTATTACGATGAACCCGGGCGCGGCACGCTCGCGCGCGACGGCGGCGGCGTGCTGATGACCCAGGCGATTCATACGCTGGACCTGTTCCTGTGGCTCGTCGGACTGCCGGACGAAGTCTTCGCCTATGCGGTCACCAGTCCCGCGCACCGGATGGAGTGCGAGGACACCGTGGCGGGCGTCATGCGCTATCGCAGCGGCTGTGTGGCGTCGCTGCATGCCAGCACGGCCATCTATCCCGGCTTTCCCGAACGCATCGAGATCAGCGGCAGCAAGGGCAGCGCCACGCTCGGCGGCGGCAAGCTCAGCGTGCAATACATGGACGGCTCGGCGCTCGAAGAAGGCGAGACAGCTTCGCTCGGCTCCGGCGCAGACCCGATGGCGTTCTCGCATCACGCGCATCGGGCCGTGATGTCCAGCTTCGTCGATGCCGCGATGCGCGGCGTCGAACCGGTCGCCTCGTTGCGCAGCGCGCTGGACGTCCACGTGCTGATCGATGCGCTGATCGCTTCGTCGGCCGCCCGCCAACCCATGCCCGTCAACCCAGGTTCGCCATCATGACTTCTGCCCTGAATGCCGCTGTCAGCGGCGATACACGCCTGTTCGCCATCGTCGGCGATCCGATTGCACAAGCGCGCTCGCCGCTGGTGTTCAACGCCATCTTCCAGCGCATGGGCGTGAACGCGGTGCTCGTGCCGATGCAGATTCCCGCGGCATCGCTCGAAACCGCCATTGCCGGCTTGAAGCGCATCGCCAATCTCGACGGCATCGTCGTCACGGTGCCGCACAAGATTGCGATGACCAGCTGGGTCGACCGGCTGCTGCCCATCGCGCAGAAGGTCGGCGCGATCAACTGCATGCGCCGCGCCGAATCCGGCGAGTGGATCGGCGAGATGTACGACGGCGAAGGCTTCACGCGCGGCCTGCGCAAGCAGGGCCACGAACCGCGCGGCATGGCCGTGTTCCAGGCCGGCGCGGGCGGCGCGGGCAAGGCGCTGGCGCACGCGCTTGCCAGCGCAGGCGTCAAGTCGCTGCGCCTGATCGATGTGGACCGGGCGAAGCAGGACGCGCTCGTCACGGAGATCGCGCAGGCCTATCCGCAGGTGAACGTCGCGGCGGGAGACTCGCAACCCGCTGACGTGGACATGGTCGTCAACGCGACGCCCTGCGGCATGGCCGAAGGCGATGCGTTGCCCTTCTCCATCGAACAACTCGACCGCAACGTGCTCGTGGCCGACATCATCATGAAGCCCGAACGGACACCGCTGCTGCGACGGGCTGAAGAGCGCGGTCATCGCACGCACCTGGGACGGCATCTGCTGGAGAACCAGGCGGAGATCGTCGCCGAATTCCTTGGCCTGAAACCGATGTAGTGCGCCCCGGTCGGCGCAGCCGATTCATATACACTCCGGACATACGAATCTTCAAGCGCTCCCCATGTCCCGAGGCAAACCAGGCTCTTCCGTCACGCTGCTGGACATCGCCAACGAACTCGGCCTGTCCCGCGCCACGGTTTCTCTCGTGCTGCGCAACAGCCCGCGCATCTCCGAAGCCACCCGCGAACGCGTACTGGAAGCCTTCAAGCGTCAGGGTTATGTCTATAACCGCCATGCGGCGGGCATGCGCAGCAACCAGACGCATACCGTCGGCGTGGTCGTCAACGACCTCGCCAATCCCTACTTCACCATGCTGGTCCGCGCCATCGAGGCGAGCCTCAGCACGCAGGGATTCATGACGCTGCTCGGCAACACGGACGAGTCGCTCGACCGGCAAAGCCGCTTTCTCGAAACCGTGAGGCAGCACAATATCGACGGCCTCATCGTCTGTCCGACCGAATCCACCACAGCCACGCAGATGCGCCAGGTGCTGGCGTGGGGCATCCCGTGCGTATTCGCGTCGCGCTATGTGAGCGGACTCCAGGCCGATTACGTCGGCGTCGACAACCGTCGCGGCATGGCGCTCGCGACCTCGCATCTGATCGGGCTCGGCCACAAGCGCATTGCGATGATCGGCGGCATCATGCGCGCCTCCACCGGCAGCGATCGCGCCGAAGGCTATCGCGAGGCCTTGCAGGCGGCCAAGATCAAGTTCGACGAACGTCTGCTCGTGCCCTCGCCGCTCACGCGCTACGACGGCAAGCGCATCATCACCGAACTCCTGCGCCTGAAGAATCCGCCTACGGCGGTGGTCTGCGGCAATGACATCGTTGCGTTCGGCGTGATGCTCGGTCTGCGCGCGCATGGCATCGAACCGGGCCGCGACTTCGGCGTGGTCGGTTTCGACGACGTGCCCGAAGCCGCGCTCTGGGAGCCGCCGCTCACCACGGTCCAGGTCTTGCAGGACGAGATCGGCCAGAGCGCCGCGGACCTGCTGCTCAAGCGCATGACGGAGCCGTCGCGCACCGCCACGCGCATCCTCTCGGACCCTGTGCTGATCATTCGCGGCACCTGCGGCGGACGTCCCGGCGCGGCCTGAGCATCGCGCCCACGGCTTCGCCCGTTCGGGTTTCCCTTATAAAAATCCGCTTGCGTCACATCGAAGCTGCCCCTAACCTTTCAGGTAGATCGATCTACTCAATCTGCCTGATGGCTGGATGCGTGTGCGCAAACACGACGGCCAAGGCCCATCCGTGCCGCCTGTCGTGCGTCACGGCCATAAGAACCACAGGAATCCGACGCATGCGCGACTACCTACTCTCTCGCAGAAAACTCCTGACGCTCACGGTCGCCTCGGCGGCGGCCGGTTGGCTGCCGCGTCTCGCCAGTGCGGACAGCCAGACGATCCGCATCGGCGACGTGGTGGACCGGCACAACCCGGAAGTGATCACCGAGAACCTGATGGCGAAGCGGCTCAAGGAGACGACCGGCTTCGACGCCCGCGTGTTCCCCGACGGCGTGCTCGGCTCGCACACCCGCATGAACGAGCAGCTGCGCAACGGCACGCTGGAAATCACGGTGGCGAACGTGGCGGACCTCGAAGGCTATGACAAGCGCCTCGGTCTGTTCGCGATGCCGTTCGCCTTTCCCGATCGCAAGACGCTGTTCGCTGCGCAGGATGGCGCGCTCGGCGAGGCCTACGCGGGCATTCTGGAGAAGCTGGATTTCGTGCTGCTCGGCTGGTTCGATTCGGGTCTGCGCAGCGTCTACAACCGCACGCGCGCCATCAACGAGCCCAACGACATGAAGGGCCTGAAGATTCGCACGCAGGGCAACCAGATCATGATCGCGACGTTCAACCAGTTCGGCGCGCAGGCCACGCCGCTGGACACCACGCAGATTTATTCGGCGTTGCAGCAGGGCGTGGTGGACGGGGCCGAGAACTCGGTGACCTTCTTCGTCCAGCAGCATCACAGCGAGGTGGCGAAGCATTACTCGTACACGAACCACTTCTTCTCGATCGACCCGATGCTGGCCAGCAAGAAATGGTTCGACTCGCTCGACGCGAAGAAGCAGGACGCCGTCAAGCAGGCCGCCGCGCAGGCCCAGCAGCACGAGCGCGACCTGTGGCTTGCTTCGGACGCGAAGTATCTCGCCGAAGCGAAGAAGAACGGCGTCGAATTCAACGATACCAACAGCGCCGCGTTCCGCGCGGCCGTCAAGCCGATCTACGCCAAGTACCGCTCGAACTTCGCCGAGCTGGCGAAGTACCTGCCGGACCTCTGATCAACCGCACCAGGTGCCCGCCATGAAACCCCATTCGCGTTCCTCCGCGCGCAGGGACGGCATCAACCAGACTGCGCCGTTTCGCCTGCTCGCGAGCGTCGAAGATCTGCTGATCGCCGTCCTGGTCTTCGCGATCTTCTGCGTCGTGCTGGCGGGCATCGTGTCCCGCTTCGTCTTCCATGTGTCGCTCTCGTGGAACATCGAGGTCAGCGTCACGCTGATGATCTGGATGACCTTCATCGGCATCGCGGTCGGCGTGCGTGACCAGGTGCACGTGGCCTTCGAACTGTTCGAGGACCGGCTCTCGGGGCGCTGGCTCGTGCTTGCGTCGCTCGTCCAGATGCTGCTGATGGGCGCGCTGCTCGTCGCGCTCGCGTGGGGCGGCTGGCAGTTCATGCAACTGGGCTTCGACCAGATCACGCCGAGCGGCATCCCGCAATGGATCTCGTTCGCCGCCATCCCGGCCGGCAGTGCACTGGGGCTGCTGCATCTGCTGGCGCATGCCTGGGACCTGCTCGCGCATGCCGATGCCGACCCCGTTCATGCCCACGCACACGGTTCTGCCGAAACGAGGACGCAATGATTCTGACCATCGGACTTCTCGCGCTGTTCGTGGTGGCGGGCGCGCCGATCATCGCGTCGCTGGGCGTGGTGGGCACCATCGACGGCCTGATGCAGGGCCTGCCGCTGACCAACATCGCGCAGGCGATGTATCACGGCGTGGACTCGTTCACGCTGCTCGCCGTGCCGCTGTTCATCCTTGCCGGCGAGATCCTGTTTCACTCGGGCTCGGCCGGCAAGCTGGTGAGCTTCATGAACCTGCTGGTGGGCCGCGTGCCGGGCGGGCTGGGCGTGAGCGCAGTGGCCTCGACCATGGTGTTCTCCGGCCTGAGCGGCTCGGTCAATGCCGACGCCGCCGCCATCAGCTCGGCCATGCTGCCTTCGATGGAGAAAGCCGGGTATCGCAAGGAATGGTCGTCGGCGATCATCGCGGCGGCGGCCGGCACCGGCATCCTGATTCCGCCGTCGATCACCATCATCGTGCTCGCCACGGTCGCGAACATGTCGGTGACCAAGCTGTTTCTCGCGGCCACCTTGCCCGCCATCCTGGTCGGCGTCACGAAGATGTTCATCATCATGTACCGCGCGCGGTCGGAGCCGCCGGTGGCGCCGGTCCACTTCAGCGTGCGCGAACTGGGCCGCGCGTTCCTGCTCGCGATCCCGGCGCTCGGTGCCCCCATCATCATTCTCGGCGGCATCTTCATGGGCTTCTTCACCGCGACGGAATCCGCGGCTGCGGCGGTGGCCTACGTCACGATCATCACGCTGCTGCAACGCTCGATTCCAACGCGCGCCTGGTCCGGCATTCTGATCAAGGCGGGCCGCACCAGCGCCATCGTGCTGTCGCTGGTGGGCGTCGCGCAGATTCTCGGCTACATGCTGGCGTACAACTCGGTGGGCGAGCAGGTGGCCGAGTTCGCCTCGCAACTGACCGGCAACCGCTTCGTCTTCACGGTGTTCATCGTGGTCGTGTTCTGGCTGCTGGGCGCGCTGCTCGACGGCATTCCCGCGCTGATCCTGCTGATCCCGCTGTTCCTGCCGATCGCGCAGGACGCCGGCTACAGCGACGTGCACTTCGCGATTCTGGCCATTGCCATCGTCGGCATCTCGCTCGTGACGCCGCCGATCGGCACGGCATGTTTCATCGTCACCGGCGTCGCCAACATCAGGATGGTCAACCTGGTGCGCCCGATGCTGCCCTTCATGGCGATCATGTTCGTCACCATCCTGCTGTTGGCCTTCGTGCCGGCGTTCTCCGAATGGCTTCCTCATCTTCTCTACTAGCGGCGCGCGCCGTCCGGCCGCTGGCGCTCATCACCGGCGCACGGCGCGGCATCGGCGCGGGCATCGCGGCGGAACTGGCGCGGCAGGGCTTCGATCTCGCGCTGCTCGACATCGCGGAAGACGGCGCGGACCAGGTGCTTGCCGCCGCCGAAGCGCACGGCGCGCGCGCAGGCTTCTGGCAACACGATCTCGCCGACAGCGGCGCACACCGCGCGCTGGTCGAACGCATCGTCGTGGCATGCGGGCCGATCGCCTGTCTCGTGAACAACGCGGGCGTGTCCGCCGACGCGCGCGGCGACCTGCTCGAACTCGGCGAGCGCTCCTATGACAAGGTGATCGACATCAACATGCGCGGCACCTTCTTTTTCACGCAGGCCGTGGCGCGTCACATGGCCGAACACACGCATCCTGCACAACACGCACGCACCATCGTCACGGTGTCGTCGGTGAGCGCCGAACTCGCGTCGACGGAGCGCGGCGAATACTGCATGTCGAAGGCTGGACTCGGCATGCTCACCAAGCTGTTCGCGCTGCGCCTCGCGCCGTTGAACATCGGCGTGTTCGAGATTCGCCCCGGCATCATCCGCACGCCGATGACGGAGGCCGTCGCCGCGCGCCATGACGAACGCATCGCCGACGGCGTCGTGCCCATGCGGCGCTGGGGCGTCCCGGCCGACGTCGCTGCGGCGGTCGCGGCGCTGGCGTCCGGACAGATGCAGTTCGCGACGGGCAGCGTGCTCAACATCGACGGCGCGCTGTCGGTTCCGCGCCTGTGAGCGCTTTCCCTCTTCTTCCGATGACCCCGGGTCCCGCCCCATGAACAGCCTGAAACTGCCCACATCGACCGGCGCGCTGGAGCGCTACACGCTCGCCGGCACGCCGCTTCCGGACGCTCGCCCCGCCGCGCCGTTCAACCGCATCGTGCTTTCGGCGGCGCACGTCGTGGCCGATCCGTTCGCCGACGTCGAACCGTCCGAAGGCGGCCGGATCGACTGGGACAGGACGCTCGAATACCGCCGCTATCTCGCGGGGCTGGGCCTGGGCATCGCCGAGGCGATGGACACCGCCCAGCGCGGCATGGGTCTGAACTGGAAGGACTCGCTGCAACTGATCCGCCGCACGCGCGCGGAGTTGTCGGACAGTCCGGTGCCGGTCTTCAACGGCTGCGGCACGGATCATCTCGATCCCGCCTCCGTCACTTCGCTCGATGCCGTGGTGAGCGCCTATCTCGAACAGGTCGATGCGATCCAGACAGCCGGCGGCCGCCTGATCCTGATGGCGAGCCGCGCGCTGGCCCGCGTGGCGCGTACGCCGGCGGACTATGTGTCGGTGTATCGGCGGGTGCTGGCGCAGGTGGATCAGCCGGTGATCCTGCACTGGCTCGGCGACATGTTCGATCCCGCGCTGACCGGCTACTGGGGCACCGACGACCTGAGCGCCGCGCGCGACATCGCGCTCGACGTCATGACGGAGTCCGCCGCGAAGGTCGAGGGCATCAAGGTGTCGTTGCTGGACAAGCAACGCGAGATCGACATGCGCCGCCTGCTGCCTGCCGGCGTGAAGATGTACACCGGCGACGACTTCAACTATCCGGAACTGATTGCCGGCGACGAGCAGGGCTACTCGCACGCGCTGCTCGGCATCTTCGATGCCATCGCACCTGCCGCGTCGGCCGCGCTCGGCGAACTGGCTGCGGGACGGCGCGAGCGCTTCCTCGAAATCCTGGCGCCCACGGTGCTGCTTTCGCGCCACATCTTCCGGGCGCCGACGCGCTTCTACAAGACCGGCATCGTCTTTCTGGCCTGGCTGAACGGCCATCAGCCGAACATGACGATGCTGGCCGGCCATCAGGCCATGCGTCCGCTGCCCTACTTCGTCGATCTCTTCAGGCTCGCCGATGCCGCCGGTCTGTTGCGGCAACCCGAACTCGCGGTGATGCGCATGAAGACCTTCCTCGCCGTCCACGGCGTGACCCAGGACTGAGGCTCCGCGCATGGGACAGCTACTCGCGCGCCGCGACGGCGCAGTGCTCACGCTGCAACTGAGCAATCCGGGCAAGGCCAACGCGCTCGACTTCGCGATGCTCGCCGCACTCGACGATGCCATCGCGCGCGTCGAGCAGGACGATACGATCCGCGCCGTCGTGCTGCGCGGCGCCGAAGGCGGCGTGTTCTGCTCCGGTGCGGATATCCGCGAATGGTCGGCGCTCGATCCGGAGACCTTCGCGCAGCAGTGGATCGGCAAGGGCAACGAGTTGTTCGGACGCTTCGAGCGCGTGCGTTGCCCGACCGTCGCCGTGATCGAGGGCTTGTGCTTCGGCGGCGGACTGGAACTGGCGCTGTGCTGCGATCTGCGGCTCGCCACCGACAGCGCGGGCCTGCGCTTTCCGGAAGTCGCCATCGGCGCCATTCCCGGCTGGGAAGGCGGCGACCGGCTGCGGCGCATCGCGGGCCGCGGACGCGCGCTCGAAGCCGTGCTGCTGTCGCGCGAGATCGACGCGCACACGGCGCTGCACTGGGGCGTGCTCAACGAGGTTTGCTTGCCGCAAGACCTGCCCGCCCGTCTCGACGACTGGACCACGCGCTTGTGCCAGATCTCACCACGCGCCGCTGCGCTGGCGAAGGCGCTCATCATCGACGACCACAAGGACTCCCGCACGGCCTATCCCGCAGCCGCGCTCGCGGTCCGTTCCAGCGCGGACGCCGAACGCGGCATCCGTGCCTTCTTCGACAAGACCACCGCTTCCTTCTGACACCATGAATCCACTCTTCCAGGGTACTCATCAACGTGCATTCGGCACCTGGCCGCTGCAAGGCCAGGCGCTTCAGGACGCGTTGCGTATCGCGGTCGACACCGGCTATCGCGCCATCGACACCGCGCAGATGTACGGCAACGAAGCCGATGTCGGCACGGCGCTGCAAGCCGTGGGCATGAAGCGCGAAGACCTGTGCATCACGACCAAGATCGCGCCGGCCAACGATTCCGCCGAAGCCTTACTGCCCTCGCTGCGCGAGAGCCTCGCGAAGCTGCAGATCGATCAGGTCGATATCCTGCTGCTGCACTGGCCGCCCGCTCATGGCGATGTCGCGCCCTCGGTGCAACGGCTCGAAGAAGCGGTGCAGGCGGGCCTTGCGCGCCACATCGGCATCAGCAACTTCACCGCCGCGATGATGCGCACCGCGAAGGCCGCGACGAAACTCCCGCTCATCACGAACCAGGTCGAGTTCCATCCGCTGCTCGATCAGCGCGTGTTGCTGCGCACCGCCACGGAGACGGGCATTCCGCTGTCGTCGTATTGCTCGGTGGCGCGCGGCGAAATCTTCAAATACCCGCTGTTCGAGGAGATCGGCGCGGGCTATGGCAAGACGGCTGCGCAAGCCGCGCTGCGCTGGATCCTGCAGAAGGGCGTAACCATCAACACGATGTCCACCCGGCGCGAGAACATCCAGGCCAATTTCGACGTGATGGACTTCACGCTGTCGAGCATCGACATGGATCGCATCGATGCGCTCAACTCGACGAACTACCGCATCGTCAATCGCGAACGCGTGCCCGACGCGCCCGACTTCGACTGAAGGAACAATCATGACCCAACCGCTGCTCTTTGAAGAGATCGAGCCGGGACTCAGCTTCGCAACCTCGGGCATCGTCGTCACCGAAAGCCACGTGGTGCAGTTCGCCGGCCTCTCAGGCGACTTCTTCGACGTCCACATGGACGACGACTTCGCGCGCAGCGTCGGCTTTTCCGGCCGCATCGCGCATGGACTGCTGTGTCTCGCGATGGTCGATGGTCTCAAGAACCGCGCGGCCACCAGTCTCGCTTCGGTCGCGACGCTGGAATGGACCTATCGCTTCCACAAGCCGGTGCTGATCGGCGACCGCATCCAGGGGCGCATCAGCGTGCTCGACAAGCGTCCGACGAAGCGCGCCGACCGCGGCATCGTGCGCTTGCAGGTGGAGGTGCGCAATCAGGACGACGCGGTGATCCAGGAAGGACTCAACGTGCTGATGGTGCGGACCCGCGCCCATGCCGTGAAGACAAGCAACGAGGAACGATGAAATGAAGCAAGCCAATCTGGTTGACGCCGACACGATGGCGGCAGCGGTCTTCGACGGCGCGACGGTCGTGCTGAGTGGTTCCGGCGGCGGGCTGGTGGAGCCGGATCACGTCGCGGCGGCCATCGAGCGGCGCTTTCTCGCCACCGGTCATCCCTGCGATCTCACGCTGATCCACGGCCTGGGCATCGGCGACGGCCGGGAGAGCGGCATCAGCCGCTTTGCGCACGAAGGCATGGTGAGACGCGTGATCGGAGGTCACTGGACCTGGTCGAAGCGCATGCAGACGCTCGCGCGCGAGGAACGCATCGAAGCCTATACGCTGCCCGCCGGCGTGATCCAGACGCTGATCCGCGAAGCCGGTGCGGGCCGTCATGGACTGGTCACGCATATCGGCCTCGACACCTTCGCCGATCCGCGTCACGGCGGCGGCCGGGTCAACGCCCGCGCCCGCGAGGATCTGGTCGAAGTGGTCACGCTCGGCGGCAAGGAACTGCTCTGGTACAAGCCCTTGCGGATCGACTTCGCCATCGTGCGCGGCACCACGGCGGACGGGCAAGGCAATCTCACCTCACGCGAGGAACCCGCCGACATCGACGCCTTCGCCGCCGCGCTCGCCGCGCACAACAGCGGGGGCCGCGTGTTCGCCCAGGTGCGCGACGTGTCCGCCACGCCGATCGCGCCCGCGCGCGCGGTCACGGTGCCGGGCGTGCTGGTCGATCAGATCTGCGTACACGCGGAGCAGAAGCAGACCACCGGCGCGGCCTACGATGCCACCATCAGCGGCGAACTGGCCGCACCCGGCACGCGCACGCCGCCGCCGTTGCCCGAAGGTCTCCGCTATCTGATCGCGAAACGCGCCGCGCAGGAACTGGCGCCCGGCGCCTGCGTCAACTTCGGCTACGGCCTGCCCGACGGCATTCCCGCCGTCGCGCATGCGGAAGGCCGCGAGATCAGCTGGACCGTGATCGAACAGGGCTCGCACAACGGCGAACTGCTGGGCGGCGACCTGTTCGGCGCAACGCGCCATCCGAGCGCGATCCTCAAATCCAACGACCAGTTCGACTTCTTCAGCGGCGGCGGCATCGACATCGCGTTTCTCGGCATGGGCGAGCTGGACGCGCAAGGCAACGTCAACGTCTCGTGGCTGGGCGAGAACATCGTCGGGCCGGGCGGATTTGTCGACATCACGCAGCGCACGCGCAAGGTAGTCTTCTGCGGCGCGTTCGAAGCCAAGGGACTGGAAGTCGAGCAGGAAGACGGCAAGGTGCAGATCCGCCGCCATGGCGCGGTGCCCAAGCTGGTCGAGCAGGTGCGTCATATCACCTTCAGCGGCAAGCGCGCCCGCGCCGACGGCCAGCAGGTGATCTACGTGACCGAGCGCGCCGTCTTCGAACTGACGGCGCAGGGCTTGCAGCTGATCGAGGTCGCGCCCGGCGTGGATCTCGTGCGCGATGTGCTCGAACGCATGCCCTTCGAGGTGGCGCTGCATCCGTCGCTGCGCGAGCGCGTGGCCACGGCGTAGGCAGCGGTTTAATACAGGCATAGGGGAGCACAAAAGCCGATGGACTTCACGCTGAGCGACACGCAGATGATGCTGATAGAAACGGCGCGCCGCTTCGTGCGGACCGAGTTGCAGCCGCTTGAACAACAGGTGGAGGACGAAGGCGTGTTGTCGCCTGAGCGTGCGCGCGATTTGCAAAAGCGCGCCCAGGCGCTCGGCCTGTACGCGGTCAACATGCCCGCTGAACTGGGCGGCGGCGGATTGAGTACAGTCGATGCCATGCTGTGCGAGGAACAGTTCGGCCACAGCTCGGACATCCTCGTGCGACGCGCCTTCGGCAACGTCTACGACGCGCTGCTGGCCTGCGAAGGCGAGCAGATCGAGCGCTGGCTCGCGCCCGCGATTCGAGGCGAGCGCACGTGCGGTCTCGCGATCACCGAAACCGGCGCGGGCTCGGACGCTCAAGCCATCAAGACCACGGCCCGCAAGACTGCGTCCGGCTGGGTATTGAACGGCAGCAAGCACTTCATCAGCGACGCGCAATGGAGCGACTTCTTCCTCGTCTCGGCCCGCACCGGCGAGCAGGAGATCTCGCTGTTCGTGGTGGACAAGGCATTGCCCGGCTTCACCGTGGGCCGCGATCAGCCGATGATGGGCCTGCGCGGCACGCCCCATCACGAACTCTTCTTCGACGATGTCCCACTGGAACCGCTCGCACTGCTCGGCCGCGAGGGTGAAGGCTTCCGGCTCGCCATGCGGATGCTCGGCCGTGTGCGCCTGGCGCTGGTGGGCGCGCGCGGCATCGGCAAGGCGGCGCATGTGCTGGAAATGATGATCGGCTATGCGGGCGAGCGGCGCCAGTTCGGCGAACGCATCGGCGACTTCCAGATAATTCAGCAGCTCATCGCCGACAGCGTGATGGAGATCAACGCGGCGCGGCTGATGCTGCTCAACGCGGCCAGCATGATGGACGCAGGGCTGGACGCGCGCGACTGGATCTCGATGGTCAAGGTGCAGTCGTCAGAAACGCTCGGCCGCGTGGTGGACCGCGCGGTGCAGGTGTTCGGCGGCATGGGGTTCTGCAAGGAACTGGCCATCGAACGGTATTACCGCGATGCACGCGTCTACCGCATCTTCGACGGCACCTCGGAGATTCATCGCGGCATCATCGCGCGCAATGCGCTGAAGCGCGGCGCAGCGCTGTTCGACCTGCACCGCTGAGCCCAGCCCTCTTCCTCACGACATGAACAAACTCATCACCGCCGACGCCGCAGCCCGGCTGATCCGCACGGACGATGTTGTCAGCATCAGTTCGTCGAGCGCGCTCGGCTGCCCGGACAAGGTGCTGGCCGCCATCGGCGCGCGCTTCGAGCGCGAGGGCCAGCCGCGCAATCTCACGACGCTGAACCCGATCGCCGCCGGCGACATGTACGGCGTGAAGGGCATCGATCATCTCGCGCGGCCCGGGCTGCTCGCGCGCACGCTGGCCGGATCCTATCCGAGCGGGCCTTCCTCGCTGCCGATGCCCGACATCTGGCGCATGATCGTCGAGAACCGGATCGAGGCCTACAACGTTCCGAGCGGCATCCTGTTCGACATGCACCGGGACGCCGCCGCGCGACGTCCCGGCGTGCTGACGAAAGTCGGCATGGGCACCTTCGTCGATCCCGATCTGCAAGGCTGCGCGATGAACGCCGCTGCGTCCGCGCGGCCGATCGTGCGGCGCGTGTCCTTCGACGGCGAGGACTGGCTCTATTTTCCGGCGCTCGTGCCGCGCGTGGCGATCATCCGCGCAACCACCGCCGACGAAGCAGGCAACCTGAGCTATGAGCACGAAGGCGCGTTGCTCGGCGGGATCGATCAGGCATTGGCCGCGCGCAATCATGGCGGCATCGTGATCGCGCAGGTCAAGCGCGTGGTGAAGTCCGGCACGCTGCGTCCACACGATGTGCGCGTGCCCTGCAATCTGGTCGATTACATCGTCGTGGATCCGGATCAGTGGCAGACCACCCAGACACCCTACGACCCCGCCATCAGCGGCGAGATCGCGTTGCCATCGAGTGCTTTCGAGCCTACGCCGTGGGGGCCGGAGAAGGTCATCGCCCGACGTGCGGCGATGGAACTCGCGCACGGCCATGCCGCCAACCTGGGCTTCGGCATCTCGGCCAACGTGCCGCGCATCCTGCTCGAAGAAGGCCTGCATGGCGCGGTGACATGGGCCATCGAGCAAGGCGCCGTCGGCGGCATGCCGCTGCTTGGCTTCGCGTTCGGCTGTGCGTCGAATGCGGATGCCATCGTGCCTTCACCGAATCAGTTCGCGTACTTTCAGGGCGGCGGATTCGATATCGCGCTGCTGTCCTTCCTGCAAGTGGACAGCGACGGTAGCGTGAACGTCTCGCGGCTCGCATCGAAACCGTATCTGACCGCGGGCTGCGGCGGCTTCGTCGATATCACGGCCCACGCGCGGCGCATCGTGTTCTCCGGCTTCTTCACCGCAGGCGCGCAACTGCAAGTGGGCGACGGCAAGCTCGCGATCCTGAAGGAAGGCCGCACCCGCAAATTCGTGCAGGCCGCCGAGCAGATCACCTTCAGCGGGCGCGTCGGCCGCGAGCGCGGGCAACGCGTGACTTATGTTACCGAGCGCTGCGTCATCGATCTGCTCGAAGACGGCCTCGCCGTGACCGAGATCGCGCCCGGCGTGGACCTGCAACGCGACATCCTGGAGCAGGCCGAAGTCGCACTCAAGGTGTCGCCCGACCTGCGCCCGATGAACCCCGCCCTGTTCACCGACGCGCCCTTCGGACTGCGCCTGAAACCTCGCGAGACCCGCCATGACTGACCATTTTGTTTCCGTCGCCCGCGAGGCTCACGTCGCCACCGTCACGCTGGAGCGGCCGGACAAGCTCAACGCGCTGACGCCCGCGATGCTGGAAACGCTGGAACAGATCGCGCGCGAACTCGAAGCCGACACGGCGACGCGCATCGTCATCCTCACGGGCAGCGGCGCCACGGCGTTCTGCGTCGGCGCGGACATCAACGAATGGGCCGCGCTCGAACCGCTCGACATGTGGCGGCGCTGGGTGCGCCGGGGACATCAGGTCTTCGATCAATGGGCGCGACTGCGTCAGCCGGTGATCGCGGCGGTTAACGGCCATGCGTTCGGCGGCGGACTCGAACTGGCGATCACCGCGGACGTGCGCATCGCGGCCACGGAAGCCCGCTTTGCGCTGCCGGAAGCATCCATCGCGACCTGTCCCGGATGGTCGGGCACGCAGCGGCTGGTGCGGCTCATCGGCGCCAGCCACGCGAAGTATCTGGCATTGAGCGGCACACGCCTGAGCGCCGCCGATGCCCACGCCTGCGGGCTGGTTCATGAAGTCGTGCCGCGCGAGCAACTGACGGTGCGCGCGCAAGAATTGGCCCGCGAGATGGCCGCGCGTGCGCCGGTGGCGTTGCAGCTGACGAAGCAATTGATGAACGCCGCCAGCGGCGAGGAATCCGCCGCGACGCTCGAAGCGATGGCAGGCGCACTCGCCGCGAGCACGCAGGACGCGGCGGAAGGCATTCGCAGTTTCAGGGAAAAGCGTCCGCCGCTTTATGAAGGACGTTGACGCGGATCGAGCGCTTCAGCAGCACTCGAACAAGCGCTCGCGGCACACGCGCAGCGTTTCGTCGGCGGGACGCGTCCACCAGTCCAGTCGCGAGAAGATCTCCACTTCTACCGGACCGTCATAGCCCGCACCTTCGACGGCCGCACGCAGGCGCTTCAGATCGATCACGCCGTCGCCCATCATGCCCCGGTCCTGCAACGGGTCACGGGTTTCGAGAAGCCAGTCGCATACATGCAGCGCGAGAATGCGCTGCCCCGCGCGGGCGATCGCCGGCATCAGCGCCGGATCCCACCACACATGGTAGGCATCGACGGCCACACCGAAGCTGCCCGTGCGCGACGGGTCCAGACGGTCGCACCAGTCGAGCGCCTGATCGAGCGTGTTGAGCAGGCTGCGGTCGGCGGCATAGACCGGATGCAGCGGTTCGAGCGCAATGCGCACGCCCGTCTCGTCGATCGTCGGCTGCAAGGCGGCGAGGCCGTCGAGAATCTGTTTGCGGGCATCGTCGATATCGCGCGAACCGGACGGCAACCCGCCCACCACCGCGACCAGCAGCGGCGCGCCGAGCACTGCCGCGGTTTCCAGCGCGCGGCGGTTCGAATCGAGCGCCGCGCGACGGCCCGCTTCATCAGGCGCGGCAAAGTATGCGGTGCGGCAATAGGCATTGACCTTCAACCCGGCCGCCCGGATTGCGCTGGCGGCTGCTTGCGGGCGCATCTCGTCAACTTCGTGACGCCACGGCGTGATCCAGCCGAAGCCCTGTTCCGCGATGCGTGCCGCCGTCACGTCGATTGCCTCGCGATGACCCAGCGTCGCGGTATTGATGCAGCAGAGATCGCCGCGTCCGTTCAGTTCGCGCATGGCATGGCCTCAGAAGCGCTGGATCATCAGGCCGCCGTCCACGCGCACTTCCTGCGCGACGGTATAGGGCAGCAGTCCGGCCGCCATCGTGCGGATCACGCGCGCCACGTCTTCAGGCTGACCCCAGCGCGGCGTCGCGGTCATGCCCTCGGCGATCAGCGCATCGTATTTCGCCTTCGACGGCGCGGTCATCTCGGTCAGGATCAGACCGGGCTGCACCTCGAATACGCCGATGCCATGCGACGCCAGCCGCAGCGCGAACAGGCGCGCCGCCATCGACAGCGCGCTCTTCGACATGCAGTATTCGCCCCGCTCGACCGAAGCGACCACCGCGTTCGACGACGTCACGAACACGATGCTGCGCGCCCCCTCGCCGGCCGGCGTCTGTTGAGTCATCTGCCGCGCCACGGCCTGCGACAGGAAGAACGTGCCGCGCGTGTTGATATCGAAGCAGCGGTCATAGCTTTGCGGGTTCACGTCGAGCAAATCGCCACGGTTGAGCACCGAGACGCCCGCGTTATTCACCAGGCAGTCGATGCCGCCGAAGCGCGCCGTGATGGCATCGAGCGCGGCCGCGTGAGCGTCGATGTCGCCGATGTCGAGATCCAGCGGCAGGCAGGCACGCCCGAGCGCCTCGACTTCGGTGACGAGCGACTGAAGACGCTCCGCGTCGCCGAGCGCGATGGCGGCGATATCGAACCCTTCAGCGGCCAGCGCCAGTGCGACGGCCCGTCCGATGCCGCGCGACGCGCCCGTGACGACTGCGCTTTTACTCATATCATGCCTTCATTAATTGACGCGCAATGATGATGCGCTGAATCTGGTTCGTGCCTTCGTAGATCTGCGTGATCTTGGCGTCGCGGTACAGGCGTTCCACTTCGTAGCCGCGAATGGTGCCGCTGCCGCCAAAGATCTGAATGGCGTTGCTGGTGTGCTGTACCGCTGCGTCGCCGGCGAAGCACTTGGCCATCGAGGCTGCGGCGGTCGCTTCGAGGCCCGCGTCCATCCTGCTCGCGGCCGCGCGCACCAGCAGGCGCGCCGCCTCGCAGTCCTTGGCCATGTCGGCCAGCATGAACTGGACAGCCTGGAACTCGGCGATGGCCTGGCCGAACTGCTTGCGCATCTTCGCCTGTTCGACACCCGCCTCCAGCGCGGCCTGGATGATGCCCACGGCCAGCGCCCCGATCCCCACGCGCCCTTTCTCGAGCACGCTCATCATCATGTGGAAGCCGCGGCCTTCGGTGCCGAGCAGTGCATCGGCGGGCAGCCTGACTTCATCGAAATGCAGTTCGCCGACCTGCGACGCGCGCTGTCCCAGCTTGTGCTCCTTCGGTCCGCGCGACACGCCGCGCGCTGCGCAATCGACGATGAAAATGCTCATGCCGCGCTTGCCCGCAGCGGGGTCCGTGCGAGCCAGCACGAGCGCTACATCGGCGACGGGCGCGTTGTGAATCCACAACTTGGAGCCGCTGAGCAGCCAGCCTTCGCCGTCGCGCACGGCCGTGGTCTTCACGCCGGAGACATCGCTGCCCGCGCCGGCCTCGGTGATGCAATACGCGCCCTTTGTCTCGGCACGCACCAGCGGTCCGAGCCAGCGGTCGATCTGTGCCGGCGTGCCATGCCGGCTCAACAGCGTGCTGAGCAATTCGACCAGACCGCACTGATCCGCGACCGAGGCATAACCGCGACTCAACTCCTCCATCACGATGGCATACGCGAGGCAATCCAGCCCCGCGCCGCCCAGCGAATCCGGCACGGTGATGCCGAACAGGCCGGTCTCGCCCATCTGCCGGTAGATCTCCGCCGGAAAGCTTTCTTCGCGGTCCAGCCGCTCAGCTTGTGGACGGATGACTTCGTTGGCGAAGCGCCGGGCCATGTCGGCGACCTGCTGATGCTCGGTGGACAGAATCACCTCGTCTCCTCGGTTGTGGTCTTGCATTCGGGTGCTGTGATCGGCTGATCCGTGAGCGTTACTCTATGCCAAGTAGATCGATCTAGCAAGTTGAGGAATTCACTCGCTGGTTCACTGGACGCTGGCCGATCTGGCGCACTACCATACGGCTGGCTCAACTCAATCCGAGGTCGGACGCGTGCTCAAGGAAACGATTTTTCGTGTCGAGGTGCAGTTCGGCGATTGCGATCCCGCGGGGATCGTGTTCTTCCCGAACTTCTCGCGCTGGATGGATGCCGCATCGCACGATTACTTCATGCAATGCGGTCTGCCGCCGTGGCGGAATCTGGACGCATTGCCCGGTTGCGTGGGCGCGCCGCTGCTGGAAATCCACAGCCGCTTTCATGCGTCGGCCACGTATGGCGAAACGCTCGAGATTCGTACGTCCACCGAGGAATGGCGCAACAAGGTCTTCATTCAGGCACATCGCATCCTGCGCGGCGATACGCTGATCTGCGAGTTTCGCGCGACACGCGCGTTGTGCGTCAAGCTGGCGGATGGCACGCTCAAGGCAGTCGCGATACCGGAGTTCATTCGGGCGGCGTGTGAGTGAGCGATTGCGTGCGGCACCCTCCGCTTACAGCAAGCATGCAGTCCATGCGTTCCGCAGCAGCCTGAGGCAACTTGCGCTACCCTCGCGTGCTGACGCCCGGGCCCCTGCCCGGCAAACAGACAAGGGACGCCAGCACACGATGACCCAGCGTGACACCATGAAAATCGCCCTGATCGGCCCGGGGGCAATCGGCACCACCGTCGCCGCCGCGTTGCATGAGACCGGCCGCACGCCCACCCTGTGCGGCCGCACCGCGCTTCCGCAACTGGAGTTGCGCTTCGAAGGCGAACGCATCATCGTGCCGGGACCGGTGCGGACCCGTCCGGAAGAGATCAAGGACACTTACGACCTGGTATTCGTCGCCGTCAAGTCGACGCAGATCGATGCCGCAGCGCCCTGGCTCTCCGTCCTGTGCAATGACAGGACCGTGGTCTGCGTGCTGCAGAACGGCGTCGAACAGAAGCAGCTCTTCGCGCCGTATCTGTCGGGCAATCCGGTGCTGCCTTCCGTCGTCTGGTTTCCCGCGCAACGCGAACCGGACGCCTCGGTGTGGCTGCGCCGCGAAGCGCGTCTCACCTTGCCGGACCTGCCTGAAAGCCGCCTCGTGATGGAAGTGATGCACGGTACGCGCTGCCGCGCCGACATCGCGGAAGACTTCGCCTCAGTCGCCTGGCGCAAGCTGTTGCTGAACGCGGTGGCGGGCCTGATGGTGCTGAGCGGCCGCCGCGCCGGCATGTTTGCCCGTGACGACATCGCCGGATTGGCGCTTGCCTATGCAAAGGAATGTCTTGCAGTAGCACGGGCCGAAGGTGCGACGCTGGGCGATGAAGTGGCGCAGGAAATCGTCGATGGCTTTCGCCGCTCGCCAGCCGACCTGGGCACCTCGATCCTCGCCGACCGGCAAGCGGGCCGCCCGCTCGAATGGGATTGCCGCAACGGCGTGGTGCAGCGCCGTGGCCGCGCGCACGGCATTGCAACACCGATCAGCGATTTCGTGGTGCCGCTGCTGGCTGCGGCCAGTGACGGGCCGGGTTGAGCGCGATGCACGTTCAACAGCAGCGTGTCACTCCGCCGCGCGCCAGCTGTCGAGCAACGCCCGCGCTTCCCTGACATCGACGATCGCGCAGCCTGGCGGAAACCGCTCGCATACCTCGGACAGCAGTGCGCGCGCATGACGGCTTTCACCTTGCGCGTGCTTGTAACGCGCCAGACTCTTCGCCGCACGCAGTTCGAGGAACAACGCGCCCTGCTGACGCGCGACCTCGAGCGCCTGCTTGAACAAGCCCTCCGCATCGCCACTACCGGACGCCGCGCGAATCTCGCGCGCGATACGCAACAGTTCCGGCAGATTCCACAGTTCGTCGTGCTGCTTCGCACGTGCGAGCGCGTCGTCGATGACCGCCTGCGCCTCCGCATGCCGCCCGAAGCGCGACAGACCATGCACGTAGAGCCCGGCAAACAGCGTCTGGCGCATGCCGAGATGCTCGCGTTCGAGCTGCGCCAGCGCGTCGCTGAGAATCGTCAGGCCCTGACGCTCGTTCCGCTCGATCAGCAAGGCGCCGTGAAGGCCGCGCGCATGGCATCGAAGAGCGCGAGGCCGTTCTTCGCCACACAATCCTGCAGGATGTCGAGCGCTTCTTCGGCGGCGTCGAGATCGCCCGCGTAGAAGCTCAGCGGAATGAACGCGAACACCAGCACCTAGCCGACGGTCAGCGTATGGCCGCTTGCCTCGGCATTCCTGCGCGCCCGGTATGCCTCCTCCAGCGCGCGTTCCGCGCAGCCCTGGAACCACAGGACACTGGCCATCAGCGAACGCGTGCCCTCGCGTCCGTTCACGTGGTTATCCGACAGTTGCGACTGTCGACATTGGGCATCGAAGGCTTCGAGCACGCCGGCAAGCAAGCGCCGCGCTTCAGCCTGCCTGCCCATGTGATGCCAGGCAAAGGCTGTGAGCCGGCTGCCCTCCGATATCGCGTCTCCGATCACGCCGGCGGGCGTCAGGCGTGCGTCGCTTGCCACGGCCGCCGCTGATTCCAGCGCGAACGCCGCCGGAAAGACGCCCAGCCGCCGCAGCACGACACGTCCGGCTTCGGGAAGCAGCTGATGGCTTCAGTCGAGTGTCGCGAGCAGCGTCTTCTGGCGCTCCGGGGCGGTGCGGCGGCCTTGGGCGAGCGTCGCGAAGCGGTCGTCGAGCAGCTCGAAGAGTTCGCGGACGCCGAACGCATCCAGACGCGTGGCCGCCAGTTCAATCGCGAGAGCAATGCCGTCGAGCCTGCGGCAGATGCGGGCGAGCAGCGGCGCTTCCTCGCCGGTCGGCATGAAGCCGCCGCGCGCGGCCTCGGCGCGCGCCACGAAGAGTTCCACCGCCGGATAACGCAGCGCTTCGGCCATCGTCATGGTTGGCAGAGTCGGGCGGACTTGCGAGCGGCTCCAGCCGGTACACATGTTCTCCGAGCGCCTGCAACGGCTCGCGGCTCGTCGCCAGCACCGTCAGGGACGGCGCCGCCGCGATCAGCTTCTCCGCGACGACCGCGGCCGCCTCGATCACGTGCTCGCAGTTGTCCAGCACCACGAGTTGCGGCCGGCGCTGCAAGCGGACGGTGTTCGTCAGCGCCTGCAGGATGTCGTCCGAATGCACGGCGAGACCCATCGCGTGCGCGACGGCGTGAGGAACGAAACGCGCATCGGACAGCCGCGACAGATTGACGAACCAGACATCGTGCTGCCCCGCCTGCTCTCTCTGGTGCGCGAGCGCCAGCGCAACCGTGGTCTTGCCGATGCCGCCGTGACCGGCCACCGTCAGGATGCGCGTGCGCGTCAGCCGGTCCCGCAAGGTGCGGATGGTCTCCGCGCGGCCGACCGGACGCACCAGCGCCGCAGGCAGGTTGTGCGACGCCGCGTGCGGGGCTTGCGGCAGATCCGCGCCGGATGAGACCGCCTCGCGCTTGACGGGCGCCACGAACTGATAGCCGCGCCCCACCACGGTCGCGACGAAGCGCTGGTCGTTGGCCGCTTTCCCCAGCGCCTTGCGCAGCGCGGCGATATGGACCTTGAGATTGCTGTCTTCGACCACGGCGCGCGGCCAGGCGCGCGCCATGAGTTCCTGCTTGGTGACCAGCTCGCCGCGACGTTCCACCAAAGCGGTCAACAGGTCGAAGGCACGTCCGCCGATGAGCACGCGCGCATCGCCATCGAGCAGCATCTGTTGCGACGGAACGAGCCTGAACGATCCGAACAGATAGACCACTTCTGTCGCGTCGTCGGCAGGGCCGCTTTCGAACGGGGTGCTGGGCATGATCGGGCTGTCGGAACGGCCTCGGGGCCGTCACAGGAAAATGAAAGGAAACAGCGCCGCATCAGTCTAGCCCGTATCACCCCTGCTCAATGGAAGCTGTCCCGCCTCGCGGTCGCGTCACACGAAACCGGCATGACCTGAGACAATCCGCTCACACCTTCAGGGACATGTCATGCGCCAGGCTTGCACGGAGTCTTTGCAATGAAGTTCGATACCCTCGTACTCGGCGCCGGCATGGTGGGCGTATCGGTTGCCGTGCATCTGCAACGCCGCGGACTCGCGGTCGCGTTGGTCGACCGCAAGGCGCCGGGCAACGAGACCTCGCTGGGCAATGCGGGGCTGATCCAGCGCGAAGGCGTGTATCCGTATGCGCTGCCCCGCGACGCCGCCACGCTGTTGCGCTATGCCGGCAACCGTTCGGCCGAGGTCCGCTATCACCCGCGCGCGTTGCCCGCCTTCGTGCCCTTCCTGCTGCGCTACTGGCACCATTCGCGCGCGGACCGGCATGCGGCCATCGCACGGTCCTATGCCACGCTGATCGAGCACTGCGTCAGCGAACATCGCGAGCTTGCCGAAGCAGCGGGCGCGCAGGGGCTGCTGCGCCCGGGCGGCTGGCTCAAGGTCTTTCGCAGCGCGGCTGCACAGGATGCGGAACGGCGCACGGCGCAGCGCTGGCATGAAGAATACGGCGTCGCCTACCAGGTGCTCGATGCCGCGCAGCTGCAACGTGAAGAACCCTCGCTGAGTCGCGCGCTGAGCGGCGCGCTGCGCTATACCGACGCCGTGTCCGTCAGCGATCCCAACGCGCTCGTAACGGCTTACGCGCGTTATTTCGAGCAGCTGGGAGGCCGTGTTTTCGTCGGCGATGCGGCGACGCTCGCGCCGCAATGGCAGGTCGAGACGGCCACGGGACGCATCGAGGCGCGTGCGGCCGTGATCGCGCTCGGTCCATGGTCGGAGCGGCTCACGTCACGTCTGGGCTACGCGCTGCCGCTCGTCGTGAAGCGCGGCTATCACATGCACTACGCGGCGGCCGATGGCGCGCAATTGCATCAGCCGGTGCTCGACGCGGAGCGAGGCTATCTGATCACGCCGATGGCGCGCGGCATCCGCCTGACGACGGGCGCGGAACTGGCCTACTGCGACGCGCCCGCCACGCCGGCGCAGCTCGACGCGCTCGAACCCGTCGCGCGCGCGACCTTTCCGCTCGGCGCGCGTCTCGATGACACGCCGTGGCTCGGCCGGCGTCCCTGCACGCCGGACATGATGCCGGTCATCGGCCGGGCGCCGCGTCATGACGGCCTGTGGTTCGCTTTCGGTCATGCGCATCACGGACTGACGCTCGGCCCCGTGACCGGGCGGCTGATTGCAGAGATGATGACGGGCGCCGCGCCGGTGGCCGACCCGTTTCCGTTCCGGGCCGAGCGGTTCGCGAGAGGTTGAACGGACCGGCAGGCGTCTCACTCGTCGAGACGCACCGGCCTGCCTTCGCGCGCGGAGCGATATAACGCTTCCATCAGCACCTGATCGCGCAGACCTTCTTCACCGGGCGTGTCCGGCTCGCTTCCGTCGCGCACGCATCGCGCGAAGTGATCGATCTCGAGCATGAACTGATCCTTGAATTCGAGCCGCGGCTCATCGACTTGTTCGATATCGCCTTCGCGATGCGCGATCCGCATGCGCTGCCCCTTGTAGGCGAAGGCGTTCTCCACGTCGATCCAGCCTTTCTCGAGACGGATGCGCATGTCCTTCGACTCATGCGCGCCATAGCTCGCCGCGCAGTTGGCAATGGCGCCGGAGGGGAAGCGCAGCATGAACGCAATCGTCTCTTCCACTTCGCGATAACGCTCGTCCGCCGCCGGATTGACGATCTGCGCATACACCTCCACGGGCTCTTCGCCGAGCACATGGCGCACGCCGTTCAGGCAATACAGCCCGATGTCCGGCAATGCACCGCCTCCCGCGAGCGCCGCCCGCAGCCGCCATTGCTCGCCCGAGCCCTGCACCTGCGCATTGGTCGCCTCGATCACGCGCGCCCTGCCGAGTGCGCCCGACTGCACCCGGCGCGTGGCCTCGCTGTTGAAGACCTCGAACTGACAGCGGTAAGCGATCATCAGCTTCACGCCCGCCTTCGCGCAGGCGTCGATCATCTGCCGCGCCTCGTCGGCGGTGTTCGCCATGGGCTTCTCGCACAGCACGTGTTTGCCTGCCTGCGCCGCGGCGCTCACGTGCTCCAGGTGCAGGCCATTCGGCGTGACGACGTACACGGCCTGAACGTCGGCATTGTCCGCGAGGCGTGACATCTCGGCGTATGAATACACCGACTGCTCGTCGATGCCGTATTGCTTCGCCACCGCCCGCGCCTTGTCGGGGCTGCCCGAGACGAGCGCCGTGACGCGCGCGTCCTTGCAGGCGTTGAAGGCGGGAAGGATCTGCTCCAGCGCCAGACGGCCCAGCCCGATCACCGCAAATCCCACGCGCTGATCCGGCGCCGATGGTGCGGGCGGAGGCGGCGAAGGTTTGTCGGCGTCGCCCTTCCAGTTCCCGAAGCGAACCTTGCCGTCCTCGACCGTGCCGAGATCGATGGCGGCGGGCGTCTGCGACTGCCCGGGCGCGGGGAGCGACGGACCATCGGGCGTGCCGGGACCGCTTACGGTGAATCTGGCCTTGTCGTGTGTGGACATGATGCATCCTCCTGCGTTGAGTGGTTCATTCGGATCATGCTTGCGGCGCATTGCGTGCAAGCAGCGCAACGCATGCACCCGCGAAGGCCGTCGCCGCCAGAATCGCGAGCGCACCCGTGCCATATAAAAAGTCGAGCAACGTACTGAGCGCCGCGCCGGCGACGAACGCCATCCATCGCCCGACGCCGGCTGCCGCCGCGCTGAACTTCCCTTCTCCCAGATGCCGCGCGATGCGGATGAAGTTGCCTGTGATGAACGAAATGCCTGGCTCATCGGCGCGGGTCTGGTTGATTGCGCCGATGCCCGCCGCGATCAGGCAGGTGGCGGTCACCGGATACGCGGTGCCTGCTAACGGCACGGCGCAGGCCAGCAGCAACGCGGTGGATGTCAGGCAGACCGGGGCACGCCAGCTCGGCAGGCGTGCCGCGAGCCATGCGGCAAGCGTCGCCGCGACGAAGAAGCTGGCGATCACGCTCACGAGCGGCAGCGCCTTGCTCCATGCGCCGGCGATCAATGACTGGCCGAGCTTGGTCGAATTGCCGGTCATGTAGACAGCCAGCAGGTCCTTGCTGTGAAGCATGATGAGCGCGTCGGTACCGCCCGCGATGGCCACGAGCGCAAGCACAGGCACGGCGGTATCGGCCATGTCTCTCAGCCAGGACGTGACGGACGAAGGCATGTTCGTGTTGTGTGGGGAGGGCGTGGTCCGGAAGCTTCCACGGTCCGCAAATTCGGTGCCTGTGGGATGAGGCCGGGCGTCAGGACGATCTCGCTTTCAGAGACTTGTCATGAGCCTGCGCGCGGTGAAAGCGCCGGAGCGGGTGATGGCAGCGCGGACGTCTGTCACGGGAGCAACTGGTGCGGCAGTGCTGTCAGCGCGTGGTCATCGCCGAACGCTTACGGGATGAATCCGGGCAGCTTCAGGCTGGCCGAAGCGCGCGCTCCCCGGCCAGCGCGATGTCGCGAATGACCTATCTGATGTCGTGATCGATGTGCCGGCATACGGTGTCGGCATCTGAACCCGGCGTCAACCGCTCGCCGGGAAGCCTGGCCCGCGACGCAACCGGATCCGGCCATGGCCGATGTCGTCCGGGTCGAGCGTCGTTTCTCCCTGCGTGATCTTCAGTCGCTGCCGATGCGCCATCCGCGCAGCCACGTCCCGCACCGCGGGCATCAGGTCGCGCCAGCCGTCTTCATCGTGGGTGAGCGCACGCGCAACGTCCGACGGACAAATGGACGCCGTCTCGGCGCGGCTGCGCAGCAGATCGAGCACGCATCGTTCGATGTCCGGAGCGGATACGCGTGTCATTTGACGGTCTCGTCCGCGAGGCTGCGGGATCGACGCCCCGCATCGGCGTGCAGCGTGTCACGCGCAAGCTTCGTCTTGCGGACCGGATTCGCTTCCACCGTGACGATCGATACGCGATTGCGACCGTCACGCTTTGCGTCATACAGGGCTTCATCGGCGCGACGCATCGCTGTTTCGAGAGTCGTGCCGTCGTCCGGCTGGCAGAGCGCCACGCCGATGCTCACCGTCACCGGCGCCAGCGGCGTGGGCTGCGGCATCCCGCTTTCTTCCGCGCAGGCGGCGACATCGGTCAGGATGGCGTCGGCGACATCCTCGGCGCGGCGCGGCGTGCAGTCGGCCAGCACGACGATGAACTCCTCGCCGCCATAGCGCGCGACGATGTCGTTCTGCCGGCGCGCCCGCCGCGTCAGGCAATGCGCGACGAAGCGCAACGCCCGGTCGCCCGCCACGTGGCCATGCGTGTCGTTATAGGCCTTGAAGTGATCGGCATCGACGAACATGATCGCCATCGGCAGCCGATGCCGCACGGCCCGCGCCCACATCGCCGGCAGCGTCGCGTCCAGGCCGCGACGGTTGGCGACGCCCGTCAGCCCGTCCGTGTCCGCAATTGCAATCAGCCGCGCCTGCGCCGCATCGCGCTGGCGCACCGCGAACACGAGCAGCCACACGACGATCGTGAACGCGCACGACACCACGACACTCAACGCGCCGATGATGAGCGAACGATGCTTCCACTCTTCGGTGATTTCATCCATGGCCGGCGCGACCATGGCGACAAGATTGCTGTCCTCCACGTTCGCGAACGTGGACAGACGCTCGACACCATCCACCGGCGACTTCGCGACGAATGAACCGCCCTTCGGTCCGAGCATGGACAGGAACGCGGGTGAGGCAACGGAAATCATTTTGCTGCGGCTCACCTGCGGATAGCGCGCGAGGATGAAACCGTCGGTCTGCATGATGGTGGCGGCGCCGTGTGTGCCCAGCTTGACGCCGTCGACCAGCTGCTGGAAATAGTCGAGGTCGAGCGCGATCAGCGCGACGCCGCCAAAGCTGCCGTCCGCCTTCGAAATGCGGCGACTGAGCGCGATGGAAGGACTGCCGTTCCTCAGCCGGGATTCATAAGGCTTCGAGATGAACAGGCCCACGTCGTCGCGGTTCTTGTGCACGAGAAAGTAATCGCGATCGGCGAGGTTCAGCGTTGGAAAGAGCCGTGCGCGCCCCTGCACGATCCGGCCCTCCTCATCCACGGCGTAGATGCCCATCACGTGGGGCGCCATGGTCGCGCGGTCGAACAGCATCTGCCTGCGCAACTCCGGCGGCAACGCGAGAATTTCCGGATTCGACACCCCGTCCACCACGGCCTGCAAGGAAAGGTCGTAGACCTGCAGGTTGCGGCTCATGTCGCGCGCAAGGGCGGCGGCCACGTTCTCGGAGGTGTCGCGCGCCTTGTCCAAAGCCTCTTGCCTGCCGGAGACCAGGACCACGGCCGTCGTGATCAGAACCGCGAGGCAGACGAAGGTCGTGCTCAGCGCGATAAGGATCGCGTGCCTGTCGACCCAGGACATCGTCCAGCGTGATTCCTTTCCGAGGGTTGATGACTGCTTCAACCGTGCTCTCCTTCGCGAACGCGGTTCTGTCAGAAACCGCGCGCCCTCTCTCGTTTTGAATAATTTTTGACCAGCGTTCCGGTTTTTTCCGGAACAGTCCCGCATCCTAACGTCCCGGACGCCATTCCGGTGGACAGCGGCTGCCTTGGAAGCCGAACAGAGGCTAATCGGACACGACCCGGCCGGCTTCGACAGCCTTCACGAACTGTTCCGGCGCCATGGGCCGTCCCAGCAGAAAGCCCTGCAACATATCGCAGCCCAGCTGGCTCAGGAAGGCCTGCTGCTCCTCCGTTTCGACGCCCTCCGCAACGACTCGCAGATTGAGAGTCCGCCCCAGCGCGACGATCGCCGCCACGATGGCCGCGTCCTCGGTATCGCGCCTCAGATCGCGAATGAAGCCCCGGTCGATTTTCAGTTCATGGGCAGGCAGCCGCTTCAGATAAAGAAGACTGGAATAACCCGTTCCGAAATCATCGATAGCAATCCGCACGCCTGTCTCGCGCAACTGTTTCAGCACGCTCAGGCTGACTTCGACGTCGTGCATCGCGGTGGATTCGGTGATCTCCAGAATCAGGTGACGCGGTTCGAGCCGATGCTGAATGAGCGCCTGGCGCACGACCTGCACGAGACTCGTGTGGACGAACTGCGTGGCCGACAGATTCACGGCGACGCTCCAGTCCGTGTGCCCCGCCTCGACCCAGATGCGCATCTGACGGCAGGCCTCGTTGAGAGCCCATTCGCCGATGGGCACCATCAGCCCGCTCTTCTCTGCAATCGGGAGAAACTCGTCCGGCGCCATCAGGCCCCGCGACGGATGCTTCCAGCGCAGCAGCGCTTCCGCCCCCACCACGGGACCGCTCCGCGCTTCGAATTTAGGCTGATAGTGCAGGATCAGTTCGCCGCCCGACAGCGCCATGCGCAGCTCGCGCGCCAGCTGCATGTGCTCGTAGGCGTCGGCGTGCATGGACGGCTCGAAGAAGCAGTAGTTGTTGCGGCCCATGGCCTTGGCGCGGTACATCGCCGTATCGGCGCTCGACAACAGCTCGCTCTGGGTCCGGCCATGCTCGGGATAACAGGCAATGCCGATACTCGTTGACACCTGGATTTCATGCTCGCCCGCCGAGTACGGTTCTTCAACGATGCGGATCAGCGTGGCCGCGATGTTCGCGACGTCCGCAGGCCGGGTGACGTCGCACAGCAGGACGAACTCGTCGCCGCCCACACGGGCGAAGGTGTCGTTCTCGCGCATGCTGGCGCCGATGCGTCGCGAGACGTCGATCAGCAAGCGGTCTCCCACCTGGTGCCCGAATGCGTCGTTGACGGCCTTGAAGCCATCGAGGTCGAGGAACATCAGCGTGAAGTGCCGCCCCTGCTGGATGAGCTGGTTCAGGCGGTCATCGAGCAGGACGCGGTTGGGCAGCCGGGTCAGGCTGTCATGCAGGGCGAGATGGATCAGCTCCTTGTTGGCTTCCGCGAGCGACCGGGACAGCGCGGCGGTACGCAGTTCGAGCCTGAGTTCCAGCACCGATACGATCAGCGCGATGCTCAGCACCGCCACGGTCACGACGATGACGATCGCTGCCAGCCATGACGTGTTCGTCCCGTGACGCGCCGCCTCGCATATGCTGCCCAGCGGAAAATGCGCGGCCGCCATGCCGGTGTAATGCATGCCGACGATGGCCGACCCCATCAGCAGCGATGCGCCGCCGCGAAACAGGAACACCCCGGCCGCCCTGCCGCGGATATGGAAGGCCGTCCACAAGGCCGCGCCCGACGCCGCAACGGCGATGACAATGGACAGCGCCACCAGGCTCCAGTCGTAGTCGATGACCGGGTTCATCTGCATCGCGGCCATGCCCGTGTAGTGCATGCCGGCGATGGCGGGCCCCATGAGCAGTGAGCCGAGCATCAGCCGGCGCCACGGCAGCGCGTACTGGCTGACGAGCCATAACGCAAAGGTGGATGCCGCGATGGCGATCAGCAGCGACAGGAAGGTGATGGCCGGGTCATAGCCGACGGGGATGGGCAGATCGAAGGCGAGCATGCCGACGAAGTGCATCGACCAGATGCCGAGCCCCATTGCACAACCGCCGCCGACGAGCCAGAAGAGGCCGGCCAGCCCTTTGGCCGATGCCACACGGCCGGCCATGTCGAGCGCGGTATAGGAAGCCAGGATCGCTACGAACAGCGAACAGACGACGAGGAGCGGATTATAGGAAGTGGCGAGCATGTATTCCGGATTGCTTTTTTTAGCAACGCTTGTGTGTTGCTGGTATTCCAAGAATGAACAGCTTCAACCTCGTGCGTATCTGCTTCCGAAACAGATGCACGCGACATTCTGAACCGAACGTGCGCAACTGTCACAGCATTTTCGTGCACTCAAAAAGCCCTTGATGAAACGGTCTGACCGTCCGTTTCCGAATAAAGCTTCATGCAGGTTCCATGCCAATTGTCTTACCAGAAACGTATGCGCGTAACCCATACGCAGCGGGTGTCACGCGGTCCGTTACGTTACATGCACACAGTGTTACGTCCATTCGTCCCGTGCGTACGTATTGCATTAATGACCCAGGATGTTATCGATGGAACTTGCGAAAGGAAGTGGGATCAGGCTCTGTGGCACGCTGCATAGCGTGCGCAACGGAAAGGACGAGTGGTTCAAAAAGACATTCCGCCTTACCGGTGTATTACTCGGCATGACGATTGCACATTGGTCGCGCCAGTCACGACGTATGGATGGAGAACGAAATCATGGAAAGCGGAAGCGTGGGTTACAGCTATCTCGGGATTCCCGAGCGTCTGGCCGGCGTGCTGTGGGCTACCGTGCGCGAGATGCAGATGAGTCTGGCGGGCCGGGAGGATTCTTCATGGGCGCAATTGACCAGTGCTTCGCTCAGCCGGTGTGTATTGCACTTTGCCTGTCTCTACCGGGAACACGGCAGCCGTGACCCGCGCCCCGAGGTAGCCTGCTCCGAAGTCTTCCACCTGTTCTCCGAGCAATTGCTCTCCGATACGACCGCCGCCGAATGGCGCGTGCCCGATCATCTCGTTCCTGTCGTGGCTGGGGCGATCGCCGCCTGCGGTGAACTCGTCGTCGATCGCATGAACCGCGTCGTGTGAAGAGCGCCATCCTCCTTTCACGCACTGCCATGGAGCTGTTGCAGAAGGTCCAGGAACAGATCGAGCGCGCGCGTGCGGGGCCGCGAGATCTCGGTGATGGCGCTGATGGTGTTTTCGTACACGGGCACGCCCGGCACCTTGACGAGCGCCTGCCGCTTCGCAAACGAAGCCGCATAGAACTGCGGCAGCAAGCCGACATAGTGGCCTGACAGCACGAGCATCGCGACCGCCTCCAGACCCGAAGCCGACGGCCCGCGCGCCATGCCGAGCGTATTGAGCATCTCGTGCACGAAGGGTTGCGACCGATACACCAGCGGCAGCGCCGCGGCATCACGGAGACTGCGGCGCGCCACATAAAGCTGCTGGCGCTCGATGAAGAGCGGCAAGTAGTGAAAGCCGGCCTCGCGCCGGTACATTCCGCGAATCGCCACCTGCACGCGACGCTCGCGCAACGCGAGATCGAGCTCATTGAAGGTCATCACGCGCAGTTCCACGCTCACGTCCGGCGCCAGTTCCTTGAGCGAGGCCAGTGCTTCCGGCAGATGACAGCCTTCGTCGCTGACGATGTGCTCGACCATGCCGATGGCGAGCGTTCCGGACAACACGCCGCGCACCGCATCGATTTCCGGACGGATGCGCGCGAGCGACATCAGCGCATCGCGTGCGAGTTCGAGCGCCACCTTGCCCGCGTGCGTCAACACGAAGCCTGACGGCCCGCGTTCGCACAGCCGCGCCCCGAGTGTTTCCTCGACCTCGCGGATATGCCGGCTGATCGACGCCTTCGACATGTTGAGCTGCTTCTCGGCGGCGGCAAAACCATTCGCCTGCGCGACCGAGCAGAAGATGCGCAGCGACCGGAGGTCACGCTCGCTGAAGTCGGGGCGCTTCACGACGGAATGTTTGACGGGGGGTCGTTCGGACATGGCAGCGAAGAAAAGAGCTTTGAAAAAGGTTACGTTTTTCGGAACCATACCGATAAAAAAATCATTTTTCACTCACTTTATGGCGACATACATTTCGGCTGCCTCGTCCCCGAGCGTCCCTCAAGCCGTCCCCTCAAGCGGAGAAAGCAATGAAAACCTGGTCCAGACGATCTTTTGTGAAAGCGACGCTTGCGTCGGGCGCCGCGCTGGCGCTGCCGACCATCGCGCACGCCGAAGGCGGCACGCTCGCCGATATCAAGAAGCGCGGCAAGCTCGTGGTGGGTACCGAGGCGGCGTACGAGCCGTTCGAATTCGTCGAGAACGGCCAGATCGTCGGCTATGGGCATGACGTGCTGGAACTGATGGCGGCGAAACTCGGTGTCAAGCTCGAACAAATGAACCTGCCGTTTCAGGGTCTGCTGCCGGGCCTGATGTCGCACAAGTTCGACTTCGTGGCGACCAGCGTCGGCATCACGCCGGAGCGCGCGAAGCGTTTCGCGTTCAGCGAGCCGGTCGGCGTCGTGCGTTCGGTGCTGATGGTGCGCGCGGACGACAAGAGCATCAACCGCGACCTCGACATCGGCGGCAAGATCATCGGCACGCAGATGGGTTCGTCGTCGCAGCCGGTGGCCACCGAGTTCGAGAAGGAACTGAAGGACAAGACTGGCAAGGGCTATGCGGACACCAAGCTGTTCCAGGCCTATCCGGATGTATCGAACGCGCTGGCGAACAAGACCGTCGATGTCGCGCTGATGCCGTCGAACATCGCCGCCGTGCAGATGAAGCGCCAGCCGAACGCGTTCCGCATCGCCGGCACCATCGGCCAGCCGAAGCTGCTCGCGTGGGTGGCGAATCCGAACGATCTCGAGATCCGCAAATTCATCAACGATTCGCTCGAATCTTTCCGGAACGACGGCAAGCTCGCCGCGCTCCAGACCAAATGGTTCGGCGCCGCGATGGACACGCCGCGCAGCGACTATCTGCCGGCCGGGGCGATCTGACGCCATGTTCGACTGGATCGACCCGGGCGGCGTGATCGCGCCCTTCCTCGACGGCGTCGTGTCAGGGACGGCGCTCACGCTGGGCGCATCGGCATGCGCCTTCGTGATCGGGCTCGCACTCGGCATCGTGCTGCTGCTCGCGCGCATTTCGCCATTCGCGCCGCTGCGCTCGCTGGTCGTGCTGTGGGTCAGCCTGATTCGCGGCACGCCCGCGCTGATCCACATGCTGATCGCGTACTACATGGTGCCCGCGCTGCTCGACATCTCGATCTCGCCGGTCACGGCGGGGATTGCCGCGCTCGCCTGCAACACCAGCGCGTATATCGTCGAGATCCTGCGCGGCGCGCTCGGCACGATCTCCTGGGGTCAGCGCGCCGCAGGCTATGCGGTGGGCATGCGCACCGCGCAGGTCTGGCGTCATGTGCTGCTGCCGCAAGTGATCTATCGATCGATTCCGCCGCTCACCAGCGAGTTCACGATCCTGCTCAAGGCGTCCTCGCTGATGTCGATCATCGCCGTGCCCGAGCTCGCGACCGTCGCACGCAACGCGACGTTGCAGACCGACTTGCCGCTGCAGGTTTTCGCAATCACGGCCGCCGTTTATTTCGTGATCCTGTTCCTGATTTCCGCTGCTTCGCGACTGTGCGAACGCCGCGTCGCGAGGATGCTTCCCCATGGCCATTGATTTCTCGATCGTCCGTGAAGCGATTCCCCCGCTGCTCCAAGGATTGCGCATCACCGCGCTGGTCAGCGTGACCGGCATTCCGCTGGGTATCGTGCTTGGCATCGTGGCGGCCTATGCGGCGCAGTCGCGCACCGTGCTGCGGCCCGTGGCGCTCGCCTATGTCGAGCTGGTGCGCAACATTCCGTACCTGATCCTCGTGTACCTGGCGTTCTTCGGCCTGCCGAAACTGGGCGTGCCCGCCTCGGCGATGACGGTGGCGATCGGCTGCACGGTGTTCTACACGGGCGGCTACTTCTGCGAGATCCTGCGCGCCGCGTTGCGTTCCGTGCCGCGCGGCCAGACCTTCGCGTCGCTGTCACTCGGCATGACGTTCTGGCAGGCGCAGCGTCACATCATCGCGCCGCAGCTGTTCGGTTTCATCACGCCGCCCACCACGAGCCTCGTCATCATGATGTTCAAGGACTCCGCCATCTTCTCCGTGATGAGCCTGCCGGAGATGACGTACCAGAGCAACCTGCTCACCGCGAACACGTTCGCCTATGTCGAAGTGCTCGGCACGACGGCCTTGATGTACTGGATCTGCAGCGTTCTGCTGGCGGGCGCCGGCCGGCGCCTGGAGACCGTGATCGGCCGCCGCACGCGTCATGTCTGACGCGCCTTCCCCTCACTCTGGAGACACCCCATGACCCAATACACTGTCGCGCCGCGCGTCGGCCATCCCACGCTGCTGTACTCGGAACTCGATCTCGACATCGACAACCTCAAGGCCGACATCGCCGTGCTCGGCATGCCGTATGGCGCGCCCTATGACGCATCGGACTTCAGCAACGACCAGACCAACGCGCCCTCGGCGATCCGCCAGGCAACGGACCGCGTCGTGCGCAAGCCCTATCACTACGACTTCGATATCGACGGTCCGCTGCTGCAAGGCCGTACCGATGTGCGCTTCGTCGATTGCGGCGACATCATTCCCGACCTGACGAAGCCTGGCGAACACTATGCGCGTGCCGAAGCGGCGGTGCGCCGCATCGCGGCGGGCGGCGCGATGCCCATCGTGCTCGGCGGCGATCACGGCATCACCACGCCGGTGCTGCGCGGCCTCGACCAGAAAGGCCCGATCACGCTGGTGCATATCGATGCCCACCTCGACTGGCGCGACGATGTCAACGGCGTGCGCGAAGGCCTCTCCAGCCCGATTCGCCGCGCCTCCGAAATGGCGCACGTCGACCGCATCATCCAGATCGGTCTGCGCGCGCAAGGCAGCGGACGCCCCGAGGAACTGGTCGCGGCGCGCGCGTACGGCTCGGACCTTGTGACGGCTTACGAACTGCATGACATCGGCATGGAGGCGGTGCTCGCCCGCATTCCCGACGGCGGCAACTACTACCTGACCATCGACGCCGATGGTCTCGATCCCTCGGTGATGCCGGCGGTGGCGGGACCGGCGCCGGGCGGCGTGACCTTCGTGCAGGCGCGCAAGCTGATTCACGGTCTGGTGAAGAAGGGTCGCGTGGTGGGCATGGACATCGTCGAGATCCAGCCGGAGAAGGACGACAAGAACCTGATCTCCTGCATCACGGCGGGCCGCCTGATTCTCAACCTGATCGGCGCGTCGATCCGCGCGGGGTATTTCGACAAATGACGACACCGGTCATCGAGATTCGCGGCATCGACAAATGGTACGGTGCGCATCACGTGCTCAAGCAGTGTTCGACGCACGTGAACAAGGGCGAGATCGTCGTGGTCTGCGGGCCTTCGGGTTCCGGAAAATCGACGCTCATCAAGACCGTGAATGCGCTGGAGCCGTTCCAGAAAGGCGACATTCTCGTCGACGGCACCTCGCTCGCCGCGAAGTCGACCAACCTGCCGAAGCTGCGCAGCCGCGTCGGCATGGTGTTCCAGCACTTCGAGCTGTTTCCGCATCTCGACTTGACGCGCAACCTGACGCTTGCGCAGCGCATCGTGCTCGGCCGCGACGAGACGAGCGCGCGTGCAAAGGCGCGTGAACTGCTCGATCGCGTCGGGCTCTCGGCGCATGCGCACAAGTATCCGGGGCAGTTGTCGGGCGGCCAGCAGCAGCGCGTCGCCATCGCGCGTGCGCTCTCGATGGACCCCATGGCGATGCTGTTCGACGAACCGACTTCCGCGCTTGATCCCGAGATGGTGAACGAGGTGCTCGACGTGATGGTGGAGCTTGCGCGCGAAGGCATGACCATGATGGTGGTGACGCACGAGATGGGCTTCGCGCGGCGCGTCGCACATCGCGTCGTGTTCATGGAGGACGGCGCGATCATCGAGGACAGCCCCACCGATGCGTTTTTCCAGGACGCGGCCAGTCCCGCGGTGAAACGCTTTCTTTCGAAAATTCTTCAGCACTGATTCCACTTTTTTTTCGATACGACATGACCACGCATACCCGCATCCGCAAGTTCAATACGCGCGAAACCTATCCGGAACAGAAGCTCGATAACGACCTGTGCCAGGCCGTGATCGCCGGCAACACGATCTATCTGCGCGGCCAGATCGGCCAGGATCTCGACACGCGCGAGTCGGTGGGCATCGGCGACGTCACCGCGCAGACTGAAAAGGCGATGGCGAACGTCAAGATGCTGCTCGACGAATGCGGCAGCAAGCTCGAAGACATCTGCAAGGTGACGGTCTATATCATCGATCCGCGCTATCGCGAGGCCGTCTACAACGTGATGGGCCGCTGGCTCAAGGGCGTGTTTCCGGTTTCCACCGGCATCGTCGTGCAGGCGCTCGCGCGGCCCGAGTGGCTGGTCGAGATCGACGTGACCGCGGTGAAGCCGGCATGACGCCCGGCCGCAGCGCCGAGTTGCTGAAGGCGCTGATCGCCTTCCCGACGATCTCGCGCACGCCCAATCTCGCGCTGATCGAGCATGTCGCAGGACTGCTCGGCGCGGCGGGAATCGCATGCACGCTCGTCAGAAACGATGCGGGCACCTGCGCCAACCTGTTCGCGAGCACGGGGCCGGCGCATGTGCCCGGCGTGATGCTCTCGGGTCATACCGATGTCGTGCCGGTCGAAGGCCAGCCGTGGACCGTGCCGCCCTTCGAGGCGACGGTGCGCGACGGACGCCTGTACGGACGCGGCTCGGCCGACATGAAAGGCTTCGTTGCGTGCGCGGTCGTCGCGATGCTCGATGCCTCGGCACGCACGCTGAGGAAGCCGTTGCAGCTCGCGCTGTCGTATGACGAGGAAATCGGCTGCGTGGGCGTGCGGCGGCTGATCGACGTGCTGGAAAGCGCGCCGGTGCGGCCCGAGCTGTGCGTGGTCGGCGAGCCGACGATGATGCAGATCGCCACCGGCCACAAGGGCAAGGCCGCGTACCGCGCGGTCTGTTGCGGCGAGGAAGGGCATTCTGCCCTCGCACCGAAGTACACGAACGCGATCCACGTCGCCACCGACTGGATCACGGCCATGCGCGCGGCGCAGCAGCAGCTCGCGGAACACGGCGTACAGGACGACGGTTACGACGTGCCTTATTCGACGATTCACGTCGGCACGATTCACGGCGGCCGTGCGCTGAATATCGTGCCGAACGAGTGCACGCTCGACTTCGAGATCCGCACGCTGGCGGCGGATCGTGCGGAAGCGATCCTCGACGGCATCCGGGCGCGCGCTGCAGCGGACGGCAGCGCGACGCTGCCGGAGATCGAGGAAGTGAATGCTTATCCCGGTCTCGAGACGCACGTTACAAGCGACGCGGTGCGCTTTCTCGAAGCGCTGTTGCCGCCAGGAACGGATACGCGCAAGGTCGCGTTCGGTACGGAAGGCGGGTTGTTCTCGGCGCGGCTCTCGGTGCCGGCGCTGGTGTGCGGTCCCGGCGATATCGCTGTCGCGCACAAGCCGGATGAGTTTGTCGAGCTGGCGCAGCTGGATGCGTGTGATGAGTTTCTGGCGCGGTTGGTGGGGAGTTTAGCCTAGGGAGGGACTCTGCCCTGACACTTCCAATCAGTGTGTCCCAAAGCGACCGTCCAGTTTCGGACCATTCTGGTAGACAGTCAGTGACACGCTCGCGGACATTAGTGCCTTCACCGCGCGCGTCCCGTACACATTGTTCGCTTGTGTTCCTTGTTCGTGTGCTCCACAGCCATGAACGGAACGAGGAACACGAACAGCATGCAGGGCCTGTCCCGCACCCTGACCGTCAGCGGCCCCGCGCTGCCCATCCTGCCTGCGGGTGAACCGGCGCTGCTGCTCAGTGCAATCGACGGTGAAGAATGTCTTTCGACACTCTACCGCTATGAAATCCTCCTGAGCACGCCGCTCGGCATGAGCGAGGCCGAGGCTTCGTCGATCGACGTGATGACGCTCATCGGCAAGGAACTGACCGTGACCGTCCAGCTCGACGGCATGGACAGTCACGGCTCACCGGGCGCCGTGAATGTCGGAGCGGGCGTTCGCGAAATCAGCGGTGTCGTGATGGAAGCCGGCTTCGTCGAGCGGCTGAACCGGCAGTCGCGTTATCGCGTGCTGCTGCGGCCGTGGCTTGCCCTTGCGGAGCTCCGTTCGGACTTTCGCATTTATCAGCAGAAGACCATTGTCGAGATCGTCGAGCAGGTGTTCGGCGCCTATCTGTATCCGTACGAATGGCGTCTGAGCCGCAGCTATCCGGTGCTCGACTATCAGGTCCAGTATGGCGAGACGGACTATCGGTTCGTGCAGCGCCTGTTGGCCGAACACGGCATCTACTGGTTCTTCGAGCACTCGCGCACGTTCCATCGGATGGTACTGGTGGACCACGTGAGTACCCACACATGCGTCGAGAACCTCGCGTACCAGACCTTGTGGTACTACCCGCCCGGTCACAGGACCGACCGCGAACACATCGAACACTTCGATACGACTGGCCGCATCCAGACTGGCGTCTGGTCCACCGGCGACTATCACTTCGAAAAGCCCGCGGCCTCCTTGCTGACACGGAGCGAATTGCCGCAGGCCACCCTGCATAACACGCTCGAACACTTCGAATGGCCCGGCGACTACGCGGATCTGCACGATGGCGAACAGTTGGCCCGCGTGCGCATCGAGGAACTGCGCGCTCGAGGCGAGCAGGCATCGGGTAGCGGCAATGTCCGCGACGTTGTGTGCGGCACGACCTTCACGCTGGCGGGACATCCGCAGGCGAGCGCGAACCGGGAATATCTGGTGCTGGCTGCCCGGCTGACGGCAGAGGAAACGGGCGAAGCCACGGACGGCGCTGCACAGTACCTGTTTCAGGTTCAGTTCGACGTGCAACCGGCCACCACGCTGTTCCGTCCGTCGCGCCAGCGTTACCCGAAGCCCCGCACCGCCGGTCCGCAGACGGCAATCGTCACAGGTGCGCCGGGCAGTGAAATCTGGACGGACCAGTATGGGCGCGTGAAAATTGCCTTCTACTGGAACCGGCACGGATCGGGAGATCAGGATTCGTCCTGCTGGGTACGCGTGTCCTATCCATGGGCGGGCAGCAACTTCGGCGGCATTCATATCCCGCGCGTGGGTACGGAAGTCATCGTGGATTTCGAGCATGGCGACCCGGACCGGCCCATCGTCATCGGACGCGTCTATAACGCGATGACGATGCCACCCTGGCGCTTGCCGGACAACGCCACGCAAAGCGGCATGCTCACGCGATCGTCGAAAGATGGCGGCTACCGCCACGCGAATGCCATCCGCTTCGAGGACAAACGCGGCGCCGAACAACTCTGGATTCAGGCCGAGCGCAATCTCGATACAGTCGCCGAACACGATGAGTCCCACACGGTCGGACACGATCGCACGGTGTCCGTCGGACGCGATCAAACGGATCATGTCGCACGCAACCGGACGCTGCGTACTGACGGCTGCGAATTCGAGACGATCAGCCAGGCGGCAGTGTCGAATGTGGGCCTTGGCCGAATGCTCAACATCGGGCTGGCATACAGCTTGAACGTCGGCGGACTGTATCTGCGGAACATTGCATTACAGATGGCGAGCACGGTCGGAAACAGTCGCATCGACCGTGTGGTACGGAACTGGACAGCGGACGTAGGCAGTACGTACACCGTCACGGTGCGGGGCGCGGCCGTGGGCGCTGCTGTGAAAGCCGATCTCGCCAAACCGGCGGTCCTCTCGCCGGAGAGTGCGCCCGAATTGCCCGCGCCGCTCTCGGGCACGGATTCCAATCAGTTGCGGATCAGCGAAGGCGGGGACGCGCATCTGTCGGCTGCGCGTCAGGTGCAACTGATTGGACCGGGCGGAAAGGTGACGATTGATGATTCCGGCATCACCCTCGAAGCAACCAGCATACGTTTGAAGTCGCCGGTGATCAGCATGACGAGCGGCAGCGCGGGCGGACTTGCGCCGGTCACCGAGGCCGATTGCGCGGAGTGCTCGATGCGTCATACCACGCCGCACCCTGTCGACGTGGCGACGGGCCAGAAAAATCTCTTTCACGAGGACTTCATCCTGCCGGGACGCATCCCTGTTCGCTGGAGCCGCGCATACCGCAGCGCGGATCAGCGTGCGGGAAGCCTGGGCATCGCATGGAAGCTGCCGTATGCGACCGAGATCCGGCGCGGCGCGGCAGGCCTCGTGTATTTCGATGCCGATGGCCGGCAACTGCAGTTTCCCGCGCTGGACGCGCGCCAGGAACACTTCCATGCGATCGAGAAGACCACGCTGGCGCGCTGCGAAGACAGTCTTGCTGGCGCGATATACGTCATGCGCTTCAGCAATGGCGTCGAGGAACACTACGCGCCGCATCCCGTCGAGGATTCGCGCTGGCAATTGCAGCGGATCACGAATCGCGATAGTCAGGCGCTGACAGTCACATACACCCCGCAGGGCTGGCTCCAGTCAGTTCGCAACAATGTGCATACAGTGTCCTGCACGCTCGACGACAGCGGCCGCATCACGGCGGTTACGCTCAAGGACAGTGGTGGTGGTCCGTCACTGTGTCTGGCGAGCTATGCGTATGACGCGTACGGCGATCTCATTGCGGCAACAAATCAGGCGGGGCTCGCCTGGCACTATACGTATCGTGCGCACTTGCTTGAAAGTTACCGCACGCCTGCCGGTGCCGTGCATGTTTGCGAGTGGGATGGCGACTCGCCGCACGCGCGTGTCACCCGCTCATTCGCCTATGAGCATGGCGACCAGGATGCGCATCAGGTCAAGCGGGCCATTACGCGGGACACGCGCTTTGCCTATAGTCCGGCGACGAATTGCACACGTGTCACCGACAGCCTCGGACGCACCACCGAATACCACTACAACGGTCTGTGGGCCGTGGACCGTGTCCTGTACCCGGACGGGGGCACCCGGCAGGTCCACTTCGACCAGACCGGTAGCGTGAGCGGCCACACCGATGAACTCGGTCGGTCGACACGCATCATCAATGACGCGCGAGGCAATGCCGTCGTGATCGTCGATGCGGGCGGCAACGTCACGCGCATGGTCTACGACGACGTGGGCCAGCCGGTGCAAATCACCGATCCAGCGGGACAGGTCTGGCTGCGCGCCTATGACGAAGCGGGACATCTGATCCGGGAGACCGATCCGCTGGGCCACACCGCCACCTATGCTTATGAAAGCGGCCTCCTGGTTGCGCACACCAACACGCTCGGGAACATCACGCGCATGCAACGAAACAGCGCGGGTCAGATGATTGCGCGGACCGACTGTTCAGGTAACACAACGCGTCATGAGTATGACGCCCTTGACACGCTCACGCGAACGACCGATCCCCTGGGCAACGTCACCCGATACGAGCGCAGCAGCACCGGGCGCTTCGCGGGCTATCAGCCGGCTGACATGGGTTGGTGGCGGATCGACTACGACGATGCGGGCCGCGCGGTCTCGCAAACCGATCCGCTGGGACGCGTCACGCGCACGACCTGGGATGCCTACGGTCAGCGCATCGAAGTCATCGACGCCGCCGGGGGTACGCAGCGGTTCGAGTACGACGCAGTGGGTCGCGTGAACGCGCTCATCAATGCCAACGGCGAGGCCGTGACGTTTGCGTACGATAGCCGTGACCGGCTCGTGGAACAGACCGGCTTCGACGGGCGAAGGCAATCGTTTCATTACAACCTGGCGGGCGAGATGATCAGGCGCATCGATCATGGCGCCGACGGTCAGATCGTCATCGATATCGTTCATGACGCGCTGGGACGACCTGTCGAGCATCGCGCAGGCGACGGCAGTCAGACGAGCTATCGCTACGACGCGCGCGGATTACTCACGCAGGCGCAAAAGGCTTCGCCCGGCTGCGCGCCGAGCCAGATCACGTTCGAATACGACGCGGCAGGCCGCCGTACAGCTGAAGTACAGGCGCATCATGGACGCGTGTGGCGACTCGATCATGAACTCGATGCGCTCGGCCATCGCCGTCAGAGCCGCATTCCCGGCGCAGGAACGTTGGAATGGCAGCGCTACGGCTCCGGGCATGTGCACGAAGTACTGTTGAATGGAATGACGCTCGCGAGTTTCGAACGTGACGCCTTGCATCGCGAAACGCTGCGCGTACAGGGAATGGTCGCGCATCACTTCGCCTATGGCCCGGCGGGATGGCTGGCGGAGCATCGATGGCAGAGTCTGAACGCGCGTGGCGAAGCGCGTGAGGCGCCACGCGCGTGGCGCAGCTGGAGCCATGATCGCGCGGGTCAGGTCACGGCGCTATGCGACGCGGGGAGCGGGCAGAAGCAGTATCGATATGACGTGCTGTCGCGCCTGGTGGCCGTCAGCGCTGGACGTTATGGCAACGAAGCGTTCACCTACGATCCAGCAGGGAATCTGCTCGCGGTGGGCTCCACGGGATGGACGGGACGCTCTGAAGGTGACCGGCTTCATGCGCTGGTGACGCACGAGGTCCCGCCGCCGCAGGCGCTGCTCTTTGACTACGATGGTCATGGCAACCGGACATCACGCACGGTGCCCGTGCCGCCATCCGCCCCGCCGACGGCAAAGGAACAGTGGGTTCGTGCCTTGGACGCGATGACGGGCGTGCAGAACAAAAAGCCCGAACCACAGCCGCATGTGACGCGCTACAGCTACGACAGCAACCATCAGCTGACTGCAATTCATCACGATCACGGCGCAAAGACGCACTATCAGTACGATGCGCTTGGACGGCGGATCGCGAAGCACCACACTAGGGAGGATGGAAGTACGCACAGCGTCCTGTTCGTGTGGGACGGCGACTGGATGATGCAGGAAGTGTGGGCTGGGAAGAGCGCTTGTGAAGACGGCTGGTCGTTTTACGTGCCGCATCCTGAGCGTGCTGGGCCGCTTGTGAAGATCGAGGATGGAGCGACTTATCACTATGTGACGGATCATCTGGGTACGCCGCAGGAAATGCATGACCATCGCGGCGAGCTGGTGTGGGCGGCGGACTTCACCGCTTATGGCGCGACGCGGCTCTGGAGGGTGCACGCGGTGCATAACCCGATCCGCTTTCCGGGACAGCACTTCGATGATGAGTCGGGGCTGCATTACAACCGATTTAGATATTACGATCCGCAGGCGGGGAGGTATTTGAATCAGGATCCGATTGGGTTGTTGGGCGGAGCGAATAGCTATGCCTATGCTGACAACAGACCTTTAATATCGATAGATCCGGTGGGTTTGGCTGCGATTGCCGCGGGTGCCGAAATGGGCGCGGCTGGCGGTACGGCGATCTTCCCGGGGATCGGCACCATCGTTGGCGGAGTTGTCGGGGCGGTTGCAGGCATAGGCGTGACCGTATGGATAGCGAATGCGATATCTACAGATAAAGCTGGCAATAAGGTCAGCTCTATTGCCGATACGATGCAGCCTCCGGGAAATTGCACTCCGGGAGAACAAAGGAGGCTTCAAGAAGAGGTCAACCGTGCATGCAAACGACCAAGATCATGTAAATCCAATATGGACCAGCCAGCAATCTTACAGATGCGAGAGAACAACAGGGAATGTGCTATGGCAAGAGACTTGATCAATAAAAAGTGCTTCGCCGGAGGAGACGCCAATCATCGCAACGAAGCGCTTGAAGCTTGGGCGAACGTTACAAAATGTGAGGGAATGATGAAATGACCTTGAATTTCTCGTTGTTTTCTAATATTTCTTTTCCGGAAAACAAACCGATCACCAATCGATCGAGCATTGAGTCACGTGCTGTAGATGACTTTTTCCGTGGCCGGAAGCGTTTTGCGACAAGTCTAAAAGAATTGAGGGAAGACTACGAATGCGATGAATCCGCATGCCTCAATTTCATGGAGGCCGAGGCATTTGCATTTTTTTTACCTTTATTCATGAAACTCGTGATCTGTGATTACAGAGAATCCGAAAATATTCCCGACTCACTCGTGTACAAGTTGCACAGAGTCGCAAGCGACGGTGCTGACGATTGGTTGAACGCAATATTGAAAACGTATTCGACAAGCCAGCGTGATGTCGTTGTGAGATTTCTCGATGAAATGAGCCAGATAGAATGGCAATATCAAAACCCTAATTTAGCAGCGGAGGCTGCGGAACTACTTCGAAAGAAGTTTTGATTCGGCTGGCGCCATGTCAGCGCTAGTCGCACCCTTGGCACTTCGACCATTCATGGCGGTGTCGTGAATATAAGGCAAGCATGGGATGATAAATGGCTTCCGCAGGCGGGGAGGTATTTGAATCAGGATCCGATTGGGTTGAACGGGGGCTGGAATCCTAATTCGTATGTCGCGGGCAACCCGTTATCAGGCATTGACCCCCAAGGACTCACAGGATGTATGGTTCTGTTTCCCGACTATCCAATTGACACAGGCTTTGGATTTAGCTCGACCAATCTTGGCGGACATGGGGGCGTGTTGAGCTACAGTGGTGCAGGCATTACCCGGTACTACGAATTCGGCCGGTACTCTCCTTCAGCACCCTATGTAATTGGCCGTACGCGTCCCGCAGACGTAGGCAACGTGCGTCAAGTCCCTCTCCCTGACTTGACAATCGATTCCCGGGCGGCTCAGCCAACATCGGCCTCCTTGGACGCCTTGAAGGAAGCCCTCTCTGAAAGGGCCGGGCGTCATACCCGAGTCGAGTTGACCTGCATCTCAAACGCTGATGCAGGCAGGATCAACCAGTATGCGGAAGAATTTGCCAGAAGCAAACATCGGCCAGCTTATAGCTGGAAACCCTGGTCTTCCAATCAATGTCGTGATTTCGGGAGAAGAGCATTGGAGGCTGGACAATGAATACTACGAGTCGATGCAGATTCGCTGCAGCACTACTTGTTTTGTGTTGCTTGGCGCTAGTCTATCGAGTCTTTGATCAAGGTATTACGCGAACGTATCTCGAGGCGAGTGAGGAAGCATCACACCAACAGGTCAAGCTCTTGACGGCGTTAATAACGCATGAATGGCTCGGCTTGCCGGAGGATGAAGTCTTGTTCCGCCTGAATCCATACGTTACATCGCGACCACCGGGCTCCGTTGTATTGAAGACCGAGCCTGCAACCCATCATGTCTATCTTGATAGCGTTCGATTTGAGTTCGACAACGGAAAACTCATCAGTGTCGAATAGTTCGCGTTTGGACGACTGATATCAAGATATATACTCGGAGCGGCTTCCGAGCCAGCATGGCAATGATGAGTGGAGCGGCGTCAAAACTACCCTCATGTGCAAGCCTCATCCCATGGGTATCGTGGAAGTAAATGCATTGAAAGCAATACTTTATGAGCAACCCGGAACGTCCGCGCCCCTCCCCCATGCACTCCACCCCCATCGCCACCCTAGGCACCCCCACCACCCACGGCGGCATGGTGACCTCCGCCACATCCGGCCTCATCGTCAGCACCCGCCCTGTCGCACGCTTAGGCGACAGCGTCAGTTGCCCGCTGCATGGCCCCGGCGTCATCATCGACGGCGCTCACAGCGTAGTCGATGGCCGTCCGCTTGCCCGTCACGGCAGCAGCACCTCATGCGGCGCGAGCCTCATCGTGACAAGCAGCGGTCCCTCCGTGTAACGTCGTGCCAATGTCAACGCGGCCCGCCCGGCCGCAGCCGAATCCCACATCGCCATCACAGAACTCCAACACTCCCATGAACTTCAGATCCCTCCAATGCTTCGTCATTCTCGCCGAGGAACTGAACTTCAGCCGTGCCGCGGAGCGCCTGCACATCGCGCAACCCGCCCTGAGCCAGCAGATCCGCCTGCTGGAAGAGCGCCTCGGCACGCAACTCGTCGACCGCGCGCAACGGCCGCTGCGGCTCACCGAAGCCGGCCACTACCTGTGCACCGAAGCACGCCAGATACTCGGCTCATGGGAACAGGCGAGCCTCGGCGCACAGGAGATCGGCGTCGGACGGCGCGGCTGGCTCTCGATCGGCTTCACGCGCTCCGCGATGTACAGCATCCTCCCGCCCGCGCTCAAAGCCTTTCATCACGCTTACCCTGAAGTCGAACTCAAGCTCTTCGAAATGCTGACCGAGGAGCAAACCGATGCCTTGCGCGACCTGCGCATCCACGTCGGCATCGGACGGCAGCCGCTCGATATCCCGGGCTGCACCTCCTACACACTGCTGCGCGAGCATGTAGTGGCCGTGCTTTCGCCCGATCATCCGCTGGCTGCACGAAAGAAAGTGCGCATCGCCGAACTCGCCGATACCCCGCTCATCGTCTATCCAAAACATCAGAACGCGCAGTTCAAGCACACCGTGCAGTCCTTGTATCGCGACGCAGGCGTGACGCCGTTCATCGCGCATCAGGCCTATGAGATCCAGACCGCGATCGCACTCGTCGCAGCAGGGCTCGGCGTGACTTTCGTCGGTGAATCCGTGGCGCGGCACGGACGCGCGGACGTCGTGTTCCGCCCGCTCGCGGGCCCCGGCGCATCGCTCTGGTCGACACTCGCCGCCACCTTCCGCAGCGAAGACGATTCGGCGCATCTGCACGCCTTCCTGCGCTGCCTTCCGCCGTCCCTCGACTCTCCCACACTATAAGCAGAAGCTTATAGAAGCATAAGCAACGCGTCTTGGACGCGCGCCGTCGCGCTTCTTATCATCGATCCAACGTACAGGCTGACGTGCTGTACGCGTCAGCCAGCCCGATTGCAAGAACGGCGCAGGCTGTTTGTAAAGCGGGGCCGCAGAGCCTCGCGATCCGATGAAGAACGTGGAGACGGCATGACCCCTTTCAACGAAGCGGCGACGATGCGAAAAGTCTACGGGCGGCTCATGCCCTTGCTCTTCGCCATGATGTTCTTCAACTATCTCGACCGCATCAACATCGGCTTCGCCGCGCTCGACATGAACAAGGCGCTCGGCTTCAGCCCGGCCGTGTTCGGCTTCGCGGGCAGCATCTTCTTCGTCGGCTACATGGTGCTCGAAGTGCCGAGCAACCTGTTGCTGCATCGCGTCGGCGCGCGCCGCTGGATTGCGCGCATCCTGCTGACGTGGGGCGCCGTCGCCGCGGCCACTGCCTTCGTCTTCGACGACAAGAGCTTCTACGTGCTGCGTTTCACGCTCGGCGTGATGGAAGCGGGCTTCCTGCCGGGCGTCGCGGTCTATCTGACCAAGTGGTTCCCGGTGCGCTACCGGGCCCGCGCGGTGGGCGGCTACATCATCGCGGGATCGTTCTCGGCCGTGCTCGGCGGCCCCATCTCGACCATGCTCATGACCTACGCGAACGGCGTGCTGGGCCTGCAAGGATGGCAATGGATGTTCATCCTCGAAGGCATTCCCGCGATGCTGCTCGGCCTGCTCACGCTGCGCATCATGACGGAGCGGCCCGCTGAAGCCGACTGGCTGAGCGACGACGAAAAGCAGTGGCTCGAAACCACGCTCGCCGCCGAACGCGAAGCCGTGGGCGGCGCCAAGCACTTCCCGTTGTTGCGCGTCGCGGGCGACATCCGCGTATGGAGCCTCGCCTGCCTCTTCGGCTGCGCACTGGTCGGCATCTATGGACTGTTCCTGTGGCTGCCGCAGATCGTCAAGAGCCTCGGCCACCTGAGCAACATCGAAGTCGGCTTTCTCTCGGCCGCGCCGCCGCTGCTGGGCGTGCTCGGCACCTTCATCATCAGCCGCAGTTCCGACCGCACCGGCGACCGCAAGAAGCATCTCGCCTTCGTCTATGGCATGAGCGCCGTGGCCATCGCGGGCAGCGCCTATGCGCCGAATCCCGTCATCGCCTATGTGCTCCTGTGCGTGACAGGGCTCTTCATCTACGCAGGCAATCCGCTGTTCTGGAGTCTCGCATCGTCGTTCCGGACCGGCGCGGCAGGCGCGGCCACCATCGCGCTCATCAACACGATCGCGCAGTTCGGCGGGCTCGTGGGGCCGTGGAGCATCGGCCTCGTGCGCAACGCAACCGGCAACTTCAAACTCGCGTTGCTGACCATCGCGGCGTTTCTCGTGGTGGCCACCGTGATCGCGCTGGTCATGCGCGTCAAGCCCGCCGACGACGAAGCCTCCTCCCTGCCCGCCGGCGACCCCGCCGCACGCACCTGAATTCGCACTCAACGCAACGGACCTTACGCATGATCATCGATTGCCATGGCCACTACACGACCTCGCCCCCGCAGCATGAAGCATGGCGCGCGAAACAGATTGCCGCGCTGAAGGACGGTCATACGCCGCCCCCGCTGCCCGCCGTGTCCGATGACGAGATTCGCGCGAGCATCGAAGGCGGGCAGTTGCGCATCCAGCGCGAACGCGGCACCGATCTCACCCTCTTCTCGCCGCGCGCCGCCGGCATGGGTCATCACCTCGCCACAGCCGAAGCCAATGCCGTCTGGTCCGGCGCATGCAACGATCTCGTGCATCGCGTGGTGGAGTTGTTTCCGCGTAACTTCGTCGGCGTGTGCCAGTTGCCGCAGGCTCCCGGTGTCGCGCCGGACAACTGCATCGCCGAATTGCGGCGCTGCGTGCAAGAACTGGGCTTCATCGGCTGCAATCTGAATCCGGATCCATCGGGCGGTCATTGGTCCGGGCTGCCGCTCACGGACCGGTCCTGGTATCCGCTCTATGAAGCGATGGTCGAACTCGACGTGCCGGCCATGATCCACGTCTCGTCGTCGTGCAACCCGAACTTTCATGCAACGGGCGCGCATTACATCAACGGCGATACGTCCGCGTTCATGCAGTTGCTGAGCGGCGATCTGTTCGCCGACTTCCCGACGCTCAAGTTCATCATTCCGCATGGCGGCGGCGCAGTGCCTTATCACTGGGGCCGCTATCGCGGACTCGCGCAGGACATGAAGCGGCCGCTGCTCACCGAGTATCTGCTCAACAACGTGTTCTTCGATACCTGCGTCTATCACCAGCCGGGCGCCGAGCTGCTCGCCAAGGTGATCCCGGCGAAGAACATCCTGTTTGCATCGGAGACGATCGGCGCGGTGCAGGGCATCGATCCCGAGACCGGCCATCATTACGACGATACGCGCCGCTATATCGACGCCATCGAATGGCTCGCGGATGCCGACCGTCAGCGCATCTACGAAGACAACGCGCGGGCCGTGTATGGACGCCTCAACGCGCAGCTCGACCGACAACAACAATCCACCGAAAGAGCAACGTCATGAATCCGGCTGGCTGGCGTGAACATGAATCGGCGGTACAGGCGAGCCCCGCGACGCTCGCTGCGTTGCGCGAACTCGCGGTCTCGCTTCTGAGCGACAACATGGCCCGCGTGAGCGGCACGACCGGGCTGCGTCCCTATCATAGTCCGCGGCCGATGGCCGGCACCGCGGTCACGGTGCGCACACGCGGCGGCGACAATCTCGCGATTCATCGCGCGTTCGATTACTGCCGCCCCGGCGACGTGCTCGTGATCGATGGCGCAGGCGAACTCACGCAAGCGCTGATGGGCGACATCATGGCGAGCTATGCGGCAAGCCTCGGCGTGCAGGGCCTCGTGATCGATGGCGCGATCCGCGACGTCGGCGCGCTGAGCCAGCGTGATTTTCCGGTGTATGCGCGCGGCGTCACGCATCGCGGACCCTACAAGAACGGACCGGGCGAGATCAACGTGCCGGTGACCGTGGGCGGCATGGTGGTGCATCCGGGCGATATCGTCGTCGGCGACGAGGACGGCGTGCTGGCCATTGCACCGGCCGATGTCGAAGCCGTCATCGAAGGCGCGCGCAAGCAGGCAGCGAAGGAAGCGGCACAGCTCGAAGCCATCGCGCAAGGACGCTTCGATCGCACCTGGGTCGCGGCACAACGTGACCGGATGATGAACGGCTGAGGGCTTGCCGAACTCACGCCCGCGCGCGCATGATGACGCGTTCGCCTCTCCGACTTCACGCGTCATGCCCGACACCCTGGACACTGCAGCACTCATCGAACTCGCACGACACGCCGAGGCCGGCAATCCCGGCCCCTGCACCTGCACGAAAACCCCGCTCGACGGCTGGCAGTCGCAACCGCTTTCTCTCGACGAAACGCAGCTCCGCGAGATCGGCACCTTGTGGCCGCAAGACGATCCGGAGCCCACGTTCGCCGAGTATCTGCCCAACAAGATCCAGTACTGGTCAGCGGACGCGCCCATCGCGCCGCGCTACTTCCCGTACAACCGTTGCGGCGTGTGGGAGTGCTCGGTCTGCGGGCGTCTCTATCTGCGTTACACGGAAGGCGGCGGCTACTTCGTGGATCGCCGCATTCGCGCATTGCGTCTCGCACTGATCGAAGACGTGCCGCTGTAGGCGGTCACGGCAAAGGCGCCATCGGGCTGCGCCGGAAAGACTATGATGGATCGATGCGCGGCACGGCGCAACGATCACGGCTCCGCCACGCGCATGCGATGTCCACCCTTACGGAGACTCTCGTATGTCAAGCCAACCCTACTATGCGCCGCATGGCGGCCATCCGGCGCAGACCGAACTCCTGACCGACCGTGCGATGTTCACCGAAGCCTATGCCGTCATTCCGAAAGGCGTGATGCGCGACATCGTCACCAGTTATCTGCCGTTCTGGGACAAGACCCGTCTGTGGGTCCTGGCACGCCCGTTGACGGGATTCGCCGAGACGTTCTCGCAATACATCATGGAAGTCGCGCCCGGTGGCGGCAGCGAGCAGCCCGAGCAGGACCCCGATGCCGAAGGCGTGTTGTTCATCGTGGAAGGCGAGATCGAACTGACATTGCAAGGCGCCCTGCATGTGCTCAAGCCCGGCGGCTATGCGTTCATTCCACCGGGCGTGTCCTGGCAGATGCGCAATCGTCATCAGGATGCCGCGCGCTTTCACTGGCTGCGCAAGCACTATGAGGCCGTCGATGGCGTGCCGCTTCCCGACGCCTTCGTGACCAATGAGCTGGACATCGAGCCCATTCCAATGCCCGGCACCGAAGGGCGCTGGGTGACGACGCGCTTCGTCGATCCCGAAGACATTCGTCACGACATGCACGTGAACATCGTCACGTTCCAGCCCGGCGGCGTGATTCCGTTCGCGGAAACGCACGTGATGGAGCACGGGCTCTATGTGCTCGAAGGCAAGGCGGTGTATCGGCTGAATCAGGACTGGGTCGAGGTCGAGGCCGGCGACTTCATGTGGCTGCGCGCCTTCTGTCCGCAAGCATGCTACGCAGGCGGACCAGGGCGCTTCCGCTATCTCTTGTACAAGGACGTCAACCGCCACGTGAAGCTCACGCTCGGCGCGCGGCGTTGATAAGGCTTCATCACGCGACGAGTGCTCCGTCGCGCGCGACGATGCGCCCGTTCGCCATGACGAGCTTGCGCTTCGGCCGCGCGACGACCGCCTGTGCGACGGACTTTGCATCGACGAGCACGAGATCCGCGCGCGCGCCGACGCGCAAGCCATAGTCCGTAAAACCGCAGCCGCGTGCTCCGGCCACGCTGACGGTATCGAACGCAAGCTGCAGATCGTCGTCGCGCCGCAGGTCGTAGCGCATGCCGATCAGCATCGCGCGTTCGAGCATGTCGGGCACGCCGTAGGGCGTCCAGGTCTCGCGTATGCCGTCGTTGCCGCCGAATATCGTGATGCCTTTATTGATGCATGTCTTCAAGGGCGGCACGGTGACTGACGGCGGCGCGCTCGTCATCAACGCCACTCGCAAGTGCGCGATGCGATCGAGCAAGCTGTCGCGTTCACGTTCTGGCAATGCGCCCAGACAGAAGCCATGGCTGATGACGACTTGCCCTTGCATGCCCGTCGCCTCGACGCGCTCCAGCAGCAGCCGCAGCGTGAATGCGCCCACTTCGCCGGGTTCGTGCAGATGAATGTCGATGGGCTTGCCATGGCGTTGCGCGAGCGCGAATGTCGTGTTCAGCGAGGCCACCGGATCACGGTCGATCAAGGCGGGATCGAGTGCGCCGAGCACGTCCGCACCTTCGGCGAGCGCGCGGTCGAGCAGTTCGGCCGTGCCTGGACGGATCAGCATGCCCGACTGCGGAAACGCGACGATCTGCATGTCGAGCATCTCGCGCAGGGTTTCACGCGTGGCGAGCACGCCTTCGAGGTGACGCAGGCCCGCATCGGTATCGATGTCAACGTGCGTGCGCAAACGCGTGGTCCCGGCCTGCATGAATGCACGCGCCAGTGCCAGCGATTGGGTTTCGGCGCTATGTCCTGACGTGCTGCGCCACGCGCGTTCGTTGCTGATGCGGTCGGTCAGCAACGGGCCGACTTCGTTGCGATACCACGGCAGTCCCCAGTGGGTCTTGTCGAGATGCGTGTGGCCCTCGACGAAGCCCGGCAGCAGCAGCGCGTCGCCGCCGTCTTCGACGGGCACGCCGGGCGGCACGGCAAGCTCAGGGCCAAGCGCTGCGATACGCTTGTCTTCGATGGTGACGGACACGCGCTGGCCATCGGCCAGGCGAAGGTTGCTGAGATGGAGTGAGCGCGGCATGAACGCACCTGAGACGGTTGGCTTCGTATGCGGGAATAGTACCCTGCTGGACCGTGACCGCTTTTGGCGCGCGCCAGACAAAAAGGCGCGGCCTTTTGAGGGGCCGCGCCTTTCGCGTTGTTCGATGCCTTGTCTTGCCTTAAACCGCCCGGCGCACCATCAATTCCTTGATCTTGCCGATCGCCTTGGTCGGGTTGAGCCCCTTCGGGCACACGTCGACGCAATTCATGATCGTATGGCAG
>NZ_JARUXP010000010.1:0-57453 GCF_031451315.1 Caballeronia sp. LZ032
TAACGTCCTGCCAGACCGCGTCAGCATCATGCTCCGCGTGTCTCTAGGTGGGGGATTTTGAGGTGCCCAAAGGTGGGGGAATTTGCCCGCCCATCGGGGCAAAGCGTTAACCGTCGGTTCGCCTTCAGGCTGAACGTTTCCAGACGATGAGCGCCGCGGGGACGGTCCAGCGCGATCGGCTGATATTCCAGAATCTTGTCCATAAGATCAGTGACTTACGGAGAAAATTCGAAGTCTAGGACGCGAATTGGCGAATTTAATGCGGACTTATGCGAATTGACGACTTTATTTCGTTCGGATTGGTATTAAACTCGTCAATTCCCAGCCGTAGATCCCGCTGCCGCCTCGATTCCGGATTGACAGTTTTATTGCGTTCTACGACAGAGAAGAAGTGAGAAGCCTGGGATGACAAAGGCATTGGGAAGGCCCGGTCAACATTCACCCTAAGCGTCAAGCCGCTGGGCCAAAAGTCTCATGCTGACGCGCCCAAAGCGGCCAGTTGGGGTAGGTCGAATTACCTGAATTGTGCGGCAAGTCTCCCCAAGCGTGCAGTTGACGGGCGGCTGTCATCAGCGCGCGCCAGGGGAGTGAATCGCTCAGCGGTCCTTGTTTCGAAGGGGCTTCACGGTTGTGCCAGCGCCGAGACTGGTCCGAGTAGGCCGCTTCTGATGACGGAGCGAACTTTTGCGCATCCCTTTCGTTGGGACGGCCGCGCTGCTGACTTTCGCGACCTTGGTGGTCACGCCTAGTAGCTGCTTGTCATCGGTAATAGCGGCAATCACCCGCTTAACGTCTGCCTCTGCCGTTCCGGTTTGGTCCGAGATAACTGACGCCAATACGTTAGACGGTATTTCAAGCAAAAGCGATTGGAGCTGCCTTTTCTTCTGTAATGCAACATTGAATGGTCGCTGGATACCGGGCCGCTTCCGGATTGGGCGAGTAACTGCCCTTACCAGCTCTTTAACCCTGTGCTCCCCATAACTAACGATATGCGGTGAGTAAGGAGGGTTAGCGACGCGAGTTTCGGTCTGCAGGAACTCCTTGTTCGCCTCTGACGCACGTGCGTGCCTGATGTTGCTTAATGCGTCGGCCATCGATCTGCGGTGCACTTCTAGCCGCTCGGTCGGAATTCTGTAGTTTTCCAGCAGCGTCCGGTGCGGCTCCAACTTTTTCGTTAAACCGACCAGCCGTGCTAGCGTTCCGTCGATGACCTCGGGGGACGCCTTCCCTAGGGCCAAAGGCGTCAGATTGCCCCCCCCGGGAATCAACGACGAAGCTAATTCTATGATCTTATCGATCTTCGCCTTTTCTGCGTCCTTGCTCACGTTGCTTCCCCCCTTGGACGGCTTGACATATCCTGCACCTTAGTCCACGTATCGTCTGCCAGCCCTAGCATCAATGATGCCTCTTTTTCGTTAATACGCGAAAGGGCAAATGTAGGTATTTCGCGGCGCAGACGACGAACCGATTCCGGATGTATCTCACCGCCTATTGTATCAAGCAGGGAGCGCGCTTCTTCAGCGCGTTTTGCGCTTGCGAATGCTTGAACGTGATGATTGTTCAACTCGTCTGCGATTGCGCCCCAATTGCCGTCCGGGTCGATTATTACAAGCCATGACATCATCCGCTTAAGGGATTTGACCGCGAAGGTGAACGTGTCCGTGTGGCGACCAGCGCCAGCGGCCTCATGCGCTTGTTTGATGTATGACTTCGCGTCGTCGACCAAGAAACACAGGTACCTTCCGAGGTCGGCTGGTTGGACGAGTCCACGAAGCGGCGCCGATGTATCACAGTGGGCCACTGCCTCCTGGTACTGGAAGCTAATCTTCCCTTGTTCGTCTAATGCGTCGGACATCGGTACAACCAGGTTGGTAACCGCCAAAACTCCGAAGCCAGATAAGGACGCAACAAAGTCTAGCTTCAGCGACTGTAGATCGTCGTAATTTTGGATTCCGTTCGACTCCAAGAACACCTCGATGCCTCCGTTCAAGCCGAAGGGACGCTGCTTCTTTACCCCCTCGTCCCTGCCCTTAATCTTGTAAGTGACAAGTAGGCAACTTTCCGTCGTGTTCCGGCTGGTATGTTCTAGCGCGGTGAACAGCGCGTTGCCGTCTCCTAGGAAATATTCGCAGCAATCAATGTCACTGATTGAGCTAACAACTCCTAGGAAGGTTGAGCTTCCGCTTAAACAAAAGCAACTCCCGTCGCTCATCCGAACCAAAGGGAGCACGTCCTCAATCGCCGCAAGCGTCTTGTTGCTTGGCCACACCGGGGCAAGGTAGTACGGCACGCTAAAACCAACACTGCCGCGACGCATATAAACGTAACCAGGTGCATCGGTACGTGCCTCGAAACGGTCATCCGTGGAAGTCAAGGCCGCGAACTCAGCCGAGAGGGCCAGAATATCGCGTAACGCATCGTCCAGCACGTGCTCGCCGTGCATACACGCAAGGAAGACGCTTGTTGCATCGTTTTGGTTAGACGGTGACATTGAGGCGCGGCGCTTTTAGGAAGTTCACATTCTACTACGACCCCTGCCTAATCCTGATAACTCGTATTATCAGGATTACGTTTAATGGGTAAAATCGGTGGGTAGGGCGTCTACGCCCCGTCCCGACGGGCCTCCGAACCACGACAAGAAGCCGCCGCCATGGCCAACAAGCCACAAACCGTCACGAAAAGCCGCGCCGCGTACACGCGCAATCACTTCGCCGCGTTGCGGGCGTTCGTCCAGCGCGTGCCTGCCGCGACGATCACGCGGCTGTATTTCTCCGAGGACGACGATGGCAACGAGGCGACGCCCGGCTGGGTCGAGTCGTTCCTGCGGCATATGCAGGCGGAGTTGGTCGAACTGGCGCTCGAGCACGGCTCGTCGGTACTGGCCGATCACCTGAAGTCCTCGGCCAAAGCGCACGGCAGCGCGAAGCTGACGGCCGTGACGCTCAAGATGGTCGAACAGGCGGCGCTGTTGGCCGTTGCCAAGCCCGAACCGACGCACGGCGTGGGCATGTGGTTCCGGCCGCTGGTCGCGCGACGGCTGAAAGACGCAGGTATCGGCACATTGGCCGAACTGGTGGACTTCTGTAACCGCCGAGGCGGCAGTTGGTGGCGGGCGGTGCCGCGCATCGGACCGGGCCGCGCGCAGCGGGTCGTCTCTTGGCTGCGGCGGCATGAGGCCGAACTCGGGCTGCACGTCGCAGCGGACGTCGTGCTGGACGATCCTCTCCGCGCGTCCGAGGCGGAACTCGTAACGATCGATACGGATTCGCGCGCCCTTGTGCCCCTTGAACGGCTGAGCCTGGCGCACGAACTCGCCGGCGCCGACGGCATAAACCGCCATAGCAGCTTTCCGTACATCCGAGCGAGCCACGATCTGGACGCCGTGCGGGCGTACCTCCATCACTACCGCGATCAACCGAAGACGCTCCGCGCTTACACCAAGGAACTCGAGCGTTTCCTGCTCTGGTCGGTCACCGTGAGACGCAAACCCCTAAGCTCGCTGCTGGCCGACGACTGCGAGGCCTACAAAGACTTCTTGCGCGCGCCCGCGCCCGACTTCGTGGGTCCCCGCGCGTCGCGCGTCAGCGGCCGCTGGAAGCCATTCGCGACCGCGGAACTGAGTCCAGAAAGCCAGAGGTATGCGGTGCGGGCCTTGCGCGCGGCTTTTACGTGGCTCGTCAACGTGCGCTACCTCGCCGGCAATCCGTGGACGGCCGTCTCCGATCCGATCGTTGTACAACGTGAAGACCTGATCAAGGTGGAACGCGCCCTGACGCCCGCGCTGTGGCAGCGCATCCGCGCCCACATCGACGCGCAGTGCGGCCGGGTAGACGGCGCCTATTGGCGCTCGATCCGGGTTGCGCTGCTCCTGAGCGGCGACTCGGGCCTGCGTCGAGAAGAGCTGGTCAACGCGAGGCGCGAAGCGATGTCCCCGACGCATCACGGCGACGACGAAGAAGCGATCTGGCAACTGTCCGTCGTGGGCAAGCGCAACAAACAACGGACAGTTCCGGTCAGCCCCGCGACCATTGCGGCGTTGACGGCGCATTGGCGCGATCGCGGGCTGGAATTTGAAACGGCGAAAGACGGCCCGCTGTTATCGACGCTCTTTATTCCTCGGACAATGCGAGGCCAAAAGAAGTACGCCGACGGAACCGCCCTCGCCTACCACGTCGATGGCATCAACAAGATGATCGAGTGGGGGATGAAGCGGCTGATTGCCGAGATGAGCACGGACTTGTCGGTGGAGGAAATAAAGCTACTGGCGGGCACATCGCCACACGCCTTTCGCCATACGTTCGGCACACACGCCGCGGCTGAGGACGTGCCGCTCGACGTGGTTCAGAGGATCCTCGGACACGCGTCGCTGCAGACGACGTCGATCTACGTTCAAGCCGAGAAGCAGCGGATGCTGCGTGAGGCCGCGACCTTTTACCGTCGTCCGAAAGGAAGCAACTCCACGGAATGATGCTCAATAGACGAAGGTTCGCTCTTTCCAGTTCGCCTGCTCGCCCCCTTCATTGGAAATGCTTTATTTTGATCCCGTCGCACGATAGATTCGTCTGATAGAACGAGAAACGTGCAAAAACTAATTAAGCGCTTTTGTCTTATGTCGCCTCTCTCACTAAAAACCGCTGCCTTCGCTTCTGCAGCGTGAGATCTGCGGCTCGACGTGATCGCCAACGGGTGTCCAACTTCAACCACATTGTCGTGACAGTGCCCCGCTCAATGCGCCGTGGCAGCGTCCAAAGGCTTCACAGGTACAGTCGACGGGACGGCTGGGAGTGTCACTAGGTTGAGATTGCGACGGGCGGCGAATGCTCTCAGGCAATTCAACTCATTCGCGTTTTGTCGGCTCAGGACCCACCCTAGCGGAGGCGACTCCGGCTTCTTTGCCGCATCGCAACCCTTGTCCGTCGCGAACACTTCGTTGATGGATGCATGCCATTCGTCCAGTTGCCGCAGATATTTGGTTAGTGCAGCTCCTTCCAGAGCGCCAGTACGTTGGTAAGCAGACGTTTGTCGGCGCATCTGGGCTTCCTGTGCAAACAAGGTAGAGCGAATCGTTGCTACCTCTTGACGGTTGATCGTCGGCAGAGATGCCATTCGATCGCCAAAGTCCGGCAAATTAAGGGCATCGTATATGGAGGTTTTTACCGAGAATTCAGACCATTGCTCATTGCCTACCAAGGGCGCGGAACCGACGCTCTTTACCGGGCTCTTTGCCGGGGCAAGGATTTGCTCGGCCAATGCCTCACTCTTAGCAGCGCCTTGTTGCGAGCGGACGGCTAACAAAGTTTGGATGGGGGTCGTCAACCATCCAAACGGCAAAGCGGAAAGCGAGCCCTCCAGCTCGTCGTAATCGTACCGACAAAGTGGATTTTGTCCGCTGACGTCGAGGAACCTTTTTACCCGCTGGCTTGCTTTGGTGGGATCACCTGGCGATTCTCGCAAGCAAAGGCGCCCCGGATCATTCGATATATGCACCAGACGTATCGGGATATCCGCGTCGGCTTTAGCTCCCGGGGAATTTGTTTTGATCCAAAACTTTCTGTCTCGCAATATCCGGAGTGCAGGCGCCAACGCGCTATTGTCAACATATCCGCCGTCCACCAATACGGCTGTCCGAATATAGACTCCCAGACCAGAGCGTCTCAGTTCCTCAGCTTCTGGGAGGCTCGTGGCATCAATTGTTGCTTGGTCAAAGCCCTTCTGGAAGATCTCCCGTGACGACGGACCGTCGGACGGATGCCACGACCTCCAAAGTTTGCCGGCGTTTGTCCCGACCTCCGCCGCGGGGGAGAGGAACGGGAATCGTGCGCTTAGGTGTACTGCTTCGGCCACGGACGCATGCTCGATCGTAGTTCCTTCAAAGCTCCGATCGTCGCCTGCTGTAAGCTGTACGGGCGTACCGGTCAGCGCGTCGGTAGAACCGAACACAACATCGGGTGGGCTATCCCCAAAGGACCTAAGGCATAGACGAAAATATTCTCGGTCGAAAAAATCAGTGCCGCCAACTTCCCGCCAACGCGACGCGAGTGCCTTTTCAAAGGCTTGGTCTCTTCGCGCAGTGAACCACAGTCTTCCGAAGATAAGACGCGGGACGTCGAGATATAGGAACCCCCCAATAAGGGGCGACAGGAAGTCCGAACTAAGGAAACTGGTGATCAACTTCATGCGTTCGCTAGGCACTGAACCGGCCTTCTCTCTTGCAGCGAGCCACGTTGCGACGCCGAGACTTCCGCCAGACACGCCCGACAGCAGGAAGACGCGTCGACTGAACGCGTCGGCTGTCTCTAAATCAAGCTGGGCGAGCGTCGTAGCAGTCCAGTATGCGGCCCTAATGCCTCCCCCTTCAGCACTTACCATATACGCGGGTTCGGAAGCGCTGATCCGCAGTCCCCTCCGTCCAAAACTCTCTCTGAACCCGCTTAGATCCCCAGGCCTACCCTTCCCTTCCATACATTGCGACCGTGATTCCTTGCTTTCCGCATGCGCTCCCGTTCCCGGCGCATCGAAGACAGGCGACATTTTCAAATTGAAAGCAACTGCGAGGCCGACGACAGCGATTCCCGACCACGGCAAACCTATGATCAGCGGCAGGGCGATCAAGATACATGCGAGTACCGTCGCAAGACAGCTGGTTCCGACGAGGATTGTCAAAGAAGGGCCGAGCCCGCTAAGTTCCGCCGGCCACCTCGCCGCGATCAATGCACCTAGCCATAGCGGAATCATCGCGACAATGGCAATAACAGCAGCAAACCAAAATCTGTGTCGTCTAGCGGCCCTAAGAGTTCTTTGGGCGACAGACTGAGAATCGTTCTCCGATACAACTAACCAAGTAAGGCAGGAGGCGGTGAGCGCCAACAGAGCCAACGACGCGACGACAAACGGGATTCCCGTTGATATCGCTAACAGAACGCTGGGCAGTGTAGCGACCACTGTCACCCAAACGCCATCGATGATCAACCCCGCAATCCCGAAACGTTTCCTGTCGTCTATACGCAAATCTCGGCGGGCCCGGGCGACGACCAGGTTGGTTGCAGCCGAAAAGGCGGCGATTAAGCTGACAAAACAAATGACGAGGTCTACTTCTAGCCAAGATCCAGCATACGCAGGGCTTGTGGAGATCGCGACTCCCTGAGGCGAAGTAACGAAAATTGCCAGGATGCTATCGCCCAAAAACCAAGGCCATAGGTACTTGACTGGCTCAATCAGCCTGCCGATGAAAGTCAAGACGCGGCGGATGCTTTTCACCACTTCTCCTAACTGAACCGTTCTCCAACGCTTTCCCCGTCAACCGATCCTTATTGTTAAATGCATGCGCGTCAATTACTAAGGTGGTCTAAGTCTAGGACTTCAGCATAAGATAGTTCATGGAGGCCGAACGAGAAATAACGGGAATGGCAGGAGCGCCAAGAGTACGAGCGCCGCCGCGCGTACTACGGCTACCGAGCTTGATCGGCTTATAGGTGCGACGATTGTGGTGAGAACAGTGTGTTCTCCATCGTCCTACCCCCTCGGACGCGGAATTAGCCCGCCCCTTGTGAGCGGGCTTTTTCTCCTCGGATCGTTGCGTGGTCGTGCACGATCCAGCGGCGTTGGGCCTTCTTGACGCCGAGGCGGAGCTTGAGGCCATCGGCGGCTACATCGCCCGCGACGATCCACGACGTGCTTTGAGCTTCGTTCGAGAGCTGCGTGACAAGTGCATGAGCCTCGCAGACATGCCCCTCGCCTACCCGCTCGTGCCGCGTTACGAAGATCGAGGCGTGCGACATCGCGTTCACGGCAGCTACCAGATTTTCTACCGTGTCACCGGGCACCCCGAGCGCATTGACGTACTTCACGTCCTGCACAGCGCCCGAGACATCGCCGCTATCCTTTTCCCCTAGACACATACGAGAAAAACACAGACCGATCGGTGCTGGGAAAGCCATCGATCTGCCGCTAGCGGAGGTACTGATAAGAGAACTGGCCGTCAACGGTATCCCGGCAAGGGCCAGTTCGATGAATCTGATCGCGAGCCTCTTCGATCAATCGATCGGTGACCGAATAGACCAGAGCGATGCGGTTCCGTCACTGGGAAGCCGTCTGCCACCTCAGAATCGGATGCGTGCCTCCTGGAGGTATGACCCACACGCCGTTCTTGCTGAAGTCCCAGGTCGGGCCGAAGCTTGAGGCGGTGCTCATTTGGGCAGGCGTCAATCCATTAGTGGCCGGCACCGGAGTGCCGGTGAAGACTCCAACGGTGTTCCCTGTGCCCTTTACGTCCCAGAACACGTTGTCAGCGATGTGGCCAGTGTTGCTGTAGGAAATTGCCGCCTGAGTTCCCATCCCGGGAGAAAGGGCGGTCACCGGTCCAGAAGCGAAGGACTCGCGGATGGTACCGGAGTTGTCAGTCGCAAGCCCCCCTACGTAGACGGAGTCCGCACTACCGGTTGAGTAGGATTGGGTAATTGTGCCGCGATTCGTTAAAACAAAACTGCCTGCTTGGGAACGATACGCACCACTGGCAGAGCCGGTCGAGTAGGACTGAATGATCGATCCGGAGTTCACGCCAACGAATCCTGCTGCCGCGCTATTCGAGAACGCACCGGCGCTACTCGACGATCGCTCGATCACGCCTTCGTTGACCCCGACTAGGCCAGCCCCGAGCCCTGCGGTAATGGCATCTACACCTCCCGAAGTCGATACGTGAGTCACCAGGCCGCGATTCAACCCCGCAAGCATGCCGACCGTGACACCATTTCCTTGTGCGCTCCCGTTCTCGATGCTCAGGTTGCGCACGACTCCGGTCAGTCCAATAACCGAGAACAAACCGTTGTACCCGTTGCCTCCTTGTTCGGGATCATCCACCCGCATGTTACTGATGGTGTGGCGCATGCCGTCGAACTGCCCTGCGAAGCCGGTTTGGCTTGATACCCCTATTCCGCCGGCGATCGTGGGCGCGCCCTGAAGATCTAGGTCACGGCCTAGGGCATAGTTGCCGGTCAGGTTTTGCGAAACCTTTTGAAGGTCGTCGAATGAATTGACCAGTTGATATGCAGTCACCTGAGTCTGGAGTCCACTGAACGGAGTCGCACTCCAGCGGTTATTGGTCCGGACCGTGCCAGGGGTCCACTTGCCGGTCATGTCATACAAAACGGACACGATGCCCGTGCTCTTCGTCCAGTCAATGGTGCCGCGATTGGTCACACTGCCGCCGTTGTCGCTACCGCTGGCGTCAGCGCGCAACGTGAGATTGCCCTTGCCAGAATTGGCGAGTGTCGCGATTGGACCGACCGTAACGGAGCGATTCGCGTTGGCCGTCAGCGACGCATCGCCCTCCCAGCGCATCGTCTGCTCGAGCACGATGTCGCCCTGCGTCGCGCTCAGCTGGACCGATGTGCCCTGATTCAATTGCTTCAGCAAAGTGGCGGTGGTGCTCGGCCCGACGTTGAAAACGGGCGCATTCAGGTTCCATTGCGCGGCGTGGACGTCCGCGTCGTCAAGATGAAGCGCGGCGCCAGTCGTATCCACAGTGCCCCCACTACCGTCCGCGTTCCTCGCGTAGATCGGTGTGTGCACGTGCGTCGTGCCTTTTGGAGCCACGAGCCATACGTGACCGTCGCGTGTGGCGGTGCCGGTCGCGCGCAACGCCGCGTTTTTACCGGCAAGCGCGTACACGTTTCCATCGGCCGCCTGAAGAGCGATCTGTGCCGCCGCGATGTTGCCCTTGTTCACTGCATCGCCGTGGCTCGTCGTTTCAACATAGGTCTGGGCCGCTGCGGATGAATCGCGGACCAGCACCTTATTACCCGCCGCAAGCTCTGCCGATCCACCGGGCGCGCTGATGGAACCATCGTTCTCAACGAGGGCGGGCGCGATGAGCAAAACATCGCCGCCCGTCGAGCTGATCTTTCCCAGATTAATGACGGAACCGTTGCCCTTGCCTGCGAAAGTAAGATCGCCTCCCGCCATGAATGCGTCGTTATTTACATCAAGGGCGGATGCGACGAAACGCCCACCGGTGGTCACGACGCCGTTCGAGCCGATCACTACGCCTTGCGGATTGATGAGATAGAAACTGCCGGTCGCCTTGAGACTACCGTCAATGACTGAACGATCGGTGCCTGTGACGCGGGACAACGTAGCGCCAGTGCCGTTGTTGACGTTCACCGTATGGCCGTTGCCGATCGAAAAGCTGTTCCAGTCGATGATCCCGCGCGTCGAGCTCTGGTTGATCGTCAGCGACGATCCTTTTGCCCCGATGGACCCGCTGCCCGCAACGAACTGGCCACCTTGAGGGAGCGGCGGTGCGGCATGAGAGCCTGTCGCACATAGACCCACCACGACCGGTACAAGCAGCGAAAGCGGTCGACGAGACACGTGAGTGACGGCCAAAAACGGACGCGGGAAACCGATGCAACGCTGGTGCAAGCTGCGCATTGAACCCTCCGGACATAGCTTCGTTGTTTATCACTTTTCGACGGACGAACGTCTGCTACACCGCTTGGAGAACTAGAAAGAATTGGTAAGCTGTGCGCCCTTGGGCGGATAGTAATCGCTTACTTACGAACCGTTATGTGGGTCGCCGCACAAACTTCGGGACGAACCTCGCGATTTGCTATCGACCCTCCGGCGACTAATCATCTGAAAAAACAGTTGTTTGTTTGGTCCTAAGCGTGGCTCGCAGACATACCCATCGGCTTCGCTTAAAAGACGAGATCATTTCAAGGTTGGATGCAGCGGACGTCTCTTGAACTCGACGAACATCCAATCTAGTCCCCGCGAACTAGGTATCACACTATCGGTCGGTTTTCGCTGGCGCTCTTTCCTTAATGACTCGCCGAATGCCGCCGAAGGACCGCGCCGGTACGATGCGGGCGAGCGCTGCCGGCGACTTCAATCCGTCGTTGAGCCGGCGAGTCGCAGTGATGCTATTTGCGGCTGTTGCCGCACTGCCTCCTTCAGCGGACCGACCACCCACGCTGACGGCCATAGGCTGTGACCATGCTGTTGTCGATCGGGTAAGTGTGGCTACCGAGAACTATGCGGCCGAGCGTCCAGGTGACTACCACGTGCCCTTCACCGTCTCCAGTCCAACAGCCATGGAGGTCATTACCGTTTCCCCACGCCTTGGCAATCCGTTGGCCTCCGCAGGCCTGAACCACGTCTGCACCAAGGTCCGTGCCGACGGCGGGGAACGCTACGTCCGAAAGGTCAAGATGTCCATCATTGACCAGGCGTATTGACGCGACAGTGCCGGCGTTAGCAGGAGTCTGGACGGCTGCGGCGATGGTTAGAATGGTAATAGCTGCCTTGGTGCTGCGATTCATCGCTTAGGTCCGATTATTGTCGTCTGTTCTGGTTATCGGCGGCGTGAATGCGTTCTGTAATGGGCGCAGCTTTGGCCAGCATGAGTAGCGCGCTGTGATGCATGTCCACCGGCGTGCCTAGCTCTGCTGCCCGACACAACGCCTTGCTGTCGGCTTCGGCTCCGTAGCCGGTGATTAATTATCTCCGCCCGGCGAGGACGCGGAGGCTTGCGTCGGAGGTGCCCACAGGTTTGCGGGTTCAGAGATCAGCAACGAGAGCGTTTGGGGAAGCGGCGAAAGAGCTGCGTGACAAGTGCCTGAGCCTTGCGGACATGCCCCTCGCCTACCCGCTCTTGCCTCGCCGGTTCAACGTCCGTCTCTCGCGCGCCGGTTAGTGCGTCGTTGGCAAGATCAGTCGATAGACGGTTGAAACTTCGGCGCGCTAAGGTTGATATCGATCCGATAGACGGGGAACTTGGTAGGAACAACGAGGGCGGCACTGAGTTGCGACGACGAAGTGGACAGGAATTGTGGTTCGACCATTAGCCGATTTCGGCAATGCGTCAAGCAATGCGTATCTCGAATCGATCGAACGTGAGTAGCGATGCATGGTCGATAGCCTCCCGGCACGACGTCGAAGAGCCAAATCCTAGTCGATCTACGTTCAAGCCGTGAAGCGGCAGCAATGTTGAGATCACGCCGGCATTCAGCAATGCGAGGCCGTCGCGAGGTAAGCTCATTGTGTCATTGCATCCATGCACGCCGCGGTAATCTGCGCTGCCTCAAAAACCGGATCTCGAACATAGATGCTTTCGGCTGCGACGGACCTCCAATCTCGCACCGCTCGCCTAGTGACGGACTTCAGACTGTTTGGCGAGAGCCGGATCTGCTCATCGCCGGTCGCTCGTCTCTCGTTCAAGTTCCGCCAAACCGCTCCGGCGTGTGCGCCTTCAGCGGCGCACATCTGCATTGTGTTGGCGTGTTGCTGCCAATCCTTCGTGCTCGGAGCGTCGTGAGCGCCTGATATCCAGCCTTCCTGTGCCGCGGTCCTTTCGGCGCCGACTGCCGCACAGCTGAACGAGGCGATTGCGCCGATGACCGCCGCAAAGCGCGTTATCCGGCGAAGCGCCGTCTTGGACAATGAACGCATATTTGATGATCAGGTCTTCGTCAATCCGACGATAACGGCCGAGATGCCGATTTCTTTAATAACTCGCCCCAAATCGACTGACGCCGGCTACCGACTGTCCAAAACTTTGGCAGCGCCCCCCCGAAGTCGTCAGCCGCAAATGGACCCGGAGCGTTACAGGCCCGAGACTCGCTCTCCGATAGGCGGGGACAACCGCCGCAGCTGCACAGGTATTGGCCGTCAACCCTTGAACCGTGCTATCGGGCACAGACCGAGCCGCGATTGTCGCCGTAGAACAGCTGCTGACTGCTTAAAGGACCAGAAATGAGAAAAGAAAAGACAACAGCAGACGGCACCTTAAAAGGCATGAAATCGATGCAGATCGAAAAGCGAGCCAAGCAAGAGGGTTGGGTCTACGTATTCGCCAACCCTAGGTTGCACGTAAACGCTAAAACGAGCACACCTTTCTTCGAAAGGCGTTAAGAGCGACGATTGCGTCCGCAACCCACATTGCGGACGCAGACCATGAGCGACGATGAGTTTGACTTTCTGCCACTCCGAGTCATCCGAGAATGCTCCAACGGCAAACGAAGGTACGACCCTGAAGGCAAGCGCCGACTGATTCAGGCGTGCTTGCGACCGGGGGCGTCAATTGCCGGACTCGCACTCAGGGCACAGGTAAACGCAAACCAGCTTCACAAGTGGATAAGGCTACATGAGAAGGCCAACTCTGCTCGTGCAGCACGAAACACGGTTGAGCCGTCAGCGGCGGCCTTCATCCCGGTCCTTGCTATCGAACCGGGCTCTACGCAGCCCGCCCTCGAGCTCGCGAAGTTGCCGGCGTCATCGAGTCCCAAGCAACCTGCGACTGCGTCGCGACCAACGGCGCGCCTGTCAGCGCACCTCCCGAACGGGGTAACAGTCGAACTTGAGTGCTCACGGCACGATGCGCCGCTCGTCACGGCCTTGATCGCCGCGCTGGGAGAGCGTTGATGTTCCGCCTTGATTCCGACCTCCGCGTTTATTTGCATCGCGAACCGATTGACTTTAGGGCGGGAATCAACAGCCTCACGGCGTTGGTTGAGCAGTCGATGCAGCTCGACCCCTTCGCTCGCGCCGTGTTCGCGTTCCATAATCGCAAGCGCAACCGCGTTAAGCTCTTGTTGTACGAGCGTTCGGGCTTCTGGCTGATGTTGAAACGCCTCGAGGCAGACCATTTCGTGTGGCCATCCCGGAAGCAGCCCGTGATCGAGTTGACGACCGAGCAACTGCATTGGCTTTTAGACGGCATCGACATCGACGCTGTCCGACGTCATCCGGCCCGGCAGTACCATCATACGAGCTGATGCGGCGCGCCTCGTGCAAGCGACGGTCCCAATAGCTGTTACAAATTTCCGTAAACCCATCGAGCGTTGCCATTCGCTACTGTGGGTACCATGGATGAACGCGAATTCTCCCAATTGCCTCCTGCCGCGCAGGCTTACATACGCGAGCTCGAGGCCAGCAACCGCCAGTTGGGCGAACGCGTTCGCCATCTCGAGGAACAATTCCGGCTCGCGCAACACAAGCGCTTCGCGCCAAGCAGCGAGAAGCTCCAAGATCGGGTGTTCGACGAGGCCGAGCAGATCGCCATTGAGGACCTTGATGAGGACGTAGACGAACTCGACTTACCAGACACGGGTCTGCCGGAGGCGGCCGAGCCTGTTCGCCGCAAACGAGGACGCAAGCCTCTGCCTGCAGATCTTCCGCGTCAGCGAATCGAGTACGACTTGCCCGAGGAGCAGAAGATCTGCCCCTGCTGCAGCAACGCAATGCATCGTATGGGCGAGGAAATCAGCGAACAACTGCATATCGAAGTGAAGGCTTCAGTCCTGCAGCATGTTCGTTTCAAATATGCGTGCCGTCATTGCGAGCGTGTCGCTGAACGTACGCCGATTCTTACCGCGCCGATGCCGGCCCAACCATTGCCAGGCAGTCGGGCGAGCGCGGCCATGATCGCCACGGTGATGACGGGTAAATACGTCGACGGCACGCCGCTATATCGGATGGAAGAGGCGCTCGGGCGTGCGAACATTCCGGTGGGCCGAGGCACGCTGGGGCACTGGGTCATCAAGCCAACGCAATTGCATCTCGACCGCCTGTACCGGGAGTTACGCAAGACGTTGCTGTCGCAGCCGCTGATTCATGGCGACGAGACGACCGTTCAGGTGCTGAAGGAACCGGGTAAGGCCGCACAAAGCCAGTCTTACATGTGGCTGTACCGCAGCGGGCAGGATAGCGAAGAGCCTGTAGTGTTGTTCGACTATCAACCTGGACGCGGCAAGCAATACCCTCAGGCGTTTCTCGCGGACTACAAAGGCGCGGTGATGTCCGACGGTTATAGCGCCTGGCGAACAGTCAAAGGTGTGACCCACTTCGGCTGCCTTGCTCATGCGCGACGCGGATTCGTAGATGCTCTGAAGACGCAGAAGAAATTAGGCAAACGCGCGCAGCAAGCACTCGAATTCTTCCAGCGACTTTACCGCGTCGAAGCACTCGCGCGCGAGAAACCTCCGAGCGGGGAAACGCGTGCTAGCTATACCTTACGACTGCGACAGCAGCACAGCGTTGCGCTGTTTGAGGCATTCAAAGCTTGGCTGGATGAGCAAGCACCTCAAGTGCCACCCGAAAGCGCGCTGGGCGATGCGATCAACTACACGCTTAACCAATGGGAGTATCTCAGCCGTTACGTCGGCGACGGGCAAGCCCCAGTGGACAACAACATCGCGGAACGGGACATTCGCCCGTTTGCCACCAGCAGAAAGGTTTGGCTCTTCAGCGACACGGTCGCCGGAGCAAAAGCCAGCGCCGTCATCTACAGTCTCGTGCTTACATGCCGCGCGTGCAACGTCGAGCCATACGCGTACCTGCTTCACGTACTGACCCAACTGCCTCAACGAGCACAAGACGCCGACATAAGCGACCTACTGCCATTTCGGTTCATGCAGTCTCAGGTTCCGATCGACGTCGGCTGAGCAAAGAAAATCACACGCAAACGTCACGCTTCCACGCCAACAGATTTGCGGCGCTCGGCGAAATTCATGCGCGCGCCGGTGCGCTCAAATTAGCGCTTACGGTTGCACGAACTTGTAAAAGTCGGGCGCACCCGTGACATACCTAATGCCCGTGCTCACGGCCTGTCGTCTACGGGCGTACCGTACGAATACGAAGTCGTGTACCGGGCTCTGGTCTCGGACTACGCCCGAGTAGAACTGGAAGCGCATCGTCGCTTGGCCATATGCCACGAGGCGAAGGAATTCTTCCGTTGCGAAGCCGGGGAAGCGGCAGCGATCATTCGCCAAGTTGCCGGCGACGAGCTCCTCTACGAAAGACCCGCTGCCCTAAGCATCGAACCTCTTATTTCAGCCATTTTGGACGATGAGTTCGCAGAATGGGTGCGCAGACGGACTTCTCCAAGTGCTGCTTTCATTTCAAGTACTGCCTTGTTCGACCACTGGCTTGCACAGAGGTCGTCGGACACGGTCGAACCGTCAACTATTAAGGCGATGGTGGTGCGATTGCATCGACTCGGGTACCAGCGAAAGAAACAGGGAGGCACTGGTCTGCGCGGCTTTATTGGCCTGAGGCTCAAAAAGTAACGTCGGCACATTGGCTGATGCATCTATGCACGCTGTCCAAAGTACAGTGCGCCGGTAATCCACACCGCCCGCCCCTGCAACGGCCGGACAAGTGTCAGATATGCCCACCAACCGTCTGAAATTGGCGATTGAAACTCGAGACGAGCCGCGCGACTGTCGTAAGCGTTTCGAGAAGGCTCGTATGGCACATTTTAAATCGAGGGCGTCTATCAGAACGGCGAGATGAAACAAATGAAACCTGAACAGATACGCGCGATGGTACTCAAGTCGTGCGGCGGCGGCACAGTCAATCAGCCACGAGCTAAAGCCGCAACAGCCGATTGCCGATGATGCGGCGAACAAACAGGCACTGATCGAAGGCGCATATCAACAGGAACGAAAAAAGCCCCGGACGAGTTAAGTGCTGGGCAAGCCATCGGCTACGCCGGTGGCGGAGCTAATAAGGAAAGTGGCCGTCTGCGGTACTCCGGCGGCCCCAGTTCCATGCGTTCCGCCATCAAAGCTGATCCGCAACTCTCAAAGCGGCCGCGATTGTCTTGAGCGGGATCACCATCGGTATCGGAAGGCCTTCCGGTACGCCCACTAGACGCAATGCCCCCCTAGCCGCGTACCACTCGGCCACACTTTCGCTCTTTGCGTCGATAAACAGTGCGACACCGCCGACTTCGCCGGCGACCCTGATGCAGCGACGCCCGGCCGCTAGTATCAACTGAGTACCGAGGCCCCGCCCGCCAACGGTTTTATCTACGGCGAGACGCGCCAAGCGGAAGCCAGGCACCGGATGGCGAGGCAAGCCCTTTCGAGCCGATTCGGGAGTTTCTTCGTACAGGGCCGAACAGGGTGCCAAAGTGTAATAGCCAAGGATGCGGCCGGTTGAGTCCTCAACGGCGAGAAACGTCTTAGCGCCGCCGTTCTCATGGTTCTGTCGCGCGTATTTCTTCAGATAGCCGTTAAGCTCCTCTTCGGCGCAGTCGAAAGCGCCCCGATCGTGTTGTTTCGCTATCGCTTCCTCATGCCACGCCGGAAAAGTCATACCGATTTCGGCATCGCCTTCGCGGCGGCAAGCAGCTTCTCGTTTGGTTCAGGCGGATTCTCTAAGAGAGACAGGACCCGTAAATAGCTGTCCTCTGAAAGCTTGATCTTCTCCGCCGCCGCGATCACCGCATCCGCCTCGCGCAGCGCGGCTTGGGTCACGAAGCTAGTCAGATCGAGATGATTAAGGCTCGCCGCTCGTGCGAGACGCGACTTCACCTCAGGGGGCACCCGTAGATTCATTCGCTGGTTATCTTCAACCGTAGTGCGTGGCATAGCAGACCCCTTAAGCATTTGTACGCCTTCAAAGTGTACATACAACATCGGACGGCGTCAATTGTGCGTATTGAAGGCGTACGGGGCGGGCCGGCTGTTGAGACCTTAGGGGCGTCTATTCGTCCGTTCGAATTGTCGTGCCCAAGCGAGCGTCTTCCAGAGACGCACGACATTATGCGTTCACCACTTTTTTCCGTAGCACAAAAGAAAAAAGCCCAGGACCGTTGGTGCTGGGCAAGCCATCGGCTACGCCGGTGGCGGAGGTGCTAATAAGGAAACTGGCCGTCTGCGGTATCCCGGCAGCGGCCAGTTCTCTAGTACCTAGCGCGAGCTACTTAGCCCGCTCGGTCAATTAGTGACCGAAATAGACCGGAGCGATGCTATTACCGGTGTGAGCCGGGCCGCCCGATGCCGATGCAGTGTCGGCGACGCCACCGTAACTATTCTGGCCGTTCTGTGCAGCGACCTTGGCTTCGGCAGCTTGGAGCTGCGCCGGGTACGTCGTGCGATCCATGCTCGGGTTGTATCCAGCGCGTTCAAGCTGAACCAGTTCTGCCTTCACTTGAGCGCGGGTGACCGGTTCGCTCTGCGCGAAGGACGAGACTGCCGGAACAGCGAGTGCAGCGGCGACGATAAGAGTTGCGAGTTTCATGATGCTTACCTCCAGATCTTTGTTCTTCGCAAACAGCCCTGTTTGCGTTTCAGTGATCTCAGTATAGGTAAGCGTCCGCGTAAGATTAATGAGGGATTAGGCAACAAATCGTTGCTCTATTCGGGATAACCCTACCATCGCCGGCTACTACATCACGCCGGTCAGGCCGCCGCGCGAGCATGACCACGCACGATCGAAGCGAGCGCCTTAATTCCGTCGTTGAGCCGGCGAGTCGCTGTAAAGCTCTGCTTCAGGATCAGCGCATTAATCCCGAAGAAGATCACCGCTGCGGTGGTCATAAGGCTCGCCCCACTTGCCACAGCGAAAACAAAGCCGACGAACAACGCAACGCAGCCGGTACCGATGACGATCAGACCTGCCCCCAGCCGTGCAACCAGCGGTACCGCCATGAAACCTAAGGCGGGCAGTTGTTGGTGCTCATTCACCGTATCGAAAGTCTCGCCAGTCGTCAGGTTCTGCACCGCGATCAGTGTTGCCTTGTCGGCACCTCGGCGAGTGGCGTAAAAGGCCTTAAGTCGGTGTCCAGTCCTATGGGGGATCGTCACGCCACCCACTACCAGCCTGAATTCCTTTCCATCATCTCGCCGTAGCCAGATCGTCTGCGCGCGATTAGAGACGAGCGTGACACTTGCGAGGTCACCTCGAAGATTGTTCGTCGATTCGAGATGCTGGGTCGTTTTCTCATGCTGGGCGATGACCTCCCCGAGCTCATATGCGTCAACAACGAAGGGGACTCCGACGAGGTCAACCGTCGCAATTTCTTTTCGTACCATCGTAGGTTTCCGGAGGCAAAGTTCTCTGATGTGTTAGCGGCAGCCGCCCTCGTTTCTTAATGCTCGCCTGAAGGAGCGACGCATGAAGTCGTCGTATTTACCGGTCTCTCGCACTCCGAGGCCCCTTTCGCTCCTCCGTTTGTGCACGGGAACCTTGGCGAAGCGTTAAAGACGGTGTCACCACGAGGAGCCGAGATGGTCAGCAGCAACACCAAGACGCGCTCAACCGGTCGCGCGATCAGTTTCACCGGGTTGGTCGCCACGGCGATCGGCATCGTGCTTGCCAGTGCGTCCGTCAGTGCATCGGCGCATGTCAGCGTCGACATTGGCTTTGTCGCGGCACCCGTTTATGCGCCGCCGCCGGTTTATGTGCCGCCGCCTCCGCCCGTCTACACCGCGCCTCCGCCGCCGCTTCATTACGCCCCGCCGCCCCCGCCGGCCGTTGTCTATCAAACAGCGCCCGCACCGGTCGTCTATGGCGAGGACTGGCGGCAACGCGAGTGGCGTGAACATGAATGGCGCGAGCGTCGCGAATGGCGGGAGCGCCAAGAATACGAACGTCGACGCGCGTACTATGGCTACTGAGCTTGAGACGGCTGATAGGTACGACGATTGCGACTGGAGGAGCGTCTCCTCCTCCATGGTTCTACCCCTCGGACATGGAATTAGCCCGCCCTAGTGAGCGGGCTTTTTTATGCTCCGAAATTACGACCGCCCACTTGAGGGACCAGTCGCGGTGTTGTGCTTCATGCGCCGGGTCGGCCGCTTAGGGATCATCAGCGGCTTGCAGAGATCGACGCGCTGACTGACGCCGATCGAACCGCCGCGGCGGCCGAACGCGCGAAGATCCAAGCCCTATTTGGTCGCCAGCACTTTTCAATTACGCGCTTAAGTTGGTATGTTGCTTGCCGGTACGTCGACGCACTCGCTGTTGCGTTGACCGCGTCGTTTTGTCGTCGTCCGAAACCTCACACTTTCCCAACTTCAGAGCGGCAGAACGAGACTTTAAAAATGGCTGAGATTTTTCCTGACCGCCGTGAGCAAATCTTTGGTCGGACGCGCGATATTCGTCGCCTTCGCTACAACGGGACGCGGCGCGGAATTACAGCTGTGGTAGGCAGACCGCTGATGGGAAAGACTTGGACCTTGACTGAAGTCGCGCGGACACTCATCGATGAGGACCAGTTCCTCGTTGGGTATCACGAGTCTAAAGGTTCCGAAACGAGCCATCTTCTGTATGCAGTGTCCGACCTTTACGCGCGTTGGTTGGCAGACGCCACGATGCGGGAGCAAGCGATTAGTCTTTGGGAGCGCCACAGCAGTGAGCTCGTTCCTCGGATCGGGAAAATGGTTGGCCTCCTTTTCGAGAAACTCGCGCCAAAAGGGGGGCCGGAAGGCGTGGCAAGCATCGTCCGTGCAGCGTTTGACGGTCTGGCCGAAGCTCAAAAGGACCTGCTAAGCGGTGGTGTTCAGCTTGCCCCGCTTCCATACGAGGAAGCATTCGCACTTACAGAGTTGGTGGCCAAGATGAGCGGCCGCCGCATCGCGCTATTCCTTGATGCATGGGAAAAGTCACCTTCGGTTCGATTCGAGCACGCGACCCTCGAAGCATTCTTGAAGCACATCGAGCATTGGCCGCATGTCCATATATTCGTCGCGATCAGGTACCCTGACCTCAATTCTTCACGGGAGCCAGAGGCGGCGTATCGCTACGCTAGCGATCTGTGTCGGATTGATCGTGCTGCCCTGCTCTTCCCGCTCGATGTTATCGACCCCAGTACGCAGGAGGAGCGCAACCGGCTTATATCGTTTGTTAAGCGCCAATTGCCGGCAGCTGCTCCAGAAACCGAACAACGCATCTTCGAATTGATCGATGGCTATCCGGGGGTGTTGTCGTTTTGGTCGAGTGAAGCAAAACACGGGACTATTCGCACGCGCGAAGACCTTCGCTTGATAGCACGCGACGCTCAGGAGCTCCGCTATATCGAACTGGAGCGACTATTGTCCAAGCTGCCGGACAGATCGTCCAAAGCCTTGGCATTACGCATCGCGTTTTTCCAGCGCCTGGAAAGTGAGACATGGGAGCTGTTCCGAGGCATATTGCTTGCCGGACACGAAGGAAGCACTGTGAACGAGTTGATCGACTTGGGAGTGTTGGCCGATGAACGTTTCCCGACATACGGTCACGACACGCGTAGCGCGGCCGCACAGCAGTGGTTCATCAGGAACCAGCTTCCCGCATTTCGTCGCGCGTCCGAGGAGGTCATTGAAGCGACAGCATCGTGCATCACCGGCGTCCAAGCGCACGACGAGCCTTTCCTCGAAGCGCTTATTCACTGTTTGCCGAGTGCACGCGAGATTGGAGTCAATGCAAGGTGTGTGTGTCTGATCGATGCGGCTCGAACCACGTCTGGCGACTTCGAGGGGGTGAACGACGAAAAGTTTGACGGATCGTACACGAAGGCTATCCGAGCAAATGTCTCGATCAGCCCATTGATAGCCATGGCGCTCATCAACCGAGGCATGAACAGAGCAGAACTCGGGGACAACAATGGAGCCATCAACGACTTCTCCAGCGCGATCGATCTGCCGGCCCTGCCGGTAAGACAGTCCGCTATTGCCCGCTACAATCGCGCGTGTCTCGAAGACAGCGAAGGCAATATCCACCAAGCGATCGGTGATTTCACCGTTGTGGCCGAGGATCCGGATACCCCCGCAGAGCTTCGGGCGCTCGCTCTACACAACCGCGGTCACGCAAAAGGCCGGCTCCACGACGACGAGGGGGCGGTCGCCGACTACAGCGCCGTCATTGAACTAGCTGGAGCCCCGGTTGAACAAGTGACGCAGGCACTCATCAATCGCGGTATCAGAAAGCGAAACGGCGGTGAACCGAATCCGGCGATTGTCGACTTCTCATCAGCGATCGAAGTCATTGATGCACCTGCCCCGCAAATGGCGATGGCACTGTTCGAACGGGCGACGACCAAGCAGCAAATCGGTGACTACGCTGACGCACTTCGCGATTTCACTGCGACAATCGATCTCGCAGATGCGCCTCTTGTACAAGTTGCGAAGGCGCTAGTCGGCCGCGCCGCAATGTTCGCGAGCCGGGGTGCTCACGACAAAGCCATTGCCGACTACACAGCAATCATCGAGCTGCCCGGGGCACCCGGCGAAAAAGTAGCGCGCGCGTACCAAGGCCGTGGAACGAGTAAAGCGCACTTAGGCGACAGCAAGGGCGCCGTCCAGGACTTGTCCTCGGCGATAGCGCTACCGGGCGCGACAAAGGACGTCCGAATTCAGTGTTACACCAACCGCGGCACGGTCAAAGCAAGAAACCGTCACTTGCGTGACGCTATCGAAGACTTTTCGGCAGCGATCGATCTGATCGATGTAAGGGATGCAACTTCCGCGAACCCTATCTTCGCTCGCGGCGTTGCAAAGTGGGAGCTTGGTGACTTTCAGGGCGCAAGAGATGATTTTGACACCCTGCGCGCGTCGCCCGACGCGCCGGAACACCTACTGCTTTTGGCATCAAGGATCCTTGAGAGTCGAGACTGACGTAAGGATGCGTTTGGCCGGTTTCCACGTGGAAACGTAGACGGCGGCTAATCCGTTACCGCGTGCGCTCGTTGTTTAGCAGCAAGCGAAGTTTTTCTAGCGCTACAAGCTGGCCATGACCTTCCTCCCGCCAGCATTTTTCAATCACCTGCTGAAGCTGGTATGCCTCGTCGACTACTCCGCGGAACCGCTGTACCTCCAGAACCAGACGCTGTACATCAGCGTCGCGCCCCCGGTAGCGACTCCAAAGCAGCCTAAGTTCGTGGTAGCTGACAGGGAGGAACGCTGGAAGAGACATGGTAACGGGCAGCCACTGTATATATATACAGTATCGTACCCGCATTTTGCCGCAAGGTCACGGCGCCGCGCACACACATGCCGCTGATTCTTGCCGGCGGGGCTCTTATTCAGTATATCGACTTTGCCGAACGGAAGGTCATTGAAACCACGAACACCCAAGCCACGAGGCCCCACTGACTAACGGGCACTGACATCGCTGCTCCGAAAAAGGCCGGCCAGACTTTTGCAAGGAGCGACGAGTAGAAGGCGGCCTCCGCCGAAGAGGCGGCGCAAAGTACCGCAAGTAGCCAAGTATCAAAAGTCGCTTTTTAGCCATAGAAGCGAGGCACAGACGAAATTACTTGAATTGGTTAGCCAATATTTTTCCTTGCGATTCATCGCGCGCCCGATGTCAGGTCAAGGAGCATTTTTATAAACTCGCTTTTCTTCGGCAGACTAGCGTCCCCCTCTCTGTCTCTGTTGGAGAACCGACTCCTCGGGGTTGCGTGATGATTCGGTGACGGGGTGTGGCGACTGCCGTTTCGTCCCTGCCTTCTCCTTCACGCCTCTGCCGTGCGGCTCCCCAAATAGGCCTGTGTCTGCGCGATCGCCCTACCCTTTAACTGCCAGATAACGGTGACTTTTGTCACCACAACCGCAAAAATTGCTGCCACTGTGATGCCCATTGGAGGCTAACTGACAGTCATCGGGAGGAAAACGGTGAGATACTGATGCAACCAACCAGGCGGCACCCATGATGCGACTTGGGAGTTGGGGACCTCGCCAGCGTCGGGTCTTCAGTGTCAACGAACCATGCCAGGCGGCTGATTCAACCGGGCAGCGATGTGTCCAAAGCCGGTTTCCACGTGGAAACTGACTGGCGGCTACCCGGGTTTAAACTCCTCGTGCCCGGTGCCCTGGAGCGCAAAGAGACGAACATACGGTATGCCAACGTCATCGTTAGCCTGCCGGTGCATTGGATAAGGCTCGCGCTCATCGTGATAGCGGGGCTGAAATTGGAACGGTGTCGTAGGTGAGGTCGTCAAATCCCGCAAAGGATGGTTTCGACCTGGAAACCAAGAATGCGCCTTCACCCATCTTGCCGCGGCCGCGCGACATGGTTCGCGGCACCGCTGTGTCCGTGTCCAGACCGCCCCCGGCCGGTGGGCTCAAGTTGCCGCCTGCAGCTTGCCTACTAACGTCGGACGCGAGTGCTTTGGCTTCACTAAAAAGCAAACTCGCCTTGACCCGCACGTTCAACTTGAAAGTTCAACCGAATTCTTCAGGGCGGACGCTGCCAACATCTTCAATTGTTTGACGTCCACAAGGCAGCTCCGGGCAGGACTGACATCGAAACTAAAAGAGATTGTGAGCTTGGTACCTTTTCGGGATGAACTCACTTCGCAATCAGGCGCGCTGTCTCCCGCCACCAAGAGATTGAGGATTTCTTTTGACGATCGACGGCTCGGCCGTTCATGAAGCAGGTTCGCATTTTTCACTACTTTGGAAACGCCCAGTAACTTCACGATCGCGAGCAGATCCAAGGCATGCTGGGTAGTGAAACGCTTAGCGTCAAAAAGCTCCGTTATGACGCCTGGAAGCCGCGCGACAGAAGTTGCCGTTGAGAGGCGGCCTTCGTTCCATCCCGCTAACTCCGAAGCAGCCGCTTGCGTCGACCACTCCTTGCTCGCGACGCCCTCGGCATATCGCGCGGCGCGCAATAATGGCGACGACGATGCACCGACCGAGGAACGCTGCCGCTGTCGAACTCTACGCGGCTGTCCGCTGAGCAGTTGGACGATATCGGCACATGACTTACCTTCAGGCGAAATTGACTGAGCTCGCTGCACCAAAACCTCAAGGCCGTCGGTTCTCTGGAGTGAGAGAAGTTCTCGAGCCGTCTTGTCGAACATGCCCGCGTCTCGGAAAAGCGTGAGAATCTCCGGTGGCATTGATCCGATCCGCGCCGCTCTGTTGACGTGCTCCCGCCGGACCCCTAGCTTCGCCAACGCACGCGCGGCCTCCGTCTGGTTCTTCCATTGCCGCCCCAAGCCGTCGCGATACAGGCCGGCAAGTGCCAACGGGTTATGTGCCAGCTGCTTCCCTACATAGTGTTCCAAAGTAGTTACCTCCTCACTGTTTGTCGGCGAAACTACCTTCGCCTTTAGGTTTCCACGTGGAAACCGCAGTGCGGGGACGCTCTCGCGATGTTGAATTGCCTTGTGCCACAGATATAATATCTTTTCAACTTTTGCGAAGAGTCAAGCCATGAGCCTAGTCATAGCCGTAGCGAACCAAAAAGGTGGAAGCGGTAAGACGACGATTGCCTTAAATCTGGCTGGAGCCTATTGCGATGATGACCCAAGCCTGCGGGTACTCGTTATAGACGCCGACTCTCAAAATTCTTCCATGAGAGCAACAAGCGCTAGTAACGAGCCATATCCGTTTACTGTCGTCAACCTAGCTGCCGCCGGATCGAACCTCGGACGCGAAGTCAAGAGGATGGCGGAAAACTATGACCTGATCGTCGTCGACTGTCCTCCGAGCGTGCATGACAAGAATACGGAGGTCGCGATCGCGGCATCCGACTTCGTTCTTGTCCCCATGGATGCGTCAGCCTTAGACGCATGGAGCACGGTAGGGATGCTTCAACTGGTCCGCCGAAAGGTTGGGAGCGATGCGACCGCTTGTGGGGTGGTTTTCAATAAGGTCAACACGAAGACGACTGGCTACGGTGAGGTGCGCGCGGCCATGGAGGAAGACAATCCTTATCCCATTCTGCGAAGCACTATCGCCCAGCGTGAAATCTATAAAACAGCGATCGGTGTAGGCGCCACGGTGTTCACCGTTAAGGGACAGCGAACCGCGAAGGTAGCGAAGCAGGAGATACTGGCCGTTGCGAAAGAGATCCTCACCATCAAAGGACTAATGGAGGCGTAGGTGGCACACAAGGAAAAAATTGTCGCGCCGAAGCTAGGTCTGGGTGCTTCGATTCGCAAAGGTATGGCGAGCGAGAAACTTGACGTGGACGGGCGCCTCAGCGCAACGACCGGGGAAAAATCGCCCAATCTGAATGGCTCGGATGGCCTCGCAGCCCACACCAGCGCAACTGGTTCACCCGCGGATATTTCGAAGGTCCCAAGGCTACACGTCGCGCTCGAGGAGTTGGTCTCAAACCCCTTCAATCCCCGAGAGTTTTACAACTCATCCGACATCGACGAACTCGCTGTCTTGTTGCGTCGCGAAGGTCAACACGTCCCGATTGTTGTCACAAAAAACGCGCGCTTCCCGGGAAAGTACGTCATTGTTGACGGGGAGAGGAGGTTCCGGGCCAAGAAGAGCCTTGGTGAGACAACGATCGACTGTGAACTTGTAGAAGAGCTAACTGATCAAGACCTATACATACGTGCGAGCAGCATTAATAGGAATCGCGCCGAACAAACGGTGTTCGACGACGCAGTGGCATGGGAGAGAGTCCTTGCTCAGTCCGTCTTCGAGAGCCAAGACGCGCTCGCCGAGAGCCTTGGAGTAACGAAGTCGACGGTTTCAAAGACGTTGCATATTGCCAAACTGCCCAAGGCGTTCCTGGAACGAATGGCAGCGAAAGAAGGTGTAGGTTTGGCTCACGCTTACAACATCAAACTCATCGTTGACAAGGCTGGCAACGCCGCAGCCGAGCGAATCCTTGAACTGGTTTTGGCCGGTGAGATGTCTGTTCGGCGCTTAGAAGAGCATGTCAAAAAGCTCGACAGCACCTCACCACCCAGAACTGCTAAGAAGACCCACTACAGTGGAAACGTGCCTTTCCAAGCTCCCGACGGGCGTGAAATAGGAGCGTTGAAGCAGTATCGGGATGGGCGAACTGAACTCAAACTAAGCGGTCTCTCGGAGCAGCAGCAAGCCCTCATCGTTGCGAAGCTCGAAATGGTCGTCAGAGAATTCGTTGCCAGTGAGTTCTCGATCGCGTGTGACACGCAGCATTAAATTCGCTGCATGAAGCGAACAAGCCTCGACGAGTTGACAGCGGGTTCCGAGCCATCGAAAAAATGGGCGACAAGATGGTGTGACGAAAAGCAATTTATCAAAAGCCAACAATGGTGTTGTTTAATAAAACAACACCTTGTAAACCTTTGGCCGCGCTTGAGCCCCTACGGGCGTGGGTTTTCCGGAGATATGGTCGGGCTTTGTGGGGCGTGAGGTCGGGACTTATGGGGCCGCAATCGACCAAATGGTCGGACTTTATGGGGAGAGGTCGGCGTCTATGGGGCGACCACCTTGGGGGCTGCCAATGTCCACCTAGCCTTGTGCGGTAAGGTGTTTCATCGCTCGGCACAAGTCCTTACGTTCGAAGGTCGGAAGTTATGGGGCAAAGGTCGGTGTTTGTGGGGCGACGCTTTGGTTTAACGGACGCGCGGTAGCGGCCCCTTGACGAGGGACGATTTGCGACTGAGGACCCGGTTCGACCCAGCGAGCCGCGTCCCAAAAAAATCGGGATTTGTCGGGAAAGGTCGGGGTTTGTGGGGAGCGGCATCCGTTTAGGCGCCAGCCACGACGACAGGGCCGGCTGACGTATGCCATCGTCGTCTGAAAAGTCGGGGTTTATGGGGCGTTCAGGGGCATCGACGGGCGGACTGCGAAAAGTCGGGGTTTATGGGGGTGTTCAAGGGCACCAATGGCCGGAGACCGAAAGGTCGGGGTTTATGGGGGGCATCGTAGTTTGGACGACGGCCTTTAGACTTTTGCATGCCCGTTAGAGCCCGAGCGGCGCTCTAAGTCGGTGTTTGTGGGCAAGCCACGAGTCCTCGGGACATGAACGCCTCATAAGGTCGGGGTTTATGGGGAGCTAGCACACGTTACCCTGGACAAAGGGCCGGAAAGGTCGGTGTTTATGGGGGTGTTTCGTCCTTGTCCGATGTCGATCCCATGACAACATCCGCATCGCGGGCAGCAAAGAGCGGTGCTCGCCCCACAAACCCCGACCTAAGCATCTTCGACACGACGCTCATCATCCGATAGGTATCGAAACCATTTACGTCGTTGAAAGGTCGGGAATCGTTGTTTGAGATCTCGACCTTTCCGTTCTAGAATCACGGACGTACAAAACGTAAATGCGACACATCGTGCCGACCATTCACACTAGGAAGCGACTCCCCAAGACTTTGAACATTCTTGCCGAAAGGCAGGCCCTTCCGCTGGAGCTGCGCAAGCACGTCGGCACGGTGCACGTAGGCGGCGCACTCGGTCTCTTGGACCGCAAGTTGGTGAACGTCTTGCTGGCTAACGCGTACGACAACCTACTTAAGGAACAGGTTCACCGTATCCCAGTGGCGTTGCTGAGCGAAATGCTCGGGTTCGACTCGAAGAACACCGCCGCATTGAAAAAGTCACTGAAGCAGATCGCGACGACGCCGGTTGAGTTCGACCTTTTGAACGCCGTCGATGACTCTCCATGGGGCGTAACGACCATGCTGAGTGCTGCAGACATTCGCGACGGCATTTGTACTTATGAGTACAGCCGCGCGCTCTCTGAACGACTAGCTAATCCGGACGTGTATCTGATCGTTAACGTTGGGATGCAGAAGCGCTTCAACGGAAAGTTCGGATTGGCCTTATGGGAGAACTGCCTGCGATTCAAGAAGACGGGCTCGACAGGTTGGATCCCGGTGGAGGTTTGGCGGAAGCTGCTCAATGCGGAGGCCGGGGTATACGACACTTTCAAGCACTTCAACCGCGACGTCATCGGTCGAGCAGTCAGCGAGGTGAATACTGTTTCAAACATCCTTGTGCAGCCTGAGTATCAGCGAGAGAGCAGGAGGGTGGCGAAGATTCGATTCCTAGTGGAAGAGAACCCGCAGAAATCAATGTACGACAATGCCGACTCGGAAGATGTTCAACGATTGAAGGAGTCGGAACTCTACGCACGACTTCGCGCGCTGAACATTGCTGATCGCCTCGCGGTTGCGTGGTTGCAAGAAGACCAGGACAAGGTAGCACGCGCTGTTGACTACGTCGAAAGACAGGTTAGGAACAAGCGAAACATCAAGAACGCCGGTGGGTATATGCGAGCCGTTTGGGAAAGCGGCAATGACGTGACCGACGTCGACGTCTCGAAGCGCGAGCAATTGCCGACGGCCCAGACACAGGCCGGCCCCACGCAGGAAGATCCAGCAATTGAACTGAAGGTTTTCCGACGGCGCGAGTTGGATGCGCTAGTGACCTCGTATGCGGAAAGCGGCGGTGGCGTCTCGTCGTACAGTTCGGGACGGTTTCGCGCGATCAAAGAAAAGCTGATGTTCGGTCAGTGGTTGTTTGACCAGCACAGCATCACAAGATGGAAGTTGGAAGAGGGTGAGCCGTCCGCTTCCTAGTCGTCGTCTGCGATGTCCAGTTGCCGCATTCGTCAGCGCCACAGAGCGCGCGCCATATCACTGATATGTCACCTCGAAGTGATCGGTTCAACCTAAGTGGCTGAATCTCAAAGGGAAAACCGTCGGGAGAAACTGTTACATTTGGCAAACTTACGCTAAATGTAACAGTTTAGACGATGCGACCGACCGGAGGCCTACCCCAACGAACCTCCGACATTAGGCGAAAAGACGCATAAGAACGGCGTCTTTCTGGCAAACGCATTTCATCATGATAAGTCGCATCTGTCCGCGGTGATGCCTTAACAGGCAACGTTAGGGCGCACAGTGCAATGACGCACAAAACTACCCGCCTTTCCGCTAAAAAAAGGACGCTCGCGCTGTTTCAATGGTGACCATTCCAAAGGGTTGCCATGCGTCTTTTCAAGAACAAGCGTCGGGCCGCGCTGTCCACGGCCCCCGGCTCATATGCCGATGAAGATCCGAGCAAGGTGATTTTCGAGACGAGCACGAGGCTCACGCTCGAAGCTAACCGCTGGATGCTGATTTCGTTCGGCCTCGCCATCGTCGCGGCCGGTGCTGTCTGGACGCGGCAACCTCCGCCGTCGGTCACTCGCGTTGTGGGCGTCTCTGCCGACACCGGCGGCCATCCGATCGTGACAGAGCTCGTCGCCTACAAGCCAGACTCGCAAGCTGTGCGCACGACCGTCAAAGATATGGCGGTTCGTTGGTTCACGATCGAGCCCGTGCTAACGGACCGGCTCGAGACTTCGCGCATGACCGCTAACATCAACGCAGTGAAGGCGCAGATGATCGGCGCGGCAGCCGGTCAGTTCCGCGACTGGTTGAAGGCCGACACCCCGTTCCAGCAGATCACTGCCAACCCGAAGCTAATCCGCGAAGTAGACGTGCGCAATATCGCGTTGCTCGAAGACTCGACGGTTCTCGTTGAGTTCACGACGACGACCTCGCAGGCTGGCGCGACCGGCAAGCCGGACGTGAAGTCGTACGCGCTCACGTTGCGCTATCAAATCGTCGCGCCTACTGCTGAGCAGGCGTTGACGACGAACCCCTTCGGCATCTTCATTCCGTTCTTCCGCCTCGAGCGGACCGCATAAGCATGACCGCAACCATTCTCAACAAACGGCCGGTCATCGGCATGTGCGTTCTCGCTGCATGTGCAGCGTTCCTTGCTCAACCGGCTGCGGCGAAGAAAGCCGTCAGCGATTCGTCGTTTAATGCCGCGATGGTCGCGGGCGACCCGATGAGCCCGATCAATCCGTTCAACGGCGGCGCTGATCCATTGACGATGCCCGGCGACGCTCGCATCGGCGTGTTTCCGTACAGTTGTGACCAGATCTACCGCGTGCTGACCGCACCGCTGAAGCTCACGACAATCGAGCTGGAGAAGGGAGAGAAGTTGATCGCTGACCCGGCGATGGGCGACAGCGTCCAGTGGGAGATCGACGACGACAAGATGAACCATGTGTTCATCAAGCCCCACAAGGCGGACCTCGTCAACACGCTGCACTTGACTACGAATCTTCGCGAATACGACTTCACGCTCATCGCCTCACCGGCGGGCGGCATGTTCTATCAGACGGTGCGTTTCCAATATCCGCGCGCGCCGATGGCTCGCGTTAGCGCCCGCGAGGACGCGACGGCGAACGGAGGTCGCAGTGGTAGCGACTCCGGAAGCATCAGCGTTGCGCCGGACAAGCTGAACTGGGACTACAGCGTCGATGGCCGCGCCGAGTTCACACCGGAGACGGTCTTTGACGACGGCCATGCGGTCTGGATGCGCATGCCTGGCAAGGCTCAGGAGTGGCCGGTTCCGTTCATTCTCGACCACGGCGATCGCGTCGTTGCAAACTTCATTCGCCGCGGAGACTTCCTCGTCCTTCAGCGTCTGGCCGACGAGATCGTTTTACGTTCCGGCAAGGACGAGGTCAAGGTGACGCGCGGCCGCCGCCGCTTGCTTGGGGTGTTCTGATCGTGGCCAAGAAACCGGACTCGGCTACGCCTACCGCGGAGCAAGAAACCCTCGTCAAAGGCAAGACGCCGCGCAATGCGATCATGAGCATCGGCATTCTGGCGGCTGTCGTCATTGGAGGCCTGGGCTTCTACTATCAACTACAGGCGACGAATAAGGCAGACGAAGAGGCGCGCATCAAGAAGGCGACCGCGCTCAAGTCGAGTACGGAAACGCCCACTGCTGCGAACAACAACGACATCGACCAGATGATCCGTCAGCAGCGCGACGCAGCGGCGTCGGAGGCTGCCGCGCGCGCAGCTTCTGAGGCAGCGGCGCCGAAGCCCGCCGTCAAACCGATGCTAACTGGCGCGGACTTCAAGGAAGAAGTCGCAGGCTCGGGCACGGACACGCGCGAGCTTTCCCGCCAAGCGGCGCAAGACGCGATCTACACGTCGTCAGTTTTCAAGCAGGCCGGCGCGTCGCGTTCGGCGAACCAAGCGAACGGCGTACTGCCCGCTGGCGTCCCTTCGTTGGACGAGGTACGAGCTGCCCGTAACGCTGCGGGAGCCAACACCCCCGATGCGATGGCGATCGCCTTGGCCAAGCAGGGCCAAGCACCGGAAAATCGCGACCGCGCCTTCCTGCGCGATGCGGCTTCGCAAGGCGGCATCGAACGCACAACCTTCAACGGCCGGTCGACGGGTTGCACGTTGACGCCGCCGCACGTCATCCACGTCAAGACGGTGGAGGGGCTGAACTCGGACAAGCCGGGTCGCGTGTCGTTGATGGTGGACGAGGACATCTACGACAGCCTGCGCGGCGACTGTTTGATGATCCCGAAGGGCGCGTTCATCAATGGCATGTACAGCGCGGACGTCAAAGTTGGCCAAGAGCGCCTGCTGGTCGCTTCGACCAGTCTGCGTCTGCCCAATGGTAAGAGCGTGCCACTCAACGGCATGCAGGGTGCCGACCAAAACGGCTACGCCGGGTTCTCGGGCGATGTGAACAACCACTTCCTGAAAATCTTCGGCGCGGGCTTTATTACGGCGATTTTGCTGAAGGCGTTCGACAGCAGTTCGCAGACGGCGACGACGGCGACCCCGAATGGCGTTACTACCTACGGTGACACGGCGGGGCAGGTAGCGGCAGCGACGGCCCAAACCGTCATGCAGCGCAACCAGAATATCCCGCCGACGATCACCGTTGAACCGGGCCAGAAGTTCCTGGTGCAGGTGACGCAGGACATCGTCATGGAGCCGTACCATGACTAAGGCATGGGCGGCTGCCTGTCTGTCTGCGATAGCGTTCGGCGCACACGCGGCGACGATCGATTCGATCATCAGCCCCACGCGCATCGTGGTCGATGACGGCACGAAACGCGCAATTGTTGAGCTACCGGGCGAGCCGGTGTACGCATGTGGACTTAAGCCGTTTCTGGCGTGGGCTAACCGCTTTGAGGGCCAATCGGTTGAGGCCACGGCTAGCGGTGTTGGAATCAGCATCGACGGATCGGCTGTCAGCCTCGAAAGCCTGTTCGTGAAGGCGGGCTGGCTGCGCCCCGCGTCCCTGACCGATGAGGCCCAAGCGAGCATCACTGAGCGGCGTGGCGGATGGTCGTGCGCATCTGCGCAGGCGCCGTTCGACGCGATGCACACCTCCGTCGATCCGAAAATTCTCGCTGGCATCGCACTCAATGAGTCGGCCTACAACGGTCGTGCATGGCCGTGGACGTTGAATGTCGCGGGTCGCGGCTTCTTCTTCCGCACTCGCGAAGACGCGTATCGCGCGGTCAGCTACTTGATCAGCAAGGGCCGGTCGAACTTTGACGTCGGCATCATGCAAGTGAACTGGGGATACCACGGCAAGCGCTTCGCGAGTGCCTGGGATGCCCTTGCGCCGGCGACCAACATCCGCGTCGCCGAAGACATCCTCAACGAGAACTACCGGCTCACGCACTCCGCGGTGAAGGCGGTCGCCTACTACCACAGCGCCAATCCCGCACCGGGCCGCGAATACCTCGCGCGCTTCGTGAAGCACCTCTCTCAAATCGAACGCGGTCTATGAAGCACACGCTCTCTCTTCTCACTCTTGCGCTTGCGGCAGTCACCCTCAATGCGGTGGCCGCTGGCACCGACCCGCTCGACTTTGACTATGAGATCGCGGGCAATGTGCTTGAGCGACCGGCACTCGTTTTCAACGATGGCAACGACACCTATTTCCAGCCGCGTGCCGGTCAATCGCTGCGCGTGGACGGGGGACATAGTCAAGGACCGTACATCGTTGTGCCGGGCACGCCCGAGGTGATCCGTTACTCGGCGGGCGGCTCGAGCGCCACCGCTTACTGGAAGAAGGCCAATCGCTTCATTGGCGACAAGGCGCGGAGCGACACGCCCTCCGGTTTCTCTGGCTTCTCTGGCCGCCTTGCGCTCATCGGGCCGCGTAGCAGCCTCGAAAGTACGCGGCCTTTGAACGCCACGCTGCCGCTCGCGCAACTGGTTAAAGCGCTGGTGCCGCAGGGCTGGACGGGATCGGCACAGAAAGACATCGATCTGACGACCTCGGCGAGCTTCGGCACACGTGATGGCGAGAACTGGATGCAGTCGCTCGATCGGTTGGTGGCCGCGTCCGACCTGTACGCCGACGTCGATTTCAACTCTCACCATGTAACACTTCGCCGCTCGGCTCCGCAGTCGGTGGCCGTCAACTACGTTGCGCCTGTATCGCAGGCCGCAGCAAATCCCGCCACCGCGTCATCGAGTGTCACTCCGGCCACGGACCCGATTGCCGATATCGCGAAGAAGACCGACACAGACGCGCCCGCCGCATCGGGGTCCGTCCTGGCCGCGAAGCTCGGCGCGCTAGCGATCCGCGACGGTGACGACAGCCACATTCAAATCAAGTTCTCCGCCAAGCCCACTACTGAGTTGAAGGTGACCGGGCAAGACGGCAAGTCGCTGCGTCCGAAGTGGGATGACGCGACTGACGTGGTGACCTTCAACCGCGCGGAGCGTTTCACGATTTCCAACGGCACCGACAAGGTCGAAGTCGCCCGTGTCGCCGGAACCGTCTATGAGTTCGACACTGCGAACAAGGCTGCCTTGCAAAGCGTGTTTGATGAAAACGGCTCGACGTTTTTCAAGTTCGCTGACACCGTCGGCAAGGTAACGGTCGCGGACGTGGCGCACATGGGCTCGGGCGAGCAGAAGGGCCGCTTTTTCAAATTCAACGGCACGGCCGACCAGTTCATCGTCAACGCCGACGGCAACGTCGTCAACGTGCTGCGCAAGCACGATGTGCGGTTCTTTGATCGGCCCGCGTCATGAACCGGACTTTGATTCACATCTCGACGCTGCTTTACGCGGCCGTCTCCGTGCATGCGCGTGCCGACTGTCTTGACGATGCCGCGCGCTATCACAGCGTCAGCGTTCAAGTGGTACGCGCCATCGCGCAGCAGGAGTCAGGTATGCGCCCGTATGTGACGAACCGCAATACCGATGGAAGCGAGGACATTGGGTTGATGCAGATCAACTCGTCCTGGCTTCCAAAACTGGGGCGCTTCGGCATCACCCGGCAACACCTGTTCGATGCCTGCGTGAACGCCTATGTGGGGACCTGGATCCTGGCTTCGAACATCAAGCAGTTCGGCCCGACATGGAAAGCGGTCGGTGCCTATAACGCCGTTTCCTCGAACAAGCAGCTCATCTACGCCAACAACATTTACCGCCGCCTGCAACGCGCGAACTGACCACATGACGCCTACTTTTTCTCTTCAAACGCATCGCACCGCGCGCATGATGGCCCACTTGTTCGCGTGTCTTGCACTGACGACCGTATCGGGTCTTGCCGCAGCGGAACCTGATCAGTCGCGCCTTGCGCCGCCGCCCGGTGACGGCTGGCAACTGCTCGCCGCGCCGGTCGCAAAGGCGCCGGTGACACAACTCGCTATGGTGGCACCTGCTACGCACGTGGCTGCCGCGGCCCCGGTTGTTCCCGCTGCTCCTGCCTCTCCTGCAGCGCTGAAGGCAGCGATGGGTGGCGCTGCGCAATCGGCGCTTACGGGCGCTGCCGCCCCATCACCCGTCGGCTCATTGGACGTCGCTCCGGTAGTTGTGCCGTCCCAAGGCGGTGCACCGGCCCCCGGTGGACTTTTGACCTTTTCCATCACGCCGCAAGACATCAACATGCGCAACGCGCTCGATCGCTGGCTGCAGCAGCAGGGCTGGCAACTCGCCTGGAAGATCGATGACGACCTGCCACTCGAGTTCAACGCGACGTTCACCGGGGACTTCAAATCGGTGCTCACGCAAGTGATGCAGGCGACCAATCACATGCGCACGCCCACGCGCGTCTGCAAGCACACCAATAACGTTATCCGCGTCGTCGCACGCGCAGCCAACTGCCAAGAGTAACCGCCATGCGTCTCACGAAAATCAAATCTGCCGTTGCCATTCTCGTGGCTGCATCGCTGACCGGCTGCGCCGTCTCGCAATCGGACGTGAACCATGCGTATGACGCGACCAATGCTGAAGCCACGCGCGCGATGGGCAATGGCCCAGAGTCGATGTCGCTCGTTGAGGAAGTGCCGACCGCGTTCCTCGGCGACCGGTTGGTACCGGTCGCCTATGAAGCGACACTTCCCGCGATCTTCCGCGAAAAGTCGGTCGTCTTTCCGGGCAACCTGCCGCTGTCCAAAATCGCCACGCTCGTTTCGACGGCTACCGGTTATCCGGTGCATCTGAGCCCGGATGTGTTCATTCCGCGCGACGCGCTGATTCCGAAGACCAACGGCGGGAACGGGCAGAGCGCCCCGATGCAGCCGCAAGCGATGGCAAAGTCCAACGTTGAGCCGGTGTACGCGCAGGCGTGTAACTGCAAGGTAGGCGCATATCTGCGTGGCGTGACGGAAAACCTTGGCCTCGACTGGACGTTCGATGGCAGCACCATATCCATCAGCCGGTTCGTCACCAAGACGTTCACGATCGCGGCGATCCCGGGCAAGGTGTCCATCAAGTCCACCATGTCGAAGGGCACGGATACGTCGACCGGCAACCAGGCATCCGGTGGCACCACGGGCGGCACGTCGGGCAATACCGGGTCTTTCTCGTCGATCACTTCGACCGGACGCGATGGCACGTTTGATCAGATTGCGATCATCCAGTCGGAGCTGGAAAAGCTGAAGTCGCCGCTCGGCGAAGTCGTGGTCAATCCACAAAGCCGCCTGGTGATGGTTCACGACACCAAGGAAGCCGTCGATCGCATGGGCGCGTTGCTCGCGCGTGAAAACGCGATCTCGACCCGTCAAGTCGCTCTGCGAGTCCGTACCCTGCAGGTCGATCTGAGCAATTCGTCGCAAGCCGGCGTGAGCGCCGACATCGTCTTCAACCGCATCTCGGACGGCCTGAAGCGCTACTCAATCTCGGTTGCTTCGCCCACGTCGTTGGCAACTGCAATTGGCGGCACCGTGGGCCTGTCCGTCTTGAAGCCGGGTTCGCCTATGGAAGGCACCAACGCAGTCATCAGCGGCCTTAACGCCTTCGGCAAAACGGTTCAGGACAACACCCAAACGAAGATGACGCTCAATGGCTTGCCGGTTTCGATCGGATCCTTCGAGACAAAGGGCTACCTCGCTGCAACAACGCCTAGCCTTGGTTCCATCTCGGGCGGTACTGCTGGCGTGCCGGGTCTGCAACCGGGGTCGGTGACGGTCGGTGACTTCGTGAACATCCTGCCGTCGGTCAATGACCACAACCAGATCATCCTGTCGTACTGGAGCGATAGCTCGAAGCTGAATGGTCCGTTCACAACCATCAGCACCGGTTCCGGCGACACGCTGCAGCAGATCCAGTTGCCCGACATCATCGGCAACAAGGACGACCAGACCATTGCACTGTCTGATGGACAGACGGTTGTGCTGTACGGCGCAGTGGGCAATCGCTATGACGGCAGCAGCAACAACGGCATCGGTGGTCTTTCGGGCGCGTGGAATAAGGGTCGTACGTTCCAAGTGATCATGCTGACGGCAACCGTCGTCCCGTCGATGTGAGCGCGGGGTAAAAATGCCTTTGCACTTCGAATCCATACCGGGAGAAAAGGGCGCCAAGCTCGTCTTCGGGCTGGACTGGCGCGCCTACTCCGCCAAGGGTGCCCGCGCCGAACGTCGTCATTACGTCGAGGAGACTGGCGCGACGCACTACGCCGAGTTCAAGGCGAAGGGCGAGACCATCGTCGGCTTCTGCGAGCTTGAATCAACGCAGCGCAAGGGCGGCAAGCTGTATTCCGCCGCCGCGCGCATCGCGTCGCTTGAGCGAGTCTGGCGCCGGCCCGCCGTGCTTGTCCTCATCCAGAACGATGAACTCGTGCATCTGGTGCTGGTGCAACGCGGCGCGGTGGCGCTTGACGAGGCGGTCGCGCTTAACGCGCTCGCCGACAAGCGCGAAGCAATCGAGGACACCTGTGCGAAGGCGGGGCTTGAACTGGCGACGCTCGGCCACGGTGCGCAGCTCCATGCGGTCGATGAGGTATTTGATCTGCGCGAGCTGATCGTTGCGCGCAAGGTCGGCCTCATCAAGAAGATCCCGGTCGCCGTGCCCACGACGGTCCCGTTGCTCGTCATCCTCGCGGCGGTGTTCTTTGGCGGTAAGCAGTTGATTGGCGTACTGAACCCGCCGCCTCCACCGTCGCCGCCTCCGCCGACGTTCATGCAGGAGTACCAGTCGGCCGTGGCGAGAATTCTCGCTGCGCCCGCTCCCCTCGCTAGCCAGCTTGTCCCGAAGCTGCTGGCTAGTTTCGGCGCGCAGGAAACGAACGTCGCCGGATGGCAGTTTCAGAAAGCGTCCTGCTCGATCGCGGGTCCGTGCATCGCGACCTACAAGCGACAGGGCGGCACCTTCAAGGAGTTTGACGCACGCGCGCCGGAGTCGCTGCGTCCGGTCGTCTTCAACCCGGACGGTTGGCATCTGAGCGCGCGTGGGCCTGAGGTCACGGTTGCGGAACGGGTCGCGCTCGCTGAGCAAAAGACGTGGCCGACTCAGCAGGCGCTCATCAAGGCCTTGCAAACCGACCCACAAAAGCTGTCTACCAAGCCGGACACGCTCGATAGCCACGGCTACGTCGTCGATATCAAGCCCGCCGAGCGCCTTCTTCCTCGACAGCCGATGGCTGGCGAAGTGCAGGGGCCGCTCGTACAGCGCGGAACGTGGCAGATCGACGGATACAAATGGCAAAGCGCGCTCCTCGCGCGCCTGCCGGACAACATGGCACTGGACACCCTCGACGTCGAGTTAAAAGAGGACGGTACCGGGGTGCATTTCACTGCGAAGGGTAAATACTATGTTCTCAACTAAGTGGCCTGCACGAGCCGCCTGCTTCGGTGTGCTCATGTTTGTGGCGGGCGCGGCAATCTCGCAGGAAAGTCATCTCACGCTGGACGACATTGACAAGCTCGCGCGAGCAAAGCTTGTCGACTCGATGCGCGGTCCGCAGGGTGGTCAAGGTGGCCAAGGCGGACCAGCGGCACCGGGCAACGGCGTCGGCCTCGCTTCGCCGCTTGGTGCGCCGACGCCTGCGCCGGTGCCGGTGACCGCCGCGGCAACCGCAGCGCCCAAAGTAGAGCGTAGGGTCAGTGCGCCGCCCAGGCGCGTCATTCCCGCGACCTTCGTTGGGGCGTACTCCGACATGTCCGGCACCTACGTGCTCTATGACTACCAAGGCACGACCTACACGGCACGCCAAGGCAGTCGACTGCTGAACGGTTGGACGGTCGCGTCCATCGACGGCTTCACGGTCAATCTGGCCGACGGCAAGCAAAAGTGGACCGAGACCATCGTAGCGCCTGCCGACGTGCCCGCCGTCCCGCGTCAGGATTCGCCGGCCGTCAGGGCGATTACAGATTTGTCCTCTCCGCTTCCTCCGGGCGGCGTCTCATCGACGGCGTCCACCTTTGTACCGTTCGGGAAATAAGCAATGGGTCTGTTTGCACAAGAAGAACAGGGCGCGCCAGACGCCCCCCGCGGTGGCTTCCTGAAGCGCTTTCGCGCGCCGCGCTCAAGCTTCATCGAGCCGGGCAGTAGTGCGGAGCCGAAATTCCCCGCTCCGGAGGCGGTTGCGGCGAAGAGAAAAGCGGCAGGCAGAGCGTCTGTAGAACCGACGAGTGATGAGTCGCCGCTGAGCACGCGTGCGGTGAATCCCCAAGTCATGTTTCTTGGTCGCGCACTATCGGGCGGGGATGTCGAAGACGTCGAGAGCACTGAGCTCGACGATGACTGGCGCGCGCCGGTGCAGCATGTGCCGACGCAGTCGGAGCCTGAAGGTGACGCGGCCGACGAGGAGCCGGCCTATCGCCCGTTCGTTCCGCCGAGCTTTGAGCGCCCGAGCTACGCGAGCATGTCCGCTGCGATGGCGGCTAGGGATGGCGGTCAGCCGGTGAACGACGAAGCCGTGACGGCGCAAGCGGCGCCGTCTGGTGCGCAACGACGATCTGAAGCGCGGGCCAATCTGCACACTGAACAGCCGCACCCGCAGCCGCAGCCACATTCGGCGGCTGCGCCAGTTGAATTGAGCAAGGACGCGAGTGTCGCCGGCAGCGACGCTAGTGCGGAGCGGTTCCCTGAGCAACCGGAACCCGCGCCACAACGACCAGCAAGTCCCAGCGAACGTAACGCCGCCTCCACGCCGACGATGGCTGCGCAGGAACACGCACCGGACGACGACGCGCAGAACGAGGGCGGTGGACTGGCTTCCGGTCGGCCAGAACTGGTGTCGCCCGACTCGCTTCCTGACTTCAAGCGCGTTCTCACTGTCGCGGACGACGACGCCGCGCTGCGCATTCCGGCGGCAGCACGCAAGGAGTTCGTCGCCGTCGAATTGCAACCGGGCGTGGCGATCGCGGTGGCCACCGCACGGTTTGCGGAGAAGGCGCAATACGCAACGTTCATCAAGGATCTCGGCAACAACGACATCCTCGTACGTGAGGAGATGATCGCGACGGAAGCAGTGATTGTCGCCATCTACTCCGGTAAGGCCGCGGTGTCTGCCAACTCCACAGTCCGCGAAGCCAGCCGTGCGATCGGCAACTTCCGCGATATCGTCGAGGCCGCACACGCATACGGCGCGAGCGACATCCATTTCGAACCGCGCGAATTTCACAACGAGGTCGAAATTCGGTTCCGTGTGAACGGCGACATGTACACGTTCAGCCGCATGCCAAAGGCGATCGTGCGTCGCGCGTTGTTTGCGGCGTACAGCGATCTTGTTCAGCGCAACACCAACTCCGGCAACAGCTTTCAGCCGAGCGCGCCGCAGTCGGCAATGATCCCGCTGGTCGTCAAGACCGACACGGTCAACTTGCGCTGGCAGTCGTCGCCGCTGGTAGGCGGCTACGACGTGACGCTGCGTCTGCTCGACGGCAACTTCAAGAACTATTCGGTTCTGTTGCCGAAGGACATGGGATTCGAGAAGAGCCAGCTTGAGCTGATCGAGACGCTCAACTATGTGAGCGGCGGCATTACGGCGCTCACTGGCGAAACCGGATCGGGCAAGACGACGACGCTGCGCGCGCTCTCATACATGCTGCCGGATCGTGAACTTAAGAAGCAGTTCGCGGTGAACGAGCCGTCCGAGTATCCGATGCCGTGGCTGTCGGACTACTCGATCATTCGCCGCCCGGACGAGACTGACGACGAAGCGAACCGCAAGTACGCAGAAGTGATCCGCACGCTGATGCGGCAGGACCCGGACGACTTGACCATCGGCGAAGTGCGTGACCGCGTTGTGATGGGGCTGGTGGCCGAACTGGCGTTGACCGGGCACCCGGTGCGTTTCTCGCTGCACGCCGGCGACATCATCGCGGCCGTCATGCGTATGGCGGGCGGGCGGCTGCAACTGCCGATCGACGAGCTGGCTTCGGAAGGGTTTATCAATGCGGTCGGTAACCAGAAGCTGATTCCGACGCTTTGCGAGCACTGCAAGCTGCCGGCCGAAGACGTGATGCCGAAAGCCGACCTCGATTTGCTGCGCACGAAGTTTGGCCTCGATACGTCGACGATGGCGTGCCGCAACTACGACGGCTGCGAGCACTGCCGGCTGAAAGGGCTGTTCACGCGCAATGGGAAAGCAGCGGGTGGTACCACGCGCCCCTCGTTGGCTGCCGAACTCTATCGTCCGACGCCCGAGTTTCTAGAGCGCGTAGCCGAGCGCGACTGGGCCGGTGCCCGCAAAGTTTGGCGCGGTGCGCGGCGTACCGGGTTCGATAACGCGGATATGAATGGAAAGACGCTATATGAACACGCTCTTTTCAAGGCTTCGCGCGGTTTGATTGACCCACAATTCATTAATCGCTCGATGCAGTCGTTCGCGCAGTACCGCGTAATGCCCGGCGTCGATGGTTTGATGGTCTAACCCTGGTCTCCCATGTTCACCACGTTCGCAAAGATGTTGCCCAAGCGGCAGCAGTTGGTCGTCGCGCGCTGGCGGTTTCAGAAAGTCCGCGAGGACTTTTACCGCGAGACGCGTCTCGATATCGCCGCAAAGGGCCTGCGCAACACCGAGACGCTGTTCGACCGGCTTGAAACGTACGAAAAGCGCAGCCGCACGCGCGGCAAGATCGAGTGGCGCGTGTTTGCCAGCATCCGGGAAACGATGCAGCGCGGTGAGAGCTTTTCGCTCGCTATCAAGCCATTCATCCCTGGCGACGAGTACGCGCTGCTGGACATTGCCGATGAATCATCACGCGAAGACTCGGTCGTCCGTGGCTTCGAACTGGCGGAAATGGCGGCGAAGGCTAAGCGCGTGCTGTCGTCGACGACTTCGGTGCAGATGGCCTACCCAGCGTTGCTGCTGGTCTACATGTACGCATACTGCATGCTGTTTGGCGGCGTCATCTTCCCGCAGGTGCTCGATGTCCGGCCGCTCGACCAATGGCCGGATCTTGGCCGGTTTCTCTATCACGTCGACACGTTTTGCTACGAGTACTGGTGGCTCACGCTCACGGCGATCATCGGCCTCGTGCTCGCTTACTTCTCGAGCCTGAAGCGTTGGTCCGGGCCTCTGCGGGACAAGTTCGACCGCATGCCGCTTCTTTGGCGCAATCGCCGCGACCTGCGAGCTGCACTGTTGATCGTCTCGCTGGCCGGTCTGTTCGATTCAAATCTGACACTGCGCGCGGCGCTCGAGCGGCTGTTGAAGACTGCCGATCCGTGGCTGCGCTGGCATCTGAAGATCATGGATCGACGCCTAACGGCTCGCTCGGACGAGCCGATGCGCGCGCTCGACACCGGCATCTTCTCGGTGACGATCGTCGACACGATCACCGACGCCGCGGGCCGCGATCAGTTTGAAGCCGCGATCAAGAGCCTTGGCCGCGAGTCGCTTGATCGCGTCGTTGAAGCAGTCAAGCGCAACGCCCGAATGACGCACTTCATGCTGCTCGGCTTTGCCGCTGCACTGTTCCTGACCCTCGGCATCGGCTCATACGTCGTGACGGGTGCCGTCAACCTGACATCGGGGAATCCCGCCGCATCTAGCTACTAAGGAAAACACAAAATGACCAACGAAAACACGCAAGCAGTCCAGACCGACCCGATTGAGATGAACCCGATTAAGGCGCGCCGCGCACGGATGCTCAAGATGGCGCGTGCGACTAAGCAGTCAGGCGAGTTGTCCATGATTGAAGCAGGGGCGGTGATGGCTGGTGCCGCGTTGCTCGCGCTGGCTGTCTACGCGGGCGGCAAGTACGTGCTCGATCTGATTCACGCGTCCCAGTTCAAGAGCGAAGCGCAGATGTTCCACACGGGCCTGTTGAACGCGACGCAGAACGACGCCGATTTTTCCGCAGAGACGCTCACCGTGCTCGCGCAGAACCACGCCTTCGATTCGGCCGGTTCGCGCGTGGCATCGGACAAATCGTCGGTTAAGGGCATGTTCAATGGCACCGTGACGGCTGCCGTTGGCACGCTCGTTACCTCCAATGATTCATTGATTCTCACCTACCCCGTCACTTCGACGGTTTGCTCGCTGAGTGCCGCAGCGCTGGTGACCGTCTACACCCAGGTAACGGTGAACGGCACGACGATTTTCTCGCCGACGACGACGTTCAATCCCGCAACGGTCGCGACCGCGTGCGCGTCCAACGGCGCAATGGCGTCGATGGCGCTGTGGACCACTCGCACGTAATCGCGGGGCGCCGATATGGGAAGCATTCTCGAGATGTTGATCGTCCTGATCGGCGCGGCGTTGCTGACGGTACAGGGAATCAAGGAAGACATTTCTGCTAAGCGCCAGAACCTACTCCAGGTCGAAGGGCAGAACATAGCGTCGATCAACTCGGCGCTTGGCAGCTTCATTACCAATAACTACGCGTTGCTTATTCCAGCGGGTTTTTCGCAGACGACCTCCACTGCGATTACTGCACCGACACTCGATCAATTGAGCGCGCAATCAAACAACAAGGTCGCGTTCAAGAACGGGCCGTTCTGGGGCGGCGCTTACCAGATCGCCCTGTCCGTTGTACCCGACAACTGTTCGACCGCAGCGGGCAATTGCCATATCGCCTCGCAGATTTATCCGAGCTTGCCGCTCATCAGCATGAAGGACAAAACTGCTGACATTGCCGGTGCGGGCGTGCTGGCTGCTGCAGGAGGCGCGCAGTTCGGCTACTCGACCAACCGCACGCCTGCCACCATTACCGGCATCCACGGACAGTGGTCGTTTCCAAATCCTGCTGGAAGCAAGCCAGGAATGGTGCTCGCGATTAACGGCTTCGGAGCGGACGGAAATTCGCCGTACTACCGGCGGGATGGCGCATTACCGCTGACCGGAACGATGAACGCAAACAATCAGGACATGCAGAACGTCGGCAACGTGACGCTTGGCGCGAACAAGGTCTTGAAGATGGTGGGCGGTAGCGTTAACCCGCTGCAGATCGGTGACGGCGCAAGTTACTACGGCGACCCGCAAAACGCGGCAGTGCGGACAAAAGGCGCTTTTTACGTTCAAAACTATAACGGGTCCGGTGCTGCGCCAATTAACGCCGGTGGAGGCACTTTCAACGGAAACACGACTGTCAACGGAAGTGGCACGGTGAATGGCAACGCGACCGTTAACGGCTACATGCAGGTTGTAGGCAACGGGGTGCAAGGGCAAGCCTGCTCGCCAGACGCGGCGATCGTCCGAAATGCGCAGACGTGGAGCTCCCTACTGCTTTGTAGCTATGGACGTTGGCAGCCAATCGGTTCTGCGAACAACAACGCTGCGCCCGGCGCTGCCTGCGCTCCGGCTGGCTCGTTCTATACAGACGTCAACAACAACGGCTACGTGTGCAATTACGAAGGCTACATGACACCGTTGACTCAGACGCTTAGCAACTTCGCGACTGTCTACAAGACGATTGTCCACGATACCTATCCGTGGGTCAGCAAACCGTCTTGTCCCGGTGGAACGCCAGTTGTCGACATAGTTCCGCAGACGACGGGAGTGAACGTGACCGCTGGACCTCCCTATGAATCCGTCGTGTACCGCATGAACGATGGAGGAAGCTATTGGGTTCCTCAGATCACGTTGATCCAGGCTGGCACAGGAGCAGGCGAAACCGGAAACGATCTTGGCCTTACCGCTACGGCCATCGTGCAGTGTCAGTACGGGAATGGCGCAGCGCCCGGCTACTAAGACATCGGCATTAGCGATAAACAACACTAGCACATCAACATGAAGAAGTCGGTTCTTGCACTCGCCGCGCACACGAAGTGGACGACGGCTGCGTTTTTAGTCGCGGCCAGCGTTAACGCATCCGTGTCCGCGCAATCGGCCTCGTGCGCGGGCTGCGCTGGTACGCCTAACCCTATATCGCCGGACTGCCCTAGTGGGCTGACGTGGCAACGTGCGAGCACGGGAGTTTATACGTGTCTCGCTCCAGCGCCGGTCGGCGGTACTCCGCCGGGCGGTGGCGGTGGCGGTGGCGGTGGCGGTGGCGGTGGCGGCCCCGGCGATCCCATAGCGATCTGTATGACCGCGGTAACAAACGCCGGATATTCGAGCCTAACAAGGTACCAGGCGGTCCAGAATCCCGCGCCGTACAAACAGATCAATACTTGGTACGCCAAGGGTCCACGCGTCACCATCAACGGTTGCGGCGACACAACTACGTCCTACATTGCTTACTGCTTTATAAATTCAGGCGGTGCTCTAGATCATGTGGACGCTGCGCCGCAACCGGAGAACATCACTTGTGGCGGTTAAGGCGGTCGAAATCATTTGCGCCATCATCACCGCAACTAGCGCCCTTCGGGGCGCTGTTTTTTTTCAGTGCGTGAAAAGCGTTGGAAAGCGGTATCGAGCATCGCACGACTTCACGTGCCCGGATGCGACGCAAAATGACGGCAAAAACAAAAACGCCCCTTGAAAGGGGCGTACGTCCTACAGCACGAACCGATCAATTACTGCGCGGCAGTCGTGAAGCTCCATGTCGTCGCAGGCAGCGCAACACCGTCCCGCGCGCCGTTGAACGTCACCGTATAAGTGGTATTAGCCCGGAGCGGCGAAAGCGGCAGGAGGATAGCAGTACCGTTCGGAAGCGCATTGTTCGGATCGGCGACCGTCGTTGCGGTGGAGCTCGCTTGCGCGGAAGCCGGAACCAAGATTCGTGCGGCAACCTGAGTTCCCGCCGCATCCGTCAGTGTAAATTGCGACACCGAAAGCGTATCGCGGTTTTCCGCATTCACGCGAACCATGATCGGGCGACCAGGAGCGGTGAGATCTGACGCCGGATTTGGCGCTTCGGGCACCATTGCAGTCCGCACGCCAGCCTCGTTCGTGAACGGCGAATGCACGACGGCGTTCGTCGCGATCTGCTGGCCGCCCGAGTAGGAATTGGCGTTCGCCAAAGGCGCACCGCTGACGCCGGTAAGCGTCCCGTATTCGAGCGAGCAAGTGTACTGAGCCCACGTCGAATCGCCGGGCATGTAGCCAATGCCGACCGTCTCTTGTGTGAATGTCAGCCCTGCCAAGTGATACACCGAGGCAAGGTTCTGGCCGATACAGTCTGCTGCTGCCGCCGCCGTCGTCAGTTGCGAAACATTGGCCGCAATGCTCTCGCCGATGTATTCCGTCGTCGGAGCGCCCGCCTTCTGAGCGCGTGCGAGCGGGGTATCCGCGTAGTAATTTAGGTTGCCCGCAATTTCGTTATGGTCGAGGGTCGGAATCGTGCGCGCTTTCAGGTTCGAGAACAAATAGAGCGCATGGGCCTGTGCAGCCGTGTCCAACACAGGGTCTTGCTTGAGCGTACCCACACCCATCGACGCACGATAATTGTTGACCAAAGCGAATGCCGCCGCTTGGAAGCTGCTGCCGTCGTAAGTCGCGGCCGGGACCGTCGTTGCGGGCGCAACGCCAGTGCTCGGCGTCGTTCCGGTCGGCGTGCTTGCGCCGCTCGGCGTGCCGGCCGGCGAACTCCCTGCGTCTGGCGAACTCGCGGGCGCGGCCGTGCCTGCGGAAGTGCTGCCACCACCGCCGCCGCCGCAAGCAGCCACCAGCAGCGATGCAGCGATCGCGGCCATCGAAAGTTTGAAGTTTTTCTGAATCGTCATTTGTTGTTTCCGACCTAGTTGTTGCAGTCGCCCCCGCGATCTGCTTACTTTCATCTTATCCAGCGGTGTTCGAAGTCAAGGCGACTCGGAAGTCCGCCGCGAAACCGCTTTCCTCGTTGGGAAATTGCCGTTGGCCATTGGCGGCGCAGGCATTGTAATACCCGGTAAAGGGGTTGGAATTTGGCACCGTTGTTTGGTCGCAACCGTTTGCTATCGCTGCTGTCCGCGGGCTCGAAAGTGTTTTACTCGCAAGGCGATAAAGACGACGCCGAGCACCACAGCAACGGCGACGGGCTGTGTCGCGCCTACCGAAGAGAGGAGTGCAGTGCCGCCCCAAAGGAGAATGAGAAAAGTCGCGAGCGCGCCGAACGGTTTGCTTTTCGACATTGCCGCGAATTGCCGCCGGCCTGAGCCGAACTGTTGGGCGAAACGAACATTGCTTCGCTCAAGGTCGAATGCTTCGTTCGGTTGTGCCGTCGCCCGATCGGCGCGGTAGTGCCTCTCATACCGTTGGAACCTCGCGTCGCCGCGGCCTTCGAGCCACGCGGCGACACTGTCTGGAAAGAGGTAAGCGAAGTCCTGCATGGCTCAGTGCGTCACGTCAGAGTGAAATTCGATCGCGCCGATCGCATCGGCAATGCACAGACCATCGGCCTCGCCGTAGTACGCGCCGGTTTGAAGGTCCAGCCAGCCAAACTGCACGCGGCCGTCGCGTGAGAAAACGACGAGTCCAGCTTCAACGCTAAACTGTTCGGACATTGATCGAACTCCCTCCGTTGTGGTTATCGTTACTCGGTCTTCGACTTCGCCTGCTTTTTGGCGGAGCGTGACTTCAGACTGTAGCTGCAGCCCGGACAGAAGAAGTCTTTCGCCAGTTCGATCCTTCCTTGCTCGTTGGAGAGGATGTACTCGGTCTTACAGGTCCGGCACGGTGTCATCGTTAGCCGGGAGTGGATCGCCATTGCTCGGGTGAGGTGGATCGCTCGGTCGGGGCTAATGACCAACTCTTTGCCGAACATCTTCTCGGCGACGTCGATAGAGGCGATAAGCGCCTCAGGGATGTTGCCTCCGTTGGCCAGCGCCGCGCGATAAAGCCATGCCAAGAACGTTCCCTGCAGGCGATGTGTCGGGTGCTCGACGTACCAGATGAGCGACGTCGGGTTGCAGCCGCACGGTGAACTGACGCCGTGGATCTCCCTGTAGGTGTTCCGTGCTTTTGTTGCGTTCAGTGTGAACAGATTGGTCGCAGTCGCAGCGCGGCAGCCTTGTGTCATAAGCGCCCGCGCGTAGACATCGCGTTGAGCCCGGTCCAGCCGAAGGTCCGACCACGCGTGCTTGAATGGCAAGGTGGACGGCGGGAGCTGCGCCGTACGCATGAGGTAATGGGCGACCGCCTCGTTTGACAGCCATCCCGTGCGGTATTCTGTCCAGAACATGTTGTCGTCGAACCGCCATCTATAGAGCGGGAACTTGATCTCGCCGATCGCTGATTGGATGCGACGCATCGGCAGGCCCTTGAGGTAGTGCGCGAGTTCGAGCGAGAGACCTAGCAGCGGTGCCGCCAGAACGTTCATGTGCAGCACGTCCTTAAGCAGCGTCACATAGGAGCTGTTGTTGTGAAATATGTCCCGGCCGGTCATGCCATCGACTTCGGGCATCTTATCCGTCAGCTCTTCCACCTTTCGCGAACGCAGGACGCCGTTGACGAACGTATCCCAGTCTCTGGGGTCCGGCAGGGTAGGGGACAACGCTAGGAACGGCATGTTCATCAGCGTCGCCTTCGGATCGGCGTGCGTGTCGAACAGTTCCATGTTGTCCAGCGATAGGCCCAGCACGCCTTCCGCGTCGGGATACCGCGCAAGCACCTTGTGCATGGCGTCAGTAAGCGAATAGTTTTCGCGCTGGATCTTTTCGGCCAAGAAAGCCGGTAAGGCGATGTTGGTCTCAATCGCGTCCAGAGTATTCTTCGACATTGTCGTTTTCATTATTTTTGTTCCTGTGCGCCTCACGGCGCACAGCCACGTGGTCGGTCTTAGCCCTTTTTACTTAGCGAGCCATGCGTCGAGTTCGCTCTGCGATTTGCGCATCATCGCGGACAACGTCTCCAGCATCGTGCGATGCTCGGCAGGGCTGTCGCATGCCTGGACGGCCAGTTGCGCGGCGGTGAGCTTTCCAGCGAAGGACTCGAACGCGGCGGAAACGCCTTCCATCGTCTTATGCACTTTTTCTGCGGCAGCGAGCGCAGCCTTGGCTTTCTCGCGGTTCTTCTCAACCTCGGTTACTTCTTGCTTCAGTGCGTCCAAGGCTTGCGTCGTCTTCTTAAATTCGGCTGTTTTCTCTTCAAGCGCTTCGACCAGCGAGGTGAAGCCGGGAGGCGTAACAAGCACCTCTTTCACTTGTACTTCGGGCTTCTTGTTCTCGAGCGCGTCAAGCAGACGCTTGATCTCCCTGTCTTTGTCTGCAAGGTCTTTCTGCATGTCGCTCATCCCTGCAGTACGACGGTTGTAGAGGTCATCCAAGCCGTCCAGTTGCTGCTGCTTTGCGGTCAGTGCCCGGGCCTTGGTGTCGAGTTCATCCTTGAGATGCTGTGCCTCGCGCTGCGCAAGGTCGAGTGCGGTCTTCGTGTCCTCAAGTACGGACGTGACGTTGTCTACTTGCTTCTGACTATCGACAAGCGCCTTTTCTTGCTTCTGCAGCGCGTCGAGCAGCTTTTTCACGTCTGCGCGCGTCATATCAGGCTTGGCTTGCTTCTGAGCCATTAGTTCAGTAATGTGCGCGTCGCTGACGGTGGAGGAGGCCAGCATGTCGAGCTCGCCCACATTGAAGATGCGGATAGCCTCCTCGTTGTTACCAAAGCGTTCCCAGCATCGCATGTACTGGCGGGCTGCCGACTCCTTGATCTTCAGCGAGTTCTCGAAGAAGTCGTACGCCATGCGCGCCGCTTTGCGGTGAATCGAGACCGTGTCGCCGCCCTTCGCCACCAGATTGTTACGAATGAGGTAGTGGGCGTGAAAAAGTTGATTGCCGAGCGCGATCATCTCTGCGGAGATGCGTTCCCGGGACTCGGAAACGGCCATCATGGAGTCCGTCAGTCTGGCGACGAGCTCGTCCTCTGCGCCAAAAGCGTCTTTAGCGGCTTTTTCGATGGTGGTTCGGGTGATCCCTTTGTTATCGTCGCGCGGAACGATGAAATCGGACATGGAATCGTCACCGAACGGAACCGGTAGATTGGGATTGAACTTATTCGGAACGTTTCCGGACGTCTCGCCTGACAGCATTTCTTCTCTCCGTTGTGTGCAGCGCTGACGGCGCTGCCCTGCATGCGCGGGGCTGTCATCCCCACAACCTATCGAACGACCGATCGGCTAAGTAACCGATCGTAAATTCTTTGTTACACGTTCCGAGGGTGAAAAGACGCATATTTCACCCCCTCTTTCGCGCAAGCTCTTGCAGACAAAAGCCGCACAGGCGCGAGTAAGCAATCGTTTAACGGTTCACATATGTAACACTTTAACGATTATGTGGAAGACCTTTCCTAATTCAGGGCTTGATTTCGGTCGAAAGTTCTGGTTACGCGACCACCCGCGCCTTGTGGGCAGTAAGCGCCTTTGCTGAGGTGTCGGCGTACATCAGTACGGCCGCCGTGGCGCGACGGACGTCCACCGGCGATCTTTCTTTGAACGAATCGCGCTTGAGTCGCAGCCAGTAGGGCAACTCCTCCAGCGAGAGCAGATCGGTCGACAGGTCCCGGTGAAGCACGGCCGTGGGCGATGTGAAAATGCCGGCACCGGCAACCGGCCACATGCCTGGCAGTTGTTCACGAAGAAATCGGAGCTTGGTCCGGTTCTGCGCTATCGGGGAGCGCCTATCGTCCGTTTCACCGTTGTGCGAAGTTCGGGTGAGATTCCCGGGCATCGCTGACGGCGCAATGTGCCCGGACCAATTTTTCGTCTCAAAAACGAAAATCCCGAAGGGCGTGACCGCAAGGTGGTCGATTTCTGCCGTTGGAAAGGCCGTCCCCGGTGCGTGTTCGATCACCAACGGACCATCGTGCAGATAAAACTCCTCGCCGCACAGGCAGCGGAGGGTCTTGCGCAGCTTCGCCTGCGTCGCAGCCTCGCCCGCAGCGCCGATCGCGTCCGCCGAACGTGGCACTGTCCGCGCCGAATGCGAAGTGCGCGGGCGACGCCGTGCTTTAGACCGTCTATATAGGTAGTAGCCGCCGACGGCGATCAGTAATTTGATAAGCATGTGCTGGCTCCCTGGTATGTATGCTCCAAGCATGGCAGGGCATGCGCGAAGTCAAGGCCGCCCGCTCGCAGTCACAGATGTGTCGAAAAAAGCAAAAGGCGGTATGAAATCGGGAGCTTTCGAAGGCACGCACCTCGCTGGCAGGGCGTAAATTCGCATCTATCCCCGCGTCCACGACGCATCGACCCGAGTTGCGCATACCGATAGGCCGCGCGCTCGCATCCACTTTCCCCTGCTTTGAGCTGCTTCCGCCACGCCTTCATTCGAGCCGTGACGAAAGCGTCTCTCCGCGCGCCGTTTTTCCCTGCTCACCCGAGCATCGAAAATCATCCAGCGCTGTGTTGGCTGGACATCCCTTAGTGCGTCTTTTTCTGGAGAGAAAAATGCCGAAGCAGTTGGTTATGAAGGCGATGAAGTCGCCCGGCTGGTTGGTCGCTGTTTGCTTTGCCCTGTGGTTTGCGGCGCATTCGTTCTTCGCCTTTCTGTTTGTCTCTGCCACCGTCGCTGTATGGATCAAGAGATCCATCAAGGCGGCGCTGAAAGAGGAGAAAGCTGAGGATTCGAAGGCGCCCGCGCACGCCGTTGTCGCTCCGGCTCCCGCCGACGCCAACGTCACGCCCATCAAACGTCAGTACGCCAAGTCCGCAGTGGTCGTTCCACTTAAGACAGGCACCGACAACTAGTCGCTACGCCTGAATGTCAAGACTGCCCGCACGGGCGGTCTTGACCCCTCACCCCAACGGGAAACCATCCCGTTGCGGGCATGGGTTCCCGTTCATTCGGAGATTCCCATGCAAGCAGAAGTAGCCGCATGGCAACTGGACATGTTCGGCGCTCCCGAAGCACCGATCACACGCGTCCAGGCCAAGCCCGATCCGCTGCCCGATCCGCACCTGTGGAGCGGGGCCGTTAAAGACAAGATGGTCGACGCGTTGATCAGTCTCGCGACTGACAGCAGACGCGGCGACAACATGCCCGAGTCGTTAATGGACTGCGCTGCGTTGTTCAGCGAGCGACTCAAAAACCGAAAAAAGATGGAACTCGAAGACTACCGGGCCACGCTCGGATGGGTCATGGAGTTCTGGATGGGCGCCTTGCCGTATCGGTTCGTGTGCCAGATCAACGGCGTCGATCCTGAGATCCTGCAGGACGTCATCTTGAGCAACCCTTTGCTCAAACGCGACATGGAAGAAGTGCGTAGCGAGTGCTTCGGCACGCTGCTCTAGGAGGTCGACTATGAGCACATCAACATTCGGCCGGCTGCTGGGAACGCTCTTCGGAGTGCAGTCGGCGACGCAGGCCCGGAATAGCTACCCCGCAAAGCAATCATCCCCCGTCGAAGTCGGAAAAGGCGGAGCGAACGAGCGGCACATCGCGATCGCTGGTCAACCGATGCTCTTTCGCGACGAGGGCGATGTCGTGGTGCAGTTTCGCCCGGCGTTCGACTATGAGCTACGGCCAACTGCAGTCGGAATGAAGCTGATTCCGGCGCTCGCTCCGCACTGGGAAGTGCTGCGAGAGCACCAGGGTCCGCTCACAGAAGCGATTGCGGCTGCCGTCCGGGACGTTCAGCCGACAGAGGCGCCTTCCGAGCGTTCGGTTGCACCAACCCGCCCAGCCGCCGCGAGCGACGCGCGACCGACAAAGCAAATCGTCGAGACCGTAGCGTCGTCGCCAGCGCGGGCCGCCGAGCCATCGCATCGACCCAGTGAGCGCGCGCGATATGGCGTGCTGAAAGAGTGGGGCGAGAGGGAGTTCCCGGACGGCAAGCGACCGGGGCGGACCTACGAATCCTTCTGCATCACACTTGAGCACCGTACAGGTGTGGACGTGCTGCAAGGCGAGGGTCTTCGCGACGCGATTGCAGAGGCACATTGCAAAGTCGGCGATCGCATAGAGGTCAGGCGCCTTGGCAAGATCAAGGTACCTGCCGTCGATAAACGTGGTCGACCAAAGCTCGATTCCAGCGGCGCGCAAGTGCTCTGGGACAAGTGGCTTTGGGCGATTTCCAAGAAATCTTAAAGGAGCTTTTTATGGCATCAGTAAACAAGGTGATTCTCGTGGGCAACCTCGGAGCCGACCCCGAAACGCGTCATCTGCCGAGCGGCGATGCGGTCGCAAATATCCGACTAGCAACGACAGATCGCTACAAGGACAAGTCCTCGGGCGAGATGAAGGAGCAAACCGAATGGCATCGTGTTTCGTTCTTCGGCCGATTGGCTGAGATCGTCAACGAGTACCTGAAAAAGGGCTCGTCGGTGTACATCGAAGGCAGAATCCGCACGCGCAAGTGGACGGACCAAGCCGGGCAAGAGCGGTATTCGACCGAGATCGTGGCTGAGCAGATGCAGATGCTCGGCGGCCGGGCCCCTGGCGACCGTTCGTCGAACGACGGCTTCGAAAGTCAGCGCCCCGCGCGTCAGGAACGGTCTCAGCAACCGCGACCGAGCAATCCCGCGTCGGCGAACCGCGAACCGCAATCAACTTCATATGGCGGAGGCGGTGGCTTCGGGGACATGGACGATGATATTCCGTTCTGAAGTTCCGCAACCGAGAGTGTAAAGATCAGCCCCGCCTTAGTGCGGGGTTTTTCTTTTTCTACAAGGGCCTGCGGGAAGTTGACAGTTTGCAACAGTAAACGAAGGGGTACCGCGGCTCCCGGTTTTTTGTTCTCGTAAGCCACGATGGTCCACTTCGCTCGCCGACCCAAGCCGGGCGGCCTTATTGCGCCTTTTCATTGAAAATGGCGTAAACATTGCCTACCTTGGATTGGCACGCGTGAGCGGAGGCCTCCATGAGTGCACGATTTCACATCATCGTGATTCGGCATCCAGGCGGGGAGCGCCTGCCCGCATTGGTCGACGGTGATCGACAACCCGTCCCATGGATCAACGTCTACCTGATCAAGCGCCTGCGCCTGCGGCTATCAACGAATAGCTTGGTCAAGACGCTGTACGTGCTCGGACAGTTGTGGGCCTGGTCGATATCCGAGCGCTTCCCGCTGCAAGCGCGACTCGTTTCTGGCCAAGGCTTGAGTCAGGATGAAATCGTGAGCCGCCTGTACCCGTGGTTGCGGCGTAGCTTCCAGAGCTCGGGCAAAGTGACTAGGCTCGTCGTCGCGCCGAGCACCGTCGCCTTTCGACTCAATGTCGTCGCGAAATGCATCACCTGGCACCTCGAATGCGCGATGTCAGCCTTGCCGGTCGGCGCGCCCGAGATCGCGGACATCCAGTCGAGGGTGAGTTTTACGCAGCGTTGCTTCGCGACGCTTGCCCAAGCCGGACGAACCTCTGCCGAGCATGCCGCTTCCTTATCGTCGCAGCAGTTGGACAGACTCATCAAGCTCTGCCATCCAGACTCTCCCGAAAATCCCTGGAAGCCACCATATCGGCAGCGCAACTACCTCATTGTTCTGCTCTTAGCGATGCTTGGTGTGCGGCGAGGAGAATTGCTCAAGCTCCGGGTTTCAGACTGTTTGCTGTCCGGCGATGCGCCCACCGTGCGTATTGTGCGGGCACCCGATGATCCTACGGATCCGCGGGTGGCCGAGCCCCAAGTCAAAACAGAGCCAAGACACGTACCGTGCGACCGGTCTCTGGCACGGATACTCAACGACTACATTTGTGGCTCTCGTCGGCGAATAGCCGGTGCTTCGCGCACGCCCTTCTTGTTCTTGAATCGCAACGGCGGCCCGTTGAGCCTTGTACGTGTCAATGGGATTCTGAGCCAAGTTACCGCGTCTCATCCCGAGTTCGAGCATCTCCACCCCCATCAGTTGAGAAGCACATGTGCCACCGAATTTAGGGCAGCCGGGTTCGCTAATGGTCTCGACGACGAACGCGTGACGAGAAACATGATGTACTTCTTTGGATGGCGCTCAGCGGACTCAGTTAAGCCGTATATCGACGCGGCCGTGCGACGAGAGGCGTACGAAATCGGGCTGCGCTATCAGGTCACCTTGTTCGCGCGATCGGAGGGGAAATCATGACCAACGACGAAGTGAATCGGGCAATGGCTACACACCTGTGGCGTTATGGACTGCCTCGATTGCCCGAAGGCGAGATCGACCGAGATGGTAGACGAGTGGATCTGAGTGGCGTTAGCTGGCGATGTAACGCTGCAACCGCTCACGTGGCCATCAATTGGCCGCGTCTAGAAGTAAGCAACGTCATCGTGAATTACGCGCTCCGTCGCTGGGCCATCATGCTCACGACGCAAAAATCCGGAGCTAGTGTCGGGCAAGCTGTAAAGACAATAGCGAGCGTGCTTGCTGGGAGGGCAATAGAAAGTCGAAGAGTCGTCTCGTCGCGTCGGGCGAGTCTCTGGAAGGAACTCGGCGACATAGGCCATCCTCAGGATCTTCGCCCGGCATTGCGTGCGGTAGTAGAAAGCTCGATCCAAACGCTGCGCGAGTCGAAACAACTTGCCAGCTTCTACGTGATCCGTCAGTGGTACGTCTGGTGCGCCGAAATGCTCACTGGCCTTGGATTCGACAAGTCGTTCGCACAGGATCTTGATGAGATACGAATCCCGGCACGACCGTCAAAACTGGCTGTAGACCTCGAAGACGAAGATTGCGGTCCGTTGTGGGATGTAGAGGTGACATTGCTGCGTCGAGCGTTGAACGATGACACCTCCATGCAGCGCGTCGACGTCATGCAGCGCGTGGCGACGGCGCTCAGCCTCGCCTACGGGCGCAATCCAGCCAACTTCTGCCTGTTGCGCGAGACCGACCTGCGCAATTCGCTAGAGGGATTCGCGGTGCCCGCGCAATGGATGCTGTCTATTCCCAGAATCAAGAAGCGTGGCGTCGGTCCACGACAAGCGTTCGTCGAAGAGCGAGTAAGTGAAGAATTGTTGACGCTGTTGCAGCAGTTACTCCAGGTCAACAAGACAGTCGATTGCGGCCGCTACCCCAGACCCCTCTTCATGCGCAACCGGGTAGACAAGTGGCGCCAGGACACTGACATGGGTGAGTTTGCCTACCATATAACTTCCTACCAGTTCTCCGACCTAGTGAAGGGCTTCGCGCAACGAATGTCGCTTGTCTCGCCGCGCACCTTGCGTCGCATTCGAATCGCGCCGCGTCGATTGCGCTATACGTTCGCGACGACGATGGTGGAGCTTGGCGTTTCCAGAGGCATGCTGGCAACGATGCTTGACCACTCCGATACGCAACACGTCCACGTCTATTACGCGCTCAAGGGACGGCGCATGACGCGCATCCTCGATCGCGCCGCAGCCCTGAAGCTCGGGCCGTTGATGGATCTGTTCAAGGGCAAAATCGTCCCATCAAACGATCAGGCGACTAACGGCGAGCGCCCCGACAAACGTGTTGCTTTCGCTGGCGACATAACGGCGATAGCGCCGGTGGAGGTCGGCACATGCGGCAAGAGCGGCTTATGCGCGCTGGACCCGCCATTCTCATGCTACGTCTGCCCGAAGTTCCAGCCGTATCGCCAAGCCGATCATCGTGCTGTGCTCGATGCGCTGTTGATAGGCCGTGAGCAGCGCATGCAGCAACTCGGGACACGCGTTGCTGTGCAACTCGACGAGGTGATCTACGCAGTAGCGCAGGTCGTCGATGCGGTGGAGGGCAACGTCGATGGAGCTGGCACGAACGCGTAAGTCGATGGCGGCACCGTACTGCGTAGTGGGGGTGCTCTCCAAGAATTGGCTGGTCAATCGTGCGACGCTGATCGCACGCGCCCAAGCTGCTAATCCGTTCGCGGGTGTCGAGTGGAAGAGCCCGGTCTGGAATGTATCAGATGCATACCGGCACCGAATGCGTAGCTACAAGGCGGACGCGCCGGTGCAGCGACTGTTGTTTACGCAACATGGTGTTCGACCACGAGAGTTGGGCGCGGCACTGGCCGGCGCATTCGGCGATGTGGTGAAGTCGTTTGTTTGTGTGCGGCATCAGCAACGCGGTCAGTCTGCGGTCAGTCATATGGTGTTCGTCCGCGCCACGCGCTACGTCTATGAGGCCTTGGCTGACCGCGCCCATGAGATCGGGGAGCTAACCGGCGATCATCTCGACGCGGCAGTGGCCGCCCTGTTCGAGCGCGAGCGCGAATCGTCCGCTTACAAAGTGGTCGGCCACATAGAAGAGTTCGCCGATATGCTTGACCGCAACGGCCTTTGCCGACAGCGCCTTGATTGGCGCTACCGTCGGAAAGTTCGTCCTTGCTTTGCTAGCGACGGACGACGCAAAGGTGACGGCGGCAACGTCAAGCGACGCGGCCTTCTCCCGGATGAGCACACAATACAGGCCATCGGCACGCTGTATCAACGCATTCCCCGTGGCCTACCTCCGACAGACCCGGCAAGCGCGGACCGGATCGTCGTGTTGATTGCGACGCTGATGGTATGCACCGGACTGCGAATCGGCGAAGTACTGACTCTGCCGGCACGGCCGCTGTCATCGGAAGAGGATGGCAGCAAACTTCTGCGGTATGCGCGGCTCAAAGGACGGGCCGATGATATCGCCGTCGAGTGGACGCATAAGCCGTTGCTTAGTGAGACGGAGGGTATGCGTCTCACGTCGGCCGTTCTCCGGGCAGCAGTGAACGGGGGTAATTTGGTTCCCACTAAATGTTTTGACGGGAACCAAAGTGGCCGAGATTGTG
>NZ_JARUXP010000011.1:0-57362 GCF_031451315.1 Caballeronia sp. LZ032
CGGTGGGGAGAACTCTCCGGCGGCTACGCCGCCTCTGACTTCTCCCCACCGGCCAAAACCTTCGCCGCTACACCGGCCAAAATGATTGTCGCCCTCCACGTATCCGATGTAGCGACAACATGGCCTGCTGATCCTCGGTCTTGACTGCCACGAATCTCATACCAGGGCGCTGAGCGGCCTCCCAGATCGCTGCGGCGTCGGCCGCATCATTTTTGTTCGACTTCACAAACGGTCGCACGAACTGCGCCGCGATGAGCCGCACATCGTGACCGAGCCGCGCAAGTGCTCGGGCCCAGTAGTGAGCGCTGCCGCAAGCTTCGATGACGACACGGCTCGCAGGCCGGTTGGCGAAGAACGGCACGAGTTGCGCGCGTTTCAGCGCCTTGCTGTAGATCGCGCCGGTCACAGGATCGACGTAGTGAATCTGGAAAACGCGCTTGGCCAGATCGATGGCAATGGTCATGGGTTCCATCTGGATTCTCCTGGGCGGCTGTCGTGCCGCAATTAGCAATGTCACACGATCTGCGGACGAGCCTGCTGCGCCATACCGACCGCTAAGGCGGGAGGCGACCATTCCATCTAAAAAGCCGTAACAAATTTAAATGCGATAAGTTAGGTTATGTCAAATATTTGATTTCGGGGAGTCTCGTTGGAGAAGATGACGCTGCCCACCAATGGCACGCTAGCGACTACTGCAAGGTGGCGTTTTGGTCGGCCCATTGGCCGCTATCAGGCGGTACTGACCTGCGCGCATACGTGTGCGCCTGAACCGAAAGGCGGTAGGCAGTTCGCTGATATGGAAGTTCGATCAAGATGCGGTGCAGTGGAGCTTGACGGATGGCCCGACCACGACAGGAGACCGTCACTTCCTCCCCCAGCGATCACATGTGCCGTCGATCGAGTTAAAGAAAGGCTCTCCCGAATTCCGCCTGACAACATAGGTCACCCCTTCCGGAACCGCGCCGAGAGGCTGAACTGTATAGACGCCAAGTTGGTCACAAAGGACTGCGACTGCCACGGCGGCAACTAAGGCAGTCGCGAGCCCGCGTCGTGGCAGCCTGTACGACCGAAGCCGAATATAGAGAAAGTGGATGGACATGGGGTACCGTCTGCAACGCAGCAGCATAAACGCGCGTGCCATTCGGCTGGACGCGAGACCGGACTATATAGTTGACTTCAATTCGCGTGGATTCTTCAATGGATGCCGCAGTGATGGCAACGCCGCCTCAATCCGTCGCCCTGGTCGTTCTATCGGGCGAATGACAGTTCGAGAAGGGCACGACCCAGCCGCCCTGTCGCATCGTGCCTTCGACAAATGCGTCTTTCGAAAAGCGACCTTTGAAAATTGTCCCATCGGGCCTGGTTTCTGTTCCCTGCCCTTCAGCCTTGCCGTCGACGACCTGTCCGATGTAGCGCGTACCGTCCGTTCGCAGAATTTCCGCGGACAGGCAAGGCGTCGCCACGCAAGCGAAAGCGAAAAAGATCCTGTCGAATCGGAACCAGACGCGCATTGTCTGTCACCCCGGATATTCGCTCAACCAACACAACGCACTTGGTCCTGCAAGTGCGACTCATAGATCGGTCGAAAGGCCGTCCGATTGACGCGCGGCGTGCCCCGACGGCACGAGGCTCGCACCCGTCACAAAAAACGCATGGAGACTGTGGGCGAACCGATTGAGCTTGCGCACGGTCGACTTGTTTGCACTGTTCAACGCGTTATAACCAAGGACCGCGGGGATGGCCACGCACAGTCCGAATGCGGTCATGATCAACGCCTCACCCACCGGACCCGCTACTTGATCAATCGACGCCTGCCCGCTTGCGCCGATCGTCAGCATCGCATGGTATATCCCCCATACCGTCCCGAACAACCCTACGAAAGGAGAGGTGCTTCCGATCGACGCAAGCACGGCAAGCCCGCTTTGCAGGTGCGCGACGCAATCGTCCATGGTGGCGCGCAGATTTCGAGTGATCCAGTCGGATACATCAAGCCGGTCGTGAAGATGCGTTTGTGTAAGCTGGTGGTGATCGGCCGCATCCAGTCCTGACAGGGCCAGTGCCAGAAACGGATTGGCACCCACGGACGGAGTCGCCGTCGCAAGCCTCGCCACACCCTCACTGAAGTCGTTGGCGTCCCAGAATGTGCGCTCGGCGTGGCACATCAGGCGCTTCAACCGCAGCACATTCATGTACTTGACCGCGATCACCGTCCAGGAGGTGACGGACATTAGCAACAACACCACGAGAATTCCGCGTGTAATGAAGTCGCCCTGCGCCCATACATGGGCCATGCCGTAAGTTTGCATAGCGCGTCAGGATTGACGAAACGATGCCCTGCGCAGGTGTTACTCGGCCATGGCGCCAGGAGTCTTCACCGCACAGTTCGCTTTGACCTTTTCGCCGTCGCTGAACACGAAGGTGAATGGGAGGCTCGAACCCGGTTTGAGGGCGTGTTTGGGCTGCTCCAACATCAGGTGATAGCTTCCGGGCGTAAACGCCAGCGTGCCACCCGCCGGCACCGACACCTGATCGACCATCACCATTTTTGACGTATCGCCGCTTTTCTCCGTCCGATGCAGCATCGCCATGCCGAACGCGTCGGTTTCGACGCCAGTCAGGTCGATGGGCTTCGCGCTCATATTCATCGCCTTGAAGTAACCACCGGATGGAACGTTGCCCGGCAACGGCCGGATCCAGCAATCGGACACCATCATCGACGAAGATGCGGCCCCCGCATGCATTGCGCATGTACCGAGCAACGCGGCCAAGGACCATTTGATGGATGCTTTCATCGCGCCTCCTTTATTGATTGTTGGGCACCGAATCGAGAAGTTGGATCGGACAATTCGCGCAGTGTAGCACTCGACTTTTACGCCTCGCAGCGGCGCTGTCAGCGCTTTACCGTAGAATCTGGCCGGAGAGGGACGCCTCTTTCAATGTGCGGTTTTCATCGATTCACCCACTACGCTCGTTGTATGGAATTTCGAACCTGCGTTCTGTTCACCCTCTTGCTCGCCATTGCCGAGATTGGCTGGTGTCTGCTTGACGCGCCCGATCCGGTGGAAGCGGCACTGGCGAACGCGTATTGCTCGCCCGCACCATACGTCCATCATCACCACACCCACTGACGGCAATTGCACGCCGAATTGACCAAAACGCGCCGAAACTGGCCGCGTCGGTATGCACGCTCGCCCACGGCTTGCTGATCGCCGGTCGCGTCACGCTTTGCGATTGCTCATTGCGCTGTCAGACGCCAACTGCTCAGCCTTCTTCCTGAATCCTGAAAGCAACTGGATCATGTCGGCTTTGACTTTCGCGGGCGCCGTCTTCATCGAGCCTGCGTTAAACGGCGGATGAGGGTCGTATTCGCTCACGAGCTGGGTACATTCGGCGTAAAAACGACTGCGGAGCTCGGCCACCATCGTCAGACCAAAGTCGAGCCCGGCGGTTACACCCGCGCCTGTGATCCGGTTACGGTCGCGCACCACGCGCGCACTCGATGGGATCGCGCCGAATCCAGTGAGTGCATCCCGACATGACCAGTGCGAAGTCGCCTTGTAGCCCTTCAGCAATCCGGCAGCGCCCAGAATCAGCGATCCTGAGCAGACGCTGGTGACGTATTTCGCGCGGCTACCGCGGTCGGACATGAACGCGAGCGTGTCGTGGTCCTTGGCCGCAGCCAGCGTGCCATCGGTGCCGCCCGGCGTAAAGATCACGGTGAGGTCGCGAGGACATGTGTCGAACGTCGCCGTAGGCACGATAATGACGCCTGCATCGCTTGTGACTGGCTCCATGGTCTTCGCAACCAGATGAATCTTCGCGCCCATCAGCGAACCGAACATGGACTGCGGCCCGATCAGATCCATCACGGTCATGCCTGGGTACATCAGCATGGCAATCTCCTCGTCGCCTTCCCAATGCACCGTGCTATCGGGCATGTACATGTGAGCATCCGGGTGATCCGCGTGACCCGCATGACCCGCATGATCCATGTCATGCGCGCTCGCGTTGGCGGCACCGACGGTCAAAGGAGCAAGGAGCGCAGCGAGCAGGAGATTTCGGCGGTCGGTATCGATCATATTTGTGCTTTCAGTGTGAGATAGACGGAGCGCGGCTGGATCGGCATCACAACCGGAAAGGAAAGGTATTCATAGGGCGCGTAGGCTCGGCGATTGGTCAGGTTCACGCCGGACAGCCCGATCGTGTAACGGTCGAACATGTACGCGACCTGCGCATCGACGACCGCGTATCCCGGCACCGAAATGGTGTTGGGTAAGGTGACCTCGCGCGAGCCTAAGGCTGTGATGCCCGCGCCGAACGACAGCCCCGCGGCCGGCCCATTCAACAGTCGGTAGCGGAAGGCAAAGCGGCCGCTGTTTTTGGGTACGCGCGCCAGCGTGTCGCCGACCGAAATGGCGTTGTCTTCTGTGACCTTCGCGCGGGTGTACGCGTAGTTAGCCAGAAGCGATAAGGCCGGCGCAGGTTCCCAGACCAGATCCGTTTCGATACCACGCGCACGTTGCTGGCCGGCCTGAATCGAAAAGAGCGGATTATTGGGATCGGGCGTGGCGACGTTATTGCGCGTCTGCTCGAACAGCGCGATCGTGCCGGACAAGCCGATGTCCTTCAGCGCGAGCTTGATACCCGCCTCGATATTGCGCGACGTCTCGGGCTTTGGAGCCTGCGCACCGATGAACCCGAACGCCGCGCGAAACGCCGTGGCATACGCGGCATAAGCGGCAACACCGGGCGCAAGATCGAACGTGGCGCCGACTCTGGGCGACACGCGGTGGTAAGTGTCGTTGGTGCTTTGCTCGGTTTCTTTGAACACGAGCCGCGTGTAGCGCAGCGAACCGGTCAGATGGAAGCGGCCGTAGGTCGCCTGATCCTGCACGTAAGCCGCTATCGTCTGATACTGATCATTCTGAGTGAGGCTAAGCGGCGCTAGTGAACCATATCCGAGGTTGTAATTCGGCTGCGCCAGATCGAGCGAGCCGACAGGGACGCCCTCGAAGCCCATGTCGGAGGAAAAACTGGTGTGGTCGTAGTCGACGCCCGCCATCAGTTCATGGCGTCCACCCAACGCATTGACCTTTGCCGACACGTTCGCATCGAACGTTGCCTCCCTGGTGGTGGTCAGCATGTTGAGCGGCAGGATCGGATAGGTAGTGGGCGTCGCGGGATCGGGCGGATACATGCCCGGATACACGAAGCTGCCGTACTCGGGGATCCTGCTGTTGAAGTAGCGGCCACTGACGGTCAGCCGCATGCTTTCGTTGAAATCGTGCTGTAGCTGGACGGTTGCCAACTGATTGTCGATCGTGGTGCGAGGCTGCCCGATGGTCGTCCCCGGAAACGCGTGGCGGTCGAGATCGCCCGCCAGCGCCTGCGCAGCCGGCAATCCCGAATATTCAACTTGGCTGCTGTGATTGACTTCCGCCTGCAGCAGCAGAACGGTGTTCGGATCGAGCTTGAACGACACGCTGGGTTTCACCGACCACCGCTCGCCCTTCACCTGATCGATCCAGCTGCCGTTGCTCTGATACTCCGCCGCGATTCGACCGTTGATCGAGGACGTCAGCGGCCCGGTCAGGTCGAAGTACGGGTTGACCGTTCCATAGCTGCCGGTGCGCATCGCCACGTAGCCGCCCGCCTTGCTGTCCGGCAACTCGGACTGGAGGTTGATCAGACCGCCCAGCGGCGAACCCAGGCCGCCACCGTAGAGTGTCGAACTCGGTCCCTTGAGCACGTCGATCTGCTCGATGCCAACCAGACTCGTCGGGCTGTTGGCCGCATTCATGCCATACATCGGCAGACCATCCCGATAGATCTCCGCAGGAAAGCCTCGCACGATCGGCGCCACGAAGAGGTTTTCTTCCGGCTGGCTGGGTATAACGCCAGAGACATTCACCAGCGCATCGGCGAGCGTGTGGGCGTCCTGCTCTTCAAGCAGTGTGTGCGTGAGCACCTGGACCGATTGAGGCACTTCGATCAGAGGCGTAGCGGTGCGCGTTGCAGCCGTGGTGTCCGTCGCCGTGTAGGGCGTGGTGAATGGATATCGCTTCGCCTTGACGACCACAGAAGGCAAAGTCGATATGTCGGCAACGTCGCTTTCCTGCGCTTTGTTTGCGTTGGCATCTGCTTGCTGCGCATGCAGCGGCGCAGCGAACGCCGCGATCGATGCGGCAGCCACCAAGGTCAATCTGTTCATGATTGTGATATCGGTTGAACGTGCTTACTCGAGTGACGAAATGGCCTGCGTCGCCCTTTCTTTCTGGTCAAAGAAAATCGCGTGTCGATGGAAACTCGGTCATTCTTATCTATCGTTTGAATGGCCTCCCCCCGCGATCAGGCATGGCGGTTCGTCTACATTCGGCCGCTCCGCGCACCGAACAGATCAAATTTCCGAACGCGTTTGGGATCGAGCGCGCGCTCCGACTGCTCCAGTTTTTCGATCAGCGCACGCGCCGTCAAAGCCGGAATGCCGGCGTCACGCAGTTGCCGCATGTCCTTCATGGAGTCTCCGCCGCAAGCGGCGATCGTCCACGCGCCATCTTTCTTCCTGAGCAAGGCACGTCCGCCCATCTCGCCCTGAATCCAGTCGGCGATTGCTACGTGCTGCTCGACTGCGACGGGCGCAACCTCGAGCTTTTGCTGTGGTCGATCGTAGTTGCGGGAAAGCAAAGCGCGAATCTGTTGCACGTCATCCTCCGACGCCTGCGCGATATGCGTGCAAAACATTGCTTGCACCAACACTGCGGCGAGCATCGTTTGACGGGCCGAGTTCCGGCGCGGAACAGGGTTGATCGTGTGGCGCATCATGTGCGTTTCGCAACGAATGCCGTGTTTCCGTGATGCGAACACGCGCATGGCTTGAGAATCGTGACGGACGGTGCAGGATCGGCCCAACCCGGAGACGCGGTGATCGCGGCTATCCAGATGACCCACAACACGACTGCAATCAAGGCACCGATATTCAGATGCGTCGTTAAACGCATCATTTGCTCCATGACCCGCATGGATATCTCCCGGAGACGAACGAGCAAACGCCTGCCCGGTCGGGCAAACGCAGAACGTTCGAATGTTTTTCACTGCTTCGCGTTCGCAAGTCGAGAAACCATGCGCGGGCACTACGCGCAGGACTTATCCAGCGATGCGACGCTCGGAATGTCTCTCGACTATGGTGAACGGTGGCACGAAAGCGTGCGCCGGACAAAACGGGCGCCGAAATCGGTCAGGAAAAAACGGGAGGACCGCGAGGGCGTCCCGAAGGGAACGCGCCGGAGGGAATGAAGCGTACTGACAGGATTAGGACCGCACTGGCAATCGCGAGGATGACCGGCATATCCACGCGCGGCGGAGCTGAGGGCATGGCCGCATGCGTAGTCAGCAAGTCACAGTAGGCACATGCGCTTAACATGTTTTCCGACTGGCGCGCCTGATGTGATTGATGATCCGACGAACACAGCACAGCGGCAGGTTGTTGCGCCTGATGTGCTTGAACCATTTGACTGACGAGCGGCACGAGCGTGATCAGGCACATCGCAATGATGCCAAGCCAAGCGCTTAGTCTTCGATGTGCATGAATAGTCATGTGGATGCCCGTTTAGCGCGTGCAGTGTAACATTCGTTCGCCTTTTCAGACGACTCAAATACCGAGTTTTCGCGCCCTCTCTGCCACGTTCCGAACGCTTGAGTCACGTCGTTTCAAAATGAACCAGACAGTACGCCATCGCTCGAATGCAATGGTTGGACTGGACGCACACCGCCCTATTTCTTTTTGTAAAGGAAAGTAAAGAAAGGCATAATTCGGGCATCTTATCTTCTTGGAATGTGAACGTGTTGCGTCGCCGCCTCTATCAGCGAACGGGATGGTTGTTGGCATGGTTCGCCATGCTGCTGATCACGTTCGCCCCGGCAGTCTCGCAACTCATCGCAGCACGCGCGCATCCGGTCGAGCTCACCGCCGAGTTGTGCTCGGTGCATGTATCTCAAGCCTCGACCCATCAGCACTCGACTTCCTCGGCCGACAGTCATTTCGATGGCCAGGCTTGCGGCTATTGCCAATTCTTCACTCACGCACCCGGCATAGCGAATGCACTGTCCGCTGCGTCGCCGCAGCGCACGTCTTATGGCACGTACGTCGTTGTCACCGTGCGTGCAGACACGAGCGTTGCGCGGTTCAGTCAGGCCCAGCCACGCGCGCCACCCGCTTCAATCTGATTTCCTTTCCTGAGTCGCTGCCCGCTCATGAAGCGTGGCACCGCTTTGTCTGCGCGAACACCATGCGTTGAATTGAACGATGGTGAGCTTCGCCCTGCGCTCTCGCATCCAAGACCGCCCTTGCCGTTCCTTGACAGGACCGGTGGGCGTCGTGCTGCCAATCACTTATGATCCGAACCATCACTTTTGTTTCGACGGTATCCGTCGCGGTAGGTCCTTCTCTCGTTCACGCCCAGACAAACGACGATCCATCCAGCACGAGCCTGCCCGCGATATCCGTCAGCGCACCCAGACAGAACGAGCTCGAACGGCCTCTGAACACCGGCACGCGCCTCGGTCTCACTTCGATGGAAACACCGGCCAGCGTCGAGCAGATCGATCGCCGGCAGCTCGACGAACGCGGCGATGAAACCATTCTCGATGCCGTGAGCCGCGCAACCGGCATCAGCGAATCGCCGCATCCGGGCAACGGTGGCGCGGAGTTGTCGGCGCGAGGATTTGTCGGCACGTCCTCGGTGACGCAGCTCTACGATGGGGTGCGACCTTACGGCGCAATCGGCGTGACCTATCCGTTCGATACCTGGGCCATCGATCACATCGACGTGCTGCGCGGTCCTGCTTCAGTGATCTATGGCGAAGGCGCGATCGGAGGTATCGTCAACGTGGTGCCGAAGAAACCGACCCGCACGCCGATCGAGAGCGAAATCCGGCTCGGCATTGGCACCGAACGCACGGCGCGGCTCGCCTTCGGCAGCGGCGGCGCCATCAATGACAAACTGTCGTATCGATTCGATGTCAGTGGCAACCGCTCCGCGAACTGGGTCGATTCCGGCAACTCGCGCGATCTATCCGTGTCCGGCGCGCTGCGTTACGACATCACGCCCGAGCTGAACGTCACGGCCTCGTATGCGCAGGGTTATCAGCATCCGATGGAATATTTCGGCATTCCGCTGGTCAATGGCGCCTTCGAGCGCTCGCTGGTGAAGAAGAACTACAACGTGAGCGACAGCCTGATTTCCTATCGCGATAGCTGGGCCACGTTCGCCGCGACATGGCAGCCAAGCGACAACCTGAGCGTGACGAGCACGCTGTATCGCATGAAAAGCAATCGGCACTGGAAGGATGCCGAGTATTACAGCTATATTCCGTCGTCGGGTTTGATCGAGCGCAGCAGTTACACGGAGATCTTTCATGATCAGGAGCAGATCGGCAATGTCACCTATGCCACGCTCGAAAGCGGTTTGTTCGGCATGCGCAATACCGCATCTGCGGGCGTCGAATTCAACCACACGACGTTCCAGCACGACAACAACTCGCCCTATGGTGGCGAGTCTTTCGTCGATCCGTACAACTTCGATCCGGGCCTGTTCATCAACCAGGCCGGTACGCTGCCGAAATACCGCACGCAGGCGAATCAGTACGCGTTCTTTGCCGAGGACCGACTGGCCATCACCCCGCGCTGGTCGATCGTCGGCGGTCTGCGCTACGACCATGCGAGTGTGAATCGCGACGATCTGATCAACGGCGGCGCTTTCACCAAGGTATTTCCGAACACCAGCTGGCGCATCGGCAGCGTGTATGACATCACACCGACGCTTGCGGTGTACGGCCAATATTCAGTCGCCGCCGACCCGCTCAGTTCGTTGCTGATGCTCAACGCGTCCAAAGCGAATTTCACTCTGGCGACGGGCAGGCAGATCGAAGTTGGCATCAAGCAGTCGTTCCTGAATGGCAAGGCCGACTGGACGCTGGCGGCGTACCGCATCGTCAAAAACAATCTGGTGACGGCAGATCCTTTGAATCCGAACAATTCGATCCAGGTCGGCCAGCAGTCTTCGCGCGGCATCGAGGCCACGCTCGGTGCCGAGGTCGCGCGCGACTGGCGCATCGACGCGAATGTGTCGATCCTGCGAGCCAAGTACGACGATTTCGATGAAAGCACCGGCAGCGGTGTCGTCTCGCGTGCGGGCAATGTGCCGGTGTCCGCGCCGCAGCGACTCGCCAATCTCTGGGTAAGCTGGCGCTTTCTTCAGGAGTGGACCGGCATTGCCGGATTGAAGTACGTCGGCAAGCGTTATGCGGATACGGCCAACCAGATCGAGATGCCGTCGTACACGACCGTCGATCTGGCGCTCGCATGGACGCCACGCAAAAACACGACGGTCACGGCGCGCGCCTATAACGTGTTCAATCGCCATTACGTGCAGAGCGCTTATTACGATGAAACGCAGTTCTTGCTCGGCAACGATCGGCGGCTGGAGTTGCTGGTGAATTACCGCTTCTAGTGCTTTTTTCAGGGGCTTCGAGGGCGCGTCACCGGACGCCACCCGTTTCACCGGTAAAAAATTGCGTCTCGCCTGAGTTCAGCGCACGATATTCTCGCGCGGGCCCCTTCCTTCAATTTTGGCGCTCGCGCCCGCTCTCTACGATTGAGTCTTGTCACTTATCACACGAGACTCGCCATGCGCCATCGACTGCCCGTATCCGCGCTTCTGAGCGCCGCACTTCTCACTGCCACCGCGTCCGCGCATGCCGATGTCGCCGTCAAAATTGGTCAGGTCTCGCCGCTCACAGGCGAACTGGCGCACATCGGCAAGGACGACGAAAACGGCGTGCGCCTCGCTATCGAAGATCTGAACGCGAAGAAGATTCAGATCGGCGGTCAGCCCGTCACCTTCGTGCTCGACTCACAAGACGACGCCGCCGATCCGAAAACCGCTGTGACCGTCGCGCAGAAGCTCGTCGACGATCGCGTGTCCGGCGTGGTCGGTCACGCCAACTCCGGCACGTCAATTCCGGCCTCGCGCATCTACGCCGACGCCGGCATTCCGATGATCACCGAATCCGCCACCAATCCCAAACTGACGGCGCAAGGCTTCCAGTCGGTATTTCGCATGGTCGCGAACGACGTGCGGCAAGGCACGGTGATCGGCACGTATCTGGTCCGCGATCTGCACGTAAGCAAGGTCGCGATCGTCGATGATCGCACCGCCTACGGACAAGGTCTCGCGGATGAGGTCGAGAAGGCAGTCAAGGCCGCGGGCGGCACGGTGGTGGCGCGCGAATACGGCACCGATAAGACCACCAACTGGATGAGCGTGCTGACCACCATCAAGAGCGCGGTGCCGGGCGGTATCGTGTTCACGGGTGGCGATACGCAGGCGGCGGCGTTCGCGCAACAGGCGCAGAAGCTCGGCATCAAAGCCAGGCTGATCGCGGGCGACGAAGCCTGCACGCCACAGTTCATCACGCTTGCGGGCGCGGCGATGAACACTGAAAAATACTGCACGCTCGCCGGCGTGCCGCGCTCGCAGATGCCCGGCGGCGAGACTTTTTTCAAGCGTTATCAAGAGCGATTCGGCGCGCCCGTGCAACTCTATGCGCCCTACGCGTACGATGCCGTGATGGCCATGGCCACCGCGATGCAGGCCGCCGGATCGACCGATCCGCACGTCTATCTGCCGAAGCTGCGCGAACTCTCGATGAACGGCGTCACCGGCGTAATCCGCTTCGACGACAAAGGCGATATGCGCAACGGCGCCATCACCGTGCGCCAATACGGCAACGGCGCGTGGAACGATCTGACCGTGGTGCGTTGAGCTTTTATTCGTCGATCAGCACCGGCACGCCCAGTCCGACCTTCACGCGGCTCATGCTCACCAGCGTCTTGAAGCGCTTGACGTTGTTGTTGGAAAAGAAGAGCTGCCGCGTGAGTTCCGTGTATTGATCCATATTCTGCATGGTCAGCACCAGCACGAAGTCCCACTCGCCCGCCACGTAATAACACTGCTGGATATGCGGACATTGCGCGAAGGTGCGCTTCATTGCATCGAGCAGATCAATCTGTTCGCTTTCGACTTCGACCATGGTCACGATGGTCAGCGCACAGCCCACTTTCTCCGGTGCGACGATGGCCGCGTAATGTTCGATCACGCCTTCGTCGGACAAGCGCCGCAGACGGCGGTTGACGGCGGCGGTGGAGAGATTGACGCGCGCGCCCAGTTCGTTTTGCGGAGTGTGCGCGTCCTGCTGGACCTCCATGAGCAGCTTGCGATCGAAAATGTCGAGCGACACGGACATGACAGCACTCCCCTTGCGAACGAAATTTTTTTGCGCGGATAGCAGTAATTTTCGAACCGGCTTGATGGTCCGCATGAATATTATTTGGCAATGCCGCTTCGAGCGTCAACTCGTCAATTTCCCGGAGCACCCCGCAGATGTTGATTAACAACCCTCGCGCCCAACGAAGCGAATACGCATTGCGCGACATTCTGAGCATCGCGCAGGCCGATGAAAGCCGCGCATGGCTTTCGACATGGCCGCGTCTCAATCCCGCGCCGACGCCGCTTTACAGCCTTGCGCATGCAGCGGCGCATTTCGGTATCGCTTCGCTGCATGTGAAGGACGAATCGCAGCGCTCCGCGCTTGGCAGCTTCAAGGCGCTCGGTGCGCCGGTCGCGCTGCTGCGGCTTGTCACGCGTCTGTGGCACACGCACCGTCTCGACCCGCGCGCGTTGTTCGAAGGACAACATGCGTCGCTGCTCGCGCATCTCACCGTCATCAGCGCGACCGATGGCAATCACGGCAAGGCGCTCGCTGCGGCCGCGCGTTCGCTAGGCTGCCAATGCGTGATCGTGCTGCATGCCCAGGTGAGCGCCGAGCGCGAACGGGCTATCGCCAGTGAAGGCGCGCGCATCATGCGTATCGACGGGAATTACGATGCCTCGGTCGCCGAGGCCGCGCGTCTCGCGCATGTCAACGGCTGGCATGTGGTGTCGGATACGTCATACGATGGCTATACCGAGATTCCGCGCGATGTGATGCAGGGCTACGGCACCATTCCCGCCGAGATCATCGAACAGACCACCAGTGCGCGCGATACACCCGCATTCACGCATGTGCTGCTGCAAGGCGGCGTCGGCGGGCTCGCTGCCGGTGTGGCGAGTTACTTCTGCGAATGGCACGGCGCGCGGCGGCCGCATTTCATCGTGGTCGAGCCGCATCAGGCGGACTGTCTCTATCAAAGCGCGCTGGCAGGGCACGCCGCACACGCAACCGGTTCGGTCGATTCGATCATGGCCGGTCTCGCATGCGGCGCAGCATCGCCGCTGGCGTGGCGCGTGCTGGAGCCGTGCATCGATACCTTCATGACCATCAGCGACGACGAAGCCATCGCTGCCATGCGCGTGCTCTCCGATCCCAGCACGAACGATGTCCCGATCGTCGCGGGCGAATCGGGCGCGGCGGGTTTCGCGGGACTGGCGGCACTGATGCGCGAGCGCTCGCTGGCCGCACTCGCCGGACTCAATTCGCAATCGCGCGTGCTGGTCATCAACACCGAAGGCGCGACCGCACCCGCGTTGTACGAAGAGCTCACCGGCCAGCACCCCGAAGACGTGCTCGCGCGTCAGCGCACGATCAGCCATCTTGCCTGAGGAGAATCACATGGAAACCACACTTCAGGCGCGCTTGCAGGACTGGCGCAGACAGTTGCACCGCTATCCGGAGACGGGATTCGAGGAGCACCGCACGTCGGACTTCGCTGCGTCCATTCTCGGCGCGCTTGGTTACGAAGTGGCGCGCGGTATCGGCGGAACGGGGCTGGTGGCCAGTCTTCGCGCGGGTAACGGCATGCGTGCCGTGGGCCTGCGCGCCGATATGGATGCGCTTGCCATCAGCGAGCACGCGCCCGCCCGCGCGCATATCTCGCTCACGCCGGGCAAGATGCACGCCTGCGGCCACGACGGTCACATGGCGATGCTGCTCGGCGCGGCGCGTCAACTGGCCGAACAACGCGATTTCGACGGCACCGTGCGCTTCATCTTCCAGCCTGCCGAAGAACACGGCCGCGGCGCAAAAGCGATGATGGCCGACGGCCTGTTCGAGCGCTTTCCCGTCGATGCCATTTTTGGCGCGCACAACATGCCCGGCATGAAGGCCGGCACGTTCGCGACGCGCGGCGGTGGCATCATGGCGAGCGAGGATAATTTCGTCATCGGAATCGAGGCGCGCGGGACGCATGCGGCGCGGCCGCATATGGGTATCGATCCGATCGTGATTGGCGCGCAGATCGTGCTGGGATTGCAGACCATCGTGTCGCGTAATCTCGATCCGTCGCAATCGGCGGTGATTTCCTGCACCGAGTTTCTCACCGACGGCCTGCGCAACGTGATCCCGTCGACGGTGACCATCAAGGGCGACACGCGCAGCTACTCGCGCGACGTGCAGGCAATGCTCGAAACGCGCATGCGCGAAGTAAGCGAAGGCATCTGCCGCACGCACGGCGCGCAATGCAACTTCGAGTACACGCACGAGTTCGCGCCGACGGTCAATTCAATCGAGTGGGTCGAGACGGCGGCACGCGCGGCGGCCAACGTGGCGGGCATCGATTCCGTCGACACCAACGTCACGCCGATGATGATCTCCGAAGACTTCGGCGCGTTTCTGCAAGTGGTGCCGGGCAACTTCATCTTTATCGGCAATGGCGAAACGGGCGAGCCGCTGCACAACCCAAGCTACGACTTCAACGACGAGATACTCGAAACCGGCGCGCGCTATTTCGCGGCCGTCGCACGCCTGGCTCTGGCGCGCGACCCGAACGCTCAGGCATATTGACGATCGTCGTCGGCGAGTTGAAACAGGCAGTCACCGCGACGCACCTGCGCCTGCACCCGCCTGCATGCAATCTCTCCCTGACCGCCGAAATACACCGTCACCGGCTCACGAAGCGGCGTGTCGGGGAAATGAATGCGTGCAGCCGCCTGCCCCTTCGTCACCCGCTCGCCGAATTCCGCAAGCGGCTCATAAAGACCATCGTCGTGCGCGTAGACATAGTGATGTGATCCCTCGACGCGGAGAAAGCGCGTCTCGGCGGGCGGTCCTTCCGGCACCAGTTCACCGCGCAATGCACCGACATGCGCCAGAAAGTTGAGCAAGCCCTGCCGCCCCTGATCGATGAGCCTCTTGCTTGACATCCCCGCTCCGCCCGCGTGCATGTCGGATATCGCTTTGCGGTGGAGGCGTGGGGCCAGGGCTATGCAACCGAACTCGCCAGGTATGCGATCGAGTTCGGTCTCCGCGATTTGTCGCTGGATGAAGTGCTGGCCTTCGTCCGGCCAGCACACACCGCGTCACGCAAGGTACTGGAGAAGGCGGGCATGAAGGTATGCGGCACACTCGACGACGTCCCTGACGCAGCGCCGAGCGTGCTCTACACCATCTCGGCAATCAGCTTGCCTGCCGCGCATAAGGTCTGAACACGGCACGATCTGCCAGCCACACCGCGATCATCGTCGCTCCCATCAACGGGAAGATCACGGCGAGTAGCACCATGCCGACCTTCCAGCCACGCATCGGCGGCGCCACACGTTCTCGCGACGGTGCGCCGACCGATTTCGCGGGTCGACGTTTCCACCACATCACGAAACCGGTCACGGCAAGCGTTGCGAGCCCGAGCGAGATCGCCGCGCAGATGATCTGATTGGCGAGCCCGAAATAGCGGCCCATGTGCAGCGCCGTGCCGTAGGACACGGCTTTCGACACAGCGCCATAGTCTGTATAGCGGATGTCCTTCATCACCGCACCGCTGTACTGGTCGATGTAGATGGTTCGCTCCGCTTCAGGGTCCGCCGGAAAATACGACACCGTATAGACGCCGTCAGTCGATGCAGGCAACGCGATCTCGTAACCCCCGTCGATTCCTTCGTGACGCATCATGTCGACGACCCGGTCGACGGTGATGCGCGCCCCGCTCTCGCCCGCCGGCGCGCTCGGCACTTTTACGGCACCCACCGCCCAGGGAACGTTGGCAAGCGGCATTTCGTCCATCGTCATGCCGGGCATCGACTCCATGTCGCTCATGTGATGATGGCCCGCCGTCTGAGTCGGCTCCTGTGCGGCCGGTGCTTGCTGCCCCGGCACGTTCGAACGCAACGGCAGCCCACCCCACGATCCCTCAGGCGCGCCCATATTCGCGCTGGTCGCAAGCGACTTGAAGCCCTGTCCCCACGATCCGGTCCACGGCAGCCCCGTGAGCACAAACGCCACTGCGCCAATGGCCAGCCATATGCCGATCGACGCATGCAGGCTCTTCCAGAACGGCCGCCCCTTCAGCGCGAAATCCGGCACGAACGCGCGGCTCATGCGCGCCGCACCTTGTGGCCACCACAGCGCGATACCCGTGCCGATCATCACCAGCGTCCAACATGCGACCAGCTCCATCAGCAATTCGCCGAACTTGCCGAGCAGGAGCTTGCGATGCAGCATGCGCGTGACCTGCATGAAGCGATCGTCGACGCTTAGCGTGCCGAGCACTACGCCGCTGTACGGATTGACGAACACGCTCTGGCTGCCTTCTTTGGGCACTCGGAATACGAACTCCGCACTGCGATTCGGCTCGTCGGGCAGGCGCACGCCAGACGGTTTCGATCCGGCCGGCAACGCGGCTTGCGCGCGTGCAAGGAGCGCCTCCTGACTCAACTTCGACGTCGCCTCCGGTTGCACGACCATGCGATGCGGATACAGCAGCGGCTCGATCTGCGGCTGAAAGCAATACAAGGTGCCCGTGATCGCGAGCACGACAAGGAACGGCATCACGAAAAGACCCGCGTAGAAGTGCCACCGCCAAAGCGTGCGGTAGCCATTGCCGGTTTGCGGTGCGGCCGCGGTGGTGTCCTTGAAGGTAGTGGACATGCATCCTCCGATTACGTGTTGCTACTGCATGCCGGCCCGCCGTATAGGACAGGCCGGTGCGTCATTTGAAAATGCGTTCGGTCAGAGCGTGATCCTCAGGCCGCCATAGACGCTGAATGGCTGGCCGTACTGCGGAGGCGTGGTCGTGCCTTGCGCGCCGGTGTCGTAGTACAAATGACCGCCCAGGTTCTGAATCAGCCCATAGACTTGAACCGTCTTGTTGATCTGGTACGACGCGCCCAGATCGATGATGGCCGCTCCGCCGTTTCTGACCGTATGCGCCGTGTTGTACCAATAGCCCGTCCACGCCTTGACTTGCGCGGTCAGCGTGAGCGCGGGGATCGCTTCCCAGCTCGCTCCGCCCGTCCATACCCAGTGCGGCACCTGCCCGAGCTGGTTATGTGTGGGCGACGTCGACGGCGTATTGGATTCGGTCAAATACGCCTCGGTGTAGGTCAGCCCGCTGTTGAGCGTGAGCGTCGGCGTGACCTTCACATCGCCGAACAACTCCGCCCCCATGATGGTCGCCTTGCCGACGTTCTGATACTGCCGCACCGACGTGATGCTGGAGAGTCCTGTCCCCGCGAGAATGCCCGCGCAACTCGCCGCTGTCGAACACAGCGTCGGGTAGTCGATGTAGTTGCTCACGCGGTTGTGGAATGCGGTGAACGATACGTTGTAGAGGCTCTTCTTCAGATCGAAACCGATCTCCTCGCCCACATTCGTCTCCGGCACCAGATTCGGATTGGTCGAGTTATACGTCCCTCCCGATACATACGCGCGGTACATCTGATTCATTCCCGGCGCGGAGAAATCGCGATAGACCGCCGCGTGCACGTCCAGCCCGTTGTCGAAGTAATACTTCGCGCCCAGCCGCGGATTGAAGGTGAATTTGCTTGCATCGTTGAGCTGCTGATTCAGACTGCCGGCCAGCGACTGCCCGGCGATCGACGCGTTGTTCGCCCGCCAGTAATCGCCCCGCAGCCCGAGCGTGATGTCCAGCGGAATCGACTGCGGCCGGTACGTGCCCTGAGAGAACACACCGAAGAACTGATGCTGCCCGTGCACCGTGAAGGTGGACGTGTTGGTGCCGGCCACGTTGTACAGATTGTTCTGGTCGTCGACACCGAGATAGCGATAGTCCACACCGACCTTCAGATCGTGGATCGGGCCAATGTCCTTCTGCCAGTACACGGAGCCGCCCGCGGTCTTGTACGGCGCGCTTTCGATCTGCGACACGTACGAGTAACCGAGCGTCGGCGTCGAAAGCGAGTAGCCGCCAGTCTGGCTGGCGTTCTGGGTGAAATAATTCGTGCGATCCACCCACGCGTAGGCGTTCAGGCTGCTGCCGTCGTCGAGCTTGCGGGTGGCGCCTGCGCGCAGTCCGTAGCGCTCCCACGTGTTCTGTGCGTTGGCGTAGACCAGGCCGTCTTCGTGCTTGTCGTGCTCGTAGACCTGCAGGTAGTACTTCGATGCCGCATCCGGCGTCAGGTAGAACGACAGCGCGACATTGTTCGCAAAGCCCGACGTCGCGACGTTCGACGCATTGCGATATTGCTCCGGCGTGAGGTTATAGCCGTCCGTGTGATACGTGTTCGCGGTCAACCCGACGGTCAGCACCGGCGTGGACAGCAGCGTAATGGCGGCATCCGCCGTGCGCGTGTTGTAGCTGCCGTAGGACACGTCGAGCGTTTTCTCGCCCGGTTGCGGCTCCTTGGTGATGATGTCGATGACCCCGCCCATCGCCAGGTTGCCCCACAGGCTCGTCGCGCCACCGCCGCGAATCACCTCGATCTGGTCGACACGGCCCTTTGGCACGATCGACCAATCCACTGTGCGGAAATAGCCGTCGTTGATCGGCACGCCGTCGACAAGCACGAGCGTTTTGGTGCCGAACGCATTGCCGAAACCGCGAATGCCGACGATCGACGAAGTCGGATGCAACGCGAAGGTCGACACCTGTGGCGTGTAGACGCCCGGAATCTTGTTGACGATCTGATCGACCGTGGTCTGCGGCGCCTGCTGAACCTGCTTGCGCGACAACGCGGTCGTGCTGAGATCCATGTCGTCAAGGCTCGTGCCCTTGCTGGCTGAGACGGTCACACTCGGCAATGTGGACGTAGCATTCGTTCTGCTGCCAGACGCGGGTTCATCTGCGGCATAGGCTGTATGCATGGCGGCAATCGATGTGGACATCGCGATCAATGCGGCGCGCGCGTTCGAATACGGCACGCGGCGTCGTAACTCGCGTGCGCGCATGCCGACGCCACCCGCACCATGCGGGCGTGGTCTGAGTTTCATGACTGTTTCGTTCGTAGATGGATAAGCGCGTCCGGACTCGCGTGCGGACGCCGATCAGTGCTTATCAGGCGAACACAGGAGGCGCGCGCGTGGGCGGCCTGATATGAAGAAGGAGCGCACGCACCGCGGTGGCACGCGGCCGACGCCACGATTCACGCAGCTGTAGTGGCGCGAACAGGAAGAAAAAGACGACGATGCTGGCGAGCGCGGTGGCAAGTGCCGCGCTAAAGGCGCACAGATCGCTGGAATGACTCATGGCGCCCGCTTGGTCATGCTCGGCGTGATGCACCGTCACGTCTACGTGATCCACTGGCATCGCCATATTTGACATGCCTGACATATCCATGCCGGGCATCGCCTGCATGGACCCATCCATTGAATCTGAGGCGGACATCTGCATCGTGTCGTCGTGAGTCATCTCCTTGACGACCATCACGCCATGACCCGAGCACAGCATCAAGAAACCACCCATCGCGTCATGATCCGGATCGATCATGACGGCGCTGGAAAGCAAGGCCCGCGCGAGAAGCACGCCAAATACCATTGCCAGCAAAGCGTGCCGCATTGCGCCGCCTCGCCGGATGAGGTGGCGAAGGGCAGTCATAGCGCGGCATTCTACAGCGATTGCGTCATCAAATCAGCGAGAAGGCGCGCCAAGGCATTCCTTACGAACAGCCTGCAAACGGTCAAACATGCAGATGGTCGTGATGACCTGTTGACGCGCCATGACTGTGCTCGGTCCGTTCGACAATCACAGGAATGGTGTGCAAGTTGGCGTACCGCACGCCACGCTGGCTGGACAAGCTATCGGCAAACGCCCGCAGGTCGGTTGCCCGCCCGCGCAGCACCGAGGATTCCAGCACGCTCTCGTGGTCAAGATGAACGCGCAGGCTCGCCACCGCAAGGTCGTGACGATCGTGGTGAGCCTGGGTCACGCGCCGGGCGAGATCCCGGGTCGCGTGATCGTAGACATAGGTGAGCGTCGCAACGCACGGTTGCTCCGGCGCTTGCTCCCTCTCACGTGAAGCACTTTCACGGACGATATCGCGGAAAGCCTCCGAGCGACTGTTATAGCCGCGTGCCTCCATCAGGGCGTCGACAACGTCGAGCAGGTCGTCGTCAATGGTGATCGAAATGCGTTGCATGCTTGCCTCACGACAATGGGTATGGACCGACTACGAACGGAGCATAGTCCGGCCGTCACGCTACCCATCGTAACTTGACAAAACACGTATGATCTTTTTTGATAAAGGTAATATTCGCTCTGATCGCGCGCACGACACTGCGTGGATAGCAACCATCATCGGGGTAGCGGATATGCATGTGGACCAAACACTCGTCAGTCAGGATAACTCGAACGTTCGGGGCAGAGTGATCGGGCTATATGCGCTTCTCGCGGTCTTCAACATCGGCGCGTGGATCTGGGCGTACGTCGCTTTCCGCGGTTATCCGCTTCTCATGGGCACCAGTCTGCTCGCCTATACGCTGGGCCTTCGCCACGCGGTTGACGCCGACCACATCGCTGCAATCGACAACGTCACACGCAAGTTGATGCAGGCGGGCAGGCGTCCCGTCACCGTCGGCCTGTTCTTCTCGCTTGGACATTCGACCATCGTCGTACTCGCCTCAGTCGGTATTGCGGCGACCGCACTTGCGCTGCAAAGTCGGATGGATGGATTCAAGGAGATTGGCGGACTGATCGGCACGCTGGTATCGACGTTTTTCCTGTTTGCCATCGCGCTGATGAACCTCATCATTCTGCGTTCCGTGATCGACGCCTTTCGACGTGTGCGCCGTGGCGAACCGTATTCGGACGAGAACCTGGATTTGCTCCTTGCTAACCGCGGATTGCTCGCGCGAATTTTTCGTCCCGTGTTTCGGCTCGTCACGAAGAGTTGGCACATGTATCCGCTCGGATTTCTGTTCGGCTTGGGATTCGATACTGCAACTGAGATCGGCTTGCTTGGCATCTCAGCGGCTGGCGCATCACAAGGTTTGCCGATTTGGTCGATTCTGGTCTTCCCTGCCCTGTTCACTGCAGGCATGACGCTGATCGATACGACCGACAGCATTCTCATGCTTGGCGCTTACGGTTGGGCGTTTGTCAGACCGGTGCGCAAGCTCTACTACAACATCACGATCACGCTCATTTCCGTCGTCGTAGCGCTTGCCGTCGGGAGTATCGAGGGCCTCGGCCTAATCGCAGACAAGCTGCATCTGAGTGGTGCCTTCTGGAATTGGGTCGGCGAACTCAATGAGAATTTCGGCTTGCTCGGTTATGCGGTCATTGGCATATTCGTGGTGAGCTGGATCGTGTCCGCGGTCATTTACCATATCAAGGATTACGACGAACTCGATGTTCGATCCGATCCTGCTTAAGCCCAGCCGGCGGTCTAGCCGGCGTGTATCCCTCGCCGTCCGCTTTAAACCGTCTTACTCTTTCAGGCCCGCGAGGACCTCATGGTGCCTGCCTTGACCGTAGATCGACGTCTAGCCGTGTTCAACCTCGCCGGGAAGACAGCAATCTTTTGATTTGCAACCCTATCAACATAGGGGCGGAAGACGCAGCACTATCAGGGTTAGAGCGTCCCGACCTGGAAATTGCACCGAAATCAAGAACACCCTTAGCTCCCGCTGGACGACCCCGCCGCCAGCTTGCCACTTGTTTGAACCCGACATCTGTAAATAGCCAGAACAGGACATTAGGATATAGCCGCTACAACAAGAAAAGTTGATCGTGAGCGCCGTTGCCGTGCTCGGTCTGCTCGTGGCGACCGGCATGCGGCTCGAATCGAGCGGACAGTTCGAGGCGCCGAAGTGGGCGATTTTCTGGCATTGGGGCACCGCGAAATTCCTCTTCGACCGACTCGTCTCGACCCTCGAGGCGGCGCCGTGCTCGGCGCTCGCTGAATTCGTACTGGTCATACCGCTCGCGCCCGGCAGGTTGTCCTCGCGCGGATGGGTGTGCGCGCTGTCGGGCACGTATGTCGAATTGTTCCGCGCGGTGCCGTTGTTGTTGCTGATCCTGTTCATGGTGATCGAACTGCCCGCGCCGGGTTTCGACTGGCCTGCCCTCGGCTTTTTCGTCGTGGCCATGGCGCTGCATCACGCGGCGCTCACCGCGGAAGTGGTGCGCGCAGGCATCCTCTCGCTGCCGCGCGGACAACGCGAAGCGGCGCTGGCGCTGGGCATGCGTCCGTGGCAGGCGATGCTGCACGTCGTGCTGCCGCAGGCGCTGCGCAACATGCTGCCGGCGCTGATCAGCTCGTTGCTTGCCGTCGTGCAGGACACGTCGCTCGGTTATGTGATCCCTTACGACGAACTGCTGCACCGGTCACAGGACATATCGAGCTATGCGCCCGAGTCGCTGCTGCAGGCGGCGTTCATCGTGACCGTGATGTATGGATGCGTCAGCGCCGCGCTCCTGTTCCTGAAACGATGGGTCGTGCGCCGCCAGATCCACGGAGCCGTACGCAAGGGGACCTCCACCGCCTTGCGGGAACCGGTTCTCGAAGGCGGCGATGTGGTCACCGCTGCGGACTCCAGCAAGGCGTGAGGAGATGCGCCCCAGCGCCCCGTGGTATGTTTGGTTCCTGGCGAACAAGCTGGCTGGACATCGCCGATGTCTGTTATTCCAGGGGCTCAACATGGCAGCAGGTAACGAGACGACCGATATTGGCGACAGCCAGAGTATTCAGGCCCTTCAAGCACTTGCTGGGGTATTGGAACGTGCGCTCGACGAGGCGACGAGCGTGGTACTGATTCGGCATGTGCCGGAGGTGTGCACTGTCTATCTCGGTGACCCGTCCGGGCCGCGAGAACAGCTTCGCCGAGTGGGGAAAGTGTCCCGCGAGATCGCGGATGAAATGTTGAAGCTGACATCATCCGGACCAAATCGCGTTCAGATCGGCGATCAGCTTTATCGCTTTGTTCGGACCTTTACGCAAGTCGAAGGGACCGCTGCCGTGGTTCTTTCGATTTGAGCGTGTCACACTTTTAACGGATCGAACTTGCCCTGAAAGCGAAGCACGCTTTCAAAACAGGGCCTTCTGAGGAAAGCGCCGTTACCTCACCTGTTCGAGACATTGCGTCTCGTCCGGGCTATCGGTTGCGGTTCTGAAGAAGTCGATGCAACAGTCGACAAAGTTTCTCAGCCGTGCAGGCAACAGTTCGCGATGCGGATAGAACAGACATACTTCGACGCTGCCGCTCGAACCCGTGCTTCCCGGCAGCAGCTGCACGAGATGCCTCGCAAGGATGTCTTCACGGACCATCGTATCGGGAAGAATGGCAATGCCGATTCCGGACATTGCTGCCGCGCGTAGCAGCACCTCGTCGCCTTCCATCGAGGATATCGGGGCTATCGCCACCTTGCTTCCCTCCTCGTCCAGTTCAACCACACCGGGCCGTTTTCCTCTTGCGCCGTGTTGAACCAGCAGGAAATGTCCGGCGAGATCCGCCGCACATTGGGGCAAGCCATATTCGGCAACATAGGCCGGTGAAGCGACCAGGATCGACATCGACCTCAATAACGTGCGTCGGATCACCGTCGATTGCTCGACCAGATGCGACGGCAGCATCGCGAGATCGAAGCGGCCGCCGTAGAGATTGACCGGCCCCTCCTCCACGGCAATCGCGAGCCTGATGTGCGGTGCGATGCGCCGATAATGACGCAACAGCCGCGCGAATTCGCCGCTCATCAGCGTCGGATGAATCACCAGTCGAAGGCTGCCGCCATCGAACTCCCGCTCTTGCGAGATGCGCCGGTTGGCCTCATCGAGCTCTTCGAGCAGACGGCTGCACGTGACGAAGTACGGCCGTGCGGCGTCGGTCAGGAAGACGGAGCGCGTCGTTCTCAGCAAGACCCTCGTCTGCATGCACGTTTCGAGCTTCGCAATCGCCTTCGATATCGAGCCCGTGCTGACATTCAACGATTCGGCGGCCTTGCTGAAACTCTGGAACCGCGCGGCCGCCACGAATGCCCTCAACATGTAAAGCTGATCCATCTCGCACCTCACGATTCACTCTGAAAGAAGACTAGGTGCAAAGCGCCGGCGGCTCCAGCGTCCGTTGAGGTGCCGGGCACATGCTTGCGTATATCCACGCCATACCAGCGGATAGTTCTGCTTGCGCATTCCGGATGACACGCATATTCGCCACGGCGGGAAAGCTGTTTTTACCGCCGCGCGTTTGAACAGCAGCGCATCGGCCGATACTCTTTAGACACCCACTTGTCCTGTCCGCTCCGGGGTGTGACATGAAGAGACTCGCTCTAGTCGTGATATCCGGCATCGTAGCGGCGTCGGCCCAGGCGCAGTCTTCTGTCGTGTTGTATGGATTGATCGATGCAGGGCTTTCCCATGCGAACAACGTCGCCAAGGGCGGCTCGCAAGGCGGGCTGTTTCAGACGACCAGCGGCCAGATCAACGGCAGCCGTTTCGGCGTGCGCGGCACGGAAGATCTGGGTGGAGGACTGCACGTCATCTTCGTCCTGGAGAACGGCTTCAATCTTCAGAATGGCAAGCTCGGACAAGACAACCGTTTCTTCGGCCGGCAAGCCTTCGTGGGCCTCGATGCGAAGCGCCTCGGCACCGTGACCGTGGGCCGGCAATATGACTTTCTGACTGACTTCGTCGAGCCGTTGACAGGTGTTGCTACGACGTTCGGTGACGCAAGCTTCGCTCACCCGTTCGACAACGACAATCTCGACCACTCGATCCGCATGAACAATGCCATCAAGTACACGAGCGACGATTACTTCGGCTTGAAACTCGGCGGACTCTATGCGTTCTCGAACAGTCCGTCCTTCGCGAACAATCGTGCCTACAGCGTCGGCGGGACTTATACGCACGGCTCGTTCAATGCCGCCGCCGCGTATCTGCAGGAAAACGGCTCGAACTCGACGACGAACGCCTCGGGTGCAATCGATTCAATTGAGACCCAGTCCAATGGCACCGCCGGATTCCAGCTTGGAGCCGATGTTCAGCGCACCGTCGCGGCCGCACTCAATTACGCCTTCGGCAGCGCGACAGTGGGATTTGCTTACTCGCACAGTCAATTTCAGGGTACGCGGTCATTCGGCTCGAACAACGGCACGCTCAGATTCGACAACTACGAACTCAACGCGAAGTATGCGTTCACGCATGTGCTGGTCTTCGGCCTGTCCTACACCTACACGGACGGACATGTGACGCAGAGCACCAGCTATGGCGCGGATCCGAAATGGAATCAGGTCAACCTGCAGGCAGTGTATTCCTTGTCGAAGCGTACCGATGTCTACATGGAAAGCATGTTCCAGCACGCAATCGGACACGGCTATGTCGCGTTCGTCAATAACTCCGGCGGCGCGTCCTCGACATCGAATCAGGTGGTCGTGGCCATCGGCATGCGCGCGCGGTTCTAGGCGCACGCAGGACAGACAGGAGGAAGCAATGAGCGAAGCGAGCGATTCGAAGTCATCCACGGTGCGGGAGCTGGGCCATTTCATCGACGGTCGACGGGTCGCCGGCACCAGCGGGTCGTTTTCCGACGTATTCGATCCCGCGCAAGGGCGCGTATCCGCGCGCGTGCCGGTCGCGACGCCGGACGAAGTTGCCGCCGCCGTGAGCGCGGCACAAGCCGCATTCCCGGCCTGGAGCGAAACGCCACCGCTGCTTCGCGCGCGCCTGATGTTCAAGTTCAAGGCGCTGCTCGAGACGCACGCCGACGAAGTCGCGGAGCTCATTACCCGCGATCACGGCAAGCTGTTCGACGATGCCAGGGGTGAAGTGTCGCGAGGTCTGGAGATCGTGGAATTCGCCTGCGGCATTCCCGACCTGCTCAAGACCGACTTCACCGATCAGACCGGCGTGGGCATCGACGCATGGAATCTGCGTCAGCCGCTCGGCGTTGCGGTGGGCGTCACGCCGTTCAATTTTCCGGTGGTCGTGCCGTGCTGGATGTTCGTCATGGCAACGGCCACGGGCAATACCTTCATCCTCAAGCCCTCCGAGCGCACGCCATCGGCGTCCATACGGCTCGCCGAACTGTTCTTCGAGGCGGGCTTCCCGAAAGGCGTCTTCAACGTCGTGCATGGAAGCAGGGAGGTCGTCGACGCGCTGATGGCCCACCCCGACGTGAAGGCAGTGTCGGCTGTCGCCTCGACGCCCGTGGCCGAGTACATCTATACGGAAAGCGCAAGGCACGCCAAGCGCGTGCAGGCGCTTGGCAGCGCAAAGAATCACCTGGTCGTGATGCCCGATGCCAATCTCGACCAGACGATCGATGCCTTGATCAACTCGTCGTATGGCTCGGCAGGCGAACGCTGCATGGCGACATCGGTGGCCGTGGCGGTCGGCGCTATCGGCGATGAACTGGTCGAGCGCCTCATTCCGCGCGTGCGCTCGCTCAGGATCGGCGGCGGCATGGAGCCCGATCTGGACATGGGTCCGCTCATCAGCGCCGCTCATCGCAGCAAGGTCACACGTTATATCGAAGCCGGCGTCGCGGCGGGCGCCAGGCTGCTGGTCGATGGCCGTGGACACACCGTGCGCGGCCACGAGGAAGGATTCTTTCTCGGCGGTTCGCTCTTCGATGACGTGACGCCCGACATGAGCATCTATCGCGAAGAGATTTTCGGGCCGGTGCTGTCGGTCGTGCGCGTACCCGATCTCGCCAGCGCCATCGCGCTCGTCAACGCGCACGAACTGGGCAATTGCGTATCCCTCTACACCTCGGACGGCGCCGCTGCGCGCGCCTTCTCTCGCCAGATCCAGGTGGGCATGGTGGGCATCAATGTTCCCAGCCCGGTGCCGTCGGCGTGGCATTCGTTCGGCGGCTGGAAGCGCTCGCTGTTTGGCGATCATCACACCCACGGAGAAGAAGCCGTGCGCTTCTACACGAACTACAAGAGCGTCATCCAGCGCTGGCCGGATAACGCCGGCAGAGACCGTTGAGCTGCGTCGCGCGCTCACAGATACTCGACATTCCCATCGACGCTGATTGCCTGTCCCGTGATATTGCGGGCCGCCGGCGATGCAAGAAAAAGCGCCATCGCGGAGATGTCGTCGACCGTGACCATGCGCCGCAGCGAGATCTTCTTCAGATACTCGTCACGCATCGCCGTCTCGCTCACACCGAGCGATTCGGCGCGTGCCGCGATCACGCGATCCATCCGCTCGCCCTCCACCACGCCCGGCAGAATGGCGTTGACCCGGATGTCGCTGGGCCCCAGTTCGACGGCCAGGGATCGCGTAAGTCCAACCAGCGCCCACTTCGTGGCGGCATACGGCGTGCGAAATGCGTAGCCGAGCCTTCCTGCAACGGACGACATCGTAATGATGCCCGCACGCTGCGAAGTCGCTTTCATCAGCGGCACGGCCTTGCGCAGGAAGTTGAACTGCCCGTTCAGGTTCGTCGTGACGGTTTGCTCCCATTGCTGCGCGTCGATTTCTTCGATGGCTCCGGTCGGCCCTGCAATGCCGGCGTTGTTGATCAGCAGATCCAGTCCGCCCAGCGCGCGTTCGGCCAGGGCCGTGACCTGCCCGACCTGAGCCGCATCGCTGACATCCGCAACGCAGCCGTACAACGAAGCGCTCGCCGAGGTGAAGCGCTCGACGGCGGCCGCATCGACATCGCAGATCACGACTTGCGCGTCCACGTCAACAAAGGCGCGGGCCATCGCCGCGCCGATGCCCGAGGCCGCGCCGGTGATCAACACCCGCAGACCCGGCTGCGGCTTCAACAGTTCGAAAGGTTTCATGGCAAGGAGAAAGTTCTAGAGCGTCATGCCGCCGGACACTTCGATGACGGCGCCATTGATGTAGCTCGCCTCGTCGCTCGCCAGGAAGGCGTAGACGTTCGCGACCTCGTCAGCTGTCCCGAGCCGGGCCAGGGGAACCTGCTCGCGCATCTTGCGCAGCACGTCTTCGGGAATCGTCGACAGGATGGCCGTGTCGATAAAGCCGGGCGCGACCGCGTTCACACGAATGCCCTTCGGACCCAGTTCACGGCTCCATGTCTTCGTGAATCCGATCACGCCGAATTTCGATGCGGCGTAGTTGGTCTGCCCGAAGTTGCCATGGATGCCCACGACCGAACTCGCGTTCAGGATTACGCCCGAACCGCGCGCGACCATCCCGTGTGAAACCGCCTGACTCAGGTGGAAGACTCCGCGCAGATTGACGTCGATGACAGCGTCGAACTGGTCGAGCGTCATCTTCTGGAGACGTGCATCGCGCGTGATGCCTGCGTTGTTCACCAGCACGTCGATCCGGCCGAAGCGATCGAGCACGCTCGCGATCACTTCGTCCACGCCGTGCCGGTCGGTCGTATCGAGGCAGTACGCCGCCGTCTGCGCGCCTGCGTTCGTACATGCTTCGGTGATCGCGTTGAGCGAGGATGGGTTGATATCGCACGCGACGACCATCGCGCCTTCGCGCGCGAACTTGAGCGCTGTGGCGGCGCCGATGCCCTGCCCCGCGCCCGTGATCAACGCAACCTTGTCTTGTAGTCTCATGTCTTTTTTTCTCTGGCGTCAGTGGTTCAGGAATGCACGCCGGCAGCGCTGGCGTTGCCAGGCGGCGGCGACGCTTCGGCTTCGCGGCGAATGGCCCGGGCGAACACCGGCACCAGCAGCAGGCCGAGCAAGGATGCCACCAGGATGATGTAAAAGCCGGAGTCGCTGCGTCCGGTGACGGTCTCAGTCAGTCCGAACAGATACGGTCCGACGAAGCCGCCGATCAGCCCGATCGTATTGATGAATGCGAGCCCAGCCGCCGCCTGAATGCCGTGCAACCGCTTCATCGCAATCGACCAGTACGAGGGCAGCACGCCGCCGGCAAAGAACGCGGTGACCGCAAGCAGCACCATGCGCGCCGCGGGGCTCGATGTAGCGATGAACGCGCACGCACCGGCGATGAGTCCGACCGTGAGCATGCCCAGAAACGCGCAGTCATTGCCGTAGCGCCGATGAATCCGCGGCAGCACGAGCACGCCTAGCAGGAAGCCGAGACCCACACTCGCGGACAGCACGCCGACGAGCAATGGCGTCTTCACATGCATCTGCTGGATCATCGAGGGCGCGAAGAAATACAGACCGACGAACGCGACCTGATTGAGGAAGTAGATCAGTCCCATCAGCACCGTCGTGGGACGCTTCAATGCGGCCATCCAGTCGGATGAGGTCAGCTCGGGATGAGCGTGCGCATCGGCGGCGGCGCGCGCTTCAAGCACGCGGGCTTCATCGACGGACAGCCAGCGCGCATCGCGCGGACGTTCCGGCATCTTGAAGAACAGCAGGATGCCCACCAGCACGCTCGGAATGCCTTCGATCATGAACATCCATTGCCAGCCATGCAGGCCGCCCAGGCCGTTCATCTGCATGAGCGCCCCGCCGAGCGGGCTGCCGAGCATCAGTGCGAGCGCCGGCGCGATATAGATCCAGCCCACCACGACAGGCTTGTCGTTCGGTGCGAACCACAACGTGACCATGTACATCAGCGCCGGGAACAGTCCGGCTTCGGCGATGCCCAGCAACACGCGCAGCACGTAGAACGACCACTCGCCCTGCACGAACATCATCGCGGTGGAGAGAATGCCCCATGTCACCGCGATGCGCGCAATCCATCGACGCGGCCCGACCCGGTGCGCCGCGAGATTGCTCGGCACTTCCAGCAGCGCATAGCCGATGAAGAAGATGCCCGAGCCCAGTCCGTATGCGGCCGCGCTGATGCCGACATCGATGGCAAGTTGCGCCTTCGCGAGCGCCACGTTCGTGCGATCCAGGAACGACATGAAGTAGATCGCACACATGAGGGGAATCAGCCGCTGCATCGCCTTGTGCGTGGCGACGCGATGCAGCTTGTCGAGATCGTCGATGAGGTTCATGGTGTCTCCAGGATGGGTCTGCGCCCTGTCTTTGAATATCGAAAGTCTTACGGTGCAACCGTGTCGCGTCCTTTCAGGCCGAGCATGGCGCGCGCATCGTCCGGTGTGGCGATCTCGAACGACAGCTCTTCGAGGATGCGGCGGATCTTGCGCACTTGCTGCGCATTCGATTCGGCCTTGACGCCTTTCGCGATGTAGACGCTATCCTCCAGCCCGACGCGGACATTGCCGCCGAGAATGGCGCTCATCGTGACGAGCGGCATCTGATGACGGCCCGCGCCGAGCACCGAGAAGTGATAGTTCTCGCGTCCGAACAGCCGGTCGGCCGTGGTGCGCATCACGGTCATGTTCTCGGGGTCCGCACCCATGCCGCCCAGAATGCCGAACACCGACTGAATGAAGAACGGCGGCTTGATCAAGCCCTGATCGACGAAATGCGCGAGATTGTAGAGGTGGCCGAGGTCATAGCATTCGAACTCGAAGCGCGTCCCCCGCCCGCCCAGTTCGAGCAGGATGTGGCGGATGTCCTTGAAGGTGTTGCGGAAGATCCCGTCCTCCATGCCTTCGACATAAGCCTTCTCCCAGTCGTAGCGCCATGACGACACCTTCGCTGCGAGCGGATGGATCGAGAAGTTCATCGATCCCATATTGAGCGAACACATCTCCGGCGCGGCGAGCAAGGGATAAGCGAGCCGTTCCTCGAGCGTCATGCGGGTGCTGCCGCCGGTCGTGATGTTGATGACCGCGTCCGTCGCTTCCGCAATCGCCGGCACGAACTGGCGGAAGATGTCAGGACTGGGCGTCGGGCGGCCATCGTGCGGATCGCGTGCATGAAGATGGATGATCGCGGCGCCTGCCGCGGCGGCCTCGATCGCCTGATCGCGGATCTGGGCGGGGGTGATCGGCAGATGCTCCGACATAGTCGGCACATGCGTCGCGCCGGTCACAGCGCAAGAAATAATGACCTTGCGGGCGGAATCGCTCATCGGTGTGTCCTTGTCTCCGTTTTTTGGGTCGGCCGCTCGCACGGAGTGGCGCCTTGTGACCGGAATGTTATTGAGATAGCATGCCCGGGGAAAGGTCTTTTTCGGACACCCGGACGTCATCAGAGGACATTGGAAAACACCAGGCAAGCATGGCTACCATCCGACCGCCGTTGAACGAACGCATGTTCGCGCCTTACAAGATCGCCGCGCTGGTCGAGGTGCTCGAAGAGCAAGGGATTGCGCCCGAAGACAGCCTGAACGGCTCGGGCGTCACCGTGGGTGAACTCCAGGACGCATCGGTGCTGACTTCGGTCGGCCAGTACGCCACCGTCTGCCGCAATGCGGTCCTGCTCGGCTGCGAACCGGCGACGCCGTTCAAGGTGGGCCGCAAGCTGCATTTGTCGGCATACGGCATGTACGGCTATGCGCTGATGTCGTGTCTGTCGTTGCGGGACTATTTCAAGCTGGGCGTGAAGTACCACAGCCTGGCCACGCCTACGGTTGCGATCGAATGGACCGAGTATCCGGATCGCATGGTGTGGACGTTTCCCGACGCGTTCGTTTCGAGTCCGTCGCGCGAGTTGCGCGAATTCATCATCGAGCAGCAATACACCCAGCACGTGACACATCTTCAGGACGTGGCGGGCGGACTCTGCCCGCCGGTGAGAGCATGTTTCTCGTACGCCGCGCCCTTGCACGCGGACATCTACCCCGAGTATCTCGGATGCGAATGTCTCTTTGGACAGGACCAGTGCGAGCTGATTTACGACAGCGCTATCCTCGGCCGCAAGCCGCAACTGGCTCATCCGCTGACGACGGCCATGCTCCAGGAGACCTGCGACCGCCTGATTGGACAGGCGAAGACATCGAGCGGCATCTCGGGCGAGGTGTATCAGAGCCTGATGTCCACGCCCGGAAGCTTTCCGGACATGGAAGCCGTCGCGAAATCGATGCATCTGACTTCACGCACGCTCAGGCGGCGGCTGAATGACGAAGGCACGACGTTTCAGGCTATCGTCGATGATGTCAAACGCTCGCTTGCGCTCGAATATCTCAGGACGACCAAGATGAGTACGGAAGATATCGCGATGCTGCTCGGCTTCAGCGACGCGGCGAATTTTCGCCGGGCGCTGAAGCGGTGGACTGGCAAGGGAGTTGAGGATTTGCGTGATTGATTCACGATGGTTTTTGCTGTCGCAGTAGAGTAGCCATGTCCCTGGACAACGATGACGGAGTGCTTCCGGCGAGATCGAAGCCATTACTCCTGCGCGGCGGCGCTGACCGAAATGACGCTCGCCTGATCCCCCGCGAGCAGCAACTGCGGAACCTGCGAAAAGCTCCACGGTCCCGTGCCGTTGGTTCGGTCGAGGACCCACACCAGATCGAAACGGTCGCCCGGCCAGCTCAATGGACAGACGCCGTCGCGACCAAGAATCGCCGCTGCAATGGCGGGAATGTAGTGGCCGCGCATGCGCATCGTAAGTTGCGACGCGGCCGTTGATCGCAGCAAGCTTCTCGTTCGAACTGGTTCAACGTGGGCGTTTGCCGCGGCCGCCCACGGGTTTGTCCGCTGGCTTGCGGGACGCCGCAGACGCTTTGCCGGCCGGTTTGCTCCGCGGCTTTGCTACGCTGAACGGGTTCGGGCCGGACAGGCTGGTGTCTTCACCCCCAGCCGCTGCTTGCCACACCTTGGGCTTTTTCGGCTTCTTCGGTTTCTTGATGATCTGGCCCGTCGCACTGGTTTCCGGTACGCGGTGATCGGCTTCGAACCCCGGCACCTCTTCGCGACGCAACGTTTGCCCGATCAATGCTTCGATCGCGGCCAGCTGCGGCGCTTCATCGGCACAGACGAGGGACACGGCCACGCCGCTCGATCCCGCCCGCCCGGTACGGCCAATACGATGAACATAGTCTTGCGGCTTGATCGGCAGATCGACGTTGATCACAAGCGGCAATGCATCGATGTCCAGCCCGCGCGCGGCGACGTCGGTGGCAACCAGCATCTGTACCTCGCCCGTCTTGAACCGCTCCAGCGCACGCAAACGCGCGGGCTGCGGCTTGTCGCCGTGGATGGTGTCCACCGCGTAACCGGCTTCGTCCAGCATGACCGACAGATAGTCCGCGCCGTTGCGGGTCTTGACGAACACCAGCGCGTGCGTCCACTTCTTCTCGGCTACGAGGTGCATGAAGAGATCGGGCTTGTTCCGCTTATCGACCGGCACCACCCATTGCCTGATCTTGCTTGCAGTGACATTGGGCGGGCTGACGCTGATATCGACCGGGCTGCGCAGAAGACTCGCCGCCATGGCGCGGATCTCGTCGGTGAAGGTGGCGGAGAACAAGAGGGTCTGCCGCGCGGCAGGCAAGGCGGCGCAGACCGCGTCGAGTTCGCGCGCGAAACCCAGGTCGAGCATGCGATCGGCTTCGTCGAGCACGAGCGTTTCCACCTGATCGAACTGCACCGCGTTCTGACGATGGAGATCCAGCAGACGGCCGGGCGTGGCGACGAGCACATCCACGCCCTTGCGCAACTTCATCATCTGCGGGTTGATGCTGACACCGCCGTAAGCCGCGAGGAAGCGTAGATCGAGCCCTGCGCCGTAATCAGTGAAGCTTTGCAGCACTTGCTCAGCCAGCTCACGCGTGGGCACCAGCACCAGCACGCGCGCACGGTTGCTCGACACCCTTGGGCCTTGTTGCACCAGCCGTTGCAGCAGCGGCAGAGCAAATCCCGCCGTCTTGCCTGTCCCGGTCTGGGCCGAAGCCATGACGTCACGGCCATCGAGCACGGCCGGAATCGCCTTGAGCTGGATTGGCGTGGGTGTCTGGTAGTTGAGACGCTGCGCGTTTTTCAGCAGCGGGTCGATCAGACCAAGCGAGGCGAACGACATGAACGGAATCCGGGCGAAAGCCGCCATTTTAACGGCTGCACCCGCCAGGATTGAACCGCCGTCCGGGCGACCGTGCGCGATGTGGGCATGCGCCCGGAGCCCGTCAAGCCTTCTCGCCCGCGGCCCTGGATCTGAACCGGTCACGATACTCCGCGGGATTGATTTGCAAGCGGCGCAGGAACGTGCGGCGAAATCCGTCGGTATCGTCAAAGCCGCAGCGGCGGGCAATCTCACGCGGCGGTAGTTCGGTCGCCTCGAGATAGCGCCGCGCGGCGTCGATTCGCGCATTGGCGAGGAAGGTCATGGGCGTGATGCCGCAGTCCTTCGAAAAGATCCGCGACAGGTTGCGGGCACTCATATGCACGCGCTCGGCGAGCGAGGTCACCGAATGACCGACATGCAGGTTATCGAGCATGTATTGCTGCACCGCGACCGTTTGCGATCCCGGCGACGCCTGCGTTTCCAGCAGCGGACTGAATTGCGACTGGCCGCCCGCGCGCCGGAGATAGACGATCAGGCACTTGGCGACATCGAGCGCCAGCTGCCGCACGAAGTCGTCCTCGATCATCGCGAGCGACAGGTCGATGCCCGCCGTCACGCCCGCCGTCGTATAGATGCTGCCATCGCGGACGAAGATATGATCTGGCTCGATGCGGGCCTTCGGAAACATGCTGGCCAGACGAGGCACGTCCATCCAGTGCGTCGTCACCAGCTTGTTGTCGAGCAATCCCGCCGATCCCAGCGCAGACAGGCCGTTGCAGATCGCGGACACGCGACGGCACTGCCGATGCTGGTTCTCTTCCGGCGAAAGCCACTTCGCTTCCTTCGGCTTGTTCCTTCGGCTGAAGAGACTGGAAGAGGCACTGGGCGTCGCCCTTTTCGTGCGTCAGGCACGGGGCGTGTCCTTGACCGCGGCCGGCAATGTGATGCTCGAACCCGTGCGGCACTGTGTGGCGCGGCACGAGCAGATGCATGCGGATCTCTCGCCCTACGCGCTCGGATTGACGACGCACCTGACCTTCTTCGCCAACAACGTCGTCAATTTCCATCTGCCGGACGACCTCGCCCGCTTCTTCGCTGCACGTCCGTCCGTGCGCATCACCCTGGAAGAGCGGCTCGGCACCGACATCATCGTGGCGGTCCTGCAGGGTCGCGCTGACCTGGGTGTGGTGGCGGTCGACTCGGACCATCCCGATCTCGAGTTCCCGCCCTATCGCGAAGACCGCTTCGTCGTGGTGGCGCCGTCAGAAAGCCGGCTGGCGCGGCGTGGCGCGGTGCGCTTCACCGAGTGCTTCGGCGAGCCGTGGATATGCCAGCAAAATGGCTCGGCGCTTCACACCTATCTCATGAGTCAGGCCGCTGCGCTGGGCGGCGGCCTCGGCGTACGGGTGCAAGTCGCAAGTTTCGATGCGGTGCTGCGACTGGTTGCGTCGGGCGCCGGCATCAGCATCGTTCCGGGATCCGCGATCGGCAAACGGAAACCGGGGAACGTCACCGTCGTGGAACTGAAGGAGCCCTGGGCGGCCCGTCATCATCGGGTCTGCTTTCGCAAAGGCGCACTCGTCGGGAACAGGCACCTCGTCGATCTCGTGGAGACGCTTTGCGGGCCCCGAGGCGTGGCTCGGGTCGCGGCAGGAAGGTGAATCAAGTACGCTCGTCGCCTCAGTTTTTCTCACCCACGGCATCGAGAATCAGATCTGCGACTTCCTTCGGATGCGATATCAGCACGATGTGGCTCGCCTTGATCTCGACGGTGTGCGCGTGCATGCGCCTGGCCATGAAGCGCTCTAGATCGGAATTGATGGTGCGGTCTTCGCTGGACACCACGTACCATGTCGGCTTGTCACGCCATGCGGCGACGGTCGTTCTCGCCGATGTGATTGCCCGCCCCATGGGCTGCTGAACGGCAAAGTAGGCCTTCGCTTCCGGCTTGGGGAGATCTCCCGCGAAGTCGTCGATGAACGCCTGCTCTGACAAACTGCCATAGCCGTCAACCGACCACTGCAATCCTGCCGACGCAGGCGCGGCCGGGAATGTCTTCGTGAGAGCCGTGTAGTCCTCGCCGGCATCGGGTGCGCGCGCGGCGACGTAGACGAGCCCGCATACCTTGGGATCGTCGCCCGCCTGGCTGATCACCATGCCGCCGTACGAATGAGCGACCAGCAGCGTCGGACCGTCCTGCTGGGCCAGGACGCGCTTGACGGCGGCAACGTCCGCATCCAGCGAAGTGGTCGGGTTTTGTACGGCAGTGACGTGCAGTCCTTTGGCTTGCAAGAGCGGAATGACCTTCATCCAGCTCGAACCGTCTGCGAAAAGCCCGTGCACCAACACCACGTTCCTGACCGAAGCACACGCTGAAGCCTGGCCGGTTTGCGCGAAAGCAGGACTCGCAGTGAACAGCGCGATACACGTCATGGCGGCGACCGCACATGCTTTCAACTTCATAGGGATGCTCCTCTTGATAAGACTGACAGTCAGGGCGACGTCATGCTGCGATTCGTTGCCTGGAATGCATGCACGATCGCATCCGACTCCTGCGCCGGGTATCGGTCAAATGACCGACCCGGTCAGTGGTCGGAAGCGCGGTCGTGCGCCGCGCCTGAATCGTCGATACACGCTCCTTGTCGACGATCCAGGTAACCGCCCGGATCTTCCGCCGGCGCCTGACCACGACCGCTGACGGCAATGCTGTAGTGGACCATCGCACTGGCCAACACGCCCAGTGAGCCGATCGTTTCCAGGATGTCTCCGAGCATGGCTCTCTCCCTGAAGTGCGCTTAGACGCCTGCCTGCTGATGCCGCCACTCTTGCGTCCGTCCGCCGAACCCATAAGCAGTAGCGCGAGCGTCGATCAGATAAACGTACGAGACTTCATGGACAGCCGCGCGCAAGCCGCGCATCGCTTCGTGCACCTGGCGGATGAACTCCGCCTTTTCCGCCTTGGTATTCGTCTCGTCGGTGATGCTCACCTCGACGAAATACGATGCCGCCGACAGTTCAGCCAGGCTCTTCCCACCCACCAGCCAATCCTCATCGGCGATGTAGTCAAGCGTCACGGCCATGTCGGAAGGCTTCTTGCCGAGAATGTCCGCGGTCAACTGGCTGACCGCTTCCGCTGCTTGCCGGCCCAGCGCGCGGTCGCGGGATCCCGAGAGTTGAATAGTGATGTGAGGCATGATTCGCTCCTGTGTGTGATTGGATGCGTTCATGGTGCCCGTCTCCGACGCTCCCGAAAAGCGGGAAGATGGTCTAATATCCATCGGTAAATCCGGGGGATAAAAATGCACGCATTCGACATCGAACAGCTGAAGTCTTTTATTGCCGCGGTGGACGCGAAGAGCATCACGGCGGCCGCGCCCGCGCGCAGCCTTTCGCAATCCGCCTTGAGCGAGCAACTGGCCAAACTGGAGGCCCGCGCGGGCCAGACGCTGCTGCTGCGCGCCAAGAGCGGCGTCACGCCTACCGCCGCAGGCGTTCAACTGCTGCGCCATGCGAGGCGGATTGTCGGCTTGTCGGAGGCTGCGTGGCGCGACATGCACGAGATTCCCGAGGACATCGAGGTGGGCATCGGGGTCACGGGGTACTTCCGCAGCGCGGATCTCGGACAACTGCTCGCGCGAGCCGTGACGGACTGTCCCCGGATCCGGCTGCGCAGCCTGGTCGGCATGACGTCCGATATTCAGACAGCGTATGAGCGCGGCGAAATCGATCTTGCGTTGCTGATGAGCCTGACCGGCGCGAAGTCGCGCCGCTCGAACGACAGCACGGAGCTCGGTGTCGAGCCGCTGCAATGGGTGACGGCCGCAGGCCGCCCGGATTTGCCTCGCGGGCGCCCCGTGCCACTCGTCCTTCTGCCCGAGTTCTGTTCCCTGCATCGGTTGGCGGTGGACAGCCTGCAGAAAAAAGGCATTCCTTTCTACGTGAGTCATATCGCGTCCGGCGTCGAGGGCCTCACCGCCGCCCTGGAAGCCGGGCTCGGCGTGGGTTGTCTCAACGCCTCCGCGGCCGCGCGGCCCGGACTTCGGACCTTGTCGAAACCTGCTCTTCCGTCCCTTCCGAAGGCCCGCTTCTTCCTCAGGTCACGGCGCGAGGAGCGTTTCGATGAGAAGTCGGAATTGCAGGAATTGGCAGCGGTCGTGACCAAGCACTTTACGGAACGCGCGTAGGCCGAATCGGTTGCCGGGATAAAAGCGCGATCGCCAGTTAGCCCAACAAAATCCAAAACGCAATAAGGGTTCTGGCCGCTTGCACAGTCCTTTTTTACGTCCAACACTCTGGCATCAATCCGGCTCGCCAGATAGCTGTCCGATATACCGGACAAACGATTGCTCTGATGGAAGCATCGCCAATGCAAGACCGAGCCGGAAGCGGTTTCTCAGACCACCCCTTCGACCAGGATCTGAACATGAAGCTCGCCACCCAGGGCATCAAGGGCACCAAGGCCGTCTTGCTGCTTGCCGCAACCGCTGTGAGCGGACTCCTCGCCCTCTCCGCCTGCACGAAAGTGGCGACGCCCGAGCAGGGTTCATCCGCGGCGGCCCCCGCATCGACGCTACAAGCCGTGCTTCAGCGCGGCACGCTGCGCGTCGGCGACTGCCTCACGTTCGCGCCGTTCGGCTTCTACGACAAGGACGGCAATCCGGATGGCTATGACGTCGACCTCGCCAAGGAACTCGCGAAGCAGATGGGCGTGAAGCTCGAAGTCGTGAACACGACCAGCGCGAACCGTATCCCGAACCTGCAGACCGCCAAGGTCGATGTCGTGTTCTGCAACTTCACGCGCAACCTCGAACGCGCGAAGGTCGTCGAATTCACCTCGCCCTACGTGGTGGCCAGCGAAGCGATGCTCGTGAAGAAGCGCAGCGGCATCCAGTCGGCGAAGGACATGAGCGGGCGCACCATCGCCACGGTCAAGGGCTCGACCAACGGCGACGAAGTCCGCTCGATGGGCATCCCCGTCAAGATCCAGGAATACGACAGTTCGCAGGCGGCCATTCTCGCCGTCAAGCAAGGCCAGGCCGATGCCATGATCGAGGACAACAACTTCCTCGCGTATCAGGCAAAGCTCGATCCGGAACTGGCCGTGACCAACGAAGCACTTGTGCCGCTCGAATACAACGCGTTCGGCGTGAAGGCAGGCGACCAGGCGTGGCTCAACTACCTGAACCTGTTCCTGTTCAACATCAATGCATCGAAGCTGAATGCGCAGTTGTACAAGAAGTGGTTCGGCGTGGATCCGAAATATCCGCTCAATCCGCAGTTCTGACGCGGAGGCGCACATGAGCTATCAATGGATGACGCTATGGGGCTATGTCCCCGAGTTCCTCAAGGCCGGCTGGCTGACCTTGCAGGTCACGTTGCTGTCGTTCGTGCTGGCGCTTGCGCTCGGGCTGATCGCGGCGCTCGCCAGCATGTCGCCGTCGTCCATCGTGCGGTTCATCGCGCGGGCTTATGTCGAAGCCATCCGCAATACGCCGGTGCTGCTGCAGATCTTCATCGTGTTCTTCGGCTTGCCGTCGATGGGCATCGCGCTCGATGCCTATTGGGCCGGTGTCATCGCGCTGGGCGTGAACGTGGGCGCGTATCTGTCGGAAGTGTTTCGCGCGGGCATGCAGTCCGTGCCGCGCGGACAGATCGAGGCAGCCGGCATTCTCGGGCTGGAACGCGGGCAGATCTTCAGGGAGATCGTGCTGCCGCAGGCAGCGCGCGCGGTGTATCCGGCCATCGTCAATTATCTGATCCAGTTGCTGCTCGGTACGTCGCTGCTGTCGGCCATTGCGTTGCCCGAACTCACCGGCACCGCCACCGTCATCAATTCGCGCACGCTCCTGTACGTCCAGACGTTCGCGGTCGTGCTGGTCGCGTATCTGGTGCTGAGCAATGTGCTGTCGTGGATTGCCAGTCAGCTCGGCGCGCGCATGTTTCATCCGCCGCTCATCGTGAGGCCGGGCGCGCGCGGGGCGGGATTCTCGCTGCGTCGTGCGAATCGTGCGAAAAGTGCATAAGGGATTGAGCCATGTCACTCGAGCTGCTGAAAAACAGTCTGTCGATCCTGCTGCAAGGGCTCGTGACGACGCTGCTGCTGTCGCTTGCGGCGATCGTCGGAAGCACGCTCATCGGCCTGCTTGCCGCCGTGCTGCGTTCGTTCGGGCCGTGGGGAACGGACCGCATCGCAAAGCTCTATACGGAGTTGTTTCGCGGCACGCCCGTGCTCATCACGCTGATGTTCATCTACTTCGGCGTCTCGTACTTCGGCTACGCCATCGATGTCTTTGCAGCGGGCGTGATCGGCCTGAGCGTGTATCAGGGCGCGTATATCGCGGAAGTCTTCCGCTCGGGCATCGAGTCGGTGCCGAAGGGACAGTGGGAAGTCTCGCAGATCCTTGGTCTGTCGCGCGTGCAGGCCTTCACCTCGGTCGTGCTGCCGCAGACCGGACGCATCGTGCTGCCGCCGCTCGTCGGTCAGTATCTGTCGCTCATCAAGGATACGTCGATCGTCAGCATGATCGGCATGTCCGAACTGATGCACGGCGGCCAGGCGATCGTGGATCGCATCGGCAAGCCGGTGGAGATCTACGGACTCGTCGCGCTGATCTATTTCATCGTGTGCTTCCCGCTTTCGCAATGGGTGCGCCATCATGACCGCCGGAGACTGACGTGAGCGATTCCCTCCAGAACAAGCCCGTCATTTCACTGACGGGCGTGAGCAAGGCATTCGGCGCGACGCGCGTGCTCAACGACATCAATCTCGACGTGCGCGCGGGCGAAGTGCTCGTGCTGATTGGCGCATCCGGTTCGGGCAAGAGCACGGTGCTGCGCATCATGGCCGGACTGGAGACGACGGACTCCGGCCAGGTCTGGGTCAATGACGTGCCGATGCACGATCCGAAGCGCGCGCGCGAAATTCGCGGCCACGTCGGCATGGTGTTCCAGCAGTTCAATCTGTTCCCGCACAAGACCGCGCTCGGCAATGTCACGCTTGCCTTGATCAAGGCGCGCGGCATGTCGCCTGCCGACGCCCGTACCCGCGCCATGGAGACGCTCGACCGCGTGGGTCTCGCGGACCGTGCCTCGCACTATCCAATCCAGTTGTCGGGCGGACAGCAGCAGCGTGTCGCGATTGCGCGCGCGCTGGCGGTCGAACCGGGCATCATGTTCTTCGATGAAGCCACGTCCGCACTCGATCCCGAACTCGTCGGCGAGGTGACGGAAGTGATGCGCGGCCTGGCGCGCGACGGCATGACGATGGTCGTCGTCACCCACGAGATGGGCTTTGCGCGCAAGACAGCGGATCGCGTCGTGTTCATGGACAAGGGCGTGATTGCGGAGCAAGGCGGTCCCGAGGACATCTTCGTCAACCCGGCGAACGAACGCACGCGGCAGTTTCTCAGCCGTGTACTCGACCATTGAAGGCTGAGCGAATGGCAGCAACGGAATCGTCGCGCGCGCGAGGCGTGGACCGTGTCATCGATATCTTCAGGAAGCTGCATCATGCGCAGCGGCCCATGACGATGCGCGAGCTGATCGAAGCGACCGGCTCGCCGCGTTCGAGCATCTATGAACTCGTTGCCATTCTCGCCGACGTGGGCTGGCTCGAAACATCGGCGGACGGCAGTGTGTTCTTCGGACGCGAGATGCATTACTACGGCTCGGACTACGCGGCGCACAACGACCTCATCAGCCGCGCGCATCAGTCCATTCTCGCGCTCGTACGCAAGTACGACGAGACCACGCAGCTGTGCATGCTCGAAGGAAACAAGTACGCGGTGGTGTTATCGGAGAACAGTGCGCGTCCCTTCAACATCAGCTCGGATATCGGCGTGCGCGTGCCCATTCCGTGGACCGCGACCGGACGCCTGTTGCTCGGCCACATGAACGCGGACGCCATCCGCGCGCTGATTCCCGCCGATGACTTCGTGCTGGACAACGGCGTGCGCATCGATTTCGACCAATTCATGCGCGACGTGCAGCACGCGAAAGCACTGGGCTATTGCTGCACGGAAGGTCTGTCCAATGCGTTCCGCCTCTGCATGGCCGCGCCCGTGCGCGACCGCATGGGCATTCCGATCGCCGCGCTGTGCTTCATGACGGGCCGCGACACGGACCCTGAACGCCGTCAGTCGATGCTGGACGATCTGCTGCAATCGGCGCAGGCGCTGTCGCAGCGCTGAGGGGAATGTAAGGCTTCGACTGCTTGCGGCAAGCCTGTAAGGTGCGAGTCAGGACACAAGGCGTTCGCGACGCTGCCGGGACTCGGGAAAGCGCTGATTGAAAGTGCCTTGCTAAAAGGGGCGCCATGCTCTAAAAAAATAGCTAGTCAGCGAATCCAACCGTCGCCCGCGCCGCAGCATGGACGACTCCACCGCGAGCCCGCCCGTCCATGAGTCTTCTCGAACTCAAGGAGGTTTCGAAGCACTTCGGCGCGATACAGGCCTTGACCGACGTGACATTCAGCCTCGAGCCCGGCGAGGTGGTGGGTCTGATGGGCGACAACGGCGCCGGCAAGTCGACGCTCGTGAAGATCATCGCCGGGAATTTCCCGCCATCGCAGGGCGAGATCCGCATGAGCGGCCAGCCGGTGCACTTCAGCAAGCCTGTCGATGCGCGCGCCCAGGGCATCGAGGTCGTCTATCAGGACCTCGCGCTATGCGACAACCTGACGGCCGCCGCCAACGTCTTTCTGGGCCGGGAACCGCGCATCGGCGTCTGGCCTTTCCGCGTCCTCGATCACGCCACCATGTATCAGCGGGCCGGCGAACTCTTTCGTGAATTGAAATCCGAAACGCGTCCCCGCGATCTCGTGCGGCAGATGTCGGGTGGTCAGCGGCAGGCCGTGGCAATTGCGCGCACGCGTCTGTCGGAAGCGCGGCTCGTCATCATGGACGAACCGACCGCTGCGATCAGCGTGCGTCAGGTCGCCGAGGTGCTCGACCTGATCCGCCGGCTGTCCGAACATGGCATCGCGGTCATTCTGATCAGTCATCGCATGCCCGACGTGTTTGCCGTGGCGCACCGCGTGGTCGTCATGCGGCGGGGCCACAAGGTGTCCGACAAGCCGACGGGCAACACATCGCCGGAAGAAGTGACCGGTCTCATTACCGGAGCCATCGCCGTCGCCTGACTTTTCACCGCCTGGAGACCTCACTTGAAGGATGCCCAACAGAGGCCGAACCCGATTCCGGTCGTGCTCGATGATCCGCAGTCAGCGCGGACGCATACGCGCTGGTCCGGCATGCTTGCAAGCCAGGTGTTCTGGGTGGTGCTCGCGACGATCGTTGCCTGCATCGTGCTGTCTCTGGCGACCTCGACATTCGCCACGTCGCAAAACCTGTTCAACGTCACGCGCAACTTCGCATTCGTCGCCATCGTCGCGCTCGGCATGATGGCGGTGATCGTCACGGGCGGCATCGACATTTCGGTCGGATCGACCATCGGCCTCAGCGGCGTCGTGCTGTCGGTGGTCATGAACGCCGGCTATCCGTTGTGGGCCGGCATCGGCATGGGCTTGCTGACCGCGGGTCTCGTCGGCCTGGTGAATGGCTTCCTGATCGCCTATCTCAACATGCAGCCTTTCGTCGTGACGCTTGGCATGCTGAGCGTCGGCCGCAGTCTCGCGCTCGTCATATCCCGCAGCCGCACCATCTTCGACTTTGGTCCCGACGGCAGCAAGCTGCTCGCGCTTGGCGGCGGATCGACGCTCGGCGTCGCCAATCCGGTGTGGTTTCTCGTCGTGCTCGCGCTGCTGTTCTGGTTTGCGTTTGGCTGGACGCGCTGGGGCCGCTATGTCTTCGCGGTCGGCGGCAATCGTCATGCAGCGAACCTGACCGGCGTGCCGGTGCGCCGTGTGATCTGCTCGGTGTACGTGCTGGCTGGCTTGATGGCGGGTGTCGCCGCGATCCTCGAGGTTGGCTGGCTCGGCGCGGTGACGACGGGTCTCGGCACGGGCGACGAACTGCGCGTGATTGCGGCTACGGTGATCGGCGGCACGAATCTGATGGGCGGCATGGGCAGCGCGTTTGGCACGGTCGTCGGGGCGGCGCTGATCGAGGTCATCCGCAACAGCCTGATCCTGCTCGGCGTTGATTCATTCTGGCAGGGCACGGTGGTGGGCTCCTTCATCATCGTCGCGGTGCTTTTCAACCGGCTCGGCGGCGACCGGCAGACGGACTGAGCTGTCTTACTGGAGACGAAAATGAAGAAAGCATTGGTGTACCTTGCTGCGCTGGGAAGCCTGGCGATGCTGGCCTCACCTGCCCACGCGGCGGACAAGACCTTGGCCCTGGTGGTGAAGGGCCTCGACAACCCCTATTTCGATCTCATGCATCAGGGCTGCGACCGGGCGAACAAGGAGCTGAGCAAGCAAGGCTATACGTGCTACTACACGGGGCCGGCGACGGCGGCTGACGAAAGCGCGGAAGTGCAGATCATCGACGACTTGCTGACGAAGGGCGTGGCAGCGATTGCGATTTCGCCATCGAATGCGCCGGCGATTGCCGAAGTGATTCGCCGGCGTGGCAGCAAGATTCCGGTCATCACTGCGGATGCGGACTTGTTGCCGAAGGACCAGTCGTTGCGCAAGAGCTATGTCGGCACGGACAACTACGACCTGGGGGTGAAGCTTGGCGAGCAGTTGAAGACGTTGATGCCGAAGGGTGGAAAGATATGTCTGGTGATGGGCAACCCGGCTGCTGAGAACATCAATCAGAGGGCTCAGGGGACGCGCGATGCGTTGGCGGGCAAGAAAGGCGTCTCGAAGCTGGCGGGCGAGAATGGCTGGAACGAGATCAGCGCGTGCCCGCTCTACGTGAATGATGATGCGGCGAAAGCGAACCAGATGATGCAGGACACGTTGACGGCGAACGCCAGCGGACTGGATGCGTTCGTGCTGGAGGGTGGCTGGCCGCTGTTTGCGCCGCAGGCCTATTCGCAGGTGGTTGCGCCAATCATGGACAAGATCCAGAGCGGCAAGTTCGTGATTGTGTCGGCTGATACGCTCGCGCCGGAACTGCAGGCCTTGAAGGATCACAAGGTGAATGTGCTGGTGGGTCAGCGTCCGGAGGAGATGGGTTATCAGGCGGCGATGGTGATGCGTGATCTTGCGGAGGGCAAGACGGTGAAGCCGATCGTGCATACGGGGCTTGACACGTGTACGTGGAAGAATGTTGATACGTGCCTCAAACATTGAGCAGAGAAGCCCGGCGCGCGGCGTACCGTGCTCATCATCGTTTCACCGCGTGCGCGAAACCCTTGCGCGATCGCGTCACAAGTATGGACAACGGGCAGCGAATCACGCACATTCAACGCATCGCAAGACTCAGAATCTTCTCAGTGCAATTAGGCGCGATTGTGCGTAGTTTTTGCGGTTCGGCGAGTGCATCGCGGAAGCAGGCTTTAAGCGACCTGTGAGCCGCAAATGAGAAGAACCCTGCTTCGCCTGTCAAGGGCGAGGCGGTTGAATTCGCAGGTTTCCGATCTCTCACGTCCTTGCACGGACGTGCATCGTGTCCGACCGTTCAATGGCGGGCCGTAGTAGAGGGTGCAGAGCGATTTGGGTTCATCGTCGCTCCAGACGCTCAACTCTGCTATTGGCCCGTCGCCTCTCTTCGAGAGGGACGCGGGCCCTCACCACAAAAGGGCGAACCCGTGAGCGTCAGAGGCACCGCAATCCATACCCGTATTCCACCCGCCCCCCTGCTATCCGCGCGTACCTGAGTCAGCTTCCGGCGACATGCTCGATCACGATTCACCACGCAAGCAAGCTGCGCGGGCTCATTGCAAACGAGGTCGCCGCGCTTGGCTGACCTGTCCTCGCCTCCCTGAGAGGCGTCGATCCCAGGCTCCGCGTGGTCGTGCCGTCGCGCCACGGACTGGCAACAGGCACGCCTCTGATTTTTGCGCCTCGCCTCGTGCGAGGCTTTTTTTTCAGATTTATCAGCCTACGCCGGGCAATTCGGAGCGCTGACAATACACGTGCTGCTTGCTTACGTTGCCATGCCTCGCGAGCCGGTTCCGCCGACTCCCTTTCTGCAAGAACATGAATCACGGTCTTTTCAAGCTGGTGTACAACCGTCTGCGGAACATGCACGTCGCTGTCGCCGATTTCGCATGTGCTCACGGTAGCGAACCGGCCGTGTGGGTCGCAGGCACGCGCAGCGCGGCGCCGCACCTCCTGTTGCGTCCGCTCGTTGCCGCCACCCTGCTGTGCTTCGGAGCGCTTGCTTCAGTTGCACCCACGTGTGCGCAGATCGTCGCGGTCCCGGGCTCTGGCGCGCAGGTCATACAGACGCAGAACGGCCTCGCACAGGTGAACATTGCGAGGCCCTCGGGCGCGGGGGTGTCGCTCAATCATTACTCGCAATTCGACGTTCCGCAACAAGGCGCGATCCTCAACAACTCGCCCGCCATCACGCAGACGCAGCAGGCCGGACTGATCAACGGCAACGCCAACCTCGCGCCGGGCGGCTCTGCTCGTGTGATCGTTAATCAGGTGATGAGCAGCGCGCCCTCAGCGATTCGAGGGTACGTCGAAGTCGCCGGGCCTCGCGCCGAGGTCGTTGTTGCCAATCCAAACGGTTTGATAGTCGACGGGGGCGGCTTCATCAACACGAGCCGCGCGATCCTGACCACGGGCACGCCGAACTTCGGGCCGAACGGGTCGCTGTCGGGCTTCACGGTGAGCGGCGGCAACCTCGTCGTGCAAGGTGCGGGCTTGAACGCCGCCAACATCGATCAGGTCGACCTGCTCGCGCGCGCAATCCAGGTGAACGCGGCCATTTACGCGAACCGGCTCAACGCGGTCACGGGCGCAAACGGCATCGAGCACGATTCGCTCGCCGCGACGCCGGTCGCGGGCAACGGCACGGCACCCGCCGTCGCGCTCGACGTGAGCGCGCTCGGCGGCATGTATGCGAATCGCATCTTTCTCGCGTCGAACGAGTATGGCGTCGGCGTCTCGACGCGTGGCGTGCTTGCCGCTCAGGCGGGCGAGCTCACACTCACGTCGAACGGGAAACTCGTGCTCGCGGGGCAGACCAACGCAAGCGGCACGCTCAACGTTGCCGCGCGAGACGGCATCGACAATCGCGGCACGACCTACGCGCAGGGCGACCTCGTCGCCACGACGGGAGGAGTGCTGGCGAACAGCGGCCTGCTTGCGGCGCAGCGTCAGACAACGCTTCGCGCGGACAGCATCGCCTCGACGGGCACGCTTGCGGCCGGCGCGAACGGTGATGGGTCGTTGGCACTATCGGGTGACCTCGACGTGAGCGCATCAGGCGCCGTGACGGCGACCGGCCGCAATGTTGCCGGCGGCAATGCAGCCCTGAGCGGCAGCGCGCTCGATCTCGGCGGCAGCATCACGTCTGCACACGGCGCGCTTGTACTGGCGGCGCGCGCGGCCGATGTGAACCTGTCGGGCGCGACGACTACGGCGGGCGGCGGCCTCGAGGTCAGCGCCGCGAATGCGCTGGTCAACGATCAAGGCACGATCAGCGCGGCAGATATCCGACTGGACGCGGCGTCGCTCTCGAACCGCGGCGGCTCGATTGCCAGTAACGGACGTGTGGCTGTCGTGTCCGGCACAGTCGTGAACGCGTCGGGCTCCATGACGGCCCGAGGCGGCCTCGCGGTGACGGCCGACGGCGTGCTCGACAACGCCGGCGGCAAACTGCTGTCGAACGCGGACGTGAATCTCGTGAGCGTTGCGCTCAACAATGAGCGCGGGCAGATCGGCGCAGGCACAAACGAGACGATTCGAACCGGGCGACTGACCAATAGCGGCGGCTCGATCGTCGCGCCGAACCTCACGGTCACGAGTACCAGCACAATCGACAACACCGGCGGCGCGATCGAGGCGAACGCGCTCGACATCACCACGACAGACCTTATCAATCGCGCGGGCCGGATCACGCAATACGGCGCAACGTCGACGGGATTCCATGTCAGCGGCACGTTCGACAATTCCAACGGCGGGACTTTTCAGACCAACAGCACGGATCTGACGCTCGCGCCCGGCGCGCTCATCAACGACGGCGGCTCCATCATCGATGCTGGCACGGGCACGCTGACGATTGCGCCCGCCAACGGCGCCGGCTATTTCTCGAACGTCGGCGGCCGGATCATCTCGGCAGGCACGCTCACCGCGCAGGCCGCTGGCCTGAACAACGCGAACGGCGTGCTCGCCGCACAAGGCGCGATCTCTGCACGCTTCGCCGGCGACGTCGACAACACACGGGGCGCCATGCGCGCGCTCGGGTCGCTGTCGCTCGCCAGCGGCGGCGGCCTGACGAACACGAACGGGCAGATTCAAGCGGGCACGGGCGCAGGCGTTGATCTGAGCACGCTCGACCTTCAGGCGGCGGGCATCGACAACACGAGCGGCCTCGTGAGCAATCTTGGCACGGGCGATGTGGCCGTGCGAGGCGGCAACGGCATCGTCAACCGCGGCGGCACGATGACCGCCAACGGCCGCATTTCGGTCGACAGCGCCGCGCTCGTCAACACGCAACGCGCGCAGTTGAGCGGCGCAAACTTGACGGTACGGGCCGACACGGTCGACAACAGCGGCGGCGGGATCGGCAGCGTGGCCGGCTCGCATGGCGACGTGACGATCACGACCTCCGGCGCGATCACGAACACGAGCGGCCAGATCGGCGCGGCCCGTGACCTGACGATCAACGCGGCAACGCTCACGGGCGGCGGCGCCTACAGCGCGGCGCATGACGTGGCCGTGATCGTCCAGGGCGACTTTGCGCCAACCGCTGCTTTCCAGTTCAGCACCGGGCACGACCTGGCCTTTACGCTGCCCGGCACGTTCACCAACGGCGTGCTGCTCCAGGCGGCGAGCAATCTCGACGTCAACGCGGGCGATGTCCGCAACAGCGGCACGATGATGGCGGGCGGCACGCTCACCACGCACTCGAACACCCTGACCAACACCGGGGTGATCGTCGGCGGAAGTGTTTCGCTCAATGCAAGCGGCGCACTCCTCAATCTCGGGCCGACGGCACTCATCGGCGCGACCGATAGCGATGGCACGCTCGAACTGCTCGCCACCGATATCGACAATCGCGACGACACCACCGCGACCGATACGCAGGCGAGCACCGCGATCTATGGCTTGGGCAAGGTCGTGCTTGCGGGCGGCAAGGACGCCAACGGCGACTATACGAACGCGAACCTGATCCGCAATCAGTCGGCGCTGATCGAGTCGGCGGGCGACATGGCGCTCCATGCCGCTCAGGTGACGAACACGCGCACCTCGATGACCACGACCGGCTTGAATCAACCGCTCGACCCCGCGTTGATGGAACAACTCGGCATCAGCATGTCGGGCTGCACCGCCTGGTACGCCGCCGCCTGCTCGGGGCAAAACGTGCCGTGGGGCGCGCCGCCCGATCCGAACGCCATCGGCGGCGCGTACATTGAACCGCCGCACGGCGGCCGGTGGAACAGCGGGTATCAGTACACGACCTACACGGGCGTCGCGCTCGCCAACCTGATCGCGTCGATCAGCCCGCAGGCGCAGATTATCGCCGGCGGCAGTCTCGACGCGTCGCATGTGGGCCTGTTGCAGAACTTCTGGAGCGCGGTCGCGGCGGCCGGCGACATCGCGGCGCCGGCAACGCTCGATCAGAACAGCTGGCGCGGACAAAGCGCGCCCGTCGTGCAGGTGACGTACTCGGGTTACTACCACTACAACAACTACGACGACTCGGAACACAACTGGACGCTGCCGTTCGGCGATGCGCCGTTTGTCGGCGGTCGTCCGGGTGGTTATGCGCAAATCGCGCCCGCCGATATCCGCACCTACGCGCTGCCCGCCTACGAATCGAGCTTTGTCGCAGGCCGCACGCTCTCGGGCTCGGGTGTGAGCATCGACAACACGGCGGCCAACGCGGGCATGCCGTCCATCGGACTCGCTCCGGCTCAGGCGGGTTCAGGCGTCGTGATTGGCGACCTTGGCACGCGGCCCGGATCACCGGCGATCGGCGGCGCGAGCTGGGTCGATCCCGTGATCGCGGGCGCGACGGCGCAGAGCGTGTTGCAGAACCTCTCGGTTCCGCAGGGCGGTCTGTTCAGTCGCACGAGCGCGCCGGATGCGACCTATCTCATCGTGACCAATCCGGCTTTCACGAACAAGCGGAGCTTCATCTCGAGCGACTACTTCTTGCGGCAACTCGACCTCGATCCGCAGAAAGTACAGAAACGCCTGGGCGATGGGCTGTACGAGCAGCAGCTCGTGCGCAATCAGGTCACGGCGTTGACCGGCTGCGCCGTGCTCGGTCCCTACACTGACACGCAAGCCATGTATGAGGCGCTGCTGGCCGCCGGCGCGTCACTCGCGAAGTCGCTCGATCTGCCGCTCGGCATGAGTCTGTCGCCGGAACAGGTCGCGGCGCTCACGAGCAACGTCGTCATCATGCAGACGGTCATCGTCGACGGTCAGTCCGTGCTCGCGCCCGTCGTGTACCTCGCGAAGGCAAGCCAGCAGAACATGAACGGGCCGCTGATCGCCGCGACCGATGTCGATCTGAAGGACGCACAGACCTTCAGCAACAGCGGCACGATACAGGCGGGCAACACGCTTTCGATTCAGGGCAAGCAGATCGACAACGCTTTCGGCGCGCTGCGCAGCGGCGGCCTGATGTCCCTCACCACGCAAGGCGACGTCGATCTGACATCCGCCACCGTCAACGCGGGTAGCCTGGCACTGAATGCCGGCGGCAATCTTCTCCTCAATACCGCCGTCAACACAATCCACCAGGTCAGCGCGACGGGCGCGACGCGCACCGTGAGCACGCTCGGGCCGCTCGCGACCGTGAACGTCGCAGGCGATGCGGCGATCGTGACCGGCGGCGACGTTCGGCAGAACGCCGGCACGCTGGACGTCGGCGGCAACCTTGCCATGCTTGTCGGCGGAAACTATGAGCTCGGCTCGGTGCAGACCGGCGAGAACAAGGTCGTCGAGCGCGCCAATGGCGTGTCGCATACCAATCTCAACCAGACGACCGGGAGCGCGCTCAAGGTGGGCGGCGCGACGCAGATCGGCGTTGCCGGCGACCTCACCGCGACCGGCGCGAGCCTCGACTTGAACGGCGGCGGCGTGCTCGCGGTGAATGGCAATGTCACCCTGCAGGCCGCGCGCGCGACCTCGACGGTCGACAGCAACAGCGCAGGCGCCGACGGTCACGGCACTTACTCGGAGTCGTTGCACCGCTCCGACGACACGCTCACGAACACCGTGCTCAACGCGGGTAACTCGCTCGTCGTGGCGTCGGGCAAGGACATCAACGTCACAGGCAGCACGATCAACCTCGACCACGGCACGGCCGCGCTTGCGGCGACCGGCAACGTCAATATTGCCGCCGCGACCGAGACGCACGTCGAGAACACGCAGGAGCAGCACAGCCACAGCAATGCGGTCAGCGGAAAGGAGGTCACGAGTTCGCGCGCCAGCACGGCGACGCTTGCACAAGGCAGCATGGTTTCCGCGGATGCGGTGACCATCGTCAGTGGCCGCGACATCAACGTCAATGGCAGTACGATCGTCGGCACCAACGATGTGGCATTGAGCGCGGCGCATGACGTCAGTATCGGCACGTCGCAGGACACCATGACGTCGTCGAGCAGCTATCAGGAAAAGCGCTCCGGGCTCGGCACCAGCGGCTTGACCGTGACCTATGGCAGCAACAATCACGCGACGACCGACCAGGCTTCGAACGTGACGAACAACGCGAGCACGGTCGGCTCGCTGGCGGGCAATCTTTCGATTCAGGCCGGCAATACCCTGCATGTGACCGGCAGCGATCTGATTGCGGCGAAGGACCTCGTCAGCACGGGCGCGAACGTCACCATCGACGCGGCCAAGGATACGGCGCAGCGTTCGCGGACGGAAACCTCACATACGAGCGGGCTGGCGCTCGGGCTGTCAGGTTCAGTGGGCGACGCGATCAATAACGCCTACACGCAGAGCCGCGCCGCGAGTCAATCGGCGAGCACGGGCAACGATCGAGCGGCGACGCTGCACGCGATCGCGGCCGCGGGGAATGCGGCGATGGGTGTCGCCGGCGCGACCGGCGGCGCGCTGATGCGGAACCCGAGCATCGCCGTTCAATTGAGCGTCGGGTCGAGCAGCAGCCGCAGCGATTCGAGCGAGACGCAGACGATAAATCGCGGTTCGTCGGTGAACGCAGGAGGCTCGGCGGCGTTCGTGGCAACCGAGGGAAACCTGAACATCGCCGGCTCGAACATCAGCGCAAGCGACGTGGTGCTCGCCGCGAAGGATCAGGTGAACGTCGTCAACACGACCGACACGGCGTCGACGCGCAGCTCCAGCAGCACCAAGAGCACGAGCGTCGGTCTGTCGTTCGGCACGAACGGTTTCGGCATATCGGCGGCGATGGCGAACGCGCACGGCGACGCCAACAGCGACGCGGCAATTCAGAACGCGTCGCACGTTACGGGCGCGAATAGCGTCGCGATCGTCTCAGGCGGTGATACGAACGTCATCGGCTCGCAGATCGCCGGAAGACAGATCGCGGCGGACGTCGGTGGCAATCTGAACATTGCGAGCGTGCAGGATACGACCGTCAGCGCGGCGCACCAGAGCAGCGCCGGCGGCGGCTTTGCGATCAGTCAGAGCGGCGGCGGCGCGAGCTTCAGCGCACAGAACGGCCATGCGGATGGCAGCTACGCGCAGGTCAAGGAACAGGCGGGGCTGGTTGCGGGCGACGGCGGCTTTGACGTGTCGGTCAAAGGCAATACGGCGCTCACGGGGGCGGTCATCGCGGGGGCGGATGACGCGGCGAAGAACAGTCTGTCCACCGGTACGCTGACGTTCGCGGACGTCGGCAACCACTCGCACTACTCGGCGAACAGTGTCGGCGGATCGGTGGGTCTGTCGCCAGGTCCGAGCTCCGACAAGGCTGTCGGTCCTGCTTCAGTGCCGGGATCGGGCGGGCTGGTGCCGATGATCGGCCAGCATGAGAACGGCGACCAGAGCGCGACGACACGTAGCGCGGTGAGCCCGGGCACGATTACGCTGACTGACGGCGATCATCAGGCGCAGGACATCGCGAGCCTGAGTCGCGACATGACGAACACGAACGGGACAGTCGCAACCACGCCCGACGTGAACGAGATCCTGAACAAGCAAGCCGACACGATGCAGGCGGCGCAGGCGGCCGGTCAGGTGGTGGCGCAGGGAATCGGTGCGTATGCGGACGGTAGGCGCGATGAAGCGATCGAAGGCGCGAAGTCGGCGTACTACCGCGGCGATCTTGATGCGATGCAGAGCTATCTGGATACGGCGGACGCGTGGTCTGACGGAGGTCTGAACAATCGTGCGGCTTTACATGTAATTGGTGGCGGTATGATTGGCGGGCTGGGCGTTGGAAGTATCGGAGGCGCCGCAGGCGGTGCGGCGGGTGCGGGGCTGTCGTCATACATGGGAGGCCATACCCGAGCGTTTGCTGACAGCGTAGGCGGTGGGTTGGTCGGCAACTTGACGGGCAACGTAGTGAACGGCGTCGGCGGCGTTCTCATCGGCGGACCGGCAGGCGCGGCTACGGCGTCGAGCCTGAACCTGTACAACCAGCAGAACGACAAGAACGAGACGCAGGCGGCGAAGGACCAGAAGGAACTTCGCAAGATTCTGGACCAAGAGCGGGCGGCGCTTGGGCAGAGAAGCATTCAGCAAGCGGACAATGGAGCGGCGACCTTGCGGCCGCCGGTTGGGGCGCTTGGCGGAACGCCGAAGATTCCAGTAAATCTGCAACCGTTCTCAAATCCGCCGCAAGCACCGATTATCCCTTCAAGTTGGGAAAGCCGTGACGGTAGATCGCCCGGAAGTACCATCTACTACCCGCCGGGAACAGACCCGAGCGCGCCGGGAAGTACGTACATTCGCGTAATGCCTCCGGGAACGACGCCCGTGCCCGGCCTGCAAGAAGGTTACTGGATTTCGGTAAGGGACGGCCAACCGATCAATCCCGCCACAGGCGGAACAGGAACGAAGGGGGACACGCATATTCCGCTCCCGCCCAACTCATTGCCGCCGAAACGCTAGAGAGGACATCATGATAGAAGAGAAAGATTTGAATGAGTTGCGCGAAGGCCTGCTTACTGGAGTGACAATTGGTGTTGGTTCGATGGTGCTTACTTTCTCTAACGGCTCGCAAATCCTGATCCAATGCCCGTTCGAGCGAATTCATGGTTCAGACCTGCAACATGGACACGGCGAGCATCTTAGGAGCTCAACGCTGCTATTCGACATGCTAAATCATCGAGTTTCCAGTGCTGAATTCGACAGCGAATCGGTTCTATCAATTTCTTTCGACAACGCGCTGCGACTTCGAATCCTGCCGGAAGTCAATGGATTTGAGTCATATGTCGTTACGACGAAGTTCGGTCAATGCCCTGTGATGGTCTGCTGAATTCTGAACTAGCAGGCCGACACGATTCGAGCAGCAGCTACAGCGTTTCGAGTGAGACGCAGACAATCCATCGCGGCTCAACCGTGAACGCCGGCGGCTCGGCGGCATTCGTGGCAGCCGAGCGAAACCTGAACATCGCCGGCTCGAACATCAGCGCAAGCGACGTGTTGCTCGCCGCGCAGGATCAGGTGAACGTCGTCAACACGACCGACACGGCGTCGACGCGCAGCTCCAACAGCAGCAAGAGCGCGAGCGTCGGCGTGTCGGTCGGTACGAACGGATTCGGCATATCGGCGGCGATGGCGAACGCGCACGGCGACGCCAACAGCGACGCAGCGATTCAGAACGCGTCGCACGTAACGGGCGCTAATAGCGTCGCGATCGTCTCAGGCGGCGATACGAACGTGATTGGCTCACAGATCGCCGGAAGACATATCGCGGCGGACGTCGGCGGCAACCTGAACATCGCGAGCGTGCAGGATACGACCGTCAGCGCGGCGCACCAGAGCAGCGCCGGCGGCGGCTTTGCGATCAGTCAGAGCGGCGGCGGCGCGAGCTTCAGCGCACAGAACGGCCATGCGGATGGCAGCTACGCGCAGGTCAAGGAACAGGCGGGGCTGGTTGCGGGCGACGGCGGCTTTGACGTGTCGGTCAAAGGCAATACGGCGCTCACGGGGGCGGTCATCGCGGGGGCGGATGACGCGGCGAAGAACAGTCTGTCCACCGGTACGCTGACGTTCGCGGACGTCGGCAACCACTCGCACTATTCGGCGAACAGTGTTGGCGGATCGGTGGGCCTGTCGCCGGGTCCGAGCTCCGACAAGGCTGTCGGCACTGCTTCAGTGCCGGGCTCGGGCGGCCCGGTGCCGATGATCGGCCAGCATGAGAACGGCGACCAGAGCGCGACCACGCGCAGCGCGATCAGCCCGGGCACGATCACGTTGACCGATGACGCTCATCAGGCGCAAGACATTGCGAGCCTGAGCCGCGACACGACGAACACGAACGGCACGGTAGCGAGCACGCCCGACGTGAACGAGATACTGAACCAACAGGCCGACACGATGCAGGCCGCACAGGCGGCGGGTCAAGTGGTCGCGCAAGGCATTGGCGCGTACTTTGATATGAAGCATGCGCTGGCCATCGCCGATCACGATCAGGCGACAGCCGATGCAACGGCCGAGGGCGGAAGGGGCCGGGTGATCGCGCACGTCATCGGCGGCGGCTTGATTGGCGGTTTAGGTGGCGGCGGCATCGACACGGCAGCAGGCGGGGCCGCGGGCGCGGGAGTGGCGGCGGGATTCGCGCCACAGCTGAGTGAAATAGCCGAGGGTGTGGGAAACGCGACCGGCTCGAAGACGCTTGGAAATTTCGCAGCGAATGTAGTCGCGGGCGCGGGCGGCGCGTTGGCAGGTGGCGAAGCAGGCGCCGTGACCGCCAGTAACGCGGATTTGTACAATCGGCAGTTGCATCCGGATGAAAAGAAGATTGCGAAAGACCTGGCGGACAAGAGCGACGGTAAGTACACCGAGCAACAAATCGAAGACCAGATGGCGCAGATGAACCTGACAGCGAACGGCAAGACGGAATCAGGTGGAGTTCGGCTTGCGACAGGAGCACAGCCGCAAGATGGAACTGACTGGCAGCCTTATGGCGTGAATCAGGCAGGGCAGCAGGTTTGGGCGCAGAGTCTTGGGCCGGGTGATCCTGATTTGCAGACGTATATTGCGAAGGGCGCGCAAGGCAGCGGACTGTCTTATCAGCCGACGACGACAGGTTCGAATCCGGGTTGATTCGTTTGCCAGACTTCGTGAATTTCCAGATTGATTATTTTGTGGGGAGTGTTTGGGGGACGTTTACGCGGGATGGAAATGCGTTCTTTGGCTATGGCGTAAATGCGGCGCTTCCTAATCCTGTTCAGGCGTCAGCAAGTATTACGATGGGATGGCTCAATCGATCAAGCGTTTCACCGGGCCAAGTGAATAATTTTGCTGCCGGCTATGCTGGCGGTATGTCTGGCGCCTACGGGATAGTCGGTGGAGGTCTTACGTATTCACCGGGTAATGGAACTGCGACGGTGATTGGTATTGGTGGTGGTAAGAATGCAGCGGAAAATCACACGAACATCGGTGGAATCAGTGGTGGGTTCAGCAACGATCAAGGTCGAACAGGATTGGGGTGGTGACTATGGTTGGAATTCCCGGATCGACTCCTAAAACACGATGTCAGAAAATTGCGGGTATTGTCGTTTTCACTGCAATCATTGCCTTCATCATGTACGTCATTGTTAAAAACGTGTTTTTCTCATGAAAAAACCGGCCATGGAGCCGGTTCCACGACCGCAGCGCGATCAGCCCGGGAACGATCACGTTGACCGACGGCGCTCATCAGGCGCAGGAAATCGCGAGCCTGAGTCGCGACATGACGAACACGAACGGGACAGTCGCGACCACGCCCGACGTGAACGAGATCCTGAACCAGCAGGCGGACACGATGCAGGCCGCGCAGGCGGCCGGTCAGGTGGTGGCGCAGGGAATCGGGGCGTATGCGGATGTGCAGCACAATATCGCGGAGGCCAATCACGATCAGGCGGCAGCGGACGCGTGGAATGAAGGGGGGAGTAACCGCGTCATTGCATACATCATTGGCGGTGGTCTGATTGGCGGGCTGGGCGGTGGAAGCATCGGCGGTGCGGCGGGCGCGGGCGTGTCGGCGGGGCTTGCGCGGCAGTTGAACGGCATGGTGGACAGCGTTGATGACGCGACGGGTTCGAAGACGCTGGGCAATGTGACGGCGAACGCGCTGGCAGGCCTTGCCGGAGCGGTAATTCAACATGGGGTGACACTGCCTATGATGGCTTGAACTTAGTAGCGGCAGCTCTGGCTTTGAGGGTTTCGGTTCCGCTCAAAATGGGCACTGCGGACGGTCTGAATCGCCCCGGCTCAATGTTCGGAGTTACAGTGCCGCGC
>NZ_JARUXP010000012.1:0-36273 GCF_031451315.1 Caballeronia sp. LZ032
GGCTTATCCATGCCCTCGATCTCATCGCTACGATGCTCAAGGTTAACAGGATGCCCATGGAGTTAACAGCCCCTTCAACGTCTTTTTGAAACCACCTCTAAGATCGTGGATACGTGGTTCCGGGTAATCGCCTCGGGCAATCCAGCCAAGCTGTCTGCGCAAGTTGCAGAAGGTCTCCTCTGCATTCCAGATCTTCAGGGCGCGTCCCCACGGAGACAGGAAGAAGTTGTTGTCCATTGCGACCGGGAGAAACTTGTCGCGTTGTCGCGCGTAACATCGAAGAGCGGTGATGGTCGTCGCATGCAAAGGCACAAGACGGGATTTGCGGTATTTGCTTTGGCGAACGACCAACATACCGTGCTCAAGCAATACGTCCGCGCGCTCAAGTCGCAGCGCTTCCGAAATTCGCATGCCGGTAGCGGCAAGTAGGCCAAAAAGTGTTTCGTAAGTTGCTGGCCGTAGTCCGCCTGACGGACGCAGCTGTCCAGCTGCAGCTAAGAGCGCCTCGATTTCCTCATCGCTGTAGATATGAGGCGCCGGTCGGCGATGGGTAGAGCCCAGCAGCTTGGTCGGCGGGACTTGTGTGGCGGCATCGAACTGTTGAAGATACCTGATGAACGGACGGAGCACTTCAATCCGCTTCGCTGCGGTAGTTGGCTTGGGAGAGTCGGAATCCCGGGCCCAGCGTAACGCGAGTTCCAACGTTACCGGGCCCTGGTGGCAGGCATTCTCAGCGAACCGGGCAAACGCAAGTAGTTGCGTCCCTTGGCTCTTCAGCTTGAAACCGAGTTGCCGCCTGGCATAGAGATAATCCTCTACCCGGGTAGTCATCAAACACAAGTGATTCATGATCTGCTCCCGGGCCAAGGGGAGCCTGATCGCGAGAGGTAACGGTCGATTAGCCCGGGTGCAACGCGGTTCGCGAGGATGGCTTTAACGGTCGAGAAGCCCACCCAGACCTGACGACGCCGGTGCGTTGCTGCAAAATAGATCGCGCGTGCCGCCACTTCCGGCTGATATATCGGCGCGACAGGCTGCGCGCGTTTGCCCATCTTATTCATGGACCAGTCGAACTGCGGTGTATTAATCGCGGGAAGGTCAACCATGGTCAGGTGAATGTTGAGCCGATCATGAATTATTTCGGAGCGCAACGCGTCCGTGAATCCGCGAATCGCGAATTTGGCCCCGCAGTAAATCGATTGCAACGGTACTGACCGATATCCAAGTGCGGACCCGACGTTGACAATCGTGCCTCGGTTGCGTCGGCGCATGCGCGCAAGCGCCGCTCTCATGCCGTGCACCTGTCCGAGATAGGTGACCTTAGTTCCGCGCTCAATCTCTTCAGGGGTAAGGGCGGAAACGGGTGCGAAGACGGTAGCCATTGCAACGTTAATCCACACGTCGATGGGGCCGAGCATGTCTTCGACGTGCGTTGCTGCAGCTTCAACCGCTTGCGCATCGGCAACATCGGTAGGAAGTGGGAGCACGCGCACGCCGTATGCATCCTCTAGCTCACTTGCTGCGCGACGCAAGCGTTCGGGCTCACGTGCAAGGAGCGCCACGTCAAACCCTTGTCTTGCGAACTCCTCGGCCGTCGCACGGCCCACGCCCGCTCCCCCACCAGTCACGACCGCAACCTTACTCATTTTTCTCTACCCCATTTTTCTGCACTTCGCGAAAGCCCACCTATCGAAGACGTCCTCGGCAAACTGTTTCAATGGCGGCGTTATAGTTCGCCGCGAGCTGCTAGCACTTCGATGCGATCAGCCGTGCGCAGTGCGACCGCCTGAATGGTTAATGACGGATTCACGCCTCCGACGGTGGGAAACACGGACCCATCGCAGATCCAAAGATTGTGGATGTCCCAACTTCGGCAATCCGCGTTGACGACGCTCGTCGATGGATCGTCGCCCATGCGCGCCGTGCCGTTCAGATGGCACGTGTCGTCGGTTTCGCGCCAAACGTCTCGTGCGCCGGCGGCATCGAGCGCGACGTTCATGAAGTCGAGCGAATGCTTGACGAGACGCTTGTCGTTATCGCACAACGAGTAGGTGACGCGTGGAATGGGCAGACCATACTGATCCTTCTCGTCACTCAAGGTCACGCGGTTGCGCTCCTGCGGCATGGTCTCGCCGACGATCTTCAAGCCTGCCATGTGGTTGTACTTTTGCATCTCGTCGAGTAAAGCCTGTCCCCACAGGCCGCGTCCGGTCAACGTATTTGCCCACGCGACCGGCAACGGTCCCTGACTCATGTAGCAATAACCGCCGAAGAAATCCTTGCCCTTGTCCTCGTAATTCCAGTGCTCGGTCATCGCAAGCGAGGGTGGCCCTTTGTACCAGCGGATTTCCTCGTCCATCGTGCCCCACACGGCCTGATTCGTCTGCACCATCAGATTCTTGCCGACGAGAGCGGAGCCATTGGCGAGGCCATCGGGATAACGGTCCGTCGCGGACATCAGCAGCAAGCGCGGCGTTTCGATGGCATAACCTGCGACGACAACATTGCGCGCGCGCTGAAACTGCCACTTCCCCTCGCGATAGTATTCGACGCCGGTTGCGCGTCCGTCGTCGCCCATGACAATGCGGGCGGCCATCGACAGGTCGCGTATTTCAGCGCCTGCGCGAACGGCGCGCGGAATCCATGTGACGAGCGCGCTTTGCTTGGCATTGGTCGCGCAGCCTGACACGCAGAAGCCGCGATACACACACGGATGCGCGTCGCCCCGCGGCGCTGACACGGTCGCGAGCGGTGTCGGCGTCCAATCAATGCCGAGCGCCTCGCAACCGCGCGCGAGCACCAGCGCCGCCGCATTCAATTCGTGCGGCCGATACGGATAACGCGGCCGCTTCGGTCCCCACGGATACGTGACCGGCCCCGCTATCTTCAGCGCTTGTTCGACCTCGGCGTAATAGCGCCACATTTCCTGCCAATCGAGTGGCCAGTCCGCGCCGTAGCCGAGCACGCTGCGCGCCTTGAACCACTCCGGGCGGAAGCGCAGCGAGACCATCGCGAAGTGCACCGTGCTGCCGCCGATAGCCTTGCCGCTATTATTATTGCCGAGCTTGAGTGGCGTTTCGCCATCACAGATGCGATCGTCGGTCCAAAACAGCTTCGACTGATGCGCCTCATCCGAGGCGAACTCTTCCAGCGGGCGCCACCATGCGCCTGCATCGAGCGCGACGACTTTGAAGCCTTTCTCCGCGAGACGGCATGCGAGCGTGCCGCCGCCCGCACCCGTTCCGACGATCACGAAATCCACCGCTTCGTCTTGGGGGTATTCGCGCATCGGCAGCCAGGCGCCCTCGTGGAAGACATCGGGTGCGCGTCCGTTCTTGCCGCGCGGAGTGTGCATGGCGTCATCGGACATGGCGATTCTCCTTCTGTGCTTGCGCTTCGTGGCCTGGCTTCGCTTCGGCTGCTTCCCACGGATCACGCCGATCGAAATACATGCGCACGTAGCCGCGCGGATTCGCCGGACCGCCGAAGCCAATCTCGCTCCATGCATGAGGATGCGAATAGTAAGAGCCGCAGATATCGTGCAGCACGCGCTTCGAGAAGAACAAAGCGCTGGACATGCCTTGCCATGCATCTGAACTTAGTTTGCCATCTTGCATTTGCTTGATCAGCACGTTTTGCGCTTCCTTGTCGATGCTTCCAAACGGTAGTTCGTGACGCACACGGCTTTCTGCGTCGAGCGCGGCGAGGCCGATGCGCCATGCATCGGGCATGGACGGAAGGCGTGCATCGCGGTAGCCGTCGCCGATGCCGGTGACGAGCTTTTCATCGACTAAAGCGGCAAGCGGAACCACATCTTGAGGCACGATGCACGCACACAAAGCCCGTAGGCATTTCCACTGCACAGCATCGAAGAAGCGCGGCTCGTTGGGCGGGTTCAGACGTTGATCGATGACCTCGCGCGTCTTGTCGTCCCACGATGGCGTATCGCGTTTAGACATGACGTCATAGCCGGGATAGCGGGGCAGGTTCATCGTTCCGTCTCCCTCAAACGAAGCGCGGCGAGGCCCGCCAACGCGAGCGCGGAAAAACTCGGGGGCGCAGGCAAAGGCGGACCGTTGAACAGGTTCTGGCTCCAGTTGCGCCATCCACCCCGGTTACGCGCGATGCCTCGCGCATGAAAGCCCACGCCGATGAAACCCAGCGCCGTCGTCATGCGCAGCCAGAGGCGCGTGAACCATCGCGGTTGCGGCGCGCCGAGGGCGGTTTGCAGCAGTAACGCAGCAGCGACGGGCGGCACCACGACCGGCGCATACATCGCGGGATTCTGAAAAGCGCCGCGAAAATGCAGCAATGCAACTTCTCCAACAGTGCCGATGATTCCCGCGCTCGTCAGCAACGCGAGCGCTTGTCCCGCAGGCATGCCGAACAAACGCGGCTCGTGCGCGGGTTCATCGCGCAATCGCTCCGCGACCGCGCCCAAAGCGCCGGACAGAAGCAGCGCCATGGGCGCACCGACGGGCGCGGCATAAAAGAAGTTATGCCAGCTCAAACGGCCTGGCCGCTTGGTGATGTTGTACAGATGAAAGCCCGTGCCCGCGACGCCTGCAAGCGCCGCGCTGACATAGACCGAGTTGCGCACGGGATGCCGTTCCGGTTCAACGTCGCGCCCGCCATGCATCCCGGCAATCAGCGAAGCAACGGAGACGATCAGGGGCGTGTACATGGCCGGATTGTCGAACGAGCCGCGATAGTGTTCCATCGCGCTGTCCGCCAGCACGGAAAGCGCGAGCAGCGCGGAGCTTCGGTTGAACGTGCGCGCCGTATCAATGTGCGTTTGCTTCGTGCTGCATGTAGCGGGTCTGCCTTTGCCGAGCAACGCAACGCCCGCCGCGACACCACATGCAATGGCGATGGTACTTGTCTTGTTCATCGTGACATCGTGTGATCAGACGGCGAAACGCTGCGCGTCCGTATGTTTGAAATCTAGCCCGCAGCCGGGGCGCGACAGGTCGGGTGCGATGGCGCCGTCGACCGCGTGCGGCGCACCATCGAACAACATCTGTTCGATGCGAACGTGATCGTGGAACCATTCCTGATGCCGCAAACGCGGCGCGGCGCAGGCGACGTGCAGGTGCATGGATGGTGCGCAGTGCGCGGATAGGGGGACGTGGAACGCATCGCACAGAGCGGCGACGCGCAGGAAGCCGGTGATGCCGCCGCATCGCGTGACGTCGGCTTGCAGTACGTCGACTGCGTTGTTCTGCAACAAGCCTCTGAAGTCGTCGAACGTATAGCCGTACTCGCCCGCCGCAAGCTCGATACGCGCGGGCAGCGCGTTACGCAGGAAAGCGAGGCCTTCCAAATCGTCCGATGAAACCGGCTCTTCGAACCACGACACATCCTGCGCTTCGAAAACATACGCGTAGTGCAGCGCCTGCTTGGGATCCAGTGCGCCGTTTGCATCGACGAAAAGACCTGCCTCTTTGCCGATTGCCGCACGCGCCACGCGCACCCGATGCGGATCGCGCTCCGGCTCGCAGCCTATCTTGATCTTCACCCAGCGGCAGCCGTCTTCGTGGACCCAGTGCGCAAGTTGCTCGCGCATGTCGTCATCGGTATAAGTGGTGAAGCCGCCGCTGCCATAGAGCGGCACGCTCTCGCGCATCAAGCCGAGCAAGCGTGCGAGCGGTATATCGAGCAGACGCGCCTTCACGTCCCATAACGCGCAATCCAGCGCAGAAATAGCAGTCGCGGCCATGCCCGAGCGGCCGAGATTGCGCACGCGCTGTTGCATGCGCAGCCATAACGCATCGATGTTCCATGCGTCTTGGCCAATGAGCGACGGAGCAAGCGTCGCTTCGATCAGCTTCGCCACGCTTGCATCGCTATAGGTATATCCGATGCCCGTCTTGCCCGCCGCGACAATCTCGACCGTGACGAGCGTCGTCGATTCCCACGCGAACGTGCCGTCGGCTTCGGGCTTGTCGGTGGGAATTGTGTACGCGCGGGTTCGGATGGCTTCTATAGGAGCTTCGCGCCTGGTCAGATGCATCGTGCGTTACTTGTTGTGATGACCGGGAAGCACCGCGCCGAGCACTTGCTTTGCCGTGTCGACGATCACGTTGCCTTGATTCGGATCGCCCTTCATGAGCGTCGTTGCAAAGGCCTTTGCCTGTTGCAGCGTGATATGCGGCGGCAGCGGCGGCACGTTCGGATCGGCCTTCACTTCGATGACGACTGGACGGTCCGATGCGAGCGCTTCGTCCCATACTGCGGCCATGCGTTCGGCGTCATCGACAAAGAAACCCTTGAGGCCGATCAGCTCCGCGAACTTGTGATACGGCACGGACGGAATGTCCTGCGATGCCTCGAACTTGGGATCGCCTTCCATCACGCGCTGTTCCCAGGTCACCTGATTCAGGTCGCTGTTGTTCAGCACGAGGCAAATCCAGCGCGGATCGGACCACTGTTTCCAGTACTTCGACACGGTGATGAGTTCGGCCATGTTGTTCATCTGCATGGCGCCATCGCCGACGAGCGCGATCACGGGCCGTTCGGGATGCGCGAACTTCGCCGCAATGGCGTAGGGCACGGCTGCGCCCATCGAAGCGAGTCCGCCCGACAACGAGCACTTCATGCCGCGCTTCACTTTCAGATCGCGTGCATACCAGTTCGCGCATGATCCCGAGTCGCTGGTGACGATGGCATTCGCCGGCACGCGCGGCGACAGTTCCCAGACTGTGCGTTGCGGATTCACCCCTTGTTTTGCAGACTCCAGCGCGCGCTTCTCCAGCTTCTTCCACCAGTCGTCGAGCCAGCTTGCGATTTCCTTGCGCCATGCGTGGTCGGCCTTCTGCTGCAAGAGCGGCAGGAGCGCGCGCAAGGTCTCGGCGCTATCGCCGACGAGATTGACTTCCATCGGATAGCGGATCGAGAGCATGTCCGCCTTGATGTCGATCTGCACGCCGCGCGCTTGCCCTTCCTTCGGCAGGAATTCGGCGTACGGAAAGCCCGAGCCGATCATCAGGAGTGTGTCGCATTCATTCATCAGCTTATAACTTGGCTCGGTGCCGAGCAGGCCAATTGAACCTGTCACGTACGGCAGATCGTCGGGCATGGCGGCTTTGCCGAGCAGCGCCTTTGCGACGCCTGCGCCGAGTTTGTCTGCGATGGCGATGACTTCATCGGTGGCTTCAAGTGCGCCTGCGCCAACCAGAATTGCAACCTTCTTACCTGCGTTGAGCACGTCGGCGGCACGTTGAAGGTCATCGTTATACGGGACCATCTTCGGCGCGTTGTAGCCCACGCCCGAATGCAGCGTGCCATGCTTGCGCGCGGGCGGTTCGTACTCGAGGTCTTGCAGATCGTTCGGCAAGACCAGCGCCGTGACCTTGCGTTCGGACAGCGCAATGCGTACCGCACGATCGATCAGATGCCGAATCTGCGAAGGCACCGAGGCCTGTTGTACGAAGGCGCCCGCCACGTCCTTGAACATCGCCGGAAGATCGACCTCTTGCTGATAGTGACCGCCCAGAGCTGCGCGCGCCTGCTGTCCAGCAATGGCGAGCACGGGCATGTGATCGAGGCGGGCATCGTAGAGGCCGGTGAGGAGGTGGGCCGCGCCCGGTCCCGATGTGGCGATGCACACGCCCAGCTCCCCCGTGAACTTCGCATGAGCTGAGGCCATGAACGCAGCCATTTCCTCGTGGCGCGCCTGGACGAATTCGATCTTGCCATTGGCGCGATTCATTGCACCGAGTACGCCGTTGATGCCATCGCCGGGATAGCCGAAGATGCGGCGCACGCCCCAGGCATGAAGGCGATCAATTAGGAAATCTCCGACAGTTGTGGCCATTGCATTTCTCCAGGGGGCGCTCAATTCGTCAACGAGTGAATGCAGCGTGTATAAGCCGCCGCAGCCACCCCCCACCGCAATAGCCATGCCCTTAATCCTTTCGAAAGACTACGTATCGCACAGTGACGTCGCCTGGAGCAAGATCAGCTTTGTGCGGCTTGCCGAGACCCCGGGCTTATCAGGGCGATGCCAAGTTCGCCTGAGCTCGGCACCGGAATGTCGCGGCCACGCCATCGCTTCAACAAAATATGGCATGATGTGCCATAAAATGTAACTTCTCCCTGTCATGCGATCCCCTCGATGGATGAACCGACGTACCGTTCTCAAAGGACGCCGCCTGTGGTTGCACTACGGGGTGTTTTGGCTTGGCGCAATCGCAACTGGGCTGATCGCCGTCTTCTACGCTCGGTTAATCGACTTTGGGTACGCTACGTTTTTGCGGATCACCGAGATGTACTGGTGGCTGCCGCTTGTGCTCACTCCGGCAGTTGCAGCGGCAGGGGTCTATTTGACCCAGCGCTGGTTTCGCGGCGCGGAAGGCAGTGGCATCCCACAGGTCATTGCGATGCTCGAAGCCGACCGTGAGATCGGTCCGCGGCTGCTCAACGTTCGAATTCTTGTCGGCAAAATCGCTATCTCTTTCCTGTCCATTCTTGGCGGTCTTACGATTGGTCGAGAGGGCCCGACGATCCATGTTGGCGCAGCGTTGATGTTTAGCCTCCGTCGTTTCTACCCGACTCGATTGCAGCGCATGGGCGGGACAAGCCTTGAGCGGCGACTTGCGCTCGCGGGTGCGGCAGCGGGACTATCGGCTGCGTTCAACGCGCCATTGGCGGGCGTGGTCTTTGCCATCGAGGAGCTAACACGTAGTTTCGAGCAGCGAACGAGTGGCGTGCTGATCACAGCGATCATTTTTGCCGGCGTGGTGTCCTTGGGGCTTCAGGGAAACTATGTGTACTTCGGATCGATCGACGTAGGTAGCCATTTGCCCAATCTTCTCGCGGCGTCGGTGGTAGTGATTGGCCTGCTGGCGGGGATCCTGGGCGGAGTCTTCTGCTGGTTATTACTGAATACACGGCGATGGATGCCTGATCGGCTCCTTGCCTGGCGCGGCCATCATCCAGTGCTTTTCGGTGCTGTTTGCGGGCTGATCATTGCCGTCATAGGCGTAGTCACGGCCAACCACACATTTGGCAGCGGTTACGCTGAGGCGCGAGGGATGCTGGAGGGGCGGGTAGCGCTGGGGCCGGAGTATCCGTTGCTCAAAATGGTGTCCATGATCGGATCCTATCTGCCCGGGGCGCCCGGAGGTCTATTTGCACCATCGCTTGCCATTGGAGCCGGCATTGGGAACGCGGTGCATCTCGTTTTCGGACAAATGCAGCTTCCAATGCTGGTCGCCTTAGGTATGGTCGGCTATCTAGCGGCCGTGACGCAGAGCCCGATCACGGCTTTCATCATTGTGATCGAAATGATCAATGGGCACGCCCTGGTTATTTCGCTAATGGCAACGGCACTCATCTCCAGCCGCGTTTCGAGATTCTTTGCGCCGCCGCTTTACGAAGCCCTTGCTCATCGATATCGCTGAGTGGGCCACGAAACCGCAAAATAGCCTGCGTGAGGCTAATGGCTTCAAACGCTGCCCACAAGCCATCCGAAAGCCTGCATCTCCGCAAGGTGCATGGACGCGAGTTTTAACAGGCAGCGCTCGCCTTGTGGCGTCAGATGGACTTCCACTTGGCGCCGGTCATGCGCCCCGGGTTTTCTTACGACCAGCCCGGCGCTTTCGCAGCGGTTCACCAACGCAGCAGTTCCATTCGGTGCCGCTTGAAGCCGTTCGGCCAATTCGCCAACGGTAGCCCATGTTCGCCCCTGCATTCCCCTGACGTGCAGAAGCAACTGATATTGAAGCGGCGTGACGCCAGCGGCCTGCGTGATTTCTTCAGAGTAGCGCAGAAACTTCCGCAGCTGATATCGGAAGTTCGACATGGACTCCAAGTCGTCTTTGGTCGGTAGGCCTTTTTTCGTGCGGGCCTTCGCTTGCTTCATGAGATCGTGCGAGTGGTTGTTGAGTGTCGGAAGAGGGCGGCGTCAATGCCCCTCATGAGTCGATATCGTAGCAGAGTGGTCAGGTTCACTCTTGGGGGCTAAAGCGGAGATCAGCATTGTAAAAAGGGCACGGCGTGACCTAATTGTGGATTTGGTGGGTGGGCTGTTCGGCGCTGACTTGGCGTTCCTCCACGATCACCTGTGCGATAGTGTCATCGCTCGATGGAATGAAGCTTGCTCGGGCGGTACTCACGGCGCGCTGGCTGAGCCACAGATCCCGGCACGATCCGTCGTCTATTACTAAACCTCCTGTTGCGGAGCTGTCGCGATGCAAGCGCACTGGTCGACCGTCTTGCCCGCGATATGGCTAACGGCATCCGTTCTGTCAGCTGTCGTCATCATTTCCGACATTTTTCTGGCGGGCCATCCTCAACCAATGGCGATCATGTCAGTGGTCTGGCCGTTGACGATGTTGTATTGGGGACCTGTGGGGCTGATCTTCTATTATTGGTTTGGTCGGGCGACACCTGGCGTCAAGAAAAGCGAAGCACCGATGTGGCAGGCCAGCTTTCTCGGTGCCACGCACTGCGGTGCCGGATGCGCGCTAGGTGATTTTATCGGCGAATGGCTAGCGTTCAGGATGGCGCTGACGGTCGTGGGCTCCGAATTAGGGGGGCGCTTGCTTGCGGCATTTGTTCTCGCTTATCTCATTGGCATCGCCTTTCAATACTTCTCGATCGCGCCCATGCGCGGGCTGGGGCTGCGAGATGGCGTTATCGCGGCCGTCAAGGCCGACACGCTATCGCTCCTCGCATATGAGGTTGGCATGTTTGGCATCATGATCGCCTTCGCCAAACTTGCCTCGCCGCTCGAGCCCACTGACCTCGCCTACTGGGTGAGGATGCAGGTGGCGATGGTCGCAGGCTTCGTCACCACGTATCCCGTGAACTACTGGCTTATCCGGCGCGGCGTTAAGGAGAAGATGTGATTGGAATGTGCCGGATCTTAATATGGAACTGCCGGCTCGGCCTGGCATGCACGCTGGCGCTCTACGCCTCGCGTGCGTGGGCCCAGGCGCAGGGTTCGAATGGTCAAGATGCGCTCAACAAAGGTCACACGCCGCTTGCATATTTCCTGCGTAGTGGCGGGCCTGCCGCCCACCCCGTGCTGCGCCTGGACTGGGTTTTGACGGCAATTTGCTGTCTGGTGTGCTTGGTTACCGCTGCGATGTTGTTGGTCGCCATGTTTCGGCGGCGCCAGCACGCCGAGCCTCGCGCGCTCGAATCGAAGGGCGGCCTCGGGTTCGTGTACATCGGCGGCGCACTCTCGACGCTCGCGCTACTTGGCATCGCGGTCTACATGCTTGTTGTACTGGCCGAGGTGGCCGATCCGCCGCGCGAGCCCGCGCTCACTGTAACGGTGACCGCTTACGATTGGTGGTGGAAAATCGACTATGGCGATGGCGCTTACCACTTCGCCACGGCCAACGAAATCCATATTCCGGTCGGCGTGCCCGTGTTGGTTCGGCTCAAAAGCGCAGACGTGATCCACGCGTTTTGGGTTCCCGAACTTTCCGGTAAAACGCAAGCTATCCCAGGCGTCGAAAATCGGCAATGGATTCAAGCAGACCATCCCGGCATCTTTCGCGGTCAATGCACACAGTATTGCGGCGTGCAGCATGCGCACATGGCCTTTGAAGTCCAGGCGCAGACTAAAGCCGACTTCGAACGCTGGATGGCCGCACAGCGCGCGCCTTCGCCAGTACCCGCCACGGCCCAGACCGCGCGTGGAGCGAAGCTCTTCGAAGAACGTTGCGCGGGTTGCCATACGGTGCGTGGAAGCAGCGCCACAGGAGTGCAGGCGCCCGATCTTACGCATGTACTGTCACGCCGTCTGATTGCGGCAGGCACAGTAGTCAATACACCGCACAACCTGATGGACTGGGTTCAGCACGTGCAGGAAATCAAGCCTGGCGCGCTCATGCCCGATATGAAGTTTTCCGCTGCAGACGCCAGCGACATGTCGGCGTATCTGGCCACCCTAAAGTAAGGAACTGAGGATGTCCGCGACGCGTGACCATAACATTGAGCCGCCTGCGCGCGTTGCTTTTCACCGTGAGCCTGAGTTTGGCCGCGTGCCGGAGGGCTCGGAGGCAGAGCGGCGTCTGCACGAGATCTGGGAGGGCGAGTCAGGCTGGCGCGGCTTTATCACGACGGTCGATCACAAAAAGATCGGCCTGCGCTATATCGTCACCGCTTTTATCTTTTTGATGATCGGCGGCGCTGAAGCACTGCTGATGCGTTTGCAGCTTGCGCGCCCCAACGAAACACTGCTGACTCCTGAGCAATACGCTCAGCTGTTCACGATGCACGGCGTAACGATGATTTTTCTGTATGCCTTGCCAGTGCTCAGCGGCTTTGCCAACTTTCTATGGCCGCTCATGCTCGGCTCGCGAGACATGGCGTTCCCACGACTGAACGCGCTGTCCTACTGGCTATTTCTTTTCGCAGGACTCTTTCTCTATTGCAGTTTTCCCTTTGGCGAGGCGCCCAATGCGGGTTGGTTCAACTACGTGCCGTTCTCGTCACTTGAGTATAACCGCGGGCCCAATATTGATGTCTATTCGCTCGGTATGGTTTTGCTCGGCATCTCGACCTCGGTTGGTGCAGTGAATTTCGTAGTCACGCTTTTCCGCATGCGTGCAGTCGGCATGTCGGTTGACCGTCTACCGGTCATCGTATGGGGTACGCTTACTATCTCTTTTGCCAATCTGTTGGCTCTACCAGCCGTCAGTCTCGCTTTTCTTCTGCTGTGGATGGATCGCAACATTGGCACGCATTTCTTTGACGTGGCAGCCGATGGCCGGCCGCTGCTCTGGCAACACCTTTTCTGGATGTTCGCGCATCCGTGGGTGTATGTCGTTGTGCTGCCGGCGATGGGAATCGTGTCGGACGCTTTGCCCACTTTTAGTCGGCGACCGCTCGTCGCCTACGCAGCGGTCGCCATGTCGACCGTCGCCACGATGATCATCGGATTTGAGGTATGGATCCACCACATGTTCGCAACTGGCATTGCGCCGCTCGCGCTGGCGTTCTTCGGCGCGGCCAGCGTACTCATCTCGATTCCAAGCGCGGTCGCCGTATTTGCCTGGATCGCGACGATCTGGACAGGACGCCCTATATTCACCGTGCCGTTTCTCTATTTTGCCAGTTTTGTACTGATGTTCGTGGTAGGGGGCGTGTCCGGTGTCATGACCGCCGCAGTGCCGCTGGACTGGCAACTCAACGAAACCTATTTTGTCGTGGCGCACCTTCACTACGTGCTGCTCGGAATCAATGTTTTTCCGGTGTTGGGCGGCATCACTTACTGGTTTCCTAAATTCACCGGCCGTCTGATGAACGAACGACTGGGAAAGGTGGCATTCTGGATCGTCTTCATTGGCTTCAATCTCGGCTTCTTTCCGATGCATATTTCCGGCTTGCTCGGCATGCCGCGACGCATCTACACATACCCGGAAGGAATGGGTTGGGATACGTCGAACCTCATCACGACGATCGGCTCGTTCCTTCTGGGCTTCGGCGTGCTGGTCTTTGCCATCAATGCACTTGTGTCGGCTCGTCGCGGTGCGAAGGCGCCGCCCAATCCATGGGACGCACCAGGGCTTGAGTGGTCGGTCGCGTCACCGCCCCCGCCCTATAACTTTGCCGTTCTGCCTGTTGTCGAGTCCCGCCATCCCATGTGGGAAGATCGGCTGCAGCCGTCAGGACGGCGTTCGAGCCTTGAGGAAGGGTATCTACTGCATCACGGTCGTGAATCCCTCGGTGTGCACCCATTTACCGGTAAGCCGGACGTCATACTGAAGATGCCGGATGATGCCTGGTCGCCCTTTTTTCTGGGTCTTTTCTCGGCAATGTTGTTTCTCAGCATGCTGCTGCGCTCACCTGCATCTACAATGACATCACTTGTCGCTTGCGCAGCGACATTGATTGCGTGGATGTGGCCGCGTCGATCGCTCGCGCAACGTGAGCCGCCGAATTCTGAACAGGTGATGCCCGCGCAGGAGGCCGTCGAAGCAACCGCGCATCAGGATGTGCTGCCGGTGGGGAGTGCCGGAGAACATTCGGGCGGATGGTGGGGCGTGCTCGCGTTGGTTGTGACTGAAGCGAGCCTGTTCGGCTACCTCATCTTCAGTTACTTCTACTCGCAATCGCAGACACAGATGGTGTGGCCGCCAGAAGGAATGCCTAAGATCGGTGTGGGTGGTCTGAGCACAGGCGTGCTCATATTGAGTAGCGTATTTGCCTGGCTCTCTGAACGTACGCTCAGGAAAAGCCGGAAATGGATGGCGTTTACCTGGATGCTGTTTGCTATCGCGCTTGGCTGTCTTTTTGTCGGCATACAGCTAAAGGAATGGCACGATCATCCGTACGGCATCACCGCACATCTATACGGCTCACTGTATTACACGATCACTGGCTTTCATCTGGCTCACGTCATGGTCGGACTGGTCATTCTCTGCTTACTGGCGCTCTGGATCGCGTTGGGCTATTTCGACGCGGAGCGCAACGCGCCAATGCGCATTGGCGGTCTTTACTGGCACTTTGTAGACGTGGTGTGGCTGTTTATCTTCACTTCACTCTACGTGACGCCCTTCTGGCTGAGGGGCCATTGACCATGCGGAGCACAGGCACCCGGGACGAACGATTGACCGAGGCAGAGAGGCGCCGCCTCGGCGTCTGCGCCGGTGTGGGATTCTTCTTGTCACCCGGCGCCTGGCTGTTGCAGGTGATCGTCTCGGAGACCGTATCCGCACAAACCTGCGACGCCACGACGCCACTTAACTCGCCAGGCGTCTCGCATCTGTATGGATGGCTTTACGGAACCTCAATCGCGGCGTTGGCAATTGCGGTGGTGTGTGCCGCGCTGTCGCTTTATGGGTTCCTATTCCTTCAAAACCGGCACGCTCGCATCAAGGCACGAAATGGGGACGATAAATCCCGTGAGGCACCGCCACGCGAGGAGGAGGAAATCAGCCGCAAGCGCTTCATTGCACTGTGCAGCACGCTGGTAGGTTGCGGATTTGTAGTTGCCATCCTTTTCACGATTCTCGCAGAAGTCTTTCTCGTCTCCTGTAGTCAATGGCACTGATATGAATGCGCCGAGAAGCCCGCAAACCGTCGCTTTTTCCATGTTATTAGCCGTGGTGCTTGCCCTCGGCGGATGCAGTGGAAGGGCCGATGATCACCTACCGGCAGATATCGACGCGCGTTCGCCAATAACGAGTGACCCAAAGCTCGTGGCGCGAGGCGAGTATCTAGCAAAGGCTGGCGACTGCGCGGCCTGTCACGATGCCGGGGACCATACGCCACTTGGTGGCGGCATGCCGATCAATTCGCCCTTCGGACCGATATATGGCAGTAACATCACGCCGGACCCAGTGTTCGGCATCGGCGCCTACACGCTTAAGCAGTTCTCGGACGCGATTCGTTATGGGAAACGCCGCGACGGCAAGCGTCTGTATCCGGCTATGCCTTATCCGTCACTTGCCAATATGACCGATGACGACGTGACCGCGCTTTATGCTTACCTCATGCACGGAGTCAAGCCTGCGTCAAAGCGAGCACCGGAAACGCATCTCCCATTTCCGTTTAATCAGCGCTGGGGAATGGTATTTTGGTCGCTTGCGTTCGGAAATCGGGAGCGATTTGAGCCAGATCCAAAGCGCAGTGCCGAATGGAACCGTGGCGCCTACCTTGTGCAAGGGCTTGGTCATTGTGGCGCTTGTCATACGCCGCGCGGTCCGGCTTATAACGAGTTAGGCTATAGCGAGAAGTCGCCCCGATATTTGACGGGTGGCGTCAACGACAATTGGTTCGCACCCAACCTCACGGGCGATCCCGGAAGCGGACTTGGCCGCTGGTCGCAGCAGGACATTTCGAATTTCCTGCGAACCGGTCATGGTGCAGGCGCGATCGCATTCGGCGCAATGGCTCCAGTCGTGGAAGACAGCACGCAATACATGACCCAAGCGGACCTGCGCTCTATTGCGACCTATCTCAAATCGCTTCCGGCAGAAAAGCCTTATGGTAGCTACAACAACAATGCGCACGCACGAGTCCAGACTGCGCGCAGCCTTGACACTGGTGAGGTTGAGCGCCAAGGTGCGGGTATTTTTCTTTCCATCTGCGCGAGGTGCCATGAGGTCGATGGACGTGGGCAGCCAGGCAAAATCGCGGCGTTAGCGGCCAACCCGATGGTCATGTCGGAGGACCCAACGTCGGTCATGCGAATCGTCATTGAAGGAAGCAGAAGCCCGATGACCGAGAGCGGCCCTGCACCGAAAAAAATGCCGGGCTTTGACACTCAACTCACTTCAACGCAGATCGCGCAGGTCGTGAGCTTCATCCGCGGCGCGTGGGGCAATCATGCGAGTCCCGTATCTGACAGGCAGGTTGAACGGTTGCGTTCGAAGATTCATAAATAAAAGGTACGGACCTCACCCTGAGTACTTGGAACAGGTCAAAGAACGCGTACGGAAATCGGTTTGGCGGCGGGCACCTTACTGCCTTAACATAATGTCACAGTGGTAATAGCACATCACATTCAGGATATGTTTGTCGCCAAAGCGATCGAGCGCGTTGTGGACCACGCCACCAATATCGCCGAGTTTGTTATCGATGTGGTAGGCGGTGCAAATATCCGGCATGCGGCCAGTGCCCGCCAAAGTCAGTACTTCATTTAAAAGCGCGGCTCATTATGGTAGCTTCCTTCGCGTTACTCAGACTTCGGCGGCCTCGACGCTCAGGCCGCCAACGCATCAATCGGCTCGCGTAGTGGTCGGCCACGGCTGCTTTGGGCTTGTTTCAAAAAAATCTCCGCGATTCCCTTGGTCGGGATGCTCGCCTCAACCTTCCGATCAAGAACGCACACAGGCCGATGAAAATACGACGATTAGGATACCAGATCATACCGGCTTAGCGATTGAATGAAAGAGCGATTGTGTGATGCAAATCCATTGCAACACCTGCGAGCAAAATAAAAACAACCATCGCGAGACGCATCCTTGAGCCGTAGCTTCCCTGCCGAGATTTGATTCATCGCGGTTCCCCGTCCTGAATAAACGCGGGAACACCACCTCGTGTCCCCGCTCGTGCTCACGTTTCGCGTGGGAGCGTTCTTACGCGAACGCGCTACTCATATGAAGCGTGCCATTCACACCGGCTGGGAAGAATCCTCCCTTGGCGACCGCGCCTTTGTTGAGATACACAATGTTGAGGACGTCGTCGTAGCTTCGGCTGAAAGCAATGCCGTTGTTGTCAAGCGGAACGATGTTGGAGATCTGGTTGTTTGCACCTGCAATCCCCTGATCGACATCCGTGGAAGCGTCCAATGAATCACGCGCATCGGAGATGGCTTGAGCTGAGCTGATGAGGCTCGGCGTCTGCATCCCCTTCGAGTAGAGTACGGTCCGGATGAGCCCTGCGTGATAAGCCTCGGCCGCCAAAATGCCGGCTGCGGCCTCGAGATAAGTCTTGTTGGTGATGAGTGGCGAAGCGCCCTTGTAGGCGGTTACGCCCACGTCTTCGAAGATGAAGGCCCCGAGCAGAAAGGTGGTGTCGTTGAGATAGGGGTTAAACGGTGTGCCCGCAGGCACCAACCCTGCGGCTTGCGCAGCAAGGGAGAACGCGCCGTTTGGATCCGTTCCACCCACGTCGAGCGCGGGCATCGCAACTGTCGAACCGCCAAGTGCCGATCTGAGAAACGCAACATGTTCTAACTCATCCTTCGCGATTTCTCTCGCATAAGCGGCCACCACGGGATCCGAAAACGTCACCTGCTGTCCAGGCGTCACCGCGCCAGGAGTGCCGATGCCTGTCATCAGATTCGCCGGCAAGCCGGCACCCGTTGTGGCATACGCATAAAATGTCGCTTCGAGATACTCCAGATTCAACGCGAAATTGAGAATCTCAGGATCAGACGGCCCGCTCGCTGCGTTCGCGTTGTCACCCGAGCCGCCTCCGCACGCGCCGAGGATCGTTCCGCCGACCAGTCCGAGGCTTAAACCGCCCGCGCTTCGGAAGAACTGTCGGCGCTTCTCTCGCCGATGTGTGCGTCGTTCCAATACCTCTTTCACCGCCGTCTCGTCCCGCATGCCCATCTCCTAATATTCATGAGGTGTACGGCAGCTTCGCTGGATCGCACTCCGGCAAAATGCCGTTCTGTTAAATCGTATCCGCCGTGGTGAGCAGACCGTACGCACTATCTGGCAACCACAATGGCGATACGCCGCCGGCTCTAGTGAGAGATGCAAGCGGTAACATAAACTTTCACTTCGCGAGCCAATAAGTCATCCATTACCGTGTTCAGCAACCACGGCCGGAAAGAAAGGGTGAGGGGTGCGCAAACGTCGGGCTTTGAAAAACAAGTGGGAATGTTCCGGTTGACTTGGACAAACGACGTTTGCGCGATGCAGAGAAGAAACGGTCGGCTTTATCAGATGGGGAAACGCGGTATAAGCAAATGATTCACTATAGTTGTGCCTGGTACTGAAGGGAGACCGCGAGATCGATTAGAATCGGAGATTATTGAATACTGACTTAAACTATTTGAGTCTCTAAGAAGGCGACCGTCATAGTCGAAGTACGGACAAGAAATAACGGCGGTCTGATGGATTGTCGGCTCGCACAGTTCCGCTCAAACTCAGCTCGGCAAAAACCCGTTTCCCGGAATCAGAGTTGGGAGTTCGGTTGGCGATGTCGGATCTTTGGTTTCATCGCGTGTAAGCTGCTCTAAGAGACGCGTGAGCGGATCTAGAACCAACCCTTTCTGACAATATGCATCAAACTCTGCAGGCGTTGCGCGCGCTCGAACATGCGCTTCGTCGTGCGCTGTCAGCGCGACGATGATCACGGACGATACCTGCAAATCTGCTCGAAGCAGCTTTGCAACGTCGAAGCCATCCAGACCAGGCATCGAAATGTCGAGCAACACTATGTCAGGGCGCCAAATTTTGGCAAGGGCAATGGCTGACCTGCCGTCGTATGCCGCCTGCACAGACATGCTTACCAGTTCAAGGTAAGTGGCAAGCGCGTCTGCTCCGCTTTGATTATCGTCAACCACTAAAATGCGTGGAGCGCGGCCGCGAATAGGCGTTGTGCGGTGGGTCCAGCGCGTGGGCGTGACGGCGAGCCTTACCATTTCTCAGAAATTGTGCAGATTGATACGGTCAGCATACAGCAGGAGCGTATGCAGCGGACTCGTTTCTTAAGTTCTTGGAAGCTCTTGGCAGCAACACGGGCGTTTCGGCAAATAAGGGTTGCCGAAATGCGACAGCAGGAGAAAGTGCCCTAAAGAGAACCGATCTGTTGTGTGCACATGCGATGTGGAGTGGCGCGCGCATTGCGCGATTTTCCGAGCGCACGGAGAGAGGTTCGACGAAGTGTCGATCGATCGAGTTGTCGGGAATAGCGATATTCGACGAGCATCACTCGAATATGGATGTTGCGTCACAAACAGAAGCCATCAGCACGCTGGTGTAAAAGCGATCAAAGGGGATGGGAGCCATGCTCCTTCAATTCGGGCTCGAAGAATATCCATCGAACCGACGGAAAATGAACGCGCATGTCGTTTTCGATCCGGTCGATAGTGCGGACGAGGTCATCGGCGTTCCGATGCGGCACAAGTTCGGCCTGTACGGCAACGAGCAAGTCTTCTGACCACTTTAGGACGATCAGACTAACGACCGCTTTCAAATCCGGGCGTTGCCTGAGCCACGACTCAATCTCCCCGCGAGTCTGCCGATGGGCAGACTCCCCAATGAGAAGCGACTTGATCTCACGCAGGGAAAAGAGTGCAGTGCCCATTAGAACGACGCCAACGCAGATACTCCCTAAAGAATCATAGAGCGGATTGCCCGTGAGTGTTCAAACGCTTCTGGCCGAGGATTCCCGGCCTGCTGATCGCGGCGGGCGCGGCGACGGCGCTCGTCAGGTTCATGGACCTGGGCGCGCGTGCTGGCGTCGCGACTGTCGGCAACGTGCCGCGCGGACTGCCATCGTTCGAATTGCCGCTGATTCCGCCCGATCAGTGGTGGCAACTCGCGGGTCCCGCGGCGGCGATCGCGCTGGTGTCGCTCACGGACGTCAGCGTGCTGTCGCGGACCTACGAACTGCGCAATGAGGACAAGGTCGACCGCAATCAGGAATGCGTCGCGCTCGGTTTGTCGAACATCGCGGCGGGCCTCATGCAAGGCTTCGCGGTGAGCGCGAGCGGCTCGCGCACGCCGGTCGCGGAAGCGGCAGGCGCGAAGACGCTGGTCACGGGCGTCATCGCGGCGGGCGTGGTCGCGTTGTTGCTCGTGTTCGCGCCGCACGCGCTTTCGCATACGCCGCAGTCGGCGCTTGCGGCGGTCGTGATTGCCGCGTGTCTGGGCATGCTGGAGATTCGCGGCGTCGTGCGGCTCTACCGGCTGCGCAAGAGCGAATTCGTTCAGGCGCTCGTGTGCTTCGTGGGCGTGGTGGTGCTCGGCGTGGTCGATGGCATCGCACTGGCGCTCGCGCTGACGGTGCTTTCGTTCCTGTGGCGCGCATGGCGGCCTTACGACGCGGTGCTCGGGCGCATCGACGGGCGCAAGGGCTATCACGATGTTTCGCGGCACCCGGAAGCGCGACAGGTGCCCGGCCTCGTGCTGTGCCGCTGGGATGCGCCGCTGTTCTTCGCCAATGCGGAGATCTTCCGCGAGCATGTGCTGCGCGCGGCCGATGCGCCCGGTGAATCCGCGCGCTGGATGGTCATTGCGGCGGAGCCGTCACGGATATCGATCTCACGGCTCTCGAAGTGCTGGAGCGATTGCACGAGGAACTCGCGGGGCGGGACATCGCGCTGTGCTTCGCCGAGCTGAAAGGGCCGGTGAAGGACAACCTGCGGCGCTATGGCGTGCTGCCGGTGATCGGCGAAGAGCATCTCTTTACGACCGTCGGCGAAGCGGTCAGCGGCTATTTGGCGGCGCACGATGACATCGAGTGGCGGGACTGGGAGGATGAATAGCGGGTAGACATGTAAAGAAGGAGGTCAGAAGCAGATAGATACGAGATCTGGTATTTTCAGTGAATGCTTATTTCTTGACCGTGCGCTGGGAGGTTGCAAATTGAAGGTGCCCAACATCGAGCTCTTGAATGACGACGTAGACAACCTCCATCCAAATGATGAGAACATCGTCGCTCAGGGAAAAATTTTTGTCGACGGAGCTGAAAGAGGATGCTGGAAGGTCCGCATCAAGAGTCAGTGGAGCGCCAACCTCTTCCAGATTGATGCGTCAATCACCGCCGACAGTCGGGACAAATTGAAGCAAGCGATTGCCGAGAAATTTTCAAGCAATCACCGTTTTTGATTGCAGTCCCGCCGAGAAAGCGCACAGGCGCCATGTCATCGTGATATACGCAATAAGCATGGTTAGCCCGGAGCGACGACGACTGAGCGGATCAAGTCATACATGCTTTCGCGTCGATGGTTCGATGAGGTTGAGGATACATGTATTCATTCAAACATCGAGGATATCTGTTTTCTGGCTCTTTTAAAAATGCAGTGGGTAACGGGCTCATGAGGCATGGGGTTGGAGGCGGACAAGTCGAGCTTGCCAGCAACGACAAAGAGGACCGTGCGCATCGTCGTGAAGCGCGTGTTTCTGCGGGCCGTCACGCAGATGGCCGTAGTCTTGACCGACAGACGGATGCCAACCTCGAGCATGCACATTCGTTGCTGAATGTTATTGCCGATGCACTCGATCCAACGGGAGAATCATCGTGACCCAGTACCAGAAGGAAACGGCTGCGCTCGACCGCTGCGCAGCAGCATGTGCGAGCTGCGCGTCCGCGTGCATCGCGGAAGGGCGCTTTCCCGACATGGAAAAATGCGTGCGGCTAGACCTCGATTGCGCCGCGCTTTGTCGGTTCACTTCGGAAGCGATTGCGCGCGATACACAGTTCATGCGGGACTTTTGCGATCTGTGCGCACGAATTTGTGATGCGTGTGCAGACGAATGTGGGCGGCATCCAGCCCAACACTGCCGCATATGTAGCGATGCCTGCCGCGTCTGCGCGGAAGCATGCAGGGCTACGTGACGCCCGGGAATCCCCGCATATCCTTAGCCGGTTTTCTCCGGGCCGGTGGCGGGCACGCCTTGGAAGACGGATCGCCGCAGACGATGAACTGCACGGCGCTCACAGGCGTTAGCGAAGAGAAGGCTGCTAAAGGAGGGGCCGTGGACGGCGGTTCCGCTCATCCCGTTCCACCCGCTGCGTCCCGTTGAGGCGCCGGCGGATTCACAGCGCGGGGACCGTCGCGGCGGTCGCAAACGCCCGGCGTGCTCCGAACCGGAGTACGGCGCAGTAGTTCCGGCGCTATTTCTCGTGCTTCTTCGGTATTTTCGCGCCGGACTTTCGCGCCTGATTGAGCGAGATGGCCACCGCCTGTTTCTGTGATTTGCCATCCTTCATCTCGGTCTTCACATCTTCGATACGGCTTCACGGGACTTGCCTTTGCTGAGCGGCATGTGAGTTCTCCTGGTGTAATCAAGTGGTGCGGAAATTGCGATTGGAAGCTGTGACGGCATTTGCGGCGGCTTCGGTCAGACCGGCGGAGCGGTTACGTAGTCGTTCGGTTGTTGCAGTGTTTCCGGTTCGGCCGGCATGTTCGGGCCGTCGGTGCCGTCTTTTCGCATCGGCGTACTTATCGTGGAGAGGGAGCTAGGCGTGATCTGCTCCTCACGGTTGACAAGGAAAGTCTCCCACATTTGAGCAAGCGCGAGGCCAGCTTTTCCACACGCAAGCCTCGGGTGTCCCTCTTCGCTGGAGTGAACATGGGTCCGACGATTATCAGCATCGGAAGCATCAACGCCGACTTTCAGATGAGAGTTGGCGATAGCGGCGATGAAGAGACGAGCCGAGCACAGCGGTTTTCCCGCCTGTCGGGCGGCAAGGCTGCAAACCGCGCATTCCTGGCTCGAAAACTCGGGCACGACGCGCGGCTCATCGGTCTGGTCGGCGACGATGATCTTGCCGAACAGGCGCTCGTGCCGCTACGCCGGCACGGCGTAGATGTGGACGCGGTGATGCACGCGCACGAATGCGCGACCGCCGTATCGATCATCATGGTGCCGGAAACCGGGAAAAAGCGAATCGTGCTCGCGCCAAATGCCAACGAGGGCTGGCAGCCCGGACACATTCACGCAGCGGTCCTTGCGATCGAAGCGGCGTCGCCGGACAGTGTGCTGGCGATGGATTGCGAAATTCCGGCGCCGCGTCGCCGCGCTGCTCAAAGCGGCGACGCGGCGCCGCTTGCGCATCGTGCTCGATCTCGCACCGCCGCAGCACGCTGGCGACGCGGCGGTGCGGCGTTGCTGGCCGCAGGTGCACGCATGCTCGCCGAATGAGGAAGAGGCGTCCGCGCTCACGGGCATCGACATCGGCGGGAAGGACGACGCGTTGAGCGCCGCGCGCAAACTGCACGAGAGCGGCTTTGAACTTGCGTGCGTGAAACTGGGAGACGGCGGCTGCGTTGCGTTTTCTAATGAAGGGCCGCGATCCGTGAGCGTCGGACCCATTAACCCCGTGGACACGACCGGCGCCGGCGATGCATTTAGTGGTGCGCTCGCCGTCGCACTCGCGGAAAGTCGTCCGCGCGACGACGCGCTGCGCTTCGCAACGGCTGCCGCCAATCTCGCGGTGATGCGCTCGGGCTCACAGGAATCGTATGCGTCGCGCGACGAAACCGACCGCTGGGCGGCAGCTCTGGGAATCGAGGCACCGAATGCCTGAAACGGACGCGAAATACGCTTACGGACGCGACGATCATCTCGAGTTCGACGCTTTCCGCCCGGAAGACGAATTGCGTCGCGAGTCGATATTCGGCTTGGGTAATGGCGTGTTGTTCGTGCGCGGGAGCGCACCTGAGGCGCGGCTCTCGGACCCTTGGCGGGTCAGCGGCGATGGCGTCGCATCGCTTCACTATCCGGGTCTTTATCGCGCCGGACTTTATGACCTGGCCGCAGTAAAGGCGGGCGGCCACTTCGTGCGCATGACGAGCGCGCCGCGGCTGCCGAATGCGACCGTGCTGGCGGTCAGACGCCCGGAGGGGCCTTGGCTCGGGTGCAGCCGTGCAGAGCTTCTCGAATACCGCCATGCCGTCGATTCACGCTCGGGTCTTGCATCGCGCAGGCTGGTGCTGCGCGACCCGTACGGAACCACGCAGATCGAGGAAACGCGCTTCGTTAGCCACGCCAATCCGTGGCTGATCGGGTTGCGCTGGACGGTCACCGCGTGCGATTGGGACGGTGCGCTCGAAATCGGCACGGGCATCGATGCGGGCGTGCGCAACGGCATCGTGGAAAGCCAGCGCCCCCTCGAACCCCGCCACCTCGTGGACCTGTCGCATATCGACGCGCGCGACGGCATTTCATGTACGGTCTTTCGTCTCGCGGCCACCGCGAGCACTGTGGCGATAGCCGCACGCATCGACCTGAACGGGCAACGAACGACCGCGGCGGACTGGACTGCGTGGAATGAACCCGACGCCCGCTTCATGCTGAGGCGTCTGCGGGTTGCGAAGGGCGTGCCGCTCGGGATCGACCGTATCGTGGCCGTCAGAACCTCGCGTGATGCGACGGCCGCCGAACCGGTCGAGGCAGCTTGCGAGGAAGTCCGCCGGGCCGACCGCGCGCAGCGCCTGCAGGAGGCGCATTGCCGGGCTTGGACACCGAGCTGGGACGCGTCGCGCATAAGTAGCGACGACGCATCGCTGACGTCGGCGCTCAACCTGCGAGCATTTCAGGTCAGACAGACCGTTTCCGCGCATTCGGCGCGCGAGGATGTGGGCGTGCCGGCGCGCGGCTGGCAGGAAGGCTACCAGGCTCACGTGTTCTGGGACGATCTTTTCGTGTTGCCCGAAGCCGCACGCAGCGCATCGGCGCTGGCAAAGGGTCCGCTAATGTACCGCTACCGGCGGCTCGACGCCGCCCGGTACGCCGCGCAGTCGAGCGGGTTGCGCGGCGCATTGTATCCGTGGCGCAGCGCGACGACGGGTGAAGAGGAAACGCCGGCGTTCCGCTACAACCCGCTCAATGGTCACTGGATGCGCGATAACACGCACCTGGAGCGCCATGTCGGCGCAGCAATCGCATGGAGTGTCGTGCGTTATGTGTTCATGTCCGGCGACGACACGTTCCTGCGTTCCTGTGGCGCGGAGATGATAGTGGAGATCGCGCGCATGTGGTCGAGCCTCGTCGAGTGGAACGCCGCGACCGGGCGCTACGACATAGGCCGCGTCATGGGACCGGACGAATATCACGATGCGTATCCCGGCAGTGCGCAGGCAGGTGTCGTCAACAACGCCTACACGAACGTGATGGCCATGTGGACGCTATGGAGCGCGCGCGACATCCTCGCCGATCTGCCGCCGGACGACCGCGCTGCGCTGACGGCAAAGCTCGATCTGGCGAACGACGAGCCCGAGCGCTGGTGTGCGATAGCGAGTCGCCTGAGCGTACCGTTTCTCGCCGACGGATCGATCGCGCAATTCGAAGGATTCGACCGACTGCGCCAAGTGAGCGACCCCCGCGCGTTCGCGCACGACGGCAACCGGACCGACTGGGCGCTCGAAAAGAAAGGCGATACGACCAATGCATGACACTGATCAAGCAGCCGGATGTGCTGATCCTGTTTTATCTGCTGCGCGAGCAGGGCTTGCGCACGTTGCTGGATCGGGCTGGTTATCGCTTTGGCCGCGCAGCCGCGCAGCGATCGCTCAAGCAGTGTCTTGTCCACATGACGCACGAATCGAGTCTGTCGCGCGTGGTTTGCGCGGGTGCGCTCGCCGAAGCCGATCCGTGGAAGTCAGTCGCATTCTTTTATCAGGCCCTCGAAACGGATCAGACGCCGGCGTCGGGCAGCGCGCAAGAGGGTCTGCATCTGGGCTCGCATGCCGGGCTTTTGGACGTCGTTCTGCACCATTACGCCGGTATGCGATACGAGAAAAAGCTTATCGTAGTCGAGCCTGCGTGGCCGCCTGGCCTCCCCAGCATGCGCATGGGCTTTGAATTTCATGGGCAGCGCTACGTGGTGTGCGGCAGCGCCACGGCGGTCGCACTGCACGCGTCGTGCGGCAACGACGCCGCAGTGAACGTGCGCCTGGCCGGTCGGCTCGTCTTGCTGGCACCCGGCGACAGCGTGAATACATGAGGTAACAGCTCGCAGCATCCCCTATCCTTCTGCTTCGGATCAGATCATGTACAACGACCCGTCCGCCGTCTTGTTGATGTACGTCGTGGTGCCGATCTGGCTTGCGGCGGGCTTCGCTGACTGGCTGTGCCATCGTGCATCTCACATTGCCGTGCACGGCGGATTTCGGGAGTCGCTGATTCATCTGCTGATGTTCGCGGAGGTGGGCGTACCGCTTCTTGCGGCAATCTTCCTCGAGGTGAATGCGGGAACGACGCTGCTGATGATCGTCGCGTTTTTCGTACACGAAGCTACTGCGTTATGGGATGTCAGTTACGCGGTCCGGCATCGTCGCGTGTCGCCGCTCGAGCAGCACGTGCACAGTTTTCTGGAGATGGTGCCGCTGATGGCGATCCTGCTCGTGGTGAGCCGTCACTGGCCCCAGGCGGCGGCGCTCGCCGGTGTCGGCAACGAACCGGCGCGCTTCGCGCTCGTATGGAAGCGGTCGCCGCTACCGAGACCGTATGTGGCAGTGCTGCTGACGGCGATCGTTTTCGCCGAGGCGCTGCCTTACCTGGAGGAAACGTTGCGTGGCTGGCGCGCCCGGCGTACCGTCCGGGCGTTTGACAGTGGAGAACCCTGACCGCCTCGGGCGACGGGTAAAAGCGCAGCCGTTGTTTGAAACCATTGCCAGGTGTGCCGTATTCGCTGGCCGAAAAAGAGATAGTCGACCTACTTGCTCGCTCGCGCCGACTTGGGCCTTCGCCGGCGCTCTGCGACGCCGTTGTTGAGGGAAGCCGTTAAAAACCCTGGGATGTTCTCTGCCAGGGCCACGTAACGCGTCGCTGTCCAATCCACGGAAACTGTCGCCGTGCGAGTTCGTGGAATTCTTGGTTCAACAGCGCGACGCGCAGCTGTACGACACTGTGTGCTCCCACGCGACTCCAGCGCATATGCTGGCTCTTGCACATTCGACAGCCAACCATTCGGTTGATCGACGACTCGACGAAGCCGGTAGAGATTCGCCATCCTACACGTTGCCACGTGCGATAGTCGATCAGCGACTCAGGGTTGCTCTCGAGATACGTGACCACATTGGAGAGGCTGTAACTTGCTTTCTTGATCTGGCTGCTCGCTGCCGGATCTTGCTTCTCACGCAGGTCAAGCAAGTGAGCGAGCTTAGCTGCGAACTGCTGCCAAGCCACTGAGTCTCCGGTCCAGACGTAACGGCGGAAGCGCACGAACATATCCCACAGTTCGAACGCTGATCCACTGTCCATGAGTCGCCCATATGCCAGAGGCGCGATAGCTTGATCGACGCGTCGCAACATCCGCCCGATATGCGCCCAGTCGAGAATCCATTCACTATCGTAGGGAAGGTCGCGCGCGACGCCGACCAAGTCCCGCGCGCCATCGGTCAGGACGACGACTTCACTAGGGTCCCCGTATCCGCTGACCTCCAGGAATCGTGTCATTTCTTGATTCAGCCGCTTGGTGCGCGGCATGGCGGAAGCCCACACTCGCGGTTGCTCACCAACTTGGCCTACAGCAGCAACGACGACTGCGATCGACGATGACTGGTTTCCGGCTTCTGCGCGATTGTACTTGCCCGAACCCTTGTAGTTGCAACGTGCGCGACGGACATAACCGACGTCAATGCCGAGTTCCGCATTCGGCTTTGTCTCCTCGCACCACTGGCGCACAGGCCGTGCGTGCTGAATCGATTTGCCGACGGTCACAGTGTGATTGCGGATGGTTACATGATTGTCGCGGCCCGAGCTGGGTAGCAGAAGGTCCATAACGCGCCTGGCTTGCCGATAGGGCATCGTGGCGCCAAGCTCTGCGTGCAGCCATCTCAGTTCACCGGTGCTTGCCTCCGTCAGGTAGTTCTTGAGCGGAGAAACATATCTCGAGCCGTCAGCGCCACAATTGCAGGCCTTCCATCGTTCGCGGCAATAGAAAACCTTTCCCAGTGCGGTCTTCAGCTCCGAGCAATGACTATCGTGCAGGCGCCGTTGTACGCCACAGTCCACACAGGATCTACGCGACGTGCAAAAACGTTCGATCTGTTCGACAACGAACTCCTGCTGCACACAATTGAGCAATGACTTGCCTTCGGCGAGTGACAGTCCGACGTCTCCGGGTGTCTGGTCTTCGACGGGCCTGTGAAACCCCATGACCTCAACCCGCTTCACCACACTCCCATCGCCGTTGTCGAACTCAAGAACGATCGTGCATCGCATGGCGGCTCCTCGTCGAGTTGCTAGGGGAAACGATACCCTTCCATGCGCCCAACTCCCAGCCTTTTTAACGGCTTCCCTCAACAGCAATGCGCGCGGCGGCAACTGGTGGCGCGCAGTGCCGCGCATCGGCGCGTTGCGCGCGCGGACGATCGTCGCGTGGCTGCGGCGGCATGAAGCGACGCTTGGCGTCAAAGTCGCCGCCGACGTCCACACCGCGTCCTTGGTGCCAACGGGCGTCGCGGGAGCGGAGGGCGGCGACAGCGTCATTGTGATCGGTGGCGATCCGGCTGAGCCGCGGCTCGCGCCCTTCGAGCACCTCGCTGTGACAGCCGAGTTGTCGGGCGGGAATGTGGACAACCGCGGTCTGAATCGGGCGACGAGTTTTGCGTTCATTCGCGCCGAGCACGATCTCGCCGCGGTGCACGCCTACCTGCACCGCTATCGCGATCGGCCGACGACCTTGCGGGCCTATACGCGCGAGCTCGAACGGCTGATTCTATGGAGTGTGGTCGTTCGGCAAAGAGCGCTGTCGTCGCTCACGGTCGAGGACTGCGAGGCCTACAAAGACTTCTTGAAGGCGCCGTTGGCGTCGTTCACTGGACCGAAGCGCCCGCGCACGAGTGGTCGCTGGCGGCCGTTCTCTCCTGACGGCCTGTCCGCCGACAGTCAGGCGTATGCGGTGCGCGTGCTGCGGGCCGCCTTTGCGTGGCTGGTCGAGGTGCGTTACCTGGCGGGCAACCCGTGGAGCGCGGTGCACGAACCAGCGACCGTCACGCGTGAGTCGGCGGTGCAGGTTCAGCGGGCACTGCCGGCGAAACTGTGGGCGCAGGTGCGTGCCGCACTCGACGAGCGCTGCAAAGCGTCCGGTTCTGGCGCCCTGGGCACCGACGAGGACGCTCGCCAGTGGCGCGCGGCACGCGCGGCGATTTTGCTGATGGGCGATTCGGGACTACGCCGCGCCGAGGCCGCCCTCGCCCGGCGCGAAGAGTTGCGCCCCGCGGAGCTGCGCGACGACGCCAAACTGGCCCGTGACGGATCGCCCGGCTCGTCACAAAACACCTCACCTGGCGCCGCCCGCCCGACGCCTGCGCGTACGACACCTGCAATTCGGACCGTCTGGACCCTGACCGTCATAGGCAAGCGCCGCAAGCAACGCACGGTGCCGGTGAGCGCGGCCACCATCGCTGCGCTGCGGGCTCACTGGGACGATCGCGGCCAAGATTTCGACGCCGCACGAGCGCAGGGACCGCTGATCGCGCCGCAGTGGATTCCGGCAACCCGCGCCGCGCTCAAGCGACATGACACCGCTCCGGAAGTGCCTTATACCGCCGATGCATTGGGTCGGCTCGCGCGCATGCCGATGCAACGCTTGAGCGCTCAGACCGCCGCGCTGGCCGAATTCACGGCCGAAGAGTTGCTGCAACTCGCCAACACGTCGGCGCACGCTTTTCGGCACACGTTTGGAACGCGCGCGGTCGCGCGCGAGATGCCGACCGATGTGGTGCAGGCGATTCTCGGTCATGCCTCGTTGCAGACCACCTCGATCTACGTCCGGGCGGAGCGGCGGCGCATGCTGGAGGCTGCGGCGCGTTACTACGCAGAGGATGAGGGATAGCGCCAGCATTGCCGCCGAGAACACGCCGGGAGTGAGTCGCTTTTTGGCGAGCGGATGGACAGGCTACGACTTGCTGCGTCCCTGTGCTGAGAGTGCTTGCGCCTGCTTGCCTTGTTCCGCGCATAATCACGGCATGACGGGCGTGAGCTCATTGCGTGAAGGTGCCGAAATGATAGCAATGACCGTGGTCTTATTGCTCCTCGGCGCAGCGCCCGTCGTTTATCTCAACGGGCAAAACGGCGAGGACAGTCGCCTGCGGAAAAAACGGGAGCGCGAACTGAGCGACACCCGCAAAGATGCGTGAAGGACAGGCGAGCGTCAACGAACCGGCCTTAGAGCGCTTTAGCTTGCCCCGGCATCATCGACGGAGCGACGTGCTCGATGAGCGCGAGGAGCGCGAGGAGTGAATACCCTTTCCGGCAGAAGGCGTCGATCTGCGCTTCTTTACCCCGCGTGATGACCGCCGCCTCGTCCAGCGACGTGTACGCGATGATTGGTATGGTCGCGAAGCGGCCTGAGCCGCGCATCGCCAACGCCACAGCAAAACCGTCGTTGTGCGGCATCTCGATGTCGAGGATCACGACGTGCGGCGTCCACGCCGGCTCCATTCGGAAGGCGACACCTCCGCCATCCACGACAATTGCGCGAAAGCCTTCAGTGACAAGCACAGCGGCCAAGGCCTCGGCGCCTGTGCTGTCATCGTCGACAATGAGCACGGCAACTGGGGGCGTAACGCGTTCGAATGAACGAGGGCTCCACATCCCGGGAGGCGGAGTGATGATGGGCGACATGGGTGTGAAAGCGGAGCTCATGCCTTCCTTTCAGCAACCCCTATGCCTTACATTTCTCCGCCCGGCGCAGTGAGATCCGCACAAAGTTGCTGGGTCGCCCCTGCTGGCATCGCAGCGCGCTGCGTCCTCGGTCGGAAACGCTTCGCGGGATTGGCCGAGTAAGAACGGTACGCCATCCCTCGCGCCGGGCAATATTACCGCTCAGATCCAGCCCCCGGATTGGTGTTCGAGCCTGATCACCGGTAGTGCCGTCATTTTCTGACCTCCCGGATCCAATAGAGACGACCGTCATTTGGCCGGCACCATCCTTGCCGGTACCCAGATGCCCGCAACCCGGGGGCGAATTTGGGAGAAAGGCAATGAATGAAGATCAGATGAAAGGAGTCGGGGAAAAGGTCAAAGGCAAGATCAATGAGGGGGTCGGGAAGATGACCGATGATCCGGTTCAGGAAGCCAAGGGCGACGCGCAACAGGCCAAAGGAGAAGTGCGCAAGGAACTGGGCGATACGAAGGAGGATGTGAAGGACGCCGCCAGCGACGCGGCGGATCGCGCCGGTGACGGAGCGGCACCTGCTCCTGAAGTGACAGCGTACCCACTCTCTGAGGGGCGGGCATGACTTGCTGCACTGGGCCAGCCGCCCCGGAGGGCTTGTCGGTCGACAGTCAGGCGTGCGCGGTGGGGGTATTGCGGGCCGCCTTTGCGCGGCTGGTCGAGGTGCGCTATCTGGCGGGCACTATCTGGCGGGCAACCCGTGGAGCACAGTCCATGAACCGGCCACCATCACGCGCGAACTGGCCGTTCCGGTTCAGCGAGCGTTGCCGGCGCTTTGATGCGCAGTGCAACCGCTTCGCGTCGGTCGATTTGAAAGAGATCGAACCGGGAAGACCAGCTCAACTCAATCGGGCGACGAGGAGGGACACCAGTAGCGCACTGCGCGCGCGGCGATCTTGCTGATGGGCGATTCCGGACTGCGCCGCGCGAAGCGTGCCTGGCAAGGCGTGAAGATCTTCGACCAGCGAAAAACCTCGACGAGCGTCAACCATCGGACGGCGGTCATCGACGCCCAGTAGCTCGGCGGGCAACTTTCCGAAGCGCCCGTTGATCGACGAGCAACCCATCGGCGGCGACACAAGAACCGTCACCTGATCCTTCGTGCGGACCGCCACGGGCGACACGCGCCGTGTGGACGTTGACCATCATTGGCGTGCGTCGCAAGCAACGCACGGTGCCGATGCGTCGCGCGACCGTCAATGCGTTGCGCGCGCACTGGCAGGAGCAGGGGCTCGACTTTGGTCGATGGTGATGCGATCGGCGCCGAGGCGCTCGCCCTCACTCGCTTATGCCGGTCATGAGACTCATTCGCCTCGAACGGCAACGACGCGATGGAGCGCGTCGCGATATGGGCGCCTCAGCTCGCCGTCCTAGACATCAATATGCCTTCACCGGACGGCTTCGAGCTTGCTGCGCTCCTGCGAGCGCACGACAATGTATCTGCGGCGCTTTTAATTGCGCACACTTCGATGGAGGAAAGCGCCGTTCGCCCGCGCGGACTAACCGCAGGCTTCGACGCCTTCTGTCAAAAGGGCGGTGGTGTCCGCCCGCTGCAAGATATCATTGCGTGGACCGCTTCGCGCTGAGGGAGTCTTCCTTCAACTTCGGCTCTCTCGAAGGACCGTCATCACGTCCTTAACGCGATTTAATCAGCGACCTGGTACCGGCAGTTGAAGGATTGGCGACGAACGGAGAGCGCATGCTTATCAGTGTTGATGCAAAGCGTCCTGAGAAGTCCACCGGACCTGACTTTCCGGTGGTCGGAATTGGCGCGTCCGCCGGTGGGGTCCAGGCGCTTTTACGCTTGTTTGAAACGGCACCCGCATCCACCGGCGCGGCTTTCGTCGTGGTATTGCATCTTTCGCCGAACCATACGAGTCACGCGCAGGAAGTGATTCAAAGTGTTACCCGGCTAAAAGTCCGCCAAGTCAGCAGTCCGGTGCCGCTCGAGAAGGACACAATTTTCGTGATTCCACCGGGCAAACTGATATCAATGGTGGACGGTTATCTGCGCCTGAGCGAAGCGCAACCGCCGCGTTTGCCGCCAACCTCCATTGACGTGTTTTTTCGAAGCCTCGCTGACGCACATGGCTCGCGCTCATTTGCAGTCGTTCTTTCCGGCACGGGTGCGGACGGCTCAGTGGGCATCTCACGCGTGCGCGAACGAGGCGGTGTCACGATCGCCCAGCGTCCGGATGAGGCGGAGTATGGCGATATGCCGCGCAGCGCAATCGAGACCGGAGACGTTGACCTGTCGAAATGTACTGATCTATCTGGATCGTCGTGCACAGACGCGCGTGCTTCAGACCTTTCACTTCTCGCTGGCACCCCGGGAAGGATTTCTTTTCCTGGGAGCGGCAGAGTCAGCGGATTTCGCCAACGAACTTTTTTCTCCCGTTCAAAAGCAGCAGAGAATCTACCGCGCGCGACCGAACGCGATTGCCCACAGCCTGGCTTCGCAAGGGAATATGATCCTGCCTGTCGGTATCGGTGGTGAGACGTTCTTCAACACACTGCCCGAAAGACCTTCGGACGCGAAACTGCCTAGTCAGGCGCGCTCGCATGATCTATTCGGACCGCCTATCATCGTCGTCCGCGCGGATGGCGCCATCGTGCACCGCTCCGCTAACGCCAATAGGCTTACCGAGGACGCTCGCCACACGCGGGTGTCCAACCTCTTGGACATCGTACGCAGCGACGCACACGCAGGGGTGCGGCGCGCGTTACAGCGCTGCCTGACAACAGCGCGCCGTGAAGATGAGGCCTCCGTGCCCTTCATGACCGCGTCGGGCGAAATTGCGGTTGATTTATCTTTTAGACCCTACCGCGATCGTGCGCATCAAACGGATTTGGTGTCGGTAACCTGCGATCTGCTCACAGCACTTTCTGACGACCCCTTCGTGGAGGGGGTGCCGTCAACCCCGGAGCAGGCGCAGCAGGAACAAACGGTGGATTCGCTTAGGCAAGCACTGGAGGGCAGCGAGGACCTGTTGCGCGATTCCATGCAGCATCAGCAGTCGTCCAATGAAGCGCTCCGGGCATCCAACGAAGAGCTCCAGGCAATGAACGAGGAACTGCGCTCGGCCACTGAAGAGTTGGAAGCCAGTCGCGAGGAACTGCAGTCGCTCAACGAAGAGTTAATGACAGTCAATTCCGAACTGCTGTCCAAGGTTCAGGAATCCGCGCGTGTCAGCGATGATCTGAAGAACCTGATTTCGTCGGTGGGTGTTGCTACCGTATTCGTCGACCGAACGCTCAATATCAAGCGGTACACCGCCCCGGCCGAGACGCTTTTTAACATCCGGCCGGGTGATGAGGGACGACCCCTTCAGCACTTGACGCATAATCTTGACTATCCTGAGATGTTCAGCGACTTGCGCGACGCGTTCGAGTCATTGCGGCGCTCAGAGAAGGAGGTGCGAACCGGGGACGGACGCACTTTCCTGGCTCGCGTGCTGCCGTACCGCACGGACGACGACCGCATTGATGGCGCGGTGCTTGCGCTGATTGACATCTCGGAACAAAAAACCGCACAGGATCAAGCAGAGGCGAGCGAAGAGAAGCTGCGCCTTGCAGCCCGCGAGACGCACGACTTTGCGATCATCGTGCTGGACGATGATGGCACGATCGTCAGCTGGAACGTGGGCGCTACGCATATCTTCGGGTTCACTGCCGACGAAGCGTTGAGCAAGCCACTCGATCTCATCTTTATCCCGGAAGACATTGCTGACGGCGTGCTGGCTCATGAGTGCAAGCAAGCGGCGGCACAGGGGCGCGCGGAAGACGAGCGCTGGCATAGGACAAAAGATGGCCGTCTCATTTTCTGCAGCGGATTTCTGAGTCGTATCGAGGTGCCTGGTTTTTCAGGATTCGCCAAGATTGTCCACGATGCAACCACTCGGCGGCTCGCCGAAAGCAAAAAGGAACAAGTGCTTGAGCGCGAGCGTGCGGACAACAGCCAAATCCGAAAGCTGAGCCGCTTGAAGGACGAGTTCATCGCGGTGCTCTCGCATGAACTGAAAAATCCTCTCAACCTCATCCACGTGAAAGCCGAGATCCTTGCTCGCCTGCCGGAGGCCAGGACGAGCGGACGGATCCAGCAAGTCGCCGACGCCATCCAGAAGTCTGTGCTCACTCAAGCGCAGATCATCGATGATCTGCTCGACTTCTCGCGGATTCAGACCGGCAAGTTGTCGTTGCGGCTGGCTCCGACTGATATCGCAAGCATCGTTCGCTCGATCAGCAGCGCGATGCAGGACGACTTCCAGAAGAGCGAAATTCGGTTGGAACTGGACGTTCCGTCGACCCCCTTGATCATTCGCGGCGATGCGGTGCGCGTGGAGCAGATTATCTGGAATCTGCTGAGCAACGCGCTTAAATTTACGCCGAATGGCGGGCAGATCATGGTGCGGCTCCAGCAAGAAGCCGAGACAGTGAAAGTGGAGGTGGCTGACACGGGATGCGGCATCGCGCCCGAGGCACTGGCATCAGTTTTTGAGATGTTCGAGCAGACGCCGAACATACCGTTTCGTGCGCGACCCGGTGGGCTTGGCATTGGACTGTCCCTGGTGCGCCAGCTCGCTCAACTGCATGGCGGAATGGCAGAAGCGTTTTCCGATGGCGCAGGCCGTGGCGCACGCTTCCTAGTCACCTTTCCTGCCGATGCATCGTTTGCTAATCGAGAAGCGGGTGACAAGCCCGCCGGCCTGGCTGTCTTCGCCGGCGCACGTGTGCTGCTCGTTGAAGACTCAGAAGAGTCGCTGCAGGCGATGGCCGAACTCTTCTCGCTATATGACGCACACGTATCGACTGCGAGGAATGCAGCGGACGCCCTCACCATCGCCGAAAAGAACCCATTCGACATGGTCATTACCGATGTCAATCTGCCCGACATGGACGGTTACCATCTCGTCGCACAGTTGAGAAAACTGAACAGCTTTTCTAACATTCCCATCGTCGCCGTGACGGGACGGCCGGTGAATCATGAAGAAGCGCGTGCCCGCGAAGCAGGCTGCGACGCCTGCTTGCCCAAGCCGTTCAGTCTGCAGGCGCTCGCTGACGTGGTGCGGCATTACCGGCCGCATACTTCATGAGGCCTTGCATCATGCACTGTGCAACGAGTCATTTTTTCGTTTTCCGGGTTCGGCCGAGGCCGTGTCGAAACGCTAGTTCCCATGGTTTGTGCGTCTCGCTTTACCCTTGCCGAGGCGTCACGAAACCGCTGCGTGCGATCTATAAGGGGTGATTGTCCAGCGCGCTGATCTCGACGCGCCTTTCAAGATAACCTGGGTCGTCAAGCGTCAGTCGCGCCGTACGTCGAACACAGTCGCGCTGGGAGCAAATTTATCCACGGATTCCGTTGAAAAGCTTGTGAGTAACTCTCACGGTGACTTGCTAAGAGGTGGTTTCAAAAAGACGTTGAAGGGGCTGTTAACTCCATGGGCATCCTGTTAACCTTGAGCATCGTAGCGATGAGATCGAGGGCATGGATAAGCC
>NZ_JARUXP010000013.1:0-22306 GCF_031451315.1 Caballeronia sp. LZ032
GAACTCGCCCTGTGCGACGTCAAGATCGGTCGGCGCGAGCGCGACGAAGTCGCCATAACGCTTGCACAGACCGCTGATCTGGAGATTGATGGTTGCCATACAGGTCACTTCCTTGAACAAAAACTCAGCGCGCCGTCTCGAAGATGTCCAGTTGCCGGACGAGTTCCTCACGCAGTCGCGCTGTCAAATCAGGCGCCATATTCACGAGCGGCGCCAGCACAAAGCCTCATGCTGAAACATGGACGAGCGAAAGCGCCGGGAACAATACCCGGCGCTTTCATTTGCGAATAGTGTCAGCTTCAGCCCGGCAACGCCTCGCGCGCACGCGCAAGCCGCGCCGCCGCTTCACCTATCTCGCCGATACCCGGCGCGGCGAACGACAGACGGAAAGCAGCGGCATCGATGTGATCGGCATAGAAGGCCTTGCCTGGCACGAACAGCACCTTCTGCGCGATCGCATGCTTCAGCAGTTCCGATGAATCGACACCGTCCATGCGCGCCCAGACGAACATCCCGCCTTCAGGCCGCTGGAATTGCAGCGCGCCCGCGAGCTGTGCATCGAGTGCATCGCACAGGGCCTCGCACTTGCGCCGATACTGCTCCGCGATGCGCGGCAAGTGTTCCGTCAGCGCGCCCTGGGCGAGATACGCGGCGGCGATCGCCTGCATCCACGGCGCGCTGCACAGATCGGCAGTCTGCTTGGCGACGGTGCAGCGCCGCACGATGTCCGCTGGCGCGACGGTCCAGCCAATCCGTATCCCCGGCGCCACCACCTTCGACAGACTGCCGAAGTACACGACGCGCTCACGTCCGCCGTCGATGTCCTGCGCCACCTTCAGCAGCGAAGGCAAGGCCTCGCCGGCAAAACGCAGGTCGGCATAAGGTTCATCTTCAACGATGATGAAGCCATGCTTCACCGCCAGTTCGACAAGCGCCTTGCGACGTTCGAGCGACAGCGTCGCGCCTGTCGGATTGGCGAACGTCGGCACGGTGTAGAGCAGCTTCGGCCGTCCCGCCTCGCCGCTTTCGAGCATCGCCGCGAGCCGTGCGACATCCAGCCCTTGCGCATCCACCGGCACCGTCACGATGCGCGCCTGCTGCATCTTCAGCGCCTGCAACGTCGCGGGATACGCGGGCTGCTCGGTGAGCACGGCATCGCCGGGGGCGACCAGCACGCGCAGCAACAGATCGAAGCCCTGTTGCGAGCCGGTCGTGACCATCAATTGATCCGCAGGCACCGTCACGCCGCGTTGCTGCATGAGCTGCGCGAGTGCGTCCTTGAGCTCGGGCAGGCCATCGGTGGGACCGTATTGCAGGCAGCGTGCGGGCTGCGTCCACGCTTGTGCGGCGGCGCGCTGCAAGCCGTCGGTATCGAACAGATCGCTCGCCGGATAGCCGCCCGCGAGCGAGATCATCCCCGGCTCGCCGAGATACTTGAACAACTCGCGGATCGGCGAGCCGCCGGGGTTCCGGAACGGCTCAGTGAAGTCGTACATCATGATGGCTCCGGAACGCGCGCCTTACTCGATCGAAAAGTCGATGCCCTGAGCCAGCGGCAACGCGGACGAATAGTTGACCGTGTTGGTGGCGCGGCGCATGTAGCCCTTCCATGCGTCGGAGCCGGACTCGCGGCCGCCGCCGGTTTCCTTCTCGCCGCCGAACGCGCCGCCGATCTCCGCACCGCTCGGCCCGATGTTCACGTTGGCAATGCCGCAATCGCTGCCCGAATCCGAGAGGAAGCGCTCGGCCTCGCGCAGGTCGGTCGTGAACACGCACGACGACAGGCCATGCGACGCCGCATTGTTCGCTTCGATCGCCTCGCTGAATTCGCGGTACTTCATCACGTAGAGAATCGGCGCGAAGGTTTCCCTCAGCATCACCGCGGTCTGCGACGGCATCTCGACGATGGCCGGACGCACGTAGTAACCGTTCTCGCGGCCCGCCACGACATGACGCTCGCCGCCCGTCACCGTGCCGCCTTCGTCCTTCGCCTGTGCAAGCGCGGCCTGCATGCGCTCGAACGATTGCGCGTCGATCAGCGGACCCATCAGCGTGCCGGCCGTGAGCGGATCGCCGATGGCGACCTTGCTGTAAAGCGTTTTCAGACGCGCGACGGTCTGCTCATACACGCTTTCGTGCACGAACAGGCGGCGCAGCGTCGTGCAGCGCTGGCCCGCTGTGCCGACCGCCGAGAACAGGATGCCGCGCAGCGCGAGTTCGCTGTCGGCGGTGCCGGTCACGATGCCCGCGTTGTTGCCGCCGAGTTCGAGGATCGAGCGGCCGAAGCGCTTCGCCACTTCGATGCCAACCGTGCGGCCCATCTCCGTGCTGCCCGTCGCGCTGACGACCGACGAGCGCGGGTCCGCGACGAGTTGCGCACCGATCTCGCGGCCGCCGTTGATGACGCAGGTGAGGCCCTTGGGTGCATCGCCGAATTCGGCGAGCGCGTCTTCGAGAATGCGGTCCACGGCAAGCGCGGTCAGCGGCGTCTTCTCCGACGGCTTCCAGATCACGGCATTGCCGCACACGAGCGCGAGCGCCGCGTTCCACGACCACACGGCCGCCGGGAAGTTGAACGCCGAGATCACGGTGCAGACGCCGAGCGGATGCCACGATTCCGCCATGCGATGGCCGGGACGCTCCGACGCGATGGTCAGACCGTACAGCTGCCGCGAGAGACCGACCGCGAAGTCGCAGATGTCGATCATTTCCTGCACTTCGCCCATGCCTTCCTGAAGAATCTTGCCGGTCTCCAGGGTGATGATGCGTCCGAGCGCTTCCTTCTTCTCGCGCAGCTTGTTGCCGAGCAGGCGCACGAGTTCGCCGCGGCGCGGCGCGGGCACGTTGCGCCAGGCTTCGCTGGCGGTCTTCGCGGCGGCGAGCGCCGCATCGGCTTGCGCTTGCGTGTGGCTCTGCACATGGCCGACAACGGCGCCGTCGATCGGCGAGCGCACGACGATATCGCCTTCTTCGGCCAGACGCGCGATGCCCAGATCGGAAAGAATGGTGGAAGCTTTCAAGGATGGATCTCCAGTGGAACTGGCCCGATTGTGCGAGTGCGCGCAACCGGGCTCAAGCGAGTTAATTGCAGGACTTGATGCGCTTCACGCATCAAGCGAAGTGAGTTCGCGCTGTGGCGCAGGCTTGCGCGTGCCGTGTTGCAGCGCGCGTTGCAGCAGTTGCGCGACATGCAGCGTGTGCCGTTGCGCGCCGTGCGCGATCTGCTCGCGGCAACTGAAGCCGTTGGTGACGATCAGCGTGTCCTGCTGCGCCGCGCGCACGAGCGGCAACAGCTTGTCTTCGCCGATCTTCATCGAAAGCTCGTAATGGTCCGCGTTGAAGCCGAACGAACCGGCCATGCCGCAGCAGCCGGTATCGAGCAGCTTCCAGCGCACGCCGAGTCGACCGAGCAGCGCGGTTTCCTTCTTCATGCCGAACAGCGCCTTCTGGTGACAATGGCCGTGCAGCAGCACGTCGGCGTCGAGTGTCGGCCAGTCGAAGTCGGCATCGGCGACGAAGTCCGAGAACATGAAGGTCTGGCGCGCCAATTGATGCGCGAGCGGATCATCGGGAAGCTGCTTGACCAGTTCGTCACGGAACACCGACAGGCAGCCCGGCTCCAGACCAACCAAGGGCGTGCCCGCGCGGATCTCGTCGGCGAAGGTGTCGAGCACTTCGCGCAGCATCGCGCGCGCTTCGTCGAGCAAGCCGTAGTCGTACAGCGGACCGCCGCAGCACAGACGCTTCTTCGGCAGCACGACCTCATAGCCCAGCGCGGCCAGCACGTCGCTTGCGGCGTGCGCCACATCCGGCGTGAAGTGGTCGTTGAAGGTATCGACCCAGAAGAGCACCTTGCGCGTCGGCTTCGCGGCATTGCGATGGCCTTGCGCCGCCGCCGTCGCACGGAAGGTGCGCGGCGCGAACACCGGCAACGCGCGATCCTTCGCCACGCCGGCGATCCATTTGCTCACCGGCGCAAGCGGCCGGAACGAAGTCGCGAGATTGGCGAGCCACGGCGCGCGCGCGGCAAACGGCGCCCACTGCCCGATGCGCCCCATGAACCACGCCTGACGCGGACGCCGCCTGCGGGCATAGTGATGCGACAGGAATTCGGCCTTGTACGAGGCCATGTCGGTATGCGTCGGACAGTCGCTGCGGCAGCCCTTGCACGCAAGACACGTGTCCAGCGCTTCCTTGACTTCGACGCTGTCCCAGCCGTCCTTGATGACGTCGCCCTGCAGCATCTCCCACAGCAGATGCGCACGACCGCGCGTCGACTGGCGTTCCTCGCGGCTGCCGCGAAAGCTCGGGCACATCGTGCCGCCATCGAGCGAGCGGCACTTGCCCATGCCGATGCACCGCTCCACCGCGCGCTGCATGCCGTCGCCTTCGGGACTGCGGAAGGTGAGCTTCGTCTGCAACTGCACGGGCTTGTACGCGGGGCCCATGCGCAGGTTTTCGTCGGCGCGATAGGCGTTCACGACCTTGCCCGGATTCAGGCGCTGCGCCGGGTCCCAGATGGCCTTGAACTGCTCCATCGCCGAGATGATGTCGGGGCTGTACATGATCGGCAGGAACTCGGCCTTGGCCTGGCCGTCGCCATGTTCGCCCGACAGCGAGCCGCCGAATTCCACGACCAGTTCCGCCGCCTCGCGCAGGAAACGCCGCCATACCAGCACGCCTTCCGCGCTGCGCAGATCGAAGGTGATGCGCGCGTGCACGCAGCCATCGCCGAAATGGCCGTACAGGCAGGTCTCGTAGCCATGACGGTCCACAAGCGCCTGGAAGCGCCGCAGATAATCGCCGAGGCGCAGCGGATCCACCGCCGCATCCTCCCAGCCGATGATCGGGTCCGGCTTCGACGGATCCACCGACAACGCCACCGCCGACGCACCCGTCTCGCGGATCGACCAGATCAGCGCCTGCTTCGCCTTCTCCTCGACGACGAAACCGGTCACACCCTCGCCACCCGCGCCGGACAGGAAGAACGCGCGCGCTTCTTCGGCCTGCGCGCGAGCTTCGGCGGGCGTATCGGCGCCGAATTCGAGCACGACCCACGCGTCGCCTTCCGGCAGCAGCGCGATTTCATCGGTCTTGAGGCCACGCGCCTGCAGGCCGCGAATGATGCCGCGATCCAGCCCTTCGATAGCGATGGGACCAAAGCGCTCGAAATGCGCGACGCCATCCGCCGCGACGAAGATATCCGCGAAGCCGAGCACGAGGATCACGCGGCTCGCCGGACTGTGCACGAGCCGCACCTTCGCGCGCAGCGTCACCGCGCACGTGCCTTCCGTGCCCACCAGCGCCCGCGCGACGTTGAAGCCGTTCTCCGGCAGCAGTTGATCGAGATTGAAGCCGGACACGCGGCGGCGGATCTGCGGAAACTCGCGGCGAATTGCGTCGGCATAGCGGTCGCGCAGATCGCGCAACTGCCGATAGATCTCGCCCTGCCGCCCGCCATCCGCGATGATGCGGTCGAGTTCATCGGGCGACGTCGGACCGGTCCAGAAGCGCGCGCCGTCATACGTGAGCACTTCCAGCGCTTCGACGTTCTCGGCGGTCTTGCCCGCCATCACCGAATGCGCGCCGCACGAGTTGTTGGCGATCATGCCGCCGAGCGTGCAGCGGCTGTGCGTCGCCGGGTCCGGACCGAACGTCAGGCCATGCGCGCCCGCCGCATCGCGCAGCGTGTCGCAGATCACGCCCGGCTCGACGATCGCCGTGCGCGCCTCGGGATCGATCGACACGACCCGGTTCACGTACTTGCTCGCGTCGGCCACCACCGCGACGTTCACGCACTGTCCGTTCTGCGACGTGCCGCCGCCGCGCGTCAGGAACGGCACGTCATGCTGACGGCACAGTTCGAGCGCGTGCGCGAGGTCATCGACATCGCGCGGCACCACGACGCCCAGCGGCACCTGCCGGTAATTGGACGCATCCGACGCATAGAGCGCCTTCGCGCCGGCATCGAAGCGCACTTCGCCGCGCAACGCGGCCGCGAGGCCGCGTTGCAGCGACTGCAACTGGGCGGCATCCGCCGCATACGGCTGCGCGCTCACCTTACTTCGCCGCGCTGGCCGTCATCTTGAAGATGCCTTGCGCATTGCCGGCATCGAAGCGCAGGTCGGTGACCCAGGCGCGGGCCGCACGGTCGAACTCGCGCTTGCGCGTGATGAATTCGTAGAACGAGCCCGGCACCTTGCGCGTGACCGTGTCGCCATTGGCGGTGCGGAACATGCGCTCGACCGTGTCCGCGCGATACGCCGTCTGGAACACGCGTCCGGAACGCGAGCGTTCGACTTCGGGCTTCATCGGACGGCCCTTGGCCTTTTCGTCGTCGGAGAGCTGGAACACGTCGGCGACGCGGTCGGTCGCGTGATTGAAGCCGTTGCCCTCGGTGGCGATCCACGCCATTTCCGCCGATTCTGCCAGCAGCAGTTCATAGTCGGCCAGCATGGGCAGGTCGTGCTGACGCTCGAATGCGCCGACGATCACCGGCAGCAGCTGGTGCGCCGCGTCAATGGGCAGCGAGCCGTCGCGCTCCAGTTCCGACAGTTGCGCCACCGCCAGCGGCGTGAGCGGATCGCGCGATGCGCCCACCACATTCGTCACGGCCTGCTGGAAGGTCTCCGAGAAACGCTCGGGATGCAGTTCGCTCACGAAGAACTGCGCGATCTCGTCGGGCGCGTCTTCATGGGCATAGGAACGGCCGGTCATGCCGAGCTTGTCGAGCGGATAGCGCCCGTTCAGCCGGAAGCCGAGCGGCCGGAGAATGCGGGTGAACGCGGCTTCGCCCGGCGGCAAGCCGCCGTTCTGCGGCCAGCGCACGGTGCGCAGCGCGCCGTGGTCGAAATACACGGAGCCGCCGTTGGCGATGGTTTCATCGGTATAAGTACGGCCGTTCGGCGAACGCGCGAGCAGGCCTTCGAAGAGCGCCATGTTCATCGCCTGGGCCAGTTCGGCGCGCGTGACGGTGCCGGGTTCCCAGTCGTTCAGGATCGAGGGGGCGTTCAGGGTCTTGAAGAGCAAGCCCGTCTTCTCGGAGCCGAGCAGACGCTCGAGCAGGCTTTCGATATTCGGATTTCGCATGGTCGCCTGGTATCGCGGTTGGACGTTGGCCGCGGGCCTTCACGCACGGTGGCGGAGCCGCAACGGCAAGGCCGCATTATTTTTAATCGTTGTGCCGCGCGTAAAGCGAGATTAAATTGTGACTTGATGAGTGTTTGGAATCACCATGCGCAAGTTCAAGATCCCCAACATGGGCGCGCTGCTCGCCTTCGAAGCCGCCGCGCGCCATGAAAGCTTCACGCACGCGGCCAAGGAACTGTTCCTCACGGAGAGCGCGATCTCCCGTCAGATCGCCACGCTCGAATCCAATCTCGGCGTGCGCCTGTTCGTGCGCGCCAAGCAGCGCGTGGTGCTGACGCGCGCGGGCCGCATCTACGGCACGCAGGTGCGGCGCTCGCTCGAACAGCTGGACCGCGACACGCTCTCCATCATCGCGCACGGCAGCGGCGGCGGTTATCTGGAGCTGGCCGTGCTGCCCACGTTCGCGTCGCAGTGGCTGATTCCGCGCATCGGCGATTTCTACGCATGCACGCCGGACGTGCGCGTCAACATGGGCGTGCGCACGGATGCGTTCTCCTTTGCCGAGTCGCACTTCGAAGCCGCCATTCACTATGGCAAGCCCACCTGGCCCGGCACCACGGCGGACTATCTGTTCGGCGAGGAAGTGGTGCCGGTGTGCAACGCATCGCTGCTGGAGCGGCCCATCGGGCACGTGCATGAACTGCTTGCGTATCCGCTGCTGCACTCCACCACGCGGCCGGACGACTGGACCCGCTGGTTCGCGAGCCTCGGCGTGGAGGACGCGAGCACCATGCACGGCATGCGCTACGAGCTGCACACCATGGCGATCAGCGCGGCCGCAGCGGGCCTGGGCGTCGCGCTGGTGCCGAAGTTCCTGGTGAGCGGGCAGCTCGAACAGTTCGGGCTGATCGTGCCCTTCGAGGCGAGCATCAAGGCCGACTCCGCCTACTACCTCGTCTATCCGACCGAACTCAGCCATGGCAAGCCGCTGGAGAAGTTCCGCGAATGGCTGCTGAAGCAGGCCAGCGAATACACCGCCGACGACGACTGCAAGCCCGCAAGGTCTTGAGCATTTCGCATCATGTGGTGCTTTTATCTCGTTTGGCTAAGCGTTACGTCTGATCGATCATGAGTACACGCTGGCGAGGCGCGTCGAATGCGTCGAATGCGTTGATTAGGCGCGGCGAGCCGCCAGACCATCACTCTCGGGGCGCCGCGCGTGCATTGCCTGTGCGCGCGGCGCCCGTTTTCGCACCTCGGGGACCCACATGGCAAACGACCAAAAGAAACCTTCCACCGCTTCGCGCCGCGACTTCATCCGACTCGGCGTAGCCGGCGCGGCCGGACTTGCGATGCCTGCCATCTGGACCTCGGCGAAAGCCGCTTCGAAGCGCCTCGTGGTGCGCGACTCGGGCGGGGTCTACACCGACATCTACACCCGCACGCTGTACAAGCCGTTCCAGCAGGCGACGGGCATCGAAGTGGTGGGCGTGGCCTCGGGCGCTGAACCGACCGCGCAGATCAAGAGCATCGTCGAGACGGGCGCGAAGACCTGGGACATGGCCGAGTTGAGCTTCCCGGCCGTGTACCTTCTGTCGCGCAAGGACAAGGTCTATCTGGAGCCTGTCAATCTCGACGGCAACGCAGCCGTCGCGAAGATTCCCGCGCAGTTCCGCGACCAGTATGCGATCGGCCACAACGTCTACACGACGGTGATGACCTATCGCTCGGACGCCTTCAAGGGCGGCAAGACGCCCGCATCCTGGGCCGACCTGTGGGATGCCAAGGCGTTCCCAGGCCGCCGCGCGCTGCGCAAGTTCCCGTTCGACACCATCGAAGAAGCGCTGATGGCCGCCGGCACGCCGCCGAGCAGCGTCTATCCGTGCGATCTGGACAAGGCGTTCAAGAGCCTCGACCGCGTGAAGCCGAACATCGACATCTGGTGGACCACGGGCGCGCAGTGCGAGCAGTTGCTCAAGTCGGGCGAAGTGGCGATGGCGTCGAGCTGGCTGGCGCGCGTGCTGCCCGCCATCGATGCGGGCGCGCCGCTCGCGATTGCCTGGGACGGTCACATCTACGGTCCGCAAGGGTTCGGCATCATGAAGGGCGGCGACAATGTCGATGCCTGCCGCCAGTTCGTCGCGTTCTGCGCGGACCCGAAGCGCCAGGCGGAAGTCGCGAGCGCGCTGGCGGTCGGGCCGACGCATCCGGACGCGTTCCAGTACATTGATGCGAAGCGCGCGAAGAACCTGCCGACCTTCCCGGACAATCTGAAGCGCGGCGTGCGTATCGACCCGTCGTACTGGCCGGCGCATCAGGATGTCGCGATCGAGCGTTTCAACGACTGGGTGCTGCGCTAACCCTCGTCGAACCATCACGATGCAATGAGTCTTTTCTATTCTTCAACGCAGGGCTTCGCCAACGTCGCCGATTACCGTGAGGCCGCGCGACGGCGGCTGGCGAAGATCGCCTTCGACTATCTCGACGGCGGCGCCGAAGACGGCCATACGCTGGCGCGCAACCGCGCCGCGTTCGCCGATGTGCATTTCGCCCCGCGCGCGATGGTCGATGTCTCGCACGTCTCGCCGGCCGCGCAGTTGTTCGGCTACGCGTCCGCCGCGCCGATGGTCGTCGGGCCGACCGGACTGAACGGCCTGTTCTGGCCCAAGGCCGATGAAACGCTGGCCCGCGCTGCTGCCGCGCGCGGCGTGCCGTTCGCGCTGTCGAGCGCGTCCACGTCGTTGCTCGAAGACGTGCGCGCCGCCGCGCCGGACGGCGAGCTGTGGATGCAGCTGTACGTGCAGAAGGATCGCCGGATCGCCGAGAGCATCATGCGGCGCGCGTCGGAAGCGGGCTACACGACGCTGCTCGTCACGGTGGACACGCCCGTGCATGGCCGCCGCGATCACGATATTCACAACAACTACCGCCTGCCGCTGCCGATCACGCCGAAGCTGATCCTCGATCTGCTGCGGCATCCGCACTGGGCGTTGCAGATGGCGCGCCAGGGCACGCCGCAACTCGTCAACCTGGCCCGCAGTCTCGGCGAAGCGCCCGATTTGCAACGTCAGGCGGCCGCGCTGGCGCGCCAGATGGATCTGTCGCTGGCGTGGTCGGACATCGCGTGGCTGCGCAAGCACTGGAACGGGCCGCTGCTCGTCAAGGGCATCCTGACCGTCGATGACGCGCGTCTCGCGCAGCAGCACGGCGCGGACGGCATCGTGCTGTCGAATCACGGCGGCCGCCAGCTGGAAGGCGCGCATGCGCCGCTCGACGTGCTGCCCGCCGTGGCCGATGCGGTCGGCGATGCGCTGCATGTCTACCTCGATTCGGGCGTGCGGCGTGGCGCCGACGTGGTCAAGGCCGTGGCGCTCGGCGCGCGCGGCGTGCTGCTCGGCCGCGCGCCGCTGTATGGCCTCGCGGCACGCGGCGATGCGGGCGTCGCGCACGTGCTGTCGCTGCTGTTCGATGAAATCGTGACGACCATGACGCTGCTCGGCAGCCCCGGCATCGACACGCTGCCCGAGCGCATCTCGGGCGCGCGGCCCGGCACTGCGGCTGCGACCGGCAAACCCAACGTCACTGTCATACCCAAGCTGGTCCAATCATGAATCTGATCGAATCGCTGCTGCATATCGTGGGGCCGAAGGGCCTCGTGGACCTCGCCGACGCCGAACCGATGCTCACCGACTGGCGCGGCCGCTATCACGGGAAGGCGCGCGCCGTGGTCAAGCCCGCGGACACCGCGCAGGTCACGCAGGTGATGCAACTGTGCGCGGAGCTTGGCGTGAGCGTGGTGCCGCAAGGCGGCAACACCGGCCTCGTGGGCGGCGCGACGCCGTCCGAAGCGGGCGACAGCATCATCATCAGCCTCGCGCGCATGAGCAAGATCCGCGAGATCGACACGCGCAACGACACGCTCACCGTCGAAGCCGGCTGCACGCTGCAACAGATCCAGGAAACGGCGGCGTCGGTGGACCGGCTGTTTCCGCTGTCGCTCGCGAGCGAAGGCTCGTGCCAGATCGGCGGCAATATCTCGACCAACGCGGGCGGCACCGCCGTGCTGCGCTACGGCAACATGCGCGCGCTGGTGCTCGGCCTCGAAGCGGTGCTGCCGGACGGCCGCGTCTGGGACGGCCTGCGCGGCCTGCGCAAGGACAACACCGGCTACGACATGAAGCAGATGTTCATCGGCGCAGAAGGCACGCTCGGCGTGGTGACCGCTGCCGTGCTCAAGCTGTTCCCCGCGCTGCGTTCGCATGCCACGGCATGGGTCGCGCTCGATTCCGCCGATGCCGCCATCGAACTGCTGTCGCGTTGCCGCGCCACCTGCGGCGACGCGCTGACTTCGTTTGAACTGATGTCGCGCAGCCAGCTCGACGTGGTCTATCAGGAAGTGCCCGACACGCGCGATCCGCTCGACGGCCGGTCGCCGTGGGTGCTGATGATCGAACTCGCCGATGCCGCGCACGACGCGCCGTTGCAGGCGATGCTCGAAGACGTGATCGGCGCGGCGCTCGAGGAAGGCATCGCGCTGGATGCCGCGCTGCCCGCGAGCGAAGCGCAGGCCGCGGCGTTGTGGCATATCCGGCATATCGTGTCCGAGGCCAACGTGCGCTTCGGTACGAGCGTCACGCACGATATTTCGTTGCCCATCTCGCAGATTCCCGCGTGCCTCGCGCAGACCGAAGTCAGGCTGAACGAAGCGGGACTGGTGGAAGGCGCGCGCTTTCTCTATGTCGGGCACGTGGGCGACGGCAACATTCACTCGATCGTGCTGTTCCCGCATTCGGTATGGGCGAAGGTCGAGGACCGCGACGCTCGCGTCGATGCGATCGGCAAGATCGTCAACGACGCCGCCGTGGAGTTCGGCGGCAGCATCAGCGCGGAGCATGGCATCGGCCGCGCGCATCGCGATGAACTCTCGCACTACAAGAGCGCGGTTGAACTCGACATGATGCGCGCCGTGAAGCGCGCGCTCGATCCGGATGGCCGGATGAATCCCGGCAAGCTGCTCTGACGCGCGCTGCTGTTCAAGGCTTTCACAGGACTCTCACCGATGACACTCGAAGTCTCCGCCCTCAAGGGCATGTACCCCGCTTTCCCGACGCCGTTCACGGCGGATGGCGCAATCGATACGGAACGTCTGCATGCACTGGTCGATACGCTGATCGCCGATGGCGCGACCGGCCTCGTGCCGGTGGGCGGCACCGGCGAATATACGGCGCTCTCGCCGGCTGAACGCACGCTGGTCGTGCGCGCGACCGTGGAAGCGGCGCGTGGCCGCGTGCCGGTGGTCGCGGGCGTGGTGTCGCCGGGCTATGCGGAAGCGCTCGATGCGGGCCAGGCTTTCGTCGATGCAGGCGCGGCGGCGCTGCTGCTGGTTACGCCGTTCTACGTCACGCCGAGCGACGCTGGCGTGAGAGCATATTTCCAGCGCTATCGCGATGCGGCGGGCGTGCCGCTGCTGCTGTACGACATCCCGGCGCGCACGCGTTATGCAACGCCGCCCGCCACCATCGCCTCGATGGCGAAGGAAGATGGCACGATCATCGGCATGAAGGCGTGCAACACGGATCTCAATGCGTTCGCGCGGACGGTTGCGCTGGCGGGCAAGGACATGGCGATCCTCAGCGGCGACGACCTGCTGTATGTGCATCACGTGCTGCTGGGCGCGGTGGGCGGCATTCTGACGTCGGCGAGTTTGTTGCCGAAGGCGTGGGCGCGGATTCATGCGAGTGCCGCAAATGGTGATGCGGCAACCGCGCTGCGTGAACATGCAATGCTTGCACCGATGCTCGATGCGATCTTCAGCGAGCCCAATCCGGGTCCGGCGAAGAAGGCGTTTGAACTGCTCGGCGATGGCTTGGGGCCGGTGAGGTTGCCGCTCGTGGAACCGGCGGCGGCGACGGTGGCGCGGATGAAGGAGGCGCTGGCGGGGTTGCCGAAAGGGTGGTTGCCGTAAGCGCATCAATCTGACACGCTCCAAATAAAACGGGCCCGGTTCATCGAACCGGGCCCGTTGCTTTTACTGCTGGTGCAAGACGCGGCGCTCAAGCCGCCCGCTTCTCCCCCGCCTCCAGCGCCGGAAACTCCGCCACGAGTTCCGCGAACACCGCATGCACGATCTCCACGCCCGCCGCGACCTCCCCGCGCGCCGCCAGACGCTCGAACATCTGATGCTTCAAAAAGAAGCGCCAGCCGATCGACACCGACTCCAGGTATTCGCACAGCACCGCATAGCGCTCGCGCGTCCACACGGCTTCATGCGCGCGACGGTTCGGACCGTAGTCGAAGAAGCCATCGTCGAGCTTCCGCTCCGTGCCCATCCCGGCACGCAGCGCAGCGGTAGCCTGCACATCCAGCGCGCCATTCGCGATCACCACGCCATACAACTCACGAGCCTGCTGCGCCGACACATGACCACGCCGGACATCGCGTTCCACTGCTTCGGCCGCACGCAGCGTCGGCGCGCCGTAACCGCCGCCGCCATTGCCTTCGAGCCGGATCACATCGCCCGGCTCGCAGGCCACCAGGTCCGTATTGCCGAGCACTTGCTCGCGCGCCGTGCCCGGATTGCGCTTGAACACCGACGTGCGCCCCGCCATGCCGCCCTTGATGCCCCACGAGCCAAACAGCGTGCGGTCGCGATTGCGCGCCGTGATCAGCGTGTTCGGTGCGAAGACCTTGAACTCCATCGCGATGGCCAACCCGCCGCGATACTGACCCGCCCCGCCGCTGTCGCCGACGAGGCCGTATTCGAGAATACGGATCGGCACTTCGGCTTCGTTGATCTCCACCGGCGTGTTGCGCAGGAACGCCATGTTCGCGCCTGACGCATCCGAGCCGTCGCCGGCCGATGCACCGCCCGCACCGCCCATCACCGGACCCAGCGAAGCCATGATGGTGCGGCCCGCCGTGTCGGTGGTCTTGACGTTGAGCAGACACACGCTCGACGCCGGACACGCCGGCATGCGCTCCGGCAGCGCCTGCGCGAACGCGCCGAACACTGCCGCCTGCACGACCACGCACGTCAGCGTACGCATGCCCACCGCGGCGGGCGGCACCGGATTCAGCACGCTGCCGAGCGGCATCTCGCAGGTCGCGATACGCAACATCCCCGCGTTGAGCAGGATGTCCGGGTTCAGCGAATACAGCACGTAATTGAGCGCGACCAGCAACAACGCGTGGCGCGGATGATTCCCGGTCGGCACGTTCATCGACGACGTCAGTTGCGGATCGCTGCCGGAAAAGTCGAAGCCGAGCAGGCCGTCATCGACGGTCAGCGTCAGTGTAATGCGCATCGGCTTGCCGCCGACGGCGTCTTCATCGACGTAATCGGCGAAGAAGTACTTGCCATCCGGAATCGTGCGCGCCACCGCGCGCGCCTGGCTCTCCGAGTAATCGAGCAACTGGCCAATGCCCGCCTTGAACGCCTCGACGCCAAAGCGCTCGACGATCTCCAGCACGCGCCGCTCGCCCGTCGTCAGACACGCGATCTGCGCCTTCAAGTCGCCGATGTTCTGATCCGGCGCGCGCACGTTTGCCATCATCCACGACAGCAGCGTCTCGTTGACCACGCCGCCGTCCACGACGCGCGTCGGCGGAAAGCGGATGCCTTCCTGATGAATCTCCGTCAGCGTGCGCGACAGCGATGCCGGCACGGCGCCGCCCATGTCGGTGTTATGAATGTGCCCCGACACGAAGCAGATGATCTCGCCTTCGTAGAACACCGGCTTCCACATCACCACGTCCGGCGTGTGCGTCGCCACGTAACCGCTGTACGGATCGTTGGTCATGCACACGTCGCCGGGCTTGTAGTCCGTGAACGAACGGATCACCGGACCGTAATCCAGACCGACATACCACGTCGCGCCAAAGGTGCGCGGCGACGCGAAGGTCAGGCCGTCCACGCTCGCCAGTGCGCACGAGAAGTCCTCGGTTTCCTTCACGAAGGTCGAGTGCGCGGTACGCACCAGCGTATAAGCCATGCTCTCGGCCGCCGCGACGCAGTAGTTCGCGAAGATCTGCAGTTCCGATTTATCGAATTTCATGATCGGTCTTCAATGTTGAGTTGCGCGATTCGTCAGAACCAGATTGCCGAACGGATCGACGGTGACCGAGAAGCCCGGCAGCACGCAGGTGGTTGCATCGTCTTGCGAGACCACTGCCGGGCCTTCGAACGCCTGGCCCGCGCGGAGATCGGCACGGCGATACAGCGGAATGCGGCGCGCTTCGTCGTCCATCCACACGTCGATCTCGCGCACCGGCACCGGCGCCGCATCGCTCGTCGCGATGCGTTCGAGCTCGGGCTTCGGCGTCGGCGATGAAATCACCAGCCGCAGCGCCACCAGCTGAATGCCCGCGTGATCGTCGCTGTGGCCATACAGGCGACGATGTTCGCGATGGAACGCTTCGCGCACTGCGGCGAGATCGCCGGACGCGATCGTGGCGGCATCGAGCGCCGTCTCGATCTCGAACGATTGCCCGCGATAGCGCATGTCCGCCGTCATGACGATCGACACGCCCTCCGAGTGACCGATCTGCGCCGTCATCCAGTCGCGCGCCTGCTTCTCCAGTTCGCGGGCATCGTTCGCGAGGAGCGCGAGCGTCGCCTCGTTCAGCTCGTAGTAGGTCGTCTTGACGAAGTCGTTCTTGATGTCCGCGATCAGTCCGCCCAGCGCGCTCAGCACGCCCGGCGTGACCGGCACGGTGACATCCGGCATGTTCAGCGCGCGCGCCAGATAGCACGCGAGCATCGGGCCGGCGCCGCCGAACGGCAGTAGCGTGAAGGTGCGCGGGTCGATGCCGAAGCGCGACACGAGCCGGCTCGTGCCCGCATACATGCTCGACGTGGACACGCGGATGATGGCTTCCGCCGTCTGCTCGACGCTCTTGCCGAGCCGCCCGGCGAGCGTGCCGATTGCGCGGCGCGCGGCCTCGCGATCCAGCGACACCGAGTTGTACCCGAGGTCCGATTGCCCGAGCACGCCCATCACGGCGAAGGCGTCGGTGATGGTCGGCTGTTCGCCGCCGCGTCCGTAGCAGACCGGACCCGGATTCGAACCTGCGCTGTGCGGGCCGACCTTCAACACGCCGAAATCGTCCACCCACGCGATGGACCCGCCGCCGTCACCAATCGACGACACCGACACCGACGGAATATGAATCTGGAATTCGCCGATGTATTCGCCGGTCGCGTACTGCGGCTTGCCGTCGACGATCAGCGCGACGTCCGCCGTCGTGCCGCCGATATCGAGGCTCATGCAGTTGCGAATGCCGCACTGGTTCGCGATATACGCCGCACCGATCACGCCCGACGCCGTGCCCGACAGGATCATCTGCGCGCAGTTGCTTTTGCCGTTCTCGGCGCTCATCACGCCGCCGTTCGACTTGGTCACCTTCAGCTCGGCGGGCACGCCGGCTTCAGCGAGCGCAGCTTGCAGGCGCGTCAGATAGTCCGCGACCTTCGGCTGCACATAGCCGCTGATGATCGCGGTGGAGGTGCGCTCGTATTCGCGGATGATCGGCCACACTTCATGCGAGCACGACACGAACAGCTCTGGATAGTGCTTCGCGATCAGCGCCTTCACGTCCTTTTCATGCTGCGGATTGCGATACGAATGCAGCAGCGACACCACGACACCTTCGCAATCCGAGCGGCGAATGCCTTCGATGGCAGCAAGCACGCTGGCTTTGTCGATCGGCGCTTCCTCCCTGCCGTCCGCCGCAAGCCGGCCCTTCACGCCGAACACGCGGTCGCGCGGAATCAGCGGATCCGGCCGGCGCGACAGCAGGTGATACATGTCGGGGATCTTCAGGCGCGCAATGTCCAGCACGTCCTCGAACTTCTCCGTGGTGATGAGGGCGAGACGCAGGCCGCGCCGCTGCACCACCGCGTTGACGCCGACCGTCGTGCCGTGCGTGAAGTACGCGACATCGCGCGCCTCGATGCCATAGCGCTCGATCAACCCGGCCATGCCCGCCAGCACTTCGCTGCCGGGACTGTCGGGACGCGAGAACACCTTCAGCGTGCGGATACTGCGCGTGTCGTCGTCCAGCACCGCGAAATCGGTGAAGGAACCGCCGATATCGACTCCAATTCTCAGGCTCATGAACTCAATCCTCTGTTGCGGTCAGCGACCGATCTGCTTGTTCCACATCTCGACCCATTGCGGCGTCTTCTGCGAGATCACGTCGAACGGCAGCCACATCGAGTCGTTGTCCTGCGGCACGCGCGGCGCCACTTTCTCCGAGTACTTGACGTTCTTGTTCGAGGCCGAATACTGGATCAGGTTGGCGAAGCAGCTCTGCCCTTCCGCCGACGCCACCACGTTCATGAACTGGAAGCCGAGCGGCGAACCGTTCTTGACCTTCTGCACCATGGTCGGGAACGCGACCGCGCCCGGCTTCGGATTCAGATAGCCGATGTCCGGATTGCTCGCGTCATGCTCGGCCCAGGCGCGGCCGTCGAAGTACATGGCCATGTCGATATCGCCCGACTTGAGCGCCACCAGCGGCGAATTCGGTTCGCTGTAGAAGGTCACGTTGCCGCTCTTCTGCATCTTCTTGATCTCGTCGAGACCCGGCTGCACGTTGTCGAGACTGCCGCCGTACACCATCGCGAACAAGCCGATCAAGCCCTGCGCCGTGCCCACATAGGCGATGCCGGGCAGCGCCGCGTGCCACTTGCCGGCGTTGGTGCCGTCGACGAATTCCTTCCACGTCTTCGGCGGATTCGGCACGGCCTTCTTGCTGTACATCAGGCCGAAGTCGCCGAACGCGATGGGGAAGCCGTAGCCCTTGCCGTACGCGAGCATGTTCGGCTTGATGTCTTTCAGGTTCGGCACGTTCCTTTCGTCGATCGGCTCCACCAGGCCTTTCTGGCGGGCGATCTCGCCGCTGTCCACGAGGCCGATCATCACGTCGATGGGCGGATGCGCCGTGTTCGCCGCAATCTGGTTGATCCACTGCATCGGGCTGCCGAGAATCACGTCGACCGACTTGCCGGTCTGCTTCTCGAAGGGCTGCACGAAGCACTTGCGATAAGCCTGTTCCCATGCACCGCCGTAAGCGGTGACGGTCAGGTCGGCGGCGTGCGCGGTCAGCGCGGCGGCGGAAAGCGAGATCGCCAGCCCAGTGGCGCGCACAGCATGTGAGACGTTCATTCAGGCTCCGTAGCAGGTGAGGTGGTGTGGCGCTGGCTTCATTGCGTCGTCAACGCGCGCAGGCCGTAGGTTTTTTCGACGATCAACAGCAGGACAATGGTGATCGCCATCTGCACCGTGCTGATCGCGGCGATGGCGGGATCGAACTGGTTTTGCAGGTACGACAGCATCACGACCGGCAGCGTCGTGACGTTGGCCGTGCCGAAGAAATACGACACACCGAGGTTGTCGAGCGACACGAGAATGGAGAACAGCGCGCCCGCGAAGATGCCCGGTGCGATCAGCGGCAAGGTCACGTGGCGGAAGGTCTGCCAGCGATCCGCGCCGAGCACCGAGGCCGCTTCCAGATAGGACGCGTGCGTGTTCTTGTAGGTGGCGAGCGTGGTGCGCATCACGTAGGGTACGGACACGACCGTATGCGCGATCAGCAGCGCGAGGAACGACACTCCAATGCCGATGTTCGACAGGAAGTACAGCAGCGACAGCCCGATCACCAGCGCGGGAATGGCGATGGGCGCGAGCAGGAAGGTGGTCAAGGCTGTCGCCACGCGGCCGCTGCTGCGGCCCACGCCGATCGCCGCAGGCACGGCGATCAGGATCGCGATGAACGACGAGCTGAGCGCGAGGTAGAGACTCGTCAACAGCGAATCGACGAACGGGCGGTATTCCCACAAGCGGTGATACCAGCGCAGCGACAAGCCGCCGAGCGGCACGGCAAGCGATTCGTCCGGCGAGAACGACACCAGCACCACCACCACGATCGGCGCGATGAGCGCGATGAAGAACAGCACAGTAAAGACGACGAGCGAACCGGCGCCGGCGCGCGCGGCCATTCTGTCGAGGGTTCCGGCGCGCATCATCGTGCGTCTCCGTTGCGTCCGGCGACGCGCAACTGGACATACAGGCACGCAAGCACGATGACGAGCAGCAGGTTGCCCATCGCGCTGGCGAAGCCGAGATCCTGGGTGAGCGAGAACTGCTGGAAGATCAGCAGCGGAAGCGTGACCACGCTGCCGTCGCCGAGCAGCAACTGCGTCACGAAGCTGCCGCTCGTGAGCATGAAGACCAGCACACAGCCCGTGAGAATGCCTTCCATCGCGAGCGGCAAGGTGACGAGCAGGAACGTGCGCGCCGCGCCCGCGCCGAGAATGCGCGCCGACTCTTCGAGACGCCGGTCCACGCCGCGCAGCACCGGCACGATGGAAAGCACCATGAACGGCACCATCACGTGCACGATGCCGATATATACGCCAAGCGGTCCGCCCAGCACGCGCAGCGGCCGTTCGATCAGATGCAGCCACATCAGCAGGTCATTGAACGGACCGTGTCGCGCTAACAGCACGCGCCAGCCGAACGTGCGCATGATGATCGACGTGAGCAGCGGCGCGATCAGCAGGAACAGCATCGGCATCGCGAGGCGTCCCGCGCGGCGCACCATGAAGTGCGCGATCGGATAGCCGAGCGCGAGACACAGCAGCGTCGCGATGAAGCTCACCTTGATGGTCTCGACGATCACGCCGCGGTAGTACGGATCGACGAACAGCTTCTCGTAGTTCGACCACGGACTTGTCTGCGACGGCGCAGCCTGCGCGTCGAGTCCGAGGCTGCGCAGCGCGTTGCCGATCAGCGGAAACGCGAAGAACACGATCAGCAGCACGAGAGCGGGCGCGCACAGCAGCGCGATGCGCAGCGCGGCCTCTTGGGCGCGCCGCTGTCCTTGCGGCGCGGCGGCGGATGCGGTGGCGGCGGGCGTGGACATCAGCGCGCTCCTTCGCTCGCCAGCGGCCCGGTCTGCGTGACCGGCGCGATGCTCGCATCCGGCGCGGCGGCGGGCACGCCGTCCGGTTCGAGCACGACCACGTCGTGCAGGGCGAAGGACACCGTCACCGCCTGGCCGCGCGCATGGCCCGCGTGATCGGTGGAGAACGCTTGTTCGTAGGCGTAGATGCGCGGGCCGAGGCCCGGCACGTCGATCTCATAGGAATGTTGCGAGCCGCGAAACACGTGCTGCACGATCTGTCCGCGCAGGCGAATATGGCCTTCCTTGGGCGCATCGATAGTGATCTTCTCCGGCCGCAGCGCCACTTCCAGCGTGCCGGGCAAGTCGCCCTGCAACGCGCGCGGCAGGTCCAGCGTCATCTCGACCGGAGCGTTGCCGGATTCGGGCAGCGTGGCCACGGTCATCGACTGCACGCTGCGCGCGCTGACGCGGCACGCGAACACGTTCGCCGTGCCCAGGAATTCCGCGACGAAGCGGTTGCGCGGCCGGTCGTAGACTTCACGCGGCGCGCCGCTTTGCAGGATGCGCCCGTGACTCATGACGACGACGCGGTCGCTCATCGTCATCGCTTCTTCCTGATCGTGCGTGACCATCACGCTCGTGATGCCGAGTTCCTGCTGCATGCGGCGGATCTCGAACTGCATGCCTTCGCGGAGGTTCTTGTCGAGCGCGCCGAGCGGTTCGTCGAGCAGCAGCACCGAGGGATCATTGACGATGGCGCGCGCCAGCGCGACGCGCTGCTGCTGGCCGCCCGACAATTGGCTGATGCGGCGATCGCCATACTGCGGCAGGCGAATCAGATCGAGCATGCGCGTCACCTGCGCCGCGATCTGCGCCTTCTTCGCGCCCGCCATGCGCAGCCCGAAGCCGATGTTCTCGCCCACCGTCATGTGCGGGAACAGGCTGTAGTTCTGGAACACCATGCCGAGACCGCGCTTGTTCGGCGGCAATGCGGAGACGTCGGCGCCGTCGATGCGCACGCTGCCCGTATCGGGAAACTCGAAGCCCGCGATCAGCCGCAGCGTGGTCGTCTTGCCGCACCCCGACGGCCCGAGCAGCGAAACCAGTTCGCCCGGTTCCACGGCGAGCGTCAGCGTGTCGAGTGCCTGAACGCCGCCGTAGCGCTTGCTGACGCCTTCGAGGACGAGGCTCTTCGAACCGGTTCTCGCGGCGCCTGCCGCCGGATGCGCCGTAGCGCGACTAGGGTGATTCATGCGAGCTCCCAGGTGCCTGATCGGGGTGATGCGATTCAAATAAGGGCGTTGCGCGGGATGTTGCGGTTCGGCTAGGCGGACAGCGCCTTCATCTCCTGATCGAGCGCATGGATCAGCCGCTCGAGCTGGCGATGCAGCCATTCGGCTTCATGGCCGGCGAAGAACGTGTCGAGGAAGATGCCGCGCATCGACGAGAGCAGGAACGGCAGCAGTTCGATCAGTGCGCGCTTCGTGTCGGCCCTGAGCGACGGGTTCGCCTCGACGACGCGGTACATGCGTTCGCGCGTGCGCGTCCGGTGCTCGATGAGCGCCTCATGCAGCGCCTGATCCGGCCGCAATCCGATGTTGATTTCCCAGACCGCCCAGTAGCGCCGGTTGCCGTACAGCGCCCACAGCGACGTGACGATGCCGCGTGCCGCGCCGTCGCCACGGCTCGCCGGATCGCGCAACTGGCGAAACAGCGCGAGCGCTTCTTCGGTGAGTTCGTCGAGCACCGCGAACAGCAGGCTCTCCTTGGTGGGGAAGTGGTGATGCAGCGCGCCGGTGGTCACGCCCGCATGCTCGGCGATGGCCGAGGTTGTCGCGCGGGCAAAGCCGAGGTCGCTCAGGATCGCGATGGCCGAGCGCACCAGCGCAGCCCGCGCGAGCGCGGTGCGGTCGGCCTGCGTGCGCCTTTTCGCGACGGTCGTCGTCATGGCCGGTCTCCGTTCTGGCGTCGTGCAGATACCATCTGCTCGGTATGTAAGTGAGGGTGGCTTCGCGCGAACGAGCGTGCGCAGCCGGCGCCGGCAGGCCCTGGCCGGCTCCGGCGGCGTCGTGTTGAAAGTATTCTGGCGAGGAAAGAAACGCGTGTAGCGTGAGAAATAATCAAGACTTCATGCCGGAGGGACATCAAGTCGCGACCATTGCTGCAGGAGTCAGTGGTCGAGTGCTGCGACCAGCTCCGGCACGACCGTGAACAGATCGCCGACGAGACCGTAATCGGCCACGCTGAAGATCGGCGCTTCCGCGTCCTTGTTGATCGCGACGATCACCTTGCTGTCCTTCATGCCCGC
>NZ_JARUXP010000014.1:0-20341 GCF_031451315.1 Caballeronia sp. LZ032
CTCGCACCTCCTACAACTGCCTGAGTTCGAAAAGTACAAGGCCACCTGATGAATGCCCCGAGGCGTCCACGAACAAAACCCAATTTTGCAGGTCCGACTCATTATCAGGCTGTTTAACGAATCCCTCCCGCGCCGACGCCCGTACAACTGAATTCTCTGCACCAAAATGCGGTTTGGTGTACGTCCCGCGATGCGTCTTGCACTTGAAGAGCGCCGGACTTCTATCATCTCTGTCGCCGACTGCCCCGTCTCAGCTATGCGCAGCGTCGCGCCTACGTGATCGCCGGTACCGCTTCAATCAGAGCGATGCCGATAAGAGCACCCACCGCCGCGCTCACAAGCTTTGGATGCCAGCGGTCCAAATGCAGCGTGCTCAATAACGCTCCAATCAAGACAACACCGAGCAGAGCGAAAACGACGATCAAATAGGCTATCTCGAAGTCGCTGTTGCAGTGCGCCACCACTGCTGGTGCGGCTCAAGCAGGTCAGTGATCAACGAAAGTGCGCCGACGAGGGCGTCGTAGTATGCCTCGTCCGCATCGGTGATTGCCACGACCATCTGCATAAAGGCCGTACTTGCATGCAGCTCTCTGGCAAGCACTCGCGCGGTGCGCAAAGAGATCATGCCCTGCGTCTCGCCGGCGTAATCGTCGCGGAGTAGAAAGAAGAAACGCTGCAGTTCCTGCTCTTCCGCCTCGTCGACTTTTTCGTGACGGAGAATCGTCGCTGTTGCAACCATACATCTTGACCGTAGCGCTCAGGTGCGACGGAACATCCCAGCATCCGCCGCGGGGATCGCTGGCTTTTCTAGCAACCATGATACCCGCCCATTTCCGATTTTCGGAGGCATCATCCTCGCGCCCCGGCGAGCCGCAGCGGACCCTAGCGCTTTATCTGTCGAAACTCGCCCCGCTTTACGAACAGCGTCTTTTGCTCATACCGAATCGCCCCTTACCAAGTGCTACTGGGCAAGCGCATGAAGCAGATTGCGGGCTGCCGAAGGTACGAGCAAGGACGAAGAGGGCGGTTTTTGGTTTTTTTTGCCCCCTCGGAAGATAGTCTTCAAAGCGGCAATTTCTTGTGGATTGGCGCCCACCGTCTTGCCCGGTCGGGCGACCTGGGCAACACTCCTCCGGACTGGTTGCCGCATCGCTGTCTGACTAACGATCTGATTGCTGATTGAAGTGCGACGGGATCGACCGGCTTGAGAAGAAACACCGACCATGGCGCCGGCAGTGCCCCGCACCAAGCGTGGCCCGACATCATGATAACGGGAATCTGTCGGGATGCTGGGTAGCGGTCCAGTTCTTCGCACAGGCGGACACCGTCCATCGTCGGCATATCGCGATCAGTGACAATGAGATCAGGAAGCCGCGAACAGGCAAGAGCGAGTCCAACTTCGCCGTTTTCGGCGGTGAGAACGTTGTAGTGCTGCGGGAGGGTTGCCTGAAGGCCTTCGAGGGTGCTGGGCTCGTCGTCAACAAGAAGAATTGTGACCATTTGGCCGACCGTTGCGTAATGATTTGATTGCGCAACGAGCGTGCCGCAGCGAGCTATCAGCGCCCATATCCATATGTCGCTTTGTAGGACGATGCCTTCTACCGCTTCGGGCTTTTAGTGGCAAGCGATAACCTCTAGCAGGGATTTGGGCTTTGCAGAGGGCAGATCCTCCATCAGCATACGCCTGACGCGACCTGCAGCTTCCGGTCGGCGGCGTTTCGTCAGCTCCTCAATGAGGATCGCCAGAAAGATGGGAAGATCCCTTGGACCATATCTTGTGAGAAACTCGCGAGCCGTCTCATCGACGGCAGTATTCATCGTGCTCGGGTACATCATGCTTGCGATATGCGAGGCGCCCCTCGCGAGCTCCAACTCGTAAGTCTGCCGATAAGGCGCCCGCACATGGACAAGAAACGGTCGATTCATCATGCGCCCTCATTTATCGCGGCCCGCGTCTTCCCAAGTGGGTCGGCCTTTCTTCCGACACGCTACCGTGGCCAGTGCAGTGGATGTCCATGGATAACGCATGTGAGCAAACTTCATACCCGTAAAGCGATTTTGCGGTCGCAGCCTGCCTCGTACTGGCAAACCGCGACGTCTTGAAGCCTTTGCGCCGCCGCGCAGTGCAAGCGCGTAGACGGCCCGCGCACTTGGCGATTTTCGATCTATCGCGTCAAGAATGGCGGCTTCGATTTTCCAAGACGCCGCGACCTTGTTTCCGGCCAGCGGCCTTCGCCTTGTATCTTTCAATCATTCGCTCGCCGCCTAGAAAAGCGCCCGGCACGACAGTGATGCTCATCGAGCGGACACCCCCCGCAGTCGTCCAGCGCGTTTGCTAGCGGCGTAGCGTCGCGGTCCCGGGCTTGCCATCGCGATTTTCATCGCCTCGCCGGTCGTCATCATTGTCGTCGTGGTTGTCGACGAACGGCGAATCGGTGTCGCTGCCGCCCGCACGAAGTGCGCTCCGCGCTTCTTCCGCCAATTTTTCGTAGTGTTTTCGGAAACGGCTCAGGTCTTTTTCCTCGAGTTCTTCGAGATCGAGCAGCGCGTTATGCGCGCCTTGCATGGCGCGGATTAGCTCGTCGAGCTTGATCTGCATCGCCGCCGTGTCGCGATTCTGCGTGTTCTTGATCAGGAAGACCATCACGAACGTGACGATCGTCGTCGACGTGTTGATCACGAGCTGCCATGTGTCGCTGTAGTGAAAAAACGGGCCTGTGATCGCTCACGCGATCACAAGCCCGACGGCCATCACAAAGGTGGCGGACCTACCGGTCATCGTGGAAAGGTAGCTCGCGAATTTCGAAAACCACTTGCCGTTCATCATGATCCCCGGTAGTCGGTCAATGTACCGGATGGAAGCACGGAATCGGTGATGTCGCAGTACGCAATAGCCGGGGCGCGTCGAGGGCTGGAATCGGCACGGATCACGTCGCCGAATCACTCATGGGATTCTTCACCGAATTCGGGGACGGCGGCGCCGACATCCTGCCGCTGTCAGGACTTACGAAGCGTCGTGTCCGAGCCCTGGCGCAGTCCTTAGCGCGCTGACGAACGCCTTGTGATGAAACTTCCGACCGCAGATCTCGAATCTCTCACTCCCAAACGGCCGGACGAAGACAGTTGGGGCATCAGCTACGAGAACATCGATGACTTCCTTGAAGGGAAGGGAGGTAAGCGACGAGGTGGTGACCACCGTCCGCCGTTCCCACGCGGCGACGCAACACAAACGCTCGCTACCCGTCGAAGTCCCCCGAGGTTGACGGTTTGGCAGTGCCTTGCGTGGCGTCGGTGGCCCGAGCAGCGCTTCCGCCGGAGGTACCGTAAGGAGGTTTGGTCGGTAAATCGAAAGCTTGGACTGGTAGATTTTAATGATCTAGATCTTCCATCTTCCGCCAAAGCCATGAACGACAAGCTGTCCAATGCCGCGCCGATGGAAACCGTTCCATCGACCTCAAGTCCGGGCTACGCGAAGGCACATCCTGTCACTCGGGCGTTCGATACGTTCGCCAGCGCGGTCACACGCTGGGCGGGATCGCCGGTCGCCTTTGGCCTTGCCGTGATCGCCATTATGATCTGGATCGTCACCGGTCCTGTCTTCAAGTTCTCCGACGGCTGGCAACTGGTCATTAACACCGGGACGACCATCATTACTTTCCTCATGGTGTTTCTGATACAGCAGAGCGCGAACAAAGACAGCGTCGCGCTTCACCTCAAGCTGAATGAGTTACTTGCCTCGAACAAGCGAGCGAATAATCAATTGATCGGCATTGAGGACGCGACGGAGGATGAACTGCGAAAGCTGGCCGCTGCATATCTCCAGCTCGTCGAAAAGCACGACGCGAGCAGCGAGCTTACTGGCGACGACGGAGTCGCAGCGGAAATTGCACGTCGGCTCGCGGATGCACGAGCAACCGATTCCGCCGAGAGCCAGACGCGTGACGCAACGTGAACGGACGCACCTCGGCAGCTTTTTAGTGGCCTGTTTCCACGCGGGCAACATCAAGTGTTTAACAGCCTGGTCCCCGTGACCGAACCACGAGCGTAGAGAAAGCGCGGCACGAAGCGCGCGACAGCCGCTTTCCGCGGGCCGGAGAGCGGCTGGTGCAAAGCAACCCGACGGGTGGAAAGTTACCAGGCTGCCAACGCTCGGCGCCCAGCCGAAGGGACACTGCTAAGCTTCTTTGACTTCGACCCAAAAGGTTCGACGAGCGTCCGAAAACCGGCCGGGGAGCTACGGAGTCGCGTCCACCCTCACTGCCTTAAGCCGAGCGCATTGAGCGGTTGCGCGAGGGAACGTTGGTTGCTGACTTAGGTTTGCAAACGCTAGACAAACCATGCAACGCAGCCAACCGAGGTTCCATTTGTGGACCGATCGTATCTTTCGGACAGTGGCGCCCCCTGTCTCCGTACTCATTGTGGATGACGACCATGCGGTCGCCGACGCGTTAGCGCATGCGCTCGAGGCGGCGGGCATGCGCGTTACCGTTGCTGTCGGTGGGGCCGCGGCCATGCATGCGACGCAACAGTGGACACCTTACCTAGTCATCCTGGACATTCAGATGTCGGACGCTGACGGCTTTACGGTAGCGCGAGCCCTTCGAACTTTATACCGCTTGGCGTCGGTTCCGTTCATCGCGCATACCTCCTTAGCGGAACGCGAAGTGATCGATCGGGGCAAGGCGGCATTGATCGACGCTTATTGCCGCAAGGGCAAATCGGTCAACAGCTTATTGTGCCTGATCGGGCAGCTTGCCCCAATATCAGCCGCCGAACCAACCGTCGAAAGCCGTGGCGCCCGCGAGACGTAGCGAGCGCGACAGCGAGGAGTTCGCACCCGGGCGGCTTTCCGTGAATCCTTGTGCTTCCGGCTCGATTGTTGGCGGATTGCCTCGCCGACTGTAGAGGCCGATTCCGTTCCGTCAAACGGTAGAACCCGGACGGGGAATGCCGAGATCGTTGCAGTACCGCCTGCGCACGGTAGGCCAACGCTCTTCGGCTATCATGTGCCTACTGCGGATTACCGATAATTCTCCGATGGACGTAACCACACGCAGCAACGTACGTGTTGGCGGGCACGGCCGCGTCACAATGATTTTCTCGCATGGATTTTGGTGCGACCAGTCGATGTGGCGCTCCGTTGCGCCCTCGTTCGACGACCGCTACCGTACCGTCTTATTCGACCTTGTCGGTAGTGGGGGATCGGACATGTCATGTTACGACTACCACCAAAAGTACGGTTCGTTGCACGGGTATGCCGACGACGTCTTGGAGAATCTTGATCATTTCGCGGACGGACCTGCGGTCTTCGTCGGTCACTCTGTCAGCGCCATGATCGGCATGCTTGGAGCAATACGCGCCCCTGAGCGCTTCATCGCTAACATTATCGTCGGCCCATCGCCCTCGTTTCTGAACGACGGAGACTATATGGGCGGTTTCACACGGTCCGATATCGAGGGGTCTGCTCGAGACGCTCGAGAATAACTTCCTAGGTTGGTCGAGTACGATGGCGCCCGCGATAATGGGGGCGCCGGAGCAACGAGAATTGGGGCAAGGTTCGCAATCAATCCGAGGCGATCATAGAAGCCCGCGCCGCTCACAGCCGCGCGCGAACACTTCGTCCGAGCACAGGCTCGCCACAGCATTCATGCTCCGTCAGTTCGATCCGGCGATGACGCCGTAGCAGAAGCACGGGGCATATAACGTGCTTCACGTCTTCCATCGAACGAACAGATCGGAGACGGCATGGCGACTGACGAACGCCGCCGCCTAGGTGAGTGGCTTCCGCGCGAAGAAAAAGTCATTGCTCGCTTTCGCGAAACCTTCGCAGAGCACGCCCGCCAGCGAGCGAAGGCGACGAAGATGAACCGCGTAGTCGAAGAACTGGCCGCATTTATCCGCGACGATCCGGTCGTGCGCATGGACTTTACGCGTGCGATCCTGCAGGCGCGCGAAGCCGGATATACCCTCGGTTATTCGAGCGTAGACGAATTTATCGTTCTGCTCGATGCGATGCTGACCTATGCGCCGCCTTTCAGCGAATCGAGCCTGATTCATTGTCCGGTGAACGCGTTGCTCGATTGGCCGATGGTCATGCCATCGGGCTGCGCGCTGTTTCGCGATCCGGCGTTCAACTCACATTTGAAGAAAGTGCTGAACGTGTGGTCCGGGTTCTTGAGCGGACCGTATTCGCGCACGTATTTGACGACGGCCTCGCCGAACGGCTGGTTCAGCGAGCAAGCGGACGCGAAGATCGGGCTCGATCAGTTTCTCTGCGATCCGCATAAGCCTTATTGGGGATTCTCGTCGTGGAATCACTTCTTCACGCGCGAATTCAAGCCCGGTGCACGTCCCGTCGCACGGCCTGACGATAACAAGGTCGTCATCAGCGCGTGCGAAGCGTCGCCGTATAACGTACAGCACGACGTGCAGCTTCAGGATTCGTTCTGGATCAAGTCGCAGCCGTATTCGCTGCTCGAAATATTCACCGCCAAAGAAGCGGAGCTCGCGGGCCGCTTCGTCGGCGGGACGGTGTATCAGGCCTATCTCAGCGCGTTCTTCTATCACCGCTGGCATGCGCCCGTAAGTGGGACGATCAAGAATGCGTATCTCGTCGACGGCGCCTATTACTCGAACGCCGATTCGGAGGGCGAAGACCCGAGCGGTCTCAACGATTCGCAAGGCTATATCACTGCAGTCGCGGCGCGGGCGGTGATCGTCATCGACTGCGACGATCCGAGCATCGGTGAAGTCGCGTGCGTGTTCGTCGGCATGGCGGAAGTGTCGTCATGCGTGATCGAGGCGCTGCCCGGCCAGCGCGTGCGCAAGGGTGAAGAGCTCGGCTACTTCCAGTACGGCGGCTCAACATACTGCCTGATATTCAGGCCCGGAGTCATCGAAAACTTCGAGCGCCAGCCGCCCTATGACGACCATGCCTCGCCGGTGCAGGTCAACGCGCATCTGTGCACGGCACGCTGAATGCCAAAAAGTCGCGCGAGCAGTCAGCTCTTCGCAGGCGCGCCGCACGAGCGCGGCTAGCGAGACGGTCCTTCTTCGCCTTTTCGAACGCGTCGAACAGCTTTTCGACGGCGCGACGATCGTAGGTGAGTAATCGCATCGCATCCCGACTTGTGGTCGTTCGGCTCGTGGCGCGGGTGGTGCGCGGATTGTTCTTCAGCGGCAAAAACAGCGCTCGCTCTTGCAGGGTCGCCATGTCGCCGCTCCACTGCTCATCGGTGCATCAATCGACCGGCTGATTCTTCGGCTTTTTAATAAGGCTAACTTGGCCGTTGCGCTCGAGAATGGCTGCGTTCACTTCTTCCAGCCCGGTGACATGCAATTCCTGTCTGACGGTCTCGAACACATCCGCTTTTGTGATCAGAGCGGCTGACATCTGCTTGTCGTTGAACCTGCCATCCTTGAAGACCTCTCTTTCCGCGCCGACGATGATTCTCTCCAGCCTGGTTGAGTGAACGCATGCCCAGGCGAGGACGCGGTGTAGCAGAACGATCACGAGCGATGCGCCAGCCGTCGGTACGGCGGGCGATGCGCCCACGATGACGCGGCTAAGCGTCGCGCCCAGCAATATGGCGACGACGTAGTCAAAAGGCGAACGCTGTCCGAACGAACGCCGGCCTGCGATGCGGATAAAGATCAGTGCGCCGAGAAAGACCGCGATCGCGCGTGCGGCCATCTGCACGGAGTTGAGGTCTCGCCCTTCACCGAAGAGAGTAAGTATGAGGCTCATGGTTTCCTCCGATTCCAACGGGCAATGCGCGGCCGCTCATCCTTGCGGACGCTCGAGAACCCACAAAGCACTGCTCAGCCGAGATATCCGGGAAGCCCCAACGCCGCTTCGCTTTTCGCGAGCTCGACCGCCTTCATGATGAGCGAATCGAATTCGGCATCATTCTGAGGAGCGTGCAGCCTATGGCGGAGGAAATCCGCCCATCGGAACTCTTCGAGAGGAACGGAAGTCTTCGCATAGCCTCCCGCATCGCGGACCGATGCAGAAACGCTGCGATATTCGTCGCCCTCGAGGTCCCAGATGTATGCGTGCATCTCCGAGAATGGCACTCGCTGGCCGAGAGCGTTGTATGGATAGGTCCAGCGATTGTTTTCTAGTGCGAGCCAGAATTCGGCAAGCGATAGCTTCGAGAGATCCTTAACGAGCACAACTGGCACACGCTTCACTTTGGCATGCCAAAGCGCGGTGGCAACGTGGTGATGGTCGATTGCGTACGGTACTTCGTCCGGACCGTAGACGACAGGAATCGGCTTGTAAGCAATGGCCATCTCCAGTTCGTGGCCCTTCAGGCGCTCGTACGCTTCAGTCTTCTGACGTATCTCACGTAGGCCATGCGTCATCTGAGTCGGGCGCAGTTGGCTGATTTTCAGCGTCTTCATTTCTTGTCCTCTAAAGCATCGCGCACCGGCCTGCCTGTGGGTAAAGGTTTCGGAATGCAATGACGACAGGCAAAGCTTGCGCCATACCAGGAATTTCCTAGGCAGAACGCCAGCCGCTGAATTTCATGTGACGAAGACGACGTCGGTGTCCGTCGGACTCAAAGGATGCACGCGATACGGCCTCGTCATCATGCGGTTAAAGCTCAGGCGAACGGAGGTCGGCTTCGACGATTTCCCTGCCACGAATCGCCGCCGCATTCTTCGCCGCCTCTTTGGTCTCGAAAGGACCGAGTTCCTCGGCGCCATCAAATGGAAAGAGAAGTCGTCCGTCCGTCACGCGCACGACCTTTAATGTACCCATGAATCGCCCGCTGGTGCCCGGACGATACGACGCGTACACGCGATAGTCTTCTGCCGAACGGCCGGGCGTCGGCTCGGGGCACTTCGACGGAAAGAAGACAAGCTTGGGCCGACGGAGGTTGAGGTTGTCCATTGTGAAAGACGGTTGGGGCATCCACAGCTGGCTTGCCCATCAACCTCCACGGCGCAAGATCTGCTCCACCCCACCTAAACCCGGTCTTTCGGTCGTCGCATTGACCGCGCGCTGCGCCAAGGCGGCTCTTCCGCTTCAACCCAGGATGCGCGGCTGCCGTAGAGACGGCCCGGCGTCCGCTGATTTTGTCAAAGACGTTCACGGTGTAACTGTTTTCATATCTGCCTGCGGTGTAAGAGCCGATCGACTTACCGACACAAGCCCGAGCGCCCGCGGCGTTTCCGACGGCGCTCGTCGGTTCAGACAATTCCCGCAACGGCAATCGCTGATTATTTGAAAACGGCGGTACGCCCCCTGTACGAGATTTTCGATGGCTGCGCGTTTCCCGGGACCGTTGTGGACGATCTCATACAGAAGCTGCTTGAACGCCGCCTCTAAAGATCAATTGCCAGCTGAACGAACTCCACTCGAGCAGCGGCACGTCTTCCGGATCAGATAATCAAATCGCCACACGCTTTCCTGCTCGGCCCTTTCCTAACAGCATTCGAGCGGGGCTTCGGCCTACGATCGTCGGCTGCGATGGTCCGAGTTTTGGAGCTCGACGAGTAACAGCACAGAAAACGAAGGTACCCACATGTACTTATACCTGTACATGTCGCTGCAGTTATGGTAGAGTTGTACCTGTATCGGTCCAAGTTAGCCAGGAAGGAGGAGAAATGCGTACCATCCCTTTCACCGACGCTCGCGCGAATCTAAAGCGCGTCATTGACCAGGTTGTTGATGATGTGGACGTGACGCTCATCACTCGCCGCGACGCGCCCAATGCGGTTGTCATGTCCCAGGAGCACTACGATAGCTTGATGGAAACGGTCCATCTTCTGCGCTCCCCGGCAAACGTAGCCCATCTGGAACGTTCGATCGCGCAGGCACGTGCGGGCAAGGTAAAACCCCGCAAGATGGTTGACGACGCTGAATGAGCGGTGCGTCGAACATCATGTGGACCGCCGAAGCTTGGGACGATTACGTCTACTGGCAGGGGCAGGACAAGAAGACGCTGAGGCGCATCAATCAACTCATCAAGGACGTGCAGCGCTCGCCATTTGAGGGTATCGGGAAGCCTGAACCGCTGAAGGAAAACTTGACTGGTTTTTGGTCGCGTCGCATCGATGAGACAAATCGATTGGTTTATGAAATCGTCGCCACACAGGTCAATATTATCTCCTGTCGATACCACTACTGAGCCAACGGAAAACGCCGCCGTCGCAGTCTTGGACTGAAACGCAATAAAGCGGAAAGGGAAATGGATGCGCTGTATGACGCTGATGCGGCTCTGAAAGAAGCGGTGCCTGCGGCGCGTCATCGGGCGGCTCGAACGCGAAACAGGGGCGGCTTCATCAAACCGAGTCGGAACTCATCTGAGCACCGCGGCGGGACATCGGATGAACGGATGCATTCTTGTACGGCAGACACCGCTTGGATCGCCGCTGTAGGCAGCCAGCCCGTGCAAAGAAACTGGAAGCCGGACCACAAAACACCATTGCTGCTGGGCGGCCCTCGACGAGGGCCGCTCGGTTTGCTACGGCTCCGATTACAACAGCGGGTCACGGCTGCCGGTGACGGGATTCGTTCCCGTCAGCGGGTCGCTGCTTCCGCTGAGCGGGTCTGATGCGGTCGACCAATACGGCTGGCGATTGTAGTACTGATGCATGGAGCTTCCCCAGCTAACATCAGCCATGGATGGCCAGTGGTCCTTGTCGAAGCCGGGCTCGCTTTTGATGCGGTCGGCAGTTATGTCCACTCTAAAGACCTTCTGGTCCGTGTCAAGCGTCAGTGCATTCCACGGTATTGCCCTTAGGGTGTCTCCCATGCCCAGAAAGCCGCCGCTTGTCAGAACGGCGTACGCCACACGCCCGCTACGCACATCCAGCATGATGTCTTTAATCTTCCCAACGTCCTCGCCGTCCGACGTGATAACCGTCGTGCTGTCAAGTGTGGACGCTGCCATGACATCGGGACCAGGGCCGTCACCCACACCACTGCCGACGATGTTTGCGCCGCCTTGCGCCGCGCCGGAACCGGTCAAGTTGCTTGTCGTCATGATTGTCGTCTCCCAAAGATCGCCCGCTCTTTTCGTTCAGAAGAAGGCTGCTCCTTACACCGCTGCGTCGGGCGGAAAGCGGCGTAGGGAACCTATCGTGCGCGCAATCACCATGCCGCCACTTCTTCCCTCAAAGCAAGGACGTGAGACCCACTCAACTTGGCAACAACGTCTATGACATCAGGGACGGCGCGAAATACCGGCGAACGGAGGATCCCAAGCGTTTGCGAACGGAATAAAGCGTTGGCCCAAGGCGAGCTGGCGGTTTGGAACCTCATCGGTTTGGTCGGATGCCCTTTTCTCCGTACCTTTGCGTCTGTTCGTGTTCTTGGTCGGCCAGTCTCAGCTGGTCGCGCAAAAGTCTGCGTTTCAAGCGCAGGACAAAGGCCAGATCGTTGCACGATTCATGGTAGAGGAGCTTGCGTTTCGCGGCATCACCTCCGCGGCCGAATGCCGGGCGGTGCTAAAAGCGTATGATCAGGGCGAGTATCCCGAGGCATCCGGCTGGTGCTATACGCGCTTCTATGTTCCTCAAGCCTATGACGCCGGCTTACGCATGTTGGACTCGGCCGGCGCTCTCTGGCATGCCTTCGAGGATGCCCACATCAAGGCCCAGTTGGACGGACCGGTCGAAATCCCCATGAAATATTTCACTGCGGCGGCCGAAGCCTCTTTGCTGATTAGCAGTGTTATTGATAATTCAACGCTGACCTTTGATGTGCCGTTCTGGACGTCGATGGTCGAACGCAGTCGGTACGTCCTGGCGCAGAAAGCTGGCAGCACCACGTTGTCCGCAATCAGCAGATGATGGATCATGCGTGAAGAGCACCAGAAAGAAGACCAATCGCCGATTCTCTGGCAGGCGATGGCCATTGGCGAAGCACGCTTCACGTCACGCCCCGAGTGGAGCACTGTCGGCGAATCCATGTGGATGCGCCTGTCGAAATTTTCGTTGCTGAATCGACTGACGTTGCACGAACTCTCGAGTCTGGTCCTTTTGCCTCGGAAGGAAATCCCGACAAACGGCGTAGATCTGCGCCGCGCCGATCGATTCGACCCGGCTCGCTTGGGTGATCTATTGGCAGCCTCTCCCGCAGACGTGATAGCCGCATTCTGCTACACCACACCCGGACCGCCTGTCGCGAGCGCCGAACTGCGTTACTGCCGAGAATGCTTGCAGCAGGGATTTCATGCCGCATGGTTCCAATGGCGCTTCATTACCCGTTGCCCACTGCATCATCGTGCCCTCAGACTCGGATGCCCCGGTTGCGCACGGCCAATTCGATACACGCTCCAGCGCGACATGGCGGAACATCCACTCGCCTGCGTGCAATGCGGCAAACAATGGGTACCGGCCCTGCACGTGCCGGCCGGGCGATGCGCGCCGATATCGGGACGTCCCGCTCGAATTCTGCGCAGGTGGCAGGCCTAGGTCGCTGAAACCACCACGCGCCTTTCCAAACTCCCACGTCGACCGCACGATCTTCTGACGGGCCAGTTCGTGCCGGCGCAACGCACTTGCGCGGCATCGATTCGCTGCACGACACACCTGCGCATGTCGAACCGCCTTTACGATACTCCACCGCCGACTATTGCGGAGCTATTGGCAAGGCGACCCCAACTTTCCACGGACCCACTCGGTCATAAACCCGATCCTTCCGGGCCTGACCGGCCTCGCTTCAATCAGACGAACTGGCCTCACTTCACGCAAAGCTTTCTTGAACTTGAGTCGACACTCCTGCAATTTCGAGACGCGTTTTTTGGGCAGGCACTTCCCGATATCGATATGCCCGTGTGGACCGCTCTATGCCGTCAGCAATTCGCCATCGCCACCGATGCCGTCAGCAGCGAGACGGCGGCAGCCGTCGGCTGGCATCTGAGTTGGTTCGGCTTTGCTCGCACATGCGATCGCGATCACCGTCTTTCGACGCCGGCACTGGGTCTGTCCGGTTGGCTGGCACACAGCCCGGATCGCCCTCCGGCGATTGCATACGCGGCGTGGACCGGCCAGTTGATGGTCTGGCTGCAGGAGGATCTAACAACGTCAGCGTGGATATGGCATCGCCTCGCGTCGTTCATGCGGACGCGCAAGTCCTATCTCCTGCACCCGGCTCTCGCGCGTCCAGCCGAACTTGCTGCGACGAGCTCAACTCAGCTATATCGGCACAACGGCGCGGCAAAACCTCCACAAAATCTCGCCATTGAGGGCATCCGCCTGCCCGTCTGATTGGACGGCTTTACGTCACTCATGCGACAACCCATTGATAAATAGAGACTTCTCCAGATCGCACGCTTACATATTTGCCGAATAGACTACTTTAGGTCATTTTCTGGACAACTTTGCGTCGTTTGACAGCAAAGGTGGAATGCGCGCCTTCTCCCGACAGAACCCTCTCCAGGTGTTCGATTTCTCCATCGAGTGTGAGCGCGTTACATGCCCACAATCCTCGAATTGGGTTCGACGTTCTTTTCATTTGCTCCCCCGGCATGCCGACAACAGGCCCACGCAAACGTCCTCAAAGCCGCGTAAATACGCATTTAGTTTATATATTTTGAGACAACCGCGGCCTTGGGCTTCATAGGGGTTTTACCGGCTATCGGAGTAGCTAGGCCAACGAGTATCTCGTCGCAGGACCAATGACCGATGCCGCGTCGGTTGATTTTAGGAGTGGGGCCGCCGGAGTTACATGCCAATTTGAGCAACCTCTGTCAAGGACGCACCAGTGCGTGGTGACCGACGAAGCTTGGAATAGAAACGAATAGGTCGACTCCCCGCATGACGTCGACCGCTTATGGAATTTAGGTGCCAGGCATAGACAGTAGAAGCTGAAGTGAGGTTCCCTCGGTTTTTCGCCTTCCAGAGGCCTTTGGTTATGCAGCCGCGTCCTTGGTCTGCTGAGCCTTCATCCAGTCTTGCAGGAACTGAACCGGTGATACGAAGTCGAGCGACGAATGACGACGACTGCGGTTATAAAACACTTCAATGTATTCGAACAGGTCCGCCATCGCTTCCTGATGGGTGCGGTATCGCGTAGCATGCACCCGTTCGTTCTTCAGGCTGTTGAAGAAGCTCTCCGTCGGGGCATTGTCCCAACAATTTCCCTTGCGGCTCATCGAGCAGCGCATGCCATATTGCGCCAGCTTGCGCTGGAAGTCGTCGCTGGCATATTGGCTGCCCCTGTCCGAGTGATGCAGCGCGCCGGGCTCGGGCCGTCGTCGGAACCATGCCATCGTCAGCGCGTCGGTCACGATGTCAGCTGTCATGCGCGGCTTAATCGACCAACCGACGACCTCCCGGTTGAACAGGTCCAGCACGATAGCAAGATACAGCCATCCCTCATCGGTCCAGATGTACGTGATATCCGACGTAAAGACCTGATTCGGCGCTGTCGGCGTGAAGTTGCGTGCCAGCAGATTCTCAGCGACCGGCAGCTTGTGTTTCGAGTCCGTCGTAACGCGATAACGGCGCTTGTGACGGGCCCGGATGCCATTGTCGCGCATGAGTCGCTCCACCCGCTCCTTGCTAGCCGGAAAACCACGCGCGCGAATCTCTTCGGTCATCCGTGGCGAGCCATAAGCGCCCTTGACCTCGGCGTGGATAGACCGAATCAAGGCGAGCAGTTGGGCATCAGTGAGGCGCCTGCGCCCAGGCGTACCGCCACGCTTCCATGCCCGATAGCCATTCAGACTGACCGACAGGATCCCGCACAGCGCCGACAGCGGATAGTGCCGACGATGCGAATCAATCCAGGCGTATATATGGACTCCCCAAGTTTTGCAAACAATGCGTCTTCTCTTGATGCAAGGTGTCAGTCTGCACTTATATATTCGGCCTGTTTATGCGGGTCACCGCTGGCCATAATGCAAATCGCCTGCCTCGTTCTCATTACTTCAGCGGCCTTCCTTGGCCACTACGCCTGTCGGATTTTCGAGGCTGGGTCAGACCCATCGCATCATCGATTGTTCATCATTCGCAAACTGCTGGTGGTTGTACTGCAGAGATTTTATGGATTCATGCGGTCGCGAAGCGCTCGCTCTTGGCAAGCTGTATGGCGTCAACTACTGCGGCCGCCCGGCGACAACTATTCTGGCCGGTTGAGGGGTAGTTTCTCCTGGTGCTAAGTCATAGTTGTCGCTCCCAAGTCGTTGCCTCAAGTCTTTTGCTACCGGCGTCAGCGTAGTTGTCGTCAGTCGAACGGGTTGTCCGATAGTTGTCGCTGAGCGTGGGGTGGCGGCACATAGTTGTCGCGCTCGAGCGCGTTTGCCTGTGCGGTCCGGCGACGGTAGCTCTCGACGTTCAGTTCGAACACGGTAGCGTGGTGCACCAGCCGGTCGATAGCAGCGATGGTCATCGCGGGATCTGGGAACACGGAGTTCCACTCGGAGAACGGCTGATTCGCGGTGATCAGAACCGACCGGTGCTCATACCTTTGCGCGATGAGTTCGAACAGGACGCTGGTTTCGGCCTGGTCTTTGCGCACGTAGGAGATGTCGTCGACGATCAACAGGTCAAAGCGATCGAGCTTGTTGATCGCCGATGTCAGTTGCAGGCTTTGTCGGGCGAGCTGCAGACGTTGCACGAGTTCGTCAGCGCGCGTAAAGAACACCCGATAGCCGGCATCGATCAGCGCATGTCCGAGCCCGGCCGCTGCGTGCGACTTGCCGGCCCCCGGCGGCCCGAAGAGCAGCAAATTGGCACCTTTCTCAAGCCACGCATCACCTGCCGCGAGCGCTTGCAGATGAGGCTTCGATAGCATCGGCACCATGCTGAAGTCGAAGCACTCCAACGTCTTGCCAAGCGGCAGATGGGACTCGGTACGATGACGCTCGATGCGCCGGCGCGAGCGGTCAGCCAGTTCGTGTTCGACCAGCGCCGACAGCAATCGTGTCGCAGGCCAGCCTTCCTTATCGGCGCGCTCGGCGAACTCGGGCCACAGCCGGGTGATCATCGGCAAGCGCAATTCGCCGAGCATCAGGCTCAGGCGTGCGGGGTCGGTAACGGGCGCGTTCATGCTGCCACCTGTCTGGCGAACAGTGAATCGTACAGGCGGCTATCCGGAATCTGTACCACCACCTGCGGCCATGACGGTGCCGGCGGCGCCAGTTCAGTACGCAAGGCGATAGGATCGGGCAGCTCGCCGGCAGCCAGGATCTGTTCAAGCCGACTTGCCAGCACAGCCTCGACGCCGTCGCGCGCAGCCAGATCGAGCAGCGTGACCATGGTCTTGCAAGCTTGGCGCTGAGGCAGACGCAGGCTCAGTTCGTCCCAAGTCTGGCGATAGGCTTCGCGCGGAAACAGCGCGTCGCGGAATTGATAACCGGCGAACGCCTGCGGTTTGCGCCGCAGATTCTCGATGAAGTGTCGGTAGTCGATCACACGACCCCGGCTGGTTCCCGGATCGCGTTGACCTCGTGGCACCTCTAGAACCTGTGTGCCAGCCACGAAACACTCGAGTCGGTCCCGATAGAGCCGCACCTTCAGGCGATGACCAATCAGGCGCGAGGGCGCGCTGTAAAGGATGTTGCGTACGGTAAAGGTACCGTTGCGAGTCACCAGCGCGTCTTCCTCCGTGTAGTCGGTGGTGCGACGAGGTGGCAGCGCACGCAAGGCCTCCCGCTCTACCTGAAACGCCTTGCTGACCCGCCGGTTGCGTCGCAAGACGATGTCGCGCACAAACCGCTCGTAATCCGCGCGGCTGTCGAAGTCGCGATAGCCGCGTAACAGCAATGCCTGATCGAGCTCGTCTTTTAGATGCCGATGGGAACCTTCGACGCTCCCGTTCTCGTGGCTCACGCCGCGATTGTTTCGCGTGCCCACCATGCCGTAGTGATCGAGCAACTCGCTGTAGCGCGAAGTCCAATCGTCATCGGGCTTCAGATTCTTATACGCTGCCGACAGGCTGTCGGTGCGATGTTCGCGAGGAGCGCCGCCGGCCATCCAGAGTGCGCTTTGCAAGCCACTGGTCAGTGCCTCGAAGCTCTCGCCTCCCTCGTTGACCTCTGCATACTCCCAGCGGGAGAACGCCAGCACGAAGTGATACAGAATGTGCGGAAACGGCACGCCACAGATGGACACACCTAGCGGGGAGACGTCGGTGAAGTCCGATAGACCCATCTGGCCGGCCACATGCTGCTGGGCGAAGAACATCTCGCGTGGCGGCCCACTGGTCGCGCGCCAGACCCGGATACGGCGCTGCAAGGTACGCAACATGGAGTCCGGGTAATGGCCGGGATACTCATCCTGGAGACGGCGCATCAAGGTGATGCCCATGAGACCGGGCTCGCGCTCAAGCAGCGGCCTGATCTCCGTATCCCAAACATCTGCGAGCGGATCAGCGCGCGTGCGCCACGAGCGCTCGGGCTTCTGTGAGGGAAGAGATGGCGCCGACTCAATCCGCCGGGCGCTGCGGACGCTGATGCCTGCTTTGGCAGCGGCAACTTCTTGCGTGTGCTTTTTGCGGTTTTGCATATACAGATGTACCTGACGGTCTGTTATTCGAGTTCCTGGCACGACGCACTCTGCAGTTGCGAAGACGTCGATCCTAAAACCCTCAACCCGACCGCCGCCGGCTGGCGAACGCTACGGCGGCTACGCCGCCTCCGCGCTCACCAACCGGCCAAGATAGTTGTCGCCGACCGGACAGCACAATTGTCGCCGCGCAGCAAGCAACGCCCACGCTATGCGTGCTAGTTTGTTCGCCAGCGCCGCCGCTGCGACATTCACCCCACGTCTGCTCGCGAGCTGACAGACCCAGCGCGACAGCGCATCGGTTAGCTTGCTCGCAAATCGCATGATCGACCGCGCTCCTTGGACCAGCAGCCAGCGGATGTACCGATCTCCCCGTTGATATGACTCCCGGTGTCAATCGGGATCGGGTTTAAGCTTTGTGTTCACTTTCGCTTCCGAATTTCCTGAGGGCGGCGTAGCAGTAAGTCTCGACGGTGGATCACGCTGATATTCGCGGGTTGGTACCGCATTACAGAGGTCCGTCTCGAGAGCCTGCCGCTTTCTTGCTACGCAAGTCGACTGATGATGCCGTTGCCAAACGAGGACGCGGATTGCTCGAATACCGGGCTGCGCCGCCTTCAAGAAACTCTTGCGTTGTGTACGTTACGCTACGCTGGTTTTGTCCCTCGCGGCGAAGCGAGAGACATCCCCAGCCGTCCGATATCCCATATGAAGCCGGTCAGCTCGCGTGCGACGGCGATGATTGCAACGTGCGCGCTCTTACCTCGGGCTACAAGCTTGCGGTATCGCCGGCAAAGCCGTAACTGCGCATCCCACGCGCGATCGATTATCGCCTTGGGTATGCCCTCGTGACGGCGCTGGATATCGATGCTCACGCGTGCCGGATGTCGGTAGCTCCAGGCTGATTCGACGAGCAGTTTCCTTGCATAACTGTTGCCTGTCTTCGTAATGCTACCTTGCCGACGTTTGCCACCTGATGAGTGTTCCGAGGGCGTCACACCGAGCCATGCCATTAACTGCCTCGGGTGCTCGAATCGTGACAGATCACCCAGTTCGGAGGTCAGTCCAATTGCGGACGTGAACTGGATGCCACGCATTGCTTGCAGAGCTAGTACGGCGGGATAGAAGCGCCAGTTGAGAACAGCCTCACGCAGTGCCACCTCTAGCCGTTCGCATTGCGCCAGGCGATCTTCGATCGTGCGACGATGTTCATTGAATGCCAGTTGCTGCCATGCACTATCGAACGAGAAGGTACTCAACCAGCGTCGATGTGTCGGGCCCCAGTCGGGGCGACCGGCATAACGCACCCCGTGTGAGAGCAAAAACGATTTCAGTCGACACCGTGCCTGCTTGAGGTCTTCCCTTGCCGATGACCATGCACGCGCCAGATCACGAAACGCTTCATCTTCCACGGTCGGCACATGTACGGCGGACAAATCACCAGCCCGCAGCGAACGCACCAGCTTGATTGCGTCGCGCCGGTCCGTCTTGATGCGCTCTCCCGGCTTGCGTGGAATCAAGGATGGTGCACACACCATGCATGCAAACCCTTTGTCGATAAGCCGTCGGTAAAGACCATATCCGCAAGGGCCGGCTTCATAGACCACAACGATGTGCCGGGCCTTTGACTGCAGCCGCTTGCATAGTCGATCCACTTCAATGTGTGTCGTGCCGGTCTTGCCCAGCAGCTCTACGTCACCCATACCGATCGCATATGCAACCATGATCGAATCCTTGTGAACGTCCAGTCCCACGTACAACGTGCTATCGTTTTCCACGCTGGCCTCCGTGTCGGAAACAGACCGTTGAGTGGCGGCTCTGTCCCCACTCAATGCGGCTCTGGCAGCAATGCTAACCCGCGCTTACATCCGCACGGCGGCTAGCCTTGCCGTACGGGAGTCATACTGACTTGCTGATACCGAGCAACTTTTGCTTGCCTCCGCTGCTGTGCTCGTGAGGCGTGAGTCCGAAACTGGCGGCCATACGTCTTGCACTGCTGTATCGCTTCGCATCCCCACCGCGGCGATCAAGGCCGTGGCCGTCACTGGACCGATACCGGGGATTTCCTGCAACCTGGTGCAACGCTCATCTTCTTTCGCCAATCGTCTCACGCGCCCATCAACGGTGTCGATCCGCTCTTCCAGCGCCGTCAACTCGGTGCACAAATCAAATAATAGGTCCCGCGCCAAAGCGGGCAACGCGTCGCTTTCATCCGCGAGAAGTCGTCGTGCCCCCTCTTTGAAGGCTGAAACGTGAATTGGGAAGACGATCCCGAATTCCCCCAGTAACCCGCGCGCCTGATTGATCAAGGCGGTGCGCTCTTGCATAAGCCGTTGTCGAATTCGGTGCAACATCTGGACAGCCTGCTGTTCCTCGGTGTTGACAGCTACTGTTGGCATGTCCGGCTGACGAGCCGCCTCGCAAATTGCTGCGGCGTCACGGGCATCCGTTTTGGAACGCCGGACGAATGGTTTCACATATTGCGCAGGAATGAGCTTGATTCGGTGCCCGAAGCCAGCCAGTCGGCGCGCCCAATAGTGCGAGCCAGCGCAAGCCTCTATCGCGATCAGGCAAGGCGAAAGGTTTGCGAAATACTCGAGCACCTGAGAACGTTTGAGGCGCTTCGTCAGTACCGCTGCGCCGGCTGCGTTCACTCCGTGAACTTGAATGACATTCTTCGCGATATCGAGCCCGATCAGTTCTGCGCTCATGCTGGACGTCCTCATTGGAAAATCGTAATTATCGCCACCCCGAGGGGTGGGGAGTCCATTGCATTACTTCACAGGAGGTCTCTATGAACGCGTCCCGTTTTGCAACAGCTTTCGTGTGTTCAGATTGACAGGATGGGTCGCAGCTCTCTATCCGGCCTTTATGC
>NZ_JARUXP010000015.1:0-14321 GCF_031451315.1 Caballeronia sp. LZ032
CGCGCAAGCTGCAAACAGCCGATTCCGTGTTCGAGCAGACGCTCACGTACACGTATGACGCGCTGGGCGCGCCGCAATCCATCCAGATCGACGACAACGCACCGATCCGCTTCACGCGCGATATTGCGGGACGGCTGGCCAAAACACAGTTCAATGAAACCCTCGAACACGCCTACGAATACGATCATGCGGGACGCCTGACGCGTCATGCAACCCGGCGCGCAGGCTTGCACGACGACGACACGGACTTCCGCTATGACATCAGCGGCAATTTGATTGAACGCCGCGACAGCCGCTCCGGTAGCGATCAATTCAGCTACGACCCGCTCGGGCGCATTGTGGCGCATACCGATCCGATTGGGCGGCTGAAGTATTTCGCCTACGACGCCCACGGAGACCGCTTCAAGGTCGTACGTGACGACGAACGCGGACGAGAACTGCAGCACAACGATGGCGCGCGCTGGCTACTGGACGCGGCGGGCCAGATGGTGATACGCCAAGGCGGCGGACAGGGTGTGCAGCACTTCGAGTGGGATGCGTTCGGGAGGTTGGTGGGCTTCGAGAACACGCACAACGAGCGCTGGGCGTATCGCTATGACGCGCTGGGACGGCGCATCGGCAAGCGGGCGACCGAGGCGTGGCATGGAAAACATAGCCAGCACGGTTCGCAAACCTGGTTCCTGTGGGACGGCGATGCGATGGCGGGTGAGGTACGGAGCGCTTCGAACAAACACGACACAGCACGCTTCTATGCCTACCACCTGGGCAGCTTCGAGCCCCTGGCGATGCAGACAAAGTCCGCCTCATCGAAGCATCTTTACTTCTACCAAAACGACCCGAACGGCGCGCCAGTACGCCTGCGCATTACGAACGGCGAGATCGTATGGGAAGTACACTACGGCGTGACCGGCGAAGTCGATCGGGTCGAGACGGAGCGCATCGAGCAACCGATCCGGCTGCAAGGTCAATATGAAGACTATGAAAGTGGGCTGAGATATAACCGGCATCGGTACTTCGACCCGCAGACGGGCAGTTTTGTCTCTCGAGACCCTATCGGCTTGCTTGGCGGCCCGAATCCGTATCAATACGCACCGAATACCATAAGCTGGATTGATCCTTGGGGGTTGACTTGCTGGAGTGCTACCAGGAATAAGTCGCCCGTCAAGAATGCTTTCGATCATTGGACGAAACATGAGGGTGAGTTTCCCGAATTTAAAAATGCGAAGCAATATCTTGAAGGAACTCGAGAATTTACGAAATCGCCATCAACTGGTACTTTGATGAAAGCAAGGTCGAATGGTGAGAAAGTGTATTATGAGCCGTCAACAAATACTTTCGCCGTGACTCTTCCAGACGGCACGCCGAAAACCATGTTCAGGCCGAATCCGGCAGATCACGGCTTCCCAACGAACCTGGACTATTATCATGCGCAATAGTTGTCATTGCAGAGTATGCGGTTACGATCTATCATTTCTTCCGTGGGGAGATGACGGAAAGACTCCATCATGGGAGATATGTGATTGCTGCGGCACTGAATTCGGTTATGAAGATTGCACTCCAGAAAGCGCAAGAGCAAAACGGGCTAAGTGGATCTCGGGTGGAGAAAAATGGTTTAACGAAAAGAAAAAGCCGACGGTTTGGGATAGTGAGCGTCAGCTTTCACATGTGCCTGACGATTACAAATAAGTAATCGGGTGCCACAAATAAACGGAGAGCCGCTTGCGCGGCCTATCGTTCGTTTAAAGTGAAGCCAAGCAACATGTTATAAGATCTTTTGCCAATATGGCCTGAAAAACTTACTTGCGAGGATTGAGCGTCAAGAAAGCGGGGCGCTGAATCGGCCTGGACACCACACATCATCACATCATTACATATTCACTCCCTTTCGGATAAATGAAAAAGACAGAATGGTAGGAGAACAGAATCCTATGGCGTGCAGAGAAGCTTCATCTGCGTTCTCATCTATGGAGCACTTTCTTCGTCAGGAGAAGGAAGCAGCCAGCAATATGGAGAAGTTGCTTGATTCCCATGGAAGGTCTTTGATCATTTTTTGCCAAGAAAATAACACATGGACAGTCGTTGCTGATCAATTTTCGGTGGGTGTGATTGAAGGAGTTCTATCTGTGATCGATCTCGATTCATTGGGAAATTTATGCACAGGCAACCCTGACAATCTGTCGCCGGAGAAATTAAAGATGAGCGCTGAGTACATTAAGGTAGGGGAGAATGGACGCGAATTCTGGACCCTCCAGGGAATAGTCACTTTTCTCTATTGAATATTCTAAAAATTTTTCCAATATCTTTGCTCTGAAAATGAGCCATCTTGCAACGAATCGACTTGAGCGAGTGTGAATCGACTGGAAGCATCGGCGGAGGCGCATCGGCCGGGCAACCTGAAGGCTTTCTCTCCGAGTCCAGAAGGTTGAAGATTCCCTTAAACCACGCCCTTAAGTCCCACTTAAGCCTCGCCCCTTACGGTAGCGTGCTTCCCGCTTGTCGCCGCTTCCGCCGCCACCTCCATGCCGTCGCCCTTGCATACCCCTTCCCACCCGACGCGTAACTGAACGCGTCATGATCCGATTCCACCTCGTCTTCTTCATCTTCCTTTTCGCGAGTCTCGTGCCGCTCATTGCGCACGCGAAGCGCGCCGTCTCAAAACCGCTTGTGCACGCACGCGCCGCCATCGCCGTGGATCTCGCCACGGGCCGCACGCTGTACGCGCGCCACGCCGACCGGCGCCTGCCGATCGCCTCGCTGACCAAGCTGCTCACGGCCATGGTCGTCCTCGACTCGAAGCGTTCCCTCATCAAGCCCGCGCGCATCACCGATGCCGATGTCGACCGCCTCAAGTGGTCGCGCTCGCGCCTGCCGGTGGGCTCGCTGCTGCTGCGCCGGACGATGCTGCACATTGCGTTGATGTCGTCGGAGAACCGGGCGGCGTTCGCGCTGAGCCGAGACTATCCGGGCGGACGTCCTGGCTTCGTGCGCGCGATGAACCGCACCGCGAAGCGTCTGCACATGCAGCGCAGCCATTTCGTCGATCCGACGGGCCTGTCGCCGCACAACGTCTCGACGGCGCGCGACCTCACCAAGCTGGCCCGCGCGGCGTATCGCTATTCGACCATCCGCGACTATGCGACCTCGCATCACAAGCTCGTGCTCGGCGGCGCGGGGCCGCTGATGTATCGCAACACGGATCCGCTGGTGTACAACGCGGCATGGCGCGTCGGCCTGCAGAAGACCGGCTTTACGAACGAGGCGGGGCATTGCCTCATCGTGATCGCGCCGGTGCATGGGCGGCAGGTCGTGTTCGTGATTCTCGGCGCACCTGACGCGCACGCGCACGTCCAGGATGCCGTGAACCTGCGCAGCTGGTTAATGAAAAACGCGAACCACGCGGCGCGTCGCCGTTGAACGCGCCACCCCGGAGAGCTCCCGATGAAAACGCGGCATGTCGTATCGATGATCGGCTTGTGCATCATGATCGCGGCGTGCTCGCGTCAAGACAGCGTGTTCGCGCGCTCGCCGGTGTTCAGGGAACGCACGGCGGCGAAGGTGTCCGAGGTGGCGGAGTGCATCGCCGCGCGCTGGAAGAACGGCACGCGCGAGTTCAGCCGCGTGAAGCACGACGGCGCCGTCCGGTTGCGCGCGGAGACCTACTTCAAGGGCGTGACCATCGGCGTGAGCGTGCGGCAGGACGCGGGCTCGACACTCGTCGAATACTTCGAGCGGCGCGTCGCCGATCCGCTTTACGCGACGATGGTGCGCGGCTGCCTGAATCCGTCGTAAGCCGATACGCTCACGCCGTGGCGAGCGAGTCGCCGGTGAGCGGACGGTCGTCGATCGGAAAGTGCAGCAGCGCCGCGACCAGGCCCGCGACGGCCGTGGCGCCCCAGATCAGCGAGTAGGACCCGGTGGTGTCGAACACATAGCCGCCGAGCCATGCGCCGAGAAACGAGCCCAGCTGATGGCTCAGGAACACGACACCGAACAGCGTCCCGAGATGGCGCGTGCCGAACACCTTCGCGATCAGGCCATTGGTGAGCGGCACGGTGCCGAGCCAAGTCAGGCCCATGACGGCGGCGAACAGCACCACTGAGACGCTCGTCGTCGGCAACAGCACGAACAGCGCGATGGTGCCGCCGCGGATCAGATAGAGCCACGCCAGCACATGATGTTGCCGCCAGCGTCCGCCGAGCCAGCCGCATCCCCAACTGCCGATCATGTTGAAGAAGCCGATGAGCGCGAGCGCCGTCGCGCCGAGTCCCACCGGCATGTGACAGAGCAGCAGATAGCCGGGCAGGTGCGTCGCGATGAACGCGAGCTGGAAGCCGCAGGTGAAGAAGCCGAGCGTCAGCAGCCGGTAGCCGCGATGGCGCGCCGCGTAAGCCAGTGTCTCGCGCAGCGGCAATGCCGCGGGCTGCGTCTGAACCTGCCCCTTGCGCCTCCGGCTGGCGCGATCCAGCACGATGCCCAGCGGCGCGATCAGCAGCAGCGCGAAGGCGAGCGCATACATCGATGCCGGTACGCCCGCATGCACGCGCACGGCCTGCGCGAACGGCACCATCAGCACTTGCCCGAGCGAGCCGCCCGCGCTGGCGAGACCCATCGCGAGGCTGCGGGTTTCCGGCGAGGCTACGCGTCCCACCGTCGCGAGCACCACGCCGAAGCTCGTGCAACTGATGCCGATGCCGACCAGCAGCCCGAGCCCGAGCATCAACATCCAGCCCGAGGTCGCCGCGCCCGCGATGGCAAGTCCGCAGGCGAAGGTCGCGGCGCCGAAGGCGACGACAGGGGCAGCGCCGTAGCGATCGGCGGCGGCGCCCGCGAACGGCTGCGCGAAGCCCCAGACGAGGTTGTGCAGCGCAATGGCAAAGGCGATCAGCGTGACCGGCAGGCCGCGATCGAAGGAAAACGGGCCGATGAACAGCCCGAAGGTCTGACGCACGCCCATGGCGGCGCTCAGGATCAGGCCGGCCGCGCCGATCAGCGCCCAGGCCGCGATGCGGGTGCGTTTTGCATCGAATGAAAGTGACGACATGGACGGTGTTCCTCCTTGCCGGGCATCGTCGCAGGCGCACGGGCGTGCTGACAAACGAAAAGTTTTCGCCGGCGGTTGAGCGCAGTTCAACCCAGGTTCAACCGCGCGGCTCGCTCGGGTCGAATCCGGCCGCCTGCTCGATCAGCCAGGCCTTGAACGCGGCGAGATCGGCGCGCTCGCCGGCCTGCGGCGTGTCGCACAGCCAGTAGGCGGTCTGCGTTTCGACCACCTTCTCCGATGCCTGCACCAGCGTGCCCTGCGCCAGTTCGCGCTCGACCAGCGGCAGCCGGCCGATCACCACGCCCAGTCCGGCTGCCGCCGCCTCGAAGCCCAGTTGCACGGTGTCGAAGCGCAGGCCCCCGTGCAGATCGAGCCCCGCCATGCCCGCGCCATCGAGCCACGCCTGCCAGTCCTGGCTGGCGGTATCGACGTGGATCAGTGTCGCGCGCGTGAGATCCGGTGCGTCGCCGCTGGCGGCGAGCATCGCGCGGTATGCGGGGCTGCACAGCGGCACGAGCCGCTCGCCGAACAGGCGCAGCCACGCGGCGCCGTCCACCGGGCCGCGGCTCAGGCGCAGGCCGAAATCGAAGCCATCGACGGGAAAGCCCGCCTGCCGCCGCGACGTATCGATGCTCACGTCGATTTCGGGCCAGCGCGCACGGAAATCGCCGAGACGCGGCACCAGCCAGCGGGCGGCGAGCGTCGGCGCGCAGGTGACGGAGATGGAGCGGCGGTTGCGCCGGTCGGGCAGCGAACGGGTGCCGATGGCGATCAGCGAAAACGCCTCGGCGATATACGGAAGATAGAGCTCGCCGGCCGCGCTGAGCGACAGGCCGCGCGGCTCGCGCACGAACAGTTCGACGCCGAGCATGTCCTCCAGCGCGCCGATGCCGTGACTCACGGCGCCCGGCGTCACGTTCAGTTCGGCGGCGGCGAGCTTGAAGCTGCGATGACGCGCGGCGCACTCGAAGAGGCGCAGCGCATTGAGCGGAGGCAGGCGAAGGGGCATGGAAGACCGGGAGCGACGGCGTTGCCGCCTAGTGTGCCATCGCTCCGGGCGGGCCGCCCGCCGATGCGGCGCTTACGCCGCCAGCGCTTCGTCGTCGCTTTCGAGATTGGCGAGCGAATCCGCATGCTCGCGGATCAGCCGGTACACCGTTTCGCCCGGCACGGTCTCCTCGTCGAGCAACTGCTCGGCGATCGACCGCAGGACCGGCGCGTTCGCCTGCAACAGCGCGAAACACGCATCGTTGAGCTCGTGCAGCAGCGCGTTCGCGTGTTCGATCGAGTTCTTCAGTTGCAGCCCCGCGTACTGCTGCGGCAGCGCCGCGAGACTGAAGAGGTTGCCGTCGCTGTTGAAGCCGTGCTTCGACACCATGTCGAGCCCGATGCGCGACGCTTCCTGCAAGTCATGTGCGGCGCCGCTCGATGCTTCGTTGAACATCAGCAGTTCGGCGTTGCGTCCGCCGAGCAGCACCTGGATCTCGTTGCGCAATTCCGTCTCGCGATACAGATGCTTGTCCTGCATCTTTGTGATCAGCGCGACGCCAAGCGCGCCGCCGCGCGGCAGGATCGTGACTTCCTCCAGCACGCCGGTGCCGAGCAGCGCCGCCACGAGTCCATGGCCCGCCTCGTGCACCGCAATGCGCGTGCGTTCGTCGTCGGACAGCGCGCGTTCCGCGCCGTTGATGTCGCCGATCCGCGCGATCTTGATTGCTTCCAGGAAGTGCGCGGCCGCGACTTCCCGGGTGCCGGCCTTGCGCGCGACGAGGCCCGCCTGGTTGACGATCATCGAGAGCGACGCCGGCGAGAGACCCGTCGTGAGCCGCGCGAGCTGTTCGAAGTCGATGTCGTCGCTCTTCTTTTTCAGGCTGTCCGCATAGAAGCGCAGAATCTCGGAGCGGTCTTCGAGGCTCGGCAGGCGCACCTGCACCGTGCGGTCGAAGCGGCCGGGACGGCGCAGCGCTTCGTCGAGATTGTCCGGATGGTTGGTCGCCGCGACGATGATCACGCCTTCATTCGACGCAAAACCGTCCATCTCCGCGAGCAGCTGGTTGATGATGCGGTTGCTTTCCGCCTCGACCGGGCCGCCGCCCGTGTCGGTGCGCTTGCCGAGGCCGTCGGCTTCGTCGATGAAGATGACGGTCGGCGCATTCTTGCGCGCCAGTTCGAACAGATGCTTGACCTTCTGGATGCCGACGCCGTAGTACTTCGCGCTGAAGTAACTGCCCGTGATGGCGATGAAGTTCGCGCCGCATTCGCCCGCCAGCGCCTGCGCCAGCCGCGTCTTGCCGACGCCCGGACCGCCCGTCATCAGGATGCCGCACGGCGCGCGCACGCCCATGCCGGTGAACTGCGCGGGCTCGGAAAGCCAGGCGCGGACGTCGGTGAGCGCGGCTTTCGCCTCGCCGGCGCCGATCACGTCGTCGAAGCGCAGCGTCGGCGACTTGCCGAGCAACTGCGCGCCGCCGCGCATCTCGCGGCGCATGAACCACAGCAGGCCGCCGATCATCAGCAGCGGCAGCAGCAGGCTCAGCGCATCGCGCGAGCGGTCGAACATTTCGCTCCATTGCGCCGTGCCCGTGCGTACCTCCGCGTCCGGCAGCCAGACCAGCTGATAGGGCGTGGCGCTGCCGGGCTTCAGGTCGCCGAGCAGCAGGGAATTCGAGAACGCGCCGTTGTGATCGGCGACATAGTATTTGTCGCCCTTGAGCGTCGAGACGAGGATCGCCTCGCGGCTCACGCCGATGGCGGCCACCTGGCCGGCGCGGATATCGGCGAGCATGGCGGAGGCATCCTTCTCCTGATGCGACCACGCCGACGCGTCATGCCGCATCTGGTGCGCGACGCCGGTCAGGGCAGCGGCCGAGGGCGCTGCGAGGCGCTGTTCGTGCCGCCAATGGACAAAGCCCACGGTGGCCACGAGCGCGACGGCAAGCACGCCGCACGCGACAAGGCGGCCGACGCGCGACCGCAGCGAATTCCTTACCGATTTCATCAATTCGTTCCTAATGGGGCCGCGAGGGCGCCGCACTCAAAGCTTTCGTCGGGGACTGTGACATCCGGGCGTGCCGGACTCGTGCTCACGGTGGCGGGATGCCTGCCGTACGCGCCAGGACTCGTATCGCGCTTCAGATGGCAAGGCGATCGACCTTGAACCGCAGATCGTCAACCATGCGGGCATGGCCCTGTTCGGGAGGCTCCGCTGGAATGGCGCCCGTATTGCATGACCATTCATTAACGCGGAACGGCACGAGGGACGGGAGCGGGCCCGCGCCTTGTCGATTTAACGTCCTGTTTTTATTTAACGGCAAACGGTCCGCGTAAGTTAACGGCCGTTGGCAGGCGGGCGCTCCACGCTCGCAAATCGATGCAGGTTCGATGGCGTACGCAAGGGCGAGCCAAGGATAGCACGGCAAAACTGTCCGCTCCATCCGGTAAGGAATACTGCTTGCTTGTCCATGATTTGCTACAGGCACGATCCGTGCGACAGGCGAAGCGCGGAACATTCGATAACCCGGGAGATACCGTCATGCTCTACTACGCGCTGGTCTTCTTCATCATCGCGATCATCGCCGCGGCGCTTGGCTTCGGCGGCATTGCCGCGGGAGCGGCAAGCATCGCGAAGATCCTGTTCTTCATCTTCCTCGTGATCTTCCTCGTCACGCTGGTGATGGGCCTGATGAGGCGATGACGCTTCGGCTGGCCAGCGTCGTGTCCGCGCCATGCGGCACGACGTTTTTTTTGTCCGGATTTCCCCTTCTTTCATTTCGCCAACCGTTCGCTTCGACGCGCCTTCCAGTACCGATGCGCGCGCCTCGCATAGTCCGCGAACGGCGGATTGATGAACAGCACCCATGCGCCCAGCGTCAATGCGCCGCACACGAGAAACGTGCCGCGATAGCCCAGCGCCGCGACCAGCACACCCGATAGCACGCCGGACAGGATCGAGCCGACGCGCGATGCATTGAAGAACAAGGCAGTCGCGGCGCCCGGGCTGCGCGGCATCAGGTCCTGCATGTAGGTCATGCCGAGGCAGGACGTCACCGACACCACGAAGGCGCTGAACGCTTGCATCGGAATCAGGATATGAATGCCGGGCGACGCCGCCACCGCGACGAAGTACACCATGTGCACGGCGGCGCTGGCGGCGAGCCAGCGCTGTTTGTCGAGACGCGAGCCGCGCGCGCCGAGCGCGAGCATCATCGGGATTTCGAGGAAGGCGCCGAGACCCAGCATGATGGACACGTCGATGCGCGTGCCGTGCATGCCGTGCACGACATAGAGCGGCAGCACGATCATGGTCGCACTGGCGGCGAGACCGATGAGCGTCAGCGCCACCGTGGCGCGCCAGATGTCCGAGCGCGGATGTGAGATGCCGGCATGCGGCGGCGCGAGCGTTTCGGTATCGGGCGCGGTGACTTCCAGCAGCGACGACGGATCGCCGGCGTAATGCGCGGGTGCGCTGTGCGGGTCGCCCTTCGGTGAATCGTGCATGCGCCAGACGATCACACCGCATGCCGCGAAGCAGGCCGCCGCGAACAGGAAGAGGCCGTAGAAGCCCGCGCCCGCCAGCACCAGCGCGCCCACCGACGGACCGAACACCCATGCCATGGAAAGTACCGTGCGCAGCGTGGCGAGCGCGAAGGCGCGCTGGGCTTCGTCTTCGATGGGCAGCGCGGAGCGCGCGAAGGAGAACACCAGCGACATGGCCGCGCCGCCCGCGCCGAGGAACGCGATGCCGATGCTCATCAGCCCCGCGTAGTTGCGCACCAGGCACAGCAGCAGGAAGCCGAGCGCCGATGCAATCAACGCCGCCAGCAACAACTCGCGATGATGTCCGCGACGGTCCGTCCATTTGCCCGCGAAGGCGCTCGTCACGACGCCGCTCGCCGCGATCATCGTCATGAAGAGGCCGAGTTGCAGCGGCGTCATGCCCGCCTGCTCGACGCTGAAGAGCGATAGATAGGGCGCGGTGAACGACATGGCGATGCCCAGCATCAGCGTCGCCGCGGAGAGCGGCAGGAAAAACGGAATGCGGGTGAGGCTGAGCAGGCGGGCGTTCATCGGGCGGGGAAGGGTGGGCCGTGGCGTTCAAAGCGTTTGAAGCGTGCAGGGCCCGCAAGCGATGTTCCGCGCACTTGGCAGGGCAGAGACTTGCGGGCCAGTGCGCAGTGTGCCCATCGCCGGGCGGTTTTGCTGTAACAAAATATTTGGCGGTGCTTCACGGCAGGGTCACGCGTCTTACTCGTCGATGGCACTCACCTTGCCGATGAAATCCAGCTTCCTGACATCGACCCCATTGGCGCGCAAGATCGCATACGCCATCGCGACGTGGAAGTACACGTTTGGAATCACGATCTGCAACAGGTAGTTCTCGCCCGACAGTGTGCCCGGCACCCACGATACCTTAACGATCCGGCTGGCCGCGTCATCGTATTGACTTGCCGCCACGCTCCCGACGAACGCGAGTGTCTTGCGGATGCGTTCGCGCGCTTCGGCAAGCGTCTGTTCGTTGTCTTCGTGCCGCGGCGGCTGCTGTCCGGAAAGATAGGCAGCGCCGCCCTTGAGATAGTCGCAGGCGCTCTGGATCTGATACAGCAATCCCGCCATGTCGGGCGCGAGCCGTGTCGAGAGCAACACGGCGACATCGAACTTCTTCGCCTGCGCGAAGCGTTCGGCGCGGTCCAGATAAGTGTCCATCGTCCTGACTGCTTCCGCGCACTGCGCGATAGCCAGTGCATACATTGCCGTTCTCCCGTAACAGAGGTTCGCAGGGGCTTAAGGAGACACCACTCCAGTTGATTAGTGCGTTTGTAACTGATGTCTGCCGGACAACATCATCCATTGCGGACGAGGTGCTCACCAGGAATCGAACGTCACCCGGCTAACGCGTCGTTAGATCAACCATGGCTGACTCGTGCCGTCAGCGCTTGGCTTGGGTTTGCGGGGCGGCATTGGCGCCGCTTCGGCCATCATCGCGCCCGCCGGATAAAGGGTGAGAAAGGAGCGCGCCTCGTCGGTCGATCTGCACGACAACCAGTCCTGATAGGCGTCGGGGCGCACGATCACGACGCTGCGCTTCTCGTCACCGGGCTTGTGAAACCGCGACATGAGCGGGTGATCCTGCGCGTTCACTGTCAACATGGTGAAACTGAGCGCTGTGCCTTCGGGTCATCCCATTCGCGCCACAGACCCGCGATCGCCAGCGGTGAGCCGTCTGCCATGCCGATGCGCCACCGTACCGCTTTGCCCGTCTCATAGCTCGGCTCGTAGAAGCCGATACACGGGATCAGGCACAGTTGCAGCTTCTTCCATGCGCCGCTGAAGCTCCGTCTTTCGCCGACTGTCTCGGCGCGCGCGTTCATGGTGTCGAAGACCTTGACGTTCTCGGGAATGTGCTTGCGCGGCACGATGCCGAAGCTGGCCGGACTGGTCATGGGCGCGCCGTCGAGCCGGCGGAAGATCGGCGCCGCATAGTCCTTATAGACCTCGTCGCGGTAGTCAAAATCAGGCTGCGGAAACTCGCTGAAGGCCGGGAAGCCCGCCCAGCGGGTTTTGTCGCCTACTTTGTAGCTCGTGCACATGCGTCCCCCGGGTCAGATTCATTTACGCAGTGGGCCCGACCCGAGCACAGCGACATACTGTTCATCCATACAGTATGTCACCCCGATGATGAACCCCTCCGAATTGCCCGACTATCGCTTGCCGGCGTTGATCCGCTTCCGATGGCCAAGCTGCGCGCGCTACAGGAGCAATATCGCGAGCGGCCCATCACGCGGGCCGTGCTGCTCGACCTGATCCGCAGCCGCCTGGTGCTCAACGACCTGTGCAACCAGATCGACCCGATCGAGGCGTCGATCCGGCGGCGCATGCGCGAGCTGGAAACCGAATGGCGGCAGATGAAAAAGCTCGAAGCCCGCATGCTGGCGGAAAAGGAGCGCGTCGGTACGATCGTGGAACGGGTCAAAGATCCGTATGCGCCGGTGGACATGCGAGAGATGAGCTTTCACAACAGCCCGGCCTCGAGCAAGTAGCGTGGCGCTCATCAAGGCACGTTGAGGCGGGACACCACGCGTCCCGGACGCCTCAGAGTTGCGCCGTCACCTGAAAACCGAACGTCACGCGCGCCGTGACGAGCGACGCCGGCTTATGGATCGGCGTCGCGGCGAACAGGTCGTAACTCAAACCGCCGGCGTTGAACGGAACGCCGCCGCGGATCCCGATCACGGCGCCGACCAACTGCGTGCTGGCCAGAAACGCCGTATTCGGCCCGAAAACCCGCCCATAGTCGACACCGGTGTAAAGCGACTGGCGAGTTTGTCCGAGCGGCGCCTGCACCTCATTGCGCCAGTAGAAACCGCGTTCGGCCGCGAGCATCTGCGCGCCGTCGAAGCCGCGCACGGTGTAGTGGCTGCCGATCGCGAGGTCGTCGACGTAGAACAGCCGATCAGCCGAGTACTGGCCGCGAAAGCTCGTCACATAGCGCAAGGGCTGTCCCGCCAGGACGAACGGCATGGAGAGGTTGAGATCGAGCACGGCCATCCGGTAGCGATACGTCGGGCCGCTTGGCTGGCTCGTCGAGGTAGCCGGAATCTGCGGAAGCGGCGCCGGGTCGGGCGTTGCACCGAGGCCGCCCACGCCTTGCCGGTAGCCGAGCGAGGCGTCAAGCTGCGCGCCGCCGAAGTAGTGCCGGTCCGTCAGCCCGGCCTCGATGAACGTATTATTGCGACGCTGGATCTCGATCTCGGTGTCGTTGATGAAGCTCGCGCCGAACCGCTTCGACAGCTGCACATAGGCCCCGAGCACGTCACTCTGAGACCGCCGTAGCACGCGCGCGATTCTGATCCCCGCTGTCTGCGTGTTGCCACTTGAGACGAAGGTTTGCGCGACGCCCGCGATCTGCTGGTAGTACGTGCTCGAATAGCCGAACAGCGACGCCGTCCAGTAGCTCCACGGCACCGCATACGAGCCGGTGAAGCCGTGCGAGCCGAGTCCCTTGTCGTCGAAGTAAAGGTCTTGCGACGCGCCGACGGTCAGGACGTCGTTCAGCCCGAACGGGTTGTCCAGGCCGAGGCTGACATTGCCTTGAAGTTTGCCGGTCGCGCGGCTGCCCGAATTGTCGATCGAGGCGACGAGCGTCCACGGCTTCGAGCGCTTGAGCGAAATCAGAATGTCGCTCTCACCGGGCCGCTCGGTCGGCTCGATTCTCATGTCGGCGTCCTGGCTCGCGGGCCGCTTCATCTGCTCGATGCCTTGCTCAAGCGCACGCACGTCGAGCAGGTCGCCCGGCCGTGCGGGATACGCAGAGCGCCAAGACGCCCGCGTGACGGGTTCAACGAAACGAATCTCGCGAATCACGCCGGGCATGAGCGCGAACGACAACGTACCGCTTGCGATGTCCTGCTCGGGCACGAGCACCCGCGTTGTCACGTAGCCGCGGCTTAGTATCGCCTGCTGCAAACCCTTCGTGAGCACCGCGATTCCCTCGCGCCCGACGCATTGCCCGCGATAGTGATCCGCCCACTCACGCGCGAATGCGAAGTGATCGAACGGCAACGCCGATGCACCTTGCGCGCGCGCGTTGTCGGATAGCGTATCCGGGACCATCAACGCGAAAGTGTCGATGCGATAGCACTGCGCTTCGTGCGGCAAGTCGGGATAGGCCGTGACCGCCGGCACCGTCGAGCGCACGACCGGCGCGCGCACGGCCGCGTCACGCTGCTGCGCTTCGCGCTGCTGTTGGACCTGCTGGCTCTGCTCGGCGTTGGCGCGTACGGCCGTCGCTTCGTCCGCGATCGCCGGAGCCTGCTGTGCATGACTGGCGAATGACACAAGGGCGGTAAGGGGAAGGGCCGTCAGGCGGTTGTTTACCTTCATGTGGCTTGTTCGGACTAAGAAACCTGGCGCGCGGCGAGGCAAAGACATCGAGGTCGCGCATCCCTTGGGATACGCGAGAACTACTTTAGCGAAGCGGCGTCGGACACGTAACAAGCAATGTCCGAAATACAAGGTCAGACGCTAATCGATCACTCCAGCCCTACGGAGATGTTTTGGAAGGAGGCAGACATGTAGGACTAGCGACACCAAAAACAAGGGAAGTCCGATCGAGAGCAACGCCGTAACGTCTCCTAGATCAAACATGATTCTGCATAAGCCAGCCGTTATGAACCCATAGAGGACACTCGAACCAACAGCTATGCTGCCAACTATCGTAATCGTGCGCTCTGCCGCGAGAATGCTTCGCCAATTCATTTGAACCAAGGACCAAAGCTTTTAG
>NZ_JARUXP010000016.1:0-7774 GCF_031451315.1 Caballeronia sp. LZ032
CGCCCGCGACTACATTCGCTGCGAAATTTCCAAGCGTCTTCGAGCCGGTCGCGTTTCCCACACCCTCGGCTATTTCACTCAGCTGTGGCGCGAATCCCGACGCCACTCCCGCGCCCGCAGCGCCGCCGGCTGCCGTGTCGATGCCGCCGCCGCCCAATCCGCCAATCAAGCCGCCGCCGATGACGTGCGCAATCACCCGGTCCCTTCCGCCCTCGGCGGTCGCGTCGGCTGTCGCCTGATCGTGATCGGCGACGGCCAGCGCGTGCTTCATATCAAAGTACGCGCCAATACCTTGCGCGACCACTTGACCCGCCGCCTGTGCGGCCTGCATCGTGTCTGCCTGCTTGTTCAGGATCTCGTTCACGTCGGGCGTGCTCGCTACTGTCCCGTTCGTGTTCGTCGTGTCGCGACTCAGGCTCGCGATGTCTTGCGCCTGATAGGCGCCGTCAGTCAGCGTGATCGTGCCCGGGCTGATCGCGCTGCGTGTCGTCGCGCTCTGGTCGCCGCTCTCATGCTGGCCGATCATCGGCACCAGCCCGCCCGAGCCCGGCACTGAAGCAGGACCGACAGCCTTATCGGAGCTCGGACCCGGCGACAGACCCACCGATCCGCCGATGCTATTCGCCGAATAGTGCGAGTGGTTGCCGACGTCCGCGAACGTCAGCGTACCGGTGGACAGACTGTTCTTCGCTGCGTCATCCGCGCCGACAATGACCGCGCCCGTGAGCGCCGTATTGCCTTTGACCGACACATCAAAGCCGCCGTCGCCCGCATATAGCCCCGCCTGTTCCTTGACCTGCGCATAATTCCCATCCGCATGGCCGTTCTGTGCGCTGAAGCTCGCGCCGCCGCCACCCTGACTGATCGTGAAGCCCCCGCCGGCGCTGCTTTGATGCGCCGCGCTCACCGTCATATCCTGCACGCTCGCAATGTTCAGATTGCCACCGACGTCCGCCGCGATCTGTCTTCCGGCGATCTGCGAGCCGATGACGTTCGTATCACCGCCTGAGACGATCGCGACGCTATTCGCGCCCGTAACGTGCGACGCGTTCTGAATTGCCGCGTCGCTGTTGGCGTCGCCGTGCGCGTTCGCCATCGCCGCCGATATGCCGAAACCGTTCGTGCCGAACGACAGACCGACGCTCGTGCTCTTGGTGCTGCTGGAGCTGCGCGTCGACGCCGTGTCGGTCGTGTTGACGACGTTCACCTGATCCTTCGCGGCGAGCACCACGTCGCTTGCGCTGATGTTCGAGCCGGCGATGTTCAGGTTTCCCTCGGTTGCCACGAACGCCGCCGAGCCTCCTGCGTTCACCGACGAACCGCGATTTATCGTCTGCGCCTCGCTCGAATCGCTGCGGCTGCTGCTCGACCCGACGCTCAATTGAACGGCAATGCTCGGGTCCCGCATCAGCGCGCCACGGCTCGCGCCGGCAACGCCCATCGCCGCATTCCCCGCGGCCGCGATCGCGTGCAGCGTCGCCGCTCGGTCGTTGCCCGTGCTCGCCGAACGACTCGCGGCGCGGCTCTGCGTGTAGGCGTTATTGATTGCATCGCCCACGGAACCCGACAGCCCGAGCGCAAGGCCGCTCGAATGCGAGGTTTCCGTCCGCGAACGCTGCGCCGTATCCTTGGCCGCGTCGATGGTGACGTTCGCGCCCAGGCCGACGAGGTCTTTCGCCGCAAGCAGATCACTGCCGGTCACATGCAGGGTAGTGCCGGCCTGAATCGAGAGATCGCCCGCCAGCGAGCCGACCGTGCTCGCGTTGTTCGTCACGCTCGAAGCCTGATCGGTCGTCGCGTGATTGTTGCTGCCATAGGTCACGGTCAGGCCGCTGGTTCCGAGCCCGGAGCGCTTTTCCTGATAGCTGCTGGACGACGTCATCGTGTCCTGCGACGTGCCGATATTGACGTCATGCGCCGCGCTCAGCGCGACGTCGTTGGTGCCGACGATCGTACTGCCTTGGACGTTGATGTCGCGGCCGCTGGCGATCGTCACCGCGTCCGCGGAAACCATGCTGCCTTGTGCAAGCGTCGCCGTGCTGGCGCGCGAACTCGTGACCTCCTTTCCGCTGACCGCATTGCTGTGGCTGTGCTGCTCCTGCGTGTTCTCGACGTGCGTCTCGGTCGCGGCCGTAATGTTGACGTTGCCGGTCGCCGCAAGCGCGGCCGTGCCGTGGTCGAGGTTGATTGCGCTGCCTGTGACGTTGATATCCTTGCCCGACGCCACGACGAGCGAGTTACCCGCGTTGAGCACGGTGTTCGTGAGCGTATCGTCCGAGCGGTGCAGCGACTCCGAGTAAGTGCCGTGACCGTCGGCGCCTGCGCTGTTGCTGTCGACCATTGAGGTCGCGCGCGCGGCCTGCAGGGTGACATTGCCATTCGCCGCGAGCACGCCGCCGCCGTTCAGATCCAGCGACGCGCCGGTCGCGGTGAGGTCGCCGCCGACACCGATCTGCGTCATGCCGCCCACCTTGACCGCGCTGCCGGTCGTCTGGTTGAGATTGGTATGCGACACGCCATTGGCGCGCTCGACGACCTTGTTCTCGCCCGTCTGCACCGAGCCGAGCTCATAGTTTCCGCCGACAAGCATGGCGAGATTGCCGCCGACGTCCAGCGTGCCGGCGTTCTGCTGAAGGTCGCCGCCGGTCACGATCGCCGCGTCGCCTGCGACGTTCACGGTCGCGAGCGGCCCGAGCGTGCTCACGGTGCGCGTCGCGCCCGTCGCGCTGACCTGGTGGATTGTATTGACAGCGGTATTGAGGAGAAGATTGCCGCCGACGTTCAGTGCCAGGCTCCCCGCGTTGAGGGTGGCGGATGTCAGATCGACGTTGCCCTGCGTGGTAAGGGACATCAGATCGCCGCTGCGCAGCGCGCCGAAAGCGTTGTCGATCTGCTTGCCCTGAATCGAAAGCGTGTTGCCCGCCTGTATCGTGCCGCTGTTGCTGAAGGTCTGTGCGTCCTTCAGATCGACATCGGTCGCGGCGATCAGCGGCCCGTTCATGTTCTGCTGGCTTGCCTTCGCGAGGTACACGACGGGCGCGAGCACGGACTGACCGTCGACGATGACCGTCTGCATGATGACGACGTTGCTCGTGAGCGCCGCGACCTGTTCCGGCGACAGACTCATGCCGAGCGGCAGATCGAGCGACTTCGCGAGCGACGCGCCCGCGGCCAGCAGCGCCTCATACATGGCTTGCGTGTCAGTGTAGGGACCGAGCACGGCGCGGCCGGTCAACGCAGTGACCTGATTGCGCACGAGCTGCTGCTCGTACAACCCATCGCCCAGGCGTTTCTGTACTTTCTGCGGATCGAGGTCGAGTTGCCGCAAGAAGTAGTCGCTCGAGATGAAGCTCCGCTGGTTCGTGAAAGCCGGATTGGTCGCGACGAGATAGGTCGCATCCGGCGCGCTCGTGCGACTGAACAGGCCGCCTGGCGGAATCGAGAGGTTCTGCAACACGCTCTGCGCCGTCGCGCCCGCGATCACGGGATCGACCCAGCTCGCGCCGCCGATCGCCGGTGATCCGGGCCGCGTGCCAAGGTCGCCAATCACGACGCCTGAACCCGCCTGAGCCGGAGCGAGTCCGATAGACGGCAAGCCCGCGTTGGCCGCCGTGTTGTCGATGCTCACACCCGAGCCCGAGAACGTGCGGCCTGCGACAAAGCTCGATTCGTAGGCGGGCAGCGCGAAGTATCGGATATCGGCCGGTGCGATCTGAGCATAACCACCCGGACGACCGCCGACAAACGGCGCATCGCCGAACGGCAGCGTCCAGTTGTGTTCCGAGTCGTCGTAGTTGTTGTAGTGGTAATAGCCCGAGTACGTCACCTGAACGACGGGCGCGCTTTGTCCGCGCCAGCTGTTCTGATCCAGCGTCGACGGCGCCGCGATGTCGCCGGCCGCCGCGACCGCGCTCCAGAAGTTCTGCAACAGGCCGACGTGCGACGCGTCGAGACTGCCGCCGGCGATGATCTGCGCCTGCGGGCGGATCGACGCGATCAGGTTGGCGAGCGCGACGCCCGTGTAGGTCGTGTACTGATACCCGCTGTTCCACTGGCCGCCGTGCGGCGGTTCAATGTACGCGCCGCCGATGGCGTTCGGATCGGGCGGCGCGCCCCACGGCACGTTCTGACCGGCGCAGGCGGCGGCGTACCAGGCGGTGCAGCCCGACATGCTGATCCCGAGCTGCTCCATCAACGCGGGGTCGAGCGGTTGATTCAAGCCGGTCGTGGTCATCGAGGTGCGCGTGTTCGTCACCTGAGCGGCGTGGAGCGCCATGTCGCCCGCCGACTCGATCAGCGCCGACTGATTGCGGATCAGGTTCGCGTTCGTATAGTTGCCGTCCGCGTCCTTGCCGCCCGCAAGCACGACCTTGCCCAAGCCATAGATCGCGGTGCTCGCCTGCGTATCGGTCGCGGTGGTGTCGTCGCGATTGTCGATATCGGTGGCGAGCAGTTCGAGCGTGCCATCGCTATCGGTCGCGCCGATGAGTGCCGTCGGCCCGAGATTGAGGAGTGCGCCGCTTGCATTGAGCGAAACACTTCCGCCGACGATCACCCCGGTGTTGGTCAGGGTGTTCGAGTGCGTGGTGAGCGTGCCGCCCGCCATCATCGTGCCGCTGTTGCGGACATCGCCCGCGTTGACGTCGAGATTGCTCGCCGCCTGGAGCAGCACGCCGTTGGTGAACGTGCCGGGCAGCGTAAAGGCCAGGTCGTGACCGGTGCTGAACTGCACGTCAGCGGTTGGCGCAAAGTCGCCCTGGACGATCACGGTCACGTCATGCGCCGCGCTGTAGGCGCCGCCGCCCGTGAGCGTTGCCGCGTTGATCGTCAGGTCATGGGTCGCGCCGATCTGGCCGCTCGTGTTCGTGATCGTGCCGGAGGTCGTGATCGTCACGTCGCCATGCGAGCCGGCCACGCTGCCGATCCCGCCGCCGCTGTTGTCGACCGCGTCGGCCTGAACTGTGACGTTCGCGCCGCTCAACTGCGCGCGTTGCGTGTTGACGAGCGCGGCGCTGTCGACCGAAATGCGGCCGTTGGCGGTCATCGTGCCGCCGCGGTTGACGATGCCGTTGCCGCCTCGCACGGCCACATCGCCCGTGCCGAGATTGTTCACGAGGCCGCTCGTGTTGTCGATGCTCGCCGCCTGAAGGTCGAGCGTGCTCAGATCAACGCCTGCGCCCGTGCCTGTGCCCGCTTGAACCTGCCCGTTCGTGTTCGTCAGGTGGCCGCCGCTGGCGAGCGACAGCGACCCGAGCGCGCGCATCGCGCCCTGCGTATTGTCGATGTCGCCAGCGAAGCGCGCGGAGATCCCGCCTTGTGCGGCCAGCACGCCATTCGCGTTGTTCAGGCCAGCGGCCTGCGCGGTGAGCGTGCCGGCTGTAATGATCCGGCCGCCGGCGTTCGAGAAATAGCCGGCGCCGTTGCCAGGCGCAATCATCAGCGTGCCCGTGCCAGCATCGATGATGGAGCCGCCGTCGTTGATGAGTGCGCCCGGCGCGAGCGTCAGATCCGTGCTGTTGGTCTGAAAGATGCCGCCGTTGGAATTGTCGAAGGTGCTGCTGACATGGAATCCAGTCGACGTTGCGCCGTATTGCGTGATCCGGCCCGCGCGATTGATGAGTTCCGTCGTGTTGACATTGAGCGCGTTCGCCTCAATCCCGCCGCCGGTGTTGTCGATTGTGCTGGTACTCGTGACCGTGAGGTTCGGCGCGACGATCGAGCCGCCGCTATTGGTCAGTCGCCCGGTCCGAATCGTCTCGTTCGTGCCTGCGCCGATCTGGCCGCCGTCGTTGTTCAACGCAGCGCTGACCAGGTTCACGTCTGCGTTCGACAGCAGTTTGCCGTCGGCGTTATCGAGCACGCCGTCGGCCGTCACCGCAAGGCCGTCGCGTGCCGTCATGGAGCCCGACGCGTTCACGACTGTGCCGGACACGACAGCCACACGTCCGTTACTGGCAATCGAGCCGCCGCGGTTGTCGAGCGTGTTCGCTACGGCAAGCGCGGCCGTGCCTGCGCCCGTCTGCGCGATTGTCCCGCCGCGGTTCGTGATACCCGACGCGGTGATCGTCAGCTGACTGCCTGCGATCGCGCCAGTGCTGTTGTCGATGCCGCCTGCGCGCACCTGTGCCGCGCCCGTAGCCTGCATCGTGCCGCCTAGATTCTGCAAAGCGCCCCGAACATCGCCAGTCAATGCACCGCTCGACACGACCTTGCCATCGCGGTTCGAGAGCGACGCCGCGTCCAGCTGGACATCGGCCGCGCTGATCGTGCCTTGATCGTTGACCAGCGCATTCGCGGCGCTCACGTTGAGGCCGCCGCCGGCCGTGACCGTCGCGCCCGACAGGTTCGCATCGGCGGCGCGCGCCGCGAGCACGAGCGCGCCGTGCGCAGACGTAGTGCTGCCGCCGAGATCGAGCGCGCTGCCGCTCAGGGCTGCATTGCCGCCGGCAACGTTACGGCCGGTCGCCGCCACGGCGCCTGATGCGCTCACGTCGAGGTCACCCGATTGCGCCAACGACCCATCACCGTTCACGCCGGCCGCAAGCGTGCCCGTCGAGGCGATGCTGTCCGCGCGAAGCGTTGTCTGACGCTGCGCCGCAAGCAGGCCGCTGTTCGCCAGCACTCCGCCCGTCGTGGCGACGAGGTCGCCTTGCGCGTATGTGGTGCCGCGGTTGTCGATGCCGTCTCGCGCAGCAACGTTGAGCGTGCCGCTTGCGTTGGTCTGCCCCGCGAGCACGAGTTTCCCGTTCGACGTGAGTGTGAGCTCGCCCGCCTGAGCGGCAAGCACGCCACGCGTCGAGACGCCGACGCCATACTCGTTCGACGCGAGAAAGATGCGATTCGCATACATGCCGCCGAGCGCGCTCACGTCGAGCGCGACGGCGGGTGCCGTGCCGTTGCCCGCGACCGGCGTCGCGGCGAGCGAATCGTGCTCGATGCCGTTTGCGCCCGTGACCGCGTTGAGCCGGTTCGCGTAAATGGCCGCGTTCACCTGGATTGCGCGCGCGAGCAGGTCGACCTGATCGATGTTGGCGGCGTTCAAGCCCGCACCTTGCACGACGAGGTTGCCGCCGCTCACCGTGAAGCCCGTCAGCGACCCGTTCGGCCCGAAGGTCGGCGTGCCCGTGGTCAGAATGGCGCGGCTCGTGTTGATGAAGCCGCCCCCGTCGACTATCAATCCGTTTGGATTGGCAACAACGACCTCGGCGCGCGGCCCGGCGACTTCAACGTACCCTCGAATCGCGGAGGGTGAAGGGCTCATCACCTGATTGACGATCACACGCGCGGAGCCGCCCGGCGCGAGGTTGGCGTTGCCGTTGATCCATCCGGCCTGCTGCGTCTGCGTGATGGCGGGCGAGTTATTGAGGATCGCGCCTTGTCGCTGAACGTCGAATTGGGAGTAGTTGTTGACCGACACCCCCGCGCCCGAGGGCTTGGCGATGTTCACCTGTGCGAGGCCGTTCTGCGTCTGTATGACCTGCGCACCGGAGCCCGGGACCGCGACGATCTGCGCGCGCGTCGGTGCGATTACGACGAGCGATCCGAAGCACAGCATCGCGGCGGCAACAAGCGGACGCAACAGGAGGGGCCGCGCCGCGTTGCGCGTGCCTGCGACCCGCACGCCCGGCCCGCTGCCGTGAGCGCATGCGAAATCGGCAACAGCGACGAGCATATGCCGCAGACGGTTGTACACCAGCTTGAAAAGACCGTGATTCATGTTCTTGCAGAAAGGGAGTCGGCGGAACCGGCTCGCGAGGCATGGCAACGTAAGCAA
>NZ_JARUXP010000017.1:0-5691 GCF_031451315.1 Caballeronia sp. LZ032
GAACCGATGAACCCGCGCGAGCGCTGCACGCCGGCTTCGGTGGCGGCGCACACGCTGTACGAGAAGACGCGTCCGGATTTGCTGACGGGCCCGGGCGGCGTGCTGGATCTGCGCGAGGCGACCTACGAGCAGCTCACGGAGCGGGCAGTGCGGGTGCGTGGCAGCCGCTTCATTCCGGCCGACGACTACACGGTGAAGCTCGAAGGCGCGGGCGTGGTAGGCATGCGCACGATCTTCATCGGCGGGATCCGCGATCCGATCCTGGTGGAACAGATCGACACCTTCCTCGAAGGCATCAAGCAGCAGGCGCACGAGACGTATCCGGAGTTGCGCTCGGGCGAGGCGACGCTGAACTTCCACGTGTACGGCAAGAACGGCGTGATGGGCAGCTTCGAGCCGCAGACACAAGCGGTGCCGCACGAGATCGGCTTGCTGGGGGAAGTGACGGCGGCGAACCAGGAACTGGCGAATGCGATTTGCAGCAGCGTGCGTATCGATGTGCTGCACACGCCGTATCCGGGGCAGGTGGCCACAGCGGGCAACTTCGCGATTCCGCTGAACCCGCCGGAGAACCCGATTGGTCCGGTGTGCAAGTTCACGGTGTATCACGTGATGAAGATCGACTCGGCGGAGTCGCTGTTTCCGGTTGAGATCGTGGAGGTGGGCGCATGAGCACGGTGCAGACACAAAACAAGACGCTGCGCGAACTGGCGAAGGTGGTGCGCAGCAAGAACTCGGGTCCGTTCGAGATCACGTTCGACGTGATCTTCGACGAACCAACGCTATACGAACGCGTGAAGGCGAGCGGAGTGCTGACCGAGGCGCTGATCTGCAAGCTGTACAACGTGAAGAAGGAAGACATCGTGACCTTGATGTTCTTCGACCCGGCGCGCGCCTTCAAGCTGACGCTGAAGCGTTCGTGGGCGCAGGGCAGTGTGGGCGAGCGCGACACCTTCGGCGCGCAGCAGCACGCACCGTTGCTGACAATCGAAATTCCCGGCGTCTGACAGCGCCACTCAAACAAAACCAACGATACGCAACACGCAGAGGAGACATCATGGTCAACGATTCGGACATCCGGCGAGTTTCATTCGCCAGCGCCATCGGCGCAACGCTTGAGTGGTACGACTTCTTCATCTTCGGATCGGCCGCCGCGCTGGTCTTCAACAAGCTGTTCTTCCCCGCCATCGATCCGGTAGCCGGCACCATCGCGGCGCTGGCGAGCTTCGCGATTGGCTTCATCGCGCGTCCCGTGGGCGGCATCGTGTTCGGCCACTATGGCGACAAGATCGGCCGCAAGGCAATGCTCGTCCTGAGTCTCGTGATGATGGGCGGCGTGACCTTCCTGATCGGCCTGTTGCCGACATATGAAAGCATCGGCCTGGGCGCGCCCATCCTGCTGACGACGCTGCGCTTCCTGCAAGGCTTCGCCGTGGGCGGCGAATGGGGCGGCGCCACGCTGATGGTGATCGAGCACTCGCCCGCCAAGAAGCGCGGCTTCTATGGCGCGTGGCCGCAGATGGGCATCTCGGCCGCACTGATCCTCTCGACCGGCGTGATGGCCCTGACGACGGCGTTCACCACGCCCGAGCAGTTCGCTTCGTGGGGATGGCGCGTGCCGTTCCTGCTGTCCGGCATCCTGGTGGTGGTGGGCATCATCATTCGCCGTCGCGTGTCGGAGTCGCCCAGCTTCCAGAAGCTGCAACGCTCGCACACCGCCGAGAAGATGCCGATTGCCACCGTGCTCGCCACGCAGAAGAAGCGCACGCTGCAGATCGTCGCCGCACAGGCCGCCGAGAACACCAGCTTCTTCGTGATCTCCGTGTATGCGCTGGTGTACCTGACGCAGAACCTGCACATCGAGAAGCCGCTCGCGATCCGCGCACTGATGATCGGTTCCTTCTTCACGCTGTTGTCGCAGCCGATCTTCGGCGCGCTGTCCGACCGCATCGGCCGCAAGAAGGTGTACATGGGCGGCATGATTTTCCTCGGCGCGTTCATCTTCCCGTTCTTCAGGATGCTCGATACCGGCAGCTATCCGGTGATCGTCACGGCGATTTCGGTTGCGATGGTCTTCGGCCTCGGCAGCACGCTGTCGGCGCAGCCCGCGCTCATCAGCGAGCAGTATCCGGCCGCGATCCGCTACAGCGGCGTCTCGGTGGCGTACCAGCTTGCCACGGTGATCTGGAGCGGCCCGACGCCGATCCTCGCCGCGCTGTTCGTCATGTGGGCGGGCGGTTACTGGCTGCTGGCGGCGTACATCGTGTTCGCGGCCGTGGTCTCGGTGCTCGGCATCATGCCGCTGCGGGAAGCGGCCGGCGTCGAACTGTCTTCGCTGGAAGAGAATCTGCACCGTGATACAGGCGCGGCGCGTCAGCCGCACGCAACCGGACTGTCGGGAGAACAGGCATCGTGATTCGTTTCAGGATCGGCAAGGTAACGGCTACGCTGGTTGAAGAGACCGTCGACAAGTCCTTCGACTTTCTCAAGTTCTTCCCGCTGGCGACGCCGCAGGACGTGGAAGACAACCTCTCGTGGATCGCGCCGGGCCATTACGATCCCGCCACGGGCCGCATGCTCCTCAGCATGCACTCGTGGTTGCTGGACACGGGGCGGCACAAGATCCTGATCGATGGTTGCGTCGGCAACGACAAGGAGCGGCCCGGCCGTCCCGACTGGTGCAACCTGCAGACACCGTATCTGGATCGCCTCGCGAAAGCAGGTGCGACGCCCGAGCAGATCGACTATGTGCTGTGCACGCACCTGCATGCGGATCACATCGGCTGGAATACGCGGCTTGTGGGCGACCGCTGGGTGCCGACCTTTCCCAATGCGAAGTATGTGTTCGGGAAGACCGAGAACGATTATTGGGCGGCGCGTTACGCGAAGGAATCGACGGGCCATCATATCCTCGGCTACAAGGACAGCGTGCTGCCGGTGATCGAGGCGGGCCAGGCGATGATGATCGACGACTACGCGGAAATCGCCGACTGCCTGTTCATCGAACCGGCGCCGGGTCATACGCCGGGTCACGTCGCGATCTGGCTGAAGTCGAACGACGCGCATGCCGTGATGACCGGTGACATCCTGCATCATCCGATCCAGGTGAAGTATCCGCACTGGAGCTGTTTCGGCTGCATCGACCAGAAGCAATCCGCCGAAACGCGTCGCCGGATTCTGGAGAAGACCTGCGAGCAGCGCGCGCTGCTGCTGCCGGGACATTTCATGGCGCCTTTCGCGGGCTATGTCGACGAGACGCCCGAGGGCTTCGCCTTCCGTCATCCCGAGTGACATGGGGCAGGTTCTTGCGGCCGGGACTGTCATGTCCCGGCCTTTTGCCATTCATCGAAAACGTCACAACATGACACCTCGTCCCGCACCGGGTGATACTGCTATTCATCCTCTTATCGCGGACCGCTGGAGTCCAAGAGCGTATGCGGATCGTCCTGTCGGGCATGCCGAGGTGATGAGCTTGCTCGAAGCGGCGCGCTGGGCGCCTTCGGCATTCAACGCGCAGCCTTGGCGCTTCGTCGTGTTTGAAAAGGCTTTTGATCGCGATGCATTTGAGCGCGCCTTCGGGACGCTGATCTCGTTCAATCAGTCGTGGAATACGCACGCGCAGGTGTTGATCGCCGTGCTGGCGGATACGCTGACGTCAAAGGGCGCGGAGAATCCGACTGCGAGCTACGATGCCGGCGCGGCCGCGATGGCGCTGTTGCTGCAAGCCAGCGCGCAAGGCTTGGCGGCGCACGCGATGAGCGGGCTTGATGCCGATGCATTCCGTGCGGCGTTTGCTGTGCCGGCGCGATTCGAGGTGTTGAGCATGATCTCAGTGGCGCATCATGGCGATGCTCAAGCGTTGCCCGATGCGCTCGCCGAGCGTGAGCAGGCGCCGCGCGCGCGGTTGCCGATTGGGCAGATTGCGCAGTTTGGGGGGTGGGTGGAAATGGGTTAAAGGTGAAACACAGCGCAACTGGAAAGGGTCATCGTGGATTTCATGGATGCTTCAAATTGATCTGCTCAAGCAGCGGCTGGCGGAAGAAGTCTCGCTTTGTCACACGCGTTTTCGGACCCATTCGAACCTCATCGAATTTTGCAGGCTTGCACGCTCTAATAATCCCGTGTCCTGCAATTCCGGTAATCCAGTTTCGCCCTTAACAGCCCGTCAGTAAGGGACTTCGATTTTTCAGGATCGACTAATTACTGACTCCTCTGATTCTTCGGATAAATGTGCTTCATGATTGATCTTCAGATTCCCGAATTGTTAAAGAAAACCAATGAATTGCCCAGTGCCCGGATCGAAGTACCGATTCAGACTTCGCTCCAACTATCCCAACTTCCCGGCTAACTTCTCCCACTTGCCCGCCGCAAAGCCGAGTCACCGTTCTTGACGTTCTTTCTTATGAATTCTTCCGCAAAATAAACGAAATAATCCATCCTAACTCCTTTTCGGGAATGCATGGTGATTATTTACTTTACTACAGCTCTTCTGCCCTTCATGGAAGTGAGCTTCCGTATTGGCGTCGAAAAATTGACAGAATTCTTGTTAATCTGGCTGGCCCACTCTTCGGCCATTTCCTCGACACTGCTAGGACCAACCGCAAGTCCAAGCGGATCAATCCACCCAAAAATGTTAGGCGCAAACAGATACAAATTCTTAGAATAAAAACACAGAAAGACGCTCAAATACATAGTCTTGACTCAGATAGTCCGTGATGCATTCAAAATCATCAAAATCGCTAGGCAAAGGGAGGCCTATTCCGTTTATGTTGTCAACTACGACACATCCGCCCAACGCTACCTGCGTACTTGAATGCTTTAACACGTCCCGCACCGACATACCCGCCCACAGTTTGTTCGCGTAGACAATATCGAGTGCTTGATTGCACTCAATCGCATAGATTCGATTGTCCGAATTGTAACCAACCAGAAGCATTCCATCACTTATCGACAGAACCCCATTCTCCTTCTCAATCTTGTAACTCTCGGCCAGCGACGCAGCAACGATATCAACGTCATTTCTCAAGCTTATTCCCGCCATTGACTTCCCTGGAATCGCCAAATTATTTAGTTTCATGTTACCTCTATCTTGGAGTTCATTAGCACACCATTTACATAGACCGGGCTGTCATAGATTTTGTCATATTTCGAAAATGATCCATGACCAATACGTCCTTGGACCTCTCCATTCCGATACACCTTCCAATAGTCCGAACCATGAATACCTCCCCCTGGATGATGATCTAATATGTCCACATCTCCATTTCTGGTCGTTCTGGTGTAGCGAGTATGAGGTGTTGCATTCGCACTTGTTTTATGAATGCTTGGCGTATAGCCTTTGCTCCTCAAGAATGCATCTACCTCGTGCGGCTTCTTCCCAGTCAGATTGTCAACCCACCGTTTAGCAATATTATTTCTCTTATTGAATGCTTTAGTGCAAGTTAATCCCAGCGGATCAATCCAATTGATCGGATTGGGTGCGTATCGATATGGATTGAGGCCTCCAACAAGCCCAATCGGGTCCTGTGAGATAAAGATGCCGGTGTTGGGATCGAAGTATCTGTACCGGTTGTAATGCAGCCCCGACTCATCATCGAAGTACTGCCCCTGCAACCGAATCGCCTGCTCGACCTTCCGCGTTTCGCACCAATCGATCCCACCCGCAACACTGTAGTGCGTTTCCCAAACGAT
>NZ_JARUXP010000018.1:0-2043 GCF_031451315.1 Caballeronia sp. LZ032
GCAAAAGTATCAAGAGTCTCACACGAAGTATCAGAGGAAGGTTTATCTGTCTTAGGACGGATTAATCATCGTCAGTACGTTGAGTGAGCGACCGGTTTCGAAAGAGACCGAAAACAGTAACAGGTATTGAACTGAAGAGTTTGATCCTGGCTCAGATTGAACGCTGGCGGCATGCCTTACACATGCAAGTCGAACGGCAGCACGGGGGCAACCCTGGTGGCGAGTGGCGAACGGGTGAGTAATACATCGGAACGTGTCCTGTAGTGGGGGATAGCCCGGCGAAAGCCGGATTAATACCGCATACGACCTGAGGGAGAAAGCGGGGGATCTTCGGACCTCGCGCTATAGGGGCGGCCGATGGCAGATTAGCTAGTTGGTGGGGTAAAGGCCTACCAAGGCGACGATCTGTAGCTGGTCTGAGAGGACGACCAGCCACACTGGGACTGAGACACGGCCCAGACTCCTACGGGAGGCAGCAGTGGGGAATTTTGGACAATGGGGGCAACCCTGATCCAGCAATGCCGCGTGTGTGAAGAAGGCCTTCGGGTTGTAAAGCACTTTTGTCCGGAAAGAAAACTTCGTCCCTAATATGGATGGAGGATGACGGTACCGGAAGAATAAGCACCGGCTAACTACGTGCCAGCAGCCGCGGTAATACGTAGGGTGCGAGCGTTAATCGGAATTACTGGGCGTAAAGCGTGCGCAGGCGGTTTGTTAAGACCGATGTGAAATCCCCGGGCTCAACCTGGGAACTGCATTGGTGACTGGCAAGCTTTGAGTATGGCAGAGGGGGGTAGAATTCCACGTGTAGCAGTGAAATGCGTAGAGATGTGGAGGAATACCGATGGCGAAGGCAGCCCCCTGGGCCAATACTGACGCTCATGCACGAAAGCGTGGGGAGCAAACAGGATTAGATACCCTGGTAGTCCACGCCCTAAACGATGTCAACTAGTTGTTGGGGATTCATTTCCTTAGTAACGTAGCTAACGCGTGAAGTTGACCGCCTGGGGAGTACGGTCGCAAGATTAAAACTCAAAGGAATTGACGGGGACCCGCACAAGCGGTGGATGATGTGGATTAATTCGATGCAACGCGAAAAACCTTACCTACCCTTGACATGGTCGGAAGTCCGCTGAGAGGTGGATGTGCTCGAAAGAGAACCGACGCACAGGTGCTGCATGGCTGTCGTCAGCTCGTGTCGTGAGATGTTGGGTTAAGTCCCGCAACGAGCGCAACCCTTGTCCTTAGTTGCTACGCAAGAGCACTCTAGGGAGACTGCCGGTGACAAACCGGAGGAAGGTGGGGATGACGTCAAGTCCTCATGGCCCTTATGGGTAGGGCTTCACACGTCATACAATGGTCGGAACAGAGGGTTGCCAAGCCGCGAGGTGGAGCCAATCCCAGAAAACCGATCGTAGTCCGGATCGCAGTCTGCAACTCGACTGCGTGAAGCTGGAATCGCTAGTAATCGCGGATCAGCATGCCGCGGTGAATACGTTCCCGGGTCTTGTACACACCGCCCGTCACACCATGGGAGTGGGTTTCACCAGAAGTAGGTAGCCTAACCTGCGAAGGAGGGCGCTTACCACGGTGGGATTCATGACTGGGGTGAAGTCGTAACAAGGTAGCCGTATCGGAAGGTGCGGCTGGATCACCTCCTTTCTCGAGCTTCGCACTGGGTAGCACTACCCGAGCATCCAAGCGCTCACGCTTATCGGCTGTGGTTCAAGAAACAGGCTTTGGGTCTGTAGCTCAGTCGGTTAGAGCACCGTCTTGATAAGGCGGGGGTCGTTGGTTCGAATCCAACCAGACCCACCACGAGTCAAGCAAGACACGGGGGGATTAGCTCAGCTGGGAGAGCACCTGCTTTGCAAGCAGGGGGTCGTCGGTTCGATCCCGTCATCCTCCACCAAAAGTCCTCAATGCACAGTGCTTCGTGAAGTGCTGTGCATTGGCGATTGAAGCCAGTTGATGTCGAAGGCAATGAAGTACGCCGGTCGGCTAAACGTTCTTTAACAATCTGGAAGAAGTAGTAAAGAGAGT
>NZ_JARUXP010000018.1:2143-5335 GCF_031451315.1 Caballeronia sp. LZ032
ACGCGAATACTCAGCCTATGACCAGTGAGTCGTGAGACACACTCGTTATAGGGTCAAGCGAACAAGTGCATGTGGTGGATGCCTTGGCGATCACAGGCGATGAAGGACGCGGTAGCCTGCGAAAAGCGGAGGGGAGCTGGCAAACGAGCTTTGATCCTCCGATATCCGAATGGGGAAACCCACTCCTTATGGAGTACCCGTGACTGAATACATAGGTCATGTGGAGCGAACGCGGTGAACTGAAACATCTAAGTAACCGCAGGAAAAGAAATCAACCGAGATTCCCAAAGTAGTGGCGAGCGAAATGGGAAGAGCCTGTACTCTTTATTTGCATTGTTAGTCGAACGCTCTGGAAAGTGCGGCCATAGCAGGTGATAGCCCTGTAGACGAAAACAGCGTGAAAGAACTAGGTGTACGACAAGTAGGGCGGGACACGTGAAATCCTGTCTGAAGATGGGGGGACCATCCTCCAAGGCTAAATACTCGTGATCGACCGATAGTGAACCAGTACCGTGAGGGAAAGGCGAAAAGAACCCCGGGAGGGGAGTGAAATAGATCCTGAAACCGCATGCATACAAACAGTCGGAGCCTTTGAAAGAGGGTGACGGCGTACCTTTTGTATAATGGGTCAGCGACTTACGTTCAGTAGCGAGCTTAACTGATTAAGGCAGGCGTAGCGAAAGCGAGTCCGAACAGGGCGATCAGTTGCTGGGCGTAGACCCGAAACCAAGTGATCTATCCATGGCCAGGTTGAAGGTGCGGTAACACGTACTGGAGGACCGAACCCACTAACGTTGAAAAGTTAGGGGATGAGCTGTGGATAGGGGTGAAAGGCTAAACAAACTTGGAAATAGCTGGTTCTCTCCGAAAACTATTTAGGTAGTGCCTCGTGTATCACCTTCGGGGGTAGAGCACTGTCATGGTTGTGGGGTCCATTGCGGATTACTACGCCATAGCAAACTCCGAATACCGAAGAGTGCAATCACGGGAGACAGACATCGGGTGCTAACGTCCGGTGTCAAGAGGGAAACAACCCAGACCGCCAGCTAAGGTCCCAAAGATTGGCTAAGTGGGAAACGAAGTGGGAAGGCTAAAACAGTCAGGAGGTTGGCTTAGAAGCAGCCACCCTTTAAAGAAAGCGTAATAGCTCACTGATCGAGTCGTCCTGCGCGGAAGATGTAACGGGGCTCAAGCCAGTCACCGAAGCTGCGGATACGTGCTTAGGCACGTGTGGTAGGAGAGCGTTCCGTAAGCCTGCGAAGGTGTGTCGAAAGGCATGCTGGAGGTATCGGAAGTGCGAATGCTGACATGAGTAGCGATAAAGGGGGTGAAAAGCCCCCTCGCCGTAAGCCCAAGGTTTCCTACGCAACGTTCATCGGCGTAGGGTGAGTCGGCCCCTAAGGCGAGGCAGAAATGCGTAGCTGATGGGAAGCAGGTCAATATTCCTGCACCATTGTTAGATGCGATGGGGGGACGGATCGCGGAAGGTTGTCCGGGTGTTGGACGTCCCGGTCGCTGCATTGGAGAAGGCGCTTAGGCAAATCCGGGCGCGTAATTCAAGGGTGTGGCGCGAGCTCTCTAGGGAGCGAAGCAATTGGAAGTGGTTCCAAGAAAAGCCTCTAAGCTTCAGTCTGACAGTGACCGTACCGCAAACCGACACAGGTGGGCGAGATGAGTATTCTAAGGCGCTTGAGAGAACTCGGGAGAAGGAACTCGGCAAATTGGTACCGTAACTTCGGGATAAGGTACGCCCTTGTAGCTTGACTGGCCTGCGCCAGGAGGGTGAAAGGGTTGCAATAAACTGGTGGCTGCGACTGTTTAATAAAAACACAGCACTCTGCAAACACGAAAGTGGACGTATAGGGTGTGACGCCTGCCCGGTGCCGGAAGATTAAATGATGGGGTGCAAGCTCTTGATTGAAGTCCCGGTAAACGGCGGCCGTAACTATAACGGTCCTAAGGTAGCGAAATTCCTTGTCGGGTAAGTTCCGACCTGCACGAATGGCGTAACGATGGCCACACTGTCTCCTCCCGAGACTCAGCGAAGTTGAAGTGTTTGTGATGATGCAATCTCCCCGCGGCTAGACGGAAAGACCCCATGAACCTTTACTGTAGCTTTGCATTGGACTTTGAACCGATCTGTGTAGGATAGGTGGGAGGCTATGAAACCAGGACGCCAGTCTTGGTGGAGCCGTCCTTGAAATACCACCCTGGTTTGTTTGAGGTTCTAACCTTGGCCCGTGATCCGGGTCGGGGACAGTGCATGGTAGGCAGTTTGACTGGGGCGGTCTCCTCCCAAAGCGTAACGGAGGAGTACGAAGGTACGCTAGGTACGGTCGGAAATCGTGCTGATAGTGCAATGGCATAAGCGTGCTTAACTGCGAGACCGACAAGTCGAGCAGGTGCGAAAGCAGGTCATAGTGATCCGGTGGTTCTGTATGGAAGGGCCATCGCTCAACGGATAAAAGGTACTCTGGGGATAACAGGCTGATACCGCCCAAGAGTTCATATCGACGGCGGTGTTTGGCACCTCGATGTCGGCTCATCTCATCCTGGGGCTGTAGCCGGTCCCAAGGGTATGGCTGTTCGCCATTTAAAGAGGTACGTGAGCTGGGTTTAAAACGTCGTGAGACAGTTTGGTCCCTATCTGCCGTGGGCGTTGGATATTTGAAGGGGGCTGCTCCTAGTACGAGAGGACCGGAGTGGACGAACCTCTGGTGTACCGGTTGTCACGCCAGTGGCATCGCCGGGTAGCTATGTTCGGAAGAGATAACCGCTGAAAGCATCTAAGCGGGAAACTCGCCTTAAGATGAGATATCCCCGGGGCTTCGAGCCCCTTGAAGGGTCGTTCCAGACCAGGACGTTGATAGGTCAGGTGTGTAAGTGCAGTAATGCATTGAGCTAACTGATACTAATTGCCCGTAAGGCTTGATCCTATAACCAGTGTGTTTCGCAGTGACTTGGCGCTTCAGCGCTTAGTCAATGCAACCCCCGAAGGGGGCCACACCGGTTGAGTGAGTCGTTGTTGCCAACAATCACCACCCCAAACACTTCTACTTCTTCCCGGATTGGTTGTGCCGTCCCCGACGACACAACAACAAGTCATGCCTGATGACCATAGCGAGTCGGTACCACCCCTTCCCATCCCGAACAGGACCGTGAAACGACTCCACGCCGATGATAGTGCGGATC
>NZ_JARUXP010000019.1:0-5248 GCF_031451315.1 Caballeronia sp. LZ032
CGGATTGCCGGTCATTTCCTCGCCGATGGCTTTCGGGTCGCCGGTGAGGATGCTCAGCACGCCCTTCGGAATGCCGGCGCGTTCGGCGAGCACGGCCATGGCGAAGGCCGAGAATGGGGTGGCTTCTGCTGGTTTCACCACGATCGGGCAACCGGCTGCGAGCGCGGGGCCGACCTTGCGGGTGATCATTGCTGCCGGGAAGTTCCATGGCGTGATCGCCGCGCATACGCCGATCGGCTCCTTCGTCACGACGATGCGTTTGTCTGCCGCCGGAGTAGCGAGGGTATCGCCGGCGACGCGCTTGCCTTCTTCCGCGAACCATTCGATGAACGACGCCGCGTAGGTGATTTCGCCCTTGGCTTCGGCGAGCGGCTTGCCTTGTTCAGTGGTCAGGATCAGCGCGAGGTCATCGGCGTTTTCTGTCATCAAGTCGAACCACTTGCGCATCACGGCCGCGCGTTCCTTCGCGGTCTTCTTGCGCCAGGCGGGCCACGCAGCGTTCGCTGCTTCGATCGCACGGCGGGTTTCGGTTGTGCCCATCTTGGGCACGGAGCCAAGGGATTCGCCCGTCGCAGGGTTCTTTACTTCGAAGGTTTCGCCAGTGTGGGATTGTTGCCATTCACCGTTGATGTAGGCTGCGTTGCGCAGCAAGGTCGGGTCTTTTAGTTGATCTTTCAAGGTCATTGTTTTCTCCGGTTTTTTTGGTTCGCTAGCGCTTCGATGGACTTCCTGTGTTCGCGTCGGTCTGTTAGCACTGCCCCTCCCCGGGGCGGGGGTAACTTTCTTTGCCGCTGCAAAGAAAGTCACCAAAGAAAGCAGCTTTTTTTCTCGCCCAGCGTCATCCTATGGGCGCAGCACAAAACCATGTTTCTGGCACTGCAGTAGAGAGTGCCCTCATAGGCCACACCGGGCGTGGATCGCGGACCCACTGTGTAAGCGCACCACAGAACAAACTGGTGCAGCCCTTGCATGCTCCGGCGCTGCGCTTCGCGCCGCCGTCCGGTCAACCGGGGCTGGGCTGCCCATGCTTCCTCGCCAATGGATCCATCTCATAGCTTTTACCTCCCACCGGTTTCCCTTGCATACCCTTCGGCAGCGCGCAGCGCTGGGTCGGCGCTTTCAGGTGCTGCACCAGTTTGTTTGGGGGCGCGGTTGCACAGTGGGTCCGCGATCCACGCCCGATGGGGCCTATGAGGGCACTCTCTACTGCCGGGCCAGTGAGGCAATTCTGTGTCGTGCCGCTGGTGTTCCTTGGGCGGTAAGAAAGCTGCTTTCTTTGGTGACTTTCTTTGCAGCGGCAAAGAAAGTTACCCCCGCCCCGGGGAGGGGCAGTGCTAATAGACCGACGCGAATACGGGAAGTCCATCGAAGCGCGAGCAAAATTAAAACCCTCACCGCGCGGCGGCGCCCCGCGCAAACCTGGGAGCATCCTCTTCGATAGATTCCTCGAGAGAAGAAAGCTCGACCCCCGCAGCTTCCCTGAGCGGAACGATGGAAACGACCGAAATAACCGCCAGGAAAATAATGTACCCAACAAGAGGCCAATACCCGCCTGCCCAGGCGATCAACATCGCCGCAATCACCGGCGTGGGGCCACTCCACGACACCGTGGCAAGCTGATAAGCCAACGACACCCCGCTATACCGCACCCCTGACGAATATTGCTCGGCAAATAGGCTAGGCTGTGCCGCCTGAACAGACCCTCCTCCAACCGCCATCGCAAGACTCATCGCGAGCACGATCAGCGGATAGCTCCCGGTATTGAGCAACATGAAGTACGGGTAAATGAACAGCCCAAGAAAAATCATCCCCCCCATAAAAACCCGCTTACGCCCGATGCGATCCGAAAGCGCCCCAAACGTAGGATGGGCCACCAGCGTACACGCCGCCGCAATCATCAACGCCCGCAACGCGTCACTCCGCGGCAAATGCAGGTTCTGCGTGAGATAAACCAGCGAATACACCGCCACGACATAAAAGCCCGCACACTGCACCGCCTGCGAAGCCACGAGCAAGAACGTCGTACGCTTATGACGCTTCAGCAGCGTCGCAATCGGCACACTCGGCGTGTCATGCTTGCGGCGCATGCGCTCGATGCTCGGCGATTCCGCCAGACGCCGCCGAATCACAATCCCGACCACCACCAGAATCCCCGACAACAAGAACGGCACCCGCCATCCCCACGCAGCAAACTGCTCCGGCGTAGTCAACGCAGTCGTCGCCGCCATCGCGCCCGTCGAAAGAATCAACGCGCCCGGAATACCCATCTGCGGCCAGCTGCCATAAAAGCCGCGCTTCTTCGCAGGCGCATGCTCGATCACCATCAACGTCGCACCACCCCACTCGCCACCCACCGCGAAACCCTGCACGAAACGCAATACCGTCAGCAAGATCGGCGCAGCAATGCCCGCGCTCGCATACGTCGGCAACAAGCCAATCAGGAACGTCACGCCGCCCATCATCGTGAGACTCAGGACCAGCATCGCCTTGCGGCCAATACGGTCGCCAAAATGCCCGAACACCGCTCCACCCACCGGCCGCGCAATGAAGCCCACCGCAAAGCTCGCAAGCGATGCAATCGTGCCCGCCACCGGATCGAAAGTCGGAAAGAACAGCTTGCTGAAAACGAGCGCCGCCGCGGACGCGAAGATGAAGAAGTCGTACCACTCGAGGGTCGTGCCGATGGTGCTCGCAAGCGCCACCCGCCGGATGTCGGCGATTTCTGCCATGTCTGTCTCCAAGGGGTGCGCCCGGTCAGGCCGGGCGCTTTGTTCTTGCTTGATCGATGGTGTGAAGCCTTAGCCCGCCTTGCGCTCCGCCTCGCCATTCACGCCCGCGAAAGCCTGCTTGCGCCAGTCGCCCGCATCCGGCTTCGACAAGCCAAGGTTCTCGCGCAACGTCGTGCCGTCGTAGTCCTTGCGGAACACGCCGCGACGCTGCAACTCCGGCACCACCTGGCGCACGAAGTCCTCATAGCCGCCAGGAACGTGCGTCGGCGAAATCACGAAGCCGTCGCAACCGCCTTCGACAAACCATTGCTCCATCTGGTCAGCCACCGTCTTAGCCGTGCCCGCGAACACCGGGAACTCATTCAGGCGCGCACGATTCGAGAACTCGACGAAATCACGCACCGACGGATTCTGCTTGCCCGACAACATCACCACGCGATCGCGGAAACCCGTCCAGCCCGAAATGGCCTTCATCTCGGCATCAGTGAACGGCGCGTCGTAGTCGCGCTTCGAGAAGTCCGTGTTGAGCACTTCGCACAGCAGCGTCAGCGAGTCGATCGGCTTCGCCAGCGAATCGATGTACTCGCGCTCCTGCTGCGCAATCTCTTCCGATTCGGCGACCACCGTGTAACACGCCGTCGATACCTTGACCTTCTCCGGATCGCGCCCCGCCGCCGACACCGCCTGCTTCAGCTCGGCATACTGCTTCTTGCCCGCTGCAAGGTTCGGGTACACGACGAAGATCAGCTCGCCCCAGCGCGATGCAAACGCACGGCCACGGCCGCTCTGCCCCGCCTGGATCAACACCGGATGACCCTGTTGCGAACGCGGCACCGTGAGCGGTCCGCGCGACTTGAAGTACTCGCCCCTGTGATCGAGTCGATGCACCTTGGCCGGATCGGCGAAACGGCCGCTCTCCTTGTCGAGGATCAGCGCATCGCTCTCCCACGAATCCCAATGACCCATCACGGTCTCGAGAAATTCGTCGGCGCGATCGTAACGCAAGTCATGCTCGAGATGCATGTCGCGACCGAAGTTCGCCGCTTCCGAATCGTTCAGCGACGTCACCACGTTCCACGCGACACGGCCCTTCGTCATCAGGTCCAGCGTCGCGAAGTGACGCGCGATGTGGTACGGCTCGTAGTAGGTCGTCGAGTACGTGGCGCCCAAGCCCAGGTGCGTCGTGGCCATGGCCATCGCGGTCACGATCGGCGACGGGTCCATCTTCACGGCGCGCACACCATGCTCCACCGTCTGCGCATGATCGTTGCCGTAGATGTCCGGCATCGCGAGACGATCATCGAAGAAGGCCAGATGGAACTTGCCCTCCTCCAGCGTGCGCGCAATGCGCTGGTAATACTCCGGCGACATGAAGTCCTGCATCGCGCCGCTATGACGCCAGGAGCCGGGATAGGTCGAGCAGTTCTGAGCCTGCAGGAAACCGATGAGCGTCATCTGACGCGAAGTGTTGTTTGCCATGTTGAGCATGCCTCCTCGTTCTTGTCGGCGTTATCAGACGCCGGGAATTTCAATCGTCAGCAACGGTGCGTGCTGCTGCGCGCCGAATGTGTCGCGCTCGCCCACACTGCCCTGCGCCCACGCACGCTTCAGCGTCAGCTTGAAAGCGCGCGCCGGGTCGAAGAACATCAGGGTCACGATGTCTTCCTTCGTCACGTTGTACAGCTTGCAGATCAGCGCCTCGGTCAGCACTCCGCTCGCCTTCACGCGTTCGTATAGCGTTGGTTCGTCGAAGATCACGTCGAACGTGATCTCGAACGGACCCGAGTTCTTGCTGCGCACCACCTTCGCCAGTTCGCGCAGCGTCTTGTTTTGTGTCTGCACCGTGCTCATGCGCCCACCTCCACGATCTCAACCGGAAACAGCGACTCCGCCGAGTCGATCTTCATCACGTGATACACCGTGAACTTGCACACCGGCCCGATTGGGTTCTCCGGCGGGTTCAGCGGAATCGCGAAGTTACCGGCCGTCGCCACCTGTCCCGGATACGGCGTGTGCAGCACATCGATACGCACGCTGCTGCAAATCGCATTCGCCAGTTCCTGGTTCGCTGCCGTCACTTCACCCAGCAAGCCGATCTCGTGCGGCACCGCTTGTGTCTGCGGCTCGAAGCTGCCCATCACGCCGTTCTTGCCGTACACGTGGAAGTTCAGCGTCGCTTCGCCCGAGCGCAACTCCGGATACGTCTCGTGCGCCTGCTGCTTGATGCCTTCGAGGAAGGTGTCGATCTGCTCGACCAGGATCGGATCGCGGATCCCGCCGATGAAGATCGTGCGCATGCCTACCACGCCCGCGCCTTCGAGCTTCACCGTGTAGTCTTCGGCCGGAATGAAGCGGCTGCCGCGCACCCGCACTGCCCGCTCCGTGAGCTGTTCGTAGGTCGCCTCGCGCAGGTCCAGCATGCCGCCCGGGCCCGTCAGCAAATCCGGACGCGTCTTCTCGTACAGCGTGTGCGCCGCCACCGAAGCCGGCGTGCAGCGCTCGCGCGGGTTCATCGGTTC
>NZ_JARUXP010000020.1:0-5130 GCF_031451315.1 Caballeronia sp. LZ032
TCCTACAACTGCCTGAGTTCGAAAAGTACAAGGCCACCTGATGAATGCCCCGAGGCGTCCACGAACAAAACCCAATTTTGCAGGTCCGACTATCTATGGCCATTTCAGCAACCTCCGTTCACGCGGCCGCTATCTACCAACCTTCCTCGCCCGGCAGCCGCGTTGTCCGGGATGCACGCCCTCTCCATTCCGCGACATCGGACTTCGTTGACACCGTCGTGCTGTGGGCGCCAACGCAGCGCGCCGCCCATCTCGCGGAGCCGCGCCATGACTAAGTTGCGCATGTCAGAACAGGTCGGCAACAAGGTCGCTGAGTTACGCGAACTCGCGAGCCGCACGGCCGAAGCGGCGCGTACCGCCTTGCCCGGTGAACAAAGTACAGTTTTCGATGCGGCGGAACAAATTCACCGTTTCGCCGACGGACTCGAGCGTCGTGCAAAGGCGACACTCGTTGAGCCGGCGATTGCCGACCTCCCATCGAATGCGACGACAGAGGAGGTTCGGACCGCGAGGCGACGACAGGCAACCCGCCGCGGCGCCGAAGTGTTCCTGCCGGCCTGGTCGTCGATGGCACGCGCGTTGCCCAATGCATTTCTTCGTTCGGCGCTGTTTTCTGCCGGGCGAAGGGTGCAGGCCGACAACGGGGGCGTGCTGGCGGGTGACCCCAGCTTGCTCGTCGTGGAAAAGGAAATTGGGTCGTTTCAGAACCTGACTCTGCTTCTCAGCGGATACGAGTTGTGCCAGTTTGACAAGTTGGTCTACGCCACCTGTCTCGACTACTACCGGGAGACACCGCTTTGCCCCGAAGATAGTTCCCGGCATAAACAGACGACCTTCTACGAGTTTGCCCGCCGCATGGGAAACGAATACAGCGTTAAAGCCCACAGGGCAGTTCGGGCCAGCCTCCTTCGTCTCTCCTTTGCTCAACTGCGCGTGCGCTACAACCGCCTAAATATCGAAGTACCGAAGCTTCTGTCCGTGACGTTCGAGGACGGTGACGACGGCGGCGATTTCAAGGCGAGCGATGCACTGCTGCTTCGCGTGACCGCCCCTGTGGCGGAATTGTTTGGTCCGGGCGCCTGGACCGCCGTCGACAATGAAGTGATGAACTACGATGGGTTGCGAGGATGGCTCGCAACCTTCTATGCAGGCCACGCCGGCCCCCAGTGGCTGGGGATTAGCAGCTTACACAAGCTCTCGGGTTACAAATCCCACCCGCGCAATTTCAAGGCCAGCCTGATTCGCGCTCTCGAAAGGCTGAAGGACCCAAAGACACCGACCTGTTGTCGCGTAGCGGCCTATCACTTTTCCAAAGACGGGATGAAGATTCTTGTCACCCGTTCTGAATGGGGCACTGGCCAGGTCGACTGACATCCCACTGCAGGGGCGCTTCATGCACAGTCATCGAAAAGTCTACGGAGCACACGGAAGGGGCGAGCGAATAACTTTTTGCTCGCCACAACTGTATGCGTGCGTGCGGTCGCGGTGATTGAAATGACGGCAGTCGATACAACCCTCTGGGACTTTTCCGCGTCCCGCCGCAGAAGTACGGATACCTGATGCGTTCCATCGGTCGGTGGCCTGTACAGTGGTCCGAGAATGTGCTGCTGTCTGTGTGACATTTCGTGCCTCAATCGCCATGTTCCGTGACTTCATGCGATGAGGTGGAAGCGGGCACGAACAGGTCGTGTCCGGCTCTCGCGCCGATAACTGCCAGCCGCCCAAGGTCGGCGACCCGAATCAGCCCGCCGCGCGTGGCGCCGTCAGGAAGCTGTTTAGCGCCAACCAGTTCGATGCCAGGCAGCAAGCGAGCAAGCGCCGAAGACTTGGTACCCATGGCTCGGGCCAGGTCCGCGAGCGGGACATAGCGTTGCCGGAATTCCAGCAACTGGTGCGGCAATACGACGTGGCAAGGCTGACCACGTCGCTGAATCAGCTCCGACGCGAGCAGTCCTTTGTCCGCCCAGTTCTGGATGGATTCCCACTTCCACCCGGTCGCTTTGGCCAACTGCTGAATTGACATGCCGGCCTCGAGCAGCGGTGTGCCGAAATACTGCGACACATCCGACCTCAGGAAGGCCATTTCGCCCAGTGTCCGACCACGCGCGACGGCTTTGACCTTGCCGCTCGCGATGGCTAGCATCAGCGATTCGATAGCCTTGCGCTCCCCCATACGCCGGCAGGTTAGCGCCGCCCATGTGCACGTTGCATCATCAATGACCGCAGCGTGCTGGGACAACCGCCCCACGCACTCATGTAAATCGAGGATGGATTGGCGGTTGACCGGACCGCCCTTCATCAGGTCTTCGCGCCAGCGAATATCTGACTGTATTACGCAGGCCGCTTTCATGCGCTCAAGTACGACGGGTGTAACGCCCGCCAGTTCGCAGGCGACGACGTCGGAAATCCACCCGGCACGTTGTCTCTGGATGCGCTCAACTTCGCCGCACGGAATTTCGAACAGCTGGCCACGCGTGCCGGTACGTCGTGCGCGGTGCTCACACTCGCCCGCGGCAATGGAGTCGTGAAGACGTGAGACGCTAACGCCGATAGCTTTTGCCGCATCTGGCGCGCGCATGTATCCACTCGCGTCCTCGGCAATTCCCTTGGCTGAATCCAGGCCCAGGACACAATCGGATTTCCTGGCAGCGACGTCGATGATGATTTCGAGCAACGGCTCGAGGGTCGTGCCCTGGCAGGCCTTTCGAAGACTCACGTACCAGTCACCGAGCAACGTGTTCAGCGTACGCGCTTCTTTTCGGCCGGAGGCAATGCGCTGCTCGACGTGATTGCGGAAACCCGTTGGCCAGTCAGAGAGCAAGGATTCAAGCGGCGAAAGAAATTCGACCGCTTCGGTAACGAATTTTGGCAACGCCGCGCCGCGCGGCAAACCCGGGCGCGTCGGGTCTGCGTATTGGCACAACGTTCGGACGACCTTCACCAGCACATTGATGTCGACGCCGCGCACAGGCGGCTTCATGCTGCCCGACTGGTGTCCGTTACTCGCAATCAGCGTCGACAGCCATTGCTGCGCCGTTGTTGCCGGCACGCGCGGCAGGCAGCTCAGGTCGTGGCCGCACGAGCACAAACCAATGTAGAGCCGCTCCGGCGACAGGTGCTTTCCACAGGCGTCGCACTGGTCGATAAGCAGGAATCGATGACGCGCACATGCCGTGACATAGGCGTGTCCCCAGTATTGTCGCAGGTGAGGCGATTCAGCCAGACACGCCGGGCATACAGCATCAGATTGCCCGCGGTGCAGACGTCCCCAACCCTGACCGAAATTTTCCTGTTTTAGGGCAAATTCGGTCCACGCCAGTTCAAGGTCGAGATTACGGGCCATATCGTCTGTGCGTGTAAGCAAGGCGCGACGATTGCGCTCGACACCCGCGGTACTCGCGAGGTCGCGCCAGTTGAACAGTGCGTTGTCTGCCGCAAGGCGTCGGTAGTAACCCATTCCGGACTCGTCGTCCTTAGGGGCGTATGTGAGAGCAAGGCTCATTGTTTGCCTCCTGATTTTGTGCGAACCGGTACTGACGACGCGTTACTGGTCAGCACATGAACGTACGCCTGCTTCAGCGCCGCCGGTTCCACGCCCACGTCGTCGATGCCAGCATCCTCGAAAGACAGCCTGTGAGGTGACCCGGCATGGTTGACGGATTTAATCGCCTTCTGGCAGTCCGCATATGTGACTGCGCGCGGTGCTTCGTTTCGCATGACGCGGGCTAGCTCCCGCATGAAGTCAGCGAGCAGCCCAATCAGGCCACCAGTGAGCAAATAGCATTGCTGCGTCAGCACGCGCGTGGGAACATCAATGGGATAGCCTGCGGCCGAAAACAGGCGAGCGTAATTTACGACGCACGAGGCGTAGGCGGTCATCTCGTCAGCGTCGGTTGCGTCGTACGGCAGAAAATTTAATGCGGGACAGGCGCGGTTACGCAGTTGCTCATTTGCCGAAAAAAGACGCTCAAGTTTCGGAATGCCGAAGAGAATCAGCGTCAGGCTGAGCGTGTCCGAAAGAGTCTTGAGCCAGTCGCTTGCCGCGCGCGGGGGCACGCGTGCCCCGTCATCGACGAGGTGCGAAATTTCGTCGAAAATCACGACTTTTGTACCGGCCAGGCGCAACTGTGTCACCATCATGTCGAACATCGCGCCCGCCGTCATGCTGCCGGGAACCTGAACGCCCAACGCCCGGAGCACACTTTTAGGAAGGGTTTTCGCCGTGGCGCCGGGAGGTACCTCGACAACAAGTACGGGCACATGGCGCCGTCCGTCGATGCGTTTCGCGGGGTAATCACGAGAAAGACTGGCGATGAGCGACGATTTGCCCGCCCGACTCGGACCAGGAACGCGAACGATTTTGGGCGCAAACCCCACGAGCGTGTCATCAATGCGCTCTTTGAGCGTATCAAGGTGCTCCATGAACATCGGATGCGGAAGCTCGCAAGTTTCGATGTCCCGGCGCAGTTGTTGAGCGGGCGTCACAGCAGTTTTTCTCCAGTGTTTCTGTTCACAATGTTCATCAAAGGTGCGTCGTCATACGATATGTCTACGGACTGAAGTCCTCCTGACGGCAACGATGGCTTGGCCGAAGGCGCGGGCACGACTGGCGCCACCGTCGAAAGCGGTCGGTCGATGGAGCGCTGGATGGCCGAGTTATCTTTGGAGCGGCGCACGGTTTCCTTGTTTTCCTCGCGCTTGCCGCGGGTCTTGCCCTTGCTGGCTTTCGCGCTTCCAGTGACCGCTTCGTCCATGTCCCGCTCGAACTGGCGCTTTTCGTGCGGCGCTTGCCAGTTCTCCATGCCCGAATCGAGTCGGGCTTTGGCTTCCGCGAAGGTCCATGCAGGCGTGTCATCCCGGACGTGTTCGTGTACTAGCGTGACGAGCGGGAAGTCATCACCCTCGTACACGTAGACTTGGCGAAAATCGTCGGGGTTGTAGACCACGTGGAGTTGCGCATGGTCGCCATACTTGTTGAGCAGGTACGACTTGGCATCGCCGCCGTACCTGAACCCATGCTCAAGCGAGATGTGGATAGCGTCAAGCAGCACGGCCGGTTTACCGACAATCATTTTGGCCGGTCGACCGGGATGATTGTCGGTCGTTATCCGGTCATGGTTGTCGCTCCTT
>NZ_JARUXP010000021.1:0-4000 GCF_031451315.1 Caballeronia sp. LZ032
GCAGCGGAACAGGCGCGGGCGACGGCGGGAGATTGACCCAATGCACGTCGATGCCGACCACCGGCGTCAGGTGGTTCACTGCCAGCATCGTCATGTCGCCTGCGTCCCCGTGCCTGCGTTATTGTTGTCGGCGTCGTGTGCGAGCGGCTGGACCAAGCATCCCGTTATTCTGTAACCCGGCATTCGACACGATGAGACCTCGACAATCGATATGAAACAGAACACGCGGATTGCGTATTCGACCGACTGTCAATGTATCCCCGCGAGTGCATGCGATATAACGCGACTTTTCCTAATTATTCGAAGTGCGCACGCAGTCAAGAACAGGTATCTGAACGGATTAATGCCTATGAGCATCATCAACCTGGATCACGCTGCACGTTCTCAATCCGTCATGCAAATAAAAAAGGCATCCGACTAAAAACCGGATGCCTTTGTCACTACTCAAGCGTGTGATCAAACAAGAAGCGCCACACGCTCCAGCGTTTCGATACAAGCATTCGCAACTTCACGCCCCTTCACGCTCATATGATCGTGGAAGAAGCGCAGATGCTCTTCGCCTGCATGAAAGTGATGCGGCGTCAGCACGGCCGAGAACACCGGCGTGAGCGTGTCGAGTTGAACCTGCATCAGCCCGTTGATGACCGCCTGCGCAACAAACTCATGCCGGTAGATCCCGCCATCGACTACAAGCCCGGCTGCCACCACCGCATCGAAACCGCCGCGCGTGGCGAGCAGCTTCGCGTGCAGCGGCAGTTCGAACGCTCCGGGAACATCAAAGCACTCGACAGCGCTTGCAGCAAAACCCAATTCCGCGACGCGCGCAAGAAACGCATGCCGGCACTGATCGACGATCTCGCGATGCCAGCACGACTGCACAAACGCAATGCGCAAGGGTTTGACCGGTTGCGACGGCGCGTTCATAGCGCGGCCTTGTAGATGTCGAGCGCGGCGGCTTCCGTCATCTCGCGCGGATTGTTGATGAGCAGGCGCTGCTGCTTCATCGCGTCGGAGGCGAGCATCGGCAGATGCGATTCCTCCACGCCCACTTCACGCAGCGTGCGCGGAATGCCGGTCTCGTTGACGAGGGTCTGCATCGCCTGGACGAAGGCTTCGGTCTTCGCCTCGGCGCTGTCGCCAGCCGCCGCGCAGCCGAGCACGTCCGCGAGTTCCGCATAGAGCGCGGCAGCGGCGGACGCGTTGTAGCGCAGCACGTGCATCAGCACGAGCGCATTCGACAGTCCATGCGGCACGTGAAAGTGTCCGCCGAGCGGATAGGCGAGCGCATGCACCGCGGCGACGGGCGCATTCGAGAACGCCTGGCCGGCGAGCGTCGCGCCGAGCAGCATGGCTTCGCGCGCGGCGCGGTCCTTGCCGTCGCGGCAAGCCGGCAGCAGGTTCGCATACAGCAGGCGCAGCGCTTCCTTGGCGAGCATGTCGGACAGCGGGTTCTTCAGACGCGCCGACGTGTAAGCCTCGATCGCATGCACCATGGCATCGATGCCGGTCGCGGCGGTCGCCTGCGGCGGCAGGCCGAGCGTGAGTTCGGCGTCGAGCAGCGCGATGTCCGGATACAGAATCGGCGAGACGACGCCGCTCTTGGTGGTCGCGCCCGTCGTGACGATGGAGATGGCCGTGACTTCGGAGCCGGTGCCCGCCGTGGTCGGAATCAGCACGAGCGGCAGACGCGGGCCTTCCACGTTGCCGACGCCATACATCTTGTCGAGCGGCTGTTCGCTCGCGCACAGCACGGCGATCAGCTTGGCGACGTCCATCGACGAACCGCCGCCGAGCCCCAGCACGATCTGCGCGCCGCTGGCTTTCGCGCGCGTGGCGGCGTCGAGCACGACGTGATCGGGCGGATCGGCGACGACGTCATCGATCACGGTGACGTCCCAGCCCCGGGTCGAGAGGTCGTCGAGTGCGGGCGCGATCAGGCCGCTCTGATTGAGGAAGCGGTCGGTCACGAGCACGACGCGGCTTTCGTTGCGATAGCGCTCGCGCAGCAGCGCGCCGAGCCGCCGGGCGCTGCCGTATTCGACGATGAGCGAGGGAACCGTGGTGAAACTGAATGCGTTCATGCGATGCGCTCAGGAAAGAGAATCTTCGGTTTCAAGTTCGAGGTTGCGAAAACCCCGGTTGTAGTAGACGAGCGGCGTGGCTTCGCACAGCTCGACTTCCTGGATCTCGCCGATCAGCACCGTATGATCGCCGGCTTCGTGCACGTCGCGCGCGACGCACACGAGCGAGGCCATCGAGCCCGGCAGCACTGGCGGATGCGGATTGTCTTCGGTGCCATAGCGGAAGCCGTGCGGGGCGAACTTGTCGACGCCCTTGCGCGCGAAGTGCATCGCGATGTTCTTCTGATCCTGCGAGAGGATGTTGATCGCGTAACGCTGCGCGGTGACGAAGGCCGCGTGCGAATCCGCCTTGTTGGCGATGCACACCAGCACGAGCGGCGGGTCCATCGATACGGACGAGAACGAGCTGGCGGTGAAGCCCCAGTGGCGGCCGGCTTCGTCGGTCGTCGACACGATGGTGACGCCGCTCGGAAAAGCCGACAGTGCGTCGCGGAAGGTCTGATTGTTCTTGAGCGTCATGAAAGTCTCCGGAATGAGATGAGCGCATGGCATCTGCACTTCATGATCCCAGTCTAGAGTCGCGCGTCCCGCAGAACAATTTCGATGTCGCGATGGATTGATCGATAAAACGGATAGATGAGCGCGCTGATAAGTGGCAAGCGCTCGCATCATGGCGTCAGGCCTGCGCCGCGTCGCTGGTCAGCGTCGCGCCGAAGTTCGCCTGCAAATGCCGCACGAAGCTCAGCGCGGCGGCGCTCAGGTCCGCATCGCGCGAACGCAGAATGCCGAAGCTGCGCATCAGCTTGACGTCGGTGACCTGAAGCGTGGCGCGAGTGTCGCGCGCGTAGCGCTGCGCCATCGAGCGCGGCAGGAAGGTGGCTCCCAGACCCGCGTCCACCATGCCGAGCAGCGTGCTCAGGTTGGCGGCGTGGTGCATCGGCCGCAGCGCAAGACCGCGTTTCGCGAACTCGTCGGCGAGCCGCTCGCGCAGGATCGAATAGCGGTCCAGCAGCATCAGCGGCACTTGCGCGAGCTGCTCCAGCGTCACTTCGCCAGCGGGCGCGAGCGCATGCGAGGTCGGCACCACGACCAGCATGTCCTCTTCCGTGAGCGCTTCGAAACTCAGCTTGCTCGAATCGTTATCGAATGCGACGACCGCGAGATCCGCCTCGCTGCTCTCGATCCGCGCGACCACGTCTTCATATTGCAGGTCGCGCAACTGGATCTGCACGTCCGGATAGCGCTGGCAGAAGGAATGGATCAGCGAGGGCAGCATGACGGCCGAGATCATCGGCGTGGCGGCGACGACTACGCGCAGCCGCGCTGCTTCGGCATCGGCCTGGAATTCGGTCAGCAGCTTGCGCAGGTCGCGCAGCGCGGCTTCCGCGTGCTCGCGCAAGCGCTTGCCGGCGGCGGTCGGCTCCACGTGACGCGTGGTGCGCACGAGCAGCCGGGTTTTCAAGGTCGATTCGAGCCGCTGCACGCGGGCCGTCACGGAAGGCTGGGAGATATGCAGACGCCTGGCGGCGGCGCTGAAGCTGCCCAGTTCCACCACCGCAAGAAAAGTCTCCAGTTCGACGAGGTCGAAACGCAGCGTGACCGGCGCCGCGGCATGCGCGGCTTCGTCCGGCTTGTCGGACGTCATGGCCCAAGGTCTCCGGGTTTTATCAGGAATGTCTATGAGTCTATCTCATAAAGCAAATAGTGTCGTGGCGTGGGCCTCGACATAATCGGTTCATACGACTGCGCCTCTTGCGTCATGCCGAAGCATGCGGCGCTCCGAAGGAATCGCAAGGAGACTTCATGAAGAACGAAATCAGGATCCTGACGCCGAACGGCATCCTGGGCTACGGCATCCCGGCGGCCGACTTCTGGCGCGGCATCGATCAACAGCCCGACGCGATGATCGTCGATGGCGG
>NZ_JARUXP010000022.1:0-3863 GCF_031451315.1 Caballeronia sp. LZ032
CGTAAGCGGAGAAGACTTCCTGGATGATCTCGACAACCGTCTTCTCCTGGAAGATGCGGCAGTTCATGGAACGCGTGAGGTACCACAGCGAAGGCCGCACAGTGGCCGTATAAATATAACTGCGCGAGGTGAGCGTCTCGCGGCCATTGAACTCGAAGCGGGTGATCTGTCCGTCGAGGTAGCGCAGCGCGCCGACCTGCGGCTGGATCTCCAGCGTGAGGGACTTGCCGAGGGCGCTCTTGAGATCGAGCGAAGCGTCGCCCGAGACGAGCTGCACCTCGAAGTCGAAGAGAGTGGAAAGGGCTTCGTTTCCTGTCATGGAGCGGAAACTGAGGATGCCGGATGCAAATGCGTCGCTGTAGGCGGTCACAATCTGGGTCATGTCGGTCTCTTGTGATAATCGGATCGTTGCTCAGGCACGCGTGTCAAGTGAGTCATCCTGAGTGGTGCCAGTCTGTAGCGGCACGCCCCCGGATGTTGTCGGCCGACTTGATGAGTCGGCCCTGGTGGCGGACTTGCTCTAAACGGTTCTCATGGTTGCCTTGCCCTCCGTGCTATGGGTGACGTTGAACAGTGCGTCGCCGGCCATGGTGTGACCGCCGGTCTCACCACTTGACTTCATAGCCAACCTTGACGATGGTCACGCCGGTTTCGCTGATCGAGGCGCCGTTCTGCGCCACCGCCGTGCCGGTATTCGATACCCAGAGGCCCGTGTTGTTGACCGCGTTGCCCGCATTGGTCACCACGTTTCCGATGGTGCTGACATCGTTCGTGTGAAAAACCTCGTTCGACCCGACGTTGACACCGAACGTGTTGCCGACGTTGAAGTCGTTCTCGTTGCCGGCGATGAAGCTGGTGAAATTGCCGATGACCGACGACATGCCCACGCCCGCGATCAAGGAATTGTCCGCACCCACGGTGAGCGTGTTCGAAAGACCGTTCACCGTGATGCTGTAAGCGCTCCCGCTGAGATTCGGCTGGAAGAAGTTCTGGACGAAGGAAGGCAACTGGCTGGCGAGCGTGCCGCCCTATGACGTGCCCGACGGTGAAGTCGATGTCGATGTCGATGTCGATGCCGACGGCGTGGACTGCTGCATGCCCCTGCGGGCGTAGGCCTTCCTGCCGGGCTTGCCCGGTCGCGCCGCCATGGCCTGCTGCAATTGCCCGGCCGTGCTGGTACTGACCGGCTGATTCAACAGACGCTGCGCGCCGGATGGCGGCGGCGAGGTCGAGCTGTCGCCCGAAGCGAGCGGCAAGCCCACTTCGATCGTGTGCGAACCCGCCGTGGCGTGCGTGGTGTTCGCTTCCACCGACGTGTCGTAATTGCGCTCGGCATGCAGCTTGATCTGCTCGGAGCCTTGCTTGTCCTCGAAGCGGAACATGTTGGCGTTGCTGCTGTTGCCGTTGGGCGTGCGCGTGAGGAAGCCGCTCTGCGTGGCCGAGTCGGGCAGGTTGAACGGCGGCATCTGCGAGGCGTTGTAGACGCGCCCGGTGATGAGCGGCCGATCGATGTTGCCGTTCATGAAATCCACCACCACTTCCTGACCGATACGCGGGATGTAGATGCCGCCATAGTTCGAACCGGCCCAGGCATCGGAGACGCGCACCCAGCACGAGCTGTTCTCGTCGCTCTTGCCGTAGCGGTCCCAGCGGAATTGCAGCTTCACGCGGCCGTGCTGATCGGTCCAGATGGTCTCGCCTGCCGGGCCAACGACCACCGCTGTCTGCGGTCCTGTCGCTTTCGGCAAAGGCGTGACGGAGGGTGCGCGCCAAGGGAGCGACGTAGGCTGCGCGAGAAACTCGGTGTCGTAGGCTGCCGAGCTGCTGCCGCTGGCGTCGCCACCGCTCTGGAAGTGATATTCAGCGCCGACGATCAGATACTCGCGGTTATCGGCCGTTCGTGGACAACCTGTCAACGTGAACAGATAGCCCGGCGCGAAGGCGCGAATCGTGGTGTGACCATGAGCGCTTTCGCTACCGGTCTGCTCTTCTTCGAGCCGCACGCGCGAGTAATGGTTGCCCTCGTCGCCATTGACATAGCCGAGCTGCCAGTTGTACTTCTCATAAGAGCCGTGGTCATCGCTGAGCGGATTGGCCTGCTGGCTTTGCAGGTCTGCCTTGGGCTTGCGGAAGTCGTAGTCATCGACGACATAGCGGCCCGTGGTGACATTGTCCTCGGTGTGCCAGCGATCCACGCCTTCGGTCTCGGGCAGCGCAATCTGATCGGGCGCGAGGTAGGGGAGCGAGGCGTAATCGGGCAGGGCGTCGTGGCCGCTCATGTCATCGGCGAGCACGAGCGTGTGCTGGCCCATCTGATGCGTGAAGTAGTAATAGATGCCTTCCTGTTCCATCAAACGGCTGACGAAGGCGAAGTCAGTCTCCTGGAACTGGGTGCAGTAACCCCAGGTGCGATAGGTGGCGCCCAGGCGGTTGGTAACCGGAAAGCCGTAAGCGGAGAAGACTTCCTGGATGATCTCGACAACCGTCTTCTCCTGGAAGATGCGGCAGTTGACGGAGCGCGTGAGGTACCACAGCGAAGGCCGCACAGTGGCCGTATAGATATAACTGCGCGAGGTGAGCGTCTCGCGGCCATTGAACTCGAAGCGGGTGATCTGTCCGTCGAGATAGCGCAGCGCGCCGACCTGCGGCTGGATCTCCAGCGTGAGTGACTTGCCGAGGGCGCTCTTGAGATCGAGCGAAGCATCGCCCGAGACGAGTTGCACCTCGAAGTCGAAGAGGGTGGAAAGGGCTTCGTTTCCTGTCATGGAGCGGAAGCTGAGGATGCCGGATGCAAATGCGTCGCTGTAGGCGGTCACAATCTGGGTCATGTCGTCTCGCTCGGTACGGATGAAGAATCAGGCACGCGTGCCTGAACAGGGGCGTCCGCACCTCGTTGGATGCGGTTATTGGCCGTTGGGCGATCGTCTCCTCGATCTTCGAGCGGGATAGCGATTGCCAATGCATGAATCTCAGGCGCTGCGCTCGCAGAGCATCGCGAGTGAGAGCGCCCGACCCGGCAGCTGGTGTTCCCGGTCCGCACGACGAGTCCGGGCATCAACCGGAACTCGCCGGCGCACACGCTGCCTCAAAACTTCACGTCGTAACCGACGTGTCCCATCTTCACGCCCATGTTGTTCACGGACGATCCGATGTCGACGATCATCGAGCCGGTCGACTGCACCCAGTTGCCGGTGTTGTGGACCTGGCTGCCCACGGCGATCACATTGCTTCCCCAGGTGTTGAGCGCCGCGACCTGAAAGCCTTCGAATTGCCCGGCATGGACCTGGAGGGCATTGCCGATCGTCGTGTCCGCCCGGTTGCCCAGCACGAAGCTGGTGGCGAGGCCGGTGATCGTCGTCGTGGTCGAGCCGTCGACGTCCTTGGTCTCGATGCCGGTGATCAGCACGGTGGACGTGCCGTCGGTGATCTTGAGTTCCTCGCCCAGATAGACCTTCTGTGTCGAGCCGACCACGAGCGTTTTCTCCATGCCGTTCACGGTGATGTTCAGCGCGCTGCCACCGAGCTTTGGCGTGGAGAAGTTCTGCAGGAAGGTGGGCACCTGGCTGGCCAGCGTGATCGACGATGACGTGGGTGTGGACGTAGACGTGGAGGATGAGGTTGATGTCGATGTCGACGTGACAGGCGTGGACTGCTGCATGCCGCTGCGGGCATGGGCTTTCTTGCCGCGCTTGCCTCGTCGTGCGGCCATGGCCTGCAATTGCCCGGTCGCGCCTGTGCTTGTGCTTGCTTGCTGATTCAACAGGCGTTGCGCGCCGGATGGCGGCGGCGAAGTCGAACTGTCGCCCGAAGCGAGCGGCAAGCCCACTTCGATGGTGTGTGAGCCGGCTGTGGTGTGCGTGGTG
>NZ_JARUXP010000023.1:0-3681 GCF_031451315.1 Caballeronia sp. LZ032
GGCAGCAACAATCACGCGACGACCGATCAGGCTTCGAGCGTGACGAACAACGCGAGCACGGTCGGCTCGCTGGCGGGCGATCTCTCGATTCAGGCCGGCTCTACACTCCATGTGACCGGCAGTGATCTGCTTGCGGCGAAAGACCTCGTCGGCCTGGGTGCGAACGTCACCATCGACGCAGCCAAGGATACGGCGCAGCGTTCGCGGACAGAAACCTCACATACGAGCGGCCTTGCGCTCGGGCTGTCGGGTTCCGTGGGCGATGCGATCAATAACGCCTATACGCAGAGCCGCGCCGCGAGTCACTCGGCGAGCACGGGCAACGACCGAGCGGCGACGCTGCACGCGATCGCGGCCGCGGGGAATGCGGCGATGGGTGTTGCCGGCGCGAGCCGTGGCGCGCTGATGCGGAACCCGAGCATCGCCGTTCAATTGAGCGTCGGGTCGAGCAGCAGCCGCAGCGATTCGAGCGAGACGCAGACGATACATCGCGGTTCGTCTGTGAACGCAGGAGGCTCGGCGGCGTTCATGGCGACCGAGGGAAACCTGAACATCGCCGGCTCGAACATCAGCGCAAGCGACGTGGTGCTCGCCGCGAAGGATCAGGTGAACGTCGTCAACACGACCGACACGGCGTCGACGCGCAGCTCCAGCAGCACCAAGAGCACGAGCGTCGGTCTGTCGTTCGGCACGAACGGTTTCGGCATATCGGCGGCGATGGCGAACGCGCACGGCGACGCCAACAGCGACGCGGCAATTCAGAACGCGTCGCACGTTACGGGCGCGAATAGCGTCGCGATCGTCTCAGGCGGCGATACGAACGTGATCGGCTCGCAGATCGCCGGAAGACAGATCGCGGCGGACGTCGGCGGCAATCTGAACATCGCGAGCGTGCAGGATATGACGGTGAGCGCGGCGCATCAAAGCAGCGCCGGCGGGGGCTTTGCGATCAGTCAGAGCGGTGGCGGCGGTTCGTTCAGTTCGCAGCACGGCAATGCGAGCGGCAATTACGCGGCCGTCGAAGAGCAAAGCGGGATTCATGCGGGCGAAGGCGGCTTTGACATCACCGTCAAGGGCAGTACCGACCTCAAGGGCGCGGTGATCGCGAGCGACGCCGACGCAAGCAGGAACACGCTCAACACAGGCACGCTCACCTTCTCGGACCTTCAGAATCGCAGCGACTACAGCGCGAGCAGCAGCGGGTTTAGCGCGGGTGGATCGATAGGCACTGCGCAGAGCGGTATAGGCCCGTCGTCAGTGAGCGGAGCGGGCGGCGTTGTGCCGATGATGAGTCAGAGCGAAAGCGGTAGCTCGAATGGCATCACGCGCAGCGCGATCAGCGCCGGGACGATCAACGTCACGGACCGCGAGCATCAGACGCAGGACGTTGCGAACCTCAGCCGTGACACGTCGAGCACGAACGGAACCGTTTCGACGCTGCCGGACGTGAACAACCTGCTGGACAAGCAAGGCGACATGATGAACGCCGCCAGCGCGGCGGGTGAAGCGGTGGCCACGCAGATCGGCATGATCGCGAACGCGAAGCGTGACGGCGCGCTCAAGGATGCAAAAGCAGCCTACGAGCGCGGCGACCTGGATGCGATGCAAGGCTACCTCGACACGGCGGATTCGTGGAGTGAATCGGGCAGCAACAGGATTGCGCTGCACGTAGCGGGTGGCGGGCTGATCGGCGGTCTGGGCGGTGGTGGCATCGGTAGCGCGGCGCAAGGTGCGGCGGGTGCGGGCATGTCTGCTTACTTGGCCAATCGCACGCAGCAGTTCGCGGATGCGGTCGCGGAGGAAGCCGGATCCAAACTCATCGGGAACATTGCGGGCAATGTGGCCAGCACGCTCGGCGGCGGCATCATCGGCGGCACGGCAGGAGCTGCGGCCGCGTCCAATGTGAATCTGTACAACCAGAACAACAACAGGAAGGAAAGCGAAGCCGCGAAGGAAGCGAAAGAGCTTCGGCAGATTCTGGATAAAGAACGGGCTATGCTTGCGCAGAAGTCGGTGAAGACGGCGGATACGGGTGCTGCGACGGTGCGGCCGCCCACCGGGGCACTTGCTGGAAAAGACGCAAAGAGTACGTTCTGGACTTCAACAAAGGATAAGACGCCGGTTGAAAATGCTTACGGTCATTCGACCAAGCACGGCGGAGAGTTTCCGGAGTATCAGAACTCAGTGCAATATGTTCAATCAGCGCAGGACTTTGTAAACAATCCACCGGATGGAACTCTGATTAAGACTCGCCCGAATGGCGATACGCTGTTTTACGATCCGGCGACAAACACGTTTGCGTCAAAAAACAAGGATGGTGCGCCAAGAACGATGTTTAGGCCGTCGGCTGGAATGGACTATTGGAATAAACAGTGATGCAAGAAGACCTTCTCCCGTGCCCATGCTGTGATAGCGTGACCCTTAGTGACCGCGGGAACTATGAAATCTGCGCAGTATGCGGTTGGGAAGATGATCCAGTGCAATCAGATGATCCTACATTTGCGGGTGGGGCTAATCAAAGCAGTCTGAATGAGGCCCGTGCACTTTGGCAGGCAAGAAAAAATCAGGCACAGTAACAACCAACCCGGCTATTGAGCTGGGTTGGTTGTTGTAGCGCTGTTCAGGCGGGGGTGATGACGAGCCTGCCGTGCTCGACGTGAACCCTGACGTTCTGCCCTGCTTCGAAACCCGCCTGCTCAAGCCATCGCCCGGCGAGCTTGAACCACGGATAAAGCGGCGGCGGTGTCTTGTTCGGCCGCATCGAGTAAGGCCGCTCGCGCTCGGCTTGTTGAATCTTGATGAGGCGCTCGGAATGCGCGTTCAATGCTTTAAGATTGGCGTCAGCCATAGTCAACTCCCGTCATGAGTTGGTTGTGGTCAGCGGGCTGTATGGGTTGGCGCCCATGCGGCCCGCGCTTCGTTTACGCGGTGGCGCGTTCGGTACGTCTCTTCAATGGTTCGACAAGTTGCTCGGTCATGGCGAGCAGGAAAAATCCCCAGACGATGGCTGCATAGCACCAAAAGCTGTTGAGGTTCCTGAGCCAGACGAACCGTGATGAGCCAAAAATGCCGAGCAGCGCGAGTGCAAACAGGAAGGCGGAGATGTAGGGAAAAATCAGCAAGTTCCAGCGGATGTATGCTTCGAAATGCAATTCGCCGATGAGGATATAGACGAAAGCGGCGATGCCGCCTGACCAGAAGGCCTTCAGAATAAAGATAAAAAAGAAGAGCCAAGTCTGAGTGCTCATTGGCAAACCATCGGGGACTGAGCTTCCCCTGAAATTTCGCCTTCCAGCAGGTCGCGTATAAACTCGACCCAAAGAAAGGAAAGCATAGATGTTCAAGGTACCGCACCAGGTGTACACGGCAGAGTTCAAGGAAGCCGCCGTGCAACGAGTCAAGGACGGGCAAGGCCTGAGCGCCGTATCCCGGGAGTTGGGTATGTCGACGCAGATTCTGCGCAACTGGCTGAAGGCCTCGGAGACCGGCAAGCTCAACGGTCTGGGGGCTAAAGTCGTTACGGCGGAGCAAATGGAGCTCTCGCGGCTGCGAGCGGAGAACAAGCGCTTGCAGATGGAGCTGGAAATCGCAAAAAAAGCGGCGGCGTTCTTCGCGAAGGAATGAAATGAACGCGTCCCACCCGTGAACGTAAGCAAAGAAAGGTGGATCCTCACGGGCCAA
>NZ_JARUXP010000024.1:0-3659 GCF_031451315.1 Caballeronia sp. LZ032
GACGCTGCCCAAGCAGTTCTGGGACGAGACCACGATGCAGATCTCGCCGGTGATCGCCGCTGTCTCGACGCTGCTGTTCGTGTTCATCTCCATTCTGATTTCCATTGCCGACCGCTTGCGTCGTCGAAGCACGGCATCCTGAGCCATTCAAATTTAGAGAAAATCGTATGTCGCTGACGTCTCAATCCTTGCATGGCATCCTGCCCGCGATTCCCACGCCGGTGAATCCGGACGATACCATCAACGTCGATGCCACCCGCGCCTTGCTGCGCTATCTGCTCGAACAGGGCATCGACGGCGTGCTGCCGCTGGGCGGCACGGGCGAATACGGCGCGCTGTCGAGCGAGCAGCGCGTGCGCATGGTCGAACTGACCGCGCGCGAAGCAGCGGGCCGCATTCCGGTGATCGCCGGCGTGCTCGATCCGGGATATCACGATGCAATGAAAGCCGCGAAGGACTTCGCCGCCGCCGGCGCCGACGCCTTGCTCGTGCTGACGCCGTATTACACGAACCCGACGCAGGCCGGCATCCGCGATTACTTCCTGCGCTACGCCGACGAATCCCCGGTGCCCATCCTGCTGTACGAAATCCCGTACCGCACGCGTATCGCGATTGCGCCCGAGGTCATTCATGAGTTGTCGAAGCATGAACGCATCATCGGCATGAAGGCGTGCAACACCGACATGTATCACTTCCTGCGCGTAGTCGCGGGCGTCGATGATTCCTTCGCGGTGTTGAGCGGTGAAGACACCTTGTTCCCGCTCCACGTGGCGGCGGGGGCGCGGGGCGGTATCGTCGTGACGGCGTCGCTGTTGCCGACGGCATGGCGCCGTATCTTCGAACTCGCCAGCGCAGGCAAGACGCAGGAAGCGCTCGCGATGCATCGCTCGCTGATCCCGCTGATGAACCTCGCGTTCGCCGAAACCAATCCGGGCCCGATGAAGTCGGTCATGGACCTGATCGGCGTGAATGCGCCGGACATGCTCGCGCCGCTGGTTCGTGCCGACGACACGCTGTCGGGCAACCTGCGCGCCGAGCTGAAGAAGCAGCTGGCGATCTTCGAAGGGCGCTGATCAGCGGCGCGACATCGGCAGCCGCGACTTCGAGATGGAGGTCGCGGCGACCTGTACGTGCTTGACCAGTTCCGCCTCGACACGCTCGATGGTCCAGCGCGTGGTGGGCACCGAGATGTTGACGGCGGCCACAGCGGTGCCGTCATGATCGGTGATCGGCGCGGCCACGGCGATGTCGCCCAGCACGGTTTCATTCTCGATGACGCTATAGCCCCGGCGCGATGCCTGATGCACGCGTTCGAGCAGCTTCTTCTGATCGGTTTCGGTATAGGGCGTCATGCGTTCGAGCGGTGTGCGCGACATGACGGCCTTCAGCTGCTTCTCGGGAAGACGCGAAAGAATGGCGATGCCGGACGCCGTATAAAGCGCGGGAAGACGCGCGCCCAGCGCGATATCCACGTTGAAGAGATGGCGGCCGGGAAAGCGCGCGACAAACACGATCTCATTGCCGTCGATCTCGTGCAGGTTCGTGGTTTCGCCGAGATGACGGCTGATGTCGAGCAAATAAGGCGAGGCTTTATCGATCAGCTCGTTGGCGCGGATGTAGTTATACGAAAACTGCAGAACCTTGGTCGTGAGACGGTAGTCGCGCGTTTCAGGCACACGCGCCAGATAGCCGAGCGCTTCGAGCGTATGAACGATGCGTTGCGCGGCGCTGCGGTCCAGCGACGAAGCCTTGGCGAGATCTGCAAGCGTCATCTGCCGGTTCGGACCGTCGAAGGCGTGCAGCACACGGAAGGTCTTTTCAGCGGAACCGACGAACAGCGAAGAGCGCTCGCCGGATGCTTCGCGCGTGCTGCGCGCAGACGTGGATGATGCCTTGGGCATGGGGCCAATGATTGTATTCCGATGGCTTCGATTGTAGTTCAATCAAAGATGCTTAACTCAGGAAAACAATATGAAAATCGCCTTCATCGGCGCAGGTAATCTCGCTTCGGCTCTGATGGGCGGACTCATTCGACGAGGCGCAACCCCGCATGACCTGCTGGCCGTCGATCCCGACGAAAGCAAGCGGCAAGCAGCCGCGCAGGAACTGGGTGTCGCTACGGCGGAGCGCCTTGCATCGGCGGAAGGCGTCGATGCAGTCGTGCTCGCCGTGAAGCCGCAAATCCTGGAGAAGGTGTGCGCCGCGCTTGCTCCGTTGCTCAGGCGGCAACTCGTCATCAGCGTCGCGGCGGGCGTGCGCATCGCGGATATCTCGCGTTGGCTCGGCGGCTACGCGGCCATCGTCCGGTCGATGCCGAACACGCCCGCGTTGATTGGCATGGGCATGACGGGACTGCACGCGGCGCCAGACGTGACGCCCGACATGCGCGAGCAGGCGAATGCCGTCATGAGTTCGGTGGGCGCTACGCTGTGGGTCGAGCACGAAGCACAACTCGATGCGGTCACGGCAGTGTCGGGAAGCGGGCCGGCCTACGTGTTCTATTTCATCGAATCATTGATCGCTGCGGGCGAAAGCGCCGGGCTCGATGCCGGGCAGGCGCGCACGCTGGCGCTGGAGACGTTTTTCGGTGCATCGGCGCTGGCGCGGCAGTCGGATGAAACGGCGGCAGTGTTGCGCGAGCGGGTGACGTCGAAGGGCGGCACGACGGCGGCCGCGCTGGCCTCGTTCGAACAGTCCGGCATCAAGGAAGAAATCGGGCGCGGCGTGCGTGCGGCACAGGCGCGCTCGGATGAACTGGCCCGCGAACTGGGCGCGCAGTAAAGATAATTTCACTCTCATCTCAAGCTTATGAAAGTTATCGTAACCGTCAAACGCGTGGTGGATTACAACGTGAAGGTGCGCGTGAAGTCGGACAACACGGGCGTGGAACTCGCCAGCGTGAAGATGTCGATGAACCCGTTCGATGAAATCGCCGTTGAGGAAGCAGTGCGTCTGAAGGAAGCGGGCATCGCGACTGAAGTGATCGCCGTGTCGTGCGGTGTGACGCAGTGTCAGGAAACCTTGCGCACGGCGCTTGCCATCGGTGCGGATCGCGCGGTGCTGGTGGAGACGGCGGAAGAGCTTCAGCCGCTCGCCGTCGCGAAGATCCTGAAGGCGTTGGTCGATCAGGAAAAGCCTGAGCTCGTCATTCTCGGCAAGCAGGCTATCGATGACGATTCGAATCAGACCGGTCAGATGCTCGCTGCCTTGGCGGGATTGCCGCAAGCGACGTTCGCCTCGAAAGTCGTGATCGCCGATGGCCGCGCTTCTGTCTCGCGCGAAGTGGATGGCGGTGCGGAAGCGCTGTCGCTGAAGCTGCCGGCAATCATCACGACGGACTTGCGCCTGAACGAGCCGCGTTACGTCACGCTGCCGAACATCATGAAGGCGAAGAAGAAGCCGTTAAGCACGATGACGCCTGCCGAACTCGGCGTCGATGTTGCGCCGCGGTTGAAGACGCTGAAGGTCGTCGAGCCGCCGAAGCGCAGCGCCGGTATCGCGGTGCCCGACGTAAAGACCCTGGTCGAGAAGCTGAAGAACGAAGCGAAGGTGATCTGAACATGACGATTCTGGTAATTGCGGAACACGACAACGCGTCGATCAAGGCAGCGACGCTCAATACGGTTGCAGCGGCCACGAAGATCGGCGGCGACGTGCAT
>NZ_JARUXP010000025.1:0-2195 GCF_031451315.1 Caballeronia sp. LZ032
TGCCCCACCTCCGGCCTGACATCCGCCGCCTGCTTGCCAATACGCCGACCGAGCGCATCATATCGATACACCCATCGCTCATTAGCGGTGTTCTCGAACCCCACCATCCGCCCGAACACGTCCCACGTGAACTGCTCCACGCCCCGCGCAGGATGCGTACGCTCGGCTAGCTGCCCCGCCGCATCCAGCCACCAGCGCGCGCCGTCCGGATGCTGCCACTCACGGCCTCGCTCGGTCGCCCGCACCTGCGAGAACCGATCGCCTTGCGCGTCATACACATACCGACGCAGCCGCTGTCCCGGATCCGTATGCTCGACGATCCGGCCCAGCGGATCGTATCGATAGCGATCCACCCCCAACCGGCTATCGCTGCGAGTGACCAGGTTCCCGCTGACGTCATAGTCATACCCGACATGCGTCTCGCGATGCCCCGCACGCCGCGCGGTCTGTCGCGCGAGCCGCCCCGCGCTGTCGTAGCTGAACGCATGATCGAGTCCGGGTGCGAACTCAATCCCGCTCAAGCGGCTCGCCAGATCATGCGTGAAGCGGATCGGTTCATGCGCATCGATGCTCAACGTGCGAGCCAATCCCGACTCATCGTACTCATGGCTCAGCGTCTGCCGATAACACACGTCGCCATTCAAGCCGCGCATCTCGCGCCGCTGCGTCTGCAACTGACCCGCCGCGTCGTACTCGTAGCTCAGGCTGCCGAGCGTATCGGCATGCTGCTGCGTCTCGCTCGTGAGCCGCCCGTCGAGGTCATACTCGCGCTGAACCAGCCCATGCGCATTGCGCGCTTCGATCAACTGACCGCGCTTGTTATAGGCGTAATGTTCGTCCTCGCCGCTGCCCGCCGCGATGCGGCTCACGATACGCCCCAACGAATCGCACCGGATGCTCAGCACGCGCCCGAGCGGATCGACAGTACGCTGCAAGTGCCCCGCCGGATCGTACCCATAGCCGCGCGCTTGCCCGAAGTAGTCGATCTCCTCGATCAGCCGGCCCGCTGCATCGCGCTTCAGATGCCAGGTCTGTCCGAGCGGATTGCTTACGCCTATCAGCTGCTCTTCGGTATCGTAGTGATAGCGAGTAACGCTGCCGTCCGGATCAACGCGCGTCTGAAGCTGCCCCTGTCCGTAATACGTGAAGCGCGTTTCCTGGCGCGCTTCGTCTTCGTAGCGGATGAGATTGTCCTCGCCGTCATACTCGCAACGCACCCATGCCCCACTGGGAAGATCGCAGAGAATCAGACGATCCTTCTTGTCCCACGCATAGCGCGTCGTCCCTTCACCCGGCGCTTCGCGGTGCAGCAGATTGCCGCGCGCATCGTGGGTGAAGTGCGTGACGCGGCCCAACGCATCGGTCAGACTGGCCAGATAGCCATACGCGTCGTAGTTCAGGGCCGTGCAACGCCGCGCCGCATCCGCCACTTGCGTCAGCTGCCCAAGCGCGTCATAAGCGAATGCGCTCGAACACCCCGAGGGTGTCACCTGTTCGATCAGATTGCCACGCGTATCCCAAACCTGGCGCCAGACGCCCCCTTCGGGATCGGTGATCGCGACCGGCCGATGCTCCTCGTCATACGCGGTCTGCACCACCGTGCGATCCGGCAGCCGGTGCGCGAGCAGGTTGCCGTACCCGTCGTACTCCCATTCTGTTGCGTTTCCCGCCGGGTCGACCTCCGCGATCGTGCGGCCTTCGCCATCGTATTGATAGCTGCGCACGCCGCCCGACCCATCGATGCGCGCCACCGGCCATTGCTGCTCGTTGTATTGCAGCACCGTGAGGCGGCCCAGCGAATCCGTGAAGCGCGTCTCCAGATGCGCAAGGTCGTACTCGAAGTGGTAGTCGTACAGGCCGCCGTCGCCCCATGCGTGGCTCACGCGCCATTGGCCGTCCTCGTGCATCGCATGGCTGTAGTAGAACGACAGGCCGTTGCGGTCGGTATGCCTCACCATCTGATGCTGCGCATACTCGAAACAGTAGGGCGCGTTGTGCGCATCGAGCACGGCGCCCAGGTTGCCCAGCGCGTCTTGCTGATACGTCACCAGCGGATGCGCGCCACCTTGTGCATCGTGCAGCGTGAGCGCCCCGAGACAGCCCGCGACGATCCCCGAAGCAGCGCGCAACTCGCGCCCCGTGGGACGGCCTCCCGCGTATTCGACGAAGCGCATCGACACGCCGTGGTGAATCGC
>NZ_JARUXP010000025.1:2295-3421 GCF_031451315.1 Caballeronia sp. LZ032
CGCGCGGGCCATCCGCTTTCGTGCGGCATCTGATCGAACGCGGTGGCGTGATCGGCAAACGTGACCGCCGCGCTGTATTGCACGAACTCATGCCCTTGATCGCGCAGCAAGTCCACGCGAATGTCGGCCGGACTGCGCCAGCCACGCCCGAGGCTTCCCGGGATCATGTCGTGACTCGCGTAGTAGCGATCCCACACCAGCGGCAAGCGCCCGTCGATGGTGAAATCGTGCTGCTGCACCACCACTTCACCGGTGATCGAGTTGACCGGCTCCGCGTCGAAGATCACGCACTTGATGAACCCCGACGGGAAGTTCTTGAACAGCCTCTTGGCCAGCGCCGAGCCGCGAAACGCCCTGAACAGTCCGGCCGCCATCGCCATCATGTTCATCACGGGCGGGCCGCCCACCAGCACGGGACGATCGGCCGGAATAGGCAGCATCGTCGCGGTGGGCAAGGACATGTACTTGCGTTCCGTATGCGCGCTGTTGTGCGACATCGGCAGCATGCCCGCGCACCAGCAACTCAACGCGGGCAGCGCCGCGAATGACATCGGATCGCCGTTGGCCAGCACGGTGCGGCTGCCCATGAACGACTCCGCATCCTGCGACGGCCCCCGTGCATCCGATGCGGCAAAGCCCGCGCCCAACGGAAAGTGCAGACCAGGCGCGTGGAACGTGTGCGTGCCTGCCGTCGCGCGCAGCAAGCCGTTGATCGTGATCGGCGCGCCCCCGCCGCCCGACCCGACGTGGCCACCCAAGGCATCGCTCACCTTGCGCTGCAGCGCGTTCGCCGCTTTCAGCGCGTCCATGCCGCCTGCGACGACGTCATTATTCATGACGGTATCGACGGCGCCCAAGCCCGACTGGACCAGATCGCTTTGCATCACATCGGCGATCTGCTGTTCGTGGGCCTGCACGAACGTGCCGACCTGTTCCTCGACGAAGCTGAACACGATGCTGCCCATGACCGCCAGCGCCGCATTCGCGTACTCGCGCAAATCCAGCACCACGCCCACGTGAGGATGCGGCAGCGGAACAGGCGCGGGCGACGGCGGGAGATTGACCCAATGCACGTCGATGCCGACCACCGGCGTCAGGTGGTTCACTGCCAGCATCGTCATGTCGC
>NZ_JARUXP010000026.1:0-3252 GCF_031451315.1 Caballeronia sp. LZ032
AACATCGGGATCGGCCAACTCGCGAAGTATCGCTTGCCGCTGGCGGGGAAGGTCTCCATCCTGCATCGCGTGAGCGGCCTGCTGCTCTTCGTGTGTCTGCCGTTCATCCTGTATCTGCTCGATCAGAGCCTCACGTCGGAAATCAGTTTCGACGCCTTCAAGGGCTTCCTCGCCAACCCCATCGTCAAGATCGTTACGCTCGTGCTGTCGTGGGCGTACCTGCATCACTTCTGCGCGGGCATCCGCTTTCTGCTGCTCGATACGCACGTCGGCGTGAACAAGGAAGGCGGCAAGCAGAGCGCCATGATCGTGCTGATCGTCTCGCTGCTGCTCACGCTCGCGATGGCGCTCAAGCTCTTCGGCGCCTTCTAAGGAGTTTATAAAAACATGGCAACCCACAATCGAGTCGGCCCCAAGCGCCTGGTCGTCGGCGCCCACTACGGTCTGCGCGACTGGCTCGCGCAACGCATCACCGCCGTCGCGATGGCCGTCTACACCATCGTGCTGCTCGTGCTGTTCTTCGGCGCGCATAACTTCTCCTACGAAGGCTGGGCGGGCATCTTCGCCATGCAGTGGATGAAGCTCGCGACCTTCGTCGTCTTGCTGTGCCTGTTCTATCACGCGTGGGTGGGCATTCGCGACATCTGGATGGACTACGTCAAGCCCATGGGCCTGCGCCTGTTCCTTCAGGTGCTGACCATCCTGTGGCTCATCGGATGCGCCGGCTACGCCGCACAGATTCTCTGGAGAGTGTAAAGAACATGGCTGCAATCAAGACTTCCCTGCCGCGTCGTCGCTTTGACGTGGTCATCGTCGGCGCAGGCGGCTCGGGCATGCGCGCCTCGCTGCAACTGGCGCGCGCGGGGCTCTCCGTCGCCGTGCTCTCGAAGGTGTTCCCCACGCGCTCGCACACGGTCGCCGCACAAGGCGGCATCGGCGCGTCGCTCGGCAACATGAGCGAAGACAACTGGCACTATCACTTCTACGACACCATCAAGGGCTCCGACTGGCTCGGCGACCAGGATGCGATCGAGTTCATGTGCCGCGAAGCGCCCAACGCCGTGTATGAGCTCGAACACATGGGCATGCCGTTCGACCGCAACGCGGACGGCACCATCTATCAACGTCCGTTCGGCGGCCACACGGCCAACTACGGCGAGAAGCCCGTGCAACGCGCCTGCGCGGCAGCGGACCGTACCGGTCACGCACTGCTGCACACGCTGTATCAGCAGAACGTCGCCGCGAAGACGCACTTCTTCGTCGAATGGATGGCGCTGGATCTGATCCGCGACGCCGAAGGCGATGTGCTCGGCGTCACCGCGCTGGAGATGGAAACGGGCGAGGTCTATATCCTCGAAGGCAAGACCACGCTGTTCGCAACCGGCGGCGCGGGACGCATCTTCGCGGCATCGACGAATGCGTTCATCAACACGGGCGACGGCCTGGGCATGGCGGCGCGCTCGGGCATCGCGCTGCAGGACATGGAGTTCTGGCAGTTCCACCCGACGGGCGTGGCCGGCGCGGGCGTGCTGATCACCGAAGGCGTGCGCGGCGAGGGCGGCATCCTGCGCAACTCGAACGGCGACCGTTTCATGGAACGCTATGCGCCGACGCTGAAGGATCTGGCGCCGCGCGACTTCGTCTCGCGTTCGATGGACCAGGAGATCAAGGAAGGCCGCGGCGTGGGTCCGAACAAGGATCACGTGCTGCTGGACCTGTCGCACATCGGCGCCGAGACGATCATGAAGCGTCTGCCGTCGATCCGCGAGATCGCGCTGAAGTTCGCGAACGTCGATTGCATTAAAGAGCCGATCCCGGTCGTGCCGACCATCCACTATCAGATGGGCGGCATTCCGACCAACATGCATGGTCAGGTGGTCGGTACGTCCAAGGGCTACAACGACCCGGTCAACGGCTTCTACGCGGTGGGCGAATGCTCGTGCGTCTCGGTGCACGGCGCGAACCGCCTGGGCACGAACTCGCTGCTGGACCTGGTGGTGTTCGGGCGCGCGGCGGGCAACCACATCATCAAGCATGCGCGCGAGCTGAAGGAGCACAAGCCGCTGCCGGCTGATGCCGCCGACTTCGCGATGGAACGTCTCGCGGTGCTGGAAAAGTCCACCTCGGGCGAATACACGCAGAACATCGCCAACGACATCCGCTCGACGATGCAGGCGCACGCAGGCGTGTTCCGTACGGCGAAGCTGCTCGAAGACGGCGTCGAGAAGATCGCGGAAGTGGCGGAGCGCGTGAAGCACGTGCATCTGAAGGACAAGTCGAAGGTGTTCAACACCGCGAAGGTGGAAGCGCTGGAGCTGGCGAACCTGATCGAGGTGGCGCGCGCGACGATGGTGTCAGCCGAAGCGCGCAAGGAAAGCCGCGGGGCGCATGCGCACAGCGACTACGAGCATCGCGACGACGAGAACTGGATGCGTCACACGCTGTGGTTCAGCGAGGGTGACCGGCTGGACTACAAGCCGGTGCAGATGAAGCCGCTGACGGTCGAATCGGTGCCGCCGAAGGCACGCACCTTCTAAGGCACGAGGATAGAGAAATGGCCAAGAGAATCTTTGAAGTTTATCGCTACGATCCGGACAAGGACGCAGCGCCGCGCATGCAGACGTACGAGCTGGACCTGACGCACGAACGCATGCTGCTGGACGCGCTGGTGAAGCTGAAGGAAGTGGACGAGACGTTGTCGTTCCGTCGTTCGTGCCGCGAGGGCGTGTGCGGTTCGGACGCGATGAACATCAACGGCAAGAACGGTCTGGCGTGCCTGACGAACCTGAACGAGCTGCCGCAGAAGATCGTGCTGCGTCCGCTGCCGGGTCTGCCGGTGGTGCGCGACCTGATCTGCGACTTCACGCAGTTCTTCAACCAGTATCATTCGATCAAGCCGTACCTGATCAACGACACGCCGCCGCCGGAGAAGGAGCGTCTGCAGTCGCCGGTGGAGCGCGACGAGCTGGACGGCCTGTACGAGTGCATTCTGTGCGCAAGCTGCTCGACGTCGTGTCCGAGCTTCTGGTGGAATCCGGACAAGTTCGTGGGACCCGCGGGCTTGCTGCAGGCCTATCGTTTCATCGCGGACAGCCGTGATGAAGCGACGGGCGAACGACTCGACAACCTGGAAGATCCGTACCGTCTGTTCCGCTGCCATACGATCATGAATTGCGTCGACGTGTGCCCGAAGGGGCTCAACCCGACCAAGGCGATCGGCAAGATCAAGGAATTGATGGTGCGCCGGGCGGT
>NZ_JARUXP010000027.1:0-3084 GCF_031451315.1 Caballeronia sp. LZ032
CGTAAGCGTCAATCTGAGGCCGTCTTGACGATCAGAACTTGACCTCTGAGAGCCGCTGATTCGTTAGCACGAGATCGAAGGCGGCGGGATCGAAGCTGCCGCCACACCACTCGAGGAAGTGGTCGTGCTCCTCGTGCATCGGATCGGTGATCGCCTCGAGGAAGTCGGCATATCCTGGCACTCCACCGACGTCTTCCGGTGGACACGCATTCTGCCCGTCCAGGCACAGCGGCCGGCGCATGTCTGGATCAGGCACCAGCGCCTTCTCGACTTTGATCCGATGCTGCCAGTTGTCGCCGTAGTCGTAGATGTAGGTGAATGACTTTAGCCCGCCCAGCGCCTTCGCCAGCGTGACCCGTGCTTCATTGAGCATCGGTGGATCGCTCTGGAATCCGAAGTCATCAGGTTCACCATAGTTGGTTTCGCCGAAGACGAACTCGTGCAGGTGACCGCCTTCCCAGCCCATGGCCAGTTGCAGCACGACATGCAGTTTGCCCAGCCGGATCGAGCCGGGAACGATGATTCGTCGCCAGATCGCCGGCTTGATGTACTTCAGTTCAACGCGCAGTACGTAATCGGGCACTGGCGCCTTGACCAGGCGCAGGGCAGGTTTGCGGGGCTGGACCATCGGATTGATTGTCAGGCGGCTTGCTGCTCGAGGTGTGCAGCCGGCATCAGGCGCCACGGCAGCAACTCGTCGATGCGGTTGATGGGATGATCGGCGATGCGCTCAAACACCGTGCGCAGGTAGGCAAACGGCTCGATGCCGTTCAGGCGCGCCGTACCGATCAGACTATAGATCACCGCCGCGCTCTGGCCACCTCCGTCGGAGCCCGCGAACAGATAATTGCGGCTGCCGAGGACCAGCGGCCTGATCGCGCGCTCTGCCGTATTGTTGTCCACCTCGATGCGCCCGTCTTCGCAATAGCGTGTGAGTGCGTGCCAGTGCCCCAGCGAGTATCTGATCGCCTTCGCCAGCCCGGACTTCGCCGATACCTGTGACAGCGTGTGTTCGAACCAGGCCTTCAGTTCAGCGAGCAATGGGGCCGAGCGCAGCTGGCGCGCAGACAGGCGCACGTCCGGCGTCTGGCCGCGAACCTCGCGTTCAACGGTATATAGCGCCCCAATGCGGCGCAGTGCTTCCTCGGCAATTGGTGAGCTATCCAGCTTGTACAGGTCGTAGAACTTGCGTCGCGCATGGGCCCAGCACCCGGCCTCGATGACCGTGCCGTCACGATACAGCGCGTCATACCCGCTGAAGGCATCTGCCTGCAGGATTCCCGTATAACCCGACAGATGTTCCCGAGGCCGCTCACCTTTGCGGTCGGGTGAGTACCTGTACCAGACTGCTGGTGGAGCGCGGCTGCCTGCCGGGCGGTCATCCCGAACGTAGGTCCACAGGCGCGCCGTGCGTGTCTTGCCACGCCCCGGCTCCAGCACCGGCACGGGCGTGTCGTCGGTATGGATCTTGTCTGCGGCGCGTACATAACCGCCGAGTGCGTCGGACAGGGGTTGCAGCAGCGCTGCCGCTTCACGCACCCACGAAGCCAGCGTTGCCCGGTCCAGTTCGATGCCCGCGCGGCGATAGATACCGGCTTGCCGATATAGCGGCATATGGTCAGCGTACTTCGCGACGACGACCTGTGCGAGCAGCCCGGCACCCGCCATCGAGCGTGCTATCGGCCGCGAAGGTGCAGGCTCCTGTACTACTGCTGCACAGCGCGGGCAGCTCAGCTTCGGACGTACGTGACGCAGCACCTTAAAGTAGCCGGGCACGTAGTCGAGTACCTCCGAGACGTCTTCGCCGAGCACACGCATCTGTTTGCCGCATTCCAGGCATCCGCAGTTTGACGGTGCATGCACAACCGTTTCGCGGGGAAGATGGGCGGGGAAGTGCCGTGACCTGCGGCGCAGCGGAACGACGTTCGTTGTGGCCGATGTATCCGCAGTCGCGTCGGCGTCAGGTACCTTCGCCGGTGCGGTCATATCTGGTTCATGAACAGGCAGCTCACCGAGCGCGAGCTGCAGCTGGTCCATCAGTTCTGTCATGCGCTCCGATGAGCGGCCATACTGCCATCGCTTCAGTCGCGAGATCTCGGCCAGCAACTGCGCGATGGTCTCGTCGCGCGAGGCGACGATGCGCTTGAGAGCGGCGATGTCATCGGGCAGATGGCTGGCTGGCATGCATGCCAGTGTAAATGAAGGCCACGCGCTTGTGGGCTCCCGCACCATGCCTTATGCCGCGTGCGTCGGCTGCCACGTCCGCTCGGGGTGCCGCCAGTCAATCCCTTCGAGCAGCATCGACAGTTGGGCGGCTGACAGATGGACTGTTCCCGAGTCCGCCTGCGGCCACACGAAGCGTCCACGCTCGAGTCGCTTCGCGTACAGGTTCATGCCGTCGCCGCTCCACCATAAAATCTTGATGAGGTCACCGCGACGCCCGCGAAACAGGAAGATGTGCCCCGAGAAGGGATCACGACCGAGTGCTGACTGCACCAGCGCGGCAAGTCCATCCATGCCGCGGCGCATATCGGTAACGCCCGCTGCCAGCCATACGCGGGTACCGCCTGGCGGCGCAATCATGCTGGCATCAGGCAGCGCAGCACGAGGCGCAACTGCACGGGGTCAACCATGCCCGTGACGCGTACACGGGCACCGTTCAGTTCGATCTCGATGCGCGACGCGGCCGGCACGCTCTCGCGATGTGACTCGACAGGCTGCACAGCGAGCGACGCCGGTTCTTCGGTCTCGCCGGTCGGTGCACCAGGTAGCGCTACGGGCAGCAACACCGCTGTGCTGTGCGCCACTCCTTCAAACAGGCCCGCCCGCAGTTGCCGGCGCCACTTGAACACCATATTCGGATTCAGTCCGTGCGCCTGCGAGAGCTTGGCCACCGAAACACCCGGCTCGCACGCCGCGACGGCAACTTGCCGCCGGTACTCTGGTGTGTAATTCGGTCTGCCTTTGCGGTTCGATGATCGCGCATTCCGTGTGTCCAAAGTAGTCCCCATCACTTGAAGTAACGGACATTACTTTGAACACCGGCTTCAGCTCTGTCCATGCGGCCGCAGAATGACGCTTACG
>NZ_JARUXP010000028.1:0-2657 GCF_031451315.1 Caballeronia sp. LZ032
CGCGATCGTCTTCTTCTCCTTCTGGTTCAACTGCCGATTGTACAAATCCGCGTTACTGGCGGTCACGGCGCCTGCTTCGCCACCTGCCAACGCGCCGCCCGCGCCCGCGACTACATTCGCCGCGAAATTTCCAAGCGTCTTCGAGCCGGTCGCGTTTCCCACGCTCTCGGCCAATTTAGTTAGCTGTGGCGCGAATCCCGCCGCCACTCCCGCGCCCGCGGCCCCGCCTGCTGCCGTGTCGATGCCGCCGCCACCCAATCCGCCAATCAAGCCGCCGCCGATGACATGCGCGATCACCCGGTCCCTTCCGCCCTCGGCCGTTGCGTCGGCTGTCGCCTGATCGTGATCGGCGATTGCCAGCGCATGCTTCATATCAAAGTACGCGCCAATGCCTTGCGCGACCACTTGACCCGCCGCCTGTGCGGCCTGCATCGTGTCGGCTTGCTTGTTCAGGATTTAGCAGAGTGGATCAACGCCTTCTGTCGAATCTGCTGTCCTTATCATTCTCAGACTTAAAACCGATCAACAGCCCAACCTCTAACAGCTTAACGGCCGCCTTACCCGACACCTTATACGGGTATTGCTCCAACGAACTATTTATATATTCAAACGCAAGTCCATATTCTCCCGCCAGATCGATAAATTCCCTGATCTGCGCCATTTCATCTTCATATGTCATTGCGTCCGGGGGATAGGCGCGCGCAACTTCCGGCTGCTCCTCCATTTCCAGCAGAACAATCAACAGGTTCTCTTCAATTAATTCGTAATCTGATTTATTCGTCATTTCGGATTCTTTGGTAAGTTTGTCGGATACCCGGTCACGATACGCCCCTTGTTCGGATCGACGACCACCTTAATATCCACTCCATTGACTGTGCCCGTTCCCGTCACATAGCCGTTACCTGATGGTTTTGACCATTGTGTTTTCGGATCGGTAGATATGTCAGAGATAGCATTAGTAACGTCTGGCGGGCTCCACGAAGGTGGAAACTCCGATTTTCCCGGCTTTCCAACGCCCGACAAATGCCCGCCGGAGGTGGGCCCATCACCATAGAGAACGTGCGTTTTTGCTTTCGGATCGAGCAGCGAGTTATTGCCACTCTCACCATCGTTACTACCATTAAAAATAGCATTACTAGGCACATAGCCCGGCGCTCCCATAGCTGCCGAACCCGCCGCTGCGCCCGCCGTCGAATCCGCCAACACCGTTCCTGGATTCGCCATCGGCGGCTCGCCGCCCTTGGTCCCGATTACCGCATTGATCCCGTTGGCTATCCCTTGCGCAATCAGCACCGCCGGAGATTCTGCTGCCTTCGCTCCGGCATCGGCATTCATCTGTCCGGCAATCTGATTACCCCAGCGACTTAGCGTACCCGGTACGTCACCGTAGGTGTCCTTCGCCCACCCGATCACCGCGTCCAGCGCTTGGCTGCCCGTATTGCCTTTGCCCTCAGGGTTGGTCGTACTGCGGTTGTAAAGGTCCGCGCTTGATGCCGCGGCCGCCCCCGCTCCACCGCCCACGATTGCACCGCCAAGCCCCGCCAGCACGTTCGCCGCGATGTTACCGGCAAGCATCGAACCGGTCTGATCTCCGATTCCGTCAGCCAGTTGGTTCAGCTTACTCCCAAACGCCGACGAAACACCCGCACCCGCAGCACCGCCCGCTGCACTTCCAATGCTACCGCCGCCCAATCCACCAATCAGCCCACCGCCGATGATGTGCGCGATGACGCGATTGCTGCCGCCTTCATCCCAAGCCGCTGCACCTTCCTTGTCGTAGTTCGCCTGGGCGAAATTGTGCTTCACATCCGCATACGCCCCGATTCCCTGCGCCACCACCTGACCGGCCGCCTGCGCGGCCTGCATCGTGTCCGCCTGTTGGTTCAGGATCTCGTTCACGTCGGGCGTGGTCACGACTGTCCCGTTCGTGTTCGTCATGTCGCGACTCAAGCTCGCGATGTCCTGCGCCTGATGATCGCCGTCAGTCAGCGTAATCGTGCCCGGGCTGATCGCGCTACGCGTGGTCGCGCTCTGGTCGCCGTTCTCATGCTGACCGATCATTGGCACTGGGCCGCCTGATCCCGGTACTGAAGCAGTGCCGACAGCCTTGTCGGAGCTCGGACCCGGCGACAGGCCCACCGATCCGCCGATGCTGTTCGCCGAATAGTGCGAGTGGTTGCCGACGTCCGCGAACGTCAGCGTACCGGTGGACAGAGTGTTCTTCGCTGCGTCATCCGCCCCCGCGATGACCGCCCCCGTGAGCGCCGTATTGCCTTTGACCGAGACGTCAAAGCCGCCGTCGCCCGCAACCAGCCCCGCCTGTTCCTTGACCTGCGCGTACTCTATCGAAGCGGCGTCAGGCACGTAACAAGCAAAGTCCGAAAAACAAGCTCAGAAGCTAATCGATCACTCCAGCCCTACGGAGATGTTTTGGAAAAAGGCAGACATGTAGGACTAGCGACACCAAAAACATGGGAAGTCCGATCGAGAGCAACGCCGTAACCTCTCCTAGAACAAATATGATTCTGCATAAGCCAGCCACTATGAATGCATAAAGAACACTCGAACCAACAGCTATGCTGCCAACTATCGTAATCGTGCGCTCTGCCGCGAGAATGCTTCGCCAATTCATTTGAACCAAGGACCAAAGCTTTTAG
>NZ_JARUXP010000029.1:0-2553 GCF_031451315.1 Caballeronia sp. LZ032
CCCCGATGGGCGGGCAAATTCCCCCACCTTTGGGCACCTCAAAATCCCCCACCTAGAGACACGCGGAGCATGATGCTGACGCGGTCTGGCAGGACGTTACCTTGCACCTCTCGAAGGATGAACAAGAGGGGTGGCTGGAGTGAATGTCTTGAAGCCGCATCTGCAAACAACTATCGCCACACTCGTCGCCGCGGGCAAACGTCAGCGGGAGATCGCCCGAATTACGGGGGTTGATCGGAAGACGATTCGCAAGTACCAGGAGCAATTCGCAGCGACGCAAGCAAATTCCCCCACGGTGCCCACCGGCTCCGCGCTGCAAATTCCTCCACCATGCCCACCGGCAAAGGGCAGCCAGATATCAGCTTGCGAGCCTCACCGGGGGTTCATAGAGGCTCAGTTACGGCTTCGGCGCAATGCCATGGCCATCTACCAAGATCTGGTGGACCGATTTGGCTTTGCCGCCGGATACGACAGCGTCAAGCGGTTCGTCCGGACAATGCGTCAGCACGAGCCGGCCCAGTTCGACCGGCTGGACTTCATGCCTGGCGAAGAGGCGCAGGTTGACTATGGCGAAGGCGCCCTGACCAGGGTGCCGGGCACCAGCCGCTACCGCAAGCCCCGGCTGTTCGTGATGACGCTGCGTTACTCGCGGCGCAGCTTCCGCCGCGTTGTGTGGAAGTCCAGCAAACAGGTCTGGGCTGAACTGCACGAACAGGCTTGGCGCCACTTTGGTGGCGTCACGCAGTACGTCGTTCTCGACAATCTGAAGGAAGGCGTAGTCAAACCGGACCTGTACGAGCCGGAGCTCAATCCGGTGTATGCCGCCATGCTCGCTCACTACGGCGTGGTGGCGGACCCAGCCCGCGTACGGGATCCGAATCGCAAGGGCACCGTCGAGAACGCAATCCAGCACACTCAGGGCACGGCCCTGAAGGGGCGACGATTCGAATCGATCGAGGAGCAAAACGCCTTCCTTGATCAATGGGAATCGAACTGGGCGGCCAGAAGGATCCACGGCAGCACCCGCCGCCAGGTTCAGGCGATGTTCGAGGAAGAGCGTCCCCATCTGCGTGCCTTGCCCGCGCGCAGTTTCGAATACTTCACCGACAAGGTCTACACGGTCTGCGACGACACATGCGTACGGGTGGATCACAGCAGCTACGCCGCCCGACCGGCTCCCATCGGCAGCCAGGTGCTCGTGCGCAAGTTTGCCCGTCGCCTGGAAGTCCGCAACCTCCAGACACAGGCGTTGCTGCGCACGCATATTCTGGCCGACAAGCCGGGATCAGTGGTGTTGCCGCACGATGAGCGACCGTTCAATCCCTCGCGGGAAACGCGCCGCATCCTGTTGCAGGCCAAGGCGATCGGGCCGTCGGCCGAGCGTTTGTGTCAGCAACTGTTCGACACCGAAGGGCGAATCGGTCAGCGCAAGCTCTGGGGCATCGTCGGTCTCGTCCGGCGCTACCCCCGCCGCCTGATCGATTCGGCGTGCGAGATCGCCATGAGAGAAGGTGTGACCAGCTACAAACAGGTCAAAGCGCTAACCGAGCGTCTGCTGGAGCAGGCGCTGGCTGAACTGGACACGCCCATCCAGGGCGAACTGCCCTTGACTCAGGAACATCACCTCATCCGGGACGGCGACGACTATGCCGACCTGTTCACCCTCGGCGCCAGTCATAGCGCCGCCATGTCATCACCCAACGGAGATCTATCTTGAGCATGAGCCTCGCTGAAATTGACCGCGCGCTGCGCGAACTGCGTCTGTCTGGCATCAGCGCGACGCTGGAAACGAGGGTGCTGCAAGCCCAGGCCAGCCAGCAGCCGTTCCTCGAAACCTTCTCTATGATTCTGCAGGACGAGCTTGATCGGCGGCAATCCAGGCTTCTCGAACGACGTTACCAGCAGTCCGGTCTAGACGAGCGAAAAACCTTGAGCGACTTCGACTGGTCCTTCAACCCCAAAGTACCACGTCAGGCTTGCTTCGAGTTACACACCCTGAAGTTCGTCGCCGACAGCGACAACGCATTGCTGATAGGAAAAACCGGCACCGGCAAAAGCCATGTCGCCAAGGCCATCGCCTACAACGCCACCCTGCAGGGAATGAAGGTGCGCTACGTCGAGTCCGACACCGTGTTCGCCGGCTATGCTGTGGAAACGCGGGCCGATCAGGACCGTCTGCTCAAGGCCCTCGTTGAACCCGAACTCCTCGTGCTTGACGATCTGTTCCTCGCCAAACGCATCCCCGATGCCGCGGCGGAGCTGCTGCAGACCCTTGTTCACCAACGATACAAGCATCGCCGCAGCATTCTCGTCACATCCAACCGCATCGTCCAGGACTGGGGACGCTACCTTCGCGACAACACCATGGCCTCGACGATTCTTGACCGTCTCCTGCATCGCTCCAAACTCCTCGAGTTTGAAGGAAAGAGTTATCGCCTCCGGGAAGCAGCGACCAGGCTTGCCGTCACTGAGGAATCCGACGCATAATCCGCTGGTCCTGCCTGGGGGAATTTAGCCGCCCACAGGTGGAGGAGTTTGAACTGCCCATCGGGG
>NZ_JARUXP010000030.1:0-2542 GCF_031451315.1 Caballeronia sp. LZ032
TGGATAGCGTCAAGCAGCACGGCCGGTTTACCGACAATCATTTTGGCCGGTCGACCGGGATGATTGTCGGTCGTTATCCGGTCATGGTTGTCGCTCCTTGTTGTTGATTGTCGCCGGATGATTGTCGGCGCCTGTTGTTCTGCTTGTCGCTGGCGGTGCGGCGACGGTAGCTTTCGACATTCATCTCGAAGATCGTCGAATGATGGACGAGCCGGTCGATTGCAGCGACGGTCATGCCGGGATCAGGAAACACGTCATTCCAGCCCGAGAACGGCTGGTTGGCGGTGATCAGGAGGCTACGGCGCTCGTATCTTTCGGCAATGAGCTCGAACAGCACGCTGGTTTCGGCCTGATCCTTCCGGGCATATGACAGATCGTCCAGGATGATAAGGTCGAAGCGGTCGAGCTTGGCAAGAGCTGAGGGCAACTGCAGGCTCTGACGCGCAGCCTGCAGCTTCTGCACGAGCTCGCTGGTACGCGTGAACAGCACCCGGTAGCCGGCGTCAATCAACGCGTGTCCGATGGCCGAACCCAGATGACTTTTGCCGGCTCCGGGCGGGCCGAACAGGAGCGCCGTGGCGCCTTTCTCAAGCCACGAATCGCCGGTCGCGAGCGCCATGACGTGTGCCTTTGAAACCATCGGCACCATGCTGAAGTCGAAGGTCGCAAGCGTCTTGGTCGGGTCCAGATGCGACTCGGCACGGTGTCGTTCGATGCGCCGTTTGGCTCGCTCGGCCAGTTCGTGTTCGAGCAATGCGCCGATCAGCCGCGTGGCCTGCCAGCCTTCCGTGTCGGAGCGCTGCGCAAACTCGGGCCACAGGCGGGCGATGGTCGGCAGGCGCAGTTCATTGAGCATCAAGGCAAGACGGCCGGCATCGTAAGCGGGCGTGCTCATGCGACCTCCTTGCCGAGCAGGTCGTCATAGCTGCTTGCGGGTGGCATCTCGACATTGACGACTGGGCAATCGGCGTGACGCGGCGCGAACTCCTCGCGCAACGCCTTCAGATCCGGCAGCTTGCCGTCAACCAGCAACGCGTTGAGGCGCGCGGCCAGCACGGCCTCGACGCCATCAAGCGCGGCGAGTTCAAGCAATGCAACGATGACTTTGCACGCCTCGCGTTGCGTCAGTCTCGCCTCCAGCTGTTCCCACGTCCGGCGATACGCCTCACGCGGAAACAGCTCGTCTCGAAACGCAAGGCCCTTGAAGGCCTGCGGCTTGCGTTTGAGGCTCTCAATAAAGTGTCGGTAATCCAGCGCACGGCGGTTGTCGCCGGCACGTGAGCCGCGCGAGGCGCTATGCACCAGCGCGCCCGACAGATAGCAGTCAAGCCTGTCACCATACACGCGCACCTTCAGGCGATGACCGATCAGGCGCGACGGCGCGCTGTACAGAATGCCGCGTACGGTGAAGGTGCTGCAGCGTGTAACGCGCGCTTCTTCCTCGACGAAGTCGGTCGTGCGCCTTAACGGCAGATCCATGAGCTGTTCGCGCTCAAGGCGGAACGCTGCTGCGTTGCGCCGGTTGCGACGCATGACGACCTCGCGCAGAAACTCATCGTAGGCCGCACGATCGATGAAGTCCCGGTGACCGCGCAACATCAACGCCTGGTCGACGGCTTCCTTCAGATAGCGATGCGATGACTCAACGCTACCATTCTCGTGACCCAGGCCGCGATTGTTGCGTGTCCCGGTCATGCCATAGTGCTCAAGCAGCGACGCATAGCGCACCGTGAAGTCGTCTTCATCCGCGAGGTTTCTGAACGCCGCCGACAGACTGTCGGTGCGATGTTCGCGCGGACATCCCCCGGCCTGCCATAGTGCATTTTGCAATCCCATGGACAGTGCTTCGAAGCTCTCGCCACCTTCAACGACATTGGCGTATTCCCAGCGCGAGAACGCGAGCACAAAGTGGTACAGCCGGTGTTCGAATGGCAGGCCAGCGATCGTCACTCGCTGTTCGGCCATGTCGGTAAAGTCGGACAGGCCGCGTGCGCCGGGCTCATGCAGCTGCGGGAAGAAGACTTCCTTCGGTGGGCCGGATGTCGCCCGCCAGTGCCGCACGCGGCGCTCGAGTGTGCGGCGTGTGCTATCGGGATACTCCCCGGGATGATCGTCCTGCAGCTTGCGCAGGATCGTGACCGCCTGGAGTTGCGGCGCGTTCGCGAGCATCGGAACGACTTCAGTATCCCAGACGTCGGCGAAGGGATCGGGGCGGGAACGCCAGTAATGACGCGGTTTCTGTGATGGCAGTACGGTGTCCCGTTCTATGCGCCGGGCGCTGCGGACACTGATGCCGGCCTTGGCGGCGGCGATCTCCTGTGAGTGGTGTTTGCGTTTGGACATGTAGAGGCGAACCTGTTGGTCGGTAATGCGGGTTCCAGACATGTAGCTGATCGCTTTCTTATTCGATCAGCCATCGTAGAGCCCAGCCGACTTGGCGCCGCCGGTGGGGAGAACTCTCCGGCGGCTACGCCGCCTCTGACTTCTCCCCACCGGCCAAAACCTTCGCCGCTACACCGGCCAAAATGATTGTCGCCCTCCA
>NZ_JARUXP010000031.1:0-2538 GCF_031451315.1 Caballeronia sp. LZ032
GTCGTATGCGTCGCGCCAGGGCCGTTGAGAATTCTTTGGACAAGCGTCGGAGAATGCGGCAGGCTAAGCCTGCCGCAGGCAGAAGGGATCAACCCAATGAAGGTGCAGATGGGAGCAGGTGCTCCGCGACGTTCCAGGGCAACAGTTCGTCGATGCGGTTGGCCTGGTGATCGGCAATGTGCGTAAGTACATATTCCAGGTAGGCGCGTGGGTTGATGCCATTCATCTTGCACGAGCCGATCAAGCTATACATTGCGGCGGCTCGCTCGCCACCGCTGTCAGAGCCAGCGAACATGAAATTGCGCCGGCCGAGGGCCACGCAGCGCAAAGCATTTTCGGCGAGTACGTTGCTGATTTCGACGCGGCCGTCATCACAGAACAATGTGAGCCCGTCCCAGCGGTTCAGAGAGTAGTTGATCGCTTCGACCAGCGGTGCCTTTGGCCAAAGCGTCGCAAGTTTCTCCCTCATCGACGTCTCGAGGGCCGCGAGCAATGGGGTGCTCTTTTCTTGCCTGACGCGTCGTCGCTCATCCGGCGGTTTGCCGCGGATATCAGCCTCGATTCCGTAAAACTCGCCAATCATGTCGAGCCATTGCTTCGTGGTGTCCGACGGGGCTGTCTCATGCACGTTGAATACGTATCGGCGCGCATGATCCCAGCAAAATGCCAGACGAACTTTGCCGCCTTCGTGCAACTCGTTGAAGCCGGCATAGCCATCCGCCTGAAGGATGCCTTCGAATCCGGCAAGATGGGTCTGGGGGTGAATGCCTTTGCGGTCCGGCGAGTACGCGAACCAGACAGCAGCGGGGTCGCGCGAACCGGAGCGGCGATCATCGCGCACGTAGACCCACAATCGACCGGTCTTGGTCTTTTTGTTCCCAGGCGCGAGCACCGGGATCGGCGTGTCGTCCGCGTGGAGCTTCGCAGTCGCCATTGTGTAGCGACGCAGGGCTTCAGTCAGCAGCCGACAGAGTTCTTCGCATTGCCCGACCCAGCGTGCCATGGTGGCCCGATCGAGACGAACGCCGTCGCGCGCTGCGATCTCGGATTGCCGATACAGCGGCGTGTGATTTGCATACTTGGCAACGATGATCTCGGCCAGCAAGCTCGGATGCGCGATGCTGCGCTCGATCGGCAGCCCCGGCATGGGAGGTTGCGCGATATGGCCGCAACCGGTGCAGATCCGCTTGCGACGGATAGTGCGGATGACCTTGAACATCGCCGTGACGCGCGCGAGCTGCTCAGACACATCCTCGCCGAGCAACTCCATGGCGTTGTTGCACTTCGGGCAGATCGAATCGGGCTCGAGCTCGTGCTCTTCGCGTGGCAGATGGGACGCCAAGGCTTCCTTCGGGGATGCTGCAGATACGCCCGAGCTCGATGCACGAGCGCGCGCGCGGCGAACATCGGCAACGCCGCTGCCCGCTGCCAGATCCTCGAGTTGGGTTTCGAGCCGATCGATCTGCCGCTCCAACTGCTCGGATTTACGACCGAAGTGCATGCGCCTGAGCTTGTCGATCTGCGCTTTCAGGCGTTCGATTTGCTGGTCCCGTTCGACAATCTCCCGGTCGCGTTCGGCGATCTCCTGCTGCATCTTTGCGATCGATGCCTGCTGCTCGAGCACCAGGGCGTGGAGCTCGGCAACGGTTTGCGGAAGCGGCGCATGATCGGGCATGCGCCGCAGTTTACGAGCCTTCGATGCGGTTTACAACATCGACAATGCGGCCGTGCGACGGGGCTGCCGCCAATCGATGCCTTCCAGCAACATCGACAGCTGTGCCGACGTCAGAAAGATCTTGCCGCCATCCGCCTGGGGCCAAATAAACCGCCCATGCGAAAGCCGCTTCGCGAGAAGCCATAGTCCGTCATCGGTTGCCCATAGAATTTTTACGAGATCGCCGCGACGTCCCCGAAAAATGAACACGTCGCCGCCGAGCGGATTCTCTTCGAGTGCCGATTGCACCTTCGCGGCAAGAGCCGGGAAACCACTACGCATGTCGGTGACGCCTGCGGCGATCCAGATGCGAGTGCCAGCCGGCAGGCCGATCATCGGGACAGCTCCCGAATCAGCAGCCGCAGCATATCCGGCGACACGTTACCGCGAATGCGCAAGCGTGCACGGTCAAATTCGATCTCGCAGGCGTCCTCCGACACGGCTTCGCGGACCGGCATCGAGGCCTCGGCTTCCGGGACAATGCTGACTGGAAGTAACGATGCAACGTCACCATCGGGTTCCTGTCTGGCAGGCCCCGGACGCGGCGCCCCAAATGCACCCTGAAGATACTGGCGACGCCATCTGAACAGCAGGTTGGTGTTTATGTCGTTGCGACGCGCGACCAGGGATACAGACGCCCCGGACTCGAACGTCTGTTCGACCAGCTGTCGTTTGAATTCGCGCGCAAAGTTGGGGCGCTTGCCCGGTGCCTCGCACTTGCTATCCACAATCTCGGCCACTTTGGTTCCCGTCAAAACATTTAGTGGGAACCAAATTACCCCCGTTCACTGCTGCCCGGAGAACGGCCGACGTGAGACGCATAC
>NZ_JARUXP010000032.1:0-1997 GCF_031451315.1 Caballeronia sp. LZ032
TGCGCGTGAACGGTCACAACGATTCAAGCGCGGAGACCATGTCCGCCAGGCTCACCGACATCATGGTGACCGGCGGCATGACCAAGCTGTACATGCAGCGCCAGCAGCAGAACGCGGAGGCCGCTGAACTGGTGGCGTCGTTCCCCACCGACCGGCTCGGGGCGCGCTATGAGATCGGCCAGACGCTGACGCTGTCGTGGTCGCCCGCCGATGCTGTCGCCATCGCGGGGTGAGCCGATGAACCCGTCCGCCATGACCGCGCAGAACGATCGCGCCGCGCCGCGCAAAACACGCAACCCGCGCCTGAGCCGCAAGCTGCGCGTGGCCGCGATGGCCGCACCCGTGATCGTGCTGCTCACGGTGTTCCTGATCTATCCGGTCGGACAATTGCTGCTGCTGAGTATTCACAATCAGAGCGGCTTCACGATGGCCGAGTACAAGCGGCTGTTCGCCTCGTCGGTGTATGTGGAAGTGCTGTGGGTGACGATGAAGGTATCGCTGCTCACGACCTTCTTCTCGGTGCTGGTGGGCTATCCCGTTGCGTACCTGATCTCGGCCGCCACGCGCGAGCGCAAGAACCGCTTGCTGTACTGGGTGCTGCTGTCGTTCTGGACCAGCTTTCTGGTGCGTACGTTTGCGTGGGTCGTGCTGCTCGGGCGCAACGGTGTGCTCAACTGGGTGCTGAAGCACCTCGGTCTTGTGGATTCGCCGCTGGGCCTGCTGTACAACCTGCCGGCAGTGATCGTAGGCATGACGCACGCGTTGATGCCGATCGCCATCATGACGATGCTCTCGGTGATGGAGAACATCGACCGGAGGTTGCCGAGCGCGGCATCGACGCTCGGTGCGCGTCCGGGCACGGCGTTCTGGAAGGTGTATTTCCCGCTGTCGCTGCCGGGGGTGTTTGCGTCTGCGTTGATGGTGTTCGTCACCGCAATCGGCTTCTTCATCACGCCGACGCTGCTGGGCGGACGTCACGAGACGATGATTACGCAGTTGATCATCGATCAGGTGTTGCAGGCGTTGAACTGGGGTTTCGCGGGTGCGATCTCGGTGCTGCTGCTGGCGGTGGTGCTGGTGGTGTTCGTGGTGTATGACCGGATGGTCGGTCTCTCGACGATGACTGGTGGCAGCACGGCGAACAACCCGAAGCAGCACGGTGGCATGGGCCGCAAGTTCGGTGACGCGCTGCTCACGCTGCTGGCGAACGCAACCGACACGCTGATCGCCGTACTCCCGAAGCGCAAGAAGCGCGCAGGCGACGGCAACGGCATGACGCTGCGCACCGTCGTCACACTGATCCTGGTGTTCCTGAGCGCGCCTGCGTTCCTGATGATCCCACTGTCGTTCGATTCCGCCTCGGGCCTTGCCTGGCCGCCGCATGGCGTGTCGTTGCAGTGGTACCAGCAGGTGATGGATTCGCCGCTGTGGATGCAGGCCGCGACCCGTTCGCTGGTGGTAGGCGTGGGCACCGGTGTGCTGTCGATGGCGATCGGCACGCCCGCGGCCTTCCTGCTGGTGCGCGGCGGCTTGCGCTGGAATGCGGCGATGCTCGCGTTCGTGCTCGCGCCGATCGTCGTGCCGCGCATGATCCTGGCGGTGGGCGTGTTCTATTTCTTCGCGAAGATTGGCCTGGTGGGTTCGTCGCTGGGACTGGTGCTGGCGCACACGGTGGTCGCGGTGCCGTACGTGGTGATCACGATGATGGCCGTGCTGCGCAACTACGACACGCGACTCGATCTGGCCGCACAGAGCATGGGCGCCCGCACCTTCACGACACTCAGACGCGTAACCTTCCCGATCCTGAGTGCAGGCATGCTCTCCTCGTTCCTGTTCGCGTTCGCGACCTCGTTCGATGAGTTGACCATCGCGCTGTTCTCGTCAGGCGGATTGAGCACGACGCTGCCCAAGCAGTTCTGGGACGAGACCACGATGCAGATCTCGCCGGTGATCGCCGCTGTCTCGACGCTGCTGTTCGTGTTCATCTCCATTCTGAT
>NZ_JARUXP010000033.1:0-1771 GCF_031451315.1 Caballeronia sp. LZ032
GCGCTCAGGCCTTGCCCGTCCTTGACTCGTTGCACGGCGGCTTCCTTGAACTCTGCCGTGTACACCTGGTGCGGTACCTTGAACATCTATGCTTTCCTTCCTTTGGGTCGAGTTTATACGCGACCTGCTGGAAGGCGAAATTTCAGGGGAAGCTCACTCACCGCCTTCCTGCAACAGGCCGGATTCAAACCGCGAAGTCGCGTGTGTGTTCAGGTCGAAGACGGCAAGCTCATCATCACACCGGCTTGAACGATCGCTACAGACAACGAACCCAGCGCAAGGCTGGGTTCGTTGTTTCAATGCGCCAGAACGAGTTTATAAATCCAGATGCCAGCAATCAGAGTAAATCCAATAACGATGGCAACCCAGTAGATTGTCTTTTGACCTTTACTCAGCTTCTCGTATTGGCCCGGTTTGAATGATGGTCCAGCCATATTGGCCTCTCTACTTTTTCATGTCAAACCCATAACTAATGGGATTCACTGCGGTACCAGGCGGGAAGCTAAAACCATACTCAATGGAGGTTTGTCCCCCATATGCATGACTGATCCCGCCACCTACACCAATGGCAGGGAGGGCCGGAACAGGTACGAACGTTGACGCATTAGCACCACCACCGGCCAAGTACGAGCTAGTACCTGCTGCACCTCCTCCTCCAAGAATACTTCCGAACGTCACGGAAAGCCCGGGCTTCAACGAATACGTGGGGATGGGCTTACCAAGCGCCCAACTTCCAAATGTATCGCCGTTGTGCAGATTAATTACTACGCCGCCTGAAGCAATATAGATGTTGCCTTGGATCGAAACATAATCCGGAGACATTGCCCCAAGTGCAAGTTGCGCGTTGTCCCCCTGCGCCTGAATCTCAGCACTCAGCATTGCGTCACTACATTGCACAGTGGCCGGGCACACCTGCGCCACCAGATCCTTCGACCTCTTGTCGCCGCCCGCACCGTCATGAGCAGATCGATTGTATAAATCAACGCTCGACGCAGCCGACGCGCCCGAACTACCGCCCACCGCTGCGCCCGCTCCCGTGGCAAGCACATTCGCGATGATGTTGCCCAAGGCTCGATCTGCATCCGCATTGCCAGTCGGACTGGACGCCGCGATGTCATGACTCAACTCATCGAGCTTGCCCGCAGCCGCCGCCGAGATTCCCGCACCGGCGGCTCCTTGCGCAGCACTGCCTACGCTTCCACCGCCAAGACCCGCGACCGCCGCACCACCAGCAATATGCATCGCAATTCTGTACTCACCACCCTCGGCCCACGCCGCTGCACCCGCCTGATCGTGATTGGCCTCCGCCAGATTGTGCTCCATATCCGCATACGCGCCGATGCCTTGAGCCACCACTTGCCCCGCCGCCTGTGCGGCCTGCATCGTATCAGCCTGTTGGTTCAGTATCTCGTTCACGTCGGGCGTGCTTGCTACCGTGCCGTTCGTGCTCGTCGTGTCGCGGCTCAGATTCGCCACGTCCTGCGCCTGACGTTCCACGTCGGTGAGCGTGATCGTGCCCGGGCTGATCGCGCTGCGCGTGGTCGAACTTTGGTCGCCGTTCTCATGCTGGCCGATCATCGGCACCAGCCCGCCCGATCCCGGCACTGAAGCAGGACCGACAGCCTTGTCGGAGCTCGGACCCGGCGACAGCCCCACGGAGCCGCCAATACTGTTCGCCGAATAGTGCGAGTGGTTGCCGACGTCCGCGAACGTCAGCGTACCGGTGGACAGACTGTTCTTCGCTGCGTCATCCGCGCCGACAATGACCGCG
>NZ_JARUXP010000034.1:0-1631 GCF_031451315.1 Caballeronia sp. LZ032
GTCGGACCTGCAAAATTGGGTTTTGTTCGTGGACGCCTCGGGGCATTCATCAGGTGGCCTTGTACTTTTCGAACTCAGGCAGTTGTAGGAGGTGCGAGCAAGGTTCCTCGCGAGGCGTTGTGGAGGCTGCGCAGCCACTCGAGAACAAAAAACACGGGCGCAAGCCCCAGGCGAACAATAGCGCGCAGCAACCAGCGAAGGTTATAGCCCACCGCGCATAGCACCGCATGTAAGGCGTCGCCGGTTTGCCCTTTGAGCCAGCAACGCTGCATGCCGTGGTCCTGCTTCACATGCCCGATGATCGGTTCTATCGCTTGCCGGCGTTTCAGCCATCGTCGTTGTGTACTGCTTAGCGACTTGTGTTTACCTCGGTGAATCAACTGTACTGGCGCGAGATCGGCATCCACACCGCGATACCCGAGGTCCGCCAGAACGGTCTTCGGCTTTGACACGCCCGGCAGATCCTGAAGCAGGATGGACGTTTGTTCAAGTTGTCCGGACAGAGTATGCCCGTCATAGGGGTTGCCCACAAACGAGCGTGCACCGACAATCAGGCCTTGCTTCTCCGTGATTGCGAGGCTCACCTTGACGCCAAACTCATACGGCTGGCGAGCCTTGCCTTTTGAGATGCACTCCACTTCTGGCGCATGAAGCGCATAGAGCTTGTGCTTATCTTTCGCTCGCTGGCGGCAGATACGCCAGGCGCGCTCAAGCCAGATGCTTAAGGATGTCTGTTGCTCAGTGGATGCGTTCGGTAACTTTCTCTCGATGTCGCGCAGCAATCGTCCGAGGATCGTGCGCTGACGCTTGAGCACCCGGCGCAGTCGCTTGAACTGCTTCGCATGCGCATAGCCACCGGCGCGGCGACGCAATTGTTTCCCCTCTCGCTCGTATGTTTGCTTCAGTGCCAGTCCGGCACGTTGCGCGAGCCTTGCGAGTTTGCCTCGTGCAATCTCCAGCAAACGGCTGTCAGTCGGATAGGCAATCGCTTTTTGTTGGACCGTCGTATCGACAATCACGCGCTCGAACTCGGCCGGCCTCACTGCTTTCATTTCCACGGCCGCTGCAATTGTCGTCGCGAGCAACTCCTCGACACCAGCTTCGCCCAGCGCCTGCCGAAAGCGCACGAGGTTGGTCGGATCGCACGGCATGTGCGGTTGAAAATACTCCTCGCCGCAGAAAAACTGGAAATACACGTCTTGTGCCCAGCGCTCACAAACCGATTCGTCACTTTCGTTGTAGGCGTGCTTCAGATAGAGCAGCCCGACCATCAGCCGGATCGACAGGCGCGGACGTCCGGCAGCGCTAAGGCCCGCACCCGCCAGCTTGGGCGCCGTGCCAAAAAGATCAGTCTCCTCGCTCGTCCGGCCTTCGCGAGCACGTCGCTCGAAGATCGGTGTCAAGGTCGCTTCTATCGACCTCCATGGCATCCGGTTGGCCAGTACCGCCAGCGGATGCCGCAAATCGATCATCGCGTCCAGGCGGCTGCGGAAGAAATCCGGTGTGCTCATCGGCGCTTCTCACTCCCAGAAGATAGGCCCATTTCATATTGAAACTGGGAGTTTCGCAACTGCTTATCTGCACCTATCCGCACGCTGCGCTTGGCTTCGCGCGATTCTGCAAGACCGACT
>NZ_JARUXP010000035.1:0-1484 GCF_031451315.1 Caballeronia sp. LZ032
AGATCATTATCTCCCCACCGCGGCTGCCCGCTCTTCGGCGCAACCCAACACAGCCGCGTTGAGTCGCTCCAGGGTCAGTTCGCGCTGCGTGCGCGTGCCCACCTTGCGTTCTTTGGGCCGTGGCGCCATTCCCTGATTGGTCCGCGAAGGCATCCCCGAAGCGCAGCGATTGTCGCGCTCAGCTTGCACGACTTGAGCAGCCTGCAGGACGTGTCCAAGCCGCTTGTTGTCGACAATGGCACCTTGATCGATCTCTGAGAGCCGGTCGTATTGACGATAGGCGAGGGCAGCCCCATTCACACGAATCTCGATGCGTCCATCGGGATACTCGAAGACGTCCAGATATTGGTGAATCAGCGCACGGTTCTCTGCCGTATCGTCGAGCATGTAAATCACCCGGTCGTACTGCACCTTCAACACTTTCGTCACGCGCCGCGCCACGCGCGAGGTCAGGATCAAGTCGATATCCTCGTCGCTCCTGAGCGCGCGATGGGCATTGAAAGCGCTTCTCGGCACTTTGCCGAAGCGAGCGTTGAAGTCGGCCATGAAGTGGGGCGCGTAAGCGTTGGCCGCTTCCTGCGTGTTGATGCCGCGTAGACGCAATTCCTTCACCAGCCGATCCTGCAAGGTCAGATTGGCCCGCTCGACGCGCCCCTTTGCCTGGCTGCTATTGGCGCACCAGGTATCGATGTTGAGCTCGAATAAAGCCCGTCCAAACTGCGTCACGCCCTTGCCGCCGACCTCGGCGTGGTTGTTGCAATGGAACACCGCAGCCTTGTCGCTGTAGAGCGCAATCGGCTTGCCGTACGCCTCCAGATACTTGCGCATGGCCTCGAAATAGCTGAAGGTCGACTCGGTCGCCGTGGAGTGCAGGGTCATCAGGCGGCTCGTGGCATCGTCGATAAACACCAGTAACGTACAAGCTGGCGCGCGGTCTTCGAACCAGCGATGGTCGCTGCCATCGATCTGGATCAACTCGCCCAGACACGAGCGGCGGTTCCTCGGCTGGTGCAGCGCCGCTGGACGCTGCTTGCGTGGAATCCAGAGCCCGGCATCGCGCATCCAGCGCCTTACCGTTTCCTTGCCCAACTCGATGCCGTGACATTCACGCAGCTTCTCGCAGGCAAGCGTCGGGCCGAAATCAGCGTAGCGCTGGCGCACCAGCGCCATGGCCCGGGCTCGCAGATCGATGGGCAATTCCCGATTGCTTGGCTGCCCGCGCTTGCGTGAGAGCAGCCCAGCCGGGCCGCTCGCAACAAAGCGGTGAGCGAGCCGGCTGATCTGACGTTCGCACAGTCCGAGTCGTTCAGCAGCCTGAACCATGGTCAGCCGATGCTCACAGACCGCCTCGATCACTTTGATACGTTCGAGTTCGTGCATAGTCGCCGTGATGAAACCACGCTCGTTCATGGTGAGCCCCTGGAAGACGCGCCATCGTCAGCGTGCGCCTTACAGGGCAAAACCGGACATTTCTAATGAGCCCA
>NZ_JARUXP010000036.1:0-1476 GCF_031451315.1 Caballeronia sp. LZ032
GAAATCGCAAAAAAAGCGGCGGCGTTCTTCGCGAAGGAATGAAATGAACGCGTCCCACCCGTGAACGTAAGCAAAGAAAGGTGGATCCTCACGGGCCAACGGCATCGATATGCGCCCAGGTGGAAAATGCAAGCATTTCCCGGCAACCGGAGGATCCACGATGAACAGTATGGCTGTGGGCGTAGACATCGCCAAGCAGGTTTTCCAGGTCCATTACGTCGATCAGCAAACCGGCGAGGTCGTGAACAAGCCGGTTAAGCGGGCAAAATTTCTGGAGCACTTTGCGAACCGTGCCCCGTGTTTAATAGGGATGGAGGCCTGTGGCGGCGCGCACCATTGGGCGAGGCAACTGACCAGGATGGGCCATAAGGTCCGGCTAATGCCAGCGGAGTTTGTCAAGGCGTTCAACATTCGCAACAAGAGCGATGCGGCGGATGCCAAGGCAATCTGGCTGGCAGTACAGCAGCCAAGCAAGGCTGTAGCGGTAAAGACCGAGATACAGCAGGCTATGCTCGGATTGCACCGTATGCGAGAGCAACTGGTGAAGTTCCGCACGATGCAGGTGAATGCGTTGCGCGGGTTGATGACGGAGTACGGCGAAGTGATGGGCAAGGGGCGAGCGACGCTCGACAAGACGATACCGGAAGTACTCGGTCGCCTTGCGGATCGGCTGCCGGCGGTCCTGATAGACACTCTGCGTGATCAATGGAACGGGTTGGCGAGGCTGGATGAACAGATTGCTCAGATTGAGCGGCGCATGCGCGAGTGGAAGAAGGAAGACTCCGCAGTCAAAGCAATTAGCGAAATTCCTGGTGTGGGCTTACTGACTGCAACGGCAGCGGTCGCGATGATAGGCGACGCGAACGCATTCAACTCGGGTAGGGAGTTCGCTGCATGGGCAGGTCTCGTACCCAGGCAGACCGGCTCAGGCGGCAAGGTAAATCTGCACGGCATCAGCAAGAAGGGTGATACCTATTTGCGCACTCTTCTGATTCACGGCGCTCGCAGTGTATTAACGCACGCGAAAGAGCCAGGCCGGTGGGTCGAGCAAATGGAGAAGCGGCGACCGCGAAATGTGGTGGTCGTGGCACTAGCCAACAAGATGGCGCGCACGATCTGGGCCGTGCTCGCCCACGACAGGGCGTACCAAAAAGACTACGTGAGCATGAAACCGGCCTGACCGGTGAATGCCACGGAGAAGAGTAACGTTTAGCAAAGGGTGAACGTCGAAAGGTTGCGCAGCAATCGAGTGTGATGACCAGCCAGGTAGGACCGGGACTCGCAAAACCTGAACAGGAGGAGGAGCTTTCGAGCTCGCCGAAGGAATGAGGTGCGAGTCAGCGCATTTCATAGGGGCCCGCAGCGGCAGCACCGGCTGCATAAAGGCCGGATAGAGAGCTGCGACCCATCCTGTCAATCTGAACACACGAAAGCTGTTGCAAAACGGGACGCGTTCATAGAGACCTCCTGTGAAGT
>NZ_JARUXP010000037.1:0-1103 GCF_031451315.1 Caballeronia sp. LZ032
CCGTGATGAAACCACGCTCGTTCATGGTGAGCCCCTGGAAGACGCGCCATCGTCAGCGTGCGCCTTACAGGGCAAAACCGGACATTTCTAATGAGCCCAAACCCGACATTACTTATATGGTCGCCTCCCATTTGCAAGGTAATTGTGCGTGGCGAGGAGGGTGGTTGCGGACTTATATCCGGACTCGATCGCGGGACGTGCCCGCCGGCCCCGATGGATTTCGCCGCAAAGGTCCTAATCTAAAAAGCGGACTTGATGTCCGAGTAATGTCTCAGGCTTGCCTTTGCGCGGTCCAACCTGTCTTGCCATCGTTCAATCTACCTGTGCAACCGTGGATAGGTTCTAAACTTGCGTAGCTTGCTTACTGCGTTGGTGAGGCTTGATATGTTCGTCCGTACGCCAGCAGCGCCCAGATCGTTCGTGCCATCTTGTTGGCGAGTGCAACTGCTACGACGTTAGTTGGACGTCGGGTGAGCAGCAGACGCAATCGTTCAGGTAAATGTCTGGAGCTCGAGATAACCGATCGCGCACCGTGGATCAGTAGCGTTCGCAGATACACGTCACCGCGCTTGCTGATGCCACCGAGCTTCGTCCTGCCACCGGAACTGTTCTGTCGCGGCACCAGACCGAGATAGGCGGCGAACTCGCGCCCGGACCGGAACGAACTTGCTTGTCCAATGACTGATACCGCCGCTGTCGCGGTAAGTACGCCAACGCCGGGAATCTCCGAGATGCGAAGGCATGCGTCATCGTTGCGCCGCCAATCGGTAATGCGTTGTTCGAGCCGTGCGATCTGCTCGTCGAGCGCACTGAGTCGCGAGAGCTGATCTTGCAGACTATCCGTTAGCATCGCGGGGAGTTGATTGCCCAGAGAGGCCAGCGCCGCCTTCGCAGCCTCAATCGATGGCCGGCGACCTTGTGGGAGAACAACGCCGAATTCATACAGCAATCCGCGAAGCTGATTGATTTGCATGACGCGGATGCGAACCAGTTGTTGGCGTATCTGGATAGCGTCAAGCAGCACGGCCGGTTTACCGACAATCATTTTGGCCGGTCGACCGGGATGATTGTCGGTCGTTATCCGGTCATGGTTGTCGCTCCTT
>NZ_JARUXP010000038.1:0-1096 GCF_031451315.1 Caballeronia sp. LZ032
GGCGCAACGGTCATCAAGGCCGTGCTCGAACGCGCAGGCGTGAAGCCGGATCAGGTGAGCGAAGTCATTCTCGGCCAGGTGCTGGCCGCGGGCTCGGGACAGAATCCGGCGCGCCAGTCGCTCATCAAGGCAGGGCTGCCGGACATGGTGCCCGGCATGACGATCAACAAGGTGTGCGGCTCGGGCCTGAAGGCGGTGATGCTGGCGGCGAACGCGATCATCGCGGGCGATGCGGACATCGTGATCGCGGGCGGCCAGGAAAACATGAGCGCGGCGCCGCACGTGCTGCCGGGCTCGCGCGACGGCTTCCGCATGGGCGATGCGAAACTGATCGACACGATGATCGTCGACGGCCTGTGGGACGTCTATAACAACTATCACATGGGCACGACGGCCGAGAACGTCGCGAAGGAATTCGGCATCACGCGCGAGCAGCAGGATGCGTTCGCGGCGCTGTCGCAGAACAAGGCCGAGAAGGCACAGAAGGAAGGCCGCTTCAACGACGAGATCGTGCCGGTCTCGATTCCGCAGCGCAAGGGCGAGCCGCTTCAGTTCAACACGGACGAATTCGTGCGTCACGGCGTGACCGCCGAGGCGCTGGCGGGTCTGAAGCCCGCGTTCTCGAAGGAAGGCACGGTGACGGCGGCGAATGCATCGGGCATCAACGACGGTGCGGCGGCCGTGGTCGTGATGTCGGCGAAGAAGGCCGAAGCGCTCGGTTTGACGCCGCTGGCGCGCATCAAGGCCTACGCGAACGCGGGCGTGAGCCCGAAGATCATGGGCATGGGTCCGGTGCCGGCGTCGAAGCGCTGTCTGGAGCGCGCGGGCTGGAGCGTCAACGACCTGGACCTGATGGAAATCAACGAAGCGTTCGCGGCGCAGGCGCTGGCGGTGCATCAGCAGATGGGCTGGGATCAGTCGAAGATCAACGTGAACGGCGGGGCGATCGCGATCGGGCATCCGATCGGCGCATCGGGCTGCCGGATTCTGGTGACGCTGCTGCACGAAATGCAGAAGCGCGATGCGAAGAAGGGTCTGGCGTCGCTGTGCATCGGCGGCGGCATGGGCGTGGCGCTGGCGGTGGAACGGCCGTAAG
>NZ_JARUXP010000039.1:0-1011 GCF_031451315.1 Caballeronia sp. LZ032
GGCGGCGCGTTGGCAGGTGGCGAAGCAGGCGCCGTGACCGCCAGTAACGCGGATTTGTACAATCGGCAGTTGAACCAGAAGGAGAAGAAGACGATCGCGGACCAGGCGAACGGAGACGCGGCCGAGGCGAGTCGGTTGACCAAAGCGGCGTGCTATGCGGTGAAATGTTGGGCCGAATACGCGCCGGGCAGTGAGCAATACAACGCTAACTTTGTGAGTCAGCTTGAGGCGTCACAGCTCGGGCCGGAACTGGCGTGGGTGAAAAATCAGAAGGAGGCGGGATTGTTCAATTACACGCCCGGGCAGAAGGTCACGGATATGGTGAAGAGCGACCCGGTCGGTGTGGCAAAGGATCTTGCGAAGACTGGACTGGGAATAGTCACTGCTAACACCGGCGGCTCATTGTGTGGCAGCGGTGTTGGCTGCGCGATCGGGGGATGGATGTTCGCCTTCGGCACAAGCGATGCAATTGAAGGGGGATCGAGTTTGCTCAACCGATACGATGCAACTGCGACTTCCGGCTGGAATCCGCTGAGATCGGGGTTCAACAGTCTCAATTCAACATGGGGTGACACTGCCTATGATGGCTTGAACTTAGTGGCGGCAGCTCTGGCTTTGAGGGTTTCGGTTCCGCTCAAAATGGGCACTGCGGACGGTCTGAATCGCCCCGGCTCAATGTTCGGAGTTACAGTGCCGCGCATCAACAACAACACGTTGATTCCCTTTGTCGGCCAGGCCGCTCCTTACGGAACAAATCAAGCCATCTTGTTCTACGGAGTAACCACGAAAGGCATTACCGTCTTCAATGACGTTCAAAATGCTGGTAGCAAAAAATGAACTGGAAACGACTTTACGCAACCCTGCAAATCTGGTTTACGGTGTGCTTAGCCTCCCTCTTTGGCGCGGGGTGTTGGTCATTTCTTATTGCAGGGCTATGCCGATTAGCTTTTAAGCTCGGTGAAAATGAATCAATGTTGGTAATTGGCGTGCCGTTGTTTCTGATGTTTTTTT
>NZ_JARUXP010000040.1:0-938 GCF_031451315.1 Caballeronia sp. LZ032
TTCTTGCAGAAAGGGAGTCGGCGGAACCGGCTCGCGAGGCATGGCAACGTAAGCAAGCAGCACGTGTATTGTCAGCGCTCCGAATTGCCCGGCGTAGGCCGATAAATCTGAAAAAAAAGCCTCGCACGGGGCGAGGCGCAAAACCGAAGGCGTGCCTGTTGTCAGTTCGCGGCGCGACGGCACGTCCCCCGGGAGCCCGGGACAGGAGCTTTTCGGAGAGGCGAAAACGGGTCAGCCGAGCGCGGCGACCTCGTTCGCAATGAGCCTGCGCAGCTTGCTTGCGTGGTGGATCGTGATTGAGCACGTCGCCTGCAGCTGACTCAGGTACGTGAGCACGGAATCGATGCGCGGTCCGCTCTGCAGCACGAGAAAGCACTCTCTGAGTGCCTGAGCGGCGCATTCGATGACGTCGCTCTCAAGCGCGCGGGCGCCCGATGTGTCGAGGATTTCGGCGAGCGGCGCGAGCAGTTCGGCGCGTCGTCCGACCTTGCCGCCTACGCGCACGATGTCGAGAAACGAGTCTCGATGTACCGTGATCGAGCCGCGCGCCTCCTGCACATAGCGCAAGAGCGGGAGAGGATCGTGCCGCGATACAGCGCGCAATGCGCCGATTGCGCTCACGTGCCCGACGAAGTGCCCCTCGAACGAATGCAGGGGGCGCCGCCACGCGGCGAAGGCGGCGCGCTCGGGCGTCGCAAACCGGCCGGCGTGGAGTCGCGCGTACGGCGGTGGTTCGGATGGAAGACGGGAATGGATTGCGGTGTCTCTGACGCTCACGGGTTCGCCCTCTTGTGGTGAGGTCCCGCGTCCCAATGGAAGAGGGAGACGGGCCAATAGCAGAGTTGACTGGGCGGAGCGACGAAGAACCCAAATCGCTCTGCACCCTCTACTACGGCCCGCCATTGAACGGTCGGACACGATGCACGTCCGTGCAAGGA
>NZ_JARUXP010000041.1:0-916 GCF_031451315.1 Caballeronia sp. LZ032
AGAGGTGGTTTCAAAAAGACGTTGAAGGGGCTGTTAACTCCATGGGCATCCTGTTAACCTTGAGCATCGTAGCGATGAGATCGAGGGCATGGATAAGCCAATCATTGACGACGAATTGTGGAAAAGAATCGAGCATTTACTCCCGCAGCCGAAGGCTCGACGCGAGAAGTATCCCGGCCGAAAGCCGGTACCCGATCGCGCGGCATTGAACGGCATTGTGTTCGTGCTACGTACAGGACTGCGCTGGCGCGACCTGCCCGCCGAAATGGGTTGCGGCTCCGGCGTGACGTGTTGGCGTCGGTTACGCGACTGGCAGCAAGCCGGTGTATGGGACCGATTGCACGAACTGCTGCTCGCCGAGCTTCGCGGCGCTGGCCAGATCGATCTTTCGCGAGTCATCGTCGATTCATCCTCTGTTCGCGCGATTGGGGCGGGCCAAAAACTGGGCCAAACCCCGTAGATCGTGCGCGACCAGGATCCAAACACCATGTCGCCACCGATGCGAACGGGGTGCCTCTCTCGATCATCCTCACAGGGGCCAATCGCCACGACATCACTCAACTGTTGCCGCTCATAGACGCGATCCCAGCTATTCGTGGCATCCGCGGGCGACCCTTGCAAAAGCCGCAGGTCGTCTACGCTGACCGTGGATAAGACTCTGAACCACACCGGCAGAAGTTGCGCGATCGCGGCATTAACCCGATTCTCGCGAAGCGGCGCGCCGTTCACGGATCTGGCCTTGGAAAGTACCGCTGGGTAGTCGAACGCACGCATGCATGGTTCCATAACTTCCACCGTCTTCGAATCCGCTACGAACAACTGGCGACAATGCATGAAGCCTTCCTCAAACTCGCTGCCTGCATGATCTGCTGGAATACTCTTCAACGATCTGCTCAGGCATTTTGAAACCACCTCT
>NZ_JARUXP010000042.1:0-900 GCF_031451315.1 Caballeronia sp. LZ032
ATGACGATTCTGGTAATTGCGGAACACGACAACGCGTCGATCAAGGCAGCGACGCTCAATACGGTTGCAGCGGCCACGAAGATCGGCGGCGACGTGCATGTGCTGGTCGCGGGTTCGAACGCGCAAGGCGCAGCCGACGCCGCAGCGAAGATCGCGGGCGTAACGAAGGTGTTGCTCGCCGATGCGCCTCAACTTGCCGACGGCCTCGCGGAAAACGTCGAAGGCACGGTGCTGAACATCGCGAAGGATTATTCGCACATCCTGGCTCCGGCCACGGCCTACGGCAAGAACATCGCGCCGCGGATCGCAGCGCATCTCGACGTTGCGCAGATCAGCGACATCACGGCCGTCGACAGCGCCGACACCTTCGAGCGTCCAATCTACGCGGGCAATGCCATCGCGACGGTGCAGTCGAGCGATCCGATCAAGGTCATCACGGTGCGCGCAACCGGCTTCGATCCAGTCGCAGCAGAAGGCGGCAGTGCAGCAGTCGAGAAGATCGAAGCCGCCGCCGATGCAGGCATCTCGCAGTTCGTGAGCCGCGAAGTGACGAAGCTGGACCGTCCGGAACTGACGAGCGCGCACATCATCGTGTCGGGCGGCCGTGGTCTCGGCAGCGGCGAGAACTACACGAAGACGCTCGAGCCGCTGGCGGACAAGCTGGGCGCGGCGTTGGGCGCATCGCGCGCGGCGGTCGATGCCGGCTACGTGCCGAACGACTTCCAGGTGGGCCAGACGGGCAAGATCGTCGCGCCGCAGCTGTACGTGGCGGTCGGCATTTCGGGTGCGATCCAGCACTTGGCGGGCATGAAGGACAGCAAGGTGATCGTCGCGATCAACAAGGACGCGGAAGCGCCGATCTTCAGCGTGGCCGATTACGGTCTCGTCGGCGATCTGTTC
>NZ_JARUXP010000043.1:0-827 GCF_031451315.1 Caballeronia sp. LZ032
ATGGCCGTGCTCGCCGAACGCGCCGGCATTCCGAAGGGCGTGCTGAGCATCCTCACCGGCGACCCGAAAGCCATCGGCGAGGAAATGACCGGCAATCCGATCGTGCGCAAGCTCTCGTTCACCGGCTCCACCGCCGTGGGCCGACTGCTGATGGCGCAAAGCGCGCCGACCGTCAAGAAGGTCACACTGGAACTCGGCGGCAACGCGCCCTTTATCGTGTTCGATGATGCCGATATCGATGCAGCCGTAGAAGGCGCCGTCGCCTCGAAGTATCGCAACAGCGGCCAGACCTGCGTCTGCACCAACCGCTTCTACGTCCACGAAAAAGTCTACGACGCGTTCGCGCAGAAACTCGCCTCGGCAGTCGGCAAGATGAAAGTCGGCAACGGCACCGAAAGCGGCGTCGTGCTCGGGCCGCTGATCAACGAAGCGGCCGTGAAGAAGGTCGAATCGCACATCGAGGATGCGCTCGCGAAAGGCGCCTCGCTGGTGTCGGGCGGCAAGCGCCATGCACTCGGCCACGGCTTCTTCGAGCCGACCGTGCTCACGAACGTTACGCCGGACATGAAGGTGTCCAAGGAAGAAACCTTCGGCCCGCTCGCGCCGGTCTTCAAGTTCAGCTCCGACGAAGAAGTCGTGCGCATGGCCAACGACACCGAATTCGGTCTTGCCGCCTACTTCTACAGCCGCGACATCGGCCGCGTATGGCGCGTGGCCGAAGCGCTCGAATACGGCATGGTGGGCATCAACACCGGACTGATCTCGAACGAAGTCGCACCGTTCGGCGGCGTCAAGCAATCCGGCCTCGGCCGCGAAGGCTCGCACTA
>NZ_JARUXP010000044.1:0-783 GCF_031451315.1 Caballeronia sp. LZ032
ACACTCGAACCAACAGCTATGCTGCCAACTATCGTAATCGTGCGCTCTGCCGCGAGAATGCTTCGCCAATTCATTTGAACCAAGGACCAAAGCTTTTAGGGTCATCGCTCAGCATGCCAGCCTTGCGAAGGTGAGCCGGCAAGTACCGAACAAAGGCTGTGAGCAGAAGCAGGAAGCACGGGATACCAATGGCAAACACAGAGACGTTCTCGCTCAATCCAATGAGCCTTCTGCATATGCCGATCAAGATCACAGAGTACAGACCGGCAGCCGCGATCGAGATGCAGCCGACGGTGCTAAGTATCTGACTAACGGCGTAGAGACGTGTCCAGTTCATCTGAACCAAGGTCCGAAGCTTTCAGGGTGGTCGCTTAGCATCCCAGCCTTGCGGAGATGGCTTGGCAAAGCTTTTGCAAGCCAATGAAGAGCACAAGAACTAACGGCACCCCTATTGACAGAAGCGCAACATTCTCATTCATATCGAAGGCCAGACGACATAGACCCGCGACGAGGAAGGACCAACAGCCAGCACCAATCGTCGAAGCAAGCGAAACCATTGTCCAAATTTGAACCGTCGCGTAGAGACGCCTCCAGTTCATTTAAACCAAGGACCAAATTTCTCAGGGTCATCGCTCAGCATGCCAGCCTTTCGTAATGGCTTCGGAAGATGCTTCGCAAAAACAAAAAAAAACATCAGAAACAACGGCACGCCAATTACCAACATTGATTCATTTTCACCGAGCTTAAAAGCTAATCGGCATAGCCCTGCAATAAGAAATGACC
>NZ_JARUXP010000045.1:0-778 GCF_031451315.1 Caballeronia sp. LZ032
GCCGCCCGGGCCCGTCAGCAAATCCGGACGCGTCTTCTCGTACAGCGTGTGCGCCGCCACCGAAGCCGGCGTGCAGCGCTCGCGCGGGTTCATCGGTTCGAGGTCGAAGCTGTCGCGGCGGATCGTCGCCAGAATCACCTTGCCCTTGGGCTCCGCGCAGTTCGCCCCGCACTCGACGATCTTGCCCATGTGCCAGTAGATGCCCGGCTCGATCCCGTGCAGCATGCACAGTCCCGCGAACGGCGCCGGATCGTACGCACGGCCCGCCACGATGATGTCCAGATCGGGATGCTCGCGCAGTGTCTTCGCAAACGGCTCCGCACCCATCTGCGCGACGATATGCGACGACGCGCCCACATCCGACACCTGCAACTCCGGCGCCGATGCGCACGGCGTGATGCGGCCTTCGCCCATCGCATCGCGGACATACGAGGGGTCCACATCCGAATAGATCTTGGCGATCTTGAAGCGATAGCCTTCACGCTTCGCGATCTCTTCGATCACATCGACCATGAAGTCCACATGCGCGCGAATGCCGGGGCCACCCGCCGAGCTGATATAGATCGGCACCTTGCGCGTGGCGCAGGCGTCGAGCATCAGCGACAGATCGCGCAGATACGCTTCACGCGTCACCAGTGTCTTCGGCAGGCCGAGCAGATAAGGACCGGGGTCGGTAGAACCGCCATCGACGATCATCGCGTCGGGCTGTTGATCGATGCCGCGCCAGAAGTCGGCCGCCGGGATGCCGTAGCCCAGGATGCCGTTCGGCGTCAGGATC
>NZ_JARUXP010000046.1:0-736 GCF_031451315.1 Caballeronia sp. LZ032
CGTCTGCATGATGACGACGTTGCTCGTGAGCGCCGCGACCTGTTCCGGCGACAGACTCATGCCGAGCGGCAGATCGAGCGACTTCGCGAGTGACGCGCCCGCGGCCAGCAGCGCCTCATACATGGCTTGCGTGTCAGTGTAGGGACCGAGCACGGCGCGGCCGGTCAACGTTGTGACCTGATTGCGCACGAGCTGCTGCTCGTACATGCCATCGCCCAGGCGTTTCTGTACCTTCTGCGGATCGAGGTCGAGCTGCCGCAGAAAGTAGTCGCTCGAAATGAAGCGCCGCTGGTTCGTAAGAGCCGGATTGGTCGCGACGAGATAGGTCGCATCCGGCGCGCTCGTGCGACTGAACAGGCCGCCTGGCGGAATCGAGAGGTTCTGCAACACGCTCGGCGCCGTCGCGCCCGCGATCACGGGATCGATCACTCGCGAGCCGGATCGCGTGCCGAGGTCGCCGATCACGACGCCCGAACCCGCCTGAGCCGGAGCGAGTCCGATAGACGGCGTCCCCGCATTGCCGGCCGTGTTGTCGATGCTCACGCCCGAGCCCGAGAGCGTGCGGCCCGCGACGAAGCTCGATTCGTAGGCGGGCAGCGCGAAGTATCGGATATCGGCGGGCGCGACCTGCGCGTAGCCACCCGGACGACCGCCGACAAACGGCGCATCGCCGAACGGCAGCGTCCAGTTGTGTTCCGAGTCGTCGTAGTTGTTGTAGTGGTAATAGCCCGAGTAC
>NZ_JARUXP010000047.1:0-704 GCF_031451315.1 Caballeronia sp. LZ032
GCGCTCGAATGGATTCCCGCTTCGGCGCATCCGATGGACGTCATGCGCACCGGCGTCTCCGTGCTCGGCACGATCCTGCCCGAGAAGGACGATCACAACATCCCGGGCGCGAAAGATATTGCCGACAAGCTGATGGCCTCGCTCGGCTCGATGCTGCTGTACTGGTATCACTACTCGCACAACGGCAAGCGCATCGAAGTGGAAACCGATGACGATTCCATCGGCGGACACTTCCTGCATCTGCTGCATGGCGTGGAGCCGTCGAAGTCGTGGGTCGATGCGATGCACGTGTCGCTCAACCTCTACGCCGAACACGAATTCAACGCATCGACCTTCACGGCGCGCGTGATCGCGGGAACCGGCTCAGACATGTATTCGGCGATTGCGGGCGGTATAGGCGCGTTGCGCGGTCCGAAGCACGGCGGCGCCAACGAAGTGGCCTTTGAAATTCAGTCACGCTATCTCGATGCCGACGAAGCCGAAGCCGACATCAAGCAGCGCGTGGAACGAAAGGAAGTGGTGATCGGCTTCGGGCATCCGGTGTACACGATCTCGGACCCGCGCAACAAGGTCATCAAGGAAGTCGCGAAGAAGCTCTCGAAGGAAGCGGGCGACACCAAGCTTTTCAGCATCGCCGAGCGCCTCGAAACGGTCATGTGGGACGCGAAGAAGATGTTCCCCAATCTCGACTGGTTCAGCGCCGT
>NZ_JARUXP010000048.1:0-671 GCF_031451315.1 Caballeronia sp. LZ032
GTGTCGTCGCGATTGTCGATATCGGTGGCGAGCAGTTCGAGCGTGCCATCGCTATCGGTCGCGCCGATGAGTGCCGTCGGCCCGAGATTGAGGAGTGCGTCATTCGCATTGAGCGAAACACTTCCGCCGACGATCGCGCCGGTGTTCGTCAGGGTGTTCGAGTGCGTGGTGAGCGTGCCGCCCGCCATCATCGTGCCGCTGTTGCGCACATCGCCCGCGTTGACGTCGAGGTTGTTCGCCGCCTGGAGCAGCACGCCGTTGGTGAACGTGCCGGGCAGCGTAAAGGCCAGGTCGTGACCGGTGCTGAACTGGAAAGCAGCGGTTGGCGCAAAGTCGCCCTGGACGATCACGGTCACGTCATGCGCCGCGCTGTAGGCGCCGCCGCCCGTGAGCGTTGCCGCGTTGATCGTCAGATCATGGGTCGCGCCGATCTGGCCGCTCGTGTTCGTGATCGCGCCGGAGGTCGTGATTGCCACGTCGCCATGCGAGCCGGCCACGCTGCCGATCCCGCCGCCGCTGTTGTCGACCGTGTCGGCCTGAACTGTGACGTTCGCGCCGCTCAACTGCGCGCCTTGCGTGTTGACGAGCGCGGCGCTGTCGACCGAAATGCGGCCGTTGGCGGTCATCGTGCCGCCGCGGTTGACGATGCCGTTGCCGCCTCGCACGGCCAC
>NZ_JARUXP010000049.1:0-669 GCF_031451315.1 Caballeronia sp. LZ032
CGCGCGCCGAGGTCGTTGTTGCCAATCCAAACGGATTGATAGTCGACGGGGGCGGCTTCATCAACACGAGCCGCGCCATTCTGACCACGGGCACGCCGAACTTTGGGCCGAACGGGTCGCTGACGGGTTTCACGGTGAGTGGCGGCAACCTCGTCGTGCAAGGTGCGGGCTTGAACGCCGCCAACATCGATCAGGTCGACCTGCTCGCGCGTGCAATCCAGGTGAACGCGGCCATCTACGCGAAGCGGCTTAATGCGATTACCGGCGCGAACGGCATCGATCACGATACGCTCGCCGCGACGCCGGTCGCGGGCAACGGCACGGCACCCGTCGTCGCGCTCGACGTGAGCGCACTCGGCGGCATGTATGCGAATCGCATCTTTCTGGCGTCGAACGAGTATGGCGTCGGCGTATCGACGCGCGGCGTGCTTGCCGCTCAGGCGGGCGACTTGACGCTTACGGCGAACGGCAAGCTCGTGCTCGCGGGCCAGACCAACGCCAGCGGCACGCTCAACGTTTTAGCACGCGACGGCATCGACAACCGCGGCACGACCTACGCGCAGGGCGACGTCGTCGCCACGACGGGCGGAGTGCTGGCGAACAGCGGCCTGCTTGCGGCGCAGCGTCAGACAACGCTTCGCGCGGACAGCATCGCCTCGACGGGCACGC
>NZ_JARUXP010000050.1:0-650 GCF_031451315.1 Caballeronia sp. LZ032
AGTTGCGCGATCTTGCCCGCATCCATCAAACAGATGCGGTCCGACATCGTCATCGCTTCTTCCTGATCGTGCGTCACGTAGATGATCGTGGTGCCCAGATCGCGGTGAATGCGCTTGATCTCCAGCTGCATGTGATCGCGCAGCTTCTTGTCGAGTGCGCCGAGCGGCTCGTCCATCAGGATGATCGAGGGCCGGTACACCATGCAGCGCGCCAGCGCGATACGCTGCTGCTGCCCGCCCGACAACTCGCGCGGATAGCGACCCGCGACGTGCGGCAGATGCACCATCTCCAGCGCCTCGGCGACGCGCTTCTTCGCGCTGGCCGCATCGACCTTGCGCATCTGCAGCGGAAACGCGATGTTCTCCGCCACCGTCATGTGCGGAAACAGCGCGTAGTTCTGAAACACCATGCCGATGTCGCGGTCGTACGGCGCGCCGTCGGTGACGTCGACGCCGTTGATGCGGATCGAGCCGCCGTCCGCCTGCGCAAGCCCCGCGATGAGGCTCAGCAGCGTGGTCTTGCCCGAGCCGCTCGGGCCCAGCAGCGTCAGGAACTCGCCCTGTGCGACGTCAAGATCGGTCGGCGCGAGCGCGACGAAGTCGCCATAACGCTTGCACAGACCGCTGATCTGGAGATTGATGGTTGCCAT
>NZ_JARUXP010000051.1:0-619 GCF_031451315.1 Caballeronia sp. LZ032
TGGCGAACCGGTCAACGGCATCACGGGTGAGGTCGTGGTGCAGCAGCACGATTTCACCGTGCCGGGACGGCTGCCGCTCGTGTGGAACCGTCGTTACGCCAGTCACGACACCCGTCTGGGCGCAGTGGGCTGCGGCTGGCAATCGCCTGCTGATATCCGCATCGAACTCTTTGAGCACGATGGGGAAATTGGCAGCATTGTCTGCTTCCCTGACAAATGGGTGTGCTTCGATCAGATGCCAGCGGATGAAGGCTGGGGTGCGCGGATCATCGAAGGCGTCGGAGGGTATGCGCTCTATCTCGACGGCACGCGTTTGATCGTGCGAAGTCGGGAAGGCATCGAACACCGCTTCGCGATGCCCGAGCAATGGCGCGAACAGGCGCTTGCCGCCAATCCGCAGCAACCGCTCCAGTCGTGGCTTACGCAATTCAACGATCTGAACGGCAATGCGTGGCGTATCGAGTTACCCAGTGAAGGCGCACTGCGCTTCATCGAATGGTCGGGCGATGCCGCGACGGGCCGCCTCGTGCACTGCGCTGCGGGCGATGTGCCCGGCTGCATCGGCAGGGTGACATTGCACGATGCACAAGGCCAACGCTGGCCGCTGGTGCGCTATGAG
>NZ_JARUXP010000052.1:0-571 GCF_031451315.1 Caballeronia sp. LZ032
ACTGTTCTCGTCGCTCTTGCCGTAGCGGTCCCAGCGGAATTGCAGCTTCACGCGGCCGTGCTGGTCGGTCCAGATGGTCTCGCCTGCCGGGCCAACGACCACCGCTGTCTGCGGTCCTGTCGCTTTCGGCAAAGGCGTGATGGAAGGCGCGCGCCAGGGCAGTGAAGTCGGCTGCGCGAGAAACTCCGTGTCGTAACGCGCCGAGCTGCTGCCGCTGGCATCGCCGCCGCTTTGAAACTGATAACTTGCGCCGACGATCAGGTACTCGCGGTTGTCAGCCGTGCGGGGACATCCTGTGAGCGTGAACAGATAACCGGGCGCGAAAGCGCGAATGGTGGTGTGACCATGAGCGCTTTCACTCCCAGTCTGTTCCTCTTCGAGACGTACGCGCGAATAGTGATTGCCCTCGTCGCCATTGACATAGCCGAGCTGCCAGTTGTACTTCTCGTACGAGCCGTGTTCATCGCTGAGTGGGTTGGCCTGCTGGCTTTGCAGGTCCGCCTTGGGCTTGCGGAAATCATAGTCATCGACGACGTAGCGGCCCGTAGTGACATTGTCCTCGGTGTGCCAG
>NZ_JARUXP010000053.1:0-515 GCF_031451315.1 Caballeronia sp. LZ032
CGTTGCGCGCCGGATGGCGGCGGCGAAGTCGAACTGTCGCCCGAAGCGAGCGGCAAGCCCACTTCGATGGTGTGTGAGCCGGCTGTGGTGTGCGTGGTGTTCGCTTCCACCGACGTGTCGTAATTGCGCTCGGCGTGCAGCTTGATCTGCTCGGAGCCTTGCTTGTCCTCGAAGCGGAACATGTTGGCGTTGCTGCTGTTGCCGCCGGGCGTGCGCGTGAGGAAGCCGCTCTGCGTGGCCGAGTCGGGCAGGTTGAACGGCGGCATCTGCGAGGCGTTGTAGACGCGTCCTGTGATGAGCGGGCGATCGATGTTGCCGTTCATGAAATCCACCACCACTTCCTGACCGATGCGCGGGATGTAGATCCCACCGTAATTCGAACCGGCCCAGGCATCCGAGACGCGTACCCAGCACGAACTGTTCTCGTCGCTCTTGCCGTAGCGGTCCCAGCGGAATTGCAGCTTCACGCGGCCGTGCTGGTCGGTCCAGATGGTCTCGCCTGCCGGGCCAACGAC
>NZ_JARUXP010000054.1:0-500 GCF_031451315.1 Caballeronia sp. LZ032
TCGATCGTGTATTCGATCGCTTCGAGATAATCCTCGACGGTTGCGTCCGGGCCTTTCTTCAGGAACGGCGAGAACATCGTCACGCCGACGAAGCCATTGGCATCCGCGATCTCGCGCAGCTGATCGTCGGTCTTGTTGCGCGGATGATCCTTCAGGCCCGAGGGGCAGCAGTGCGAATACGTGACCGGCTTCTTCGAGCACGCAATGGCATCCGACGACGTCTTCGCGCCCACGTGCGAGAGATCCACCATGATCCCGACGCGATTCATCTCGTGGATCACTTCCTTGCCATAACCCGACAGTCCGCCATCGGGTTCATAACAGCCGGTGCCCACCAGGTTCTGCGTGTTGTAGCAGAGCTGCACGACGTTCACGCCGAGTTCCTTGAACACCTCGATATAGCCGAGGTTGTCCTCGAACGCATACGCGTTCTGGAAGCCGAAGATGATGCCGGTCTTGTTTTCCTTCTTCGCGCGCAGGATGTCGTCGGTCGTGCGCAC
>NZ_JARUXP010000055.1:0-498 GCF_031451315.1 Caballeronia sp. LZ032
GACGGGCACGCTTGCGGCCGGCGTGAACGGTGATGGGTCGTTGGCGCAATCGGGTGACCTCGACGTGAGCGCATCAGGCGCCGTGGCGGCGACCGGCCGCAATGTTGCCGGCGGCAATGCAGCCCTGAGCGGCAGCGCGCTCGATCTCGGCGGCAGCACCACGTCTGCGCATGGCGCGCTTGTACTGGCGGCGCGCACGGCCGATGCGATCCTGTCGGGCGCGACGGTCACGGCCGGCGGCGGCCTCAACGTGAGCGCCGCGAATGCGCTGGTCAACGATCAAGGCATGCTCAGCGCAGCAGATATCCAGTTGAACGCGGCGTCGCTCTCGAACCGCGATGGCAAGATCGTGTCGAGCGGTGCATTGACTGGCGATGTTCGGGGCGCTTTGCAGAATCAAGGCGGCACGATGCAGGCTACGGGCGCGGCACAGGTGCGCGCAGGCGGCATCGACAACAGCACTGGCGCGATCGCAGGCAGTCAGCTGACGATCACCGC
>NZ_JARUXP010000056.1:0-478 GCF_031451315.1 Caballeronia sp. LZ032
CGGCTGCATCGGCAGGGTGACATTGCACGATGCACAAGGCCAACGCTGGCCGCTGGTGCGCTATGAGCAGAATGCGCGCAGCGATCTGATCGCGGTCCATGATGCGCTCGATAAACCCTACCATTTCGGCTATGCCGGCGAGCACGTCATGGTGCGGCATACGGATCGCAACGGCTTGTCGTTCTATTACTCGCATCAATGGCATGACGACGGTCTGTGGCGCGTCGATCACGCATGGGGCGATGGTGGTCTTCATGACTATCGCTTCGACTATGACCTGACCTATCGCGAAACGCGTATTACCGATTCGCTGGGCGGACTCATGCGCCTGCAATGCGATCAACGCGGGTTGCCGGTCATGCTGATCGATCAGTTGGGCGGCATGTCCAGTTATCGCTATGACGGGCTGGGACGCACGGTTGCAGCAGTGGACCCTGCAGGAAACAGGACCACGTGGGAATACGATCTGTGCGGCAAT
>NZ_JARUXP010000057.1:0-469 GCF_031451315.1 Caballeronia sp. LZ032
CAACGGATCGCACGTCACCGTCAGCACCTGCCCCAACGGATCGATACTCTGCGTCAGATGCCCCGCCGGATCGTAGGCGTAGCGGCGCGAGCGCTTGTCATAGCCGATTTCCTCAACCAGCCGTCCCACCGCATCGCGCTTCAGATGCCACGTTTCGCCCCGCGCATTGATCACGCCAACCAGTTGTTCTTCCGTGTTGTAGCGATAGTGCGTGACGCTGCCATTGGCGTCGATGCGGCTCGCCAACTGGCCCTGTCCAAAGAAGCTGAAGCGCGTGATGTGGCCCGCTTCATCGGTGTACTGCGTGAGGTTGTCTTCGGCGTCGTATTCGCAGTACACCAGGCGATACCCCGGCAGCATGCAGGCCGTAAGTCGCCCCTTGGCGTCCCATTTATAGGTGGCGGCTTCCTCGCCCGGCGATTGCCGTTCGATCAGCTTGCCGCGCGCGTCGTGCTTCAATCGCGTGGTG
>NZ_JARUXP010000058.1:0-462 GCF_031451315.1 Caballeronia sp. LZ032
CGCTATGACGGGCTGGGACGCACGGTTGCAGCAGTGGACCCTGCAGGAAACAGGACCACGTGGGAATACGATCTGTGCGGCAATCTGCTGACGCACACGCTGCCGGATCGCAGCGCGACGCGCACGGAGTACGACGACAATCTGCGGCCTATCGCCATTACTGATCCGGAAGGCGGCCAGTGGAAGCAAACGTGGGACACGCGCGGAAATCTCGTTGAGCAGATCACGCCCTCGGGCCTTGTCACCGCATTCGGCCACGATACCCGCGGCCAGCTCGTAAAGGTGCGCAACGCCGCGCAACAGGTCACGACACTCGCCTATGACGCACTGGGCTATGTCGCCGCTTTGACGGATGCATTGGGTCGCACCACGCGATTGAAGCACGACGCGCGCGGCAAGCTGATCGAACGGCAATCGCCGGGCGAGGAAGCCGCCACCTATAAATGGGACGCCAAGGGGCGA
>NZ_JARUXP010000059.1:0-445 GCF_031451315.1 Caballeronia sp. LZ032
CGCGAGGTTGGCGTTGCCGTTGATCCATCCGGCCTGCTGCGTCTGCGTGATGGCGGGCGAGTTATTGAGGATCGCGCCTTGTCGCTGAACGTCGAATTGCGAGTAATGATTGAGCGACACCCCCGCACCCGAAGGCTTCGCGATATTCACCTGTGCGACGCCATTCTGCGCCTGTAGAACCTGCGCACCAGAGCCCGGGACCGCGACGATCTGTGCACACGTGGGTGCAACTGAAGCAAGCGCTCCGAAGCACAGCAGGGTGGCGGCAACGAGCGGACGCAACAGGAGGTGCGGCGGCGCGCTGCGCGTGCCTGCGACCCACACGGCCGGTTCGCTACCGTGAGCGCATGCGAAATCGGCGACAGCGACGTGCATGTTCCGCAGACGGTTGTACACCAGCTTGAAAAGACCGTGATTCATGTTCTTGCAGAAAGGGAGTCGGCGG
>NZ_JARUXP010000060.1:0-444 GCF_031451315.1 Caballeronia sp. LZ032
TCTGTCGCCGGAACAGGTCGCGGCGCTCACGAGCAACGTCGTCATCATGCAGACGGTCATCGTCGACGGTCAGTCCGTGCTCGTGCCCGTCGTGTACCTTGCGAAGGCAAGCCAGCAGAACATGAACGGGCCGCTCATCGCTGCGGCCGATGTCGACCTGAAGGACGCACAGACCTTCAGCAACAGCGGCACGATACAGGCGGGCAACACGCTTTCGATTCAGGGCACGCAGATCGACAACGCTTTCGGCGCGCTGCGCAGCGGCGGCCTGATGTCCCTCACCACGCAAGGCGACATCGATCTGACATCCGCCGCCGTCAACGCGGGCAGCCTGGCACTGAACGTCGGCGGCAATCTTCTCCTCAATACCGCCGTCAACACAATCCACCAGGTCAGCGCGACGGGCGCGACGCGCACCGTGAGCACGCTCGGGCCGCTCGCGAC
>NZ_JARUXP010000061.1:0-416 GCF_031451315.1 Caballeronia sp. LZ032
TCTGTCGCCGGAACAGGTCGCGGCGCTCACGAGCAACGTCGTCATCATGCAGACGGTCATCGTCGACGGTCAGTCCGTGCTCGTGCCCGTCGTGTACCTCGCGAAGGCAAGCCAGCAGAACACGAACGGGCCGCTGATCGCCGCGACCGATATCGATCTGAAGGACGCACAGACGTTCAGCAACAGCGGCACGATACAGGCGGGCAACACGCTTTCGATTCAGGGCAAGCAGATCGACAACGCTTTCGGCGCGCTGCGCAGCGGCGGTCTGATGTCCCTCACCACGCAAGGCGACGTCGATCTGACATCCGCCACCGTCAACGCGGGGAGCCTGGCACTGAACGTCGGCGGCAATCTTCTCCTCAATACCGCTGTCAATACAATCCACCAGGTCAGCGCGACGGGCGCGACGCGCA
>NZ_JARUXP010000062.1:0-410 GCF_031451315.1 Caballeronia sp. LZ032
TCTGGGCACCACGATCATCTACGTGACGCACGATCAGGAAGAAGCGATGACGATGTCGGACCGCATCTGTTTGATGGATGCGGGCAAGATCGCGCAACTGGGTACGCCTGCTGATCTGTACTTCCGTCCGAAGAATGTGTTCGTGGCGGATTTCCTCGGTGAATCGAATCTGCTCGATGCACAGGTGACGTCGCGCGAAGGCGATCAGGTGCGTCTCGCGATGCACGGCATCGACAAGGGCCGCGCGATGGTCTACGACGCACAGGTGCAATCAGGCAAGCCGGTGAAGCTGATGCTGCGTCCGCAGAATTTGCGCGTGAACGGTCACAACGATTCAAGCGCGGAGACCATGTCCGCCAGGCTCACCGACATCATGGTGACCGGCGGCATGACCAAGCTGTACATGCAGC
>NZ_JARUXP010000063.1:0-410 GCF_031451315.1 Caballeronia sp. LZ032
GCTGCATGTACAGCTTGGTCATGCCGCCGGTCACCATGATGTCGGTGAGCCTGGCGGACATGGTCTCCGCGCTTGAATCGTTGTGACCGTTCACGCGCAGGTTCTGCGGACGCAGCATCAGCTTCACCGGCTTGCCTGATTGCACCTGTGTGTCGTAGACCATCGCGCGGCCCTTGTCGATGCCTTGCATCGCGAGGCGCACCTGATCGCCTTCACGCGACGTGACCTGTGCATCGAGCAGATTCGATTCACCGAGGAAATCCGCCACGAACACATTCTTCGGACGGAAATAGAGATCAGCAGGCGTACCGAGTTGCGCGATCTTGCCCGCATCCATCAAACAGATGCGGTCCGACATCGTCATCGCTTCTTCCTGATCGTGCGTCACGTAGATGATCGTGGTGCCCAGA
>NZ_JARUXP010000064.1:0-409 GCF_031451315.1 Caballeronia sp. LZ032
ACAGCCCGCGACGATCCCCGAAGCAGCGCGCAACTCGCGCCCCGTGGGACGGCCTCCCGCGTATTCGACGAAGCGCATCGACACGCCGTGGTGAATCGCATCGGTCCGCTGCTGGATATGCCAGGCGTTGCCGTTCAGGTCGGCCATCCGGGATAACGGCAAACCCAGCGTCTGCCCGCGATCCACGGCAGGTACACGCGCGCGCCAGTGGTCCGGCAGTGCGAACGCGTATTCCAGACCGGCCCGCGTACGAATGCGCAGTTCGTCCTGTTCGATATACAGCGCATGACCATGCTGGCGGTCATATGTCCGCGCGGGCCATCCGCTTTCGTGCGGCATCTGATCGAACGCGGTGGCGTGATCGGCAAACGTGACCGCCGCGCTGTATTGCACGAACTCATGCCCTTGA
>NZ_JARUXP010000065.1:0-409 GCF_031451315.1 Caballeronia sp. LZ032
TCAAGGGCATGAGTTCGTGCAATACAGCGCGGCGGTCACGTTTGCCGATCACGCCACCGCGTTCGATCAGATGCCGCACGAAAGCGGATGGCCCGCGCGAACGCATGACCGCCAGCATGGTCATGCGCTGTATATCGAACAGGACGAACTGCGCATTCGTACGCGGGCCGGTCTGGAATACGCGTTCGCACTGCCGGACGACTGGCGCGCGCGTGTACCTGCCGTGGATCGCGGGCAGACGTTCAGTCTGCCGTTATCCCGGATGGCCGACCTGAATGGCAACGCCTGGCATATCGAGCGGCGAGCGGACGCGATTCACCACGGCGTGTCGATGCGCTTCGTCGAATACGCGGGAGGCCGTCCCACGGGGCGCGAGTTGCGCGCTGCTTCGGGGATCGTCGCGGGCTGT
>NZ_JARUXP010000066.1:0-408 GCF_031451315.1 Caballeronia sp. LZ032
GCGGGTAACGGCGAGGCCTTCCTCGGCAGCATGACCGTGCAGGCCAATGGCGATCCGATGGCCTATGCGGTGCTGCCGGCGTTGACGTGCTGGTTCGCAGGGATGCTCTCGTTGTCGCACAACAGCGAGCACACGCGGCGTGGAAGCATGTCGCTGCCCACCTCGATCATGCTGCCGATTCCGGCATCCCGCCCCGTACTCGTCGGTGGACCGCCCGTGCCCAGTATCGCGGCGCTCGCGGGCATGGCGATGCGTGCAGCCTTCTCCCATGGCCTGTCCAAACCGTCGCGTGCCTGCCACGTGTCCAGGGCGATTCAGGATCGCGTGGGCAACGGACGATGGGGCAACTTCGTCAGACTCGTCGCTCAATGGGTCTTTGGCGAACCGGTCAACGGCATCACGGGTGAG
>NZ_JARUXP010000067.1:0-403 GCF_031451315.1 Caballeronia sp. LZ032
GTTCGAGAACACCGCTAATGAGCGATGGGTGTATCGATATGATGCGCTCGGTCGGCGTATTGGCAAGCAGGCGGCGGATGTCAGGCCGGAGGTGGGGCAGAGGCATCGCGATGAAGGGGCGTGGACGTGGTTCCTGTGGGACGGCGATGCGATGGCCGGCGAGGTGCGGCGGACGGCGCGTATCGAGAGCGAAGCGCGGTTTTATGTGTATCGGCAGGATGGCTTCGAGCCCTTGGCGATGCAGGTGGATGATGGGGCTTGCAAGCGGATTTACTTCTATCAGAATGATCCGAATGGTGCGCCGGTCAGGTTAAGCAGCGCGGACGGTGACATCGTTTGGGAAACGCACTACAGTGTTGCGGGTGGGATCGATTGGTGCGAAACGCGGAAGGTCGAGCAGGCG
>NZ_JARUXP010000068.1:0-396 GCF_031451315.1 Caballeronia sp. LZ032
ACGACCGCCGACAAACGGCGCATCGCCGAACGGCAGCGTCCAGTTGTGTTCCGAGTCGTCGTAGTTGTTGTAGTGGTAATAGCCCGAGTACGTCACCTGCACGACGGGCGCGCTGTGTCCGCGCCAGCTGTTCTGATCGAGCGTTGCCGGCGCCGCGATGTCGCCGGCCGCCGCGACCGCGCTCCAGAAGTTCTGCAACAGGCCGACATGCGACGTGTCGAGACTGCCGCCGGCGATGATCTGCGCCTGCGGGCGGATCGACGCGATCAGGTTGGCGAGCGCGACGCCCGTATAGGTCGTGTACTGATAGCCGCTGTTCCACTGGCCGCCGTGCGGCGGTTCAACGTACGCGCCGCCGATGGCGTTCGGATCGGGCGGCGCGCCCCACGGCACGTT
>NZ_JARUXP010000069.1:0-395 GCF_031451315.1 Caballeronia sp. LZ032
CGATACTTCGCGCTGCCCGCCTACGAATCGAGCTTTGTCGCAGGCCGCACGTTCTCGGGCTCGGGTGTGAGCATCGACAACACGGCGGCCAACGCGGGCATGCCGTCTATCGGACTCGCTCCGGCTCAGGCGGGTTCAGGCGTCGTGATCGGCGACCTTGGCACGCGATCCGGCTCGCGAGTGATCGATCCCGTAATCGCGGGCGCGACGGCGCAAGGCGTGTTGCTGAACCTCTCGATTCCGCCAGGCGGCCTGTTCAGTCGCACGGGCGCGCCGGACGCGACGTATCTCGTCGTGACCAATCCGGCTCTTACGAACCAGCGGCGCTTCATTTCGAGCGACTACTTTCTGCGGCAGCTCGACCTCGATCCGCAGAAGGTACAGAAACGCCTGGG
>NZ_JARUXP010000070.1:0-394 GCF_031451315.1 Caballeronia sp. LZ032
CACGCTCGAAGCCTGATCGGTCGTCGCGTGATTGTTGCTGCCATAGGTCACGGTCAGGCCGCTGGTTCCGAGCCCGGAGCGCTTTTCCTGATAGCTGCTCGACGACGTCATGGTGTCCTGCGACGTGCCGATCTTGACGTCATGCGCCGCGCTTAGCGCGACGTCATGGGTGCCCACGATCGTACTGCCTTGGACGTTGATGTCGCGGCCGCTGGCGATCGTCACCGCATCCGCGGAAACCATGCTGCCTTGTGCAAGCGTCGCCGTGCTGGCGCGCGAACTCGTGACCTCCTTCCCGCTGACCGCATTGCTGTGGCTGTGCTGCTCCTGCGTGTTCTCGACGTGCGTCTCGGTCGCGGCCGTAATGTTGACGTTGCCGGTCGCCGCAAGCGCG
>NZ_JARUXP010000071.1:0-376 GCF_031451315.1 Caballeronia sp. LZ032
ACTGTTCTCGTCGCTCTTGCCGTAGCGGTCCCAGCGGAATTGCAGCTTCACGCGGCCGTGCTGGTCGGTCCAGATGGTCTCGCCTGCCGGGCCAACGACTACCGCAGTCTGCGGTCCTGTCGCTTTCGGCAAAGGCGTGATGGAAGGCGCGCGCCAGGGCAGTGAAGTCGGCTGCGCGAGAAACTCCGTGTCGTAACGCGCCGTGCTGCTGCCGCTGGCATCGCCGCCGCTTTGAAACTGATAACTTGCGCCGACGATCAGATACTCGCGGTTGTCAGCCGTTCGTGGACAACCTGTCAACGTGAACAGATAGCCCGGCGCGAAGGCGCGAATCGTGGTGTGACCATGAGCGCTTTCGCTACCGGTCTGCTCTTCT
>NZ_JARUXP010000072.1:0-350 GCF_031451315.1 Caballeronia sp. LZ032
CTACACGCAGAGCCGCGCCGCGAGTCAATCGGCGAGCACGGGCAACGATCGAGCGGCGACGCTGCACGCGATCGCGGCCGCGGGGAATGCGGCGATGGGCGTTGCCGGCGCGAGCCGTGGCGCGCTGATGCGGAACCCGAGCATTGCCGTTCAATTGAGCGTCGGGTCGAGCAGCAGCCGCAGCGATTCGAGCGAGACGCAGACGATACATCGCGGTTCGTCGGTGAACGCAGGAGGCTCGGCGGCGTTCGTGGCGACCGAGGGAAACCTGAACATCGCCGGCTCGAACATCAGCGCAAGCGACGTGGTGCTCGCCGCGAAGGATCAGGTGAACGTCGTCAACACGACCG